>NZ_JBVJVZ010000014.1:4633-148232 GCF_055603245.1 Streptomyces sp. NPDC037290 | reverse complement strand
CCACCACACCCCCCCCCCCCCCCCCTCCCCCCCCCCTTCCCCCCCCCCTCCCCCCCCCCCCCCCCCCCCCCCCCCCCCCCCCCCCCCCCCCCCCCCCCCCCCCACCGCCGTATCCATCCGCCGTATCCATGTCAGCGGGACAAGCGCTCAGATCCGCGGATCAGCGCCGTCGGCCGCCGTTCCCGTTCCCGCCGTTCCCCTGGCCCTGGATGAAGTTGCCCGGGAGGGAGATGGTCGGCGTCGGGATGGTGCCGCCGATCGTGTCACCCGTTCCGCCGTCCGTCGTTCCCGCGTCCGTCAGTCCGCCGATCAGTCCGCCGATCCCGCCCGTGCTGGTCCCGTTCTTGCCGCCCTTCTTCCCGCCGTGGCCTTTTCCCTGGTCGTTCCCGTTGTTCTCGTCGTCCGGAATGTCGATCAGGTGGAAGTCCTCGACCGGCTTGCCCTCCAGCGCGCCGTTCATCATGTCGCGCCAGATCGGGCCGGGCACCTCACCACCGAACACCTTGTCGTGCGGGACGCCGCCGATGCTGATGTTGATCATCTTGCGCTTGTGCTGCGGGTCGCCGACCCAGACCGCGCCGGCCATGTTCGGGGTGTAGCCGACGAACCAGGCCGCGAAGCGCTCGTCCGTCGTACCGGTCTTGCCCGCGCTCGGGCGGTCGCCGAGGCCGGCCTCCTGACCCGTACCGTCCTCGACCACGCCCTTGAGGAGCGTGCTGACGGTGTCCGCGGTCTTCTCCGACATCGCGCGCGAACAGGTCGACTTCGGCACCGGGAGGGACTTCTCCTGGCTGCCGACCTTCTGCGTGATCGACTCGATGGCGACCGGGGTGCAGTACATACCGCGCGAGGCGAAGGTGGCGTACGCGCCGGCCATCGTCAGCGGCGACATCTCCTGCGTGCCGAGGGCGATGGACGGTGCCTGCTGGATCTTGCGGCCGTCCGCGCGCGCCACGCCCATCTTCTTGGCCATGTCGATGACCGGGCAGATGCCGATGTCGCTGATCAGCTGGACGTAGTAGGTGTTGACCGACTTGGCGGTCGCTTCCTTCATGCCGTACGGGCCGTGCTCCGACTCGTTCTCGTTCGTCAGCTTCTCGGGCTTGCGCGGGTTGGTGCGCCAGACCCTGCCGTCACACGCCTGCACGGGGCTCGGGTACGGCATCTCGTACGGCGACGAGTACTCCTGCGTCGGGGGTTTGCCGCCCTCGATCGCGGCCGCCGCGACGATCGGCTTGAACGTCGAACCGGGCTGGTAGCCGGCGCCACCGCCCATGTCGGAGTTGACGGAGAGGTTGATCTGCGTCTCGTCCTTGCCGAAGCCGTACGGGCGCGACTGGCCCATGGCGAGGATCTTGCCGGTGCCCGGTTCGACGATGGCCGCGGCCGTCGCCACCGCGTCGGACTTGTAGACGTGGTCCTTGATGGACGCCTGCGCGGAGTCCTGAGCCTGTGGGTCGAGCGTCGTACGGATCGTCAGACCGCCCTGGTTCCACAGCTTCGCCCGGGCCTCCTTGGTGGTGCCGAAGACCGGGTCGTTCAGGACGACGTCGCGTACGTAGTCACAGAAGAAGCCGGCGCCGCGGACCGCGGTGATACAGCCGTTCTTCGGCCGGCTCGGGTTCAGTCCGAGCGGCTTCTGCTTGGCCTCGTCGGCCTCCTTCTGGGAGATGTCGCCGAGCTCCGCCATCCGCTGGAGCACGACGTTGCGCCGCTTGGTGGCCTCGGCGTCGTCGTTGACCGGGTCGTAGCGGCTCGGGGACTGCACGATGCCGGCCAGCAGCGCCGACTCCTGGAGGTTCAGGTCCCTGGCGTGCTTGGAGAAGTAGCGCTGGGCGGCGGCCTCGACGCCGTAGGCCTGCTCGCCGAAGAAGGTGATGTTCAGGTAGTTCTCGAGGATCCTCTTCTTGCCGAGCTTCTCCTCGATCTGGATCGCGTACTTCAGCTCGCGGATCTTGCGGCCGAGCGTCTGCTGGGTGGCCTCGGCGACCTTCGTCGGGTCGTCGCCGGCCTCCTCGATGAAGTAGTTCTTCACCAGCTGCTGGGTGAGCGTGGAGGCGCCCTGCGCGACACCACCGCTCTGCGCGTTCTTGTTCAGGGCGCGCAGCACGCCCTTCAGGTCGATCGCGCCGTGCTTGTAGAAGCGCGAGTCCTCGATCGCGACGATCGCCTTCTGCATGTACGGCGAGATGTCCTTGAGTTCCACCACCGTACGGTCACGGGAGTAGACGCTCGCGATCGGCTGGCCCTGGTTGTCCAGGATGGTCGTGCGCTGACTGAGCTGGGGGCTCTTGAGGTTCGCCGGGATCTCGTCGAAGCTCTTGACCGAGCCCTTGGCCGCGAGGCCCAGCGCGCCGGCCGCGGGCAGAGCGATGCCCGCCATCACGGCCCCGGCGAGCACACTGACACCGAGGAACTTGGCGGCCTGCTGCATGGGCGACAGACCACCGCCCGAGCGCTTCTTTGGCATGGGGGCAGCCTAATCCGTACTCCTGAGCGTTCCGAGGGAGCGGCTCTCTCTCGGGATGTTCGGGTGCCGGATCGTGACGGCAGCGCAACCTGACCTGCCTACGTTTCCATTTCCCGGACACGCGCGCAGGCCTTGGCCTAAGCTGCTCTCAACTGTCACAGCCGTGCGGTCACGTATCAATACGTCCGGCGACCCCGAATCGTTCCGGGCGTACCCCGTTTTCTTACGCGGGGGCGTGACCGGCTCCCGAGGGGGACGTGTCCGAATCCGCCTCGTGTGTCATCTGGCGCCCGTTGTGACGCACCACAGCTGTCCCGGATTGCCGGGATGGTCGCGTATGTCGCCAGCTCACTCCCGCGGGTGATCTGCCGCTTACCCATAGTCCGTTCGGGCCATTCAAGATTGGGCCCGAAGGGGGTGTTGCGCTGTGCCCACCTTCCGTAACGTCCTCAACTGGCGGCGGTGAATATGCCGCTGCCGCCGTGGGGGAGCCTCGATTCGGGAGAGGACGGCGCCGGTATGGGCTGGGTAACCGACTGGAGTGCGCAGGCTGCCTGCCGCACTACCGATCCGGATGAACTGTTCGTTCAGGGAGCAGCGCAGAACAGGGCCAAGGCGGTGTGCACCGGATGTCCGGTACGCACCGAATGCCTGGCCGACGCGCTGGACAACCGCGTCGAGTTCGGCGTGTGGGGAGGCATGACGGAGCGCGAGCGCCGCGCGCTGCTGCGCCGCAGGCCCACCGTGACCTCCTGGCGCAGGCTGCTGGAGACCGCCCGCTCCGAGTACGAGCGCGGCGCGGGCATCGTGCCCCTCGACAGCGACGAGGTGTACGAGCACTACGCAGCGGTGAGCTGAGGGCATTCCGTCCGGCACATCCCCGGGGCACTGGGCCGGGGAGACGCCGAGCGGGGGCACGCCCGGGCTCGGGAAGTGACGGGGCTCGGGAAGCAACGGGATCCGGGAAAGTGACGGGGCTCGGGAAGCGCCGATCAGGCCTGTGCCTGGGAAAGCCACGATCGGCGTTGCGGCCCCGCCCGCGCAGACGGCGCGGGAGGGCCGAGGCGTCCGGTGTCCACGAACGGCCCTCGCCTCCACGCGACAGCCAAGCCGGCCGCGCGTGAGCCACCCACGCGCGTACGACGGTCGTCCGGGTCGGTACGGCCGCTCGCCTGCGTGCCTGCGACCACTCACCACATGAGGTGCCGAGCGGTCTCTTGGGTGCCGCCGGTCCCCTGGCCGCCCTACGGCAGTTCCGTGTGCCCTTCCGCGCCCGCTGTCAGCCGGGCGCCGATGTCGCGCAGGCCCACCAGGTCGTGGACGTCGCCCGGCAGCGCGGGCACCTCGACGACCGCCACCTCGGGGTGACGGGCGGTGAAACGGTCACGTGTGCGCTGCTCACGCGAGAGCAGCTGCATACGATCGGCGTGCAGTCTCAGCAGTCCCGCGGTGAGCCGGTCGACGGAGCGCTCCTCGACGGCGGGGGAGCCTTCTTCGGAAGCAGGGGCGTCGGTTGCGGCCTCGGATGCGGGAGATCGCGAACTGCCGTATGTGTTGGGAGAGTTACGAAGTCCAGCTTTCCCGCCCCCCTGATCCACAATGCGAGGGTCCTCAAGATTTTCGGCGGCTGCGAGAGCCCGCTCGGCCGACAGCCGGCCGGCGCCGCTGCCATGGACCCGGTTCAGCACCAGACCCACCAGCGGCATCTTCTCCGCGGCCAGCCGCTCCACGAAGTACGCCGCCTCACGCAACGCGTCCCGCTCCGGGGCCGCGACCACCAGGAATGCCGTGCCGGGCGCCTGGAGCAGCTTGTACGTGGCGTCCGCGCGGGTACGGAACCCGCCGAACGTGGTGTCCATCGCGGCCACGAACGTCTGCACGTCCCTCAGCAGCTGACCACCCAGCAGCTTGCCGAGCGTGCCGGTCATCATCGACATGCCGACGTTGAGGAAGGCCATGCCCGCACGTCCGCCGAGCTTGGCGGGGGCCGTCAGCAGGCGGATCAGCCGGCCGTCCAGGAAGGAGCCGAGCCGCTTCGGCGCGTCCAGGAAGTCCAGCGCGGAACGGGACGGCGGGGTGTCGACCACGATCAGGTCCCACTCGTCCTTCGCGCGCAGCTGGCCCAGCTTCTCCATCGCCATGTACTCCTGCGTGCCCGCGAAGCCCGCCGAGAGTGACTGGTAGAAGGGGTTGGCCAGGATCGCGGCCGCCCGCTCGGGGTCCGCGTGCGCCTCCACGACCTCGTCGAAGGTGCGCTTCATGTCGAGCATCATGGCGTGCAGTTCGCCGTCGCCCTCGGTGCCCTTCACCCGGCGCGGGACGTTGTCGAGCGAGTCGATGCCCATCGACTGGGCCAGCCGCCTGGCCGGGTCGATGGTCAGCACGACCACCTTGCGGCCCCGCTCGGCAGCCCGGAGACCGAGGGCCGCCGCGGTCGTCGTCTTGCCGACCCCGCCCGAGCCGCAGCACACCACGATCCGGGTCTTCGGGTCGTCCAGCAGCGGGTCGATGTCGAGGACGCGCGCGGGGGACAGACCGTGGGCCCTCTCCCGCCCGTCGGCCTGCTGAGCCGTCTCGGGTGCCTCGGCCGGGTCCGGACTCATGACAACCCCTGCTTCCGCAACTCGGTGGCGAGTTCGTACAGCCCCGCCAGGTCCATGCCCTCGGCGAGCAGCGGCAGTTCGCCCAGCGGCAGGCCCAGCTCGCCGAGGACCGCGCGCTGCTCCTGCTCCAGCGCGTACCGCTCGGCGTACTCCGCGGCCTGCCGCAGCAGCGGGTCCACCAGCTTCTCCGCGTTCCCGCCGCGCCGGGCTCCGCCCAGCCCGGCCGACGACAACGCCTGCGCGACAGAGGAACGCTCCACGGTCCGTACGAGTTCCAGGTCGGCCGCGTCCAACACCTCCGGCCGGACCATGTTCACGATGACCCGGCCCACCGGCAGCCGTGCGGCGCGGAGTTCCGCGATGCCGTCGGCGGTCTCCTGGACCGGCATCTCCTCCAGCAGCGTCACCAGGTGCACCGCCGTCTCCGGCGACTTCAGCACCCGCATCACCGCCTGCGCCTGGTTGTGTATGGGGCCGATCTTCGCCAGGCCCGCCACCTCGTCGTTCACGTTCAGGAAGCGGGTGATGCGGCCGGTCGGCGGGGCGTCCATGACGACGTAGTCGTACGCGAAGCGGCCGCTCTTGTCCTTGCGGCGCACGGCCTCGCACGCCTTGCCGGTCAGCAGGACGTCCCTGATGCCCGGTGCGACGGTGGTGGCGAAGTCGATCGCGCCGAGCTTCTTCAGGGCCCGGCCCGCGCCACCCAGTTTGTAGAACATCTGGAGGTAGTCCAGGAGGGCCAGTTCGGCGTCTATGGCGAGGGCGTACACCTCCCCGCCTCCTGGAGCGACCGCGATCTTCCGCTCCTCATACGGCAACGCCTCCGTTTCGAAGAGCTGGGCGATGCCCTGCCGGCCCTCGACCTCCACGAGAAGCGTCCGCTTCCCCTCGGTCGCGAGGGCCAGCGCCAGTGCGGCGGCGACCGTCGTCTTTCCGGTCCCGCCCTTGCCGCTGACGACCTGGAGCCTGCTCACGTCTTCGAGCCTAACCAGTCCGGCCGAGACTCACGCGGGAGGCTGTGGATAACGCTGGTCACAGCCTGCTGCCCGGCCTGTGGACAACGCCGGACACAGCCGGCCCCGGTCGCCGCCGTCCCCGCCGGTCGCAGCGGCTACAGTCGGCCCCATGACCAAGTGGGAATACGCAACCGTGCCGCTGCTCGTCCATGCCACGAAGCAGATTCTGGACACCTGGGGCGAGGACGGCTGGGAGCTCGTCCAGGTCGTGCCCGGGCCCAACAACCCCGAGCAGCTCGTGGCCTACCTGAAGCGGGAGAAGCAGGCATGAGCGCGGTCGAGGCCAGGCTGGCCGAACTGGGACTGACCCTGCCGGAGGTCGTACCGCCGCTGGCCGCGTACCAGCCGGCCGTGCGGTCCGGCGTGTACGTGTACACCGCCGGACAGCTGCCGATGGTCGAGGGCAAGCTGCCGGTCACCGGCAAGGTGGGCGCGGAGGTCACGCCGGAGGAGGCCAAGGACCTGGCCCGCACGTGCGCGTTGAACGCGCTGGCCGCGGTGAAGTCCGTCACCGGTGACCTGGACCGCATCGCGCGCGTGGTGAAGGTCGTCGGCTTCGTCGCCTCCGCCGCCGACTTCACCGGGCAGCCCGGTGTCGTCAACGGCGCCAGCGAACTGCTCGGCGAGGTCCTCGGCGACAAGGGCGTGCACGCCCGCAGCGCGGTCGGCGTCGCGGTGCTGCCGCTGGACGCGCCGGTCGAGGTCGAGATCCAGGTGGAACTCGCTCAGTAGTCCCGCCGGAGATCCCTCGGCACACCTCTGACCTCGGGCACCTCTCGAACATTCGCCCTACACGGGATAGCCTCCGCCCATGGCGAACGGTCAGTGGTACCCCCCGGAGTGGCCGGACCGCATCCGCGCCCTCGCGGACGGCACGCTCACCCCGGTGTCCCCCAGACGTGCGGCCACGGTGCTGCTCCTGAAGGACACCGAGTCCGGTCCGGTCGTCCACATGCTGCGCAGACGCGCCTCCATGGCCTTCGCCGGAGGCGCGTACGCGTATCCCGGAGGCGGGGTCGACCCGCGCGACGACGACCGTCTGGTGCGCTGGGCGGGGCCCACGCGCGCGTGGTGGGCGGACCGGCTCGGCGTCGACGAGCCGGGCGCCCAGGCGATCGTCTGCGCGGCCGTACGGGAGACGTACGAGGAGGCGGGCGTCCTGCTCGCCGGGCCCGACGCGGAGTCGGTCGTCGGCGACACCACCGGCGAGGACTGGGAGGCGGACCGGGCCGCGCTGGTCGCCCGCGAGCTGTCCTTCGCCGAGTTCCTCGACCGGCGCGGGCTGGTGCTGCGCTCGGACCTGCTGGGCGCCTGGACCCGCTGGATCACGCCGGAGTTCGAGGCCCGCCGCTACGACACCTGGTTCTTCGTGGCCGCGCTGCCCGAGGGCCAGCGCACCCGGAACGCCTCCACGGAGGCCGACCGCACGGTGTGGATCCGCCCCGAGCGGGCCGCCGCCGGCTACGACGAGGGCGAGCTGTTGATGATGCCGCCCACCATCGCCACCCTGCGCCAGCTGCTGCCGTACGGCACCGCCGCCGAGGCGCTGGCCGCGGCCCCCGCGCGCGACATGACGCCGGTGCTGGCCCGTGCCCGCCTCCAGGACGGCGAGATCGTCCTGTCCTGGCCGGGACACGAGGAGTTCACCAAGCACATCCCGACGGATCCGGCGACCGCCGGCAACAGCGCCGCGACGACCGCCCGCACGAGCGCTGCGACGGCCGCCGAGGTCAGCGCCGAGACGACGGGTGGAGGCCCCGCATGACCGACGCAAGCGCCCTGCCGGGCCAGCCCCGCGGCCAGGTGCTCTCCGGCCCCGCCACCGAACGGGCCGTCAACGTCCTCGCGCCCAATGCCTCCGCGATGACCCTGGACGGCACCAACACGTGGATCGTCGCCGAGCCGGACTCCGATCTCGCCGTGGTGATCGACCCGGGCCCGCTGGACGACGGCCATCTGCGCGCCGTCGTCGACACCGCCGAGAAGGCCGGCAGGCGCATAGCCCTGACCCTGCTCACCCACGGCCACCCGGACCACGCCGAGGGCGCCGCCCGCTTCGCCGAACTCACCGGCACGCGCGTGCGTGCCCTCGATCCGGCGCTGCGCCTCGGCGACGAGGGTCTGGCCGCGGGTGACGTGATCACCGTCGGCGGCCTGGAGCTGAGGGTCGTACCGACCCCCGGCCACACCGCCGACTCGCTGTGCTTCCATCTCCCGGCCGATCAGGCGGTGCTGACCGGCGACACCGTCCTCGGGCGCGGTACGACGGTCGTGGCGCACCCCGACGGTCGTCTGGGCGACTATCTGGACTCCCTGCGCCGGCTGCGGTCCCTGACGGTGGACGACGGCGTGCACACCGTCCTGCCGGGTCACGGGCCGGTCCTGGAGGACGCCCAGGGCGCCGTCGAGTTCTACCTCGCCCACCGCGCCCACCGGCTTGCCCAGGTGGAGACGGCGGTCGAGGACGGCTACCGCACCGCGGCCCAGGTCGTCGCCCACGTGTACGCCGACGTGGACCGCTCGCTGTGGCCGGCGGCGGAGCTGTCGGTGCGGGCCCAGATGGACTACCTGAGCGAGCACGGGCTGATCTAGCCGGCCGGTCCGGCCGCGACCCGCTCGGCGAGCGCCTTCTCGGCGGCGTCGAGGATGTTGCCGAAGGTGCGCGTGATCACCGGGCGGGCCAGCAGCCGGGTGAGCGGGGCGCCCAGCAGCGGCAGCGGAATCCCCGCCCGGGTGGTCCACCGGACCAGGGTGCCGCCGTCCGTCTCGGTGAACGTCATGCGGCCGAGTTCGTGCCGGGCGGGCGGCACGCTGCGCTCCACGACGTACTCCGTGGTGTACGGCGGCTCGTACCGGGTGATGCGCTCCCGGAACCAGCCGATCAGCCACAGGTGGCTGCGGACCGCGCCGACGCCGTAGGGCGCGCCCTCGCCGGGCCGGGCCAGCCGGCAGCGCAGCACCAGGGGCGAGGCGGTGTAGTGGGTGGTGGTCGTGAGCCAGGCGAACACGTCCCCGATCGGGGCGTGGACGACGCGTTCCACGGTCATGGTCTCCATGCCTGCCGGCCTCCTCAGCCGAGTGCTCCTCTGTCGAGTGGCCGCACCACGTCGGCGCGGTCCAGTTTGTCCGGGTTGCGCATGCCGTAGAGGCCGGTGATCCGTCCGTCCCGGATCTCGAACGCCACCAGCCAGTCCAGCGCCCCGCCGGAGAGGAACCGGGCGGCGGGCATGCCGTTGTAGCGGGCCGGTTCGACGCGGGCCGTCGTCGCGCTGGTGCGATGCACGCCGAGCACGAACCGGGCGACGTCATGGCGCCCGACGACCGGACGGCGGGCGGCGACGGCCTTCCCGCCGCCGTCGGAGATCACCACGGCATCGGGCGCGAGCAGGTCCATCAGGGCCTGTACGTCGCCGTTCGCCGCCGACCGCAGGAACCGCTCGACGATCTCGCCGGTGGCGGCGGAGTCGGGCTCGAAGCGGCGGCGCCGCGCGTGGACGTGGGCCCGGGCGCGGCGCGCGATCTGCCGGACGGTGCCCTCGGCCCTGCCGATCGCGGCGGCGATCTCGCCGTGGGTGTAGCCGAACACGTCGTGCAGGACGAACACCGCGCGCTCGGCCGGGTTCAGCGTCTCCAGGACCAGCATCATGGCCATCGACACCGACTCGGCCAGCACCACGTCCTCGCTGACCTCGGGCTGGGTGCGGATCGGCTCGGGCAGCCACGCACCGAGGTACTCCTCGTGCCGGGCCCTGACCGCGCGCAGGTGGTTGAGCGCCTGCCGGGTCACCGTGCGCACCAGGTACGCGCGCGTGGCCGACCGTTCCCGGATCGGCCTCCCGCCAGCGCAGATAGCTCTCCTGCAGCACGTCCTCGGCGTCGGCCGCGCTGCCCAGCATCTCGTAGGCGATGGTGAACAGCAGCGCGCGGTGCTCGGTGAAGGCGTCGTCGGCCATGATCCGTCCCGGCTCCTGTCTTCGGACGGCACTGAGACACATCCGAACGCGGAACCGTGACAGCCGGCGCCTGTGACTCCCGTCACAGGAGGCCTCGGCAGATCTCCCGTCAGTCCTCCGGGCGCGGGTTCTTCACGCCGTGCACGCGCGCGTACTCGTCGGCGAGCCAGGGGCCCAGGTCGTCCACGTACGACCGCAGTACGTCCGGGTCGCCGACGGGCTCACGGCCGTACCGGGCCGCGGTGCGCAGCTGGGCGGCCCGCTCGGGGTAGTAGGCGCCGGACACCTCGGCCATCTCGCGCAGATCGCTGGTCCAGCCGTTCCAGCGGGGCATGACGAGCGTGAAGGCGGTACGGACGAGGTGCCGGGACATGAAGCGCACGAGAGGCCGTCTGGCTTCCTCGGTGTCCTGTGCACCCGCGATCCGCTCCCGCCAGCGGGGCAGCCACCGCGCGAGGTCGCCGTTGGTCTCGCGGGCGAGCAGGGAGTCGGGGCGGTAGCGCGGCAGGAACTCGGCGAGGTCCTCGCCGAGCAGCGGGGTGCACAGGCAGGCGACGAACCAGCCCAGGTCGTACCGCTCCAGCTCGCTCAGCAGCCGGTCCCTGCCGTACAGCAGCGTGCCGACGCCGTCGATCTGCGGAAACTCCTTGTCGATCGCCTCGCCGAGCGCCCGTACGGCGTCCCGGTCCGCGTCGGCCGGCTCGTCCCGGAGAGCCACCAGCAGGTCCAGGTCGCTGCGGCCCACGCACGCGGTGCCGCGCGGGATCGATCCGTAGAGGTAGGCGCTGTGCAGCCGCACCCCGAAGGTGTCCAGCAGCTGGTCGCGCGCCGCGGCGACGACCGGGCGGAAAACGGGCGGGACGCGCGCGAGGGAGCCTTCGCGCGCGATGAAGCCCTGATCGTCGAGTCCGGGCCGACGGATCGTTTCAGCCATGGGGCAACTGTGCCGTGCGCAGTCGCCGCCGGCAGCTGGTTTTCGAACGCCGTGCGGCGGCGTCAGCGGGACCTCTTCGCCAGCCTCTCCACGTCCAGCAGGATCACCGCACGCGCCTCCAGGCGGAGCCACCCGCGCTGGGCGAAGTCCGCCAGCGCCTTGTTCACGGTCTCGCGCGAGGCGCCGACCAGCTGGGCCAGCTCCTCCTGCGTGAGGTCGTGAACGACGTGGATGCCCTCTTCGGACTGCACGCCGAAGCGGCGCGAGAGGTCCAGCAGGGCGCGCGCCACACGGCCGGGGACGTCGGAGAAGACCAGGTCGGACATGGCGTCGTTGGTCTTGCGCAGGCGGCGGGCGACGGCGCGCAGCAGGGCGCCGGCCACCTCGGGGCGGGCGTTCAGCCAGGGCTGGAGGTCGCCGTGGCCGAGACCGAGCAGTTTGACCTCGGTGAGCGCGGTCGCGGTGGCCGTACGCGGGCCCGGGTCGAAGAGCGACAGCTCACCGATCAGCTCGCTGGGGCCGACGACGGCGAGCATGTTCTCGCGGCCGTCGGGGGAGGTGCGGTGCAGCTTGACCTTGCCCTCGGTGACGACGTACAGCCGGTCGCCGGGGTCGCCCTCGTGGAACAGGGAGTCGCCGCGTGCGAGGGTCACCTCGCTCATGGAGGCGCGAAGCTCCGCGGCCTGCTCGTCGTCGAGAGCCGCGAAGAGCGGGTTGCGCCGCAGAACGTCGTCCACTGAGTTCTCTCCTTGTCGACCTGCTCAGGGGATCTTGCTCCCCCGAGTGCCAGGGGACCGTGTTCCCCATTTTGCCGGACGGTCCAAACAGTGTGATCTGTCACAAGGATGCCGCACAGGTGTCCCGAGGTAAGCGTCAGGGGTCCAATCGGAGTCCGATCAACCGGGTCCGGGGCGGATGTCGGTGCCGGGCTCTAGGCTGGCCGGGTGTCCAAATCGCCGGTGACAGCACAGGCCAAGGGGGTTTAGCGGGTGGTTGTACGTCGCGATTCCGCTGTGGGCGAACAAGGCTCTGACGGAGATAAGAAAACCGGAAAAACGGCTAAAAAGGCCACGTCCGCCAAGAAGGCCGGCTCCGCCAAGAAGGTCACCGCTGCGAAGAAGGCGGTCGCGACCGGCAAGGCCGTGGCGGTGAAGAAGTCGGCGCCCGCCAAGAAGGTCGCCGTGCGGCCCCCGCGGGAGGAGTCCCGCACCGCACTGGTCCGCCGCGCCCGCCGCATCAACCGCGAACTGGCCGACGTGTACCCGTACGCGCACCCCGAGCTGGACTTCGAGAACCCCTTCCAGCTGCTGGTCGCCACCGTGCTGTCGGCCCAGACCACCGACCTGCGCGTCAACCAGACGACCCCGGCGCTCTTCGCGAAGTACCCCTCCCCCGAGGACCTGGCCGCCGCCAACCCGGAGGAGGTCGAGGAGATCCTGCGCCCCTGCGGGTTCTTCCGGGCCAAGACCAAGTCGGTGATGGGGCTCTCCAAGGCGCTCGCCGAGGAGTTCGGCGGAGAGGTCCCGGGCAGGCTGGAGGACCTGGTCAAGCTGCCCGGCGTCGGCCGCAAGACCGCCTTCGTCGTGCTCGGCAACGCCTTCGGACGGCCCGGGATCACCGTGGACACGCACTTCCAGCGGCTGGTCCACCGCTGGCAGTGGACCGAGGAGACCGACCCGGACAAGATCGAGGCCGCCGTCGGCGCGCTGTTCCCGAAGAGCGAGTGGACCGACCTCTCCCACCACGTCGTCTGGCACGGCCGCCGTATCTGCCACGCCCGCAAGCCCGCCTGCGGCGCCTGCCCGATCGCCCCGCTCTGCCCCGCCTACGGCGAGGGCGAGACCGACCCGGAGAAGGCGAAGAAGCTCCTGAAGTACGAGAAGGGCGGCTTCCCCGGCCAGCGGCTCAAGCCCCCGCAGGCCTACCTCGACGCGGGCGGCAGGCCGGCCCCGCCCCTGGGGGCCGCGTGACGGAACGATCTCGGGGCCCTCGGGCGTTGGACAGGAAGAGCGACGGGGGTGGCGATGGCGAGGGCCAGTGAGACGCGGGGCGGCGCGGTGACGTTCAGCAAGGAGGGGCTGCCCGAGTGGCTGGCGCCCGTGGCGCGGGCCGCCGAGACGATCGAGCCGCTCCAGCTGAGCCGCTTCCTGCCGCCGGAGAACGGCTCGGGCCGCAAGTCGGCCGTCCTGATCCTGTTCGGCGAGGGCGAGCGCGGCCCGGAGCTGCTGCTGATGGAGCGCGCCGGTTCGCTGCGCTCGCACGCCGGGCAGCCCTCGTTCCCGGGGGGCGCGCTCGACCCCCAGGACGGCGACCCGCACAGCGAAGGGCCACTCCGGGCCGCGCTGCGCGAGGCCGAGGAGGAGACCGGTCTGGACCCGTCAGGCGTCCAGCTCTTCGGCGTGCTCCCCGCGTTGTACATCCCGGTCAGCGGCTTCGTCGTGACGCCCGTGCTCGGCTGGTGGCGTGAGCCCAGTCCGGTCGGCGTCGTCGATCCGAACGAGACCGCGCGGGTGTTCACGGTCCCCGTGGCGGATCTCACGGACCCCGCCAACCGCGCCACCACCGTTCACCCCAGCGGCCACCGAGGTCCGGCATTCCTGGTGGAATCGGCCTTGGTGTGGGGTTTCACGGCCGGAGTGATCGACCGCCTGCTGCACTTCGCGGGCTGGGAGCGCCCCTGGGACCGGGAGAGACAGGTCCCGCTCGACTGGCACTCATGACAGGGTGTCGTCCGTGCTGTGTCTTTCCGGGGGCCGACCCCTGGACCCCCGGCCGGGCCGCGGGGAGCGGAATGGAGTAGGCGAGGCCTGAAGCAGTGAACGTGCTGGACATCCTGTTGCTGGTCGCGGCCGTGTGGTTCGCGGTCGTCGGTTACCGCCAGGGCTTCGTCGTCGGCATCCTGTCGGTGATCGGCTTCCTGGGCGGCGGTCTCGTCGCCGTGTACGCGCTGCCCGTCATCTGGGACGCCGTGACCGACAACGCGGACGTCGGCACCACCGCGGCCGTGGTCGCCGTGGTCGTCGTCATCGTCTGCGCCTCCGTCGGCCAGGCCCTGACCACCCACCTCGGCAACAAGCTGCGCCGGTACATCACCTGGTCCCCGGCCCGCGCCCTGGACGCCACCGGCGGTGCCCTGGTCAACGTCCTCGCCATGCTGCTGGTGGCCTGGCTGATCGGGTCCGCCCTCGCCGGCACCACGCTGCCGACGCTCGGCAAGGAGGTGCGCGGCTCCAAGGTGCTCCTCGGCGTCTCCCGTGCACTGCCCGCGCAGGCCGACACCTGGTTCGCGGACTTCTCCTCCGTCCTCGCGCAGAACGGCTTCCCGCAGGTCTTCAGCCCCTTCGCCAACGAGCCGATCAAGGACGTACAGCCGCCCGACCCGGCCCTCGCGAACAGCCCGGTGACGCTGCGCGCCCAGCGCTCCATCGTCAAGGTGACCGGCACCGCCCAGAGCTGCGGCAAGGTCCTGGAAGGCACCGGCTTCGTCTTCGCCGACCGCCGGGTCATGACCAACGCGCATGTCGTCGGCGGCGTCGACGCGCCGACCGTGCAGATAGGCGGCGAGGGCCGCAAGTACGACGCCAAGGTCGTCCTGTACGACTGGAAGCGCGACATCGCCGTGCTCGACGTACCCGACCTGAAGGCGCACGCCCTGCGGTTCTCCACGAAGGACGCGGCCGGAGGGGACGGCGCGATCGTCGCGGGCTTCCCGGAGAACGGCTCGTACGACGTCCGCGCCGCCCGCGTGCGCGGGCGCATCACGGCCAACGGCCCGGACATCTACCACCGCGGCACCGTCCGACGCGACGTCTACTCGCTGTACACGACCGTCCGTCAGGGCAACTCCGGCGGCCCGCTGCTCACCCCCGACGGCCGGGTGTACGGCGTGGTGTTCGCCAAGTCCCTCGACGACGCCGAGACGGGCTACGCCCTGACGGCGGACGAGGTCCAGCCCGACATCGAGCAGGGACGCACGGCGAACGAGCAGGTGGGTACGGACAGCTGCGCCCTGTGACCTTCCGGTCCTGCGTGCGGTGACACTCCGATCCCGCGCGCGGGGAGAGGGTCAGCCGCGTGGGTGACGCAGGCGCACCGACACCCAGCGGGCGCGGCGGCGCAGGATGCGCGGAATCCCCACGCGAAGGTCCCCTTCCGCGAGTTGCGGAGTGCCTCGCTGAGGCGTGCTCAGACCGGTGGCCGAGCGGCGGTTGCGGGGTGCGTCACTGTAGTCGTGCGTCCAGCCCATACCCCGACGTGTGCCCCTGCCCGAAGGTCGATAACCGCCTGAGCGCCGCTCAATTGGCCTATGCGGCAGGCATGTGGCCGTTCGGGGGACAAGTGTTCACGATCCGGATACTCCACGCATCGGGCCCGTCACGATGCGGTCACAAACGTGCAGCCGCCACCGGCGTGAGTCACCGGTCCGGCTCGGGATCCTTCAGCCAGTTGACCAGTTCCGTGGAGAAGGCCGCCGGGTCCTCCTCGTGCGGAAAATGCCCGAGGCCGTCGAACAGGCGCCAGCGGTACGGCGCTTCGACGTACTCGCCCGAACCGGCAGCGCTGCGTGTGCGCGTCACCGGATCCAGTGAGCCGTGCAGATGCAGCGTGGGCACCCGCACCGGCCGCTTCATCCGGCGGTTGAACTGGATGCCGTCCGGGCGGGCCAGCGAGCGCACCAGCCAGCGGTACGGCTCGATCGCGCAGTGCGCCGTCGACGGAATGCACATGGCCCGCTGGTAGGTCTCCACCGCCGCGTCCTCCGGCGGTCGCGGACCGGACCAGTCCCGGATCAGCCGGCCCACCAGCGCACCGCCGTCCGCGGTGAGTTGACGCTCCGGGATCCACGGCCGCTGAAAGCCCCAGATGTAGGAGTTGGCGGCCGTCTGCCGGGCGTCCCGCAGCATCGCCGCGCGCCAGCGCCGAGGATGCGGCATCGAGACGACCGCGAGCCGGCGTACGAGCTTCGGCCGCATCGCCGCCGCCGTCCACGCCAGGTAGCCGCCCAGGTCGTGGCCGACCAGCGCCGCGTCGGGCTCGCCGAGCGAGCGGATCACCCCGGTGACGTCGAGCGCGAGGTTGGCGGGGTCGTACCCGCGGGGCGTGCGGTCGCTGCCGCCGACGCCCCGCAGGTCCATCGCGACCGCCCGGTAGCCCGCGTCCGCGAGCGCCACCAGCTGGTGCCGCCAGGTCCACCAGAACTGCGGGAAGCCGTGCAGCAGCAGCACCAGCGGGCCGTCGCCGAGTTCGGCGATGTGGAAGCGCGCGCCGTTGGCGGCGACATCCCTGTGGGTCCAGGGGCCTTCGATGCGTACGGCCGAGGGGGCGGGGTCCGTCATGACGACGAGCGTGCCACAGCTTCGATGGCCGCGGGCGTCCGGTCCTCGGGCAGCTCCGGCCGCGGGTGCGGCTTGGCGTTCTGCAGCACGCCCGCCGTCTCCTTCATCGAGGCGGCCACCTTCTGCGGGCCCCGGTCCTTCTTGGCCTTCTTCGCGAACACCACGCCGATCAGCGCGAGGAGGCCGGCGACCAGCACGTTGGCCGCGAAGGACAGCAGAAAGCAGACCGCCAGGTTCCAGCCGCTCCAGGTCCGGATGCCGTAGGCCAGCGCGAAGTTGAGCATCGGCAGGGAGAACACCAGGACGGCGCCCGCCATCGAGAAGGCGCCGCCGCTCATGGCGCCCTTCTTCACGTCCCGCTTCAGCTGGGCCTTGGCCAGCGCGATCTCGTCGTGCACCAGCGCCGACAATTCGGTCGTCGCCGAGGCGAACAGCTGGCCGATGCTGCGTTCGGCGCCGACCGGGCTGCCGTCGGGTGCGCTCATCGCGTTCTCCCTCAGAGTTCTCTCGTGCCGCAGGCGTTCCGTCGGGTACGGCCGCCCCGCCGGCGCGGCCGTCCTGTCCGGCCGTCCCGCTTCTGTGGCCGTCTTGTTTTGTACCGTCTCGTCAGATCATGCCGGACGGTTGTCCTCATCGCCTGCCCCGCCCGGTACTTCCGCAAGCCCGTGGCGCGCCGCAGCCGTCCGCTCGGCGGCGATCCGCCGGTGTTCGGCGGCCTTGCGCTCGTGGATCTCGGCCATGCGCAAGTGATAGGCGGGGTCGTCCTGCTCGTAGACGTCCGGGATGCCGTCGCGGTCCTCGTCGCGCTCCTCTTCCTCGCACAGCCTGCGGTACCTGGCGTTGCGTATCTTCAGCAGCACCGTCGCACACAGCGCCGCGATCAGCGATCCGATGAGGACGGCCGCCTTGACCTCGTCGGTGAGGACGGCGTCGCCGGCGAAGGCCAGTTCGCCGATGAGCAGGGAGACGGTGAACCCGATCCCGGCGAGGGACGCCAGTGCGAAGACGTCCGCCCAGGCGAGTTCCTCGCTGAGGGAGGCGCGGGTGAAGCGGACGGTAAGCCAGGTGCCGCCGAAGATGCCGAGCGTCTTGCCGAGGACCAGTCCCAGCACCACACCGAGCGTCTCCGGCTTGGTGAACACGTCGCCGACCGCCCCGCCGGAGACCGTCACCCCGGCGCTGAACAGCGCGAACGCCGGTACGGCGAGCCCTGCGGACAGCGGCCTCGTCAGGTGTTCGATGTGCTCGCCCGGCGAGTGCTGCTCACCCTCGCGGGTGGTGCAGCGCAGCATCAGGCCCATCGCCACGCCGGCGATGGTGGCGTGCACGCCGCTGTTGTACATCAGCGCCCAGATCACCAGGGCGAGCGGCACGTACACGTACCAGCCGCGCACGCCCCTGCGCAGCAGCAGCCAGAAGACCACCAGCCCGGCGACGGCCCCGCCGAGCGCGGCGAAGTTCAGCCGGTCGGTGAAGAAGATCGCGATGATCAGGATCGCGAAGAGATCGTCGACGACCGCGAGGGTGAGCAGGAAGGCGCGCAGTGAGCTGGGCAGGGAGGTGCCGATGACCGCGAGGACGGCGAGCGCGAAGGCGATGTCCGTGGCGGTGGGGACCGCCCAGCCGTGTGTGGAGCCGTGCCCGGTGAGGGTGGTGAGGGTGTAGACCAGCGCCGGTACGGCCATGCCGCACAGCGCGGCCACCACGGGCAGTACGGCCGCCCTGGGATCGCGCAGGTCCCCGGCGACCAGCTCGCGCTTCAGCTCGATACCGGCGACGAAGAAGAACACCGCGAGGAGGCCGTCGGCGGCCCAGTGGGCCACGGACAGGTTCAGGCCGAGCGCACCGGGGCCGAGGTGGAAGTGACTGGCGGACTCGTAGCTGTGGCGGAGGGCGGGGATGTTCGCCCAGAGCAGCGCCGCGACGGCCGCGAGGAGCAGCAGGACACCTCCGACGGTCTCGGTGCGCAGCGCGTCCGCGACGAAGGCCCGCTCGGGCAGGGACAGCCGTCCGAGGGCCTTGCGGGGGGTCTTCCGGATACGGGGCGCGGCCACGGCGGGACCTCCGGGTCGGTACGGCGATGATCACGCCGTCGCGGGATCGCCGACGGCGCCGCCGACCAGACTTCCCGGCACACCCTGAGGGAGCCAGTTTACGCGACCCTGACGCCAGAAGTTAGTGTGGCGAACGAAAAAAGCCCCCCGCGCCCCGTTTCCGGGACGCGGGGAACTGCGCTGCTCGGTCCCTGCTGGTTGCTCGGTCCCTGCTGGGTGCTCAGTCCTCGCTGGGTGCGGCCGGCAGCTTCGCCTGGATGAGATCCATGACCGCCGAGTCCGTCAGCGTGGTCACGTCCCCCAGCTGACGGTTCTCGGCGACATCCCGCAGCAGGCGGCGCATGATCTTGCCGGAGCGGGTCTTCGGCAGCTCGGCCACCGGCAGGATCCGCTTGGGCTTGGCGATCGGGCCGAGCGTGGCGCCCACGTGGTTGCGCAGCTCACCGACGAGCGCCTCGGTCTCCGCCGCCGTACCGCGCAGGATCACGAACGCGACGATCGCCTGGCCGGTGGTCTCGTCGGCGGCACCGACGACGGCCGCCTCGGCGACGGACGGGTGGGAGACGAGCGCCGACTCCACCTCGGTGGTGGAGATGTTGTGCCCGGACACGAGCATCACGTCGTCCACTCGGCCCAGCAGCCAGATGTCGCCGTCGTCGTCCTTCTTCGCACCGTCACCGGCGAAGTACTTGCCCTCGAACCGGGACCAGTACGTGTCGAGGAACCGCTGGTCGTCGCCCCAGATGGTGCGCAGCATCGACGGCCACGGCTCGGTCAGCACCAGGTAGCCACCGCCGCCGTTGGGTACCTCGTTCGCCTCGTCGTCGACGACGGTCGCGCTGATGCCGGGCAGCGGTGTCTGCGCGGAGCCGGGCTTGGCGTCGGTGACGCCGGGCAGCGGCGAGATCATCATCGCGCCGGTCTCGGTCTGCCACCAGGTGTCCACGACGGGCGTCCGGTCGGCGCCGATGGTCCTGCGGTACCAGATCCACGCCTCGGGGTTGATGGGTTCACCCACCGAGCCGAGGACGCGCAGGGAGGACAGGTCGAACTTGGCGGGGATCTCGTCGCCCCACTTCATGAACGTCCTGATCGCCGTCGGCGCGGTGTAGAGGATCGTGACCTTGTACTTCTGCACGATCTCCCAGAACCGGCCCTGGTGCGGGGTGTCCGGCGTGCCCTCGTACATGACCTGCGTCGCGCCGTTGGCCAGCGGGCCGTACACGATGTACGAGTGCCCGGTGACCCAGCCGACGTCGGCCGTGCACCAGTACACGTCCGTCTCCGGCTTGAGGTCGAAGACCGCCCAGTGCGTGTACGCCGTCTGGGTGAGGTATCCGCCGGACGTGTGCAGGATGCCCTTCGGCTTACCGGTCGTGCCGGAGGTGTAGAGGATGAACAGCGGGTGCTCCGCCTCGAACGCCTCCGGGGTGTGCTCGGCCGACTGCCGCTCGACGAGGTCGTGCCACCACACGTCCCGCTCGTCGTTCCAGGCCACGTCCTGGCCGGTACGGCGCACCACCAGCACGTGCTCGACGTTGTCGACCTTGCCGATCGCCTCGTCCACGGCGGGCTTCAGCGCGGACGGCTTGCCGCGCCGGTAGCCGCCGTCGGAGGTGATGACGACCTTGGCGTCGGCGTCCTGGATGCGGGTCGCGAGCGCGTCCGCCGAGAAGCCGCCGAAGACCACCGAGTGCGCGGCGCCGATCCGGGCCGAGGCCAGCATCGCGATCGCCGTCTCCGGGATCATCGGCATGTAGATGGCGACCCGGTCGCCCTTGCGAACCCCAAGCTCCAGCAGGGCGTTGGCCGCCTTGGAGACCTCGTCCTTCAGCTCGGCGTAGGTGATCGAGCGGCTGTCGCCGGGCTCGCCCTCGAAGTGGATGGCGACACGGTCCCCGTGCCCGGCCTCCACATGCCGGTCCACGCAGTTGTAGGCGACGTTCAGCTCGCCGTCCTTGAACCACTTCGCGAACGGCGGGTTCGACCAGTCCAGCGTCTCGGTCGGTTCCTTGGCCCAGGTCAGCCGGCGGGCCTGCTCGGCCCAGAAGCCGAGCCTGTCAGCCTTGGCCTGTGCGTACGCCTCCGCGGTGACGTTGGCATGCGCGGCCAGGTCGGCGGGCGGCGCGAACCTGCGTTCTTCCTTGAGCAGGTTGGCCAGGCTCTCGTTGCTCACGACATCTCCCTTTCCCGGGGTGTCCGTTGTGTCCTAGGCCACAGCTCATCAGACCAGGGGTGCCGATGACAAGGGTCTGCGGCCAAATTGGTTTAGACCTGTCTGAAGGTGGCCGTTCGTGCCGGATCGCGCGGCTCCTCCGCCGCGCCCCCACCCTCTCTGACGTCCTCGAACACCTTCCCGGTTCGATCGAGCAGATACGCCTGCGCCTCGCCCACGTGGAAGTACATCCCGTGCAGCTCCAACTCGCCCCTGGCGAGCGCGCGGGCCACCGGGGCGTGCTCCCGTAGGTGTTCCAGCTGCTGGACCACGTTGATCAGGCACAGCTGTTCCACCGCGTCCGTCGGCGCCCGCCCGGCCAGCCGGGGCTCGGCGCGGTGGTTCCCGGCCATCCGCAGCAGGCTCGGCCGCCCGTGCCGCAGCCACCGGCCCAGCGGGGTGTCGGCGGCGCCCTCGCCCTCGTCGGCCGTGGTCGTCAACGCCTGCATCGCCCCGCACCCCGAGTGCCCGCACACGGTGATGGAGCGCACGCCGAGCACGTCCACCGCGTACTCCACGGCGGCCGCCACCGAGTCGTCGCCGTGCTCCTCGCCCGGCGGCGGCACCAGGTTGCCGACGTTGCGGACGACGAACAGGTCGCCGGGACCACTGGCGGTGATCATCGACGTGACGAGCCGGGAGTCGGCGCAGGTGAGAAAGAGCTGCGCCGGCCGCTGACCCTCCCGGGCGAGCCGCGCCAGCTCCCCGCGCACCAGCGGTGCGGTGTTGCGCTGGAACGAGCTGATCCCACGGGCCAGTTCACGCCCCGCCTCCCGGCCCGCCGGGGCCGCGGTGGCGTGCGGGAAGCAGGACTGGTGGTTGCGCCAGGGCGTCCAGGGCCGGCACCGGCATCCGGCGGACGGGATAGGCCCGGCGGTCCGGATTCCGCCGCGCCGGCCCGACAGCTCGGCCGTACCGCCTCGCGCCGTGTGGGAGCTGCGCCAGTCCTGCAGGGACTCGTACGCCGCGTGGTCCATGAACGACCCGTCCAACTCCACGACGGCCAGGGCGCCTTGGGGTACGAGATGCAGGGCTCGGCTCAGCCGGGGCACCGCGAGGAACGTCAGCTGACCTCGGACACGTACGTGATGGACTCCTTCCTTCTCTTCGTGGGTGATGCGGGTGCGGGCGAGGCGGTTGAGAGCGATGGCGACCGCCACGGCGACCCCGAGGAGCACGCCCTGGAGGACGCCGAGGAGCACCACGCCGAGTGTCGTCGCGGCGTAGACCGGCCCTTCGCGGTGGCGCGTCACCGTGCGGATGTGGTGCAGGGACACCATCTGGATACCGACGGCCATGACCAGGGCGGCGAGGGAGGCGAGCGGGATCTCCTCCAGGGCCGGGACCATCAGCAGCGCGGCGACTACTACGAGAACGCCGTGCAGCATCGTGGAGTTCCGGCTCACGGCACCCGATTTCACGTTCGCGGTGCTGCGCACGGCCACCCCGGCGACCGGCAGTCCGCCGAGTGCCCCGGAGACGATGTTGGCGGCGCCCTGGCCCAGCAGCTCCCGGTCGAGGTCGGAGCGGCCGACCCGGAGGGCCGGACCGGGTCGGACCGCGACCAGTTTGTCCACGGCCACCGCGCCGAGCAGCGACTGCACGCTGCACACCAGGGTGGTGGTGAGCACGGCGGCGGCGAGTCCGAGCACCGGGCCGTCGGGCAGCCCGGCAAGGGCGTGGCTGCGCCAGGACGGTAGGTCGACCCGGGGCAGGGCCAGGCCGGTCAGGGCCGCCGTGGTGGTGGCACCGGCGACGGCGACCAGGGCGGCCGGCACCCTGCGGAGCAGTCGGCCGACGCGTCCGGGCAGGCGGGGCCAGGCCAGCAGCAGGGCGAGCGTCAGCGCGCTCATCGCGACGGCGGCCGGGTGCAGATGCGCCAACTGGGCGGGCAGTGCGCGCAGATTGGTGAGGACGGAGCTGTCCGGGCTGCCGCCGAGGACGATGTGCAGCTGGGCGACGGCGATGGTGAGGCCGATGCCGGCGAGCATGCCGTGCACCACGGCCGGGCTGACCGCGAGCGCGCCGCGCGCAACCCTCAGACAGCCGAGACCGAGCTGGGCGAACCCGGCCAGGACGGTGATGCCGCAGGTCGTCCGCCAGCCGTAGCGGTGGATCAAGTCGGCGGTGACCACGGTGAGTCCGGCGGCTGGGCCGCTGACCTGGAGCGGGCAGCCGCCGAGCCGGCCGGCGACGATTCCGCCCACGGCGGCGGCGACGAGGCCGGCCTGGAGCGGTGCGCCGGTGGCCAGGGCGATACCGAGGGACAGGGGCAGGGCGATCAGGAAGACCGCGACGGACGCGGACAGATCGGCGCCCGCCACGGACAGGCGGCGCCGTCCGCCCGGCGAGGGGCCGTGTGGCGGGTGCGGCTGCTGGGTGTGCGGGGGTGCGCAGGCTGACATGGTCCCGTCTCCTCCGGGGCGGCACGGTCGCGGACTGGGCGGGATGGATCACGGTCGGTAAATGAACCGTAATGAAGAGTAAAGACAAGGCATAACTTTTCAGGGCAAACGGGGCACTAGATCGCTCGCCTGAGTGAACTAATCATTTGATCGGCTTGTCGTACTAATTCCTTCTCGGTCCCGTGCGACCTTGGCGGCGCTGCCGGCACACAAGCCCGGCACATCACCAGAAAACGGCCCTCGTCAGCGTTTGCCTGAGAGAAGGAAGAAGGTGGGCGGAACATGGCCGCCACCCAGAGGATCGCCGTCGGCGCCGTGGTCGCCGCGGCCTGTGCCTCGTCGCTCGCCGGTTGCGCGACCGGCTCCAACGGTTCGAAGGAAGGTGCGTCCGGCCCGCAGAAAGGGGCGCCGGCCCCCGGGAGTGTGGTCCGGCTGATCGGGGACGGATCCACCGCGTACACCGGCGCACAGCCGCATCTGCCGAGACCCGAGCGGCTGAAGCCCGGACAGAAGCCGCCGCAGTTCGTCGTGTTCTCCTGGGACGGCGCGGGCGAGGACAGTCAGAAGCTGTTCTCGCACTTCCGTGAGGTCGCCAAGGAGAACCACGCGACCATGACGTTCTTCCTCAGCGGCGTGTACATGCTGCCGAAGGAGAAGCGTGACCTGTACAAGCCGCCCCAGCACTCGCCGGGCAGCTCCGACATCGGCTTCAACGACGAGAAGGGGATCGCCGACACCGCAAAGGAGGTGCGGCTGGCCTGGCTGGAGGGCAATGAGATCGGCACGCACTTCAACGGCCACTTCTGCGGGCCCGACGGCGGGGTCGGCACCTGGTCGGTGGACGAGTGGAAGAGCGAGATCGCCCAGGCCAAGCAGTTCGTGAAGTCCTGGAAGACCAACGCCGGCATGAAGAAGTCGGCCCCGCTGCCCTTTGACTACGACAAGGAGCTGATCGGCGCCCGGACCCCCTGCCTCGAGGGCCAGAAGAACTTCACGGAAGCGGCCCGCCAGTTGGGCTTCCGCTATGACTCCAGTGGGGTCAACGACCAGGTCTGGCCCAAGAAGAAGGAGGGGCTGTGGGATGTGTCCATGCAGCTGGTGCCCTTCCCCGGGCACACCTATGAACAGCTGACCATGGACTACAACTTCATGGTCAACCAGTCCGGCACCGAGACCCAGGGCGACCCGGACAAGTTCGACTACTGGGGCGACCAGATGCGCGACGGCCTCATCAAGGGCTTCTACCGGGCCTACGACGGCAACCGCGCGCCACTGATCATCGGCAACCACTTCGAGTCCTGGAACGGCGGCACCTACATGCGCGCCGTCGAGGACACGGTCAAGGAGGTGTGCAACAAGCCCGACGTGCGCTGCGTGTCCTTCCATCAGTTGGTCGACTGGCTGGACGCCCAGGATCCGAAGACCCTGGAGAAGCTGCGCACCCTGAAGGTGGGCGAGGCTCCCAGGCAGGGCTGGGCGTCCTTCCTCTCCGGCCGCCCGGCCCCGGCGCCGAAGGGAGTGCCCGGGGCGCCGGCGGTCAAGCAGTAGGCGTCACGCGGGAGCGGTAGGCGTCACGCGGGAGCCGTGGCACCCGCGCCGACGTCCTCGCCGAGCACGAAGGCGGGGTCGACCTGCGCCGCCAGGTCGGCCCCGGTGCGCTCGTTGCCCCACGCCTCGGCGTTCCTCAGGTGGAAGTGCACCATCTGGCGGGTGTAGCGCTCCCGGTCCCGCAGGTCGTACGTGGCGTCCGCGGTGGCCCGCAGGGTGTGCAGGGCGCGGGCGTTGGCCTCCTCCAGGAGGTCGAACCGGGGCGGGCGGCCCTTCTCCATGGCGCGCACCCAGTCCGAGCGCCCGACCGTCACGAGCAGGTCGTCCCCGACCTCCGTGCGCAGGAAGTCGATGTCGTCCTGTTCCTGGATCTTGTTGCCGACGACCTTCAGGGCGACGCCGAAGTCGCGGGCGTACTCCTTGTACTGGCGGTAGACGGAGACTCCCTTCCGGGTCGGTTCGGCGACGAGGAACGTCATGTCGAAGCGGGTGAACATGCCGGAGGCGAAGGAGTCCGAACCCGCTGTCATGTCGACCACGACGTACTCGTCGGGGCCGTCGACGAGGTGGTTCAGGAACAGCTCCACCGCTCCCGTCTTGGAGTGGTAGCAGGCGACCCCCAGGTCGGCGTCCGTGAAGGGGCCGGTGACCATCAAACGGACGGCACCGCCGTCGAGTTCCACGGGGCGCGCACAGGCGTCGTAGACCGGGTTCGGCTCCCGCACCCCGACCAGCCGGGAGCCCTCGCCGGGCGGGGTCGTCTTGATCATCTGGGCGGCGGAGGCGATGCGCGGGTTGGTGCCGCGCAGGTAGTCCTTGATCAGCGGCAGCTGCTCGCCCATGGCGGGCAGTGCGGCGGCCTCCGTCTCGTCGAGGCCGAGCGCGGGGCCGAGGTGCTGGTTGATGTCGGCGTCGATGGCGACCACCGGCGCGCCGGTGGCCACGAGGTGGCGGATGAAGAGGGAGGAGAGCGTGGTCTTGCCGCTGCCACCCTTCCCGACGAAAGCAATTTTCATGTTCACCAAGAGTAGTCGTGCGATAGCTGTATGTGTCACAAGGAAGTGAAGAAGACCACTCCTTCGAGGGGTGGGCCGTCGGGGTGCGTAGGGTCGTACTCATGAGTACGACAGGCGCGAACGCCGATCCGCTCGCGGCCCTGGGCTCGCTGCCCGGTGTGGCCGACTCCGTGGAGTCCGTGCGCAAGGCCGTGGACCGGGTCTACGGGCACCGGATCATGCGGCGCCGCAGCACCGAGATCACCTCCGAGGCGGCCCTGCGCGGCGCCCGTGGTTCGGCGGCGCTGTCCGGCGCCGACTGGGCTCTGGAGGAGGTGCGCCGGCGCACCGACTTCAGCGGCGACGCCGAGGCCCGCGTCATGGGCGCCGCCCTCAGGCTGTCGGCGGAGGCGGGACAGCTGCTGTCCATCTGGCGGCAGTCGCCCCTGCGCGTGCTGGCCCGGCTGCACCTGGTGGCCGCGGCGAGCAAGGGCGACGAGGTCGGCAGGCCGCGCCAGGCCGGCGAGGCGGTGGACGAGCCGCTGATCGAGCTGCCACTGCCGGACGCCCCGGAGGTCTCCGGCCGGTTGGAGGGACTCGCGGACCTGATCATCGCCGGGACGTCCGCGCCCGCGCTCGTGACGGCGGCCGTGGTGCACGGCGAGCTGCTCGCGCTGCGGCCGTTCGTGTCCCACAACGGCCTGGTCGCGCGCGCGGCCGAACGGCTCGTCCTGATCGGCAGCGGCCTGGACCCGAAGGCGATCTGCCCGGCCGAGGCCGGGCACGCCGAACTGGGCCGCGCCACCTACCTGGCGGCACTGGAGGGCTACGTCTCCGGCACTCCCGAGGGGGTGGCCGCCTGGATCGCGCACTGCGGCAGGGCGGTCGAGCTGGGCGCACGCGAGTCGACGGCGGTGTGCGAGGCGCTGCAGCGGGGCGCCGCCTGAGCGAGGCCCGCGAACCCCCGGACATGGGTTGCGGCGGTACGAGTGCTCGTACCGCCGCTGGCATGCTCACCGGGTTACCAAGCGTCCTCGATATACGCCCATCAGGTCGGGGACTTCTGCCCGTCACCTGGTGCGGCTGGCCCGTAATCGACGGGTCGACGTCGCGTGGGTGCCCGATGTCCATGCGGGGTCCGTGGGCCAAATGCGTAGTGTGAGGGGATCCTCGCGGATGTCCTTTGGTCTCGCGGGCCTAAGGCATTTGTACCGCGAGCCGGGAGGAAGCGGAACCCCTGCCCACGGTTCTTTACTTTCAGGTTCAAACGAGGTCGAAACGGGCGCCGTTCGGGTGGTGCTCCGGCTCAGACGGTGCTCCGGCGCCGGCTGGTGTACCAGACGAGGCCCGCGGTCGCGGCCGCCGCCCCTATGGCCGCCGCCGCGACCAGCGCGGGGCGGGGCGGTACGGAGAACGTGGGCAGCCGCTTCTTGAGCGGGACCGGCCGGCGGAACTCCAGCACCGGCCACCCCCGCGCGACGGCCTCGCGGCGCAGCGCGCGGTCCGGGTTCACCGTGTGCGGGTGCCCGACCGCCTGGAGCATCGGCAGATCCGTCGCGGAGTCGCTGTAGGCGTAGCAGCGGTCGAGGTCATAGCCCTCGGACACGGCCAGCTCCCGGATCGCCTCGGCCTTGGTCGGGCCGTAGGCGTAGTACTCCACCTCTCCGGTGAAGCAGCCGTCCTCGCCGACGACCATGCGCGTCGCCACCACCCGGTCCGCGCCGAGCAGTTCGCCGATGGGTTCCACCACCTCGGCTCCCGAGGTGGACACGATCACCACGTCCCGCCCGGCCGTGTGGTGCTCCTCGATGAGGGAGGCGGCCTCGTCGTAGATGATCGGATCGATGAGGTCGTGCAGGGTCTCGGCGACGATCTCCCGGACCTGCTGCACGTTCCATCCCCGGCACATGGCGGACAGATACTCGCGCATGCGCTCCATCTGGTCGTGATCCAGGCCCCCGGCCAGGAAGACGAACTGGGCGTATGCGGTACGCAGCGCGGCCCTGCGGTTGATCAGCCCGCCCTGGTAGAAGGACTTGCTGAAGGTGAGCGTGCTCGACTTCGCAATGACCGTCTTGTCCAGGTCAAAGAAGGCGGCTGCGCGGGGCAAGGAGTGGTTTTCCACGCCCCTGAGCATAGGCGCCCACCATTCGGCGTAAGGTGGGGCGCGTGGGTTTGCCTGAGAGGGCTCTCGGGTACACCATGGAAGTCACGGATCGTTCGCGACCGTGCTAACCCGGTCCGGCTCCTCCCCCCCCGAGTCGGCCGTGGGGACGACCCCCGCTCTCCCCCCCGGCGGGGGTCGTCGCATGTCCGGATGGGTTTTCTCCGTCCTCCCCCTTCTCCCCGCGACCGCGGCTCCAGCTTCGCGCCACCGTGGCCGCGGCTTCGGCGTGCCCCCGATCGGTTACTGCGGGTAGTCGTCGCGCTGCTCTGTGGAAGTCGCACAGGCGTCAGGGCAGAGGTCACCGGTATGGGTGACGGCGATATTCACAGCCTCCGAGTTGTCCACGGTTTTCCACCAAGATCCACATGATTTCGCGGATCGCTGCACCGTGATTCCCACGCGCTCCGGCCATGGCGAGTTCATGGCCGGTTCCGATTGGCGGAGCGCGTATGGCCGGTTTCTGCCGGCCGCTCATATGGGGGGCCGCTTGCCGGTTCTTCACACCTTTGGGAATCGCGTGGCCGCAGGGGCTGCGCGGCCCACGCAGCGAAGGGGGAACGCACGTGACCGCAGCCGTCACCCACGACCCGCCGCCCGGCACCGGAGACCGGCCGGGCCGGCCGCTCATCCTCACCGAGGACGCCGAACTACTGGACGACCTGCTGCGCCTGTGCGCGGCCGCCGGCGCCACACCCGAGGTCCACCACGGCGTTCCGGAACACGGCGACGGCTGGGAAACGGCCCCGCTGGTCCTCGTCGGCGACGACGCGGTGCCCCGGGTCGGCGGGGCCACGCGCCGGCGCGGAGTGGTGCTGGTCGGCCGTGACCAGGACGACCCGGGAGTGTGGCAACGCGCCGTACTGATCGGAGCCGACCACGTCCTGATGCTGCCCGACGGCGAGCGGTGGCTGGTCGACCGGATCGCCGACGTCGCCGAGGGAGTCGGCCGCCCTGCCCTCACCGTCGGGGTGATCGGCGGCCGGGGCGGAGCCGGCGCCTCCACGCTCGCCTGCGCGCTCGCCGTCACCTCCGCGCGCGAGGGACTGCGCACCCTCCTGGTGGACGCCGATCCGCTCGGCGGCGGACTCGACGTACTCCTCGGCGGCGAGAGCGCCGACGGACTGCGCTGGCCCGCCTTCGCCGCCTCCCGTGGGCGGGTCGGTGGCTGCGCGCTGGAGGAGTCGCTGCCCGAACTGCACTCCCTGCGGGTGCTGAGCTGGGACCGCGGGGACTGCGTCGCCATCCCGCCACAGGCGGTGCGCGCGGTGCTCGCCGCCGCCCGGCGGCGCGGTGGCACGGTCGTGGTGGACCTGCCCCGCCGCCTCGACGACGGGGTGGCCGAAGCCCTCGCCCAGCTCGACCTGGCGCTGCTCGTGGTGCCCGCCGAACTGCGCGCGGTCGCGGCCGCCGGACGGGTCGCCTCCGTCGTCGGCATGGTCGTGCGCGACCTGCGCGTGGCGGTGCGCGGGCCCTACGCACCGGGCCTGGACGACCAGGAGGTGGGTCGCCTGCTCGGTCTGCCGCTGATCGGCGAGGTGCCGGTCGAACCGTCGCTGCTGCGGCCGCACGGCGGCGCGAAACCGCCGGGCGTGACCGGACGTGGCCCGCTCGCCCGCTTCTGCACGGACTTCTGGGAGCGTGCGCTGGTCGAGGCCGGAGGCCCCCGATGAGCCTCCCCGGACTCGACCGTGCGGACGGCACGGCCCTGCTCGACGGCGTACGGCGCCGGCTGGCCGAAAGCGGTGCCGAACCCACCCCCGCGCGCGTGGCGCAGGCTCTGCGCGAACAGGGCCGGGTGCTCGGCGACGCCGAGGTCCTCGGCGCGGCCCGGCAGCTGAGGTCCGAACTCGTCGGCACCGGTCCCCTGGAGCCCCTGCTCGCCGACCCGGACGTCACCGACGTCCTCGTCTCCGCCCCGGACCGGGTGTGGGTGGACCGTGGCGGCGGACTGGAGCTGACGCCGGTGACCTTCCCCGACGCGGCGGCCGTACGACGCCTCGCGCAGCGGCTGGCCGCCGTGGCCGGACGCCGGCTGGACGACGCCCGGCCGTGGGCGGACGCCCGGCTGCCCGACGGGACCCGGCTGCACGCGGTGCTGCCCCCCGTCGCCGTCGGCTGCACCTGCCTCGCCCTGAGGGTCGTACGGCCCCGGGCGTTCACGCTGGAGGAACTGGTCGAGGCCGGCACCGTGCCGCCCGGCGGCGACCGGATCCTGCGGGCGCTGCTCGCGGCCCGGCTGTCCTTCCTCGTCAGCGGCGGCACCGGGAGCGGCAAGACGACCCTGCTCAGCGCCCTGCTGGGGCTGGCCGGAGCGGGCGAGCGGATCGTCCTCGCCGAGGACTCGGCCGAGCTGCGACCGGACCACCCGCACGTCGTCCGGCTGGAGACCCGGCCCGCCAACCAGGAGGGCGCCGGCTTGGTCACCCTCGAGGACCTCGTCCGCCAGGCGCTGCGGATGCGGCCGGACCGGCTGGTCGTCGGGGAGGTCCGCGGGCCCGAGGTCGTGCATCTGCTCGCGGCTCTCAACACAGGCCACGAGGGCGGCTGTTGCACGATCCACGCCAACGCCGCCGCGGACGTGCCGGCCCGCCTGGAGGCGCTGGCCACGGCCGCAGGGCTCGACCGGGCCGCGCTGCACAGCCAGTTGGCGGCCGCGCTCTCCGTGGTCCTGCATCTCGTCCGGGACCGGTCCGGCCGGCGCCGGATCGCCGAGCTGCACGTGCTGGAGCGGGACGCGACGGGGCTGGTCCGCACCGTGCCGGCCCTGCGCTGGAGTCGGCGGACCTTCGTACGGGAGCGCGGCTGGGAGCGCCTGGAGCGACTTCTCGAGGCCCGAGCCGACGGTGAACCGAGTGAGAGGAGTGAGGGAAGTGGTCGGTGAGACGTCCATGAGTGCCGCGCTGGTCTGCCTCGGTGCGCTGGTCTGGCTGCTGGGCGGACGGCACTACGGAATGCGCCGGGCGCGGTTGCTCCTCGCGGGCGGCGGAGTGGTGGCGACCGGTCCGCCCGCCTGGGACCAGCTCCTCGGGGAACTTCGGGGACTGCGCGGCCGGTTGGGGCCCGAGTGGTGGGCACTCGCGGCCGGCCTGCTGCTCGGGCTGCTGGGGACCTCGCTGATTCCGGTCGTCGCGGGGGCGGCCGGGGTCCCGGTGCTGCGCCGGGTGCGGCTGACGCACCGGGCCCGGCGCGTCCGGGAGCGGCGGGCGGACACGGTGATCGCCCTGTGCGGTGCCCTCGCCGGGGAAGTGCGTGCCGGACGGCAGCCGGGCGAGGCGCTGCTGCGGGCCGCACGGGACACCGACGGGCTCGGTGAGGCGCAGGCGGCCGTGGTCGCGGCGGCGCGGTTCGGCGGGGACGTGCCGGGCACGCTCGCCGCGGCGGCCCGGCAACCCGGCGGCGAGGGGCTGCTCGGGCTGGCCGCGTGCTGGCGGGTGGCCGTGGACCAGGGCGCCGGACTCGCGGCAGGCCTCGACCGGCTGGACGCGGCCCTGCGCGCGGAACGGGACCAACGTGCCGACCTGCGAGCGCAGTTGGCGGGCGCCCGGGCGACCACTGTGCTGCTCGCCGTACTGCCCGCTCTCGGCCTGCTCCTCGGCACGGCCATGGGCGCGGACCCGCTCCACGTACTTCTCCACACCGGCGCCGGCCTCGGCTGCCTGGCGATCGGATCCGCCTTCGAGGCGGCCGGGATGTGGTGGGCCGTGCGGATCGTACGGGGAGCGGGGGCGGTGTGAGCGGGGCGGTCGATGTTCGGCGGCGGGGCGCGCGAGGGACGCGCCGACCGGGGCATCCGGGGCGCGGATCACCAGACGGTGCGCGGGCCGGGACGTTCGGGAACTGGTGGCGGGCCGGGATGCGCGGGGCGGCGGTGGGGAGTCGGCGTGTGCTCGATGCGCGCCGGCTGGGACGGGTGAGAAGAGGCGGGCGGTATGAGCGGGGAAGTTGTCCACAGGTTGGGGACGGCCGGGGGCGTTGCGCTGGTCCTCGACTGGGCAGTTCGGCGGTTGGAGCTGGCCCGGAGGCGGCGTCGGGCACGGCGGCGGGTGGCCGAGCTGCTCGGTGCGGAAGTGCCGTTGCCCAGGCGGCGGTTCGCGTCGGCGGCCCTGGTGCGGCGTTGGCTGCCGTTGGCCGGTGCGGTGTGCGGCACCTGGATTCTGGTGGGTGGTGTGACCGGGCTCGTGCTGGGTCTGGGGGCCGGCGCCGGGCTGTGGCGATGGCGTGGGCGTCAGCTGGCAGCCGGCCGGACGGAGCCGGTCGACACCGCCGCGGCCGTACGCCAACTTCCGCTTGCAGCCGACCTGTTGGCTGCCTGCATCGCGGCAGGCGCCGGTCCGGTGCCGGCTGCCCAGGCGGTGGGGGAAGCGCTCGGGGGACCTGTCGGCGAGGCGTTGGCGCGGGGCGCGGCGGAGGTGCGGCTCGGCGGTGAACCGGCGGACGCCTGGCGGAGGTTGGCCGAGCTGCCCGGTGCCGGACCCTTGGCGCGGTTGCTGCAGCGGGCCGACGAGTCCGGGCTCCCGGCGGCCGCTCCGGCCGCCCGCCTCGCCTCCGACGCCCGCGCGCAGTGGGCCCGCACCGCGACGGGCCGGGCCCGGCGCGCGGCCGTACTGATCTCGGCGCCGGTGGGTCTGTGCTTCCTGCCCGCCTTCATCGCGGTCGGCGTGCTGCCCGTCGTGATCGGACTGGCGGGAGGAGTGATGGGAGGCAGGTGAGGCGTACGCGGACCAACGGGCCCGAGGGGGCGCGAAGACCTGAACGAGACGACCGGCACACGAAAGACAGGCAAAAGACATGTGCCTCATGGGGGTTGAAATGAACAGGAAGATCAAGGAATCGGCGGTACGGCTGTGGGGGAGGTGCCGCGCGGACGCCGGAATGGTGACGTCCGAGTATGCGATGGGGATCATCGCGGCCGTCGGGTTCGCGTTGTTGCTCTACGAGGTCGTCACCAGCGGCCAGGTCCGGGCGGAGCTGCAGGGCATCGTGAAGAAGGCCCTCAGTGCGCGGATGTGAGCGAGGGGCGGCGGACCGGGGGTTCGTGACCGCGGAGGCGGCCGTGGTGCTCTGCGTACTGGTGGCGTTCACCATGGCGCTGGTCTGGGGGCTGCTCCTGGTGGCCGCGCAGATCCAGTGCGTGGACGCGGCCCGCGTGGGCGCCCGGGCCGCCGCCCGCCAGGATCCGGCGGACGCCGTGGTGACGGTGACCCGGGAGGCGGCGCCGCGCGGAGCGCGGGTGACGGTCGGGCGCCAGGGCGACCAGGTCCGGGTGACGGTGGTGGCCAGGCCACCGGTGGTGAGCGGGCTTCCGTTCGAGCTGCGGGAGGAGGCCGTCGCGATGGCCGAGGACACGGCGCCGGCCGGGGCCACGGCGCCGGGCGAGGAGGTGGAGCCGTGAGGTGGGGTGGCATGAGGGACCGGTGGCCTTCCCATCCGGCGTTTGCCACCGCGCGGCGACGGCTGCAGTCCGACCGGGGGTCCGCCACCGTGTGGAGCCTGGGGGCGATGGCCGTGCTGTGTGCCGTGTTCGGCGCCGTGCTCGCACTGGGGCAGGCCGTTGTGGTCCGGCACCGGGCGGCCGGTGGCGCTGATCTGGCGGCGCTCGCCGCGGCGGCCCACTGGGAGGAGGGCGGCGCGGCGGCCTGCGCGCGGGCCGAGCGGGTGGCGTCGGCCCAGGGCGTACGGCTGGTGCGGTGCGCGATCGTCGGCGAGACCTCGGACGTGACAGCGGCCTCGGGAAGAGGGCCGTTCGCGGCGGAGGTCAGGGCCAGAGCGGGGCCGGCGGGAGCGGTGCCGGGAGCACCGGCGCGGGAAGCCGGTGTGCAAGCAAGACCGGAAGCGGCCCTCGTGCTGGCAAGACCGGTGCCGGAAGCCCCCGCGCCGGGCAGTACCGGCGTCGGCAGCCGCCGCCGCGTCCGAAGCTCTCTTGCCCGAGGCTCTCGTGCCCGAAGCTCTCGCGTGCGAAGCCCTCTTGCCCGAAGCCCTCGTGCCCGAAGCCCTCGTGCCCGAGGCTCCGTGCCCAGAGCCCCTGCCCGACATCCCCGCGCGGTGAACCCCTGGCCACGCCCGCTCAAGCCCGCGGTGCCGTCCCTGGAGCCGTCCCGCTCAGGCTTTCCAGGCTCGCTGCCCCCTCCGGGCCCTCCTTCTCCTCCGGGGCCCCTCGCAACAGCACCGTGAGGAGCCGTACCGCCCCCCTCTTGTGCAGCGGGTCGTTGCCGTTGCCGCACTTGGGGGACTGGATGCAGGACGGGCAGCCGGCCTCGCACTCGCAGGAGGCGATGGCCTCCCGGGTGGCGGTGAGCCACGCGCGGGCGGTGTGGAAGGCGCGCTCGGCGAAGCCCGCGCCGCCCGGATGGCCGTCGTAGACGAAGACCGTGGGGAGGAGGGTGTCGGGGTGCAGGGGCACGGACACGCCGCCGATGTCCCAGCGGTCGCAGGTCGCGAAGAGCGGCAGCATGCCGATGGAGGCGTGTTCGGCGGCGTGCAGGGAGCCGCCGAGGATCTCCGGGTTGATCCGGGCCTCGTCCAGCTGGTCCTCGGTGACCGTCCACCACACCGCGCGGGTGCGCAGCGTACGAGGAGGGAGGTCGAGTTTGGTCTCGCCCAGCACTTCGCCGGTGATGAGGCGTCTGCGCAGGTAGGAGACGACCTGGTTGGTGACCTCGACCGAGCCGTAACAGAGGCGGCCGGCGCCCCACGGGATCTCGGTGTCCGTCTCCAGGATGGAGATCGCGGTGGTGTCGCGGGCGACCGTGGAGTACGGCGGGTCGGCCTGCTCGACCAGGGCCACCGAGTCCTCGAGGTCCAGCTGGCGCACCAGGTAGGTGCGGCCCTGGTGCAGGTGGACCGCGCCCTCGTGGACCGTGGAGTGCGCGGCGCCCGCGTCGACCGTGCCGAGCAGGCGGCCCGTGCCGGACTCGACGACCTGCACCGGGCGCCCGCCCGCGCCGCGGATGTCGGTCAGATCGGCGGCCCGCTCCCGGCGCGTCCAGTGCCAGGCCTTCGTCCTGCGGCGGAGCAGCTTCGCGGCCTCCAGCTGCGGCAGCACATCCGCGCAGGTGGGGCCGAAGAGGTCCAGGTCCTCCTCGGTCAGCGGGAGTTCCGCGGCGGCTGCGCACAGGTGCGGGGCGAGGACGTAGGGGTTGTCGGGGTCGAGGACGGTCGATTCCACCGGCTGGTCGAACAGGGCCTCGGGGTGGTGGACCAGGAAGGTGTCCAGCGGGTCGTCGCGGGCCACCAGCACCGCCAGCGCGCCCTGGCCGGAGCGGCCGGCGCGGCCCGCCTGCTGCCACAGGGACGCGCGCGTGCCCGGATAGCCGGCGATCACCACCGCGTCCAGGCCGGAGACGTCCACGCCGAGCTCGAGGGCGGTCGTGGCGGCCAGTCCGAGGAGTTCGCCGGAGTGCAGGGCGCGTTCCAGGGCGCGGCGCTCTTCGGGGAGGTAGCCGCCGCGGTAGGCCGCGACACGCCGGACCAGGGAGCGGTCGACCTCGGCGAGTTTCTCCTGGGCGATCACCGAGATCAGTTCGGCGCCGCGCCGGGACCGTACGAAGGCGACCGAGCGCACGCCCTGCATGGTCAGGTCGGTCAGCAGGTCGGCGGTCTCGGCGGTGGCGGTACGCCGTACGGGTGCACCTCTCTCGCCGTGCAGCTCGGTGAGCGGGGGCTCCCACAGGGCGAAGACCAGCTCTCCGCGCGGGGAGGCGTCGTCGGCGACCTCGAGCACCGGCAGGCCGGTCAGCCGGCGGGCGGCTACGGCGGGCTCGGCGGCGGTGGCGGAGGCCAGCAGGAAGACGGGTGAGGCGCCGTAGCGGGCGCAGAGGCGGCGCAGGCGGCGCAGCACCTGGGCGACGTGCGAGCCGAAGACACCCCGGTAGGTGTGGCACTCGTCGATGACGACGTACTTGAGCGACTTCAGGAAGGAGGACCAGCGCGGGTGGGAGGGAAGTATCCCGCGGTGCAGCATGTCCGGGTTGGTGAGCACGTAGTTGGCGTACTGGCGGATCCACTCGCGTTCCTCGTACGGGGTGTCGCCGTCGTACACGGCCGGGCGCACCGAGGTGCCCAGCGGCTGTGAAAGTTCCTTCACCGACCGGCACTGGTCCGCCGCAAGTGCCTTGGTGGGGGCCAGGTACAGGGCGGTGGCCCCTCGGCCGTTCGGGGCCTCGGAGCCGTCCAGAAGGGTGGACAGGACGGGCACGAGGTACGCCAGGGACTTGCCCGAGGCGGTGCCGGTGGCGACGACCACCGAGTCGCCGTCCAGGGCGTGCTCGGCGGCCAGCGCCTGGTGGGCCCAGGGATGTTCGATACCGCACGCCTGTACGGCCGCGATCACCTCGGAGCGAATCCGGTCAGGCCAGACGGCATGGCGGCCTGCCCGCGGGGGCAAGTGCTCCGTATGAGTGATGCGCGCAGCCCGGCTCGGCCCGGAGGCGAGCCGGTCCAGGACCGCGCCCGGAGACGGGCGCAATGCCGGGTCCGCCGGGGATCGATCGGATCGGTGATTCTTGGCCATCGGCACCGAGTGTGTCACTGGAGTGACGGACAATGGAGCCAAGGCGTCGTGCACGCCTGCCGGTAAGTGATTGAATGCCATCGCGGCTGGCGATGCGTCCCGGGGGCCGCAAGCCGAGGTGCCCGAGGGGCGACCGCTCGATAGCAAGGTGCTGGAGGATCCGTGGACCTGTCCCTGTCGACCCGTACCGTCGGCGATCGTACGGTCGTCGAGGTCGGTGGCGAAATCGATGTATACACCGCGCCCAAGCTGCGCGAGCAGCTGGTCGAGCTGGTGAACGACGGCAATTTCCATCTTGTCGTCGACATGGAGGGCGTGGACTTCCTCGACTCCACCGGGCTCGGCGTGCTGGTCGGCGGCCTGAAGCGAGTGCGTGCCCACGAGGGCTCGCTGCGCCTGGTCTGCAACCAGGAGCGCATTCTCAAGATCTTCCGCATCACCGGCCTCACCAAGGTGTTCCCGATCCACACCTCGGTCGAGGAAGCGGTGGCGGCCACCGACTGACCCTGGACCCGTCACCGGCGCCGGGCTCCCCCTCGGAGCCCGGACGTCGGCCGGTTCCGTCCGGCCCGCTGCGTTGGCGGGCGGTGCGGCGACCGGTTCAGCCCCACTCCCGGATGCGGGCCGGGGCACAGCTGCACATCAGGGGGCGGGCGCTCGACGGCCCCGCCCCGACCGCACGCCCGTAGTCGCGAGGGGGATGCATGGCCACCGTCGAACTCCGCTTCAGCGCGCTGCCCGAGCACGTCAGGACCGCCCGGCTGGTGGCGGCCGCGGTGGCACGCAGGGCCGGAGTGGACGAGGCCGTCCTCGACGAGGTCCGGCTCGCCGTCGGCGAGGCCTGCTCCCGTGCCGTGGGGCTCCACCAGAGCAGCGGCATCAGCGCGCCCGTGAAGGTGGCGCTGATCGAGGAGGAGAAACAGTTCTCCATCGAGGTCGGTGACGAGGCGCCGCACGCCACCCACGGCGACACGCCCGGCGCCGCCCAGGACGGCGATGCGGAGATCGAGGAGGACGAGATGGGCCTCGCGGTCATCAGCGGCCTCGTCGACGACGTCGAGGTGACCACCGGCCAGGACGGCGGTCTGATCCGGATGACCTGGCCGACCACACCGCCGGCCGCGGCGCTGCTCTGAGCGTCGGCGCACCACTTCACGAGGGCCCTGCTGAGCAGGGCCCTCGGTGTTTTTCCGGCATGACGATGCGCCCTCCCGAATTCGTGAAGGAATTCACGATCATTCGCGATCTTGCCTGAATGCCTTGAGGGCATTACTCCATTCGGGTGGTGTGGCGGGATCGCGATCATTGCTGATGAGCCGGTTAGGCTAATTCCGCTTACCGCGCTCTGTTTAGATCACTCCGGGGTACCTAGAATCCGTCCACATCTTGAGCTCAGCCCAAGCGTCAAGGAGGACGAATGGCGGGGCTTTCCATCCCTCAGTCGGATCACCCCACATCCCTCGCAGCAGCGGTTCTGACCGACGACAACCGGATCATCGTGGCCGTCATCGCGGCGGTCGCCCTGGCCGCGCTGGTGGTCGCCGGGATCCTGGTGCGCCAGGTGCTGGCCGCGGGCGAGGGTACCGACAGCATGAAGCGGATCGCCGAGGCGGTCCAGGAAGGTGCGAAGGCGTATCTCGCCCGGCAGTTGCGCACGCTTGGCGCATTCGCCGTCGTCGTCTTCTTCCTGCTCCTGTTGCTGCCCGCGGACGACTGGAAACAGCGTGCTGGACGATCGGTGTTCTTCCTGATCGGTGCGGCGTTCTCGGCGGCCACCGGCTATATCGGCATGTGGCTGGCCGTGCGCACCAATGTGCGGGTCGCCGCGGCGGCCCGGGAGGCCACACCGGCACCAGGAGAACCGGAAAAGGATCTCACTACTGTCTCGCACACCGCGATGAAGATCGCATTTCGCACGGGCGGCGTCGTCGGCATGTTCACGGTGGGGCTCGGCCTGCTGGGCGCCTCCTGCGTGGTGCTGGTGTACGCGGCCAACGCGCCGAAGGTGCTGGAGGGCTTCGGCCTCGGTGCCGCCCTGATCGCCATGTTCATGCGTGTGGGCGGCGGCATCTTCACCAAGGCCGCCGACGTCGGCGCCGACCTGGTCGGCAAGGTCGAACAGGGCATTCCGGAGGACGACCCGCGCAATGCCGCGACCATCGCCGACAATGTGGGCGACAACGTCGGCGACTGTGCGGGCATGGCCGCCGACCTCTTCGAGTCGTACGCCGTGACCCTGGTGGCCGCGCTGATCCTCGGCAAGGCCGCCTTCGGCGACTCCGGGCTGGCGTTCCCGCTGCTCGTGCCCGCCATCGGCGTCCTTACGGCGATGATCGGCATCTTCGCGGTCGCGCCCCGCCGGGCCGACCGCAGCGGCATGACCGCGATCAACCGCGGCTTCTTCATCTCCGCGGTGATCTCCCTCGCACTGGTGGCGATCGCGGTCTTCGTCTACCTGCCGTCGAAGTACTCCGCCCTCGACGGGGTCACGGACGCGGCGATCAGGGGCAAGGACGGCGACCCGCGGCTGCTCGCCCTGGTCGCGGTGGCGATCGGCATCCTGCTCGCCGCCGTCATCCAGCAACTGACCGGCTACTTCACCGAGACCAACCGCCGCCCCGTGCGGGACATCGGCAAGACCTCCCTGACGGGTCCGGCCACGGTCGTCCTGTCCGGCATCTCGGTCGGCCTGGAGTCCGCCGTCTACACCGCGCTGCTCATCGGGCTCGGTGTGTACGGCGCGTTCCTGCTCGGCGGTACGTCGATCATGCTCGCGCTGTTCGCGGTGGCGCTGGCCGGCACCGGCCTGCTCACCACGGTCGGCGTGATCGTCGCCATGGACACTTTCGGGCCGGTCTCCGACAACGCGCAGGGCATCGCCGAGATGTCCGGCGACGTCGAGGGCGCGGGCGCCCAGGTGCTCACCAACCTGGACGCGGTCGGCAACACCACCAAGGCCATCACCAAGGGCATCGCCATCGCCACCGCCGTCCTCGCCGCGTCGGCGCTGTTCGGGTCGTACCGCGACGCGATCACCACCAACGTGCAGGACGTCGGCGCGAAACTCACCGGGCCCGGCGCGCCGCTGAGCCTGTCCCTGGACATCTCGCAGCCCAACAACCTCGTCGGTCTCGTCGCGGGCGCCGCGGTCGTCTTCCTCTTCTCCGGACTGGCCATCAACGCCGTGTCCCGCTCGGCGGGTTCGGTGGTGTACGAGGTGCGGCGGCAGTTCCGTGAGAAGCCCGGGATCATGGACTTCACCGAGAAGCCCGAGTACGGCAAGGTCGTCGACATCTGCACCAAGGACGCCCTGCGGGAGCTGGCCACACCCGGTCTGCTCGCGGTCATGGCACCGATCTTCATCGGGTTCACGCTCGGCGTCGGCTCACTGGGTTCCTACCTCGCCGGCGCGATCGGCTCGGGCACGCTGATGGCGGTGTTCCTCGCCAACTCCGGCGGCGCGTGGGACAACGCCAAGAAGCTGGTGGAGGACGGGCACCACGGCGGCAAGGGCAGCGAGGCCCACGCCGCCACGGTGATCGGTGACACGGTCGGCGACCCCTTCAAGGACACCGCCGGACCGGCCATCAACCCGCTGCTGAAGGTCATGAACCTGGTCTCGCTGCTCATCGCGCCCGCGGTGATCAAGTTCTCCTACGGCAACGACAAGAACCTGGGCGTACGGATCGCGATCGCGGTCCTCGCGCTCCTGGTGATCGTCGTCGCCGTGTACATCTCCAAGCGGCGCGGAATCGCCGTCGGCGACGAGGAGAGCACCGAGCGGGTCGCCAACTCACCCAACACGGCGGTTGTTTCGTAGCCGTATTCCTGGTCCTGTTCGACAGGCCCTGCTCAACGGACGGGCGGGCGGCGCGTGCTGACGTGCCGCCCGCCCGTCCGCGTGCGCCGGCGCGTCCGGCAGCGGGACCGCGGGCGGCGTGGGCGGAGCTGTGGGCGGCTGTGCATTCGCCCCGTGGTGAGCCTTCTCTCGCATGGTGCAAAGAGTCACAAAGGGTGCCTCGGCGGGCGTTCGGGATGCGGAGGGCGTGCGTCCGCCGTGTAGGGTCCGTGGGCCGAGAGCCATGGAAGGGACCAATCCGGTGAACAAGAAGCTCGCGGCCGCACTGTCCGGCGGTGCGGTACTGGTAGTGGCGCTGTCGGGATGCAGCAGCAGCGGCGGCGGTGACAAGGCGCCCGACCCCAAGCTCGTGGCCTGGGCCAAGACGGTGTGCGACCCGCTGCCGGCACAGCAGGCGAAGATCTCGCAGGCCTTCGACGCGCTCGCCAAGGTCGCCAAGGACGGCCCGCCCAAGGAAGTCCAGAAGACCGACTCCCAGGCCTTCCAGGACCTGGCCGACGGCTTCAAGGCGCGCGCGACCACCCTGGACAACGCCGGGACGCCTCCGGGCGTCGAGGGCGGTGCGCGCAAGCAGCAGGACGCCGTCAAGAAGCTCACGGCCCTGTCCTCGGCGTATGCCGATCTGAAGAAGCGGGTGGACGGGCTCGACACCAAGGACCAGACCAAGTTCGCGTCCGGGCTGGGTGACCTCTCGGAGCGCATGAAGGTCGCGGTGGCGCAGTACGACGGTGTGATCACCGCGTTGAAGAACCTGGAAAACGGTGACGTCAACCAGGCGGTGACCAAGCAGTCCGGCTGCACGAAGGCCTCCGGGTCGCCGTCGCCCGCCAGCAGCTGAGCGGCCCGTCTCGGGCCACAATGGGGTGCGTGACCAACGCCACCTCCTCTGCCCTGCCCTCCACCGGCCGGCTCGATGTCGCCGCGCGCCTGCGGGACGCGCTGCTGGCCGCCTCCTTCACCGCCGACGGGCTGCTCGACCTGCTCGGCGCCCCCGCGTACGCGGCGCTGGCCCGCAGCGAGACCGTGCCCGCCCTGAGGGCGACCCGCGGCGACACGCCGCTGGAGACGCTCGTGCGGCTGTTCCTGCTGCAGCAGCCGGTGCTCCACGCGCGCGTGGCGGCCGTTCTGCCGGTAGAGGAGGCGCTGGAGGCCGGGTGGCTCACGCGCGTGGGCGGCGACGAGGTGGCCGCCACCGTGGACGTACGGCCCTACGGCGGCCCCGGCGGCGAGGACTGGTTCATCGTCTCCGACCTGGGCTGCGCCGTCGGCGGGGCCGGCGGCATCGGGCAGCGCGACGAGGGCGTGGTCCTGGGCGTCGGCGGCGCCTCCACGACCCTCGCCGGCATCACCGTCCGCAGGCCGGTCGCCTCCGCCCTGGACCTCGGCACCGGCTCCGGCATCCAGGCGCTGCACGCCGCCCAGCACGCCACGCGCGTGACGGCGACCGACCTGAACCCGCGCGCGCTGCACATCACCGCGCTCACGCTCGCGCTCTCCGGCGCGCCCGCCGCCGACCTGCGCGAGGGCTCGCTCTTCGACCCGGTCCGGGACGACGAGACGTTCGACCTGATCGTCTCCAACCCGCCCTTCGTCATCTCGCCCGGTGCTCGCCTCACCTACCGGGACGGCGGCATGGGCGGGGACGATCTGTGCCGCTCACTCGTTCAGCAGGCGGGGGAACGGCTGAACGAGGGCGGATTCGCGCAGTTCCTCGCCAACTGGCAGCACGTCGCAGGGGAGGACTGGCAGGACAGACTCAGGTCATGGGTGCCGCGCGGCTGCGATGCCTGGATCGTGCAGCGCGAGGTGCAGGACGTCACACAGTACGCCGAGCTGTGGCTGAGGGACGCCGGTGACCACCGCGGGGACCCGGCGGAGTACCAGGCGCGTTACGACGCCTGGCTCGACGAGTTCGAGGCGCGCAAGGTCAAGGCGGTCGGCTTCGGCTGGATCACCCTGCGCAGGACGGGGGCGGCGGAGCCCTCGATCACCGTGGAGGAGTGGCCGCACCCGGTCGAGCAGCCCCTTGGCGACGCGATCCGAGCGCACTTCGAGCGGCTCGACTACCTCCGCCGGCATGACGACGCGGCGCTGCTCGACAGCCACTTCAAGCTCGCCGCCGAGGTGGTCCAGGAGCAGGTCGGACTGCCCGGCGCCGAGGACCCGGAGCACGTGGTGCTGCGCCAGCACCGCGGTATGCGCCGGGCCACGAAGGTGGACACCGTCGGCGCCGGGTTCGCGGGCGTGTGCGACGGCACGCTGAGCGCGGGCCGCATTCTGGACGCCATCGCCCAGCTCATGGACGAGGATCCGGTGGTGCTCCGCGACCGGACGCCCGCGCAGATCCGGCTCCTGGTGGAGCAGGGCTTCCTCGAGCCGGCGCACTGAGCGAGCCGGACCGGACGACTCCGGCGCGCCGCGACGCCCGGCCCGGTTCCGCGAGCCCCGGCGCCTGGCCGGTTCCGCGGGCCGCGGCAACTGGTCCGGGTTCGCGAGCCACGGCACCTGGTCCGGTTTCGCGAGTCACGGCCACTGGGCCGGAGTGTGTCGGGCGACGGCGCCTCGGTCGGAGTGGGCCGGCATGCCGGAGCGCACCCACCGGTCGATGCCGACGAGGCGCGGCGCCTTGGCCGGTGGGCAGGCCGGAGCGCGGCGGGAGGACGGAGTACACCGGCAGACCGGAGCTTCCCCACCCGGAGGGGCGCCCGGCGCCGCCGTCGGCTCGGTGTGCGGCGGGCCGCGGCGGCTGGTGCGCCTGCGGCACGCCGGGTGCCCGAGCCGTCGTAGCCGTCTTGGGGCACCTCTGCGGCCGCGTCCGGATCACCGTCGTATGCCGGCGGCACGGGCCGGAGCGGACCGGTGCGGGGTGCCGGGACGCGCCGGTGCCGGGAAAAAGGCCGGAAAAATACGGAGGGCGTGCCTGCCGACGGCGGACGATCACGTGTTCGGCATCACGTTGGCCCTCCGTTCACCCCGGCGTAGTCCGTCCTTCTCCCGCACGTGCCAGTCTCCCGGCGCTGGGCAGAGCCGGGCGGTACGGAAGAGGTGTTGCGGGGGATGGAGAACGGTCCGGCGATCTTCACGGGCATGGTGTTCGCCCTGTTCGGAGGCGCTCTGCTGGCCTGGACCGGCACCCGCCTCAGGCGCCGCGAGCCGGTGGCGCACGGTGTGAACCAGGTCGCATCGGCCGCCCTTGCGAGCGTGGCCGGGACGGTCGCGCTGGCCCTCGGTGTGTACTGCCTGACCCGCCTCTGACGTCGGCGGGCGTACGGCGGCGCGGACCCGCGAGAGTAAGGGGAGCAGCACGCTCCGGACATGCCTGACCTGGGTACCCGGGACTCCGGGCGGCAGGAATGGCGGTAGTCGGGTTACCGTTCGAGTGGCCGTTGTGGGCTTTTCCCGTTTGACACGGGGGCGGGATGTACCGTCACACTCCGCAGCATCACACGTGCCAGAAGCACGCCGCGACCCCGGGACCAAGGCCTGGGGAGGCCACAGCGTCGACCGGAGAGAAGAGCGAAGTTGTCCCCGACCAGCGAGACCGCACAGGGCGGCCGCCGACTCGTCATCGTCGAGTCGCCTGCCAAGGCGAAGACGATCAAGGGCTACCTCGGCCCCGGCTACGTCGTCGAAGCGAGCGTCGGGCACATCCGCGACCTCCCCAACGGCGCCGCGGAGGTGCCCGAGAAGTACACCGGCGAGGTACGCCGCCTCGGTGTGGACGTCGACCATGACTTCCAGCCGATCTATGTGATCAACGCCGACAAGAAGGCGCAGGTCAAGAAGCTCAAGGATCTACTGAAGGACTCCGACGAGCTGTTCCTCGCCACCGATGAGGACCGGGAGGGCGAGGCGATCGCCTGGCACCTCCAGGAGGTCCTCAAGCCGAAGATCCCCGTCAAGCGGATGGTCTTCCACGAGATCACCAAGGACGCGATCCGCGAGGCCGTCGCCAACCCGCGCCAGCTCAACCAGAAGCTGGTCGACGCCCAGGAGACCCGCCGCATCCTCGACCGCCTCTACGGCTACGAGGTCTCGCCGGTCCTGTGGAAGAAGGTCATGCCGCGCCTGTCGGCCGGCCGTGTCCAGTCCGTCGCGACCCGTCTCGTCGTCGAGCGGGAACGCGAGCGCATCGCTTTTCGTTCTGCCGAGTACTGGGACCTGACGGGCACCTTCGCGAGCGGCCGCGCCGGGGATCCGTCGGACCCGTCGTCGCTGGTCGCCCGCCTGCAGACCGTCGACGGCAGGCGGGTCGCGCAGGGACGCGACTTCGACTCCGTGGGACAGCTCAAGAGCGCGAACACCCTCCACCTCGACGAGGCGACGGCCCGCGCCCTCGCCGCCGCCCTGGAGAACACCCGCTTCTCCGTGCGCTCCGTCGAGTCCAAGCCGTACCGCCGCTCGCCGTACGCCCCGTTCCGTACGACGACGCTGCAGCAGGAGGCCAGCCGCAAGCTCGGCTTCGGCGCGAAGGCGACGATGCAGATCGCCCAGAAGCTGTACGAGAACGGCTACATCACGTACATGCGTACGGACTCCACGACGCTGAGCGACACGGCGATCGCGGCGGCCCGCGCGCAGGTCACGCAGCTCTACGGCGCCGACTACCTCCCGCCGCAGCCGCGCACGTACGCCGCGAAGGTCAAGAACGCGCAGGAGGCCCACGAGGCGATCCGCCCCTCGGGTGATCGTTTCCGCACTCCCGCCGAGACCGGCCTGACCGGTGACCAGTTCAAGCTCTACGAGCTGATCTGGAAGCGGACCGTCGCCTCCCAGATGAAGGACGCGACGGGCAACAGCGTGACCGTCAAGATCGCTGGCACCGCCGCCGACGGCCGGGACGTCGAGTTCAGCGCCTCCGGCAAGACGATCACCTTCCACGGCTTCCTGAAGGCCTACGTCGAGGGTGCCGACGACCCGAACGCCGAGCTGGACGACCGCGAGCGTCGGCTGCCGCAGGTCGCCGAGGGTGACGCGCTGTCCGCCGAGGAGATCACGGTCGACGGCCACGCCACCAAGCCCCCGGCCCGTTACACCGAGGCCTCCCTGGTCAAGGAACTGGAAGAGCGCGAGATCGGCCGCCCCTCGACGTACGCGTCGATCATCGGCACGATCCTCGACCGCGGCTACGTCTTCAAGAAGGGCACGGCCCTGGTGCCGTCCTTCCTGTCCTTCGCCGTGGTCAACCTCCTGGAGAAGCACTTCGGGCGGCTCGTCGACTACGACTTCACCGCCAAGATGGAGGACGACCTCGACCGCATCGCGGCCGGTGAGGCGAAGGCCGTGCCGTGGCTGAAGCGCTTCTACTTCGGCGAGGGGCACAACGGCGTCGGCAGCGCGGCCGAGGCCGGCAACGGCGACGGGGACCACCTCGGTGGCCTCAAGGAGCTGGTGACGGACCTGGGCGCGATCGATGCGCGCGAGGTGTCGTCGTTCCCGGTGGGCAACGGCATCGTGCTCCGCGTCGGGCGCTACGGCCCGTACATCGAGCGCGGCGAGAAGGACACCGAGCAGCACCAGCGCGCCGACATCCCGGACGACCTGGCGCCGGACGAGCTGTCCGTCGAGCTGGCCGAGGAGCTGCTGGCCAAGCCCAGCGGCGACTTCGAGCTGGGCACGGACCCCGCCACCGGCCACACGATCGTCGCCAAGGACGGCCGTTACGGGCCGTACGTCACGGAGGTCCTCCCCGAGGGCACCCCGAAGACCGGCAAGAACGCGGTCAAGCCGCGCACGGCCTCGCTCTTCAAGTCGATGGCGCTCGACACGGTGACGCTCGACGACGCGCTCAAGCTGATGTCGCTGCCGCGCGTCGTCGGCACCGACGCCGAAGGCCAGGAGATCACCGCGCAGAACGGCCGGTACGGCCCGTATCTGAAGAAGGGCACGGACTCGCGCTCGCTGCAGTCCGAGGACCAGCTCTTCACGATCACGCTGGAGGAGGCGCTGGCGATCTACGCCCAGCCCAAGCAGCGTGGCCGGGCCGCCGCCAAGCCCCCGCTGAAGGAGCTGGGCGAGGACCCGGTCTCCGCCAAGCCGGTCGTGGTCAAGGACGGCCGCTTCGGTCCGTACGTCACCGACGGCGAGACCAACGCGACCCTCCGCTCGGGCGACAGCGTCGAGACGATCACCCCGGAGCGCGGCTTCGAACTGCTCGCCGAGAAGCGTGCGAAGGGCCCCGCCAAGAAGACCGCCGCCAAGAAGGCCACCGCCAAGAAGACGGCCCCGGCCAAGAAGACCGCCGCCAAGAAGACGGCGGCGAAGAAGACGACCGCGGCCGCGAAGAAGACCACGGCGAAGAAGACGACCGCCAAGAAGGCGGCTGCTTCCAAGGCGACGGCTTCGGAGGACTGACGGCCCCGGCAGGGAGACCGCGGCTTCTGCCGCCGGAGCGGCGACGTCCCGGCAGCGGGCCCCAGGGCTTCACGACCCGCGGTTTCCGATTGCAGGGAGCGGTGGCTTCCCGCACGGGGGCGGACGGCCTCCGGCGCGCAGGGCCGACCGCCGTAGGCGGCCTTCGGCTTCGCTCAGCGAACGCCCCGGCATCACTTTGGTGTCGGGGCGTGCCCATGCCAGGGAGGCGAGGTGTGGTGTCGGTGGCTGCGGATAGGCTGAACGCATGACGCGAGCCGAGCAGCCAACGGCCCCCACCACAGCCCCGGACGACGACCTGGTCGCGGACTCCCGCGAGCGCGCCGTCCGTTCCCTGCTGCGCCGACCGCAGCTGCGGCGCCTGTGGAGCGCGCAGCTGGTGAGCGGTGTCGGCGACACCCTTGCACTTCTCGTCCTGGTCGTCCTCGCCCTCCAGGCGGCGATCACGCAGGGCGCCTTCGGCGGTGGATACCGGGGTGTGGCGTTCGCAGTGGCGACGGTGTTCGCGGCACGCGTCCTCGCCGCGCTGCTGTTCGGCGCGGTCCTCCTCGGTCCGCTGACCACGCTCACCGCCCAGGAGGGCCCGCTCGACCGCCGCTGGACCATGGTCGGCGCCGACGGCGTGCGCGCCGCGCTGCTGATCGTCGCGCCCCTGTGGATCGACTGGACCCCGGACAAGGCACTGGCCGTCGTGCTGGTCACCGCCTTCGTCACCGGCGTCGCCGAGCGCCTGTGGACGGTGTGCCGGGAGAGCGCGGCCCCTGCTCTGCTGCCCGGCCCGCCCCCGGAGGGCGCCACCGTACGGCCGCTGCCGGACCACATGGACGCCCTGCGCCGTCTCTCGCTGCGCACCAGCTACGTGGCCGTCCCGCTGGCGGCCGCCGCACTGGTCGTAGCCGGCCTGCTCAGCAACCTGCTGGGCACCGGTGTGGCCTGGTTCGACCAGCACCACGCGGCCCTCGGGGCGTATCTGGCGGCCGGCCTGTTCGCCGCCTCCCTCTCCGTGCTGACCTTCCTGGAGCTGCCCGACACGCGCACCCCGCGCGCTCGGTCCCCGCTCGAGGGCCTGCGCCGCCCGCGCACCGGCACCGGCGTGGACAAGGGCCGCACGGGCGCGATCCCGCTGCTCGTCCCGGCCTGCGCCGCCGTGGCCGGCGCCGTCGCGGCGGCCGTCTCGGTGTGCGTGCTGCACGCCACCGACCTGGGCGGCGGCCCGGTCCTGTACGGCCTGCTGGTGCTGGGCCTGACCGGCGGTGTCGCCATCGGCATCCGTACGGCTCCCCTGCTGCTGCCCTCCCTCTCGCGCCGTCGGCTGCTCGCCCTCGCGATCGCCTTCACCGGAATCGCGCTGCTGGCCGCCGGGCTGGTCCCGGACGTCACCACGGTGCTGCTGATCGTCACGCTGGCCGGTGTCACCGCGGGCGTGGCGGCGAACACCGGGCACGCCCTGCTCGACCAGGAGACCGAGGACTACCGCCGGGCGCGCGTCACCGAGCACCTGCACGCGGTCGTCCGGGTCTTCATCGCGCTCGGCGCGCTGATCGCCCCCGTGGTCGCCGGGCTCATCGGCCGGCACCGGATGGAGAACGGCAGGTTCGTCTTCGCGCACGGCGGCGCCTCCTTCACGCTGATGCTGGTCGGCGCGCTGCTGCTGCCGGTGGCGGCGCTGGTGCTCGCCAAGGTCGACGACCGCTCCGGCATCCCGCTGCGCCAGGACCTCAGGGACGCGCTGCTCGGCGGCGACGACCCGGTCGAGACGCCCGCGACGAACGGCTTCTTCATCGCCCTGGAGGGCGGCGACGGGGCAGGCAAGTCCACCCAGGCCGAGGCCCTCGCCGAGTGGATCCGCGCCAAGGGCCACGAGGTCGTGCTCACCCGCGAGCCGGGCGCCACGCCCGTCGGCAAGCGGCTGCGCTCGATCCTGCTGGACGTGTCCTCGGCGGGCCTGTCCCACCGCGCGGAGGCGCTGCTGTACGCCGCCGACCGCGCCGAGCACGTGGACACCGTCGTACGCCCCGCCCTGGAGCGCGGCGCGATCGTGATCTCCGACCGGTACATCGATTCCTCCGTCGCCTACCAGGGCGCCGGACGCGATCTGTCCCCGACCGAGATCGCCCGCATCAACCGCTGGGCGACCAACGGGCTCGTCCCCCACCTGACCGTGCTGCTGGACGTCTCGCCGGAGACCGCCCGCGAGCGGTTCACCGAGGCGCCGGACCGGCTGGAGTCGGAGCCGGCGGAGTTCCACGCGCGCGTGCGGTCCGGTTTTCTCACGCTGGCCGCCGCCGACCCCGGCCGTTACCTGGTCGTGGACGCCGGCCAGGAACCCGAGGCCGTCACCACGGTGATCCGGCACCGGCTCGACACCGTGCTGCCGCTCTCCGAGGCCGAGATCAAGGCCCAGGAGGAGGCGCGGAAGAAGGCCGAGGAGGAGGCCCGCCGCAAGGCCGAGGAAGAGGCCGCGCGCAAGGCCGAGGAGGAGCGCCTGGAGCGCGAGCGCCAGGAGGAGCTGGCCCGGCTGCGCGCCGAGGAGGAGGAGCGCAAGCGCCGCGAGCTGGAGGAGGCGCAGCGCCGCGAGGCCGAACGGCAGGCGGAGGAGGCCCGGCAGCGGGCGGCGGAAGCGGCCCGGCGCGCGGAGGAGGAGCGGCAGCGGCTGCTCGCCGAGGAGAAGGCCCGCGCCGAGGAGGAGGCCCGCCGCAGGGCCGAGGAGGAGCGGCGCCGCAAGCAGGCCGAGGAGGAGGCCCGGCTGCGCGCCGAGGAAGAGGCCCGGCAGGCCCGGCAGCGCGCCGAGGAGGACGCGCGCCGCCTGGAGAAGCAGCGCAAGGCCGAGGAGGCGCTGCTGCGCGCCGAGGAGGCCCGTCGGCAGGCTGCCGAGGCAGCGACGGCGGCCGACACGGCGGCCCGCAGGTCCGGAGCGCCCCTTCCGGCAGCGCCGGGGGTGGTTCCGGACGCGGCGACGGTTCCCACGCCGGTGGTGTCGCCGGGTGCGCGCGGCACCGAGGACACGACGGTGCTGCGCCCCGTACGCGACGAACGGGACGACCGTGGTCAGGGCGGCGGGAAGCAGGAGGCGGCCGGGGCGGCCGCGCCCGGCTCCGACGCCGAGGTGACGGCCGAGCTGCCGCAGCCGCCGTCGGTGCCGGGCGCGGCGGATGAAACGACCGTGCTGCCGCCGGTTTCGGGCGCGGTGGACGAGACGGCGGTGCTGCCGCCGGTGGTTCCGGGTGCGGTGGACGAGACGGCCGTGCTGCCGCCGGTTCCCGGTGCGGCCGACGAGACGGCCGTACTGCCGCCCGTACGCGGGGACGCACCGGAGGACCGGGTGCCGCACGGCTTCTTCCGGGACGAGCGACCCGCCGCGGACCCCGACGGCTCCGAGGACCGTACGCGTGAGATGCCCCAGGTCGACGCCGACGGCACCCCTCGCCGCCGGCCGCGGCCCGACTGGGCCGAGGAGACCCCGCTGGACGACCTGCCGTCGCTGGCGGACGAGCTGCTGGGGTCGTACGACGAGCGGGACCACGGCGACCACGACGAGGAGCAGGGCCGCAGCGGCCGCGGCCGGGGCCGACGCAGCTGACGCGGCTGGCGGCCGGCTTCTCGCCGGCACAGGCTCGCGGCGGCGCCGGTCGGACAGCGATCGGCGCCGCCCTTTCCCGTCACGGCCGCCGGGCCCGCGGTGTCAGTGCCCACCCGCACAATGGATGGTGGAAGCGCAGAGTGACGGAAGGGCGGCGTGACCCATGACCGTATGGGACGACCTCGTCGGGCAGGAGAAGGTGAGCGCGGTGCTCGACGCGGCCGCGCGGGACGCCGACGCCCTCGTCACGGCCGCCGCGGCCGACCAGCCCCTGCCCGAGGCGTCGAAGATGACGCACGCCTGGCTGTTCACGGGCCCGCCCGGAGCCGGCCGGAACCAGGCGGCGCGGGCCTTTGCCGCGGCCCTGCAGTGCGTCAGCCCGGACCGCGCCCTCGGCGGATCCCCCGGCTGCGGCTTCTGCGACGGCTGCCACACCGCCCTGCTCGGCACGCACGCGGACGTCACCACGGTGGCCGCCGTGGGCTCCGAGATCCTCGTGAAGGACATGCGGGACACGGTCCGCAAGTCGTTCACCGCCCCGGCGAACGGCCGCTGGCAGATCATCCTCGTCGAGGACGCCGAGCGGCTGAACGAGAAGTCGGCGAACGCCGTCCTCAAGGCGGTGGAGGAGCCCGCTCCGCGCACGGTCTGGCTGCTGTGCGCCCCCTCCATCGAGGACGTCCTGCCGACGATCCGCTCCCGCTGCCGCCACCTGAACCTGCGCACGCCGTCCGTGGACGCGGTCGCCGACATGCTCGTACGACGTGACGGCATCGAACCCGAGGTCGCGGCCGCCGCCGCCCGCGCCACCCAGGGCCATGTCGACCGGGCCCGGCGCCTCGCCACCGACCCGGCGGCCCGCGAGCGCCGTACGGCCGTGCTCAAGCTGCCCCTGCGCCTCGACGAGGTCGGTGCCTGCCTCAAGGCCGCCCAGGAACTGGTCGACGCGGCGGCCGAGGACGCCAAGCAGCTCGCCGAGGAGATGGACGGCAAGGAGGCCGAGGAACTGAAGGCGGCGCTGGGCGCGACCCAGGGAGGCCGCCTGCCGCGCGGCACGGCGGGCGTGATGAAGGACCTCGAGGACATGCAGAAGCGCCGCAGAACCCGCACGCAGCGCGACAGCCTCGACATCGCCCTCGGTGACCTCACCGCCTTCTACCGCGACGTCCTCGCCCTGCAGCTCGGCTCCCGCGTGGCGATCGCCAACGCCGACGCCGGGGACGCCCTGGAGCGGCTGGCGCGCGGCAGCGCCCCGGAAGCCACGCTCCGCCGTATTGAGGCGATCGCCGCGTGCCGAGAGGCCCTCGACCGCAATGTGGCCCCGCTGCTGGCGGTGGAAGCGATGACCATGGCGCTGCGGGCGGGCTGACCACCACCACGCACCGCGGGCTCACCACGCACCGCGGGCTGACCACGCGCCATGGCGGACCGCCCTGGCGCAGCGGGCGACCACATGCAGGGCTACTTGGCCCGGGCGCCCATGTCCCTCGTACGAGCCATAATCCACACGCATCGCACCCGTGCCGTTGCACAGCGTTACGCTCGGCGGATGCACCTCAGGCCATCCCCCCGCCGGACAAGGGGCCCCCGCACCCGGACGACGGCCCGCCTCGCGGCCACCCTGCTCGCGACCGTCGCCCTGTTCGTGTCCGCCTGCTCCTCCGGGAACTCGACCACGTCGGCCGGAGGTGCGACGGACGTCGTGCTGGCCGCGCTGCCGCATGCGACGCCGTCGGCGCTGGCTTCGTACTACAGCCAGAAGTTGCACTGGCGCAGCTGCGGCGTCACCGGCTTCCAGTGCGCGACGATGAAGGCCCCGCTGGACTACGCCAAGCCGGGGTCGGGTGACGTCCGGCTCGCCGTCGCCCGGAAGAGGGCCACCGGCAAGGGCAAGCCGCTCGGTTCGCTGCTGGTCAACCCGGGTGGTCCGGGCGGCTCGGCGGTCGGCTACCTGCAGAGTTACGCGGGCATCGGCTATCCGGCCGACGTCCGCGCGCGGTACGACATGGTCGCGGTGGACCCGCGCGGCGTTGCCCGCAGTGAGCCGGTCGAGTGCCTCGACGGCCGCCAGATGGACGCATACACGCAGACGGATCTGACACCCGACGACCAGAAGGAGCGGAACGCGCTGGTCACGGGGGACATGAAGTTCGCGGAGAGCTGCGGGGCCCACTCGGCGCGGCTGCTGCGGCACGTCTCCACCGTCGAGGCGGCGCGGGACATGGACATCCTGCGGGCGGCGCTGGGTGATCCGAAACTGAACTACGTGGGGGCGTCGTACGGCACGTTCCTCGGGGCGACGTACGCCGGGCTGTTTCCCGGCCGGGTCGGGCGGGTGGTCCTGGACGGCGCGATGGACCCGTCCCTGAACGCCCGGGAGATGAACCTGGAGCAGACGGCCGGGTTCGAGACGGCGTTCCAGGCGTTCGCGAAGGACTGCGTACGGCACTCCGACTGCCCGCTCGGCGGCAAGGGCACGACGCCCGCGCAGGTCGGCGAGCACCTCAGTGCGTTCTTCCGCAAGGTCGACGCGCATCCCGTGCCGGCGGGTGACGCGGGCGGCCGCAAGCTCGGTGAGGCGCTGGCCACGACCGGGGTGATCGCGGCGATGTACGACCAGGGCACCTGGGAGCAGCTGCGCGAGGCGCTGACCTCCGCGATGAAGAAGAACGACGGCGCGGGTCTGCTGGCGCTCTCCGACAGCTACTACGAACGTGACGCCGACGGCCACTACAGCAACCTGATGATGGCCAACGCCGCGGTGAACTGCCTGGACCTGCCACCGGCCTTCACGGGCCCCGACCAGGTGGAGAAGGCGCTGCCCGCCTTCGAGAAGGCGTCCCCGGTCTTCGGCGTCGGCCTGGCCTGGGCCTCGCTGAACTGCGCCTACTGGCCGGTGAAGGCCACGGGTGGGCCGCATCGCATCGAGGCGAAGGGCGCGACGCCGATCGTGGTCGTCGGCACCACCCGCGACCCGGCGACCCCCTACCGCTGGGCGCAGTCCCTGGCCCACCAGCTCTCCTCGGCCCGCCTCCTGACGTACGTCGGCGACGGCCACACCGCCTACGGCCGCGGAAGCACCTGCATCGACACGGCGATCAACACCTATCTGCTCCACGGCACCCCGCCGACCGTGGGAAAGCGCTGCTCATAGCCCCTGCCGCCGGCCCCGGAGCCCTCGCCTCCGGGGCGTGGTCGGAGCACCCTCAGAAACTGTGTAGACTTACCGACGTTGCCGATCGCACCATAGTGCGGACGGCGCGCCGCCTTAGCTCAGATGGCCAGAGCAACGCACTCGTAATGCGTAGGTCTCGGGTTCGAATCCCGAAGGCGGCTCTTTTGAAGCCCAGCCCAGACATTGTCTGAGCTGGGCTTTTGCGTTCGGCGGATCCGACGGCGGCGCCGGGGGCGCGCCGCACGGGTGTCGGTGGTCTCACTTCTGGTCTCAGTGGGGCGCCGAGCATCGACGAGACCGAGGCCAACCCCTTCACCAAGGAGGAGGCAAAGGCGTTCCTCGGAGCCGCGGCGAAGCGGCCCACCTTCATGCGGTGGATCGTCGGTCACCTTCGTTCGGGCCTGCACTCGTATGAGGTAGACCGTAGCCCGATCGAGGCAGCTGCGGACGTGCGGGCATGTGCCTTGGGCATCACGCTGCAACCATGACCATTTATTCAGGTGACGTTGAGGTCTTCGCCAACGGTCAGTGGCGCACTGTGCAGGCAACGTTCTGGGGCCGGCGAGACGAGCACGCCGACGAAGCTGACTGGCGGGAACGCTGGGGTGGCTCCATCGCGATGAAAGACACAAGAGCTGCCTACGAGGTCTACGAGGATGAGGACCGCAAGCTTCGATTACCGAACGGCCAGGAACGGACCTTCTCCGCGTACAGCTTCTCAAGCCTTATGAACATCACTGGCAACGGCAGCATTCCGTTCGATTGATCTGTCAGTCGCCCGTGCTTGAACCTTTCGCCCCGGTCAGTCGCCCATGTTGCCGATCCAGTTCACGGAACTTCCGCTCTAGGCGCAACACAACTTCTACCAGCTTGGTTGCGGCTCCCAACATCAATACAGGCAACGTGGCCACAAACACCCACTTCCACTCCATAGCCGAATGCTACGGCCAAGGAGCCCGATTGGCCGCGGCCGAATAGGACAGTTCGCGGGATGACCGGATCCAACGGGCGGGCGCTTCGCACCTGTCGCCCTTCCGGCCGCCACGACGTTGTGGCGCCGTGGCGGGCTTCTTCCGCTGGGCTTCCTCGGGGCGATCCCGGAAGCCCAGTCAACGTCTGGCGGCTGATCACTCCAGAGGTATCCGCTGAAGAGGCTCAGTCGCGCCTTTTCCGCGTGGCGGTCGACGGTCGACGAGCAACGCTCATGTCGGGAGCGTCAACGGATTGCTCGGCTGTCATCCTCTGCGGTCACGGAATCCATCACTCGTTCGGCTCACCCAGTCGTCACCTCAAGAGAGCATGACGCTCTATTTGGTAAACGTACTCGGAGAACGGATCGGTGACTGACGCAGATGAAGAAACGCGTTTCGAAGCGGTTGCTCACAACGGTGCTTGCTGTCACCACAGTTAGTTTGCTGGGTACTTCGCAGTCCGCAGCAGCCATTCCGGGTGGCGCTTCTGGTGCGGCGACTCCGTCAACTGTCGAGACCCTTCCGTCCAATGGGTTTGACACCGAGAGTAAGGCACATTTGGCCCGAGCGGCGTACGCGAGCATTGAACGGGCAAAAGGCCACCACCTCACTGAGCTGGCGCAGCAATCAGCAGGACTCGCTCCCTGGCGTACGAACGCCTTTCAGCAGGCAACACATGCCGCGAAGCCCCCTGGGGGGGACCCGAAGGAGGAACAGAGGAAAAAGCGGTTGGCTGACGAAATTAAGCGGTCTGAGGAGCGTCAGAAAGAACGTACGGGCCCGTCAGGCACGCCGCCTCCAGAGAATGCGGCCGGGTGGGCAGCCCGGGAAGCAAATGGGGCCCCCGCAGGCGAGACTTCCAAGCGGCGGGAAAAGCGGCGGGAAGAGTGGGGGGAAGGGGATAAGGAGCTGCGGGGTAAGCTGTTTGAGCGGGATAAAACCATGGATAAGGATAACGCGGAGGATTTCGAAGAGAGGCGGGATGAATACAACTCCTATGAGAAAAATAAGGAGGAGCGGGATAACTTGAAGAAGAAGGAATGTGATTTACCGCCCTCTCCGGGGCAGTTTCCTGGCGAAAATTGCGTTCCGAAGCTTCTGTAGTACACGGCCTTCGCTCAGACTGTTCCCGCGGCCTTGCTGGCAAGCTGCAGCGCCGGCGACTCAACTCCAGTTCGGTGGCTGCCGACTGGCAGGGGGCCGGAAAACTGAAAGCCGCGCCGAACACGAACGCGAGCGCCACTAGTCATGGACCATGGCGCTCAGCTGACGGACGGTGGCCCATCCCTCCGGGGCGAGCCGTCACCGCATGGGACGCCGGCCGAGGCGATTTCTGCTACAGGGGCGGGTTCTGAGTGTGTGCGGGTGCGGATTGCTGGCCGTCCGACCCGCGCGCCCGCTCCTCGGGGCATCGGGACTGGGGTGGTTACCATCCGGGAATGACCGGAAAATCTCAGGCATGCACGAGGCGTGTCTCGAAGCCGTGAGTCACGCCGCTTCGAAGGGAAACGCCCCTCCTTTGGGTGCGCCTCCAATAACCGGTTTCGGCTGCACTCGCATGTGAAATCTGTCAATGAAGGCTGGAGGTGGCCCGTTCCGCTGATTCAGGCTATTATCGGTCATTTCTCGCGCATCCCGCACCGCGTACAGTCGCGGGCGACCCCTGCCTCCTTGCGAACGGTGGCGCGCGCCGCCACTTCTTCTGTTTCACGGAGGGGTGTGGAGCGGCGCCCGGCGGAGGTGTCTGTCAGCAGGCGAGGGGCAGCGGTCTCAATCGCGGTCTCAGTTGCCGCGGGTTCCGCTGTCGTCCTCCCGCGTCTACTGGTGCCCGGTGGCGCTCCTGACCAGGCGCGGAGCCCGCTTCGCGGACGCCCGTGGAGGCTCCCGTGTCGAGATCGGACAACTGGTAATGCGTAGGTCTCGGGTTCGAATCCCGAAGGCGGCTCCATCGAAACCCCAGGTCAGGTATCAGCCGGCCTTGGGTTTCTCGCGTTGTGGCGGTACTTCGGGGATCGGCGAGGTGAATCAGGGGCAAAAGGGGCGTCAAGTGAATCGGGGTCGGGTGAACCCGCGGACTTGAGGCAACATCTTGGTGAACGGCGGGCACCGCACGGTCAGGAGGCGGTGCCGTCGTCGGCCGGATGGGGTTGAGGGACGTGGTGGAGCCGAGGATCGCCGTCGCCGTGGTGACCATGGGCAACCGGCCCGCCGAGGTCGACGCCCTGCTGGAATCCGTGGCCAAGCAGGATCTCGCTCCTGCCCGCATCGTCATCGTCGGCAACGGCTGCCGGTTGCCCGAGTTCGCCCGCCGGCTCTCCCTGCCCGGCGAGGTCACCACCATCGACGTCGACGAGAACCTCGGCTGCCCGGGCGGCCGTAACGTCGCCCTCGCGCGGCTGCGGGAGTACGGCGACGTCGACGTGGTCGTGGAACTGGACGACGACGGGCTGCTCGTCGACGCCGATGTGCTGCGGCGCGTACGGGACCTGTACGCCGCCGACCCGCGCCTCGGCATCGTCGGTTTCCGCATCGCCGACGAGCACGGCGAGACCCAGCAGCGGCACGTGCCCCGCGTGGGCACGTCGGATCCGCTGCGCGGGGGTTACGTCACCGGCTTCCTCGGCGGCGGGCACGCCCTGCGCATGGCGATGCTGGCCGAGACCGGGGACTGGCCCGCCGAGTTCTTCTTCGCGCACGAGGAGACCGACCTCGCCTGGCGCGCCGCCGACGCCGGCTGGAAGATCCTCTACGCCCCCGAGCTGCTGCTCCAGCACCCCAAGACCTCGCCGGCCCGGCACGCCATCTACTACCGCGTCAACGCCCGCAACCGCGTCTGGCTCGTCCGGCGCCGGCTGCCGCTGCCCCTGATCCCCGTACACCTCGGGATCTGGACGCTGCTCACTCTGGCCCGCACCCGTTCCCTGGCGGGTCTGAAGGCATGGTTCGGCGGCTTCGTGGAAGGGGTACGAGAACCGTCCGGTGGGCGTCGCCCGATGCGCTGGCGCACGGTGTGGCGACTGACCCGGCTGGGACGTCCGCCGGTCGTCTGAGGGGCCGGGGCGGGGGACTTCACGGGGCGGTGTCTCGTTCGGCGAGGGGAGGTGCCGGGCCCGCAGCGCTCCGAGGCGCGGTCCGCACCGGTGCGCAGAGGCGTGGATGTCCGCCGTGCGCGCGCAGCGTGGGGTCCGCCGATGGTCCTGGCGGGGGCTCTGCCCGGTGTCGCGGGCGTGATCCGCGGTGAGGCGGGGCGCGAGGTCTACCGTGGGAACGGAGTAAGGCAACTACCGACGATGCGAAGGTAGGTGGCCGCGCATGAAGCGGGCCGCGGGGTTATGCCGACGGGCTGACCGGAGCAAACGACCGTGGGGGAAGAGTGGGACGGGGCCCCGGGCGTTCACCTCCGCCGACCGGGGCCCCTTGTGTCCCCGGATCCAGCCTGCGGCGACACTCCCCCGAGTTACGCGACATACGCGCGCGCCGTCGGGCCCGATCCGATGGAGATGATCACATCAGGATTCGCCAACGGATCGCTAACATGTGGCCAACGGTTCGTCGGCAGGTCGCGGCCCCGTTGGCTGGAACTCGCCGACGGTATCCAGAACAATCCCTCGAACAGGCCGATCCGGGGCCGGGCCGGCAAGGAGAAGGTGGCGGGAAACCGTTGTGGACAGGGCGGATTTCCGCCAAGGAACGGCGGGCGCGTGCTCGTCGCGGAGCGTGGTCGGTCCCGACCGCACGGGAAGGCAGTGGAGCGGCGTGATGCGGCGGTGCGAGCTGCGGTTCGGACTGCTGGGGCCACCGGTCCTCTATGACCGACCACCGTTCGGGATCTCGACCCAGCCCCCCGGCGCCCTTCCAGGCGGACCTGCCGCCGACGGCACCCGTCCCGGCGACGCCAGCGCCGATGCTTCCACCAGCCCCGCTCCCCACGACACCGCCCCCCACAGCCCCCGGACCTCCCCTCCCCAGGAGCCCGCCGACACCGCGTACGTCACGGACATCACCGACACCCCCCACAACCGCGTCCGCGCCATCGGCAGTCCCAAGGTGCGTACCCTGCTCGCCGCGTTGCTGCTGGAGCCGGGCCGGGTCGTGTCGGTGGAGTCGCTGAAGGACGCCCTGTGGGGCGGGGCGCCGCCCGTCTCCGCGCAGGCGTCCCTGCACAACCACGTCACCCGGCTGCGCCGGCTCCTGGACGACCCCGACCGGCTCAGGGCCGTACCGCCGGGATACGTACTGCGTGTCGACCAGGGCGAGTTGGACCTGCACGTCTTCGAGGCCCGGGTCGCCGAGGCCCGGGCCGCGCATGCCCGGCGGGACTGGCCGGGTGTCGTAGGGGCCTGCACGGCCGGGCTCGCGCTCTGGCGCGGCACCCCGCTCAGCGGGCTCCCCGCCGACCTCGGCGGCTATGCCCTGGTGCAGCGTCTGGAGGAGGCCCGGCTGCTCCTGCTGGAGTGGCGTTACGACGCCGAACTCGCCCTGGGCAGCGCACGGGTGGCCGGGATCGTTCCCGAACTGGCGGCGCTGGTCGCCGAGCACCCGCTGCGCGAGGCGTACCACCGTCAGCTCATGCTCGCCCTGCACCGCACCGGCCGTCAGGCCGAGGCGCTCGCCGTCCACCGTGATCTGCGCGCCCGCCTGGTCGAGGAACTCGGCATCGAACCGGGCCCGGCGGTCCGCGAGGCGCATGTCGAGGTGCTGCGGGGGAGTGACGAGAAGCAGCGGCGCGCGGACGAGCAGGACGACGCCCGCCGGCCGGGCGCGGAGCGAGACACCCGCCAGCGCTCGCAGGATTCCGCTCACTCGGCCGTCACCGCCGCCGATGGTGACGGCGCGGCGCCGCACCCGCACGAGGGCGGGGCGCCGGATGCCCGGCAGATTCCCCGGCCGGCGCAACTTCCCCCGCCGCCAGCCCAGTTCACCGGCCGGGCCGACGTCCGCCGCGAGCTGCGGCACGGGCTCACCGAGCCTCCCGCCCCGGCTCCCGCCATCGCCGTGATCAGCGGCATGGCGGGCGTCGGCAAGAGCGCCCTGGCCCTCGATGTCGCGCATGAACTGCGGGAACGCTTCCCCGACGGCCAGCTGTACGTCAACCTGCACGGCGCCACCCCCGGCATGACCCCGCTCACCTCCGCCCAGGCACTCGCCGCGCTGCTCCGGGACCTGGGCACCGAGCCCCGCAGCATCCCCGAACACCCGGACGCGGCAGCCGCCCTGCTCCGCTCGCTGCTCGCCCCGGCCCGCATCCTGCTGGTGCTGGACGACGCCGCGAGCGCTGCCCAGGTACGGCCCCTGCTGCCGGCCGGACCGGGCTGCGCGGTGATCGTCACCAGCCGCTCGCCACTGACCGCGCTCGACGGCGCCCGGCGCTTCCCGCTCGCCCCGCTGACCGGCGAGGACAGCGCGGCGCTGCTGCGCGCGGTGAGCGGCCGCGAGGGACTGGACGCCGGTCATGCGCTGGTCGAGCTGACCGGCGGGCTCCCGCTGGCGCTGCGCGTCGTCGCCGCCCGGCTCGCCGCCCGCCGCGCCCTGACCCCGGATGTGCTGGCGAGCCAACTCGCCGAGACCGGCGGACGGCTGCGGCACCTCGAGTACGACGACCTGAGCGTCCGGCGCTCCCTGGCCGTCGCCCACGACGCGCTCGCCGCCGCCGAACGCGAGGCCGACCGGGACGCGGCCCTCACCCTGCGCCACATCGGCGCGCTCGATCTGCCCACCTACAGCGCCCCGCTGATCGCCCGTCTCACCGGCACCGACGAGCGCCGCGCCGAGGCCGCCCTCGACCGCCTGGTCGACGTCGCCCTGCTGGAGGAGACGGCCTACGGGCGCTACGCCCCGCACGACCTGGTGCGCGACTTCGCCCGCGAACTGGCGGACACGGAAAAGCAGACGGGGACGCGGGCCCCCGCTACCGCGTCGGGCGCGGAAGGCCACGACCCGGCCGGGGATCCCGTCGGCCGGACCGGTTCCGCTGCCGCATCCGGCCCCCTCCCGGCGGCCTCCGCCCCTGACCTCACCGCCTTGCGCTGGTACGCCGCCGTGGCCGAGCGGCTGCTCGAGGCGATCGTGGAGCCAGGGCTCGACCAGGACGACCGGCGCCGGCCGACCTCCGCGCAACCTCCGGAGCACACGACGGACGTGGCCGGGCTGGCGTCCTTCGAGTCGCCCGAGCAGGCCTTCGCCTGGGGCGAGGTGGAGCTGGAGAACGTCGTCGCCCTGGTGTCACGGAACGCGGACACGCCCGACGCGGACCGGGCCGCCCACCTCTCGGTGCTGGCACGGCTGGTCTTCCCGTATGTCCAGCGCAGCGGACTGGTCGCCGAGATGGAGGTGCTGGGGCGGGCCGCGCTCGGGGCGGCGCGGCGGCTCGGGGACGCGGCGGCCGAGGCGTACGCCCTGGGCGACCTGGCGGGCCTGCACTTCCTGACCGGCCGGCAGAAGGACGCCCTCACCCTCACCGACCAGTCGTTGGAGATCTGGCGGCGGCTCGGTGTGACCTCCCGGATCCGGCGCTGCCTGAACAACCGCGGGCTGTTGCTGGAGGGACTCGGGCGGTTCGCGGAGTCCGGGGAGGCACTGCGGCAGAGCCTCGCCTACTCGCGGCAGTTGAACGACCCCTACGGGGAGGCCGTCACCCACAGCCACCTCGGCAACCTCTACGAGCACACCGACCCGCGCGCCGCCATCGAACAGCACCGGCGCTCGCTGGCGATCGGGGACGCGATCGGCGCGGTCATCGTGCAGCACTCGGCGCACTGCAACATCGGCTACGCCCATCTCACCCTGGGCGAACCGGGCGCCGCCGCAGCGCACTTCGAGGAGAGCCGGCGCATCCTCGGCGATCACGGCGACTGGCACGGGGAGTCCCAGACCCGGCTCGGCCTGGTCCGCGCGCTGCGGGAGCTGGGGGAGACCTCGCGGGCGGCCCACGAGTGTGCCGAGCTGCTCAGCAGGGCCGACGCCCGCGCCGACCGCTACATGGGCGGCCTGGCCCGGCACCAGCAGGGCCTGCTGCTGTGCGCGCAGGGGCGCCGGCCGGAGGCGAACGACGCCTGGCGCGCGGCACTCACGGCGCTGGACGGCACGGACGAGCAGGCGGTCGTGACGGAACTGCGGGACCTTCTCGCGGACTGACCGAAGCGGATCCGGTCCGACGTGGCCGAAGTGCGCTCGGCGGGTGGTCACTTGGCGTCGGCGTAGCACTCCACCACCGCCGTCGTGAACGGAAACCGCACCGGTGTCTCGCCGAAGGTCAGCCGTCCGGCCAGGTCGGCGGAGTGACGGATGGCCTGGACGACCGTGTCGGCCTCGTCGGCGGGGCAGTGCACGATCACCTCGTCGTGCTGGAAGAAGACCAGCTCAGCCTTGAGGTCCGCGCAGGCCCGGCGGAGCGCGGCGAGCATCAGCAGGGCCCAGTCGGCGGCGCTGCCCTGCACGACGAAGTTCCGCGCGAAGCGGCCCCGGGCGCGGGAGTTGGTGGAGGCGTAACCCGGAATCCAGGCGGCAGGGCCGTCGGCCTGCGGCTCGGCGTCGTCCTCGCCGACGGGGATGCCCGCCTCCTCCGCCGCGTCCTCGCCGGTCCCGGCGGCCGGCGGGCAGGTCCGGCCCAGCCAGGTGCGCACCAGCCGGCCCTCCTCGCCCGCGCGGGCCGCCTCGTCGACGTAGGCGACGGCCCTGGGGAAGCGGCGGCGGAGCGCGGCCAGGTTCTTCAGGCCGTCGCCCGAGGTCTGGCCGTAGACCGCGCCGAGCACGGCGAGCTTGGCCTGGTCGCGGTCGCCGGAGAAGGCGCGGTCGGACACGGACTGGTAGAGGTCGCTGTCGCGGCCGGCGACCTCCATCAGGCCGGGGTCACGGGAGATCGCGGCGAGTACGCGCGGTTCCATCTGGTCGGCGTCGGCCACCACCAGCCGCCAGCCGGGATCGGCGATCACCGCCCGGCGGATCACCTTGGGGATCTGCAGCCCGCCCCCGCCGTTGGTCACCCAGCGTCCGGTGACCGTGCCGCCGGCGAGGAACTCGGGGCGGAACCGGCCGTCGCGCACCCAGTCCTGCAGCCAGGACCAGCCGTGCGCCACCCAGATGCGGTACAGCTTCTTGTACTCCAGCAGGGGTTCGACGGCCGGGTGGTCGAGGGACTGGATCTCCCAGCGGCGGGTGGAGCGCACCTTGATCCCGGCCTGCGCGAAGGCCTTGACGACATCGGCGGGCAGGTCGGGGCGCACACGGCGGCCGAAGGCGGCGGACACCTGGTCGGCCAGTTCGGCGAGGCGGCGCGGTTCGCCCCCGCCCGCGTACCGCTCGCCCAGCAGGTCGTGGAGCAGGCCGCGGTGGACGTCGGTGCTCCACGGCAGGCCCGCGTGGTTCATCTCGGCGGCCACCAGCATGCCGGCCGACTCGGCGGCCGTCAGCAGCCGCATCCGGTCGGGGTGCGCGGTCCGGTCGTGCCGCCGGAGCTGCTCGGCGTAGACCGTGAGGAGGTCGGTCAGCGGCAGGGGGGTGCCGGTGGGCTCGAACAGCGGGGACTGCGCGCCGGGTTCGGCCGAGCGCTGGGGCGGATCGGGCGGCACGGGGCCGCCCCGGAGGCGGGCCAGGGCGGCGGCGGCCGAGCGTGGCTCGCCGTACCGGCCCTCGTGGCCGAGCAGGAGTGTCTCGGCGTCCTCGATGTCGTAACACCGCTCCACTCGCACCCCTGTGGCGAGCAGACGCGGGTAGACCTCGGGGGTGGACCGCCACACCCAGCGCGTCACCTCCGGGCGGCTCCGCACCGCCCCGGCGAGATCGCTCTCCCGCCGCACCGGCCCGGCGGGCAGCCCGTCCGGGCCGAGGGGGGCGACGTCCACGCCTGTGTCCTCGGCCGGTGCGAGCGCCCACCGGTCGGTCATGAGGGCGAGTGTGGCAGGCGGGTCTGACAATCGCGCCGACCTGCGGTTTCAGTCCTCGTTCGGTCCTCGTTCAGTCCGCGTCGGGCTCCTGGCGCTGCTCCAGCAGCAGTGCCAGCACCCTGCCGAGGTACTGCTCGGTCGCCGCCTTGGTGATCCCGAGGCCGCTGAGGACGCCCCGGCCGTTCTCGTGCTCCAGGAGCGCGAGCAGGATGTGCTCGGTGCCGATGTAGTTGTGGCCGAGCCGGAGGGCCTCGCGGAAGGTGAGTTCCAGGACCTTCTTGGCGTCGGGGCCGTAGGGGACGAGGTCGGGGACCTCCTCCGCGGCGGCCGGGAGCGCGGCGGCCGCGGCCTGGCGTACGGCGTCCAGGAGGACGCCCTGCTCGGTGATCGCCTTCGCGCCCAGCCCTTCCGGCTCGACCAGCAGGCCGAGGACCAGGTGCTCGGGGCGGCCCTCGGGGCTGCGGGCGGTCAGTGCCTCGTTGTGCGCGGCCATGACCACGTTTCGCGCGCGCGTGGTGAAGCGGCTGAAGTCGGCCGCACCGAGCTCGGCGGACTCCTTCGACACGAACCGCTTCTGCGCCGCCTGCCGGGTCACGCCCATGCTCTTGCCGATCTCGGTCCAGGAGGCGCCCGAGCGCCGGGCCTGGTCGACGAAGTGGCCGATGAGATGGTCGGCCACGTCATCGAGGTGGTCGGCGGCGATCACCGCGTCCTGGAGCTGTTCGAGGGGCTCGGAGTGGGCCTTCTTGATGGCCTCGATGAGGTCGTCGAGGCGGAAGGATGCCGTGATGTTCGGATTGGTCGCCATGTGTCAACCGTAGGTTGCCCCCCAAGGGCTGTCAACCTACGGTTGACAGTCTTGCCTTTCCTTCGTGGTCGCCCTCCCCGCTCCCGCCCGCCTCGGCGACTACCTTGGCCGGGGCCGCCCGCACTCCCTCACACCCGTCGGCCTCGACCCCCTCGCGCCATCGCGCCGCCGCTCCATCCACAGCCTGTGGACAACGCTCGGCCCGGTGTCGGTGGGGCATGGCACGATCGACGATGTGACCAGCACTGCCAGCACAGTCGAGCAGGCCTTCCGGGCCGCCCTCTACGACGACACCGAAACCGGCCTCGACACCGGTGCCTCCCTGCTTGCCGCCGACTCCGCCGTGGACGCCGAACTCGCGCGCCGCGGCGAGGAGTTCATGGCGACGGCCTGGCAGCGCGGCTGGCAGCCCGCCGACGTCGTACGACTGGTGCGGCGCGAGCTGGAGGACACCCATGTGCGCCGGGCCGCCGTGCTGATCCGCGCGCAGGCCGGGCGGGACCGCCCACGCGGACGCCGCTGGACCGCCCAGCTCGCGGACCTGCCCGAGGAGCCGGTCCGCGATGCCGACCGCTTCACGCAGGCCACGACCGCACTGGAGCTGTATCGCCTGCTGCTGCGCCTGCCCGCCCTGGAGCCCCTGGAGGAAGAGCCCCGCCGCGCCCCCGGCCCGGCCGCCTCCCGCATGCTCACCCGCATCCGCGCGCTGCTCGCCAAGGCCGAGGCGACCGGGTATCCGCAGGAGGCGGAAGCGCTCAGCGCCAAGGCGCAGGAGCTGATGGCGAGACACAGCGTCGACGAGGCGCTGCTCGCCGCCGGGGCGCCCGCGCCGGACGCGCCCGGAGCCTGCCGGATCGGTGTCGAGCCACCGTACGAACAGGCCAAGGCGGTCCTGCTCGACGCCGTGGCCGGCGCGAACAACTGCCGCGCGGTGTGGAACGAACCGCTCGGCTTCTCCACGGTCGTCGGCTTCGAGGCGGACCTGGAGGCGGTCGAGCTGCTCTACACCTCGCTGCTGGTGCAGGCCACGCACGCGATGACCAAGGCGGAGGCCGCGCAGAGAGCCGGCGGCCGCAAGCGGACCAAGACCTTCCGGCAGTCGTTCCTGGCCGCCTACGCCCACCGCGTGGGCGACCGGCTCGCGGCCGCCGCCGAGACCCACGTCACCCAGGAGCTGCTGCCGGTCCTCGCCGGCCGGGGGCTGGCCGTCACCGACCGGCTGGAGCGCATGTTCCCCGAGACCACCACGACCCGGCTGCGCGGAGTGAGCGACGCGGCCGGTTGGACAGAGGGCGCGCGGGCGGCGGACCGAGCCCAGGTGAGGCACCGCCCCCGGCTGGAGTGACCCGCCTCCGGCTGCCGGAGGATCCTCTCCTGCCGAAGGACCCTCAGTCGCCGACCTGCTGGAAGGCGCTCACGGACGCGTCCGGGCCGCTGCCGCCGGTCTGGACCGCGACGGGGCCGTACGACCAGGGGAAGCTCCGCGCGGTGGGGGAGCCCGGCAGGCTGATCGTCACGGTCTTCGCGTCGATGCCGGTCTTGTCGCCCGTCCCGCCGCGCACATAGCTGATGGTGAAGGACGCCGAGTCGCCCTTGGCGAGCTTGAGCTTCTGGGCCTGCGCGCCCTTGAGCGCCGGCACCTTGCTCTTCGCGCTGCCGGCGTTCAGGACGACGCCCGGGAACTGGTCCAGCGTGCAGGGCTTGCTCTGGTTGGTGATGCTCACGGGAATCTCGCCCGTGTCGCCGGTCTTCGGTGCGACGCTCGCCGACCCGATCTGTACGGAGACCCCGCCGATCTCGCAGGCCGAGCTGTTCTTGCTCTCGCCCTTGCCCCCGCCGCCACCGCAGGCGGTGAGCAGCAGGGCGGCGGCGAAGGCCGTGACGGTGAGCGGAATGGCGCGCATGAGCAGGTCCCATCGAGGTCGTGACGGTGCCCCTGCATCATGTCGCCTGCGCGTCGCACCCGCTCGCGCACCCCTGCGGAATCACCACTTCAGGTGGCGCGCCCCGCCGACGTCACTGCTTCACCCGGGTCGGCGATGCCGAGGGCAGCTTGCCGCCCGCCGCCTTGGTGTACGTCTCCTGGCCGGTCTTGCCCGACCAGTTCACCGTCATGCCCTTGCCGTCCACCGACTCGACCATGCCGGTGACCCGCTCCTTGTTGCCGTCGGGACAGGTCAGATGGATCATCTGCATCCCGGACTCCTCGCCTGCGGCGCCGCGGCACCACGCCTTGCGGCCGGTCACGAACAGCCCGGCCTTCTTCCCGGTGATCACCAGCGCGACGATCTTGCCGCCGCTCGTGGTGATCCAGCTGCCCTGGAGCTTGCCGTCGGCTCCGGTCACGGCCGAGGGGCCGGCGCTGGTGGTGGGTGCCGCCGTCGCGCTCGGCGTCGCCGAGGGGGTGGTCTTGCCGCCGCCGCCCCCGCTGCAGGCGGTCAGCGCGGCGAGCGCGCCCACCAGCCCCGCGGCCACGGTCGCGGTTCGTGCCCTTGCAGTCGCACTCCTTGCAGTCGCAGAAGTCACCGGAAAGCTCCCAAGCAGTAGCGGCCGGCCGTCCTCGGCGTGGGCGGCCCGCAGCAAGCTATCAGCCGTGAGCAGGAGGACTTCCGGGCGCCGGGCAGGAATCCGTTGTGAGCCTGGTCGCGCAGGTCCAGCCCAAACAGGCCGAAGGCGCGTACGTCGCGGTCCTGCTCTTCTTCGCCAGCGGACAGCGCACTCCCAGGTCTCGGTCCCCCTCGCTGACCCTCGCCGTGCTCCAGCGGGCGACCCCTATAGGTAGGCAATCCCCTACGGTTGACGCGTAGGGGATTGCCTACCTATCCTTCCGGGCATGACCATCACCCACGCCTCGTTCGTCACGCTTCCGGTCTCCGACCAGGACCGTGCCCTGCGCTTCTACCGGGACGTCCTCGGTCTCGCCGTCACCGCCGACCGGGACACGCCCCAGGGCCCGCTGGCTCCAGGTGGCCCCCGAGGGCGCCCAGACCGTCTTCACGCTCTCCGGATCCGGCATGGGCGGTTTCACGCCCGGCTCCGCACGGGGGATCATGTTGGTCACGACCGACGTCGACGCGGACTGCGCCCGGCTCGCCGCGGCCGGGACCCCCGTACAGGGGCCGGACGAACTCCCGTGGGGGCGCATGGCCTCGTTCACGGATCCCGACGGCAACGGTCTGATGCTGCTGACGGAGAAGGAAGGCTTCTGAGCGCTCCATGAACGGGACGGGTACCGCCGCCGAGGATCGCGTCTTCGGCGCGCTCGCCAACGCCACCCGCCGCGAGGTGCTGCGGCTGCTGCGCGAGCGCGGGCCGCAGCCCGTGCAAGCCCTGGCCGACCACTTCGACATGCGCCGCCCGAGCCTCTCGGAACACCTCAGGGTGCTCAGGGAGGCCGGCCTCGTCTCCGAACAGCGCTCCGGACGGCAGCGCATCTACCGCCTCGAGGCCGCCCCGCTCGCCGACGTGCAGGACTGGCTCCACCCGTACGAGCGGTTCTGGCGCGAGCGGCTGAAGGGCCTCGGCGATCTCCTCGACAGCATGCCCGACGATCACCACTCATGAGCACCGCACCCGGCCCCGACGCGGACGACCTGACCACCATCCGCGTCGACCAGTTCTTCCCGCATCCGCCCGCCAAGGTCTGGCGCGCCCTGACCGACCCCGAACTGCTCGCCCGCTGGCAGATGCCCGGCGCCGAGGGCTTCCGGCTGGAGGTCGGCCACCGGTACCGGATGACCTCCGTCCCGCGTCCGGCCTCCCGCTTCTCCGGGGTGGTGGAGGTGCGGGTCCTGGCCTACGACATCGAGCGGATGCTGTCCGTCCGCTGGGCCGACGCCGATCCGGCCAATCCCGCGGACTGGACCATCACCTGGACCCTGGAACACGAAGGGCGCGGTACGCGTCTCTTCTTGGTGCACGAGGGCTTCGATCCGGACGACCCGGCCCAGTTGATGGCACGGAAGATCATGTACGGGGGATGGCGTGGGCATGTCCTGCCTGCTCTGGGGCAGGCGCTGGAGCAGCTTCGGTAAAGCGGACGTCAAACCAGTAACCATGGGAACACCCCGCGTGCACGTGCATTTGCTCATGCATCTGCACGTGAACAAGGTTATGATCCGGGTCAGTTGACCACAGCATCTATGGCGCCAGCCAGTGCACCACCGGGGAGCGACCTGTGGACCGCGACGTTGACGGCGTGTACGGGGGGTACGACGTGTACAACGGCATTGCTGCCGCGCAGCTGGTCGGAGTGGCCTGGCAGAAGAGCAGGCACAGCAATTCGCAGGGTTCCTGTGTGGAGTTCGCGCGGCTGCCGGGCGGCGAGGTCGCCGTACGCAACTCGCGTTTCCCCGACGGCCCGGCGCTCGTCTACACGCGCGCGGAGATCGAGGCCATGCTGCTCGGCATCAAGGACGGCGAGTTCGACCACCTGATCGTGAGCTGACACCCGGGGCCGGACCTCGGGCGCGCCGATGGCAACGATGTCGGGGTGTACGCGCGTAGAAATCGTGCGTCCGTCGGTCCGGTGCCGCGTCAGCCGGCCGGCCGGAGGCGGAACAGCGCCCAGACGACCTTGCCGTGCAGGGTGCCGGCGAGGGGGTGCCAGCCCCAGCTGTCGGAGAAGGAGTCGACCAGGAACAGCCCGCGCCCGGACTCGGCCGAGAAGTCGTCCGAGTCGCGCGGGGCGGGTGTCTCGTGACTCGGGTCGCGCACCGCGCACACCAGCCGCTCGCTCCAGCGCATCAGGTGCAGCCGTACGGACGGCGTCTGTTCGGTGCATGCCACGTCAGGTGCCAGGCCGTGACGCAGGGCGTTGGTGACGAGTTCGGAGACGACGAGACATATGTCGTCGAAGCGGTCGCCGACGTCCCACTGGTCGAGCGTGGCGCGGGTGAAGCGCCGGGCCTCGCGGACCGCCTCGTACCGGGCGGGCAGGGCGCAGGAGGCGGCATCGGAGACGGCTGCGGGATCCAGCGGCGGAAGGCCCTGCCGTAACGGCTTGAGCATGGTCGATCCATTCGTCCCCATGCGAGGCACTCCCGGGAGTTCGCGGTCGTTGCGATGCAGCGGTGGCGCGGCACCCATGGTTTCGGATGCGCACAGCAGATGCAAGGGCAGATGCACGTGCACGCGACCGAAATAGCCCTTCCCGTACCGCTTCTTGGCCATTTTTTCCGCCATCTTCTCGACGGTTGTCGCCAGTGGTCCTGACCTCTTCCCGAAACGGGCAGGCAGAAACGGCCCGCCTCTTTCCGTTTCCGTAACCGGACGAGTACTGCTCGAAGTGTTTTAGTGGCAGACTGCGGGCCCTGAAGACGGTTGGGGAGGCGGCGAACGTGAGCGCGGGAGAGCCCGGATCGGTGGTGCGGCGGATGCTGCTCGGCTCGCAACTCAGGCGACTGCGTGAAGCTCGGGGGATCACGCGTGAGGCGGCGGGGTACTCCATCCGCGCCTCCGAGTCGAAGATCAGCCGGATGGAGCTGGGCCGGGTGAGCTTCAAGACCAGGGACGTGGAAGACCTGCTGACGCTGTACGGCATCACGGACGAGGTGGAGCGCGAGTCGCTGCTCTCCCTCGCCCGCGAGGCCAACGTGGCCGGCTGGTGGCACAGTTACACCGACGTCCTGCCCAGCTGGTTCCCCACCTATGTGGGCCTGGAGGGCGCCGCGTCCCTCATCCGCGTCTACGAGGTGCAGTTCGTCCACGGCCTGCTGCAGACCGAGGAGTACGCCCGCGCGGTGGTCCGGCGCGGTATGAAGGGGGCGAGCGCCGCCGACGTGGAGCGGCGGGTCGCGCTGCGCCTGGAACGGCAGAAGTACCTGTTCTCCGCCAACGCCCCCGAGTTCCACATCGTCCTCGACGAGGCCGCCCTGCGCCGCCCCTACGGCGACCGCGAGGTCATGCGCGGCCAGCTGCAGCACCTCATTCACATCTCCGAGCGGCCCAACGTACGGCTGCAGGTCATGCCGTTCGGCTTCGGCGGGCACTCCGGCGAGAGCGGCGCCTTCACCCTTCTCAGCTTCCCCGACGCGGACCTGTCCGACGTGGTTTACCTGGAGCAGCTGACCAGCGCCCTCTACCTGGACAAGCGCGAGGACGTCGCCCAGTACGAGCAGGCGCTCAAGGAGCTGCAGCAGGACAGCCCGGGACCTGACGAGAGCCGGGATCTCCTCCGGGGCCTCCTCCAACTCTCTTGACACGTAAGTACGATGACATGCGATCAGACCTTGACCAGGATCTGCGTCCGCTAGTGATTGAGGGATCACATGTCGTCCTACTTCAGCGACCTGGCCCAGCAGTACATCGACGGTGAATGGCGCCCGGGCACCGGTTCCTGGGACGTGATCGACTTCAACCCGTACGACGACGACAAGCTGGCCGCGATCACGGTGGCCACGGTCGACGAGGTGGACCAGGCCTACCGGGCGGCCGCCCGTGCCCAGAAGCAGTGGGCCGCGACCAACCCCTACGCCCGCCGCGGGGTCCTCGAGCGGGCGCTCAGGCTGATAGAGGACCGCGAGCAGGAGATAGCCGACCTGATCATCGCGGAACTGGGCGGCACGCGCGTGAAGGCCGGTTTCGAGCTGCACCTCGCCAAGGAGTTCCTGCGCGAGTCGATCCACCTGGCGCTGCGCCCCGAGGGCAGGATCCTGCCCTCCCCGGCCGACGGCAAGGAGAACCGCGTCTACCGGGTGCCGGTCGGCGTCGTGGGTGTGATCAGCCCGTTCAACTTCCCCTTCCTGCTGTCGCTGAAGTCGGTCGCCCCCGCGCTCGCGCTCGGCAACGGCGTGGTCCTCAAGCCGCACCAGAACACGCCGATCGCCGGCGGCACCCTGATCGCGAAGATCTTCGAGGAGGCCGGGCTGCCCGGCGGCCTGCTCAACGTCGTCGTCACCGACATCGCCGAGATCGGCGACGCGTTCATCGAGCACCCGGTCCCGAAGGTCATCTCCTTCACCGGCTCCGACAAGGTCGGCCGGCACGTGGCCACCGTCTGCGCCGCGAACTTCAAGCGCTCGGTGCTCGAACTGGGCGGCAACAGCGCGCTGGTGGTCCTGGACGACGCCGACGTCGACTACGCGGTGGACGCGGCGGTCTTCAGCCGGTTCGTCCACCAGGGCCAGGTCTGCATGGCCGCCAACCGGGTCCTGGTGGACGCCTCCGTCGCCGAGGAGTTCACCGAGAAGTTCGTCGCCAAGGTGAGGACGCTCAAGGTCGGCGACCCGCGGGACCCGCAGACCGTCATCGGCCCGGTGATCAACTCCCAGCAGGCGAACGCCATTTCGGGCACCGTCGAGCAGGCCGTCGCCGAGGGTGCCACCGCCCTCCTCCGGGGCGGCACCTCCGGCAACCTGGTCGAGCCCAGCGTGCTCACCGACGTACCCGCCGACTCCGCGCTGCTCCAGCAGGAGGTGTTCGGGCCGGTCGTCTTCCTCATCCCCTTCGACGGCGAGGAGGAGGCGCTCCGCATCGTCAACGACACCCCGTACGGCCTCAGCGGCGCCGTCCACACCGGTGACATCGAGCGCGGTGTCGCCTTCGCCAAGCAGATCGACACCGGCATGTTCCACGTGAACGACGGCACGGTCCACGACGAGCCCATCGTGCCGTTCGGCGGCGAGAAGCACTCCGGGCTCGGCCGCCTGAACGGCGAGACGACGCTGGAGGCGTTCACCACCGTCAAGTGGATCTCGGTGCAGCACGGCCGCAGCGCGTTCCCGTTCTGACGAATTCCCGCCACGACGGACCCTTGCGGACAGCACCTGACCGCAAGGGTCCGTAACGTCATCGGTGTCAGGGCGAGAGCCCGGGTGAACCGATGAAAGGCGGCTGTCATGGTCAAGCACGTGCCCGCGGAGGCGATGGGCGACGAGCGGGGAGCGCTGCTGGCGTTCCTCGACGAACAGCGCGGCGGGATCCGCCGGGCCCTGCTCGGCCTGACCGAGGAACAGGCCCGCACCCGGCCCAGCGCCAGCCAGCTGTCCCTGGGCGGTCTGCTCAAGCACGTCGCCGAGGTCGAGCAGGGCTGGGTCGCCCGGGCCAAGCAGGAGCCGCCGGCGGTCCGCCGTGACGAGTCGAACTGGGCCGAGTGCTTCCAGCTGACCGAGGACGAGACGGTCGCCGGACAGCTGGCGTACTGGGAGGAGGTCGCCGCCGACACGGAGAAGTTCATCCGCTCGGCGCCCAGCCTGGACGACACCTTCCCGCTGCCGCCCGACCCCTGGTTCCCGCCGCAGTCCCGGGTCTCGCTGCGCTGGCTGTGCCTGCAGCTGATCCGCGAGACGGCCCGGCACGCCGGCCACGCCGACATCATCCGCGAGTCCCTGGACGGGAAGACGGCCTTCGAGCTGGTGGCCCAGGAGGCCCAGGACCAGGGCGACTCCTGGGGGTGATCGCCGGGTCCTAACCTGGACCCCATGTCAGCGATCCGACTTCTCGTGCTGGGCGCGGTCCGCCAGCACGGGCGGGCCCACGGCTACCAGGTGCGCAACGACCTGGAGTACTGGGGCGCGCACGAGTGGTCTCACGCCAAGCCGGGCTCGATCTACCACGCCCTGAAGCAGATGGCCAAGCAAGGGCTGCTGCACGCGCACGAGATCGCGCCGTCCACGGCGGGCGGCCCGCCGCGCACCGAGTACGAACTCACGGCCAGGGGCACCGAGGAGTACTTCGCCCTGCTGCGGGACGCGCTGGTCACCTACGACCAGCGCGGCGACGTGAAGACGGCGGCCATCGGCTTCATGGTCGACCTGCCGAGGGCCGAGGCGGTGGCGCTGCTGAAGGAGCGCACGCGCCGGATCGAGGGCTGGCGCTCCTCGGTTACCGAGCACTACGTGCCCAAGGAGGGACCGGCGCAGCTCGGCCATATCGGGGAGATCATGAACATGTGGGTCCACACGGCCGACTCCGAGGCCGCCTGGACGCAGGGCCTCATCGAGCGCGTCGAGAACGGCGCCTACGTCTTCGCCGGTGAGGGCGAACCGTTCGTCGGCGTGCTCGCCGAGGACGAGGAGAACCCGTACGGGACGGGGGAGCGGCACCCCGGGGACGACCGCTGAGCGCCGCCCGCGCCTTTGGCATGATCCGCCGGACAGGCCCTAGTGATGGAAGCCGGTGGCCGCCTGCTTGTCCCGGGTGAGCGGGTGCGGCTGCCGGCGCAGTTCGGGCAGCAGGCGGGTCAGGTCGTCCAGGAACAGGTCGGCCAGATCGTGCGAGAAGCCGTTGCGGCACACGACCCGTAGCACGGAGAGGTCATCGCGGTGCGGCGGGAAGGTGTACGCGGGCACCAGCCAGCCGCCCTCGCGCAGCCGCCGGGAGACGTCGAAGACGTCGTATGCCGTGACGTCGTCGGCCGTGGTCAGCGCGAACACCGGCAGCTCGGCGCCGTGCGTGAGCAGCCGGAAGTCGCCGAGCGCCGCGATCTTCCCGGCGAGCGAGGTCGCCACGTCCCGCGTCGACTGCTGCACCGCGCGGTAGCCCTCGCGGCCGAGGCGCAGGAAGGTGTAGTACTGCGCCACCACCTGGGCGCCGGGCCGGGAGAAGTTGAGCGCGAAGGTCGGCATGTCCCCGCCCAGGTAGTTGACCCGGAAGACCAGTTCCTCGGGCAGCGCCTCCCTGTCCCGCCACAGGGCCCAGCCGACCCCTGGATACACCAGCCCGTACTTGTGTCCCGAGGCGTTGATCGAGGCCACGCGCGGCAGCCGGAAGTCCCACACCAGATCGGGGTCCAGGAAGGGCGCCACCATGCCGCCGGACGCGCCGTCCACATGGACCGGGACGTCGAAGCCCGTCCGTTCCTGCAGGGCGTCCAGGGCCGCGCACAGCTCGGCGATCGGCTCGTAGGAGCCGTCGAACGTCGAGCCGAGGATGCCGACCACCCCGATGGTGTTCTCGTCGCACAGCTCGGCGGCGGCCTGCGGGTCCAGATGGAACCGGTCGCCCTCCATGGGCACCTGCCGGGCCTCCACCTCCCAGAAGTTGCAGAACTTCTCCCAGCAGACCTGGACGTTGACGCCCATGACCAGGTTGGGCCGTGCGCCGCCCGGGTAGCGGCCGTCGTTGCGCCGCGTCCAGCGGCGCTTCAGCGCCATCCCGGCGAGCATGCACGCCTCGCTCGACCCGGTCGTGGAACAGCCCACCGCCGCCGCCGGGTCCGGTGCGTTCCACAGGTCGGCGAGCATCGCCACACAACGCCGCTCCAGCTCGGCCGTGCGCGGGTACTCGTCCTTGTCGATCATGTTCTTGTCCCGGCACTCGGCCATCAGCACTCCGGCCTGTGGCTCCATCCACGTGGTGACGAACGTGGCCAGGTTCAGCCGGGAGTTGCCGTCCAGCATCAGCTCGTCGTGCACCAGCTGGTACGCCGTGCTCGGGTCCAGTGGCGCGTCCGGGAGCCGGTGCGTGGGCGGGGCCTCGGTCATGCCGCCGACGGGATTGGCCTCGCCGAAGAACGGGTTGACGGACATCGTCCGCTCTTCGTGCTTCTCGGTGCCTTTGTGCAGGGCCATGAACGTGCCTCCAGGGAAGGTTCTTTCAGCGGACCGGGCTGCCGTCCTCGCGCAACTGCATCTGCGGGCGCCCCGTCACCAGCAGCCAGGCCGGCAGCGAGGCGATGCACAACAGGGCGATGATCGCGGGCGAGGCCACCAGGACGGCGGCGGTGAACAGGCTCACCCAGCCCTGCCGGGTGACGGCCAGGAGCATGCCCAGGACGGCCGTCGCGACGCCCACCGCCGGGTGGACGGCCGGAACGAGTGCGTGGGCGCACAGGCCGAGGGCGGTGCCGACGAAGACGGCCGGGAAGATGCGGCCGCCCCGGAAGCCGCAGGACGCGGCGACCAGCAGCGCGGCCAGTTTCACCACCGCCATCACCGCGAACCGGCCCGCCGACCAGCCCCCCGGGTCGCGGGACAGCTCCCCGACCTCCGACAGCCCCTTGAACAGGGTCAGACGGCCGCCCAGCACCCCCAGGGCGGCCAGTACGAGGCCGCCGGCCGGAAGCATCAGCATCGGGTGCCGCAGCCGCCGGAAAACCGCGTGGACGTACGGGAAGGCGTAGACGGCGCACATGCCGAGCAGCGCGGCCGCAGAGGCGGTCACGAGGGCCGCGAGCACGTCCTTCCCGTCCGGGTGACCCATGGGCGGGAGCCCGAGGTCGAAGGTCGGATGCGCCACCAGGGTGGTCGTGACGGCCCCGCACGCGCCGGCGGTCAGCGGCGCGAACAGGTTGTCCCACAGCCGGCCGCGCATCGGGCGCCCGGCCAGGCCCTCCGAGATGACCAGCGCCGCCGCCACCGGTGTGCCGAACAGCGAGCCGATCGTCGCGGACTCGGCCAGCACCGGCCACAGGGCGCCCGGCGTCCGGGGCATCAGGCGTGCGCCGAGCCAGGCCGCGAGGCCCACGTTCACCGCGATGACCGGGTTCTCCGGGCCGAGGCTCGGGCCGCCGGCCAGCATCAGCCCGGTCGCCAGCACCAGGCCGGGCAGCACGACCGGCGCCATGACCGGGGCGTTCAGGCTGAGCGTCGCCGGATCGGGACCGGCGTGGCCGGGCACCTTCCAGACCACCAGCCCGACGGCGATCCCGGTCGCCACGAGCATGACGAACATCCACGTCACCGAGTAACGGCCCACCCCGAGCGCGTCCGGCAGCGGCCCCCACAGCAGGTGCTGGAGCTTCTCCGCCGCCGCGCTGACCCCGACGAAGACCAGGCTCGCGGCCACCCCTACGACGGCGGCGGGGAGGATGGAGGGCAGCAGGGCCCGTGCCGGGGCCGAGGGAGCGGTCAAGGGCGCCTGCGGCGCGCCGGTTTCCTGGGCCACGGGCTCACCATAAGCGGACAAAATGCGCACAACATCCCGAACGGCAACCGGCTTGCACCTCACGCGGCGTGAGGCCCCAGTGTGGACGGCGTACCGACGACAAGGAGCGGAAAAGTGAGCTACTCCGTGGGACAGGTCGCGGGGTTCGCCGGGGTCACGGTGCGCACCCTGCACCACTACGACGAGATCGGCCTGCTCGTCCCCAGCGAGCGCACGTACGCCGGCCACCGGCGCTACAGCGACGCCGACCTCGACCGGCTCCAGCAGATCCTGTTCTACCGGGAGCTCGGCTTCCCGCTCGAGGAGGTCGCGGCCCTGCTCGACGACCCGGACGTGGACCCGCGCGCCCACCTGCGCCGCCAGCACGAACTGCTGACCGCCCGGATCGAGAAGCTGCAGAAGATGGCCGCGGCCGTGGAGCACGCCATGGAGGCACGCAAGATGGGCATCAACCTCACGCCCGAGGAGCGGTTCGAGGTGTTCGGGGACGAGGACCCGGCCAAGTACGCCGACGAGGTGGAGCAGCGCTGGGGCGACACGGAGGCGTACGCCGAGTCGCAGCGCCGCGCCGCCACCTACACCAAGGAGGACTGGAAGCGCATCCAGGCCGAGGTCGACGACTGGGGCGAGCGGTACGCCGCCCTGGTGGCCGCGGGCGAGGAGCCGACCGGCCAGCCGGCGATGGACATGGCCGAGGAGCACCGGCAGCACATCAGCAGGTACTACTTCGAGGTGCCGTACGAGATGCACCGGTGCTTCGGGGAGATGTACGTCTCCGACGAGCGCTTCAAGGCGTTCTACGACGCCATGCGCCCCGGCCTCGCCGAGCACCTGCGCGCGGCGATCCTCGCCAACGCCGACCGGCACACCTCCTGACCGGTCCCGGCCCGGGTGTGCACGCGGATCACTCCCGGGCCAGGACCACCGCCGTGCCGTAGGCGCACACCTCGGTGCCGGTGTCCGCGGCCTCGGTCACGTCGAACCGGAACGCGAGCACCGCGTTGGCACCACGCGCGCGTGCCTGTTCCACGAGACGTTCCATGGCCTGGTTGCGGGTCTGCACGAGGGTCTTGGTGAGCCCCTTCAGCTCGCCGCCGATCATGGACTTCAGGCCGGCGCCGATCTGGCTGCCGAGGTGCCGGGAGCGCACGGTGAGTCCGAAGACCTCACCGATCACCTGCTCCACGCGGTGCACGGGCACGTCGTTCGTCGTGACGACCAGCACGTCCGGCTGGGGCCCCTGGCCGCCGCCGTAGTCATCGAGTCCCATGAGTCACAGCTTTCTCCCGGTGGGCCCACAGTGCATCCTGGGGACACCGGTGGAACCTGGGGTGGTCACATCACGTTGATAGCTTTGTGCGGCCTTCACATGGACGCCGTAGCCGCCTTCACCCCCTCAGGAGCCCGGACCCGTGATGACACTCGCCCTCGGCCCGAGCTGGCTGGACCCCAACCATCTGCTCAACGTGTACGGCATCTGGGGTCTGCTGCTCGTCGTCTTCGCCGAGTCCGGCCTGCTCATCGGGTTCTTCCTGCCCGGTGACTCGCTGCTGTTCACCTGCGGCCTGCTGATCACCTCCCACCAGATGCACTTCCCGCTGTGGGGCGCCATCGGCCTGATCTGCCTCGCCGCGATCCTGGGCGACCAGGCGGGCTACATGTTCGGCAAGAAGGTCGGCCCGTCCCTGTTCAACCGCCCGGACTCGCGCCTGTTCAAGCAGGAGAACGTCACCAAGGCGCACGAGTTCTTCGAGAAGTACGGCCCGAAGTCCCTGGTCCTGGCCCGCTTCGTACCCGTGGTCCGTACCTTCACGCCGATCATCGCCGGCGTCAGCGGCATGAAGTACCGCTCGTTCCTGACCTTCAACGTCATTGGCGGCACCCTGTGGGGCGCGGGCGTCACCCTGCTCGGCTCCTGGCTCGGCGACAGCGGCTTCGTCAAGAACAACATCGAGGCGATCCTGATCCTGATCGTCCTCGTCTCCGTGGTCCCGATCGCGATCGAGTTCCTGCGCGCCCGCGGCAAGGAGAAGAAGGCCCCGCGGCCGGCCGCGGAGGCGTCCCGCCCGGCTGAGCCGGCCATGGACACCGCGACCACCCAGCTGCGCCGCATCGAGCCGGACCAGCCCTACGGCGCCCAGCAGGACCAGTCCTACGGCGCCCAGCAGGACCAGTCCTACGGCAACCAGTACGAGCAGCCGTACCACCAGCCCCAGCAGGACGACTGGAACCAGAGCGGCTACGACAACCAGTACTACGCCCAGCCGCAGTACCCCCAGCAGCAGTACGCCCCGCAGCAGCCCTACGGCGAGCAGCAGCACTACGACCAGAACCAGTACCCGTACGACTACGGCCAGGGCAGCCACCGCGCCCCGTAGCCTCAGAATCCCCTGGTCCTCTTGGCGGCCCGGCGCTTCCCGGCGGAGCCGACCCTGAGGAAGAGCCGGAAGACCTCCGACCCCAGATTGACCCCGATGGCGATGGCCAGGGCCAGCGACGCCGCGTTGGCCAGCGACACCAGCCCCTTGTCCACCTCGTTCTGGGCCATGTTCAGCAGCCCGAAGTACGTGGCGGAGCCGGGCAGCAGCGGCCCGATCGCCGCCGTCGTGTACGGCAGCGCGGAGGCGAAGCGGTAGCGGGACAGCAACTGCCCGAACAGGCCCACCAGACCCGCCGCCACGGCCGTGGACGCCACCGGTGAGATGTCGGCGACGTAGTGCATCGCGCCGTACACGCACCACGCGACACCCCCGTTGAGCGTCACCCACAGCACGGTGGAACGTTCCTGCTGCAGCAGTACCGCGAACGTCAGCGACAGCAGCATGGACGCCGCGATCTGCACCAGCGGCCGTTCGTTGATGACGAGCGCCGCGTCCGGGTTCAGCTTCCCGCCGACCTTCACGCCGAAGTACAGGACGATCAGCACGCCGGTGACGATGCCGACGAAGAAGTACATGACCTCCAGCAGGCGCGCGGAGGCGGTGATGTAGAAGCCCGTCAGGCCGTCCTGCACGCCCGCCACCAGAGCCCGCCCCGGCAGCAGGGCGAACAGTCCACCGGTGACGACGGCGGACGCCTTCACGTCGACGTGCGCCAGCGCGAACGCCACCCCGATCGCCGCGGGCGGCATCGCGGCGACCGTGAACTGGTAGAACTCCGGCAGCCCGCGCCCCGCGCACAGCCAGGCCAGCCGGTCGCCGAGCATCGCGCCGACGGCCGCCGCGAAGAACACGATCAGATCGCCGCCGACCAGCATGGACGCCGCACCGGCGAGCAGACCGCCGGCCATGGTCAGCGCCCAGCCGGGGTAGGGGTGCCGGTTGCGGCGGATCTCCGCCAGCCGCCGGTAGGCCTCCTCCAGGGAGACATGGGTCTCCGGGTCGGTCAGGTCGTCCACCAGCCGGAACACGGCCGCGAGCCGCGTGTAGTCGGTGCCCCGCCGCCGTACCGTCCGTGACGCCGTCACCGGATCCTCCACCAGCGACGGCTGGTGCGAGATCGACAGCAGGGTGAAGGTGACGTTCGGCTCGCAGCGGTCCAGACCGTAGGAGCGGCACACCGCGAACATCGCGGCCTCCACGTCCTCCGCGCCCTCGCCGCCGGCCAGCAGCAGCTCCCCGATACGCAGGGTCAGGTCGAGCACACGAGGAACGGCCGGGCCGCCCTCCTCCTCCCGCTGCACCGGCTCCGGCGCGGGCCGCTCGGCCACCGGCATGCGCAGCATGGTGCGCATCCGGTCCTGCCAGGGCGCGTCCTTGACCAGGCTGACCAGCGGCACCCCGGCGGCCGGCGTGAAAGCCGCGGGGGCGTCCTTGGCGCTGTAGGTGCGCGGCGGGCTGAACGCCGACCCCTCCGGCTCGGCACTCGGCGGCTGCGGGGCCGCCAGCCCCTCGGGCACCGCGAACTCGGACGTGGTCTCCGGCTCATCGACGCCCTCGGGGACCTCGATGCCCGCAGGAACGGCGAACTCGGACGTGATCTCCGGGTCGTAGCGCGCCTCGTCGGACCGGGGCTTTCGGTCCTCCGCCTCCATCACCTCGCACCGCTCCCTGAACGACACCTTCCGTACGGCTCAGTATGCGCACAGGTACCCGAACGGGCCGTACGCGTGCGTGCACGCGAAACGGGCCGCACGCGCGCGCACGGCCCGTCCCGGTGAGCTGGGCTCAGTGGCCGCCCTGCTCCTTGAAGCGCTTGTACGACCGCTCGATCTCCACCTCGGCGTCCGTGCGGCCCACCCAGTTGGCACCCTCGACCGACTTGCCGGGCTCCAGGTCCTTGTACACCTCGAAGAAGTGCTGGATCTCCAGGCGGTCGAACTCCGACACGTGGTGGATGTCGCGCAGGTGCTCCACACGCGGGTCGGTGGCCGGAACGCACAGCAGCTTGTCGTCGCCGCCCGCCTCGTCCGTCATCCGGAACATGCCGATCGCGCGGCACTTGATCAGGCAGCCCGGGAAGGTCGGCTCGTCCAGGATGACCAGCGCGTCCAGCGGGTCGCCGTCCTCGCCGAGGGTGTTCTCGACGAAGCCGTAGTCGGTCGGGTAGGCGGTCGAGGTGAAGAGGCGACGGTCCAGGCGGATCCGACCGGTCTCGTGGTCCACCTCGTACTTGTTGCGCGAACCCTTCGGGATCTCGATCGTGACGTCGAACTCCACCGGTGGCTCCTCCATGATCAGCACATAGTTCTGGTGATTAAGTGTCCCTCACGCAGGTGTGTGATCGCGAAAGGGGCTGGTGGTCGTGCCAGAGCTGAGGCCTTGGCGGGCTGCGAGACCGCAGGTGGAGCGGATCGCGAACGCCGTACGACCGCGTCTGGCGCGGGCGGGGGCGGCCGCGAAGCCGCGGATCGCGCGGTTGACGCGGGCCCTGCGGCCCGGGACCGTGCGCCTGCCCCGTGGGCAGGCGGTTCGGACCTGGCAGTACACCGCGGGCGCCGCCACCGCCGGCCTCGCGCTCGCCGCGGGCGTGGTGACCGCGGCGGGCCCCTGGGACGCCAACGGTCAGCGTACGGCCGAGCGGGACCGGGCCGCCGCTGTGGAGCGGCCGGGTGGCGCAGATCACGGCCGGGCGGGGACGGCGGCGGGGATGCCGCGGCCCGCGCCGAGTGCCCCGCCCGTCCTGACGGGCCTGGACAGCGGGGCGGACGCCGTCGACACGAAGAAGGCCCCGCCGGGCGGAAAGCCCTTCCCGGACGTCCTGGAGCCGCTCCTGGACGCCCCCGCGCTGGGCGGCGGTCACTCGGCCGCCGTCGTCGACGTGGCCACCGGCAGGCGCCTGTACGGCACCGACTCCGGCAAGGCCCTCACCCCCGCCTCCACCACCAAGATCGCCACCGCCGTCGCCGCGCTGTCCGCCCTGGGCCCCGAACACCGCCTCACCACCCGCGCCGCCCTCGAACCCGACACCGGTGAACTCGTCCTGGTCGGCGGCGGCGACCCCACCCTCACCGCGCGCCCGAAGGCCGGGGGCACCTCCCGCTCGGGCGAAGCCGAGAGTGGGGGAGGCTGGGCCGACCTGCGCACCCTGGCGGCGGACACCGCCGAGGCACTGCGCAAGCGCGGCATCCACAAGGTCACGCTCTCCTACGACACGACCCTCTACTCCGGCCCCGCCCTGCACCCCGTCGGCGTCAACGACAACCTCGCGCCGGTCAGCGCCCTGACCGTCGACGAGGGCCGTACGAACAACTCCACCAGCGGCCCGGCGCTCCGCGTCGCCGACCCGGCGAAGGACGCGGCCGGCAAGTTCGCGGGCTTCCTGAAGGACGCCGGCATCACCACCACACCCCCCGGCCCCTCCAAGGCCTCCACGCGCGCGCAGACCCTCGCCACGGTGTCCTCGCCCCCGCTGTCCGCCCTGGTCGAGCGCATGCTCACCAACAGCGACAACGACATCGCCGAGCACCTCGCCCGCCAGACCGCCCTCGCCAGCGGCGAACCCGGCAGCTTCGACGGCGGCGCCAGGGCGGTCTCCGCGCGGCTGACCAAGCTGGGCCTGCCGATGTCCGGCGCCTCCTTCCACGACGGCAGCGGCCTCAACCGCGACGACAGGCTCACCGCCGACCTCCTCACCGCCCTCCTGGTCACGGCCGGCGACCCCGGCCGCCCCGGCCTGCGCCCCGTCCTCACCGGCCTGCCCGTGGCCGGCTTCACCGGGACCCTCACCAACCGCTACACCGACGGCGCCGCCGGCGTCGTCCGCGCCAAGACCGGCACCCTGACCGGCGTCAACACCCTGGCCGGCACGGTCGTGGACACCGACGGCCGCCTCCTGGCGTTCGCCTTCCTCGCTTCCGGCACCACCGACCCCCTGCAGGCCCAGACGGCCCTCGACAGGGCGGCGACGGCACTGGCGGGGTGCGGTTGCGGATAGCGGCACGCACCGTGGTCACGGCGGCCCGACGTCCCAGCCCTGCCAACCCCTCGTACCCTGCCCCAACCCGCACCCCTCACGTACGGTTGTCAACATGACTGGCTTCGGTGGCACCGCATCTCCCGGGATGGTCGACTGGAACCTCGCGGTGGCAACCGCGACACGGCTCGTACGACCCGGCCCGGACGTCAGTCGCGACGAGGCCCGCGCCGTCGTCGCGGAGCTGCGCCGGCACGCCAAGGCCTCGGAGGGACACGTCCGGGGCTTCACTCGTATGGGCACCGAGGACACGCACGACACCCCCGTCCTCGTGGTCGACCGCCCCGGCTGGGTCCGTGCCAACGTCGCCGGCTTCCGCGAGATCCTCAAACCGCTCCTGGAGAAGATGCAGGAACGCCGCTCCGGAAACCCCGGCAGCGCGGTCCTCGGCACCGTCGGCGGCAAGGTCACCGGGGTCGAACTCGGCATGCTGCTGTCGTTCCTGTCCTCCCGCGTCCTCGGTCAGTACGAGACCTTCGCCCCCGCCGGCCGCGACCTGCCCGCCGGCGAGAACGGCGCCGGCCGTCTCCTGCTCGTGGCCCCCAACATCGTCCACGTCGAGCGTGAACTCGACGTCGAACCGCACGACTTCCGCCTGTGGGTGTGCCTGCACGAGGAGACCCACCGCACCCAGTTCACGGCCGTGCCCTGGCTGCGCGACCATCTGGAGGGCGAAATCCAGTCGTTCTTGGCGGAGACCGACGTCGACCCGATGACCTTCCTGGAGCGCATCAGGGACGCCGCCCAGTCCCTCGCCGGGGGCCGCCCCGAGGGCGAGGAGGAGGACGCCGGCCGGTCCTTCGTGGAACTGGTGCAGACCCCCGCCCAGCGCGAGATCCTCGGCCGCCTCACCGCCGTGATGTCCCTGCTCGAGGGCCACGCCGACTACGTCATGGACGGCGTCGGGCCCAGCGTCGTACCGACCGTTGCGGAGATCCGCGAGAAATTCCAGCAGCGCCGCGCCAAGGGTGCCTCCCGCCTCGATCTCGCCCTGCGCAAGCTGCTGGGTCTGGACGCCAAACTGAGGCAGTACCGGGACGGCGAACGGTTCGTACGCGCCGTCGTCGAACAGGCCGGCACCGACGGCTTCAACCGCGTGTGGACCTCGCCCAACACCCTCCCCACGAAGGCGGAGATCGCCAAACCGGCGGACTGGATCGCGCGGGTGCACCGCAAGGCCGAGTCGTGAACGGCATGGACACGTCGTGAATCGAATCCGGCCGACGGCAGGCGAACGCCCCTCCAATCACCCGTCCGAGGGACCGTGAGCCATGCGTAGGCGTGCAATGCTCGGGGAACGGCCCGCTTCTGTCACCATCTACACACTCTGAGTGACCGTCTCGGGCTCACCCCCCGAAAACTTCATGAAGGGAACCGGACATGGGTCCCCATCCTGCGGTCGCGGCGATACGCCTGGCGGTCCGCCGCGTCCTCCACGACATCCTCAACGACCACCCCAGCTTCGCCGGCGTCGGCGCCCGGCAGGCCTACGGCGGCCCCCCGGACCGGACAGCCGAGCGGTTCCCCTCCCCGCTCGTGCTCGTCGCGTGCTCCGGCGGCGCCGACTCCATGGCCCTCGCCTCGGCCCTCGCCTTCGAGGCGCCCAAGCTCGGCATCCGCGCCGGCGGCGTCACCGTCGACCACGGCCTCCAGCCCGGCTCCGACCTCCGCGCCGACGAGGTCGTCCTGCGCCTGCGCGAGCTCGGTCTCGCCCCGGTCGAGTCCGTCGCCGTGCGCGTCGGCCGCGAGGGCGGACCCGAAGCCGCCGCCCGCGACGCCCGCTACGCCGCCCTCGACGCGGTCGCCGAACGGCACGGCGCCGCCGCGGTCCTGCTCGGCCACACCCGCGACGACCAGGCCGAAACCGTCCTGCTCGGCCTCGCCCGCGGCTCCGGCATCCGCTCCCTGTCCGGCATGGCGGCGGTCTCGGGGGCCGCCGGCCGCTACCGGCGCCCCTTCCTGGAACTCGACCGGCAGACCGCCCGCAAGGCGTGCATGGCCCAGTCCCTGCCCGTCTGGGACGATCCTCACAACGCCGACCCCGCCTACACCCGCTCCCGGCTGAGGCACGAAGGCCTGCCCGCCCTGGAGAAGGCCCTCGGCAAAGGCGTCGTGGAGGCGCTCGCCCGCACCGCCCAGCTCTCCCGCGACGACGCCGACGCCCTCGACACCTGGGCCAGTCAGGCCGAGGCCTCCGTACGGGACGCCGCGGGGCTGCTGGAGTGCGCCAAGCTCTACGCCCTCCCGCCCGCCGTGCGCCGCCGCATCCTGCGCCGCGCCGCCATCGAGGCCGGCGCCCCGGCCGGTTCGCTGTTCGCCCGTCACATCGAGGAAGTCGACCGCCTGATCACCGGCTGGCGCGGCCAGGGAGCCATCAATCTCCCGGGCAAAGTCGTCGCCCGGCGGCAGGGTGGCAGACTGGTGATTCGGCAAGGCTGAATCCTTGCCCCCACGAGGGGCGAGCAGCCGGTGGGACGACCGAAAGTGATGCGGGTGGACGCGAAAGACATGGGTGCGGAGCTCCAGCAGGTGCTCATCACCAAGGAAGAGATCGACGCGAAGCTGGCCGAGCTGGCCGCGAAGATCGACGCGGAGTACGCGGGCAAGGACCTGCTCATCGTCGGCGTCCTCAAGGGCGCGGTGATGGTCATGGCCGACCTCGCCCGGGCGCTGTCCACCCCCGTCACCATGGACTGGATGGCGGTGTCCTCCTACGGGGCGGGCACCCAGTCCTCCGGTGTCGTGCGGATCCTCAAGGACCTCGACACCGACATCAAGGGGAAGCACGTCCTGATCGTCGAGGACATCATCGACTCCGGACTGACCCTGTCCTGGCTGATCAACAACCTCGGCTCCCGCGAGCCCGCCTCCCTGAAGGTGTGCACGCTGCTGCGGAAGCCGGAGGCCGCGAAGGTCGCCATCGACGTCGAGTGGGTCGGCTTCGACATCCCGAACGAGTTCGTCGTCGGCTACGGCCTCGACTACGCCGAGAAGTACCGCAACCTGCCGTTCGTCGGTACGCTCGCGCCTCACGTCTACGGCGGCTGAGCCGTACCGGCCCAGGTGTGAGCCAGTCGGCTCAAGCCTTGTAGGACGATCGGGAACCCCAGCGGGTTCCGCGCCGTTGAAGCATGCAGAGACGGGTTTCCCAGCCGTCGAAGCCGACTTCGTGCGGCTTCGGACCACCACGCTGGGGTACCGTCAGAAGAACTGTCTTATCAAACTCACTATGGCAGGAGGGACGGGGCGGCACCGCTCCGTATGGATGGACGTGAAGCGATACTTCCGTGGGCCGGTCATGTGGATCGTGCTGGCCGTCCTTGCCGTGGTCGTGTTGATGCAGGTCGTCGGCTCGTCCGGCGGCTACAAGACGGTGGACACCGGCCAGGTCGTTGCGGCGATCAATGAGAACAGGGTCCAGTCGGCCAAACTGACCACAGGCGACGAGCAGACCATCAAGGTCACCCTCAAGGACGGCCAGAAGGTCGACGGCAGCTCGAAGATCCAGGCGAGCTACATCGGCGACCAGGGCTCGCAGCTCGCCGGCAACCTGCAGACCAAGTACCAGGACAAGCAGATCCCGGACGGCTACACGGTGTCGCCGTCCAAGCAGAACCCGTTCGTCGGGGTCCTGCTCTCCCTGCTGCCCTTCGTCCTGATCGTCGTCGTCTTCCTGTTCCTGATGAACCAGATGCAGGGCGGCGGCTCCCGAGTGATGAACTTCGGCAAGTCCAAGGCCAAGCTCATCACCAAGGACACCCCGAAGACGACCTTCTCCGACGTCGCCGGCTGCGACGAGGCCGTCGAGGAACTCCACGAGATCAAGGAGTTCCTGCAGGAGCCGGCCAAGTTCCAGGCCGTCGGCGCCAAGATCCCCAAGGGCGTGCTGCTCTACGGCCGTCCGGGTACCGGCAAGACGCTGCTCGCGCGTGCCGTGGCCGGCGAGGCGGGCGTCCCCTTCTACTCGATCTCCGGTTCCGACTTCGTCGAGATGTTCGTCGGTGTCGGTGCCTCCCGGGTCCGCGACCTGTTCGAGCAGGCCAAGGCGAACGCCCCGGCGATCGTCTTCGTCGACGAGATCGACGCGGTCGGCCGCCACCGCGGCGCCGGCCTCGGCGGTGGTCACGACGAGCGCGAGCAGACCCTGAACCAGCTGCTCGTCGAGATGGACGGCTTCGACGTCAAGGGCGGCGTGATCCTCATCGCCGCCACGAACCGCCCCGACATCCTCGACCCGGCACTGCTGCGTCCCGGCCGCTTCGACCGCCAGATCGCGGTCGACCCGCCGGACCTGCAGGGCCGTCTGGAGATCCTCAAGGTCCACCAGAAGGGCAAGCCGGTCGCCCCCGACGTCGACCTGGCCGCCGTCGCCCGCCGCACCCCCGGCATGACGGGTGCCGACCTGGCGAACGTCCTGAACGAGGCGGCCCTGCTGACCGCCCGCGGCGACCAGAAGCTGATCGACAACAGGGCGCTGGACGAGGCGATCGACCGTGTGGTCGCGGGCCCGCAGAAGCGGACCCGGATCATGTCGGACAAGGAGAAGAAGATCACCGCGTACCACGAGGGCGGACACGCCCTGGTCGCGGCGGCCTCCCCGAACTCCGACCCGGTCCACAAGATCACGATCCTGTCCCGCGGCCGTGCCCTCGGATACACGATGGTCCTGCCGGACGAGGACAAGTACTCGACCACACGCAACGAGATGCTCGACCAGCTCGCCTACATGCTGGGTGGTCGCGCCGCCGAGGAACTGGTCTTCCACGACCCGACCACCGGCGCCGCGAACGACATCGAGAAGGCCACCAACCTGGCCCGCGCGATGGTCACCCAGTACGGCATGACCGAGCGGCTCGGCGCCATCAAGTTCGGCGGCGACAACAGCGAGCCGTTCCTCGGACGTGAGATGGCTCACCAGCGCGACTACTCGGAAGAGGTCGCCGCGCTGGTCGACGAAGAGGTCAAGAAGCTCATCGAGACCGCGCACAACGAGGCCTGGGAGATCCTGGTCGAGAACCGTGACGTGCTCGACCAACTCGTCCTCCATCTGCTGGAGAAGGAGACCCTGGGCAAGGAGGAGATCGCCGAGATCTTCGCCCCGATCCACAAGCGCCCGCCGCGGCCCGCGTGGACCGGCTCCTCCCGTCGCACCCCGTCCACCCGCCCGCCGGTGCTCTCCCCCAAGGAGCTGGCCCTGACGAACGGCGCGAACGGGGCGACGGCCGCCATCAGCACGGTCAAGTCCACCGCCACGGAGTCCGCTCCGGCCACGGACCAGACCCCGGAGGACCGCCCGGAGAACTGACTGTTTCGGCCAACCGGCCTGGAATGAACGCCGCGCCCGCCAGGTTTTAGCCTGGAGGGCGCGGCGTTGGTATGTCCGCAGACAGACGCGTGGCCGCCGCCACGTGCGAAGAGGCACAGGAACGAGGAACCAGATGACCGACCCCGTGACGCTGGACGGTCAGTCCACCATCGGCGAGTTCGACGAGAAGCGCGCCGAGAACGCCGTGCGGGAGCTGCTGATCGCGGTCGGCGAGGACCCGGACCGGGAGGGCCTGAGGGAGACGCCGGCGCGGGTGGCGCGGGCCTACAGGGAGATCTTCGCGGGCCTGTGGCAGAAGCCCGAGCAGGTGCTGACGACGACGTTCGACCTGGGGCACGACGAGATGGTGCTCGTGAAGGACATCGAGGTGTACAGCACCTGTGAGCACCACCTGGTCCCGTTCAGGGGCGTCGCCCACGTCGGCTACATCCCGTCCGTCACCGGCAAGATCACCGGTCTGTCCAAGCTGGCCCGCCTGGTGGACGTCTACGCCCGCCGCCCGCAGGTGCAGGAACGACTCACCACGCAGATCGCGGACTCGCTGATGGAGATCCTCGAGCCGCGGGGCGTCATCGTGGTCGTCGAGTGCGAGCACATGTGCATGTCCATGCGGGGCATCCGCAAGCCGGGCGCGAAGACCATAACGTCGGCTGTGCGCGGTCAGCTGCGGGACGCCGCGACGCGGAACGAGGCCATGAGCCTGATCATGGCGCACTGAACCGGTGCCTCAGGAAACCGGCGGTCATGCCGCCGGTTCCGCCCCCGGGTGGTTCTGGTCCTCGTCCTCGGGGAGTTTGCACACCCGCTCCAGGAACAGGGCCGCCGCTATCACGCCGATGCCCGCCAGGACGGAGAAGCCGGCGTAGAGGGCCTGGTCGCGGCGGGCGGGGATGTCCAGCAGCTCCAGGAGGAAGACACCCGTGCCGCCGTACATGCCGGCGACGAGGGCGGCGACCAGGGCGCTGGCCTGGCCGAAGACGACCGCGCGGGCGGCCATCAGGGGGTCGACGCCCTTGGCGCCGGGACGGCGCTCGCGCTGAGCCCTCAGGCGCGCGCGCAGTGAGAGTGCCGTGGAGAGCAGGACCACCGCGATCAGGGCGAGGACGATGGGGGCGGCCAGGGGGACGCTGGGAAGGGTCCCGATCGAGTTCCAGAGGCGGGCGCCCGCCCAGGACAGGACACCGGCCACGACGAACACGCCCGCCAGCACCCTGATGCGCAGCTCTCTCACGGTGTCCCTTCAGCTCCCCCGGACCGGTCCGGACGGCGGTCGTCGCGACCTGGTCATCTTGACCTTGTCGTCTTGACCTTAACGACTACTCGGGCAGTCGGAGTTCCAGGTCCTCGCGAGGCTCGACGCCCGCACGGGTGAGTACCGACAGCAGATCGGCCACCGGGCCGCGGCCGGGCAGCTGGGCCTGCGGGTCCACGTCGTGCCAGGGGGCGAGCACGAAGGCACGCTCGTGGGCGCGCGGGTGCGGCAGGGTGAGATGCGGGTCGTCGGAGGTGACGTCGGCGTAGGCGACGATGTCGACGTCCAGGGTGCGCGGGCCCCAGTGCTCGTCGCGGACGCGTTTGTACGCCTCCTCGATGGCGTGCGCGCGCTCCAGGAGGGAGGACGGGGGCAGGGTGGTCTTGAGGGCCACGACCGCGTTGAAGTACGACGGCTGGCTGCCGGGCTCGACACCCCACGGCTCGGTCTCGTACACCGGGGAGACGGCCTTCACGCGGACCCCGGGGGTGTCCTCGAGCGCGTCGACGGCACCCTGGAGCGTCTCCAGGCGGTTGCCGAGGTTGGAGCCGATGGAGATGACGGCCCACTTCGGGTTCTGCAGGGTGGTGTCGGCGGCGTCGACCTTCTCGACGACGGAGGCGGGCACCGGCTGGACGGTCGGGTCGCTGTGACCCTGGAGGAAAGGTCGGGTCATACTCGGCTCCGGGTGATGGTGACGGTCACGTCGTCGAAGGGGACGGTGATCGGGGCGTCCGGCTTGTGGACGCACACCTCGACCTCCTGGACCCCTTCGTGCTTCAGGCAGGTCTGGGCGATCCGCTCGGCGAGGGTCTCGATGAGGTTCACCGGCTCGCCCTCGACCGCGGCCACGACCTCCTCGGCCACGACGCCGTAGTGCACGGTCTTCGCCAGGTCGTCGTCGGCCGCGGCCGGCCGGGTGTCCAGCCCCAGGACGAGGTCGACGATGAAGGTCTGGCCCTCCTCGCGCTCCTTGGGGAACACGCCGTGGTGCCCGCGGGCCTTGAGGCCGCGCAGCGCGACACGATCCACGCGAATCACTCCTGCAATCGTCGGGAAGGACCGGTCCGTACCACGTGCGGGCGGCACACCGGCCTCAGACGAATCTACCTGCGGGCACCGACAAAGCCGGGCTGCAGGACGCGGGCCCGGGCCGGGATCACGAGGGTTCATCTCAAGTTTCCCCGGGGAAACCCGGCCCTGTCATGGGCTGGTAGCGGCTCCTACCCCGGGGTAGGTGATTCCAACCACTTCTTGCTCCTGTGGAGGCGTCCGCCCGCTCAGGCGAGCGGTCCGTCGTCCGGGGTCACGCCGTTGACGCCCGTCTCGCCGTCCTCGTCCTCGCTCTCGGCCAGGACGGGGGAGGCGTGGTGCGACCAGAGCTTCCAGCCGGAGGGCGTGCGCCGGAACACGTTCGTGGCGACGACGAGCTGGCCGACGAGCGGTCCCAGCTCCGCGCCCTCCTCGGGTGCGGGGCCGCCGCTGAGGATGTTCTCGGTGCAGGTCACGAGGGCGGTGTCGCCGGTGACGGAGACGTGCACGTCGGTGAGGAAGAACTGGATGTAGTCGGTGTTGGCCATGATCAGGGCGTACGACCTGAGGACCTCTCCGCGGCCGGTGAGCACCGGCCATCCGGGGTGCACGCAGGAGATCACGCCGCTGTCCGCCGGGTCGTGGTACTCCTCGTCCACGCCCAGGTCGGCGGGGGTGAGCCAGAGGGAGGACAGCTCCTCGAAGTCACCGCGTTCCATCGCCTCGTAGAAGGCGGTGTTGGCGGCTTCCACCTGCTCGACGTCGGTATGGGGGGCGCTCACCGGTTCCCGTCCGCCCCGCGCTCACCCTCGGCGCCCGGTGCCGTCCCCGCCGCACGGGCCTCCTCCACGGCGCGTGCGACCCGTACCGCGTCCGCGGTGGCGCGTACCTCGTGCACGCGCACCGCCCAAGCGCCGGAGTGCGCCGCGAGTGCGGAGACGGCGGCCGTGGCGGCGTCGCGCTCCCGGGCCGGTGGGGGCGCACCCTGCGGGCCGGCGAGGACACGGCCGAGGAACCGCTTGCGGGAGGCGGCCACGAGCAGGGGGTGGCCGAGGGCGCGCAGACGGTCGAGGTGGGCGAGCAGGGTGAGGTCGTGCTCGGCCTCCTTGGAGAAGCCGAGGCCGGGGTCGACGACGATGCGGTCGGGGGTGATGCCGCCGGCGAGAACGGCCTCCACGCGCGCGTGCAGCTCGTCCACGACTTCGGCGACGACGTCTTCATAGACGCCCTTGACGCTGCCGCCCTGCAGGAAGCCACGCCAGTGCATGACGACGAACGGGGCGCCCGCGTCGGCGACGACCGGGATCATCGCGGGATCGGCGAGGCCGCCGCTGACGTCGTTGACGAGCGCGGCGCCGGCCGCGAGGGACTGTTCGGCGACGGAGGCGCGCATGGTGTCGACGGAGACGACGACGCCCTCGGAGGCGAGGCCGCGGACGACCGGGATGACACGCCTGAGTTCCTCGGCCTCGTCCACGCGCGTGGCGCCCGGGCGGGTGGACTCGCCGCCGACGTCGACCAGGTCCGCTCCTTCGGAGACGAGGTCCAGGCCGTGCTTGACGGCGACGGTCGTGTCGAACCAGCGGCCGCCGTCGGAGAAGGAATCGGGGGTCACGTTGACGACACCCATGACCGCGCACCGGTCCCATGCCGGAAGGCCTGTCACCCGGCCGCGCCCGCTGAGGTTGTTCATACGTTCAGCGTAGGCCCAGCGGGGCGGCGCACACGCGCGGCGGTCCGGGCGGGAGCCCCTGTGCTGGAGGGGGCGGGGCGCCCGCCCGGACCCGTTCTGGCCGCGCCGTACGGTCATGCGGTGCTCAGCGCGTCCTACGGCGCATCACGCCGCGCGGACGTCGCGTTCCGCCACGGCGTGCGCGCAGGGGCGCTCGGCGGCGGTCCTGCGCCGGCGCAGGAAGCGCGGGAGCGGCAGGGCGAGGTTGACGAAGCCCTCCGCCTGCATGGTGGCGAAGCCGATGCGGGGCAGGTCGGCCGTGGCGCGGTAGACGATGAACCGGGGTTCCCAGCGCGGCTGGAACTTGGCGTTGAACTTGTACAGCGACTCGATCTGGAACCAGCGCGAGAGGAACACCAGCAGCCCGCGCCAGGCGCGCAGCACCGGACCGGCGCCGATCTTCTCGCCGCGCGCGAGGGCGGAGCGGAACATCGCGAAGTTCAGCGAGACGCGGGCGATGCCGAGCTTCGGCGCCGACTGGAGGGCGGCGACGATCAGCAGTTCGTTCATGCCGGGGTCCGCGCTGCGGTCGCGGCGCATCAGGTCCAGCGAGACGCCGTCCGTGCCCCAGGGCACGAAGTGCAGGATCGCCTTCAGGTCGCCGTACTCGCCGGGCTCGTCGTCGGCCTTGTGGGCGGTGGCGATCAGGCAGTCGCCGTCGGTGGCGTCGCCGATGCGGCCGAGCGCCATGGAGAAACCGCGCTCGGTGTCGGTGCCCCGCCAGTCCTCCGCCGCCCGGCGGATGCGCTCCAGCTCGGTGTCGCCGAGGTCACGGATGCGCCGTACTCGGGTTTCGTAGCCGGCTCGCTCGATGCGCTTGACCATTTGTCGGACGTTGCGCATCGCGCGTCCGGCGAGTGAGAAATCCGCGACGTCCACCACCGCCTCGTCGCCCAGTTCCAGGGCGTCCAGGCCGGTCTCGCGGGTCCACACCTCGCCGCCCGTCTCCGAGCAGCCCACGACGGCGGGGGTCCAGGAGTGCGCCTTGGCCTCGTCCATGAAGCGCTCGATGGCGCCGGGCCACGCCTCGACGTCGCCGATGGGGTCGCCGCTGGCGAGCATCACGCCGGAGATGACGCGGTAGGTGACCGCGGCCTTGCCGCTGGGGGAGAAGACGACCGCCTTGTCGCGGCGCAGCGCGAAGTGGCCGAGGGAGTCGCGGCCGCCGTGCTTCTCCAGCAGGGCCCGCAGACGGGACTCGTCCTCCTGGGTGAGGCGCGCGGCCGGGTGCTCGGGGCGGAATGCCAGGTAGATGGTGGTGGCGGCGGTGATCCAGCCGAGGGCGCCGAGGGAGAAGGCGACGGTCCAGGACGTGTTGCCCTGGTAGTCGACCGGGCCCTCGAAGCCGAACAGGCCGTAGATGACGTGCGTCAGCCGGTCGGCCAGGCTCGGGTCGCCGACCGTCCGGTGCGGGTGGACGCTGACGATGACGAGTCCGAGGACGAGCGAACCGGCGCTCATGAGCACGAAGTTGGCGAGCGCGCGCCACCTGCTGCGTGGGTCGGGCAGCGCCGCGAACTGCTCGCGGTGGAGCAGCAGCGGCACGAGCAGCGCGACCGCGATGAGCACGCCGACGACCGAGTGCCGGTACGCGAACTGTGCCACCGCCCCGGCCGGCAGCAGCGCGACCGCGGCGCGCCACGCCCGGCGTTTGCGCCGCTTGAGCCCGTGCGCGAGCAGCAGCAGAAGCACGCCGGCGCTCAGCGAGAGCGCGGCGGCGAAGGGGCCGAACGAGCCCGGCAGCACCTCGGCGATGGCGTGCATACGGCTGTGCCGGAAGCGCGGGAAGACGCCCGCGGCAATGTCCAGGACGCCCACGATGGCGGCCGCCCTGCCGACCAGGGCGGGGGCGGCCTCGGGGCGCGGGCCGCGCAGTATGCGCCTCACCCGGCTTGATCGGCTCGGAACCCCGCCCGACATTTCCCCATCTATCCTGACAGACATCGCATCCCGTAGTTCTGCGAGAGACCTTGGACCCGGGCCCGATCGGGCATCCGGCGACATTGCGCCCTCTAGGACGGTGTCTTGGGGAAAGAGGTTCACTCCCCACCGGAAAGTCGGGTCAAAGGCCAAGGAAAGCCCCGGGCAAGCCCTCGCAACGAAGCGTGGGCAGATGCCGGGCGGAAAGCGCAGGCAGGAAACAGCCCATGGGTCTCACGAGCAACAAAGTGCTGGTTCTGGCCGTCCTTCTCGCCGCCGTACTGTTCGTCGGCACCGTGTGGCTGTGGCCGCGGCTGGCGCGGCAGAGCTGGCGGGCCGTCAGCGGAAGGGTGGGACTGCTGCTCGGCACGCAGCTGGCGCTCTTCGCCTCGGTCGGCCTCGCCGCCAACCAGGCCTTCGGATTCTACGCCAGCTGGGCCGACCTGTTCGGCCAGGAGACCGATCAGGGCGTCGTCGTCGACCACGCGGCGGGCGGCGGCAGCGGTGGCCCGGTCCAGGTGCTCACCGCGTCCGACGTGCAGGGCGTGAGCGGCCACGGTCCGCAGGCGACCGGGCAGATCCAGAAGGTCGACATCGTCGGCCGCAGGAGCCACATCGCCACGCCGGCCTACGTGTACCTGCCGCCGGAGTACTTCCAGCCGCAGTACCGCACCCGTACGTTCCCGGCGGCGGTCGTGCTGACCGGCTACCCGGGGACGGCGCAGGCGCTGGTGGACAAGCTGCACTATCCGCGCACGGCCCAGCAGCTGGCCAAGGACGGGAAGATGCAGCCGATGATCCTGGTGATGATGCGGCCGACCGTGGCGCCGCCGCGGGACACCGAGTGTGTGGACATTCCTGGCGGGCCGCAGACAGAAACGTTTTTCGCGCAGGATCTCCCGGAGGCCGTCCTCGCGCACTACCGGGTCGGCAAGCGGCCCGGCAGCTGGGGCGTCGTCGGCGACTCCACGGGCGGCTACTGCGCGCTCAAGCTCGCCATGCACCACCCCGGCGTGTACGCGGCCGCCGCGGGCCTGTCGCCCTACTACAAGGCGCCGATCGACCCCACCACCGGCGACCTCTTCCACGGTGACAAGAACCAGCAGAACCGCGCCGACCTGCGCTGGCTGCTCGAGCACGAGCAGGCGCCGGACACCTCGCTGCTCGTCACCAGCAGCAAGGTCGGCGAGCACAACTACAAGGACACGCTGAAGTTCATCACGCGCGTGCAGGCCACGAACCTGACCCGGATCTCGTCGATCATCCTCGACAGCGGCGGCCACAACTTCAACACCTGGCGGCGCGAGATCCCGGCGACGCTGCAGTGGATGAGCGGGCGGCTCGCCGACCGATGAGCCGCCGTGGGCCTGACGCCTTGTGAAGCCGGTGATGTGGCCGGGTTTTTACGGGGCGGGGGTCCGCGATTCGCCTACGCGCGGTAAGTTTCTGGCCATGCCACGTGGACGCCACCGCCATTCACCACCTCTGCACCGGCTGTTGCCCTCCTCGGCGATCGCCGGTGTCTCCGTCGTCTGCGCGCTGGGTCCCTGGGTGTTCTCCGAGGCCATGGTGTTGCGCGCACTGGCCGCGGCCGCCGCCGCGACGGCGGTCGTCGGCGCGGTCGTGATGCGCCGCTGGGACGCGCAGGCGGGCAAGCGGGTCGCCGAGCTCACCCGCGCGCGTGCCGGTGACGAGTGGCGGTACGAGGAACGGGTCGCCGAACTGGAGACCGACCTGGAGGAGTCGCGCGAGCTGCGCGCCAAGCTGGAGCAGCGGCTGCGCGCCAAGCGCGCGGAGCTGGCCGGCCTGCGCAACGAGCACGCCGCCCTGCTGCGCCGGTACGCCACGGCGGAGACCGAGCGCGCGAGCGCCCTGGAGGGACGCCGGCTCCTGGAGATCGAGGCCGCCGTGCCGTCGTCCGCGCCCGCCCTGCCGCCCGCGCGCCGAGCGGAGCCGGACGCGGTGGAGGAGGCGGACGAGGCCGGCGAGATCGCCGAGACCGACGAGGCCGCTGCGATCACCGGTGGCGCCGGCGAGGACCTGGCCGACGAGCCGCCGGTCTTCCAGGTGTTCTCGCCCGAGGGCGCCCGGCTGTACCGCCAGGCCCTGACGGCGCTCGCCCGGTTCGACGGCGGGGCCCCGGCCGACTCCGTGACGGAAGCGGGGGAAGCGGAAGCCGTTGAAGCGGAAGCCGTTGAAGCGGAAGCCGTTGAAGCGGAAGCCGTTGAAGCGGAAGCCGGGGAAGCGGAAGCCGGGGAAGCGGAAGCTGTCGAAGCGCCGGCGGCCGAGGTTGCTGAGACCGAGGATGCCGGGGGCACGGCTGCGGAGCCGGAGGCTCCCGAGTCCGGTGAGGCACACGCCGTTGCGGATCCGTTCCCGGCGGGCAGCGCCGGTGCCCGCAGGCCCGACGCGGGCGGGGTCGAAGACGCGGTGGAAGGCGCCGTGACGGACGGCGCCGACGCCTCTCGGAGCAAGGCCGGCGCACCGGCCGGCCACGAGGACGAGGTCCAGGAGGACGAGGCGCTGGGGCAGCCCGTGGCGGCCGGCGGGCACGCGCGCGCGGCCGCCCCCACGGCACCGGCAGAACCCGCGGGGGCCTCGGCGCAGCCGCCCGCCGGGCACTTCACGGTGCCGACCGCGGTGGCCGTCGTACCGGCCGCGCCCGCGCGTCGACCGGCGGTCGAGGGCGGTTTCGACTTCTTCGGCACCCAGAAGGGCGCCCCCAAGGCGGCGCTGGACGCCGTGCAGAACGAGGATCTCGCCGACGTCGTCGGCGAGGAGGTCCTCGCCGTGCACAAGGCCGAGGCCGAGGCCGGGTTCAAGCAGGCCGACGCACACGCCCACGGCGTCGGCCAGGTGATCGACCTGACCGCGCACGACGAGACCGAGCAGATCGACGTGCAGGGGCTGCGCACCGCGGCTTCCTGAGGCCTGACCGGCCACGCAGGGCTTCCAGGCCCGGCTTCCCGCCCGGGAAGCCGGGCCTCATGCCATCCAGCGGTCCGGGCGGGCGTCCCGACGGCCCGTACGGGACCTCTCCGCCTGGTCGTGCAGGAGCCGTGCGGCCTCCCGGGCGTCCCGCAGACGGGCGGTCACGGTCTTGTCGGCCCCGGTTTCCACATGGACCTCGGCGAGCCGGCACAGGCGCTGCCAGGGCCCCTGGCGCAGTCGTACGCTCTGCACCTTGGCGTGCGGGACCAGCGAGAGCCGGCGGCGCAGCAGGCCGTGCCGGGTGGCGAACACGGTGTCGGTGACCGCGAGGCCGTGGCCGCGCCACCACACCGGCACGCACCAGCGGGCCCGGTCCGGGGGCCGCGACAGCGCCCGGGGCACCGTCACGCCGTGCAGTACGCGCGCGACGACCGACTCGGCGACCGGGCGCGGGGCGACCGGCACCAGCACCGAGTTGGCGGACCCGGCCACGTGCAGTTCCACCCGCACCCAGCCGAGCCGCCGCCACAGGAGCGGCTCCACGATCCGCACGGTCTGCACCCGGCCGGGCGGGACCGTCTCGTGCGCACGGTCGAGCAGCCCGTGGTCGATGCGCAGCCCGTCCGGTGACTCGCTCACCGTCCAGTCGAACTCGCCGGCGAACCGTCCCGCGCTGCTCGCGCCGGCCGCGCCGAGCAGGGGCAGCGCGGTCGCGAGGACCGTCCACAGATTGTGGGTGGTGAGCCACAGCACGGCCGGTACGACGACCGCGGCGCCCATCGAGCCCCAGGTGGCGCCCGTCAGCACCAGGGAGAGCGCCAGCGCGCGCGGGGGCACACGCAGCAGCTCGTGCGCGGGCGCCTCGCCGACTTCGCGAGCCGTCTCGGGCGCGAACCCGGCCGCGCGAGCGAGCAGTTCCGCACGCAGGGCGCGCGCCTCCTGCTCGCCCAGGAAGGCCAGTTCGTCCTTGTCGTCGGCGCCCACGACGTCTATCCGCAGCTTGGCGACGCCCGCCACGCGCGCGAGGAGGGGACGGGAGACGTCCACCGCCTGGATGCGCTCCAGCCGGATGTGCGCCGTGCGCCGGAACAACAGGCCGGTACGGATGCGCAGTTCGGTGTCTGTGACCGCGAAGTGCGTGAACCACCAGGACAGGAAGCCGTACAGGCCGGCCACCGGCACCAGCACGGCGAGCCCCAGCAGCAGCACGGTGGTGGTCAGCCGTTGCAGTTGCGCCTGTGTCCCGTTCGGGTCGTGCACCGCCCATCCGGCGAGTACGGCGATCGGCGCCCACGCCCGCCGGAAGGGCGTGACCGGGTGCAGCCGGCGCTCGGTCACCGGCGCGGGCGCCGGTATCTCCTCGTCCTGGCCCGGGGTCGTCACAGGCCCGCCGATCTCGCCTCGCCCAGCTCGGTGAGCCGGTCGCGCAGCCGTTCCGCCTCGGCCGGGTCCAGGCCGGGGATGGTGGCGTCGGTCGCGGCGGCCGCCGTGTGCAGCTGCACGGTGGCCAGCCCGAAGCGCCGCTCGATGGGCCCCGAGGTCACCTCCACCAGCTGCATCCGCCCGTACGGCACCACCGTTTCCTCGCGCCACAGGACACCGCGGCTGATCAGCAGGTCGTCCGCGCGCTCGGCGTAGCGCCACGAGCGCCAGTTGCGACCCACCATCCGCCAGCACCATGCGGCGCCGGCCACGGGCACCAGGCCGAAAGCCGCCCATCCGGGCCCCACGAGCAGGCCCAGCAGCAGGCCGGTGGCGACGGCGAGCGCCGCCGTCCACACCATCACGAGCAGCCGGCGCACCCGCATCAGAGCGGGCCGCAGCCCCCGCCACACCAGTTCGTCCCCCGGTATCCCGGTCTCCTTCGGGCTCCCCGTTTCCATGGGGCCAGCGTACGTAGGGGAAACTGGGGCCATGACTCCTACGACGGAGACCACGGTCGGGATCGGCGGCGCCGCGGAAAGCACCGACATGGTGCTCAACATCGGACCCCAGCACCCGTCCACGCACGGCGTGCTGCGGCTCAGGCTCGTGCTGGACGGGGAGCGCATCGTGCGCGCGGAGCCGGTGATCGGCTACATGCACCGCGGCGCCGAGAAGCTCTTCGAGGCGCGTGACTACCGCCAGATCATCGTGCTCGCCAACCGCCACGACTGGCTGTCGGCGTTCTCGAACGAGCTGGGCGTGGTCCTCGCCGTGGAGCGGATGCTGGGCATGGAGGTGCCCGAGCGGGCGGTGTGGATGCGCACGCTGCTCGCCGAGCTGAACCGGGTGCTGAACCACCTGATGTTCCTCGGCTCCTACCCGCTGGAGCTGGGCGGTATCACCCCGGTGTTCTACGCGTTCCGGGAGCGCGAGGTGCTGCAGAACGTCATGGAGGAGATCTCCGGCGGGCGCATGCACTACATGTTCAACCGCGTCGGCGGCCTCAAGGAGGACCTGCCGGCCGGCTGGAGCGCACGCGCGCGTGCCGCGGTCGCCGACGTGCGCTCGCGCATGGACGTCTTCGACGACCTGGTGCTCGGCAACGAGATCTTCCGGGGGCGCACGCGCGGCGTGGGCGCGATGACGCCGGAAACGGTGCACGCCTACGGCGTGAGCGGGCCCATCGCGCGCGCGTCGGGCGTCGACTTCGACCTGCGCCGCGACGAGCCGTACCTGGCGTACGGCGACCTCCAGGACACGCTGAAGGTCGTCACCCGGAGCGAGGGCGACTGCCTCGCCCGCTTCGAGATCCTGCTGGAGCAGACGCACAACGCGCTGGACCTCGCCGACGCCTGCCTGGACCGGCTCGCCGAGCTGCCGCCCGGGCCGATCAACCAGCGGCTGCCGAAGGTGCTGAAGGCACCCGAGGGGCACACGTACGCGTGGACCGAGAACCCGCTCGGCATCAACGGCTACTACCTGGTCAGCAAGGGTGAGAAGACGCCGTACCGGCTGAAGCTGCGCTCGGCGTCGTACAACAACATCCAGGCGCTCACCGAGCTGCTGCCGGGGACTCTGGTGGCGGACATGGTGGCGATCCTGGGTTCGATGTTCTTCGTGGTCGGCGACATCGACAAGTAGGCCGGCGCCGGGAAGCGGGCCGGCTCAGGCGAGCGGGTCCACGATTCCCACCGGCTGGACCAGCCAGCCGAAGTCGCCGAGGCCGCCGGGGGCGGTGAGTTCGGCGGCCTCCCCGGCGCTCGCGAGGGCGCGCACGTAAGCCGTGGGGTCCGTGGAGGCCAGCGCGAGCGGGGGGCGCGCGCCGGTGATGTCCAAGGCGCGCAGCGCGGCGCGTTGCGTGAGCAGGCGCGCGGCCGGCAGTACGCGCGCCGTGACAGAGGGCGCCTGCGCCGCGCCCAACCGCGTACGGGAGGGGGTGCTGGTCGCGTTTTCGGATGCGCGCGCGGTTCCCGTGAGTGTGCGCGCTGCGTCACCAGCCGTGTGCGCCGGCTTCTCAGTCGGGTCCAGGGGCGCGTGCGCGCCGGGAGCCGCCGCGCACGCGTCCAGAGCGACGTGCGCCGTGATGTCGCACGACCCGTCCGGCACGGGCGCCGTCTCGCGCCCTTCTCGGAAGCCGGTGAGCGTCCCGAACGGGGGGCGGGCGTCGACGGTGTGCGCGTAGTCCACGGCCACCGCCAGTCCCCGCACCACCCGGCCCACCACCGACGCCCAGGCCAGGTCCCGGGGCAGCCCGAGCTCCGCGCGCAGCCCCTCCTCGGCCGGCAGCGGCCACCAGCGCGCGAGCCAGGCAGCGTCGGCGCCGTTCACGGGCTCCCCGAGCCGCTCGGTGCCGTCGTCGGCGACGAGCACGAGCCGGGGCACTCCCGCGGGGTCGGTCTCGGCGACGTCAACGGGGACGTTGTCCAGCCACTCGTTGGCGAACAGCAACCCCGTGACGGCGGCCGGGGGCGCGTCCAGCCAGGCGATCCGTTCGTCGAGTCCGGCCGGGCGGTCGGCGCGTTCGACGGCGTACCCACGCACGCGTGCGGCCACGTCGGGCGGCAGGGCGGCGAGCACGCCGGTGATCAGCTCGCCGCGCCCGGCCGCCATGTCGACGAAGTCCAGGGCCGGCGGCCGCCCCAGCGCCTCGTCGACCCGGCACAGCAGCCGGGCCACGGCCTGCGCGAACAGCGGGGACGCGTGCACGGACGTACGGAAGTGGCCGGCCGGGCCCTCGGGGCGCCGGTAGAAGCCGCCGGGGCCGTAGAGCGCCGCCTCGGTCGCCGCACGCCACCCGCGCCGGCCGTGTCCCTCGCCGGGACGCCGTTCCGCTTCCCGTGCCGTCTCATCCGTCACCGCAACAGACTAGGCGCACAGATGATCACTTCCTCCACCTTGCGGAGTACACGCACCCGGCATGGATCGGCCCTCCGGTTGACCCCTGCACGCATCCGGTTTCCCTACTCTGGGTTACGTGCAGCGCCTCTACGACTTCCTCCGCCTCCACCCGACCTGGGTCGACACCTTCTGGGCCGTCGTCCTGTTCGGGCTGTCCGGTGTGAGCGTGGTCAATCTCGACGGATCGCCCGGTCACCACGGGACCCTCCCCGCCGGGATGGCCGTGTCCGCCGTCCTGTGCGCCGTCGTCGCGCTGCGCCGCCGTTTCCCGGAGCCGATGCTGCTGCTCGCCCTCGCGACCGGGCTGGCCCAGCTGGTGCTGGACATCGAGACGACCGTCGCCGACTTCGCGATGCTCGTGATCACCTACACGGTGGCGGCGATCGGCGCGCGCTGGGCCTCCCGGCTCGCGCTCGCCGTCAGTCTCGTCGCGGCGGCCCTCGCGCAGATCCGCTGGCCGGCCGAGCACTCCAGTTTCGCCGGGCAGATCGCGATCGCGGTCTTCCAGACGGTGCCGTTCGCGCTCGCCTGGGTGCTCGGTGACTCGATGCGTACCAGGCGCGCCTACTTCGCCCAGCTGGAGGAGCGCGCGGCCCGCCTGGAGAAGGAGCGCGAGGCGCAGTCGAAGGTCGCGGTGGCCGCCGAGCGCGCCCGTATCGCACGTGAGCTGCACGATGTCGTGGCGCACAACGTGTCGGTGATGGTGGTGCAGGCGGACGGTGCCGCCTATGTCCTCGACGCCGCCCCCGACCAGGCCAGGAAGGCCCTGGAGACGATCTCCTCCACCGGCCGCCAGGCCCTCGCCGAGATGCGCCGCCTGCTGGGCGTGCTGCGCACCGGGGAGCACCAGGAGAGCGGGGAGTACGTCCCGCAGCCGGACGTCGGGCAGATCGACGACCTCATCGACCAGTGCCGCAGTTCGGGGCTCCCGGTCGACTTCAAGGTCGAGGGCACCCCGCGCCCGCTGCCCAGCGGCGTGGAGCTGACCGCGTACCGGATCGTGCAGGAGGCGCTCACCAACACGCGCAAGCACGGCGGTCCCAACGCGGGCGCGAGCGTCCGGCTGGTCTACTTCGACGACGGGCTCGGCCTGCTCGTCGAGGACGACGGCAAGGGCGCCCCGCACGAGCTGTACGAGGAGGGCGGGGCCGACGGCCGGGGGCACGGCCTGATCGGCATGCGCGAGCGGGTCGGCATGGTCGGCGGCACCCTGGACGCGGGGCCGCGCCCGGGCGGAGGATTCCGCATCAGTGCCCTGCTTCCGCTCAAGCCAGCGCACTGACGCAGCCGCACGCCCCCCCGTTGACACCTGTAAGACCCCTTCCTGAAGCAACACCCACCGCCCCGAACGGCCCCCCGCCGCGAACGAAAGAGGCCCGATGACGATCCGTGTGATGCTCGTCGACGACCAGGTGCTGCTGCGCACCGGATTCCGGATGGTGCTGGCCGCCCAGCCGGACATGGAGGTCGTCGCGGAGGCGGGCGACGGCGTCGAGGCCCTGCAGGTGCTGCGGTCCACAGCCGTCGACGTCGTCCTGATGGACGTCCGCATGCCGAAGCTGGACGGCGTGGAGGCCACCCGGCGGATCTGCGCCGAGCCCGACCCGCCCAAGGTGCTGATCCTGACCACGTTCGACCTGGACGAGTACGCCTTCTCCGGGCTGAAGGCGGGCGCCTCCGGCTTCATGCTCAAGGACGTGCCGCCCGGTGATCTGCTCGGTGCGATCCGCGCCGTGCACAGCGGCGACGCGGTCGTGGCACCCTCCACCACCCGCCGGCTGCTGGACCGCTTCGCGCCGATGCTGCCCTCCGCGGGCAAGGAGCCGCAGCACAAGGAGCTGGAGCGGCTCACCGACCGGGAGCGCGAGGTGATGGTGCTGGTCGCCCAGGGCCTGTCCAACGGTGAGATCGCGGCCCGGCTCGTGCTGAGCGAGGCGACGGTGAAGACCCATGTCGGCCGCATCCTGACCAAGCTCGGCCTGCGCGACCGGGTGCAGGTCGTGGTGCTGGCCTACGAGACGGGGCTGGTGCGGGCCGGCGGGCACGGCTGACGGGGCGGTTCGGGACCGGTTTCGGCGCGGGGCGCGACGGGGCGGGTTCGGGTCCGGCTTCGGCGCGGGGCCCGGCTTCGGCTCGGAGCACGGCGGTTCGGGTTCGGCGCAGGGCGCACCGGCCCGATCCAATTTCAGCGCAGGGCACACTGGCCGGGTCCGTTTCAGCGCAGGACGCCCTCGATGAAGTCGCTGCCCAGCCTCGCCACCGCCGCCAGGTCCAGCTGGTGCTGGACGTACCGGCCGCGCCGGCAGTCGGTGATCAGGCCTGCCTTCTTCAGCACCGCGAGGTGCCGGGATATCTCGGGTGCCGACATGCCGTGGGCGTCGGCCAGTTCGCCCGTGGTGTGCGCGGACCGTGCGAGGTGCCGGCACAGCCGGATCCGCACCGGGTGGGCCAGCGCCTCCAGCCGGCGCGTGAGCTGTTCGACGGACGGGGCCTGCGGTCGTGTGCCGCTCGCGGGATAAGTGATCGCGGGCTGCCAGCCGTACCGGTGCAGGACCATCACGTGCGGCCAGCCGAGGCTCGTCGGGACGAGGACCAGGCCGCCGTCGCCGGTGGCCGTGTGGCCCACCAGGAGCTTGTCGACGGTGATGAGCGCGGCTTCCTGGTCCAGCGAGACGGCTCCCGAGAGGGACGACAGGGCCGCACCGAGGCCCTTGCGGCGCAGCAGCTGGGTCTTGTGCCGGGCGTCCGCGGCGAGCTGGGGCTGCACGCGGGCCCAGACGTCGGCGAAGAACGCCTCGTCGCAGTCGAGCATCAGCTCCCGGAACCAGGAGCGGACGGCCGGCGGATCCTCCAGCAGCCGACGCGTGAACCGCTCCTGGACGGCACCGCGTGCGGCGGCCAGCTCCAGGGAACGGCGGCGCAGCACGGGGTCCTCGAGCGGGCTGGGCGCCGGGGAGTCGTAGCGCAGCTGGCAGGTGAACTCCAGGGCGGCCGTGACGAACTGGTCGTCCGTCAGCTTGTCCAGCTGGTCCAGTTCCTCGGCGAGCGTGGCACCGGGCAGCGCGTGGCCGCCGGGGATGCCCGCGAAGGGGGCGAAGACGTCCGAGAACGTCGTACGCCACAGGAACTCCGCCTCGCACAAACGGTCGGCCAGGCAGGGGTCCAGCCGTGTCGAGACGGCCGTCGCCCAGCCCTGGAGGCCGGGGTGGTGCCCGGGCTCGCTGAGGGCGTGCAGGGCCATCCCCAGTTCTGCAAGCGGAGAGGGCACGACGGATACCCGCTCCAGTGGCAGTCCGGTGATGTCGATCGTCACGCTCATGCGTTCCATCGTGCACCCGGCCACTGACAGCGCCGTCGTGGATTGACGGCAGTCGTCAATCCACGGGACACCCGCCCTGGCCAGGGGCAGTGTGGAGGCACCGGGGCAGCCGCGGAGCCCGAACGGTCACCGAGCGGTCGGTGACCCGTCCACGTCCCGAGAACTTCCGAGAAGGCGATCCGCCATGAGCATCACCCAGCAGTACCTCCTCGACAGCCACCGTGCCCGCGTGCTCGGCGAGCCGGAGCCGCCCGCGCCCGGCCGGCACGACGTCGACCTGATGCGCGAACTGCGCGACTACCGGCGCTTCCACGCGGTCGTCGCCGAGCGCCCGGCGCGGGGACGCGTGCGGCACGCCCTGCGCCGATGGCTGCGCCCGCGTGCGCTGTGATCACGTGCGCTGTGATCACGGACACTGAGATCACGTGCGCTGCGATCACGAGCCCTGCAATCACGGGGCACCGCGATCACGGGCGCGGGCGTGGCCATCGCCGCGGTCACCCCGCGGGCAGGCGGTGCACGAAGCCGGCCACGGCCGCCCGTACGTCGTCCGCCGTCCACTCCAGGCCCGGGGAGCGTACGCCGACCTCGCTGAAGGAGACCCCGGGACCGCCGCGGTCCCAGGGGCCGGCGAACAGGAACGTCCCCGTCTCCTCGGCCTGGCGCACCGCCGCCTCCGTCAGGACACCGGGCTCGTACGGCAGCCAGACCTGGAAATCCTGGGTGTGCGGTTCCTCGGGGTGCACGCGCGACCACGGGACCCCGGCCTCGGCCAGACCCTCGCGCAGCGCGGCGGCGACCACGCGCGCGTGCCGCACGTAGTCCGGCAGCCGAGGCAGCTCACGCTCCAGGCCGGCGAGCGCCGACAGCGCGGTCGGGAACTGCTGGAAGACCATGCCGCCGTACCGGTGCCGCCATGCCTTCGCCTCCTCGACCAGCGTCTTCGGGCCGGCCAGCGCGGCACCTCCGAAGCCGTCGAGGGACTTGTAGAACGACACGTACACGCTGTCCGCGAGGCCCGCGATCTCCTCGAGGGACCGGCCGAAGTGGACGGTGCACTCCCACAGGCGCGCGCCGTCGAAGTGCACCACCGCGTCGCGCTCCCGCGCGGCCTCGACGACCTCGGCCAGCTCCTCCCAGGCGGGCAGCACGAAACCGGCGTCCCGGAGGGGAAGTTCCAGCATCAGCGTCCCGAAGGGCTCGTCGAGGTCGCGTATCTCGGCGGCCGTGGGCAGCCGGGGCTCGCTGGTCACCCGTACCGGACGCAACCCGCTGACCTCGCTGAACGCGTGGCGTTCGTGCACCTCGGGGTGGGCCAGGGCGTGCAGGGCGACCGCGGGGTTGCCGGTGCGGCCCGCCCAGCAGCGCAGGGCCACCTGCTGGGCCATCGTGCCGGTCGGGAAGAACGCGGCGGACTCCGTGCCGAGCAGGGCCGCGACCCGCTCCTCCAGGTCCGCCACGATCCCGTCGCCGTACATGTCCGCGTGCTGGTCCAGGTCGTACACCTGCGGCGCCGCTTCCTGGAGGGCCGTCAGCCGCTCCCGGACCGTGCGGGCCGTCAGCCGCTCCCGGACCGTGCGCCGGAAGCCCGGGCGCGAGAGCACACGCTCCGCCTTCGCGAAGGCGACCCGGCGCCGCTCCCGCATCCGCTCCTGCTCGGACCACTCCGTGTGCCGCGCGTGGTCCGGTCCCGCCGTATCGGTCATGTACGGATCATGCAGTGCAGCAGCCCGGGCGAGCAGCCGGATTACCGCCGGCGCGGTGGTGCCGCGACGCCGCGCGGGCGGGCACAGGGGCCTCGGGGCGGACGTGGCGAAACCCACAGCCTGTGGACAAGCGGCCGGTGTCGAACCGGATAGCGTTAACATGACGAGAAATCGTTCGGTACATCGTCCGGTACCCAGAGCGGACTGGAACGGGAAGGCCGCCGTCGCGTGAGTACAGTCCACCAGCCAGACCTCAGGGACCGCCCCGCGCGGCTCACCGTCGGCGTCGTCGGCGCCGGCCGCGTGGGCCCCGCGCTCGCCGCATCCCTCCAGCTCGCCGGGCACCGCCCGGTCGCCGTCTCCGGTGTCTCCGACGCCTCCCGGCGGCGCGCCGAGGCCCTGCTCCCGGACGTGCCGCTGGTGCCGCCCGCCGAGGTCCTCGAGCGCGCCGACCTGGTGCTGCTCACCGTTCCCGACGACGTCCTGCCCGGCCTGGTCACCGGCCTCGCCGAGACCGGCGCGGTACGGCCCGGACAGCTGCTCGTGCACACCTCCGGCCGGTACGGCGCGGGTGTCCTCGACCCGGCCCTGCGCGCGGGCGCGCTGCCCTTGGCCCTGCACCCGGCGATGACCTTCACCGGCACCCCGGTGGACGTCCAGCGCCTGGCCGGCTGCTCCTTCGGCGTCACCGCGCCCGAGGAACTGCGGCTCGCCGCCGAGGCCCTCGTCATCGAGATGGGCGGCGAGCCCGAGTGGATCAGCGAGGAGAACCGCCCGCTCTACCACGCGGCCCTCGCGCTCGGCGCCAACCACCTGGTGACCCTGGTCGCCCAGTCGATGGAACTGCTGCGCACGGCGGGCGTCGGGGCGCCGGACCGGATGCTCGGCCCGCTGCTCGGCGCCGCCCTGGACAACGCACTGCGCTCCGGGGACCTCGCGCTCACCGGGCCCGTCGCCCGCGGAGACGCCGGCACGGTCGCCGCGCACATCACCGAGCTGCGCAGGCACGCCCCGCAGACCGTCGCGGGCTACGTCGCGATGGCCCGCGCGACCGCCGACCGGGCGCTCGCGCACGGCCTGCTGAAGCCCGAACTCGCCGAGGACCTGCTCGGGGTACTCGCCGACGAAGGCCACGCAGGTGGCGGAGCCGGCGGCACGAACGGCACCGACGGCACCGACGGCACGACCGGCACCGAGGGGAACGACCGATGACCACCGCCCTGCTGAGCACTGCCGACGAGCTGCACGCGCGTGTGCGCCGCGGCCGCCGCGCCGTCGTGATGACCATGGGCGCGCTGCACGAGGGCCACGCCACCCTGATCCGCACGGCGCGCGAGATCGCGGGACCGGACGGCGAGGTCGTCGTCACCGTCTTCGTCAACCCGCTGCAGTTCGGCGCCGGCGAGGACCTGGACCGCTACCCGCGCACCCTCGACGCCGACCTGAAGCTCGCCGAACAGGCCGGTGCGGACGTGGTGTTCGCGCCGTCCGTGGAAGAGGTCTACCCCGGCGGCGACCCCCAGGTCCGGATCACCGCGGGGCCCATGGGCGAAAGCCTGGAGGGTGCCTCGCGGCCCGGCCACTTCGACGGCATGCTCACCGTCGTCGCCAAGCTGCTGCACCTCACCCGCCCCGACGTCGCGCTGTTCGGCCAGAAGGACGCCCAGCAGCTCGCCCTGATCCGGCGCATGGTGCGGGACCTGAACTTCGGCGTCGAGATCGTCGGCGTACCGACCGTGCGCGAGGAGGACGGGCTCGCCCTGTCCAGCCGCAACCGCTACCTCTCGCCGGAGGAGCGCCGTACCGCGCTCGCGCTGTCCCGGGCTCTGTTCGCGGGCCGCGACCGGCACGCCGCGCAGGAGGCGTTGCGCGCGCGTGCCCGTGAGGTGCCTTCCACGCACGCGCGTGCCGAGGCGCTGAGCGCGCTCGGGGAGTCCCGCGCGGCCGCCGACGCGCACGCGGTCGCCACGGTGTCCCCGGGCGGCCCCGCGGCCGTCCGCGCGGCCGCACGGCAGGTGCTGGACGAGGCCGCGCGCCTGGCCCCGCCGCTCGCGCTGGACTACCTGGCCCTCGTCGACCCGTCCGACTTCACCGAGATCGGTGACGACTTCACCGGCGAGGCCGTCCTCGCCGTCGCCGCCCGGGTCGGTACGACCCGGCTGATCGACAACCTCCCTCTCACCTTCGGAGCCGCCTCGTGACCAGCACAGGCATCAGCACAGGCATACGACTGCACGCGCCCGCCCCCGGGTGGTCCATCTCGGCGGACGTGGTCGTCGTCGGCTCCGGAGTGGCCGGTCTGACCGCCGCTCTGCGCTGCGAGGCCGCGGGCCTGACGACCGTCGTCGTCACCAAGGCCCGCCTGGACGACGGCTCCACGCGCTGGGCGCAGGGCGGCATCGCCGCGGCGCTCGGCGAGGGCGACACGCCCGAACAACACCTCGGGGACACCCTGGTGGCCGGCGCGGGCCTGTGCGACGAGGAGGCCGTACGGATCCTCGTCACCGAGGGCCCCGACGCGGTACGGCGGCTGATCTCCACCGGCGCCCACTTCGACACCGACGACGAGGGCGACATCCACCTCGGCCGCGAGGGCGGCCACCACCGGCGCCGGATCGCGCACGCGGGTGGCGACGCGACCGGCGCGGAGGTCTCCCGGGCGCTCGTCGAGGCGGTACGCGCGCGTGGGCTGCGCACCATCGAGAACGCGCTCGTGCTGGACCTGCTCACCGACGCCGAGGGCCGTACGGCCGGTGTCACGCTGCACGTGATGGGCGAGGGCCAGCACGACGGCGTGGGCGCCGTGCACGCCCCCGCGGTGGTGCTTGCGACCGGCGGCATGGGGCAGGTGTTCACCGCGACCACCAACCCGTCGGTGTCGACCGGTGACGGCGTCGCGCTGGCGCTGCGCGCGGGCGCCGAGGTCAGCGACCTGGAGTTCGTCCAGTTCCACCCGACCGTGCTGTTCCTCGGCCCGGACGCCGAGGGCCAGCAGCCGCTGGTGTCCGAGGCGGTGCGCGGCGAGGGCGCCCATCTGGTCGACGCCGACGGCGTGCGCTTCATGGTGGGCCAGCACGAGCTGGCCGAGCTGGCGCCCCGGGACATCGTCGCCAAGGGCATCCTGCGACGGATGCTGGAGCAGGGCGCCGAGCACATGTACCTCGACGGCCGGCACTTCGGCACCGAGATGTGGGAACGCCGCTTCCCGACCATCCTGGCCGCCTGCCGCGCCAACGGCATCGACCCGGTCACGGAGCCCATCCCGATCGCCCCGGCCGCCCACTTCGCCTCCGGAGGCGTCCGCACCGACGCGCAGGGGCGTACGACCGTGCCCGGCCTGTACGCGTGCGGCGAGGTCGCCTGCACCGGCGTGCACGGCGCGAACCGGCTCGCCTCCAACTCCCTCCTCGAAGGCCTCGTCTACGCCGAGCGGATCGCCGCCGACATCGCCGCCGCGCGGGCGGAGAACGGCCTCCACGCGCGCGTGCCCCAGCCCGTCCCGGACCCCGGGAAGCCGGAGCACCCGCTGCTCGCCCCCGAGGCCCGGTTCGCCATCCAGCGGATCATGACCGAGGGCGCGGGCGTTCTGCGCTCGGAGGACTCCCTGGCGAAGGCCGCCGAGCAGCTCCAGCAGCTGCACAGCGAAGCCCGTGACGCCCTCCACGAGAACGGCAAGACCGCCGAGCCCGGCGTCGACACCTGGGAGGCCACCAACCTCCTGTGTGTCGCCCGCGTCCTGGTCGCCGCCGCGCGGATGCGCGAGGAGACCCGCGGCTGCCACTGGCGCGAGGACAGCCCCGAGCGCGACGACGCGCACTGGCGGCGCCACATCGTCGTACGGCTCAATCCGGACCGGTCGCTGGCCGTACGCACCACGGAAACCGCAGACTTCCCCCCTACCCGGTAAGACCCAGCGCCCAGGAGCAGTGACGAACGTGAGCACCGACGACCTTCCCCTCGCCCCCACCGGCGGCTGCGGCGACGGCTGCGCCTGTGGCGCCGAGGGCGACGAGGAGTACCTGGAGAGCGGGCTCGACCCCGCGCTCGCCGAGCTGCTGGCCGCCGCCGGGCTCGACCCGATCGAGGTCGAGGACATCGCCAACGTGGCCATCCAGGAGGACCTGGACGGCGGCGTGGACGTGACGACCGTCGCAACCATCCCCGAGGAGGCTGTCGCCACCGGCGACTTCACCGCGCGCGAGGCGGGCGTCGTGGCGGGCCTCAGGGTCGCCGAGGCCGTGCTCTCCGTCGTCTGCACCGACGAGTTCGAGGTCGAGCGGCACGTCGAGGACGGCGACCGGGTCGAGGCCGGGCAGAAGCTGCTGTCGGTCACCACGCGCACGCGTGACCTGCTGACCGCCGAGCGCAGCGCCCTGAACATCCTGTGCCGCCTGTCGGGCATCGCGACCGCCACGCGCGCGTGGGCGGACGCCCTGGAAGGCACCAGGACGCGCGTGCGGGACACCCGCAAGACGACCCCCGGCCTGCGCTCGCTGGAGAAGTTCGCGGTCCGCTGCGGCGGGGGCGTCAACCACCGCATGTCGCTGTCCGACGCGGCCCTGGTGAAGGACAACCACGTGGTGGCCGCCGGTGGCGTCGCGCAGGCCTTCAAGGCCGTACGGGAGGCCTTCCCGGAGGTGCCGATCGAGGTCGAGGTCGACACCCTGCACCAGCTGCGCGAGGTCGTCGAGGCGGGCGCGGACCTGATCCTGCTGGACAACTTCACGCCGGACGAGTGCGCGGAGGCCGTCGGCATCGTGCGCGGGCGCGCGCTGCTGGAGGCCTCCGGCCGGCTGACGCTCGACATCGCGCGCGTGTACGCCGACACGGGCGTGGACTTCCTGGCCGTCGGCGCGCTCACCCACTCCTCGCCGATCCTGGACATCGGCCTGGACCTGCGCGAGGCGGAGTAACGGCCATGCTCCTCACGATCGACGTCGGCAACACGCACACCGTCCTCGGGCTGTTCGACGGTGAGGACATCGTCGAGCACTGGCGCATCTCCACGGACGCGCGCCGCACCGCGGACGAGCTGGCGGTGCTGCTGCAGGGCCTGATGGGCATGCACCCGCTGCTCGGCGAGGAGCTGGGCGACGGCATCGACGGCATCGCGATCTGCGCGACCGTCCCCTCGGTGCTGCACGAGCTGCGCGAGGTCACCCGGCGCTACTACGGCGACGTCCCCGCCGTCCTGGTCGAGCCGGGCGTGAAGACCGGTGTGCCGATCCTCACCGACAACCCCAAGGAGGTCGGCGCCGACCGGATCATCAACGCGGTCGCGGCCGTCGAGCTGTACGGCGGCCCGGCGATCGTCGTCGACTTCGGTACGGCGACCACGTTCGACGCGGTCTCCGCGCGCGGGGAGTACGTCGGCGGTGTCATCGCACCCGGCATCGAGATCTCCGTTGAGGCGCTCGGCGTCAAGGGCGCGCAGCTGCGGAAGATCGAGGTGGCCCGGCCGCGCAGTGTGATCGGCAAGAACACCGTCGAGGCCATGCAGGCCGGCATCGTGTATGGCTTCGCGGGGCAGGTCGACGGGGTCGTCAGCCGGATGGCCCGGGAGCTGGCCGACGACCCGGACGACGTGACGGTGATCGCCACGGGCGGGCTCGCGCCGATGGTGCTGGGGGAGTCCTCGGTGATCGACGAGCACCAGCCGTGGCTGACGCTGATCGGGCTGCGCCTGGTGTACGAGCGGAACGTGTCGCGGCTGTGAGGTGACCGGCGCCCTCTTCGGGAGCGCCGGTCTTCCCGTTCACCCGCGCGTGGCCCCGGTCGGGGGAAACCGGGAGCGACACGCGTCGAAAAAACATCCCGATCCGTCACTTTTGTCCGATTAGCGGTAGCGTCGCCGCATGCCCACGCCATACGGATCCCGCGGCGGCATGGCGTTCGGCGTGGAGGAGCTGCGTGTGCTCCGCCGCGCCCTCGCCCTCGCCCTTCACCCCGGCCGAGCGTCCGCCGAGGACGTCAAGGACTGTTTCCGGCTCGCAGAGTCGCTCGACGAGGCGATGTGCGAGGGGGCGAGACTGCGCGCTTTCCTGGTGGCCGACCTCGGCCGGTACCGGGCCGCGCTCCCGGGCACCGCGGCCGGCTACCTCACCCTCCTGGAGGAGGCGCTGGGGGCCGGGCACCGGCCGACTCCGGACGATCTCGCCGCCCTGCGGGCGCTGCGCGGGAACCCGGCGGCGGCCGCGCTGCTGGACCGCTGCCAGGCGCTGGCCGAGCAGGATGTTCGGGCCCGGTTCGCGCAGGGCGCGCGCAAGGTGCCCGCCCCGGCCGTGCCGCCCTCCCGTACCCGTCTGCTGGCCCTCCAGGGCGGCGGGGCGGAGCCCGGGGCGCGGGAGGCCGAGGAGCCGCAGAGACCCCCGCAGAAGCCCGCTCAGAGCCCCGCGCCGAAGCCGGCCCCGAAGCCCGCGCCGGCGCCCCCGGAGCGGCCCGCCGGGGAGCCCGCCGCGCCGAAGCGGCCCATCCCGACACCGGGGGAGGTCTTCCCGCGCCGCAAGCCGGCACCTCCGGCCGAGAGCCGCCAACTGGCTGCTGGCTGAGCGCCGGACCTCCGGCCCGGACCGGGTCCGAGGCCGGGTCCGAGACCGGCCCGAGACCGGCCCGAGACCGGGTCCGGCGTTCCCGCCCGCACGCGCGTGAGGGAATCGTCGTCGGGCGCGGGCGGGGCGGTTGCAGGCGGGGGAGCTGCTGGGGCGGTTCGCGCACCCCGTACCTTTCGCCCGTTGCCGCGTGGCTACCCTGGAGGCATGGACTACGTCTCCGCGCTCGTGCCTCCGGTCGTGATGGCCGTGTTCTTCATCGGTGTGGTCAGGGTGATCGTGAAGACCCAGGGCGGGGCCGCCAAGGCCAAGGAGGACGCCGCTGTCGACGCCGCGCTCGCGCGCGCGGAGAGCGGCCGAAAGGCATCCGCCGCCGGCGACGCCTGAGTCGACCGGATCCGCTGGGCCGATCAGTGATGCGCCTTCGAGTCGTACGCCCTTTTTGTTCCTATTCGTGGGCTTAGAGCACGTCCGGCACGCCAATGCCGTGATCTCCCACTATTGTTCTGAGCTGTGCCTCGCCCATTGGGAGAACTCGAAGACGCGGTCATGACGCGGGTGTGGAAGTGGAACCGCCCGGTGACCGTTCGAGAAGTCCTGGAAGACCTCCAGCAGGAACGCTCCATCGCGTACACCACCGTGATGACCGTTTTGGACAATCTCCACCAGAAGGGCTGGGTGCGCCGTGAGGCGGAAGGGCGGGCCTATCGATATGAGGCCGTCTCGACCCGCGCCGCGTACGCCGCCGCCCTCATGAACGACGCCTGGTCACAGAGCGACAACCCGGCCGCCGCTCTCGTCGCCTTCTTCGGCATGATGAGCGAGGAACAGCGTCAGGCCCTCAGGGACGCCGTACGCATCGTCCAGGGCCCGGAAAGCCGGGAAGCCCCCGAACCACGGCAAGGGGAAGCGGCGCAAGAGGAAGCCGTGCGACAGGAAGCGCCCGGCGCCCCGCAAGCGGAGAACCCCGGCTCGGCCGAGGACGGCGACGGGCGATAGCGTCCGCTCATGTCAGCAGAGCGTCCTGAAGTCTCCGCAAAAGCCATCACCGTCCGGCGGGCCCGGACCAGCGATGTCCCGACGGTACGCCGCCTCCTCGATGCCTACGCCCGCGACCGCATCCTGCTCGACAAAGCCACCGTCACGCTTTACGAGGACATCCAGGAGTTCTGGGTCGCGGAACGCGACGACAACGCCGAGGTGGTCGGCTGCGGCGCGCTGCACGTCATGTGGGAGGACCTCGCGGAAGTCCGCACTCTCGCGGTGAAGCCCGGCCTCAAGGGCGCCGGCGTCGGCCATCAGTTGCTGGAGAAGTTGCTGCAGACCGCGCGCTGGCTCGGCGTTCGCCGGGTTTTCTGCCTGACCTTCGAAGTGGACTTCTTCGGGAAGCACGGCTTCGTGGAGATCGGGGAGACGCCCGTCGACACCGATGTGTACGCGGAGCTGTTGCGTTCCTATGACGAGGGCGTCGCCGAGTTCCTGGGTCTCGAACGAGTGAAACCGAACACCTTGGGCAACAGCCGGATGCTTCTGCATCTGTGATCGTCAATGCCCCGGGGCTCTATGTCCGAAACGCGCATGTTTCCGGACGAGGGCGGCCCGTCGGTCCTCTCCCCGTCCTCTCCCAGGGGTTTGTGTTTTTCCGGCAAAAGCGGTTTGCTTTCCGACGTACTGCAGTACTGCATATAACAGGGGCGGCGAAACGGCGGATGCCGCACACCCCTGGCCCTCAACGTTATCGATGAAAGGAAATCCGGTGGCACAGAAGGTTCAGGTCCTTCTTGTCGACGACCTCGACGGCGGCGAGGCGGACGAGACCGTGACGTTCGCGCTGGACGGCAAGACGTACGAGATTGATCTCACGACCTCCAATGCGGACAAGCTGCGCGGCCTTCTCGACCCGTATGTGAAGGGTGGCCGCCGTACCGGAGGCCGTGCGTCGGGCGGGCGTGGAAAGGCGCGTGCCGCTTCCGGTGGCAGCCAGGACACCGCGGCGATCCGTGCCTGGGCGAAGGAGAACGGTTACGAGGTCAACGACCGCGGCCGCGTTCCCGCGACCATTCGTGAGGCCTACGAGAAGGCCAACGGCTGATCCCGCCGGCAGACGGTCGGCAGCCCGGCGCGCGGGCGCCGCAGCCGGACCCGGTGACAGTGCGCCGCCACCGTGTCCACCAGCCGTACGAGATCGGGGGCGCTCCCCTCGCGTCCCAGGGCCGGCATCGTCGGCAGCGAGGCCTCGGCCTCGCCTCCAGGTCCGGGGGGCCGCAGCCATACGGCGGCCCCCTGCATGGATCCGGCCCCCTGCATGGATCCAGCTCTCTGCGCGGATCCGGATCCGGATCCGGCCCTGCTCGGAACCGCTCCGCCGAGGACTCCCACGGGCGCACGGGCGACAGCGGCGGCGCCGACGCGTGCGGTGCCTTCCGCGTGGCCGGCCGCCGGCGCCCTGACTCCCGCGGCAACGGCCGCGGGCGGGACCGGTGCCTCCATCGCGTCGCCCGCCCCCAGGACCCGCAGGTCGAGGGCCACGGCGCTCCATTCCAGCCAGTCCAGCAGCCCCGGCAGTTCCTCCGCGCTGCCCGCGGCCACCAGCAGCCGCATCCGGTCGCCCTGTAGGGCCACCGGAGAGCCCGGCGCGAGATGCCGGAGCGCCCCCGCGCCCGCCTCGGCCGGCACGTCCAGGACGTCGAACCGCACCCCCGTGAGCAGCCGCAGCGGCCGTCCGGGCACTGTCGCCCACCCCAGATCGTTCTCGTACCAGTGCCGCGCCCGGGCGTCCGGGCAGGTCGGAAGATCACAAGCGTTCGGTACGCCGGGGTCCGAGGGGCGCCGGGGAAGGGGGACTGTTGAGGCCGTGGGGACCGTGCCAACCATGCTCAGCGCAACCGCCGAAACGACCGACAAGTTACGCTGGGTTTCTTGTCGAGCGCGCAGAGTGTCGAATGAGGGGGCGCGTGGGGGCGCGGGGAGGCGCAAGGTTGTTCGCCCATAGCGGAGGGAACGGGTGCGCGCGGCATGGAGTGTCAGTCCCTGCGGGTAAGACATGCCTAGTGGGAGGGGGCGACGCGCAGGAGAGGCCGTCTCACGTTCGCCATGGGCGTAGTGGCGAGTGGGGTAACTGCCTGGCCTGCGGGAACATCGTCTCGCACCATCGGGTTGGAGCAGATGTCGGCGTTCGGGGTCAGGAGGCCATCGACGGTGTCGGCAGTTGGAATGAGCGGTCCCCGCTTGCGGGACTAAGCTGCGGAAGGACAGGGAGGGGAAGTTCCCCCCACTGCCTGACCGCTCTGAGGAGCGATTAACGATGTTCGAGAGGTTCACCGACCGCGCGCGGCGGGTTGTCGTCCTGGCTCAGGAAGAAGCCCGGATGCTCAACCACAACTACATCGGCACCGAGCACATCCTCCTGGGTCTCATCCATGAGGGCGAAGGTGTCGCCGCTAAGGCCCTGGAGAGCCTCGGCATTTCGCTTGAGGCGGTCCGCCAGCAGGTGGAGGAGATCATCGGCCAGGGCCAGCAGGCCCCGTCCGGTCACATCCCCTTCACCCCCCGTGCCAAGAAGGTCCTGGAGCTGTCGCTCCGCGAGGCCCTTCAGCTGGGCCACAACTACATCGGCACTGAGCACATCCTGCTCGGCCTGATCCGCGAGGGCGAGGGCGTCGCCGCCCAGGTCCTCGTCAAGCTGGGCGCAGACCTCAACCGGGTGCGGCAGCAGGTCATCCAGCTGCTCTCCGGCTACCAGGGCAAGGAGACCGCCGCCGCCGGCGGCCCGGCCGAGGGCACGCCTTCGACCTCCCTCGTCCTGGACCAGTTCGGCCGGAACCTCACCCAGGCCGCTCGTGAGTCCAAGCTCGACCCGGTCATCGGGCGCGAGAAGGAGATCGAGCGGGTCATGCAGGTGCTGTCCCGCCGTACCAAGAACAACCCGGTGCTGATCGGTGAGCCCGGCGTCGGCAAGACCGCCGTCGTCGAGGGCCTCGCCCAGGCCATCGTCAAGGGCGAGGTGCCCGAGACGCTCAAGGACAAGCACCTCTACACGCTGGACCTCGGCGCCCTGGTCGCCGGCTCCCGCTACCGCGGTGACTTCGAGGAGCGCCTGAAGAAGGTGCTCAAGGAGATCCGCACCCGCGGCGACATCATCCTGTTCATCGACGAGCTGCACACGCTGGTCGGTGCGGGTGCCGCCGAGGGCGCCATCGACGCGGCGAGCATCCTGAAGCCGATGCTGGCCCGCGGTGAGCTGCAGACCATCGGTGCGACCACCCTGGACGAGTACCGCAAGCACCTGGAGAAGGACGCGGCCCTGGAGCGCCGTTTCCAGCCCATCCAGGTCGCCGAGCCGTCCCTGCCGCACACGATCGAGATCCTCAAGGGTCTGCGCGACCGCTACGAGGCCCACCACCGCGTCTCCATCACGGACGAGGCCCTGGTCCAGGCCGCCACCCTGGCCGACCGGTACATCTCGGACCGCTTCCTCCCGGACAAGGCGATCGACCTGATCGACGAGGCCGGCTCCCGGATGCGTATCCGCCGGATGACCGCGCCGCCGGACCTGCGCGAGTTCGACGAGAAGATCGCCGCCGTCCGCCGGGACAAGGAGTCCGCGATCGACTCGCAGGACTTCGAGAAGGCCGCCTCCCTGCGCGACAAGGAGAAGCAGCTCCTCGCCGCCAAGGCCAAGCGGGAGAAGGAGTGGAAGGCCGGCGACATGGACGTCGTCGCCGAGGTCGACGGCGAGCTGATCGCCGAGGTCCTCGCCACGGCCACCGGCATCCCGGTCTTCAAGCTGACCGAGGAGGAGTCCAGCCGCCTGCTCCGCATGGAGGAGGAGCTGCACAAGCGGGTCATCGGCCAGAACGACGCCGTCAAGGCGCTGTCGAAGGCGATCCGCCGTACGCGTGCCGGTCTGAAGGACCCGAAGCGTCCGGGTGGTTCGTTCATCTTCGCCGGCCCGTCCGGTGTCGGTAAGACCGAACTCTCCAAGGCGCTCGCCGAGTTCCTCTTCGGTGACGAGGACGCGCTGATCTCCCTCGACATGTCGGAGTTCAGCGAGAAGCACACGGTGTCGCGCCTCTTCGGTTCGCCCCCCGGATACGTGGGCTACGAAGAGGGTGGCCAGCTGACCGAGAAGGTCCGCCGCAAGCCGTTCTCCGTCGTCCTGTTCGACGAGGTCGAGAAGGCCCACCCGGACATCTTCAACTCGCTGCTGCAGATCCTGGAGGACGGTCGCCTGACCGACTCCCAGGGCCGGGTCGTGGACTTCAAGAACACGGTCATCATCATGACGACCAACCTCGGCACCCGGGACATCTCCAAGGGCTTCAACCTCGGCTTCGCCGCCGCGGGTGACACGAAGACCAACTACGAGCGCATGAAGAACAAGGTGTCGGACGAGCTGAAGCAGCACTTCCGCCCCGAGTTCCTCAACCGCGTCGACGACGTGGTCGTCTTCCCGCAGCTGACGCAGGCCGACATCCTGCGGATCGTCGACCTGATGATCAGCAAGGTGGACGAGCGCCTGAAGGACCGGGACATGGGCATCGAGCTCTCCCAGTCCGCCAAGGAGCTGCTGTCCAAGAAGGGTTACGACCCGGTGCTGGGCGCGCGTCCGCTGCGTCGCACGATCCAGCGCGAGGTCGAGGACACGCTGTCGGAGAAGATCCTCTTCGGTGAGCTGCGCCCCGGTCACATCGTGGTCGTGGACACCGAGGGCGAGGGCGAAACCGCCACCTTCACCTTCCGGGGTGAGGAGAAGTCGGCACTGCCGGACGTCCCGCCGATCGAGCAGGCGGCCGGCGGCGCGGGGCCGAACCTGAGCAAGGACGCGTAAGCCTCCGGCGGTTTGACGGAGTTGAAGGGGCCGGTGCCTTGGGCACCGGCCCCTTCGCCGTGCCCGGCCGCCTTTCAGAAGGCGCAGGGGCGAGAGGGCGGTACGACGACGTCGGCGTTGGAGAACGGGGCCGCGTAGGCAGACTCGTCCAGCGCCAACAGGTCCTGGCCGCCCTCCTGCGTGACTTGGAGAAGTCCGACGCCGGACAGGCCCCAGCCCCGCGACTGGGCCCGCCGTCAGCTCAACTGGCCGTTGTAGTCCGGCAGTTTGAAGGTCTTCTCGGCGTGGCCGCCGGAAAGGTCGGTGGCGCTGTTGCCGATGTTCGCGATGATCGTGTAGCCGTGGTTCTCGATGTCGACGCGCTGGGCGGTCTTGTAGGCGGCGACGTCCTTGAAGAGGTCGAACAGGCCGCGGACGTAGAGGCCGGAGACGTCGTAGCCGTCGTGTTCGAGGTTGTACTCGGTGGGCAGGTAGATGATGCCCGGGCGGGCCGTGACGAAGAACAGGGAGACGCCGTGCTCCTGGGCGTACTTCGCGACGTTCAGCACGGGCTTGTTGGCCGGCTGCGGGTAGCTGAAGCCGAAGTCGGTCTCCAGTGTGGTGTTGTCGATGTCGAAGACGATCGCCTGCTTCTCACCCGGCGTGGCGTCGGCGATGCGCTCCTTCACGTACGGCAGGGCCTGGTCCATCACCGCCTGGCAGTCCTTCTGCCAGGTGGCGTAGTCGACCTTGGTGGCCGAGGCGGTGGAGTCGGCCGTGGTCGCGGCCTGGGCCGGGGCTGCCATTGCGGCCAGTGCGGCCACGGAGACGGCGGTTGCGGATATGCGGCGTGCCCAGGGGCGTCTGGTCATCGGTGGGGGTCCTCTCACGTCCTGCACGTGCCTGAAATGTCAGGGGCATGATCTGAGGTGAGGGTGGCGCGAAAGGAACCGTAAGGTTACTGGACGGTAGGCGCCTAGAGGTGTGCGCCACATTTCTGTGATCGTCGGTTTGGGTGGCCGGTGATAAGCGGCACAGGCGAAATGTCCCTTACTAGCCCTGATAGTGGGATCCGCCGCCGGGATGAAAAGGACTTTCACGGGACTTTCATCGCGGAAGGGCGCGGTGGCTCCACCGTCGGCTACTAGCAGGCGCCGTAGATGGGGCGTTTGGGGACGGATGGGGTGCTCGGCTACCAAGGGATGGCCACTCCGCCGGGCATCCGTTCGCGGGGTGGCGCTTGTGTCCCCGACTCCACGAGGTTTCGATGTTCCAGCGCGTCACGTCCCGTTCTTCCCGTACGTCCTCGCTCCGCACCCGCGTGGCCGTCCTGGCCGCCGGCATCGGCGCCACGGCCGTGCTGGGGACCGGGGTCGCGAGCGCCGCCGCTCCGTCGGCCACCTCCTGGGTCGACCCGGTGAAGTCGTACACGCTGTCTGCGAGCTTCATGCAGGCCGGCAGCCACTGGGTCGCCAAGCACAGCGGGCAGGACTTCGCCGTGCCGACCGGCACCGAGGTCGTCGCCGCGCACGGCGGCACCGTCGTCAAGGCCGGCCCGAACGGCGCCGGTGACGGTCCCGCCTACGGCAACGCCGTCGTGATCAAGCACGGCAACGGCACCTACTCGCAGTACGCGCACCTGTCCCGGATCGACGTCAGGGCCGGCCAGGTCGTCAGGACCGGCCAGCACATCGCCCTCTCGGGCTCCACCGGCAACTCCACCGGCCCGCATCTGCACTTCGAGATCCGCAAGACCCCGGACTACGGCTCCGCCGTCGACCCGGTCGCGTTCCTCCGCGCCCAGGGGCTCACCGTCTGAGCTAGTCCTTTCCGCGGGCGTGTTCGTGCGCCTGGGTGACCAGGTCCAGGGCGACCTCGAGAACGGCCTCGCGCTTCTTCTCGGGGTCGCCTTCCAGGTCCTGCATGACGAACATCCCCGCGTGCAGCGTGAACATCGCGCTGACGGAGCGCACCTGGTCCACGAGCTCGGCCTCGGGGTCGATCAGGATGTCCCTGAGGCCCCGCATCCGGTCCTTGAAGGTCTCCCCGATGCGCAGTTCCCGCACGGTCGCCTGGTTCTCCTGCATGAAGCGGAACAGCGGCTCCGCGCCGGCCAGGGCCTCGCTGTAGCGCCGTACGATGTCCTGCCTGGTCTCCAGGGTGGGCGGCTGGCTGCGGCCCCACTCGATCAGGTCCTCGATCGGTTTCGTCAGGTCCTCGAAGAGGCTGACGATGATCTCTTCCTTGGTCTTGAAGTGGTAGTACAGGGCCGCCTTCGTGACGTCGAGACGCTCGGCGATCTCGCGCAGAGAGGTCTTCTCGTAGCCCTGCTCCGCGAAGAGTTCGAGCGCCACGTCCTGGATGCGCTGGCGGGTGTTGCCGCGGCGCTGCTGCTTGGTGCCGTCCATGGTGACGCCCATCCTCGTACTCCTCGCGCTTCCGCGGAAACTTACTTGACGCCCGGCTAGTTACGGGTCTACTTTCCCAGTGTAGTGAACTAGCCGGGCGGCAAGTAAGTAGCCGTCGTAGGGGGAGTGGGAAGAGATGGCGGACACAGTGGAAAGCGTCACGGAGGGCAAACGGCCCCGCAGTGTGCGGGTGGTCCTGCTCGCGCTCATGATCGCGATGATGCTCGCGATGCTCGACAACATGATCGTGGGTACGGCGATGCCGACGATCGTGGGCGACCTGGGCGGCCTGGAGCACCTGTCCTGGGTGGTCACCGGTTACACCCTGGCCACCGCGGCCTCGACCCCGATCTGGGGCAAGGTCGGCGACATGTACGGGCGCAAGGGCGCCTTCCTCAGCTCGATCGTGATCTTCCTGGTCGGCTCGGCGCTCAGCGGCATGGCCCAGAACATGGGCGAGCTGATCGGCTTCCGCGCCGTGCAGGGCCTCGGTGCCGGCGGACTGATGGTCGGCGTCATGGCGATCATCGGTGACCTGATCCCGCCGCGCGAGCGCGGCAAGTACACCGGCATGATGGCCGGCGTCATGGCGCTGGCGATGATCGGCGGTCCGCTGGTCGGCGGCACCATCACCGACAACTGGGGCTGGCGCTGGTCCTTCTACATCAACCTCCCGCTGGGTGCCGTCGCCCTGGCACTGGTCACCGCGGTGCTGCACCTGCCGAAGAAGCGGGCCAAGGCGCGCATCGACTACGGGGGTGTCGCGCTGCTGACCGTCGGCATCACCTCGATCGTGCTGGTCACCACCTGGGGCGGCACCGAGTACGCCTGGACCTCCGCGCGGATCATGGAGCTGACCGGCATCGGCATCGCCACGCTGAGCGGATTCGTGTTCTGGCAGACCAGGGCCGCCGAGCCGGTGGTGCCGCTGCACATGTTCATGAGCCGCAACTTCACGCTGATGTCCGTCATCGGCTTCATCACCGGCTTCGTGATGTTCGGCGCCACGCTCTACCTGCCGCTGTACCAGCAGTCGGTGCAGGGCGCCTCCGCGACCAACTCCGGTCTGCTGCTCCTGCCGATGCTCGGCGCGATGCTGGTGACCTCGATGGTCGCGGGCCGGGTGACCACCAACAGCGGCCGCTACAAGATCTTCCCGATCGCCGGCGGCGTGCTGATGATCGCGGGCCTGTACCTGCTGTCGCTCATGGACACCGGTACGACACGGCTGACCTCCGGCATCTACATGGCCGTCCTGGGCCTGGGCATGGGCTGCCTGATGCAGGTCACCATGCTGGTGGCGCAGAACAGCGTGGAGATGAAGGACATGGGCGTGGCCTCGTCGTCCTCGACGCTGTTCCGTACGCTCGGCTCCTCCTTCGGCGTGGCCATCATGGGCGCGCTGTTCAACAACCGGGTCCAGCACGTCATGGCCGAGCGGGCGGGTACGGCGGGCAAGCGCATGACCGAGAAGTCCGCCGCGCTGGACGCGAAGCACCTCAACATGCTGCCGCCCCCGATCCGGGACGCGTACCAGCACGCGGTGTCCGCCGGTACGCACTCGGCGTTCCTGCTGGGCGCGGCGGTCGCGGTGCTCGTGCTGATCGCGGCGCTGTTCGTGAAGGAGGTCCCGCTGCGGAGCGGGAAGCCCTCGGCGGACAGCGGCGACGAGGTGGCTCCGGTGCAGGTCGTCGAAGCCGTCTGAGCCTCCACTGAACGGAAGACCCCGGGTTGGTGTCCGCCCCCGGGGTCTTCTTCCTTTTGCGCCGGAACCGGCGTTGTCAGTACCCCGTGTCACCATCGGCCCCATGGACAAAATCCGCCGTCTGCGTCTGGCCAAGGACGCCATGGACCGGGACTGGGCCGACCCCGGGCTCGACCTGGACGCGGTGGCCGCGTGCGCCGGGTACTCGCGGTATCACTTCCTGCGCGCCTTCAGGGACGTCTACGGCGAGACCCCCGGCCAGTATCTGACCCACCGGCGGATCGAGCGGGCGGAGGAGATGCTGCGCAGCGCCAACCTCACGGTGACCGAGATCTGTACCCTCGTCGGCTTCAGCAGCCTCGGCACGTTCTCCGCCCGCTTCAAGGCCCGTACGGGACTCACGCCGAGCGAGTACCGCACGAGGCACGTGGGCCGCGGCGCCTCCCTGATACCCGGCTGCTACGCCATGCTCTGGGCCGGCGGATTCAGCACCGCAAGATCGGAGAAGCGCTCCGGGCCCGGCCCTGCCTACGGTGACGAAGGGGAATCCCTCCCACCGCACAGCACCGCCGGCACCGCCGACAGGAGAGCAGAACCATGATCAAGGGGCTTGCCATCACCACCGTCTGGGTCCTCGACCAGGACCGGGCCAAGGAGTTCTACACCCAGAAGCTGGGCCTCGAGGTCCGTACGGACATGACGATGGGGGAGGGCGGCATGCGCTGGCTCACCGTCGGCGCCCCCGATCAGCCCGACGTGGAGCTGACGCTCATGGTGCCCGGGCCGCCCGCGATGGACCCCGAGTCCGCGGAGATGATGCGGAAGCTCATCGCGAAGGGGGCGCTCGGCGCGGGCGTGCTGGCGACCGACGACATCCACGGCGACTACAAGAAGCTCAAGGACCGCGGGGTGCAGTTCCTCCAGGAACCGCAGGAGCGGCCGTACGGCACCGAGGCGCTCTTCCGGGACGACTCCGGGAACTGGTTTTCCTTCACCCAGCGGCGCGAGGGCGGGCTGGACATGGAGCAGGACTGGGCTCGCTGAGCGCCGCAGCGCGGTTCACCCCTTACGGGGTGCTGCTCCCCGACGCGGGCAGCACCGGGTAGCTGCCCGTGCTGGTCGGGGCGTGCTCCGGCAGCCAGAGCACGGCCACCGCGCCCTCCGCCGGGATGTCGGGCGCTCCGGCGGGGCGTACGTTGCGGAAGGTCAGCCGGGCGCCCAGCACCCGGGCCTGGCCCGCGGCGATGGTCAGGCCGAGCCCGTGGCCCGTACCGGCGCGGTCCTTGCTGCCGGTGCGGAAGCGGCTCGGGCCCTCGGCGAGCAGTTCCTCGGGGAAGCCGGGACCGTGGTCGCGGACCCGGATGACCCGGCCCTCGACGGTCACCTCGATCGGCGGCCGGCCGTGCCGGGCGGCGTTGGCGAGCAGGTTGAACAGCACCCGCTCCAGCCGCCGTGGATCGGTGGTGACCTCCGACTCGTGCACCACCCGTACGACGATGTCCGGGTCCTTGACCGCCACGCGCCGGGCGACGAACTCACCGAGCATGATGTCCTGCAGCTCGGCCCGCTCCGAGGCGCCGTCGAGGCGGGCCACCTCCAGCACGTCCTCGACGAGTGTGCGCATCGCCTTCGCCCGGTCCAGGACCAGTTCCGTGGGACGGCCGGGGGGCAGCAGTTCGGCGGCCGTGAGCAGGCCCGTCACCGGGGTGCGCAGTTCGTGCGCGATGTCGGCGGTGACCCGCCGCTCCGCCTCGAGCCGCTGCTGCAGGGCGTCCGCCATGGCGTCCACGGCGCGCGCGAGATCGTCGGTCTCGTCCCGGACGACCCCGCCGATGGCGTCCCGCACCCGGACGTCGGTCTCGCCCCTGGCCACCTGGTTCGCGGCGGCCGCCGCCTTGCGCAGCCGCCCGGACAGCTGCCCGCCGATCAGCACACCGAGCGCGCTGCCGCCGAACACGACCGCGACGGACCCGATGACCAGCGCCTGGTCGAGGTCCTTCATGATGTCGGTGGACCGGTCCGGCATGTGGCTGTGCAGGGACAGCACATGCCCGTCCTTGGTCGGCACGGCCGCCCAGATGTCCGGCGCTCCGTCCCGGTCGATGACATCGCTGGCCTTGCGGCCGTCCATGACCTTCTCGCGCAGCGCATCCGGCAGCTCGGGGTCGTCGAGCTTGATGTTCGGGAAGTTCGGCCGCCGGTTCTGCTCGTAGTTGCGCTGCGCGAACTGGACGCGCTGATTGGCGAGGTCGCGTGCGTTGTCGAGCATCGAGACCCGGGCCGCGTTGTGCACGACCAGGCTCAGCGTGATCGCCACCAGCCCGGCCACCAGCGCGATGGCCGCGCTGAGCTTCCATCTCAGTCCGGTGTGCAGGCCCGACCGCTCCATGAGCCGGACCGGGTACCGAAGAAACCCCCGCATCGCCGCCCCGCTCAGGCCTTCAGCTTGTAGCCGAAGCCGCGGACGGTCTCGATCCGGTCCTGGCCGATCTTCTGCCGCAGCCGCTGCACATGCACGTCGACGACGCGGGTGTCCCCGCCCCAGCCGTAGTCCCAGACGCGCTCCAGCAGCTTGTCGCGGGAGAGCACGGTGCCCGGCGCGGAGGAGAACTCCAGCAGCAGCCGCATCTCGGTGGGGGTGAGCGCGACGGGCTGCCCGGCCCGGCGCACCTCCATGCCCTCGGTGTCGATCTCCAGGTCCCCGAAGGTGAGCACCCCGCCGGTCAACGCGTCCGTGCTGGACTCGGCCTGGCCGCTGCCGCTCGCGTGCCCGAAGCGGCGCAGCACCGCCCGGATCCGCGCCACCAGCACGGCGCCGTCGAACGGCTTGGTCACATAGTCGTCGGCGCCCGCCTCCAGGCCGAGGACGACGTCGATGGAGTCGGCGCGCGCCGACAGCATGATCACCGGCACGGTCGACTCGTCGCGGATACGACGGCAGAGGCTGACCCCGTCCAGACCGGGGACCATGACGTCGAGCAGGGCGATGTCGGGGCGGTTCGCCCGGAACGCCTCCAGGCCCGACAGCCCGTCGGGCATGGCGGTGACCGCGAAGCCGTCCCGCTCCAGGGCGAGCTGGGTGGCCTCGCGGATGACGTCGTCGTCCTCGACGAAAAGGACGTGGGTCTGGTCTGCCATCCCGGTGCTCTCAGTCCTCGTGGTGTGCGTGTGGGGGGTTCAGTTGTCCTGCGCGGTCGCCGCGTCGCCGCCGGTTCTGCTGTAGAAGGTCTCGTGCTTGGTCCGCTCGGCGAACCGGCCCGCCCTCCAGTGGTACGTGATCACGATCTCCCGGGACGGGTTGGACGTCGTGTCGTCCGTGTCGTACACCTGCTGGGTCACGGTCAGGTCGGTGCCGTCGATCTCCGAGAAGACCGGCGACTCCTCCGCCTTGAACACATTCTTGTACGTCCCGCCGACGTCCCGGTACACGTATGTGCCGATGCCCACCGAGTCACTGCAGGCCCACACGTTCACCAGGACGTCGTTGACGGACCCGCGGGTCAGGTCGCCGTAGGTGGCCTCGACCGGGTAGTCGTCGCCGCTGCACGGTTTCAGCTCCCGCTTCACCGCCGGGGAGACCGTCGGGTCCTTCTTGAGCAGGGAGACCACGTCCACCAGCCGGTAGCGGCTGGTCGGGCTCGGGCTGGGGCTGGCAGGGGCGACGGCTCCCGCGGCCGCCGACGCGTGTGCCGGGCCCTCGTCCCGGGTGCCGGTGCCCCCCGTGCCGCACGCGGCGACGAAAAGGGCGAGGGCGGCGAGCGCGGCCCCCGCCGCGATCACCGCCTGCGTGCTTCCTCGGGTCCCCCCGGACCCGGCCTCGGTCAGGCCGCGCAACGCTCCCGCTCCTCACGCTCCAGCGCGCGTGCGTCCAGATCGCGAGCCTCCAGCTCCTCGCGGAGCCGGGCGAGCGCCCGGTGCAGCGTGCTCTTGACCGTACCGGCCGACATGCCGAGGGCCGCGGCCGTCTCCTCTGTGGACATCTGCTCCCAGTGTCGCAGCACCACGACACTGCGCTGCTTCGGTGCGAGAACTTTCATGACGTCCATCAGCAGGGCCCGGTCGGCGTGCTGCTCGGTGGCGTCGTCCACGGAGGCGTCCGGCAGCTGCTCGGTCGGGACCTCCTCCAGCTTGCGCGCCCGCCACCACTCCGTACGGGTGTTGATCATGACCCGGCGCAGGTAGGCGTCGGCGAGCCGCTTGTCCGCGATGCCCTCCCAGCGGCCGTACGTGCGCACCAGCGCCGTCTGCAGCAGGTCCTGGGCGTCGACGGGGTCCGGCACCAGTCGGCGAGCACTGCGCAGCAGCGCGTCCTGCCGGGTGCGGACGTACTCCTCGAATTCGAGCACCTCGCCCTGCGCCATGATCAACCGCCTCCGTTCCCCGTTCACTCCGGCTTGTTGCCTGAAGTCCTGCGTTCCCGTGCCCGTTGGTCTGCCGGGCACGGACAAGAAGTTACGGAGTGGTTGTCACGGCGCTGTCCGAACCAGCCTGCGGCTAGCAATCGGCTATCCGTCGGTTGTGTAACGGCCGTAGAAACGGGGTAAGCAGGTAGGTCGTTATGTCCCTTTATGAAGGCTTTTGTCGAGTGAATGGGACCGTAACAGGGCCCTCGGGGCTGTGACTTGGCTGTGCGTCAGCTCAGCGGCAGCCGGTACAGGCCGCCGTGCATCGGCTCCACCAGACCGTCCGTGACGAGCCCGTCGAGCGCGCGGGCGCGCTGTACCGGCTCGTGCCACACCCGGTCCAGCACCGCCTGCGGCACCGGCGCGTGTGCCTCCCGCAACACCGCCAGCAGCTTGCCGCGCACCTGCCGGTCCGTACCGGCGTACGTCTGCCCGCGGCGCGGCGGGCCCGCGTGCTCGGGCTTGCCGGCCAGCCGCCAGGCGCACTGCGTCGCGATCGGGCACCGCCCGCACCCCTCGTTCTTCGCCGTGCACACCAGCGCGCCCAGCTCCATGGAGGCGGCGGCCCACCGCGCGGCGGTCCTGTCGTCCTCGGGCAGCAGCTCACGGGCGAGCCTGCGCTCGGCGGCCGTGGTCGCGTTCGGCGGGTACTGCACCCCCGCCACCGCGCGCGCGAAGACCCGGCGCACATTCGTGTCCAGCACCGCGTGCCGCTGCCCGTACGCGAACGAGGCCACCGCGGCGGCCGTGTACTCGCCGATGCCGGGCAGCGCCAGCAGCTGCGCGTGGTCCGTCGGTACGTCCCCGCCGTGCCGCTCCGTTATGGCGACCGCGGCGCCGTGCAGGCGCAGGGCCCGGCGCGGATAGCCGAGCCGGCCCCAGGCGCGCACCGCCTCACCGGGCGCCTCCTTCGCCAGGTCGGCGGGGCGCGGCCAGCGGGCCAGCCACTCCTCGTAGACGGGCAGCACCCGGTTGACCGGGGTCTGCTGGAGCATGAACTCGCTGACCATCACCCCCCACGGGCCCGCCTCCGGGCGGCGCCAGGGGAGGTCGCGGGCATGGGCGTCGAACCAGGCGATCACGGGGGCGTGCAGCTTCTCAGTCATGGCCTTCCGATCCTGCCACGCCTCGGCACACCTGGCGGGTGACGGCACGGTCACGCAACGTCGTCATGGACGAAGGGCCGCGCGTGCGACGGCAGTTGCCGGAATGATGATCGGGAAAAGTTGACGCCCGTGCGGCGGGTGGCGCAAGCAAGCACGGGGAACTCTCGTACAGTTTGCGCCGTGGGATCTCTGCGCAATCCGGTCGGGCCGCTTCCCTCCTCCATCTACTGGCGAAGGAGGGTCGTACTGCTGTCGGTGTGCGCGGTGTTGGCGCTGCTGATCGCGTGGATCGTCACCTCCGGCGGCGGGGGCGGCAGGACGAACGCCGGCGGGTCCAACGGCAAGAATCCCGCCCACACGATCACGCCGGGCCCGTCCTCGTCCGGGCCCGCGATCAGCCAACACCCCGGTGGGCGCGGTGACTCGGGCGGCGACTCCGGCGGGAGCGGTTCCGGGTCCGGCGGCGGCAGCGGTCCGGGCGACGGCTCCACCGGCTCCCCCGGGTCCGACGACGGCTCTGCCGGCGGCCCGGGTGCGGGCTCCGGCGGCGGCGTCGGGGCGGGCGACGTGCTCCCGGCCTCCTCCTCCCTGCCGGACTGCACCTCCGGCGCGGTGACGCTGGGCCTGCGGAGCCTGCACAACTCCTACTCGCCGGACCAGACGCCGGCCTTCGAACTCACCGCGAAGAACGGCTCGTCCGCCGACTGCAAGGTCGATCTCGGGCCGAAGAACGCGGTGTTGAGCATCACGCCCGCGGACGGCAGCGACACCTTCTGGTCGTCGGCCGACTGCCCCAAGGGCGCGGCGAGCCTGGTGTTCCGGGTGCCGGCGGGCAAGAGCATCACGTACACCGTGAAGTGGGACCGCAAGCCGAGCGCGCCCCGGTGTGCGAAGTCCTCCGGGGGTCCGGCCGGTGCCGGGACGTATCTGCTGGAGGCGAGGACGCCGGGGTTCGGGAAGGTACGGGCGTCCTTCGTGCTGTCGGCTGACTGAGACGGCCACCTGAGGGCGTTCCGGACGGCCGGTGAATTGGACACCCCCGGCCACGACGTGGCCGGGGGTGCCCCCTTCCGGAGCGCGTTGCGAACCGTGGTTCAGCTCCAGCGCTGGACCGGGTAGCCCTCGTCCTTTGCGGTCTTGATCGTGCCGTCGATCAACTCCTCGAGAACGCGCCCGGTGCCCTTGTCCTTCAGCGTCCAGCCGTCGGAGTGGTGGATCTCGTACCAGTTCTGGTTCGGGTTGCCGTTGCAGGCGCCGACGTACACCTCACCGCGGCTGTTGCTGTCGAGGCACTTCCCGGTCATGTGGTGCTTCAGGAGGTAGCTGCCGTCGGACTGCTTGTACTCGTCCCACTTCAGGGACGTGCTCTGGGAGGGGTCGGCGGACGTCGTACGGACCCGGAAGTTGATGTACGCCAGGTACTTGCCGCTGTAGTCGTTCCTCCAGGTGACGGGGTTGCCGGCGGCGAACGCCTGCCCCGTGCCCGCAAGGGTCAGCGCCGGGGCGAGAACTGCCGCGGCGACGAACGTGCCCATGAGGCGCTTCTTCATATGAGTTCCCCCTACACAGTTCGAATTCAAAATCGAACGTTTTGGTCGAGGGGACGTTACCCCGGCGTGATCACCGCGGGCAAGGCTATTTGGATCAACTGGGAGGAATGGCGCGCGAGTTGGGACGCCCGGCCCGAACTCAGACGTACCGCTCCAGGATGGAGGACTCGGCCAGCCGCGACAGACCTTCCCGCACGCTCCTGGCCCGGGCCTCGCCCACACCGTCCACGGTCTGCAGGTCGTCCACGCTGGCGGCGAGAAGCTTCTGCAGCCCCCCGAAATGCTCCACGAGGCGGTCGATGATCGCGCCCGGGAGACGCGGAACCTTCGCCAGGAGCCGGAAGCCCCGCGGGGACACGGCCGAGTCGAGCGTCTCGGGCGACCCGGTGTAGCCCAGCGCACGCGCCACCGTGCCCATCTCGAGCAGCTCCGCGTGGCTCAGCGCGTCCAGCTCGGACAGCGCCTCCTCGACCGTGCGTGAGCGCTTCGCCGTCGGCTCGGGGACGTAGTCCCGGACGACCAGCTCACGGTCGGGCTCGACGCCGGCGATCAACTCCTCCAGCTGGAGCGCCAGAAGACGGCCATCGGTGCCCAGTTCGACCACGTATTCGGCGATTTCGGTGGCGATGCGCCGGACCATCTCCAGGCGCTGCGCGACGGCGGACACGTCCCGCACCGTCACCAGGTCCTCGATCTCCAGCGCCGACAGCGTGCCCGCCACCTCGTCCAGGCGGAGCTTGTACCGCTCCAGCGTGGCCAGCGCCTGGTTCGCGCGGGACAGGATCGCCGCCGAGTCCTCCAGGACGCGCCGCTGACCGTCGACGTACAGGGCGATCAGACGCATCGACTGGGAGACGGAGACCACGGGGAAGCCGACCTGCTTGCTCACCCGGTCCGCCGTGCGGTGCCGGGTGCCCGTCTCCTCCGTGGGGATGGTGGGGTCCGGAACCAGCTGCACGCCCGCCCGCAGGATCTTCGACAGGTCCGAGGACAGCACGATGCCCCCGTCCAGCTTGCACAGCTCCCGCAGCCGGGTCGCCGTGAACTCCACGTCCAGGACGAACCCGCCCGTGCACATCGCCTCGACCGTCTTGTCGGAGCCGAGGACGATCAGCCCGCCGGTGTTGCCGCGCAGCACGCGCTCGAGGCCGTCGCGCAGGGCCGTACCGGGAGCCACGGCGCTCAGCGAGGCGCGCATCAGGCCATCGGAACCGGCACTCCCACCGGACTTTCCGGGAGCTGCTGCCCGGTCGTTGGCTGCCACTGCACTCCTCCGGTCGCAGATTCTGACGCGCTCCCGCACCCGCACTCTGTTCGCACGGACGGGCGAGACCTGGGCAAAGTCTACCGGCGCTCCTCCGCCTCCCGTGGGGCCTCTCGGCGACGGGAGCGCGGCAGCACCCGCAGGGCGTCCCCCATGTCCGCGACTTCCAGGACCTTCATGCCGGGCGGCACCTTGCCCGGATCGGACGGTACGAGCGCGTGCGTGAAGCCCAGCCGGTGCGCCTCGGAGAGCCTGCGCTGCACACCCGTGACCCGTCTCACCTCGCCTGCGAGGCCCACCTCGCCGATGGCCACCAGGTTCTTCGGCAGCGGGGTGTCGCTGGCGGCGGAGGCCAGCGCGAGCGCGATCGCGAGGTCGGCGGCCGGCTCCGACAGCTTCACACCGCCCACCGTCGCGGAGTAGATGTCCCGCTTGCCGAGCGCACTGATCCGGCCGCGCTGCTCCAGGACGGCCAGCATCATCGACACGCGTGAGGTCTCCAGGCCGGACGTCGTGCGGCGCGGGGAGGGGATCTGCGAGTCGACCGTCAGCGCCTGCACCTCGGCCACCAGCGGGCGGCGGCCCTCCAGCGTGACGGTCAGGCACGTGCCGGGGACCGGCTCGGCCCGGCGGGTCAGGAACAGGCCGCTGGGGTCGGCGAGGCCGGTGATGCCCTCGTCGTGCAGCTCGAAGCAGCCGACCTCGTCCGTGGCGCCGTAGCGGTTCTTCACCCCGCGCACCAGACGCAGGCGCGCGTGCCGGTCGCCCTCGAAGTGCAGGACGACATCCACCAGGTGCTCCAGCAGGCGCGGACCGGCGATCGCGCCGTCCTTGGTGACGTGGCCCACGAGGAGGGTGGACATCCCGCGCTCCTTGGAGGCGCGGATGAGTGCGCCCGCCACCTCCCGCACCTGGGCCATGCCGCCGGGCGCGCCCTCGATCTCCGGGGAGGCGACCGTCTGCACCGAGTCCAGGATCAGCAGGGACGGCTTCACCTCGTCCAAGTGGCCGAGGACGGCGGACAGATCGGTCTCGGCGGCCAGATACAGCTCCTCGTGGAGGGCGCCGATGCGGTCCGCGCGCAGCCGCACCTGGCTCGCCGACTCCTCGCCGGTGACATACAGGGTGCGGTGCTCCGCGCTCGCGGACTTGGCGGCCACGTCCAGCAGCAGCGTGGACTTGCCGACGCCGGGCTCGCCCGCGAGCAGCACCACCGCGCCGGGCACCAGGCCGCCGCCGAGCACCCGGTCCAGCTCGGGCACGCCGGTCGTGCGGGCGGTGGCCTGCCGGCCGTCGACCTGGCCGATGGGCAGCGCGGACGTCGTGACCCGGCCCGGTGTCGTCGTACGGACCGCGGGCGCGCCGTACTCCTCGACCGTGCCCCACGCCTGGCACTCGGGGCAGCGGCCGAGCCACTTGGCCGTCTGCCAGCCGCACTCGGTGCAGCGGTAGGACGGGCGGTCCTTGGTGGTCTTGGTACGGGCAGCCATGCGGAAACCGTAGCCCGGGCCACCGACAACGGGTCCCCCGGCTGCATGTGGGTGAACCGGTATCGGCCACCACCCGCCGGGTTCGAGCCATGGAACAAAGGGTTCCTGTCCCCTTATGAGGGATCGTTTCACCCGTGCGGGTTAAAAGTGCTCAAGCTTCGGGAACGGGCACTCCACGGCCGCCTACGGTCGCACGGGTGACGAGCAGCAGTCCGGAGACCAGCATCCGCAGCACCGGCGCGCACCGCGTGCAGCGCGAGGCGCGTGATCGCGCCGCCGCCCGCACCCTCGCCCAGCGGCCACCGGCGCGCTACGAACCGTACCTGGACGGACTGTTCACCTACTGTCTGTCGGTGCTGTGCGACCACGACGCGGCCACCGCCGCCCTCGGTGACGTCCTCGCCCTCGCCGAGCGGCGCGGCCACCGCGTCCCGCAGACCGCGGCCGACCGCAGGGCCTGGCTCTACGCGCTGGCCCGCTGGGCGTGCCTGCGCAAGCTGTCCGAGGCCAAGCAGAAACGTCAGGGCACCCACGCGGCGGGCCGGACGGCGGCTGAGGAGACGGTCCCGGACCCGCCCGTCGCCCCGGAGGTCCAGGAGCAGCGGCGCCGCGAACTGGCGCTGCTGGCCTGGCCGGAGGCGGCCGGCACCACGCCGGAGCAGCGCGAGGCCCTGGAACTGGCCGTCCGCCACCACCTGGCCGCGCACGAGGTCGCCGCCGTCCTCGGCATCGAGGCGGCCGCCGCGCGCGAGCTGCTCGCCACGGCCGCCTGCGAGGTCGAGCGCACCCGTGCGGCCCTCGCCGTGGTGGAGACCGGCGGCTGTCCGAGCGTGGCGCACCTCACCGGGGACAGCGGCCTGGTCCTGAGCACGGCCCTGCGCCGTGAGCTGGTCCGCCACGTCGACGACTGCCCGCGCTGCCGCCGCACCGCCGAGCGCGCCGTCCCCGGCCGCTGGCCCGGAGCCACGGTCACCCCTGCCGAGCTGCCCGTCCTGGAAGCCCCGCGCGCGGCCCTCCACGTGGCTCTCGCCCACCCCTCACGCGCGCGTGGCGTCGCCGTGCCCCGCTTCGACCGGCGCGGTTTCCCGATGGACCCCAAGGACCGCGCGGCCCGCCGCGACCGGCTACGCGCGCGTGCGGTGACGACGACGGTCGTCGCCACGGTGGTGGCCGCCCCCGTCCTGGCCCTGTGGGCCGCCTACCGGGGCGCCCCGACGGCGGAGGGGGAGAGCCCCTCCGCCACCGCGCGCGAGGCGCAGGGCCCCGACGCCCTCGGCAGCGACACGGCCGGCGGATACGAGAACGCGGGCAACGCCAGCGCGAAGCCCGGTACCCGGCTCGGCGAGGACGGCAACGCGGACGTCTCCGTGGAGGTCGTCAGCGTCAACGCAGCGGGCGGCGCGAGCTCCGGACAGCTCGGCGTCAGCGCCTCCGGGGACGGCGACACCACGCTGATCACCCTCACCGCCTCCGGCTCCGGCCCCCTCCGCTGGTCCGCGTCCACCTCGGCGGCCTGGCTCTACCTCAGCCGGTCCTCGGGAACCCTCCGGCCCGGCGAGACGTTGACGATCAAGGTGTACGTCGACCATCTGCGCGAGCCCTCCGGGCACTGGCACGCACAGGTGGCGGTCTCCCCGGCGGGCACCGTGGTCTCCATCGACGGCTACGGCACGGCCCCCACCCGCCGCCCCACACCCCCACCGTCGCCCTCCGGCCCCACCCCGCCCCCCACCGCCCCGCCGACCAGCCAGTCGCCACCGCCCACGACCCCGGCTCCCACCCCGACCCCGACCGACCCGCCGTCACCCTCCGACACCCCGACCCCGACCCCGTCCCCACCGAACAGCGAGACGCCGAGCCCGTCCGGGGGCTAGGGGGTGCGCGGGGCCGGGCGGGCCGGCGGCCGGGTCACGACCGGAGGGTGCTTCCGGCGGGCGGAGTCGGATGGTGGGAAAGGACCGGATGGGTGGGCAAGGAGTGGTCCCGTGGGGTTACGGCGCCGGGTCGGCCGGGTGCGGGGCGACCAGCGGCAGCTGCGACGCCAGTCGCTGTTCGCAGAGCTCGACCAGACGGTCGTAGCCGGCCTTGCCCATCAGTTCCGTCAGCTCGGCCCGGTAGGAGACGTACACCGGCTCACCCGCGCCGTGTGCGGAGGTCGCCGACGTGCACCACCAGTGCAGGTCGTGCCCGCCCGGACCCCAGCCCCGGCGGTCGTACTCGCCGATGGACACCTGCAGGACCCGCGTGTCGTCGGGCCGGTCGATCCAGTCGTAGGTCCGCCGGATCGGCAGCTGCCAGCACACGTCCGGCTTGGTCTCCAGCGGCTCCCGCCCCTCGCGCAGCGCGAGGATGTGCAGCGAGCAGCCCGCGCCGCCCGCGAACCCCGGGCGGTTCTGGAAGATGCAGGAGCCCTGGAAGGGGCGGGTCTGTCGGGAGCCCTCCTCGTCCTGAGAGACCCAGCCGTTCCGCGTGCCCTCGTCGTGGTGCTGCCAGATCTCCGGGGTGAGCCGGGCCACATGCTCGGCGACCCGCTTCTCGTCGTCCTCGTCCGAGAAGTGCGCGCCCAGCGAGCAGCACCCGTCGGCCGCGCGGCCCGCCTGGATGCCCTGGCAGCCACTGCCGAAGATGCAGTTCCAGCGAGAGGTCAGCCATGTCAGATCACAGCGGAAGACCTGCTCGTCGTCCGCAGGATCAGGGAACTCCACCCAGGCGCGCGCGAAGTCGAGCCCCTTCTCGTCGCTCGTCTGCGGGGCCTTCTGGGACTTCTTGGACGACTTCTTGGTCACGGACGCCTCCGCCTGCGAAGAATCCTTCAATCCCTTGGAGGATTTGTGGTCCTTCGCCTTTTTCGTCTTGGGCACCCGTCCAGAGTAAGTGGCCCGGGGCCGCACCGGGGACCGTGGACGGACGATCTGGCAGTAGCGTTCCGTATATGAGACTCGGTGTCCTGGACGTGGGTTCGAACACGGTGCATCTGCTGGTGGTGGACGCTCACCCCGGCGCGCGCCCGCTGCCCGCGCATTCGCACAAGACCGAACTTCGGCTCGCCCAACTCCTCGACGGCAGCGGCGCCATCGGCGACGACGGTATCGAGAAGCTGATCGCTGTTGTACGGGACGCGCTCCAGGCCGCCGAGGACAAGGGCGTGGAGGACCTGCTGCCGTTCGCGACCTCCGCCGTCCGCGAGGCCACCAACGCCGACGACGTCCTCGCGCGCGTGGCCGACGAGACCGGCGTACGGCTCCAGGTCCTCACCGGTGCCGAGGAGGCCCGCCTGACCTTCCTCGCCGTCCGCCGCTGGTTCGGCTGGTCCGCCGGAAAGCTGCTGGTCCTGGACATCGGCGGCGGCTCCCTGGAGATCGCCTACGGCATAGACGAGGAGCCGGACGCCGCCGTCTCCCTGCCGCTCGGCGCCGGCCGGCTCACCGCGGGCTGGCTGCCCGGCGACCCGCCCGACCCCGAGGACGTACGGGCCCTGCGCCGCCACGTCCGCACGGAGATCGCCCGCACGGTCGGCGAATTCAGCCGCTTCGGCGCCCCCGACCACGTCGTCGCCACGTCCAAGACCTTCAAACAGCTCGCCCGGATCGCCGGCGCCGCCCGCAGCGCCGAGGGCCTCTACGTCCAGCGCGAACTCAAGCGCGAGTCCCTGGAGGCCTGGGTTCCGCGCCTGGCCGGCATGACCGAGGACCAGCGCGCCGAACTCCCCGGCGTCTCCGACGGCCGCGCCGGCCAGCTCCTGGCCGGCGCCCTGGTGGCCGAGGGCGCGATGGACCTGTTCGGCGTCGAGAACCTGGAAATCTGCCCCTGGGCCCTGCGCGAGGGCGTGATCCTGCGGCGCCTTGATCACATGGGTTCGGACTGACCGCCCAAGGGACACGGGGCACGGCGCGAGAAACCACGACCGCGCCGCACCGCCCGAATGGCAAAGCTCACAACGGCGAACAGGCACCCAACACCCTCACTGCACAACCCCGTAAGGTGACACCCGTGGCTGAACCAAGGGACGTCTCCGTTGCCCTGTCGACGGCCTCCGTGTACCCGGAGTCCACAGCGACGGCCTTCGAGATCGCCGCGCGCCTCGGGTACGACGGCGTCGAGGTCATGGTGTGGACCGACCCCGTCAGCCAGGACATCGAGGCGCTGCGCCGCCTGTCGGACTACCACGGCATCCCGATCCTGGCCGTCCACGCCCCCTGTCTGCTGATCACCCAGCGGGTCTGGTCGACGGACCCCTGGGTCAAGCTGCAGCGGGCCCGGGCGGCCGCCGAGAAGCTGGGTGCCTCCACCGTCGTCGTACACCCGCCCTTCCGCTGGCAGCGGCAGTACGCGCGCGACTTCGTCGACGGAATCTGGCGGATGGCGGACGAGACGGACGTGCGGTTCGCCGTCGAGAACATGTACCCGTGGCGCTACCGCGACCGCGAGATGCTCGCCTACGCCCCCGACTGGGACGTCACCCAGCACGACTACCGGCACTTCACGATCGACCTCAGCCACACGGCGACGGCCCGCGCGGACGCCCTGGACATGATCGACCGCATGGGCGACCGGCTCGGGCACGTGCACCTCGCCGACGGCCGGGGTTCGGCCAAGGACGAGCACCTGGTGCCCGGCCGCGGCACCCAGCCCTGCGCCGAGCTGCTGGAACAGCTGACCCTGTCCGGCTTCGGCGGCCACGTCGTCATCGAGGTCAACACCCGGCGGGCGATGTCCGGCGCCGAGCGCGAGGCCGACCTCGCCGAGGCCCTGGCCTTCACCCGCAAGCACCTGGCGTCGGCGGCAAGGATGCCGGGGCGATGAGCGAGCCCGAGCCCGTCCCCGCCCCCTCCTCCGCACAGGAACCGGCGACGCGCAGAAGGGGCAGGCCGCCGCGCGCCGAGTCCGCCGACACCCGTGACCGCATCCTGGCCGCGGCCCGCGAGGAGTTCTCCGAGCGCGGGTACGAGAAGACGTCCGTACGCGGTATCGCCAAGGCCGCCGGCGTCGACTCCGCGCTGGTCCACCACTACTTCGGCACCAAGGAACAGGTCTTCGAGGCGGCGATCGCCGTGGCCTTCGCGCCCGCGCTGAACGCCCCCGAGGCGCTGGCCGCCGGCCCCCTGGACGGGGTGGGGGAGCGCCTGACCCGCTTCGTCTTCGGCGTCTGGGACAACCCCACCACCCGTACACCGCTCCTCGCGATCCTCCGCTCCGCCGTGAACAACGAGACCGCCGCCGCCGTCTTCCGCCGGCTCGTCGCCTCGCAGCTGCTGCGCCGTATCGCCGCCCAGCTGGACCTGCCCGACGCCGAACTGCGCGCGGAGCTGGCCGCCGCACAGCTGGTGGGCACGGCGATGCTGCGCTACGTCGTCAAACTGGAGCCGCTGGCCTCCGCCGACCTGGAGCAGATCATCGCCCGGGTGGCCCCGGTGGTGCAGCACCACCTCACTGCCAGGTGAAACACCTGTCCCGCATTCCGGACAACCGTGTCCATCCCTTGGAGCACCGGCGTACGCTCGTAGGCAGTCAGAACTCTCTGGCAGTAGGTCTTCGAAGGAGCGAGCGACGATGCCCGAGCTGAGGTCCCGCACAGTCACCCACGGCCGCAACATGGCGGGCGCCCGCGCCCTTATGCGCGCCTCCGGTGTACCCGGTGCGGACATCGGCCGGAAGCCGATCATCGCGGTCGCGAACTCCTTCACCGAGTTCGTGCCCGGCCACACCCATCTGCAGCCGGTCGGCCGGATCGTCAGCGAGGCGATCAGGGAGGCGGGCGGCATCCCGCGCGAATTCAACACGATCGCGGTGGACGACGGCATCGCGATGGGCCACGGCGGCATGCTCTACAGCCTCCCCTCCCGCGACCTGATCGCGGACTCGGTGGAGTACATGGTGGAGGCCCACTGCGCCGACGCCCTGGTCTGCATCTCCAACTGCGACAAGATCACGCCGGGCATGCTGCTGGCCGCCCTGCGCCTGAACATCCCGACGGTCTTCGTCTCCGGCGGTCCCATGGAGTCCGGCCGCGCCACCCTCGTGGACGGCACGGTTCGCACCCTCGACCTGGTCGACGCGATCTCCGACGCCGTCAACGACAAGATCTCCGACGAGGACATCCTCCGGATCGAGGAGAACGCCTGCCCGACCTGCGGCAGCTGTTCCGGCATGTTCACCGCCAACTCCATGAACTGCCTGACCGAGGCCATCGGCCTGTCCCTGCCCGGCAACGGCTCGGTCCTCGCCACCCACACCGCGCGCAGGCAGCTCTACGTCGACGCGGCCCGCACGGTCATGGACCTCACCCGCCGCTACTACGAGCAGGACGACGAGTCGGCCCTGCCGCGGGGCATCGCCACCTTCCAGGCCTTCGAGAACGCCATGGCCCTGGACATCGCGATGGGCGGCTCCACGAACACGATCCTGCACCTGCTGGCCGCCGCCCAGGAGGCGGGCGTCCCCTTCGGCCTGGAGCAGATCGACGCCGTCTCGCGCCGCGTGCCGTGCCTGGCGAAGGTGGCGCCCAACGTGGCGAAGAACCGCACGTACTACATGGAGGACGTGCACCGCGCCGGCGGCATCCCGGCCCTCCTCGGCGAACTGCACCGCGCGGGTCTCCTCAACGAGGACGTCCACGCCGTCCACAGCCCGTCCCTCGCCGACTGGCTGAAGACCTGGGACGTCCGCGGCGGCAGCCCCTCCCCGGAGGCGGTGGAACTGTGGCACGCGGCACCGGGGTGCGTGAGGTCGGCCGAGGCCTTCTCCCAGTCCGAGCGCTGGGAGGCCCTGGACGAGGACGCGGAGGGCGGCTGCATCCGCAGCGTCGAGCACGCCTACTCGAAGGACGGCGGCCTGGCCGTCCTGAGGGGCAACCTCGCCGTCGACGGCTGCGTGGTCAAGACGGCCGGCGTCGACGAGTCGATCTGGACCTTCGAGGGCCCGGCCGTCGTCTGCGAGTCCCAGGAGGAGGCCGTCCAGCGGATCCTCACCCAGGAGGTCAAGGACGGCGACGTCGTCGTCATCCGCTACGAGGGCCCCAAGGGCGGCCCCGGCATGCAGGAGATGCTCTACCCGACCTCGTACCTGAAGGGCCGCGGCCTCGGCAAGACCTGCGCCCTGATCACCGACGGCCGCTTCTCCGGCGGCACCTCCGGCCTCTCCATCGGCCACGCGTCGCCGGAGGCGGCCTCCGGCGGCACCATCGCCCTGGTCCAGGACGGCGACCGCATCCGCATCGACATCCCGAACCGCACGATCGAACTGCTGGTGGACCAGACGGAACTGGCCCGCCGCGAGCAGGCCCTGAACGGCGTCTACGCCCCCAGGAACCGCGACCGCAAGGTCTCCGCCGCCCTCCGCGCCTACGCGGCGATGGCGACCAGCGCGGACAAGGGCGCGGTGCGCGATGTGACCAAGCTGGGCTGACGCCCACATCCAGCAGGGGCCGCTCCTCGGTGGGGGCGGCCCCTCGGCGTGTTCACCAGCGGCCGGAACCCCGCCGCACGTCACCAGCCGGCCGGATCCCGCGCGGCCACGCCGAAGACGGTGCCGTCGGGGGCGCCGGAGTAGACGTGGCCGTCGACGAGCAGGGGGGCCGGGAGGTCGGCGGTGACCACGCCCGCCTCGGCGCCGAGTCGCGCCGGAGTCTGCCCGACGAGGCGTCCGCCATGTGCGTCCACGGCCAGCAGGCGCCCGTCGGCCGCGGTGAGGTAGACGTGCTCGTCGTCGGCGACCGGGGCAGAACCACGACTGACGGACGTCTCCAGGTGCCACAGCCGCTTGCCCGCGTCCAGGTCGACGGCTTCCAGCGAGCCACCCGCGGCCAGCAGGTACACCGTGTTGCCGTGCACGGTGGCCTGTGGGGACAGGCGCGGAACCGGCAGGTCCACCCGACGCGACGTCCGGGAGGCCGGGGTATAGCGCACGACGGCGTTCGTGGCCGCAGAGCCCGAATCGACCGACAGGAAGAACAGGGATCCATCCTGGCCGCCGACGAGGTTCAGCGTCCCGTCCAGCGACGCCTCCCAGCGCACAGCGCCGGTCTGTGGATCCATCGCGGTCACGCGCGTGTGTGCCCCGTCCTGGGACAAGGCCGTCGCGTACGCCAGCGGATCCCCGGTGAACGAGGCGAAGTACGGGGTGCTGCGGCCGGGCAGGCGCCGGTGCCACTCGGTGCGGCCCGACCTGCCGTCCACACCCGTGACCGTACCGTCGGCGGCCGTGAGGAGGGCCGTGCCGGAGGCGTAGCGGACCGTCGTTCCGCGCGGCAGCCGCCGCTTCCAGGCCTGGTCGCCGGAGTGTGGGTCGAGCGCGGTCAGCAGGGAGCCGTCGCCGGTGCAGAACTGGACCAGGGAGTCGGCGAGAACCGGCGGGCCGCACGCGGGCTTGGCGGCGGCGGAGCGGCGCCACAGGAGCCTTCCGTCGGCGGGGGACAGGGCGAAGGCGGCGCCGGTCCGTGCGCAGAACAGCTTTCCCGCCCCGTACGCGCACTGCGGCATCCCCGTGGCCCCGGGCGCCGGTTCGGCCTGCCAGGAACTGAAGGAAGCCGCCCTGGTGTGCGGGCTCGTACCGGCCGGCGTACCGCCACCGACCAGCTGGACCGAGGCCAACGCGGCGGCCACGACGAGCCCGAGCGCCCCGGCGCCCACCGCCACCTTCCTCGTGACCCGCCTCCTGACCACCGGCTCGGGCCGCTCCCCGGCGGGGGACCGCGGAACCGGCGCCTCGTCGCCCGAACGCTGCGCCGGTATGAACGCCTGCGTGTCGTACGAGGCCGCCACCGACCGCAGTTCGCGCATCAGCTCGTCGGGCGTCGGCCGGTCCTCCGGCTCCTTGGCCAGACAGCGCAGCACCAGATCGGCGATCTCCTCCGGCACCCCGGTCAGATCGGGCTCGTCGTGCACGACCTGGTAGGCCACGACGTACGGGCTGTCGGAGTCGAACGGTCCGCGCCCGGTGGCCGCGTGCACCATCACCGACCCGAGCGCGAAGATGTCGGCGGCGGGCCCGACCTCCCGCGGCCGCCGGAACTGCTCCGGCGCCATGAAGGGGGGCGTACCGATCAACTTCCCGGTCTCGGTGCGCAGTTCACTGTCCTTCGGCCGGGAGATACCGAAGTCGATGACCTTGGGCCCGTCCTCGGCCAGCAGCACGTTGCTCGGCTTCATGTCCCGGTGTACGACCCCCACCCGATGGATGTCGCGCAGCGCCTCGGCGAGCCCGGCCATGAGCCGCCGCAACTGCGCAGCCGGCATCGGCCCGTTCCGCTTGACGTACTCGGAAAGAGTGGGGCCGGGAATGAACAGCGTGGCCATCCACGGCCGTTCGGCCTCCGGGTCGGCGTCCACGACGGATGCGGTGAAGGCACCGCTCACCCTCCGGGCCGCGGCCACCTCCTGCCGGAAACGGCCCCTGAACTCGGGATCCCTGGCGAAGTCGGCGTGTACGACCTTCACCGCGAGCTTCATCCCGGAGGTGCTGCGCGCCAGGTGGACAACGCCCATGCCACCCGACCCCAGAGTGGATTCCAGGCGGTAGTGACCGGCGTACTCGGGAAGTTCCGCTTCCGCGCCGGCACCTGTGTTCCTCCGTGGCGCCATGGAACCACCCCCGTGCTGTTCGTCCGCGCGCGCGACGCACGGAGCCTAGTCGATGACTCGTGCGAGACAGAGGCGGCTTGCTAGCCTGCGCGCGCGAGTCGTGCACACATGTGCTGCGACTCGATCAGGGGGACGACGGACACCCATGACGAGCATGGGTCCAACGGGGAGGTTTCACATGGCTGTTGAGCGCGCCGAAGAGGTCGGAGCCGGAGACGAAGCGGTGACGGCGGAGGCGACCATACCCACCTACGCGGTCGCCCCGGGCCTTCGCCTGAACGTCCGCAGCGGCCCGGGCACCGGCTACGGGATCGTCCGCGTCCTGCCCGAGGGCTCGCGTGTCCCGGTCTTCTGCCAGGCCCCGGGTACCAAGGTCTCCGGCCCGTACGGCACGACGAACATCTGGGACAACATCGACAACGGCCAGTACGTCTCCGACGCCTACGTCCAGACCGGCAGCGACGGCTACATCGCCTCGCGCTGCGGCTGACGCGGCTGACCCCACCCGGAGCCCGCCCCCCGCCCGGCGCCATAATCGTTCCGTGAGCGACGAAACCGGCACCCCGGACACCCCGGCGGGCTCCCCGGGCGGCGCGGCCGTAAGCGGCGGCCCGCGCCCCGAGCCCCTCCGCTTCTTCGGCACCACCTGGGTGAACCACGACAACGGCTACCCGGCCCGCCGCGCCGCCGCTGCCGTCGGCTCCCTCGCCGCGGCCGTCGTCTCCTGCCTGGTCCTCCGCTTCGCCTACGAGGGCATCCGGATCGCCGACACCGGCGCCTTCGTGACCGTGCTGATCATCGCCATGTTCGCGATCTGCAGCGCGCTCGCCTTCCGCAACACCTGGGAGGGCTTCGGCAAGCGGCACGACCCGCAGCGCCAGGCCTCCCTGCGCGGCCTGCTCGCCATCGGCTTCGTGGGCTCCCTCCTCGCCTACTTCTTCCGCTCCCTCACCGAGGCCCCCGGCGAGAAACTGCACCGCGAGGAGTACGAGAAGGCCCGCGAGGAGTACGAGCGCCGCACCGTGCGCCGCACCGGCAACCCGTCGAAGAAGAAGCGCCGCCGATGACACCGGCTCCCGGCCGCCAGTAGCCCGCACCCGGCGCCCCGCACCCCGCGCCCGGCAAGCCGCGTTCCGAAAACCCGCTGTCGTTCCCGTCCCGCACTCCCCACGATGGCCCTATGGCCTCCACACCACTGCCCTCGCCCACGGACCGCGCCCACTCCTTCAACTCCGCCGCCGCCCAGTACGCGGCGAACCGCCCCTCCTACCCGCCCGCCCTCTTCGACGCCGTCGAGGAGATGGCCGGCCGGTCCCTCTCGGGGGCCAAAGTCGTGGACGTGGGCGCCGGAACCGGTATCGCGACCGCCCTCCTGCATGACCGCGGAGCCGATGTCCTCGCCGTGGAACCCGGCGAGGGCATGGCCGCCGAGTTCCGCCGTGGGCTGCCGCACCTCCCGCTCGTCCGCGGCGACGGCGACGCCCTCCCGGTCACCGACGCGTACGCCGACTTCGTCACCTACGCCCAGGCCTGGCACTGGACCGACACCGCCCGCTCGGTGCCGGAAGCGCTGCGGGTGCTGCGGCCGGGCGGTTCGCTGGCACTGTGGTGGAACGGCGACGCCCTGGACGTCGAGTGGATCGCCGAGGCAGCCGGCCGTGTGGGCGGCTTCTTCGGCGTGGACATCGTGGCCCAGCGGCGGGACGGCGGCCGCACGGAACTGGCCGACCCGAGCGGCCGTCTCCGCTTCAGCCGACGGGAGGTCCGCTGGAGCCGCCGGGTCCCGGTCGACACCCATCTCGCCAACATCGGCAGCCACTCGGCGTTCCTCCTCACGCCCGCCGAGCGCAGGACCGCCTTCCTCGAAGAGGAGCGCGCCCACCTGCTGAAGGTCTTCCCGGACGGCGTCGTCGAGGAGATCTACGACGTGCTCCTCCTCGTCGCCACCAAGCCCTGAAGCGGGGCTGCCGCACCGACAGGACAGCGGGGGGGGGGGGGGGGGGGGGGGGGTCCGTACCACTTCTTTTCTTTCTTTCCCCCCCCCCCCCCCCCCCCCCACCCCCCCCCTTCCCCCCCCCCCCCCCTCTTTTTTTTCCCCCCCCCCC
>NZ_JBVJVZ010000014.1:1749-4623 GCF_055603245.1 Streptomyces sp. NPDC037290 | reverse complement strand
CGACTCTCTGGAGGAACCTCTACGACTTTCCTCTCCTTGCCCCCCCCCATCCTTGCCGTCTCCCCCCCCACCCCGTCTTCTATGGCGGCCCTGCCCCCCCCCCCCCCCCCCCCCCCCGCTTTTCCATGCCGTCCTCGCCGCCTTCCATGCCGCAGCCCGCCGCTTTCCATCCCACCGCCCTTGTTTCTGCGTCACCGCCCTTGACGGCCGGGCCTGCCGGGCCAATTATTCATCACATGATGAATTATGCCGTCCAGGCCGACGAGCTCACCGTCGTCCGCGGCCCCCGCACCGTCCTGCACCACCTCCGTTTCACCGTCCCCCGCGGCCAGATCACCGGCCTCCTCGGCCCCTCCGGCTGCGGCAAATCCACCCTCATGCGCGCCATCGTCGGCACCCAGGCCAAGGTCACCGGCACCCTGAACGTCCTCGGCCGACCGGCCGGCCACCCCGCCCTGCGCAGCCGCATCGGCTACGTCACCCAAGCCCCCTCCGTCTACGACGACCTGACCGTCCGCCAGAACCTCGAGTACTTCGCCGCGATCCTCGACCCCGGCCGCGCGGCCGCCGAACGCCGCCACGAACACGTCACCCGCGCCATTGCCGACGTCGACCTCACCAGCCACGCCGACGCACTCGCCGGCAACCTCTCCGGCGGCCAGCGCGGCCGCGTCTCCCTGGCCGTGGCCCTGCTCGGCGCCCCCGAACTGCTCGTCCTGGACGAACCCACCGTCGGTCTCGACCCCGTCCTGCGCCGCGACCTGTGGGTCCTCTTCCACGACATCGCCGCCACCCGCGGCGCGACCCTCCTCGTCTCCTCCCACGTCATGGACGAGGCCGAGCGCTGCCACCGCCTCCTCCTCATGCGCGGGGGCGAGATCCTCGCCGACGACACCCCCGACGCCCTGCAGACGCGCACCGGCACCGACACCGTCGAGGCCGCGTTCCTCCACCTCGTCGACGAAGCCGCCGCCGCACACCGCGCCCAGGAGACGACCCGATGAGCACGACCGCACCCGCCGCCCCCACCAGCACGCTCAACGCCTCGCGCACCACCGCCACCGCCGCCCGCGTCCTACGCCAGCTACGGCACGACCCCCGCACCATCGCGCTGCTGATCCTCATCCCGTGCCTGATGCTGATCCTGCTGCGCTACGTCTTCGACGCCATCCCCCGCACCTTCGACAACATCGGCGCATCCCTGCTCGGCATCTTCCCGCTGATCACGATGTTCCTGGTCACCTCCATCGCCACCCTGCGCGAACGCACCTCCGGCACCCTCGAACGCCTCCTCGCCATGCCCCTCGGCAAGGCCGACCTCATCGCCGGCTACGCCCTCGCCTTCGGCGCCCTCGCCATCGTCCAGTCCGCCCTCGCCACCGGACTGGCCGTCTGGCTGCTCGGCCTCGACGTCACCGGCTCACCTTGGCTGCTCCTCCTGGTCGCCCTCCTCGACGCCCTGCTCGGCACGGCCCTCGGACTCTTCGTCTCGGCCTTCGCGGCCTCGGAATTCCAGGCGGTCCAGTTCATGCCCGCGGTGATCTTTCCCCAGCTCCTCCTCTGCGGCCTGTTCACTCCCCGGTCCGACATGCACCCCGCCCTCACAGCCATCTCCGACGCCCTGCCGATGTCGTACGCCGTCGACGGCATGAACGAGGTCCTGCACCACACCGACATGACCGCGACCTTCGTACGGGACGTCGTGATCGTGGCCGGGTGCGCGTTGCTGGTGCTGGTCCTGGGCGCGGCAACTCTGCGGCGACGGACGGCATAGGCACCGCGGCACCCTGCCGGCGCGGGCAGGCGAAACCCGCCGCCGGCAACCGTTCCGCCCACCGGACGCGGGACCCGCACGGCTCACCCCGGTGCAAAACTGAACCCCATGAGCCAGAAAGTCGCAGTCCTCGGCACCGGCAAGATCGGCGAAGCCCTGCTCAGCGGAATGATCCGGGCCGGCTGGGCCCCCGCCGACCTCCTCGTCACCGCCCGCCGCCCCGAACGCGCCGAAGAACTCCGCGCCCGCTACGGAGTCACCCCGGTCCCCAACACCGAGGCCGCCAAGACCGCCGACACCCTCATCCTCACGGTCAAGCCGCAGGACATGGGCACCCTTCTGGACGAGCTGGCCCCGCACGTCCCCGCCGACCGCCTGGTCATCAGCGGTGCCGCCGGTATCCCCACCTCCTTTTTCGAGGAGCGCCTGGCGGCAGGCACCCCGGTCGTCCGCGTCATGACGAACACCCCGGCTCTCGTCGACGAGGCCATGTCCGTCATCTCGGCCGGCAGCCACGCCACCGAGCAGCACCTCGCCCACGCCGAGGAGATCTTCGGTGGCGTCGGCAAGACCCTCCGCGTCCCCGAGAGCCAGCAGGACGCCTGCACCGCCCTGTCCGGCTCCGGCCCCGCGTACTTCTTCTATCTGGTCGAGGCCATGACCGACGCCGGCATCCTGCTCGGCCTGCCCCGCGACAAGGCCCACGACCTCATCGTCCAGTCCGCCATCGGCGCCGCCGTGATGCTCCGCGACAGCGGTGAACACCCCGTCAAGCTGCGCGAGAACGTCACCTCCCCGGCCGGCACCACGATCAACGCCATCCGCGAACTGGAGAACCACGGCGTACGAGCCGCCCTCATCGCCGCCCTCGAAGCCGCCCGCGACCGCAGCCGCGAACTCGCCTCCGGCAAGAAGGACTGACCGGCGCCGGGGGTGGGGGGGGGGGGGGGGGGCGGCCCCCCCCCCCCCCCCCCCCCACCCCCCCCCCCCCCCCCCCACCCCACCCCCCCCCCCCCCCCCCCCCCCACCCCCCCCCCCCCAAACCCCCCCCCCCCCCCCCCCCCCCCCCCCCCCCCCCCCCCCCCCCCCCCCCCCCCACG
>NZ_JBVJVZ010000014.1:0-1742 GCF_055603245.1 Streptomyces sp. NPDC037290 | reverse complement strand
CGGAAACAAACCGGCGAAGGGGGGGGGGGGGGGGGGGGAGGAAGGGGGGGGGGGGGGGGGGGGGGGGGCCCCCCCCCCCCCCCCCCCCCCCCCCCCCCGCGCCCGCACCAGCGAGCCTGACCGTCCTAACAGCGGACCGCGCTCAACGCCGTATCGAACGCCGGCGGCAACAGCCCGATCGCCCGGTAGGCCACATCGACGGTCGGCCGGGCCATCGCCCTCGCTTTCTCCGCGCCATCCCGCAGCACCCCCTCCACATGCCCAGGGTCCGCGCACAGCTCCCTGTGCCTGGCCTGCACGGGCCTGAGGACCTCCACCACGGCCTCCGCCGTGTCCTTCTTCAAAGCGCCGTACGAGTGGTAAACGCCCGCCAGTGACTCAGGGTTCCCGCCCGTGCACGCAGCGAGAATCTCCAGCAGGTTGGCGACCCCCGGCCGTCCCTCCCGGTCGTACTCCACGGCCCGCCCGCTGTCGGTGACGGCCCGCATGACCTTCCTCCGCACCACGTCCGGCTCGTCGAGCAGATAGATGACCCCCAGACCCGATTCGTCCGACTTCCCCATCTTCGACGCCGGGCTCTGCAGGTTCATCACCCGCGCCGCGACCCCCGGCCGCGTCGCCTTCGGCACCACGAAGGTGTGCCCGTACCGCTGGTTGAACCGCACCGCCAGATCCCGCGCCAGCTCCACGTGCTGCACCTGGTCGTCACCGACCGGCACCTCGTCCGCGCCGTACGCCAGGATGTCCGCCGCCATCAGCACCGGATACGTCAGCAGCGACAGCCGCACGCTCGCGCCACGCTCCCGCTGCCGCGCGACCTTCTCCTTGTACTGGATCATCCGCCGCATCTCACCGTCGGACGCCACGCACTCCAGCAGGTACGACAGCCTCGTGTGCTCGTCGACATGACTCTGCAGGAACACGGTGCACACCTCGGGATCGAGCCCGGCAGCCAGCATCAACGTCGTCGTCTGCCGACTGAGCCTGCGCAACCGCGCAGGATCCTGGTCCACCGTCAGCGCGTGCAGGTCCACGACGCAGAACAAGGCGTCAGCCCGGTGCTGGTCCGTCTCCACCCACCGCCGCAGGGCTCCCAGGTAGTTGCCCAGCGTCAGGTGCCCGGTCGGCTGAATCCCGCTGAAGACCCGCGTCATCTCCACTCCACCTCCTGGTCGGGACCGCCGCTCCTGCGGCCGGCCCCCGGAGTCCGGAGGAGATACGACAACGGCCGCCGAGGCGGCGGCCGTTGGATGCATACGTGAGTACGGCCGCCGTCAGGCGGCCCACCAGAGCTGGGTACACGTACGCGTCGTCATGGGGACCAGAGTACGCCGCGAGGGCACCCCGAGCACTGGAGTTGACACACCACGCGCCGGTACGTAATGTTCTCCGGGTTGTCCGACGTGAGCGCCGATCTCGGTCGGTCCCCGGACAGCCACTCCGCAAGTACCAACCACTCATCGACGCTTCGGCGCCGACTGTTTTGGCGTGCGTATTTGCGAAATGAGGAATCCGCGTTCGAAAGGACGCAGCCCCCGATTAGCTCGGGAGCACGGAATCCGCTAAAGTCTCACTCGTCGGAACGGCCCAGCGGCCGGGAAGACAAACCCCGCTGACTGGGGGTCAGGCGCCGAAAGGATCTGATAGAGTCGGAACCGCCGGAAAGGGAAACGCGAAAGCGAGAACCTGGAAAGCACCGAGGAAATCGGATCGAGAAAAGATCTGATAGAGTCGGAAACACC
>NZ_JBVJVZ010000013.1:140666-165977 GCF_055603245.1 Streptomyces sp. NPDC037290 | reverse complement strand
GTTGATTTTTGGCACGCTGTTGAGTTCTCAAGGAACGGTCGCTTCCTTTGTACTCACCCTCTCGGGCTTTCCTCCGGGCTTCCCTTCGGTGTTTCAAACTCTATCAGGCTTTTTCCGACTCCCTGACCACCCTCCCGCAAGCATGCGGAAGCGGATCCGAAGATAGGATCTGACGAGTTTGGTTTCTGCTGAGTGAGTGGCGCTTTCGCGTCGCTCCGTCCCAAGCAGGAGTACGACTGTACACGGGGCGCTGAAGGGCGTGCAAATCCGCGCGGTTGGTGGTCTAGACCACTTGCTGGTAGCTTCCATACGGAACCGCCAGTTCACATGACATACGCTGCTGCTCAGTGCGCAGCTCCACTCCTTGGGAGGCTTCCCATGACCACCGTGACGTCCCCTCTTGCAGGACGTGCCATCGGACTGGCCGCAGTGCCGGATCCGGTCTTCTCCGGGGCCATGGTCGGCCCGGGCACCGCGATCGACCCCGTGCGTGAGCCCTCCGAGGCCGTGGCGCCCGTGGACGGGGTCATTGTTTCGCTGCACCCGCACGCCTTCGTCGTCGTGGACGAGAGCGGGCACGGCGTGCTCACCCACCTCGGCATCGACACGGTGCAGCTCAACGGCGAGGGTTTCGAGCTGCTCGTCAACAAGGGCGACACCGTCACGCGCGGTCAGGCCGTCGTGCGCTGGAACCCGGCCGTCGTCGAGGCCGCCGGCAAGTCGCCGATCTGCCCCGTCGTGGCGCTCGAAGCCACGGCCGAGTCTCTCTCCGACCTCCGCGACAGCGGTGACGTGAAGGCCGGCGACAGCCTCTTCTCCTGGAAGTGACGGCACAGCCGTCGTAGGGCGGCGCACAGACAACCACCGCGGCGGCGGGACCCGCCGCACTACCGGAGACGGGTGAGATGGAGACAACGCTGCGAGGCGTCGGCGTGAGCCATGGCGTGGCCATCGGCGAGGTTCGGCACATGGGTACGGCGGTGCTGGAGCCGCCGGCCAAGCAGATCCCCGCGGAGGAGGCCGAGCGGGAGCAGGGACGCGCTCGCCAGGCCGTGGACGCCGTCGCCGCCGATCTGATGGCGCGCGGCAATCTGGCGGGCGGCGAGGCCCAGGCCGTGCTCGAGGCGCAGGCCATGATGGCCCAGGACCCCGAGCTGATGGCCGACGTGGACCGCAGGATCGCCGTCGGCAGCACGGCCGAGCGCGCTGTGTACGACGCGTTCGCGGCGTACCGGGAGCTGCTTGCCGGTGCCGGTGAGTACCTCGCCGGCCGAGTGGCCGATCTCGATGACGTGCGGAACCGTATCGTCGCCCGGCTGCTGGGCGTTCCCATGCCGGGTGTGCCGGACAGTGACCAGCCGTATGTGCTGGTGGCGCGCGATCTGGCTCCCGCCGACACGGCGCTGCTGGATCCCTCTCTCGTGCTCGGTTTCGTGACCGAGGAGGGCGGGCCGACCAGTCACAGCGCGATCCTGGCGCGGGCGCTGGGTGTACCGGCGGTCGTGGCGCTGCCGGGTGCCGGTGAGCTGGCGGAGGGCACGGTGATCGCCGTCGACGGCAGCACCGGCGACATCTTCGTCAACCCGAGCGCGGAGAAGAAGGCACAGCTCGAGGCCGCGGCCGCCGAGCGCAAGGCCGCGCTGGCCGCCTCGACCGGTCCGGGTGCGACGGCGGACGGTCACAAGGTGCCGTTGCTGGCCAACGTGGGCGGCCCGGCGGACGTGCCGGCTGCCGTGGAGGCCGGGGCCGAGGGTGTCGGTCTGTTCCGTACCGAGTTCCTGTTCCTGGACGACAGCAAGAACGCTCCTTCCGAGCAGAAGCAGGTGGAGGCCTACCGGCAGGTGCTGGAGGCGTTCCCCGAGGGCCGGGTGGTCGTGCGGGTGCTGGACGCGGGGGCGGACAAGCCGCTGGACTTCCTGACTCCGGCCGACGAGCCGAACCCCGCGCTGGGTGTGCGGGGTCTGCGGACGCTGCTGGACCACCCTGATGTCCTGCGGACCCAGCTGACCGCGCTGGCGAAGGCCGCAGAGGGGCTGCCCGTCTACCTCGAGGTCATGGCGCCGATGGTGGCGGACCGCGCGGACGCCAAGGCGTTCGCGGACGCCTGCCGTGAGGCGGGGCTCCGGGCGAAGTTCGGCGCGATGGTGGAGATCCCGTCGGCCGCGCTCCGGGCGCGTTCGATCCTGCAGGAGGTCGAGTTCCTGTCGCTGGGGACCAACGACCTCGCGCAGTACACGTTCGCAGCGGACCGGCAGGTCGGTGCGGTGTCCCGGCTTCAGGATCCGTGGCAGCCTGCGCTGCTCGACCTGGTGGCGCTGTCCGCCGAAGCGGCCAGGGCCGAGGGCAAGAGCTGTGGTGTCTGCGGCGAGGCCGCGTCGGACCCGCTGCTGGCCTGTGTGCTGACCGGTCTGGGTGTCACCTCCCTGTCGATGGGTGCGGCGTCCCTTCCTTATGTCCGGGCGACGCTGGCGAAGTACACGCTGGCGCAGTGCGAGCGGGCTGCGGCGGCGGCGCGGGCCGCGGACAGCGCCGAGGAGGCGCGCAACGCGGCTCAGGCGGTGCTGTCCGGGGAGTAGCCGTACCGCCACGCCGGAAAGTGCCGGGTTCAGGGGCGCCCCGCCTTCGGGTGGGGCGCCCCTGGTGCGTTCGCCCTCAGTGTGGGTGCCCCGGTGTCCCGCCCTCGTCTCCGAGGTCGGGGGGCTCGCAGTAGTCGACGCCGGACTCCGGGGAGATGAGGTCACCGGATTCGACGTCGGTGCAGTAGGCGTCGAACACTTCGGAGGCGCTGAGCGGCTCGAGGGCGCCGGCCCTTAGTCGCCAGCCGTAGACGCGGTCGGGGGTGCCCGGGGCGCTGGTGCGCAGGACGAGTCCGCCGGGGCTGCGGGTCGCGAGGCCCAGGGCGAGGACGCTGGCGAATTCCAGTACCTCGGCCTCGTCGAGTCGGGTGTGGGCGTGGCCGTCCTGATCGCCGTGCAGGACCGAGACCAGGGTGTCCGGTGGTCCGGAGACGCTGCACACGAGGTGGCGGTCGCCGGGTGGGGCGGTGTCGAGGATGCGGGCCAGGAGGTCGGAGGCGCGGGCGAAGCCCGCCCTGCCGATGTCCTCGCCGCAGGTGGGGCAGGGGCCGAGGCGGGAGAGCAGGGTGGTGGCGTACTCCCAGGTCGCCTGTCGTACGGCTTCGTCCACGAGGGCGGGTACGAGGGTGGCCAGGGGCCGGCCGTCGTAGGGGATGGTGGGGCCCGTGGCCGCCAGTTCCGCGGTGAAGCGGGTCCGGTTGGCCGGGGCTTCGGGGTCGAGGCCTGCTTTTGCGCAGTAGGCGGCGTAGTCCTCGGGGTCGAACAGGGCGAGTGTGGTGTGGGTGCCCTGGTCGGCTCGGGCCTTGAGGACGGCCTCGACCTGCTGGAGGTAGGTCGTGTGGTCGTCGAAGGTGAAGCTGCGGTAGCGCCGCATGGCGCGGAAGTCGTGTTCGTCGGTGAGCAGGCCGATGGTGCCGGCGATCTCGCGGCGCAGGACGCGTCGCATGGTCTGGTGGTCGGTGTGCGCCATGTTTCCCCCAAAGTGCGCAGTCGATCAATGCTCACTCACCGTAACCGGCGGCACTGACAACGGGTGGCGCTGCGTGGCCGGCCTCGGACTTCGCCGCCCTGCTGGGCGAGTCCGAGGCCGGCTGGGGAGGGCGGGGCCCGCGGGGTTCAGCCGCGCTTGCGGGCGAGTTCCTCGTAGAAGCCGAGGAGGGTGAGGTTGTCGATGGAGCCGGGGTTGACCGCCTTTTCCAGGGGGGTGCCCTGCAGCAGGCGCTTGACCGGGACCTCGATGCGCTTGCCGGTGAGGGTGTGCGGGACGCCGGGGACCTCGATGATCTCGTCGGGGACGTGGCGCGGTGAGAGTTGTTCGCGGATGGCCTGCTTGATGCGGTTCAGGAGCGCCTCGTCGAGCACGGCTTTGGGTGCGAGGTGCACGAACAGCGGCATCCAGTAGCCGCCGTCGGGCTGCTCGATGCCGATGACCAGGGATTCCTTGATCTCGGGCAGGCGCTCGACGACCTCGTAGATGTCGGCCGATCCCATCCGGACGCCCTGCCGGTTGAGGGTGGAGTCGGAGCGGCCGTGGATGATCACGGTGCCGCGCGAGGTGACCGTGATCCAGTCGCCGTGCCGCCAGACGCCGGGGTAGGTGTCGAAGTAGCTGTCGTGGTAGCGGCTGCCGTCGGGGTCGTTCCAGAAGCGGATCGGCATGGAGGGCATCGGGTTGGTGACGACCAGCTCGCCGACCTCGTCGATGACGGACTTGCCGCTGGGGTCCCAGGCCTGCAGGTCGGTGCCGAGGCCGGGGGCCTGGAGTTCGCCGGTGTACACCGGGAGCGTCGGTACGCCTCCGGCGAAGCAGGAGCAGACGTCGGTGCCACCGCTGACGGAGGCGATCCACAGGTCGTCGCGGACTTCGTCGTGCAGCCAGCGGAAGCCGTCGGGTGGCAGCGGGGAGCCGGTGGTGGCGACGCACTTCACGGCGGAGAGGTCGTGGTCGCGCGCGGGGTGGACTCCGGCCTTGCGGCAGGCCATGACGTAGGCGGCGGAGGTGCCGTAGAGGGTGGCTCCGGTGCGTTCGGCGATCCGCCACTGGGCGCCGGTGTCGGGGTGGCCGGGGCTGCCGTCGTAGAGGACGATCGTGGTGCCCGTGAGCAGGCCGGAGACGAGGAAGTTCCACATCATCCAGCCGGTCGAGGTGTACCAGAAGAAACGGTCCTCCGGGCCGAGGTCGCAGTGCAGGCCGAGTTGCTTGAGGTGTTCGACGAGGATGCCGCCCTGGGACTGGACGATGGCCTTGGGCAGGCCGGTCGTGCCGGAGGAGTAGAGCACCCACAGCGGGTGGTCGAACGGGACCTGCTCGAAGACGGGCTCGGTGTCCCCCGCCGTCAGCGCCGACCACTCCAGTGCCCCCTCGGGTGCCTGGGTGCCGAGCAGCGGGATGTGGACGACGGCGCGTACGGTGGGCAGCTCGCGGCGCAGTTCGGCGACGGCCTCGCGGCGGTCGTGCTCCTTGCCGCCGTAGCGGTAGCCGTCGACGGTGAACAGGACGACGGGTTCGACCTGCTGGAAGCGGTCGAGAACGCTGCGGGCGCCGAAGTCGGGGGCGCAGGAGGTCCAGACGGCGCCCACGGCGGCCGTGGCGAGGAGGGCGACGACGGCCTGCGGGATGTTGGGCAGGTAGCCGCTGACACGGTCCCCGGGGCGTACGCCGAGGGCGCGGAGTTCGGCGGCGAGGGAGCCGATCTGGCGTCGCAGCTCGGACCAGCTCACCGGGCGCGGTTCGTGGGTCTCGTCGACGTACAGCAGGGCGGGCTGGTCCGCGCGCTCGGCCGCGGCGCGCAGGGCGTGCTCGGCGTAGTTGAGGGTGGCTCCGGGGAACCACTGGGCGCCGGGCATGGTGCGGTCGCCGAGCACGCGCGCGTAGGGCGTCGAGAAGCGTACGTCGAACCACTCCGTGACGGCCGTCCAGAAGGTGTCGAGCTGGTCGACGGACCACTGGTGCAGGGCGGGGTAGCCGCCTTCGGCCGGGGCGCCGTGGTGCTCGGCGGCCCATGCCTGGAACTGCGTGATGCGGGCCTGGGCGATCCGCTCGGGATCGGGCTGCCAGAGCGGCTGGGGGTTCGCGGTCGACATGGGGCGGCTCCCGGGCTGTGCGCGTCGTGGGCGTCGGTCCGCGCACGGGCTGGGGTGTGCGCGTGACGCGGCTGACAGGGACGATGCCATGTGATCGACTTCTACACCAGGGTGCACCCCACACAGTCCGTGTCGTGAAGATGTGGTCCCAGCACGGGTGAACGGCAGTTGAACGACACGCGCGCGTGGGGTGCTCAGTGGCAGGGTGAGCAGCATGGACGGTCGTGACCTGGTGCGTTCGGTGAGTGTGGTCGGTTCGGGGAGGGCGGCTCGGGGGTTGCGTACTGTACGGGCCGCGTGGCGCAGGCGGCGGATCGATGCCGCCGGGCTGCCGCGGCGGGGGGCCGAGCGGGCACGGGTCCCGGGTCAGGTGGAGGGCGTGGCGCCGGGTCCGGGCGGCGGGTTGATCCGCTTCGGCCGGTCCGAGCTGCGGATCACCGTCGCGGTGAACGGGGCGGTGTTCTGGGGGTGGGACGGGGCGGCTCCGCAGCCCTCGTACGCGCTCGCCGGGAGCAGTCCGGAACCGGATCCGCGGGCGGTGCTGGAGCCGGACAAGGACGGTGGCTGGAGGGTGGTCGCCGAGCGCGTGACGATCACCGTCTCACGGCACGGCGCGGTGGAGGTCTGCACGCCCGGCGGTGTCAGGCTGCGGCGGGATCTGCCGCCGCGCTGGTGGGAGCCGGTCGGCGGGGGTACGGCGCGGTGGATGCAGCGGTCGGAGGTGGCGGCGGACGCCCGCTTCTTCGGTCTGGGCGGCCGGGCGTCCGGGCCCCGTCTGCGGGACGGCGTGTACCGGTTGTGGAACACCGATCCGGGCCGGGCGTTCGGCCCCGGTGACGATCCGCTGTATCTGACGATGCCGGTGCAGCTGGTGGTGGCCGACGCGGGCACGCACCTGGTGTTCCACGACACCACGTGGGACGGCACGGTGATGGTGCGGGAGGGCGAGGAGGGCGCCGGGTCCGGGCACGACCGGGCGGGGCGCTGCGAGGTGCGGATGGACGGCGGGCCGCTGCGCTGCTGGGTGATGGTGGGCACTCCCGCGCGCGTGCTGCACACCTGGGCCTCGCTGACCGGTGCGCCCGCGCTGCCGCCCTCGTGGGCGCTCGGCCACCATCACGCGCGGTGGGGGTTCGGCAGCGAGCAGGAGGTGCGCCGGATCGTCGCGGGCTACCAGGAGCGCGGTCTGCCGCTGGACGCCGTGCACCTGGACATCGACCACTACGACGACCACCAGGTGTTCACCGTCGATCACGAGCGTTTCCCGAAGCTGCCGCAACTCGCCGACGAGCTGCGCCAGGACGGGATCCGGTTGGTGTCGATCGTCGATCCGGCCGTGCGGGCGGTGCCACGCAACGCGCTGTACGACGGCGGTTCGGCCGTGGACGCGTTCGTGCGGGATGCCTCGGGGCGCGAGGTGCGCGGTGTGGTGTGGGCCGGGGAGTCGGTCTTCCCGGACTTCACGCACGCGCCCGTGCGCGCGTGGTGGGGCGAGTTGTACGAGGAGCGGCTGGGGCAGGGCTTCGCCGGGTTCTGGCACGACATGAACGAGCCGACGTCGTTCAACGCCTTCGGTGAGCCGACCCTGCCGCGTTCGGCCCGGCACTCCCTGGAGGGCCGCGGCGGGGACCACCGGGAAGCGCACAACGTGTACGCGTTGTGCATGGCCCGGGCGGCCTACGAGGGGCTGCGCCGGCTGTCGCCCCAGGAGCGGCCGTTCCTGTTCTCGCGCTCGGGCTGGGCGGGCATGCAGCGGTACGGGGGCACCTGGTCCGGGGACGTGGCGACGGGCTGGCCGGGACTGCGAGCCTCCCTGTCGCTGGTGCTGGGGCTCGGTCTGTGCGGGCTGCCGTACTCGGGTCCGGACGTGGGCGGTTACGACGGCAGTCCGTCGCCGGAGCTGTACCTCAGATGGTTCCAGCTCGGCGCGTATCTGCCGCTGTTCCGGACCCACGCGAGTCTGCGGGCGGGGCGCAGGGAGCCCTGGGAGTTCGGTGCCGAGGTGCTGGAGCACGCGCGCGTGGCGCTGCTCGAACGGCAGCGGCTGCTGCCGTACTTCGTGACCTTGGCGCACCTGGCGCGGCGCACCGGCGCGCCCTATGTGCGGCCGCTGTGGTGGGGGGCGCCGGAGGACCGGGCGCTGCGGGACTGCGAGGACACGTTTCTGCTCGGGGACGGTCTGCTGGTGGCTCCCGTGCTGGACCCGGGTGCCGACCGGCGTGCGGTGCAGCTGCCACGGGGCCTGTGGTACGACACGGTGACCGAGGAGGCCTGTGAAGGGCCGGCGCAGGTGCTCGTCGACGCGCCGATGTCGCGGATACCGGTGTTCGCGCGCGCGGGAGCGGTCATTCCGGTGCGCGGTGCCGGCGGCGGCCTCGAACTGGAGGTGTGGGCACCCGCGCGTGGCCGGACGGGAGGCGGCCTGGTGGTGCCGGACGCGGGCGACGGCTGGGACGAATCAGAGATCGAACGCTACGTCGCCCGCCGGCAGGGCCGTGGGGTGGTGGTCACCCGGGAGCGGGAGAACGGTTCCGCCGAGCCGTCCTACCCGGTGCGGGTGCGGGGCCTGGGCTGAGCTGAGCGGGCCGCCTCGTGCGGGCGTCACACTTTGGCCGGCCGAACCGGGCGTCTCAGACGTACCGGCCCTCGAACCAGGCCCGTACGGCCACGGTGTGCAGCGGGAAGGCGAGTTCCTCGGGCCTGCGCAGCAGGTGCCAGCCTTCGGTCTCGTCCGTGGGGTCGGCGGGCGGGAGTCCCTCGACGGGGCGCTCCGGGAGGAGCCCGAAGAGGATCAGGTGGCCGTCGGGCGAGCTCATGGCGTCCACGAGGCGTACGTCGCGCGCGGCCGCGTCGATGCCGGTCTCCTCCTTGAGTTCGCGCACGACGGCCAGCCTCCAGTCCTCACGGTCGTCGATGTAGCCGCCGGGCAGTGCCGTGCCCCCGCGCGCGGGGGCGACGGTCCTGGTGATGACGACCAGGGCCGTGCCCTTCGTGTCGTACACCGGCTGGAGCGCGACCGCGACCGGCAGCGGATTGCGGTAGGTGACGTGCCCGCAGGACGGGCAGGTGCGCGGCCAGCCGGAGACGCCCTCTCCATAGGGCGATCCGCAACTCGAACAGTGGGAGCCCGGTGCGGAGTTGGCAGGTGAGTGTTGAGTTTCGGACACGCGCGGACTGTATCCGATCAGAAGAGGCCCGTCTTCCGCAGTCGGATCAGTGACCGCCGATCAGTGACTTCCGGGACACGGGGAAGTCGAAGTAGGTGTCCGGATAGGGCTCGGGCTTGTAGGTGAAGTGCCACCACTCCTCGGCCAGGTTCACGAATCCGAGGTTTTCGAGGGTGCCTTTGAGCAGCAGTCGGTTGGCACGTTGTTCGCCCTGGATGCGCGGGTCGAGCGTGTGCGCGAGGGTGTCGAAACAGTCGAATCCCGTGCCCATGTCGACAGAGTTGTCAGGGAAACGCTCGCCCTTGGGCGCGTAGCAGGGCACGAGTGGCTCTCCGGGGTGGTAGAGCCGGGTCGGCCTCGCGGGGAGCTTCACGATCGTGAGGTCCATGGTGGAGCCACGGCTGTGGCCGGATTTCGCCGCGATGTAACCGTCCTCGAACAGCCGGGTCTTGTCGACGTCCGGGTAGAACTCGCCCTTCATCGCCTGGTCGTCGAGGTCCTCGGCCCAGCGGACGAAGTGGTTCACGGCTCGCTGCGGCCGGTAGCAGTCGTACACCTTGAGGCTGTAGCCCTTGCGCAGCAGCTGCAGCTGGGCCTGGTGGAGGGCTTCCGCCGCCGGGCGGGTGAGGATGCACATCGGTTGCTCGTAGCCGTCGATGTGCTCGCCGACGAAGTTGTGCCGGGTGAAGTAGCGGATCTCCTGGATGATGGTCGGATCCACGGTGGACAGGGCGACGAAGTCCTTCGGTGCTCTGGGGTCCGACTTCGCCTGGGCGGTGGCGGAGGCGGCGGTCACGGCCAGCAGGGCGGCGAGGGCGGTGACGAGTCCGCGGACTGCACGGGTGAGTCGTGTCATGTCCCCTGCATCTATCAGGTAGGTGTTCCGGCAGGGAAGCGATCGGATGCGATTCCCCCGGATGCGGGACTGCGGCCGGCGCCACCCCATGTGGGCGCCCTGCCCTTTTGCGGCTGCCCGTGCCACACTCCTGACGCTTCGTCAGAAAGCATGAGGAGGAGCCTTGCCGCACAGACGCACACCAGCGGTCGCCGGCTGGTTCACGGGCGAGGGAGACGACTTCCGGCTCCTGGGCACCCGCTGCTCGTCCTGCGCCACCGTGTTCTTCCCACGCGAGGACGCGCACTGCCGCAACCCGCACTGCGACGGCGGCTCGCTGGAGGAGGTACCCCTCTCACGAACAGGGCGAATCTGGTCGTACACGGACAGCCGCTACCGACCGCCGTCACCCTATGTGAGTAATCCGGAACTTCCGTGGGAGCCGTATGCGTTGATCGCGGTGGAGCTGGAGGCCGAGCGGATCGTGGTGCTGGGACAGGCGGCTCCCGGGGTCACCGTCGCCGATCTGGCGGTGGGCACGGAGGTGGAGGTCGTCGCCGGCGTGCTCCACGAGGACACGGAGACGACCTGGACGACCTGGCACTGGCGGCCGACGGGGGTGAGGGCGTGACGACGGATGTGGCGGTGCTCGGCGCGGGCATGCACCCATGGGGCAAGTGGGGGCGCCCCTTCGTGGAGTACGGGACGGCAGCGGCCCGCGCAGCGCTCGCGGACGCCGGGGTGGACTGGTGCGACGTCGGCTCGGTCGTGGGCGCGGACACGGTGCGTGGCGGTTATCCCGGATATGTGGCGGGAGCGACGTTCGCCAAGGCCCTGGGCTGGCAGGGGGCGAGAGTCGCCAGCGTGTACGCGGCGTGCGCCTCCGGGGCGCAGGCGATCGCCGCGGCGCGGGCACAGATCCTCGCCGGGCTGGCGGACGTCGTCCTGGTGGTGGGGGCGGACGCGGCACCCAAGGGGTTCTTCCGGCCCGCCGGCGGGGAGCGCCCGGACGATCCGGACTGGCTGCGCTTCCGTCTCCTGGGCGCGACGAACCCGACGTACTTCGGGCTGTACGCGCGGCGGCGGATGGCCGTGCACGGCGACACACCGGAGGACTTCGCCCTGGTCAAGGTGAAGAACGCCGCCATGGGTGCGCTCAACCCGTACGCGCGCTACCGCAGGCGGGTCACCGCCGAGGAGGTCGCCGCCTCCGCGGTGGTCGCCGATCCGCTGCGGCTGCTCGACATCTGCGCCACCTCCGACGGCGGCGCGGCCCTGGTGCTGTCCAGCCTGGACTTCGCACACCGGCACGGCGTGGCCCGGCCGGTACGGATCCGGGCGGTGTCGACCGTGACCCCGCGCTTTCCCAGCACGGTGCTGGATCTGCCCGACATCGCCACGGACTCCGCGGTCGCCGTGCGGCCCCCGGGCCAGGCCTTCCGGGCGTCCATCGCCCGGACGGCCTACGAGGAGGCGGGCGCGGGCCCCGAGGACCTGTCCCTCGCCGAGGTCTACGACCTGTCCACCGCGCTGGAGCTGCAGTGGTACGAGGACCTGGGGCTGTGCGGCGAGGGCGAGGGGGCGAAGCTCCTGCGGGAGGGCGCGACGGCCCCGGGCGGCCGGATACCCGTCAACACCAGTGGCGGGCTTGCCTCCTTCGGGGAGGCGGTGCCGGCCCAGGCCATCGCCCAGGTGTGCGAGCTCACCTGGCAGTTGAGAGACACGGCGGGCGACCGGCAGATCGCCGGGGCGCGGGTGGGAATCTCCGCCAACCAGGGGCTTTTCGGGCATGGTTCGGCGGTGGTCGCGGTGAGGTGAGGCAGCCGGCGAGACGGTCCGGTGGCGCCGGTGGCCGAAAGGTTGTCCACGCTGTGTGATCACCCCGGAATCCTGCGTGAACGTCTCATGAACTGGGCCTGGGCCCGTTCGGGCGGAGCCATCATGCTTCCCGTGCACTCCTGGACGGATACTCTCCGCTTCGCCTTCCAGCCGGTGGTCAACCTGAGGACGGGCGCGGTCGCCGCACTGGAGACACTCGCCCGCCCGGAGACCGGTGACATCCTGGCCGAGGCCCGCCGGGACCCCGAACTCGACGGGAAGCTCACAGTGCTGGCCCTCCGCGCCGCGACACGCAAGGAAACCCTGCTGCCGCTGCACCTCAACGTGTTCGCGGCCACCCTCGCCGACCTCGGCGGCCTCACCCCGCTGCACGACGCCGTACGCGCAGCCGGGCGGCTGCCCTGGGAGGTGACGCTGGACGTGGTCCCGCCCTTCACGCACGTACCGCAACGGGCTTTGCTGGAGGCGGTGGCCGCGCTGCGCGAGCAGGGGTTCCGGATCAGCGCGGACGGCATCGGGGACGGCGACGTACCGCTACGGCTGCTCACCGACCTCTCGCCCGACCTGGTCAAGCTCGACGCCCCGCTGCTGTCCCGGCCTGCCGCGGTACGGGCGATGCGCACGCTGTGCAAGGAACTGGGGGCCCTGGTGGCGGTCGAGGGGGTGGAGACCGAACTGCAGTGCGCGGCGGCGGTGTCGGCCGGTGCGCAGCTGGCCCAGGGCGAGCTGTTCGCGCCGCCGGCCCGGATCCCCGCCGCGGACGTATACGTTCCGCCGCACACCCCGGGTGCCGTGGGCGTGCCCCGGTCCGGGCCGTCGGTGCGGGAGTTCGTGCGCCCGGCCGCCGTCCTCCCGGTGACCGTCTCGGCGGGGCAGGTGCGCGCACTGCTGACCGGATCACCGGAGGTGTCCGGTGTGCTGCTGGTGGACCAGGCAGGACGGCCGGTGCGGTCGGTGCACCGCTCCCGGTTCCTGCTGTCGATGTCCGGCCGCTACGGCCACGCCCTGTACGCCGACCGGCCGGCCTTCAAACTGGGGGACGCGCCCCGCACGGTCGGCGTCGACGCCACCGCCTGGCAGGTGCTGGACGTCGTCGCGATCGGCGGCCGGGACCGGACCTCTGACGATGTCGCGGTGGTCGACCGGCGCGGGCGGTGCGTGGGTGTCGTACGGCTCGCGGACCTGGTGCGGGCACTGGCCGAGAGCCGGGTCGAGGAGGCGGCCGGGCTCAATCCGCTGACCCGGCTGCCCGGTTCGGACGCGATCACGGGCGAGGTGGACCGGTGGATCGCGGACGGCCGCACCGTCGCGCTCAGCTGGCTGGACATCGACCACTTCAAGCAGGTCAACGACGGTGCCGGATTCGCTGCGGGAGACGAGCTGATCCGGTCGGTGGGGCGCGCGCTGCAGCAGGCCGTGTCGGGGCACGCGCGCGTGGGGCACATCGGCGGGGACGACTTCCTGGTGCTGGCCGAGGAGGCGGCGCTCGATCCGCTGGTGACCGCCGTGCTCGACGCGCCCTGGTCGGCGGGAGACCGGCCGGTCACGCTCTCCCTCGCGACCGTGGTGTGCGCTCCGGGCAGCGTGGGCGACCATCGCCAGGCCGCCGCCCAGCTCGCTCCGCTGAAGAAGGCGGCCAAGGCGCTGCGCGGCGCGAGCTGGGTGCTGGGGCGCGCCGGGCTGCCCGGTCACGAGGTCCGGCGCGGCTCTCGGGCGGCGACGGCGCAGGCCGGGTACGCGGCCGCCGAGCCGGGGTGGTGAACGTTCCTGCCGTACACGTGTGTTGAGGGCCCGCGGCAACGGCGGGGTCGCCGTGCGTGTCGCTGTCACCGTCGCCGTCGGCAGCCTTGACGCCCCCGTGGCACCGGTGAACACTTCCCGGTGTCAGCCGACATCGCCGTACATTCTCGGCGTTATCAGGCACTGCGCCATGGGTCTGTCCTGCTCCACGGCCCGTCCCCCTCCCGGCGATACGGCTGCGACGGCACGCTCGTCACGGACGCCGGGCGGGAGCGCGGGCTGCCCGCCTCCGGCTGAAGTCGCCACGCACTTTCCTGCACGGAGGCCGGGGCCGAGCGCCCTCGGCCGGCGCCAAGGGAGCCGCCATGAGCAACGGAGACATTTTCGTCGGCGAGGTCATCGGCACCGCGATCCTGATCCTGTTCGGTGCCGGGGTCTGCGCCGCCGTCACTCTCAGATACTCCAAGGCGCGGGCCTCGGGCTGGGTCGTCATCGCGTTCGGCTGGGGCTTCGGCGTCCTCGCGGGCGCGTACACCGCCGCCCCGCTCTCCGGTGGCCAGCTCAATCCCGCGGTCACCATCGGCATCGCCGTGGACACCGGCAAGTGGGACAAGGTCTGGGTCTATCTGCTGGGCGAGATCGTCGGCGCGATGCTGGGCGCCGTCCTCGCCTACCTGGTGTACCTCGCGCAGTTCCAGGCCAACGTCCGCAAGGAGGGCACCACCGAGGGCACGGCCGACGAACCGGTGCCGACGCTCGGCATCTTCTCGACGATCCCGGAGATCCGGAACCCGATCGCCAACCTCGTCACCGAGATCATCGCGACGATGGCCCTCGTCCTGCCCGTCCTCGCCTTCGGGCTGACGAAGGGCCTCGGCGAGTCCGGCACCACGGTGCTGATCGTCTCGCTGCTCGTCGTCGGCATCGGTCTCTCCCTCGGCGGGCCCACCGGCTACGCCATCAACCCGGCCCGCGACCTCGGCCCGCGTATCGTGCACACCTTCCTGCCGATCCCGAACAAGGGCTCGTCCGACTGGGGATACGCCTGGATCCCGGTGGTCGGCCCGCTGATCGGCGGCGCGCTCGCGGGCCTTGTCTACAACGCGGCCTTCTGACCCGGCGACCGCACCGCGCTCTTCCAGCCATCCCGCTGCACGCCCCAGCGACCCGACCCAGCAACCCAGGGACAGCCATGACGGACACCGCCGAGAAGTACGTCGCCGCCATCGACCAGGGCACCACGTCCAGCCGTTGCATCGTCTTCGACCACGGCGGCGGGATCGTCGCCGTCGACCAGCGCGAGCACCGCCAGATCTTCCCCAAACCGGGCTGGGTGGAGCACGACGCGACCGAGATCTGGTCCAAGGTGCAGGCCGTGGTGGGCGGAGCACTCGCCAAGGCCGGGCTGCGCGCCGACCAGTTGAGCGCGCTCGGCATCACCAACCAGCGGGAGACGACCGTCCTGTGGGACCGCGCCACCGGCAAGCCCGTGCACAACGCGATCGTCTGGCAGGACACCCGTACCGCGGCCCTGTGCAACGAACTGGGCGGCAAGGACGGCCAGGACCGCTTCCGCGAGCAGACCGGGCTGCCGTTGGCCAGCTACTTCTCCGGGCCCAAGGCAGCCTGGCTGCTGGACCATGTGCCCGGCCTGAGGGAGCGGGCGGAACGTGGTGAGATCGCCTTCGGGACCATCGACTCCTGGCTGATCTGGAACCTCACCGGTGGCACCGACGGCGGCCGGCACGTCACCGACGTCACGAACGCCGGCCGCACCCTGCTCATGAACCTCGAGACGCTGCAGTGGGATCCCGCCATCCTGTCCGCCATGAACGTGCCCGAGGCGGTCCTGCCCGAGATCAGGTCCTCCGCCGAGGTGTACGGCACCGCGGTCGGACAGCTCGCCGGTGTGCCCGTGGCCTCCGCGCTGGGCGACCAGCAGGCCGCCGTCTTCGGACAGGCCTGCTACGACGTGGGCAGCGCGAAGAACACGTACGGCACCGGGAGTTTCCTGCTGCTGAACACCGGGAACCGGCCGGTGCCGTCCAAGAGCGGGCTGTTGACGACGATGGGCTACAAGATCGGCGGAGAGGCGCCGGTGTACTGCCTGGAGGGGTCCATCGCGATCACGGGCGCGCTGGTCCAGTGGTTCCGCGACCAGCTCGGGATCATCCGCAGCGCGAACGAGATCGAGACGCTGGCGGCGAGCGTCGAGGACAACGGCGGCGCCTACATCGTGCCCGCGTTCTCGGGCCTGTTCGCGCCCTACTGGCGATCCGACGCGCGCGGCGTCGTCACCGGCCTGACCCGGTACGTCACCAAGGCCCATCTCGCGCGAGCCGTGCTGGAGGCGACGAGCTGGCAGACCCGGGAGGTCGTGGACGCCATGTACCAGGACTCCGGCGTGCGGATCACCACCCTGAAGGTCGACGGCGGCATGACGAAGAACAACCTGCTCATGCAGCACCAGGCGGACGTCCTGGGCGTGCCGGTGATCCGGCCCCGCGTGTCGGAGACGACCTGTCTGGGCGCCGCTTACGCAGCGGGTCTGGCGACGGGCGTGTGGAACGACCTGGGCGAGCTGAAGTCGCACTGGCAGCGGGACGCGGAGTGGACGCCGGCGATGGAGCCGTCGGTACGCGACCGCGAGTACCGCAACTGGCGCAAGGCCGTGGAGAAGAGCTTCGGCTGGCTGGGGGAGGACGGCGGCGCGTAGGACGCGTGAAGGCACGGAGCGTAGGAGGCGCGCAGGCGTAGGAGGGGCGGAGGCGTAGGAGGGGCGGAGGCGCGTAGGAGGGGCGGAGGCGCGTAGGAGGAGCGAAGGTGCGCAGGAGGGCAGGGCCGAGTCGCCGCACGCGCGCGTGAGCGCTTTCACGGCCGTCGTCGTACGCGCGTGGGCGCTCCTCACCGGACCACGGCCCGTACCCCGGTCGGCGGGGGTACGGGCCGTGCCCGTCGGTCAGCCGAGGGCGGCCTGGCGGCGGTCGGCCGCGTGGTCCATCGCGTGCTGGACGACCCCGATGAGCACCTCCTTGACCGTTTCCCGGTCACGCGCGTCGCACAGCACGACGGGTACGCTTTCGTCCAGGTCGAGGGCCTGACGGACGGCATGGGCCGGGTAACGCGCCGCTCCCTCGAAGCAGTTGACGCCGACGAGGAAGGGTATGGAACGCCGCTCGAAGTAGTCCACGGCGGCGAAGCAGTCCTCCAGACGGCGCGTGTCGGCGAGGACGACGGCACCGAGCGCGCCCTCGGACAGCTCGTCCCACATGAACCAGAACCGTTCCTGCCCGGGCGTTCCGAAGAGGTACAGCACCAGGTCCTCGCGCAGGGTGATACGGCCGAAGTCCATGGCCACGGTGGTGGTGTGCTTGCCCTCCACACCGCTGGTGTCATCCACCGGGCGCCCTGCCTCGGTGAGCAGTTCCTCGGTGCGCAGCGGCCTGATCTCGCTGACCGCGCCGACGAGGGTCGTCTTGCCGACGCCGAATCCACCGGCCACGAGGATCTTGAGCGTGACCGGCTCGACCGGGGTCTTGCCGCGCTCAGAACGCCCGAAGATCATCGGTCTCTTCTCCTGCTCGAGTGAGGGTCGGGCGACGGCCGGCTGAGGCGGCCGCTGCCAGGGGAATCGATGCCGGATGCACCGCGTACGCCGCCGGGGCCGGCGTCGGACGAGCCGCTCGGGCCGAGGCCGGCGGCCGTACGACCGGACCGCCGTCGCCGTGCTCCGTTTCCGAACCGGTCACAGCGCCCGGAGGCCGTTGATCACGTCGCGCAGGATGCTCTCGTCCGGCAGCTCGGCCGGGGGAACCGGGCGCGTGACGTGGACGAGCTCCGCATGCACGAGGTCGCCGATGAGGACGCGCACCACGCCGGTCGGCAGGTCGAGTTCGGCGGCGAGTTCGGCGACCGACTGCGGCTCGTCGCGACACAGCCCGACGATCTCCACGTGCTCGGGCGACAACGAGGGATCCGTCTCCGGGTCGCCCGCGTCGGATTCCGTGACGACCACCGCGATCAGGTCCAGCCGGTGCTGGGCCGGACTCGTGGTGCGGCCCCGTGTCATGGCGTACGGACGGACGACCGGCCCGGCCTCGTCGTCGAACCAGTGGTTTCTTCCCTGACCGTCTCCGCTCATGTCATCCCACTACCCGCCTGCGGACAGATCGGTGCGCGGGGCGGCGCCCAGATGGACACCGACCCGCTTGACCAGGAGCGTCATCTCGTAGGCGACCTGTCCGACGTCGGAGTCGGCGTCGGACAGGACGGCGAGGCAGCTGCCGTCACCGGCGGCCGTGACGAACAGGAAAGCGTCGTCGAGCTCGACGACCGTCTGCCGGACGCTGCCCGCGTCGAAGTGACGGCCCACGCCCTTGGCGAGGCTGTGGAAGCCGGAGGCGACGGCGGCCAGATGCTCGCTGTCCTCCCTCGTCAGGTCCTTGGACACACCTGTTGGCAGGCCGTCGCCGGACAGGACGACGGCCTTGCGGATACTGGCGACCCGGTCGACCAGGTCGTCCAGGAGCCAGTTCAGCTCCCCCTTGTTCGTCGCCGTGTGGCCGGTCGCCTTTGGTGCGGTCATCGACCGTCCCCCTTAGTCGTTCCTTGTGCTGTGCCGTCGTGGGCGCCGTCGCCCGCGGTGTTCTCCCGCCGGCCGCGCTGCCAGCCACGCTGGAGCGAGGCCATCCGGCTGCGGACCTCGTCGGCGTCGCGGTCGGTGGGCTGCGCCGCGCGCTCTGTGCGCCGCGCGGTTTCCTGCTTGAGCTGGGGGGCCAGACTGGCCTGTCGTACCCGCCTGGGCAGGGACCCGGTGGCCGGTTCGGCGCCCGACCCGGTGGCCGCCGGGCTGTGGGAGTCGCCAACGCCGGTCGGTCGGGGCGTGTCCCGGGTGGGCAGGGCTTCGCGGCCGGGCGTGGCCGGGTCGCCGCCCTGTCCGGCCGTCGTGCCGGCGAACTCGGCTGCCTCGCCGCGGGACGTGACGACCTCGCCGGTGGGCCGGGCCGGGCCGCCACCGCTGCGGGGCTCTTCGGCGAAGGGCTCGACCGGGCCGGCACCCGGACGGGGCCCGTCGACGGACGACTCGGGCGGGCCGCCGACTGGACGGAACGCTTCCGCGAAGGACTCCGCGGGGCCACCCCCCGGACGAAACCTTTCGCCGGTCGGCTCGGCCGAATCACCGAAGCGGTCGCGCTCACCCATGGACTCGGCCGTACCACCGAAGCGGTCGCGTTCACCGGCAGGTCCGGCGTCACCACCGCCGAGCCCCCGCTCGCCAGCAAGCTCGGCCGCGCCGCCGTCCGACCAGCCCGGGGAGCTCTCATCCGACCAGCCAAGGGGGCCCCTGCCCGGCAGGCTCGTGTCGCCCGCACGCGATGGGCCCGTGTCGCCCCCGTCCGGCCGCCGTGCGGCACCCGCACCGTCCTCGCTGGACGGAGCGGGCCGGGTACGGCGGGGCAGGGGCGGGATGTCGGGGGTCGGGTCGGTGCCGTCGGCGGGTACCGTGCCGCGTTCCAGGGCGCGGTCGGGGAGTTCGGAGGGGCGGCGGGACGCCGTGGTGCGCCGGCGTGCGGGCAGCGGAGCCAGCGCGCCCGTGTCGGTGCGGCGGGACGCGGCGGAGGACTGCTCGTCGGGTTCGTCGCGGCGGCTGCGCTGGTCGGTCACGGGCCTGCCGTGCGAGCTGACCAGTTTGGGGGGTTGCCGGCGCGGCAGCGGGATGGGCCCGCGGTCCCCGGCCTCTTCGCGCGGCGCGCGGTCGGCGGACGCGGCGGGCGACTGGTCGTCGGCGCGGGAGCGGGAGCGGCGGGGCCGGAACAGTCCGCCGCGCTCGCTGTCCTCGTCCGCCAGGACGCCCGGGAAGTCGTCGATGGCCTCGATGGCGTCGAGATCCACGGGCGCCTCGAGCTCGACGGGGCCGTCCAGCAGTGAGGTCGGCAGACCGGGCAGCTGTGCCGGCGCCGCGGATCGTCCGGCGGCACGGCCCGCGGCCTGCCCGATGCCCTTCCCGGGGCGGTCCCGGTCCAGGCGGAAGCCGATCCCGTTGGTGTCCGGTACGTCGTCGCTCAGCAGCGTGTCGGGGATGAAGACGACGGCGGTGGTGCCGCCGTAGGGCGACGGCTGGAGCGAAACCCGGACGTTCTGCCGCTGGGCGAGCCGGCTGACCACGAACAGGCCGAGGCGGTCGGTGTCGGACAGTTCGAACTCGGGGGTCTCGGCGAGGCGCAGGTTGGCGTCCAGGAGTGCCTCGGCGGTCATACCGAGGCCCCGGTCGTGGATCTCCAGCGTGAAGCCGTTGGCGACCCGCTCGCCGAGCACCTGTACGGCGGTGTGCGGGGGCGAAAAGACCGTGGCGTTCTCCAGGAGTTCGGCCACGAGGTGGGTGAGGTCGGCGACGGCCGGGCCGGTGACGGCGACGCGGGGCAGCCGTCGGACCTCGATGCGTTCGTAGTCCTCGACCTCGGCGACGGCGGCGCGCACGACGTCCATCAGCTGCACCGGGCGGCGCCACTGCCGGGAAGGCGCGGCGCCGGAGAGGATCACCAGGCCCTCGGCGTGCCGCCGCATGCGGGTGGTGAGGTGGTCCAGGCGGAAGAGGTCGGCGAGTTCTTCGGTGTCCTCGGTGCGGCGTTCCATGGCATCGAGCAGCGTGAGCTGCTTGTGCAGCAGCACCTGGCTGCGCCGGGCGAGGTTGACGAACACCTCGGAGACACCGGACCGCAGCTCGGCCTGTTTGACGGCGGCCTCGACGGCGGCGCGCTGGAGGGTGTTGAGGGCCTGACCGACCTCGCCCATCTCGTTCTTGTCGTACTCCAGGCGCGGCACCTCGGTCTCGATGTCGACCTGTTCACCGGCGGACAGGCGCCGCATCACGCTGGGCAACCGGACACCGGAGGCCTCGTGCGCCTCCAGGCGCAGCTGGCGCAGGTCGCGGACGAGGCCGCGGCCGATCCGGACCGACAGGACGACGGAGACCACGAGCGCGACCAGGCCGAGCAGTCCCGCCACTGCCGCCTGCAGGATGACGTCGAGGGCCACGGGGCGGGTACGGTCCTGGAAGCGGTCGCCCGCCTGGTCGTCCAGGGTGCCGAGGTCCCCCAGCACGCTCGCGGCCGCGGAGTCCCAGCTCTGCGCCGTGACACCGCGCGGAGTGCCGGAGTCCGTGCGGACGGCGGTCTGTTCGGCCGCGCGCAGCGGGGCGGTGGTGGCGTTCTTCCAGAAGTGTTCGTAGCGATCGCGCTCAGCGGCGGGCAGCAGCGGCAGGCTCACGTCGTACAGGACGGTGCGCTGGGCGACGAGGTCGGAGATGGCACGCGTCTCGTCGCGGGTGAGCCTGCCGACGACCAGGGAGGAGCCCAGCAGGGCGTCCTCGCGGGAGAGCAGTTCGCGGGCGCGGCTGATGTTGACCATGGCGCGGGCCTGCGCGTCCAGCTCGACGTCGTCGATGCCTTCGAGGGAGCCGAGCAGCGTGAAGCAGGGGTCGACGAGACGGTTGTACTGGCCGAGGGCCTGAGCGCGGTTGACCGTACCCGCCTCGACACTGTGGCGCAGGGAGTCGAGGCCGTCGAAGGCGTCGAGGACGGTGGTGAGGCGTTCGCTGTCGTCGGCGTCCATGGCGTCGAGGACGTCCTGGTCACCGGCGTTCTTCCGGATCCTGGCGATGGCCCGGTCGGTGGCGGCGCGGGTGCGCTGCAGCGCGGAGAGGGCGTCGGCGGCCCGCGGGTCGGCGAGGTAGACGAGGGTCTGGCGGCGTTCCTGCTGGAGGCCACGGACGATGTCCTCGGCCGGGTAGCCGATGTCCTGCTTGACGTCCGACACGTGGAACAGCCGGGCGACTTCGCGACCTGTGAGTACCGTGGTGAAGCCCCAGATGGCGGTCAGGGACACCAGCGGCACGAGAAGCAGCGCCACGATCTTCCGGCGGATCGACTTCCCGCGAAAGCGCATGGCCTCCCCCAGCTCGACCCCCGCCGGCCGGGGGTGCACATGTGCGTCAACAAACGGCGCGAGCCTACTACCGCCCCACAGTTAACTCGAAGACACGTCCGGAGGGTGAACTTCCGCTCCGGGTGCGAGACATGCCGAGTTGTCCGGCCATTACGGGAGATTGCCACCGCGATCCGGTGCCCGGGCCCGGCTCGACCGTGATGTCGTGGCCGGGCGGTTGGCTTGTTTTTTTCGTCGGTGGGGAATCTTCGCGCTCTCTCGTTCGTCCTTCTCTACGGGCAATGGGGGCGGAATGGGCCACAGGAGCCGCATCCCGCACCCCGGCGGCGTAAAACAGCGCAAGCCGGGCAGCCACTGGGGAGTCGGGGTGTCGTGAGACACCGGGGCGAGCGGTCTGCTGGCGGTGGGGAGGACACGGTGATGGGCACGGCGGAGCGGCGCGAAGCGCCCGAGGAGAGCGTGGCGGTGCGCTCGGCGGCGCGGCGGAGGTGGGAGGCGCCCGATCGCGGCGTTCCGGCGCATGGGAGAGCAGGGGAGTCCGCCGGCGAACAGCAGCAGGAATACCGCCCGTTGTGGGTCGAGGAGCCCGCCCGACGGCACCCGATGCCGGATCCGGTGCGTACGGCGGCGGTGCGGGCGGTGCTGATCATCGCGGTGACGCTGATACAGGCGATGGTGGCCTTCCTGTGCACGATGGCCGAGTCCTGGCTGGCGTTCCCCATGGTGGTCAGCAGCGTGGCGAGCACGGTGGTGGCCACCTGGGCCGTGGTCGACGTGTGGGTGACCCGCCAGGTGTGGAGCCAGCGGCACGGCGTGATCTCCGAGCCGAGCAGCACGGCCCGGGCGCTCCGCCGCGAGCGGCGTGCCCGCCGCCGCGAGGAGCGCTCGGCCCTGCGCGAGCAGGAGCGGATACGCCGACGGGGCGGCGCCGGGCAGTTGTCGCACCCCTGAGCCGGAGGGCCCGGGCGGGGCGGGGCTGCCGGCCGCGCCCGGGCGGGCGTGCCGAGAGCGGGCGCGAGCCGGGTCGTCCGCGAGCGGACCGGCCGCGAGCCGGACGTGACCCGTACCGGACGGCTCCGGCCCCCCGTCACAGCGCGGCCGGGGCGACCCCTTCCCGTTCCTCCCGCTGGAGTTCGCGGCGGGCCCGCATGAAGGCGCGCGGCCGGTCGACCCCGAGTACGGCGACGGTACGGCCGTCGCGCTCGTAGCGGGCGAGGAAGCCGGTCTCGCCGGGGCCCTCCTCGGTGATTTCGCCCTCGGTGACGTGGACGGTGTCACCGTCACGGTGCCGACCCGCGAACTGGATGCGGGAGCCGTACTGGTCGGACCAGAAGTACGGGGTCGTCCGCACTGTGTCGAGGGTGCGGCCGGCGAGCAGGTTGGTCACGGCGACCCGGGGTTGCTCGGTGGCGGAGGTCCAGTGCTCCGCCCGCTTCCCGCCCACGCGGGCGACGTCACCGACGGCTACCACCTGGGGCAGGGCCGTCGCACAGCCGTCGTCGCACAGCACGCCGTCCTGCAGGGCGAGCGGCGAGCCCACGAGCCAGGAGGTGTTGGGCGTGGCGCCGATGCCGACGATCACGACGTCGGCGGGGAGCGTGCGGCCGTCGGTGAGGTCGACACCGGTGACGGTGGCGGTGCCGCGCAGGCCTGCCACACCGGTTCCGGTGATCAGTTCCACCCCGGCGCGGCGGTGCAGGGCGGCGCACACGGCGGCCATCCCGGCGCCGAGTTGGGGCACCAGCGGCAGTGGTGCCGCCTCGACCACCGTGACCGAGTGACCCAGGGCGGCGCACGAGGACGCGGTCTCGGCGCCGATGAAGCCGCCGCCGATGACGACGACCCGGCGGGGGCCCCGGCCGAGGTCGGCGCGCAGGGCGCGGGCGTCGTCCAGGGTGCGCAGGGTGTGGACACCGGTGAGGCTGTCGCCGGGTATACGGCGGGCGGCGGCGCCCGTGGCGATGACGACGGCGTCGGTGGAGACCGTGCGGCCGTCGCCGAGAAGGACGGTACGGCCGCGCGCGTCGAGCCCGCGGGCCCGGACGCCGAGCCGCCACTCGGCGTCGAGTCCGGCGGTGTCGTCGGGATCGGTGAGGGCGAGTTGCTCCTCGTCGGTGCGGCCGGTGAGGAATTCCTTGGAGAGGGGAGGCCGGTCGTAGGGGAGGTGGGGTTCCTCGCCGACGATCACCAGTCGGCCGTCGAAGCCCTGGGCGCGCAGTTCCCGGGCGGCGTAGAGGCCGGAGAGGGAGGCGCCGACGATGGTCACGGTCTTCATACGGCACGGCTCCTCGCGGGGGCGGCGGGGCGGTGGGGGCGGACCGGTGCCTCGTCCGAGGAACGGCGCGTGAGGGTCCTGACGGCGGGCCAGGAGGTGACGGATCGGAGCAGGGGCTGTCTCGGGGCACGGTCGCCGCGGCGACCGCCGGAGGAATTCACGCGGTCACTCCGGCACGGGAAGCCGCGCGGGCCCGGTGGGGCAGCGGGGGCTCCGCCCGGGTTCTTGGCGGGGTTCATGCGGCCGTGCCCTCCTCGGCGGTGAGGTGGACGTGGACGATGCCGTCCTCGACGGTGACGCGGTGGGTGCGTACGGGGCGGCGGGCCGGCAGGCAGGTCGGCTCTCCGGTGCGCAGGTCGAAGGACGCGGCGTGCAGCGGGCATTCGACCAGGCAGCCCTCCAGCCAGCCCTCGGAGAGGGACGCGTCCTGGTGGGTACAGGTGTCGTCGATGGCGTACAACCCGCCGTCTTCGGTGCGGAACACGGCGATGGGCGGTGTGGTCGCGACGCGGACGGACTCGCCCTCGGGGAGGTCTTCGAGGCGGCAGACGGGAATCACGGGCCCCCCTCTCGGTCCGGGACACTCGGGTCCGGACCTGCTCGATGCAGGCGTCAGGGATGCGGCCGGGAGCCCGGACGCGCGGTGGTCCGGCCCGGCAGCGGTAAGGGAGTGCAGCGGCAAGGCGATGACGGACCGACTCGGGTCCGGGTCGTCCGGCACCCTTCCGGGATCCGGACGCTTCGGTAACATGATGTTTCGTATGGCGCACGCTCTAGCGCTATGCGCAACAGAATCCGCGCGGGACGGCCGCCGCGTCAAGGGCTTCCCGCAGATGCGGCCCGAACCGGGCCCACAGGTGGTGAGAGTTGAGCCATGACCCGCACGCAGAAGCAGTCTGACCGCAGCGAGGAGAACACGCGGAACCCACGAGCCCCGGAGAGGCAAAGCGGCCGCGGCACGGCCAGTGCGGTGCAGTCCGTGGACCGCGCCGTGAGTGTGCTGGAGATCCTCGCCCGGCACGGCGAGGCGGGCGTCACCGAGATCGCCGAGGAGCTGGACGTACACAAGTCCACGGCCTTCCGGCTGCTCGGCGTCCTGGAGAACCGCGGCCTGGTGGCCCAGGCGAAGGACCGCGGCAAGTACTACCTGGGGGCGGGCGTACTGCGCCTGGCGGGGGCGGCGGCAGTGCGGCTGGACATCTCCCAGGAGGGCGTTCCGGTCTGCCGGGAGGTCGCCGACGAGCTGGGCGAGACCGTGAACATCGCCGTGCTCGACGACGACGCGGCCGTCAACATCATGCAGGCCCGCGGCACCGCGTCGGTCACCGCGCAGAACTGGCTGGGCAGACGCACCCCGCTGCACGCCACCTCCAGCGGCAAGGTGCTGCTCGCGCACATGCCGCCCACCCTGCGCGAGGGCCTGCTGGCGCGTTCGTTGCCGCGGTTCACGGACCGAACGATCACCGGCGCGGCCATGCTGCGCGCGGAACTGGAAGCCGTGGTCGAGCAGGGCTACGGGGTCACGATCGAGGAGCTGGAGCTGGGGCTCGCCGCCGTCGCGGCACCGGTGCGCGCGCACGACGGCAAGGTGATCGCGGCGATCAGTGTCTCGGGGCCGGTGTACCGGCTGAATCCGGACCGTCTGCCGGAGGTGGCGAAGCGGACGGTGGCGGCCAGCGCGGAGCTGTCGCGGCGGATGGGCTACGGCTTCTGACGGACCGGCGGGCGGACGCCCCACGGAGACCGGGCAGCACAGGCCCAGCGCACCAACCGCGGGGGGGGGGGGGGGGGGGGGGGGGGGGGGGGGGGCGGGGGGGGGGGGGGGGGGGGTGTGGGCCGCGGTGTCTTTCG
>NZ_JBVJVZ010000013.1:28710-140656 GCF_055603245.1 Streptomyces sp. NPDC037290 | reverse complement strand
CGGGGGGGGAGCGCGGAAGGCAACAACAAAACCAACCACCCACCCCCCCCCCCCCCACCCCCCCCCCCCCCCCCCCCCCCCCCCCCCCCCCCCCCCCCCCGCCGTGTGTCCGACAGGTTTCGCCCCACAGGTTCCTTTTGCCAAGGGTTAACGCGCACCCCTTGACGGCCGTGTGACGCCGTTCTCAATATGTTCCCCATCACGCAACCCATCGTGCAATGCGCAACAGCAGAGGAGCTTGTCGTGCCACACGAGGTCCGTGCCGCAGTCGCTGTGAAGAAGGGCGCACCCGTGGAGGTGCAGACGATCGTGGTTCCCGATCCGGGGCCCGGTGAGGTCCTGGTGAGGGTGCAGGCCTGCGGGGTGTGCCACACGGATCTCCACTACCGGGAGGGTGCGATCAACGACGACTTCCCGTTCCTGCTCGGCCATGAGGCGGCCGGCACGATCGAGTCGGTCGGCGCGGGTGTCACCGACCTGAAGCCCGGTGACTACGTGGTGCTGGCCTGGCGGGCGCCCTGCGGCAGCTGCCGTTCCTGTCGCCGCGGCCGGCCCTGGTACTGCTTCGACTCCCGCAACGCGGCCCAGCCGATGACCCTGCTGGACGGGACCCCGCTCAGCAACGCCCTCGGCATCGGTGCCTTCGCCGAGAAGACGCTGGTCGCGGCGGGTCAGGCGGTGAAGATCGACCCGGCTGCGCGTCCCGAGGCCGCCGGACTCATCGGCTGCGGCGTGATGGCCGGTTACGGGGCCGCGGTCAACACCGGCAACGTGGGCCGCGGTGACTCGGTCGCCGTCATCGGCTGCGGCGGCGTCGGCAACGCGGCCATCGCGGGTGCCTGCCTGAACGGCGCCATGAAGGTCATCGCCGTGGACATCGACGACAAGAAGCTCGACCAGGCGGAGAGGTTCGGCGCCACCCACACCGTCAACTCCCGGGGCACCGACCCGATCGAGGCGGTCCGCGCGCTCACCGACGGCCACGGCGTGGACATCGCCATCGACGCCGTCGGCCGGCCCGACACCTTCGAGCAGGCCTTCTACATGCGCGACCACGCCGGTCTGCTCGTCCAGGTCGGGGTCCCCTCCCCCGAGATGAAGGTCGAACTCCCGCTGATCGACGTCTTCTCGCGCGGCGGCGCTATCAAGTCGTCCTGGTACGGGGACTGTCTGCCGAGCCGGGACTTCCCGTTCCTGATCGACCAGTACCTGTACGGCCTGCTGGACCTGAACGCGTTCGTGTCCGAGACCATCTCCCTGGGCCAGGTGGAGGAGGCGTTCGGCAAGATGCACCGGGGCGAGGTGCTGCGCTCGGTGGTGGTGCTGTGAAGGGCGCCGTACGCATCGAACGCGTCGTCACACACGGCACGTTCAGTCTCGACGGGGACACCTTCGACGTCGACAACAACGTCTGGCTGATCGGTGACGACGAGGAGGTGCTGATCGTGGACGCCGCGCACGACGCCGGGGCGATCCACCGCGCCACGGCGGGCCGCCGGGTCACCGCCGTGGTCTGCACCCACGCCCACGACGACCACATCGGCGCCGCGGCCGCGCTCTCCACCCGTACCGGCGCCCCCGTCCTGCTCCACCCGGACGACCACGAGCTGTGGTCCCACACCCATCCCGGCCGCGAACCGGACGGCGAACTGACCGACGGCCGCCTCCTCACGGTCGCCGGGATCGAGATCCAGGTCGTCCACACCCCTGGCCACACCTGGGGCAGCTGCTGCCTGTACGCCCCGTTCCTGGACGCCGTCTTCACCGGCGACACCCTCTTCCACGGCGGTCCCGGCGCCACCGGCCGCTCCTACTCGGACCGCCCGGCCATCGAGGCGTCCATCCGTGCCCGGCTGCTCACCCTGCCGGGCGACACCGTCGTCCACTCCGGGCACGGCCAGGAGACGACGATCGCCGCCGAACGGGCGAACGTCCCCGCCGTCTGAGCGACTCCCCCGCACCTGCCATCCCCGCCACCACAAGGAGGGGCATGTCCAGCACCCCCGAAAACCGGTCCCAGGGCCCCCGCGTCGTCGTCATCGGCGCCGGCATCGTCGGCTGCTCCCTCGCCGACGAGCTGACCGCCCGCGGCTGGACCGACGTCACCGTCCTCGAACAGGGCCCCCTGCCCGCCCCGGGCGGCTCCACCTCGCACGCGCCCGGGCTCGTCTTCCAGACCAGCCCGTCCAAGACCCTCGCGGAGTTCGCCAGGTACACCGTCGAGAAGTTCTGTTCCCTCCAGGTCGACGGCGTCCCCTGCTTCGACCAGGTCGGCGGCCTGGAACTCGCGACGACCCCCGAGCGCCTGGCCGAACTGCACCGCAGGGCCGGCTACGCCGCCTCCTGGGGCATCCGCGGCGAGGTCGTGAGCACCGCCCGCTGCAGGGAACTGTGGCCGCTGCTGGACGAGTCGGTCGTCCTCGGCGGATTCCACACGCCCGACGACGGCCTGGCCCGGGCCCTGCTCGCGGCCCGCGCCCAGATGGACCGGGCCACCGCGCGTGGCGCCCGCTTCCTGGACCGCCACACGGTCACCGGTATCGAGCGGGCGGACGGCCGGGTCACCGGCGTGGTCACCGACCGGGGCACCTTCCCCGCCGACCACGTGGTCTCCGCGGCCGGATTCTGGGGGCCGGTCATCGGCCGCCTGGCCGGCGTCGACGTACCGCTGCAGCCGCTCGCGCACCAGTACGCGAGGACGAAGCCGCTCCCCGGGCTGAGCGGCGCCACGGCCGAGGCCTCGAAGCCGATCCTCCGCTTCCAGGACCGCGATCTGTACTTCCGTGAGCACACGGACCGCATCGGCATCGGCTCGTACGCGCACCGGCCGCTGCCGGTGGACCCGTTCGCCGTGCTCGCGTACGACGAGGCGCGCGCACAGGACATGGAGATGCCGTCCTCGTACCCGTTCACCGAGGAGGACTGGGCGCCCAGCTGGGAGGACTGCCGGCGGCTGCTGCCCGCGCTGCGGGAGACGGAGATCGAGACCGGGTTCAACGGCGTCTTCTCCTTCACCCCGGACGGTATGCCGGTCCTGGGAGAAGCCCGGCAGCTGCGCGGCTTCTGGCTGGCCGAGGCGGTGTGGGTGACGCACTCCGCCGGGGTGGCGAAGGCGGTGGCCGAGTGGATGGTCGACGGGCGCCCCTCCGTCGACGTGCACGAGTGCGACCTCACGCGATTCGAGGAAGCGCAGCGTTCACCGGCGTACGTCCGTGAACGCGGCTCACAGCAGTTCGTCGAGGTGTACGACGTCCTGCATCCCCTCCAGCCGATGGAGCAGCCGAGGCCGCTGCGCGTCAGCCCCTTCTACGCCCGTCAGCAGCAACTCGGCGCGTTCTTCCTGGAAGGCAACGGCTGGGAGCGTCCGCACTGGTACGAGGCGAACGCCCCGCTCGTGGACGCCCTCGGCGACCTCCCCGAGCGCGACGCCTGGTCCGCCCGCTACTGGTCCCCGATCGCCGCCGCCGAGGCCCGGGCGACCCGCGAGAAGGTCGCCCTGTACGACATGACCCCGCTGCGCCGCCTGGAGGTGACCGGCCCCGGTGCGCTCGCCTACCTGGACCGCATGACCAGCAACAACCTCCGCAAGAAGCCCGGCGCGGTCACCTACACCCTGCTCCTGGACGAGACCGGAGGCATCCGCTCCGACCTCACCGTCGCCCGCCTGGCTCCCGACCTCTTCCAGGTCGGCGCCAACTCCCCCGCCGACCTCGACCGGCTGCTGCGGCACGCGCCCGCCGGCGTGCAGATCAGGGACATCACCTCCGGCACCTGCTGCATCGGCGTCTGGGGACCGCTCGCCCGTGCCCTGGTCCAGCCGCTGACCGGCGACGACTTCTCCCACGAGGGCTTCGGCTACTTCCGGGCCAAGCAGACCTTCCTCGGACAGGTGCCGGTGACGGCGATGCGCCTGAGCTACGTCGGCGAGCTGGGCTGGGAGCTGTACACCACCGCGGACCTCGGTCTCCGGCTCTGGGACACCCTGTGGGCGGCCGGCCAGGAGCACGGCGTGATCGCGGCCGGGCGGTCCGCCTTCAACTCGCTGCGGCTGGAGAAGGGCTACCGCGCCTGGGGCACCGACATTACCGACGAGCACAACCCGTTCGAGGCCGGCGTCGGCTTCGCGGTCCGTATGGACAAGGAGGACTTCGTCGGCAGGGCGGCACTGGAGCGGGCCGGGGAGCCCTCGCGCCGGCTCACCCCGCTCCTGCTCGACGACCCCGCGGCCGTGGTGCTCGGCAAGGAGCCGGTGCTGGTCGACGGCGCCCCTGCCGGCTACGTGACCAGCGCGTCGTACGGCTACACGCTCGGCCGCTGTGTCGCCTACGCCTGGCTTCCCGCGGGCCTTGCCACCGGCACGGGCGTGCACATCGAGTACTTCGGCGAGAAGGTGCCGGCCACCGTCGCCGACGAGCCGCTGTTCGACCCGAAGATGACCCGCATCCGTCGCTAGGAGACTCCCGTGTCACCGTCTTACGACGTCATCGTCATCGGTCTCGGCGGCATGGGCAGCGCCGCCGCGCACCATCTGTCCGCGCGCGGCGCCCGTGTCCTCGGGCTGGAGAAGTTCGGTCCGGTGCACAACCGCGGCTCCAGCCACGGCGGTTCGCGGATCACCCGGCAGTCGTACTTCGAGGACCCCGCCTACGTGCCGCTGCTGCTGCGCGCCTACGAGCTGTACGAGGACCTGGCGCGGGCCACCGGCCGGGAGATCGCGATCCTCAGCGGCGGGGTGATGGTGGGCCGGCCGGAGTCGCGGACCGTCGCCGGCTCGCTGCGCTCGGCCGAGCAGTGGGACCTGCCGCACGAGATGCTCGACGCCAAGGAGATCCGCCGCCGCTTCCCGACGCTCACGCCGTGCGACGACGAGGTGGCGCTGTACGAGCGGAGGGCCGGACTGCTCCGCCCCGAGAACACCGTCGCCGCCCACCTCCAGCGGGCCACGCGGCAGGGCGCAGAGCTGCACTTCGAGGAACCGATGCTGCGCTGGGAGCCGTACCGGGACGGGGTGCGCGTGCACACGGCCGAGAACACGTACACGGCCGGCCAGTTGGTCATCTGCCCGGGCGCGTGGGCACCGCAGCTGCTCACCGACCTCGGGGTGCCGTTCACCATCGAACGGCAGGTCATGTACTGGTTCCAGCCGAGCGGCGGCACCGGGCCGTTCCGCCCGGAGAACCACCCGATCTACATCTGGGAGGACGCGGCCGGGGTCCAGGTGTACGGCTTCCCGGCCATCGACGGCCCCGAACTGGGCGCGAAGGTCGCCTTCTTCCGCAAGGGTCAGGTCACGACCCCCGAGACGATCGACCGGACCGTGCACGAGGACGAGGTCCGGGCCATGGCCGACCACATGTCCCGCTGTATCCCGGACCTGCCGGGCACCTTCCTGAAGGCCGCCACCTGTATGTACTCCAACACCCCGGACGAGCACTTCGTGATCGCCCGGCACCCCCACCACCCGGAGTCGGTCACCGTGGCCTGCGGGTTCTCGGGGCACGGCTTCAAGTTCGTGCCGGTCGTCGGCGAGATCCTGGCCGACCTGGCGCTGACCGGCTCGACCGCGCACCCGATCGGCCTGTTCGACCCCGCCCGTCTCGCCGCCGCGCCCGCCTGAGGAGCCTCCCGTGACGACGACCCCGACCTCCCCGAGCCTCATCGCGACGCTTCCGGGCCACTACTACACCGACCCGGACGTCTTCCGGCAGGAGCAGGAGAAGCTCTTCGAGTCCCTGTGGTTCTGCGCGGTCCGCAGCGCCGACCTGGACAAGCCGGGTGCCTTCCGCACGGTCCAGGTGGGCCGCGAGAACGTCATCGTCACCCGCACGCGTACGGGTGAGCTGCGCGCCTTCCTGAACGTGTGCCGGCACCGGGGCGCCCGGCTGTGCACCGAGGAGTCCGGCGAGGTGCGCCGCACTCTGCAGTGCCCCTACCACGCGTGGACGTACGACCTCGACGGCAGGTTGATCGCCGCACCCAACTTGATCAAGATGCCGGACATCGATCGAGTCGAGTACGGATTGATCAAGGTGGCCCTGCGCGAATGGCTCGGCTACGCCTGGGTGTGCCTCGCCGACGAACCGCCGTCCTTCGAGGAGACCGTGATGTACGCGGCCGTGGAGCGGCTCGGCGACGCCGCCGCCATCGCGCACTACGGCACCGAGAGGCTGGCCCTCGGCAAGCGGATCACCTACGACGTGAAGGCCAACTGGAAGCTGATCGTCGAGAACTTCATGGAGTGCTACCACTGCGCCACGATCCACCCCGAACTCACCGAGGTTCTGCCGGAGTTCGCCGACGGGTTCGCCGCCCAGTACTACGTCGGACACGGCGCGGAGTTCGGCGAGCACATCAAGGGGTTCACCGTCGACGGCAGCGCGGGCTTCGACAGGCTTCCCGAGGTCAGCGCCGACCAGGACCGCCGCTACTACGCCATCACGGTCAAGCCGACCGTGTTCGTCAACCTCGTCCCGGACCACGTCATCCTGCACCGCATGTTCCCGCTGGCCGAGGACCGCACGGTCGTGGAGTGCGACTGGCTGTACGCGCCGGAGGTGGTGGCGTCCGGCGCGGACGTGTCGAAGTCCGTGGAGCTGTTCCACCGGGTCAACGCGCAGGACTTCGAGGCGTGCGAGCGCACCCAGCCGGCCATGTCCTCACGCGCGTACCGCCGAGGCGGGGTGCTGGTCCCGAACGAGCACCACATCGGGATCTTCCACGAGTGGCTGCTGACCCGGCTGGGGGACGACCGTGCCTGACCTCTTCATCGACGGCGAGTGGCGCAGCGCCCTGGACGAGCGCACCCGGGAGATCCGCTGTCCCGCCGACGGCTCTCCGGTCGGGGTCGTGGACGAGGCCAGCGGCAAGGACACCGTGGAGGCGATCGCGGCGGCCCGGCGCGCCTTCGACACCGGACCCTGGCCGCGAACGCCCGCGCGGGAGCGCGGTGACCTGCTGCTGCGGGTCGCGGACCTCCTCGTCCGCGACAGGGACGCCCTCGCCCGCAGCGAGTCCCTGGACACGGGCAAGCGGCTGGTGGAGAGCGCGTACGACATCGACGATGTCGTCAACTGTTTCCGCTACTTCGGGCAGCTCGTCGCGAGCGAGACGGGGCGGGTGGTCGACACCGGGCGGGAGGGGGTCGACAGCCGGGTGGTGTACGAACCGGTCGGCGTCTGCGCGTTGATCACGCCCTGGAACTATCCGCTGCTGCAGACCGCGTGGAAGGTCGCCCCCGCCCTCGCGGCGGGCAACACCTTCGTGCTGAAACCGAGCGAGCTGACCCCGCACACCGCGATCCACCTGGTGAGGCTGCTGGTGGAGGCGGGGCTGCCGGCGGGCGTGGCGAACCTGGTGCTGGGCGCCGGTCCGGAGGCGGGCGCCCCGCTGGGCGACCATCCGGACGTCGACCTGGTCTCCTTCACCGGCGGTCTGCGGACCGGCCGCGGGCTGATGGCGGCCGCCGCGGGCACGGTGAAGAAGGTCGCGCTCGAACTCGGCGGGAAGAACCCCAACATCGTCTTCGCGGACGCCGACTTCGACGCGGCGGCCGACATGGCGCTGACCGCCGTGTTCCTGCACTCGGGGCAGGTGTGCTCGGCCGGGGCCCGGCTGCTGGTCGAGGACGCGCTGCACGACCGCCTCGTGGACGAGGTCGTACGCCGGGCCCGGCTGATCCGGCTGGGCGGCCCGTTCGACGAGCGTGCGCAGACCGGGCCGCTGATCTCGGCGGCCCACCGGGCGAAGGTCGAGGCCTATGTGGCCAAGGGCGTCGAGGAGGGCGCGGTGCTGCGCTGCGGCGGCGCCCGGCCCTCCGGCCCCGGCTACGACGAGGGCTTCTACTACCTGCCGACGGTGCTGGACGCCTGCACCAGCGGCATGTCGGTGGTCCGCGAGGAGTCCTTCGGACCGGTGCTGACGGTCGAGCGGTTCACCACGGAGGAAGAGGCCGTTCGCCTCGCCAACGACACGATCTATGGCCTCGCGGGCGCCGTCTGGACCGGCGACGAGGCCAGGGCCGCCCGGGTCGCGGCGGGGCTGCGGCTCGGCACGGTCTGGATCAACGACTACCACCCGTACGTGCCGCAGGCCGAGTGGGGTGGTTACAAGCAGTCCGGTTTCGGGCGCGAACTCGGGCCGGCGGGGCTCGCCGAGTACCGCGAGACGAAACACATCTGGCGCACCACGGCGCCGGCACCGCAGGGCTGGTTCGACTGAAAGCCAGAGGAGTCCGCTCATGACGACCACCGAGCAATCGCCAGGCCCCCACCACCACGACGACGCCGAACTCGCCGAGTTCGGATACAAGCCCGAACTCAAACGCACGCTCGGCAACTTCCACACCTTCGCCGCCGGGATCAGCTACATCTCGATCCTGACGGGCACCTTCCAGCTGTTCTACTTCGGCTACGGCAGCGGCGGTCCCGCCTACTGGTGGTCGTGGCCGATGGTGTTCGTCGGCCAGTTCATGGTCGCCCTGTGTTTCGCCGAACTCGCGGCCCGCTACCCGGTGGCCGGCTCGGTCTACAACTGGTCGAAGAAGATCGGCAATCCGCATCTCGGCTGGCTGGCCGGGTGGATGATGCTGATCGCGTCCATCGTGTCCATCGCGGCGGTCGCGCTGGCCTACCAGCTGACGCTGCCGCAGATCTCGTCCACGTTCCAGTTCGTCGGGGACGGCACCGGGAAGTACGACGTGGCGACGAACGCGGTCGTCCTGGCAGGCGTGTTGATCCTCTTCACCACGTTGATCAATGCGTTCGGCGTCAAGTTGATGGCCACCATCAACACGGCGGGCGTCTTCATCGAGTTGATCGCCACCGTTGTACTGATCATCCTGTTCGCGGTCCACATCACGCGCGGCCCCCAGGTCGTCATGCAGACGAACCACACGGGATCGGGCTACTCCACGGGCTACCTCGGCGCCTTCCTGGTGGCCTCGCTGGCCTCGGCGTACGTCATGTACGGCTTCGACACCGCCGCCTCGCTCGGCGAGGAGTCCCTGGACCCGTCCCGCAACGCCCCCCGTGCCATCATCCGCGCAATCGTCGCCTCCTTCGTACTGGGAGGTCTGGTCCTGCTGCTGGCGCTGATGAGCGTCTCCAGCCTCAAGGGCGACAAACTGTCCACGGACGGCCTGCAGTACGTCGTGCTCGACGTACTCGGTCCGACGGCCGGCAAGGCGATGCTGTGGTGCGTGCTGATCGCGGTCACCGTCTGTGCGCTGGCCGTGCACACGGCGGCGATCCGGCTGGCGTTCGCCATGGCCCGGGACAACAACCTGCCCGCGTCCTCGCTGCTGGCCCGGGTCAGCCCCCGCTTCCAGACCCCGGTCCTGCCGGCCGTGATCATCGGTGTGCTGGCGCTGGCGATCCTCGTGGTCAACATCCGCCAGCCACAGATCTTCACGGTCGTCACCAGCATCGGCATCATCATGATCTACCTCGCCTACCTGGGCGTCACCGCGCCGATGCTGGTGGCCCGGCTGCGCGGCACCTGGCAGCCGGCGGGCGGGGGCCGGTTCTCGCTGGGCCGCTGGGGGCTGCTCGTCAACATCGTCGCGGTCGTGTGGGGCGCGGTCATGACGGTCAACCTGATCTGGCCGCGCGCCGCCGTCTACAACGCGAGCGCGCCGTACCACTGGTACCTGCGCTGGGGTGCGGTGCTGTTCGTCGCGGTCATCGCGGGAGGCGGCTTCGCCTACTACTGGTTCGTCCAGCGCCATCGCACCGGCGTACTCGCCGAGCACCGCCTGGAGGCGGCGTCCGCCGCGTCCTCGGCTCCCCTCGCCGCTCCGGCGGCCGACTGATTCCGCGAGGAGGTCACATGAGCACCGATGAGTTCGACTATGTGGTGGTCGGCGGCGGCACGGCGGGCAACGTGGTGGCGGCACGGCTCTCCGAGGACCCGTCCGTGACGGTGTGCGTGCTGGAGGCGGGGCCGAGCGACGTCGGCGACGACGACGTCCTCAAACTGGAGCGCTGGATGGGCCTGCTGGAGTCCGGCTACGACTGGGACTACCCGGTCGAACCGCAGGCCACGGGCAACAGCTTCATGCGGCACGCCCGTGCGAAGGTGCTGGGCGGCTGTTCGTCGCACAACTCCTGCATCGCCTTCTGGGCGCCGGCGGAGGACCTGGACGGCTGGGCGGCCCAGGGCTGTACGGGCTGGAGCGCGGCCGACCTGTTCCCGCTGTACCGTCGGCTGGAGAACAACGACGCGCCCGGCGACCACCACGGCCGCACCGGCCCGGTGAGGCTGCGCACCCTGAAGGGCGGCGACCCGTGCGGCGCGGCCCTGCTGGAGGCGTGCGCGCAGGCCGGGATACCCACGGTCCCGTTCAACACCGGGAAGACGGTGGTGCGCGGGGCCAACTGGTTCCAGATCAACTCGGACGAGAACAACATCCGCCAGTCGTCCTCGGTGGCCTATCTGCACCCGGTCATGGGCAAGCGTCCGAATCTGGAGATCCGTACCGGAGTGCGCGCCAAGAAGCTGGTGCTGGAGGGCCGGCGGTGTGTGGGCGCCGAGTACCTGGACCCTGACCTGGTGCACACCCGCACGGTACGGGCCCGGCGCGAGGTGATCGTCTCGTGCGGCTCGATCGACTCCCCGAAGCTGCTGATGCTGTCCGGCATCGGCCCGGCCGGGCATCTGCGCGAGGTCGGCGTGGACGTCGTCGTCGACTCCCCCGGCGTCGGCGAGAACCTCCAGGACCACCCCGAGGGGGTGATCATGTGGGAGGCGAAGCAGCCCATGACCACCGCGTCGAGCCAGTGGTGGGAGGCGGGCGTCTTCTACGACACCGAGCCCGGCCTGGACCGGCCCGACCTGATGTTCCACTACGGCTCGGTGCCCTTCGACATGAACACCGCACGCTGGGGCTACCCCACCTCGGAGAACGCGTTCTGCCTGACGCCCAACGTGACCAGGGCGAAGTCGCGCGGCACGGTACGGCTGCGGACCCGGGACTACCGGGACAAGCCGAAGGTGGACCCCCGGTACTTCACGCACGAGCACGATGTGCGGGTGATGACGTACGGGTTGAGGCTGGCGCGGAGGATCGCCGCGCAGCCGGCCCTGAGCGGCTGGACGGGGGCCGAGCTGGCGCCCGGCCCGGACGTCCGTACCGACGACGAGCTCCTTGACTACATCCACAAGACGCACAACACCGTCTACCACCCGTCCTGCACGGTGAAGATGGGCGCCGACGGTGATCCCTCGGCCCCGCTCGACGCGCGGCTGCGGGTCAAGGGGGTCGAGGGGCTGCGGGTCGCCGACGGGTCGGTGATGCCCGACCTGATCGCGGTCAACCCGTGCATCACGACGATGATGATCGGCGAGAGGTGCGCGGACCTGGTCAAGGAGGACCGCTGACGGCTACGCCGGCTTCTTGAACATCCGTGTCGCCGTGATCTCGCTGTGCACCGCTTCTCCGGCCCGGGGCTGCTGGGGCAACCCGGGCCGGAGGTGCTCCTCCACACTGATGTACTTCAGGCCCGCTCTGAGGTCGGCGTCGTTGCGCAGGCGGATGACCAGCGGGAACTCGGCCAGGGCGGTCGTGTCGAACAGGCCGGTGGTGTACAGCAGCTGCACACCGAGCGCGTCCGACACGGCCCGCTGCAGCTCGAGCAGGTAGGTGGCGTTGGCGCGGCCGATGGGATTGTCGAGGAACAGCGTGCCGGCGTGCCGGTGCTTGTCCCTCCCCCGGTCGTTCGAGCGCAGCGCCGCCATCGTGCAGTACAGCGCGATGGCCGCCGTGAGCAGCTGGCCGCCCGAGAACACGTCGCCCATCTGTCCGACGGGCACCCGCTCGGCGCGCAGTACGGCGTCGGGCTTGAGGATCTCGACGGCCACGCCCTTCGGCTGCAGCGCCGCCGCGACGCCGCGCAGCAGCAGGGACATGCCGTCGCGGCGGAGGTCGGCGTTCTTCTTCACGGCCGCGCGTGTGGCCTGGTCGATCACCTCGCCGAGCCGCTCGGTGAGCGTCGCCTGGTCGGGCTCCTCGAAGCGGATGCGCAGGAACTCCTGCCCCGACCACTCGCCGAGGCCTTCCGGGAGGCGGGAGAGCCGCTGCGCGGCGCGCAGGGTCGCGAGGGCGGACTCCACCAGGCCCCGCAGGCGGTCCACGATCGAGTCGCGGTTGCGCTCGAGCTGCGCCAGTTCGTCGGTCAGCACGCGCAGTCGGGGCGCGAAGGCGTCGGCCCACTTCTGCGCGTGCTCGGGCAGCGCGGACGCGGGCAGCTCGCGGATCTGCTGCCGGGCGGGGGTGCGGACCTGCTCGTAGCGCGTGGAGTTGGCGTGCCGGACGAGCACGTCACTCGCCTCGCGCACGGCCGCCTCGGCGGCGGACAGGTCGGCGGCGCAGCCCCGCAGTGAGCGGCGGGCCTCGGCGGCGGAGTGCCGGGCCTCCTCCAGGCTGCCGGGGTAGGGCTCCGGCTCCTCCTGCTCCTCCTCGGCGGCGTGTTCGCGCAGCAGATCGCGGAGCATGGCGGCGATCTCGTCGAAGCCGCCGGCCGCGTCCTCGGCGGACCGGTGGGCCTCCAGCAGCCCGGCGTGTGCCTCGCGGGCCTCGGCCAGCGCCTCGGTACGGGCGGCGAGCTCGCCGGTCGCGGTGCGCAGCAGCGCCTGGGCGTGCTCGGCGTCGCGCGGGACGAGTTCCTCGGGCAGCCCGGTGTGCGCCTCACCCTCCGCGGGGGCGTGCCGCTCGGCCTCGCCGCGCAGCCGCCCGAGCTGCTCGCTGGCGCTCGACATACGGGTCTCCAGGAGCTGCACCAGCTCCTCGGCGCGCGCGGCGGCGGCCTGCCGGGAGGGCCCGTCGGAGCCGTCCGGCGACTGCAGCAGCTGCTCGGCGCGGGTGCGGACCTTGTTGCTGAGCCGGTCGAGTTCGGCACGGGCGGCACTCTCGTCGCTCTCCGCGCGGGCCTGCTCGGCGCGCAGGTCGGCGCCGACGCCGACCTTCTCGTACACCTGCGAGGCGGCCCGGTAGGCCTCGCGGAGGGCGGGCAGGGACGCCTTGGGGGCGTCCGCGTCCTCGACCGGTACGTCGTCGGGTGCGCCGGCGATCTCGGCGCGCTCGGCACGCAGGGCGCGTGCGGTACGGCGGGCGTCGTCGGCGGCGCGCTGGGCGGCACGGCGGTCCTCGTCGGCGGCGCGGGCGCGCTCCAGAAAGGTCTGGGCGCGGGCCTCGGACTCGGTGGCCTCGTCGGCGAGTTCGCGGAGTTTCACCTGCCATCCGGCGCGCTCGCGGAGCCGGTGGGCGAGTCCGGCGAGGGCGTCGGCGGCGCGGCGGGCCTTCTGCGCGGCCTCCTGCCGCTCGTCGCGGACCTGTACGGCCTCGGCGGCCGCCTCGTCGGCCTCCGCGCGCAGGGTGCGCGCCTCGGCCAGCTCGGCCTCGGACTCCGCGGCGAACGCGCGGGTCTCCTGGGCGGTCCGGCCGAGTTCGGTGAGGCGTCCGGCGGGGCAGCCGGTGCGCCAGGAGGCGAGCCGGGCGGCCAGTTCCCGGTCCTTGCCGAGGCGGGCGGCGAGGGTGCGGATCTCCTCGTCGCGCTCGGTGGCCCGCGCGCGCAGCGCCTGCCGTTCCTCGTCCGCGGCGTGCTCGTCGTGCATGGCCGGGTTCGGCGGGACGAGGAAGACGTCGCCGGGGGCGGCGCCGTCGGCGGGGGTCGGGGCGAGCAGGGCGGCGGCCGTCCCGACGGCGACGGCGGAGCGTGGCAGCAGGGCGGCGTCGGCGAGCGCCTCGCGGGCACGCGCGTGCGTGTCCGGGTCGGTGATGATCACACCGTCGACCAGTTCCGGACGGGCGGCGAGCACGCGCGCGTGGTCGGCGGGGTCGACGGCCTGGGCGAGATAGCGCCAGCCGGGCAGCGCCGGGATGCCGTGCTCGCCGAGGAACTCCACGGTGGCCAGGACGTCCGGGCCGGGCGGCAGCAGCCCGCCGTCTCCGAGCGCGCCGAGGATGCGGGAGTCGTCGGCGGCGGCGGTGCGCAGGTCGAAGAGGTGCCGTTCGGCGGTCGACACCGCGTCGTCGAGAAGCTCGCGCAACTCATCGGCGAAGCGGTCGAGTTCCTCGGGCGTGAGGGGCCCTTCGGCGCCCGGGCGAGGGGTGCCGTGCGCGCCCGGTCCCGTCGGCTCCGTGGTGCCGTGGCCCGCGCCCGCGTGGCCCTCGCCGGCGTCGGTCGCGCCGTCGCGCGCCCCACCCGGTTCGGCCATCGCGTCGTCGGCGCCGGACCGGGGTCCGGGCACTGCGGCGTACCCGGCGGCGGGCGCGGCCGGAAGGCTCAGCAGTTCCGCGAGCCGCTCCTCGGCGGCCAGGGACTCGGCGAGGCGCCGCTCGGCCTCGTGGGCGCGCTCGGCCGCTGTCGCGGCGTCCGCGGCGCGGGCCGCGGTCAGTTCCGCGCGGGACTCGGCCGAGGCCGCCTCGCGCGCGTGCTCGGTGACCTTGCGGGCGGCCTCGCGGGCAGCGTCCCAGGCGGCGACGGCGGTCTTCTCGGCGTCGCTGGCGGCGAGCGCGGCACGGGCCGGGTCGGCGTCCGGGGCGCTGTCGTCGAGCCAGCCGGCGCGGACGGCCTCGGCGGTCTCCTGCTCGACCTCGGCGAGACGCTGGCGCAGATGCCCGGACTCGCTGCGCGCGCGCTGTGCCTCGGTCGCGGCGGTGGTCGAGTCGCGGTAGGCGCGGTCGCCGGCCTCCTGGAGGGCGGCGGAGCGCTCCTCCTCCTCGTTGGCGAGGGCCTCGGCGTTCTCGGCGGCCGCGTGCAGGGCCCGTACGAGGTCCACGGCGGCCTTGGCACGCGCGGCGAGCGCGGGCGCGGCGTCCCGCTCGGCCTCCCGGATGGCCGCGGACACGCGCGCGACCCGGTCGGCGGCGGCCCGGTGGCGCAGCACGGCCTCGGCGGCCTGCCAGGCGGCGTGCAGGGTGCGGGCGTCGGCCAGTTCACGCTTCTGCGCGGCGGCTGACTTCTCGGCGGCGGCGAGGGCCAGGGAGGCGTGGCGGTAGGCGAGTTCGGCGGCGATCAGGGCGCTGCGCTCGCGGGCGCCCTCGGAGTGGGTGACGGCGTACGCGGCGGCCGTGACCCGCTGGGCGAGGTCGGCGGCCCGGACCCGCTCCTGCACGGCCCGGCCGGACAGCCGCCGGGCGAGCGTGCGGGTGCGGCGCTCGGCGCCCGCGTGGATGTCACGCGCGCGTGAGCGGGCGTCGGCGGCCTCGACGATCCGCCCGAGCAGGTCGGCCGACCCGGCGGTGAAGTCCCGTTCGGCGATCAGTTCGGCGCGCCGGCCCAGCTTGTTGCCGAACCCGCTGACGAGGTCGGCGAGACCGTCGGTGTCCCGGGTGTCGGTGACCGCGCGCAGCAGCAGGTCGGTGAAGTCGGAGTCCTTCTTGACCGCGAAGAGACCGGCCGCCTCGCCCTCGTCGGCGTTCATCTCCCGCTGGTAGCGGAAAAGTTCGGGGTCGAGGCCGAGGTCGCCGAGGTGCTCGATCCAGCGGTCGTGGATCTCCTCCCAGTGCACCTCCAGATGCGGATAGGCCTTGCCGGCCTCCGTGAGGGCGTCACGGAAGCCCTTCATGGTCCGGCGGCGGCCCTGGGCGCCCGAGGTGCCCTCGACGGGCGGCCGCACAGCGGTGGTCTCGGCGACCGGCAGATTGTCCAGGCTCAGGCCCGGGCCCGGCCGGAACGAGTACCAGGCCTCGGCGAACTTGCGCGGGTCGTTGGACACCTGCCGTCCACGCCACTCGCTGACCTTGCCGACGACGACGCACTCGCCGGTCTGCACGTGCTGCCACTCCAGCGCCACGTGCCCGCAGTCGTCCGCGAGCAGGAACTTGCGCAGCACACCGGAGCTGGCGCCGCCGAGGGTGTTGCGGTGGCCCGGCAGCATCACCGAGAAGATCAGCTTGAGCAGCACGGACTTGCCGCCGCCGTTCTCCAGGAAGAGCACGCCCGCGGGCGCGGGCCGGCGCGGCGGGCCGGACGGCTCCTCCTCGAAGAACTCCGCCTGCGTGGGTGCCGGGTCGGGCACGGCCTCGCCGACGCCCCGCAGGTCAAGCACGGTGTCTGCGTAGCGCGCACCGGCGGGGCCGATGGAGTAGAGGCGGACCCGGGACAGCTCGTACATGGCGGACTCTCGTCGTAAGTCTTAGGAAAACGTGCGGTGGTTCTGATGGTCAGGAGTGGAACGGCAGCCCGGCGTCGGCCACCAGCTCCAGGTCCTCGATGTCCTCGGCGGGCAGCAGGGTGGCCGTGCCGTCGGTCACCGGGACGACGCCCAGTTCGAGCAGTTCGGCCATGGCGGCGCTGGCGGCCAGGTCGCGGACCTGGAGTTGGTAGCGGGCCGTGGTGCGGTACGTGCCGCCGTTGTCGTCGCCGGTGCGCTGCAGGAAGCCCGAGTCGGTGAGGAACGCGAGGGCCTTGGCCACGATGCCGGTGGTGGAGGCGGCGGGCCGCCGGGCGTCCTTGGTGGCGCCGGTGGCGCTGCGTCTGGCCCAGATCCGCCAGGCGGCCTCCAGTCCGGGCGCGTCGGTCGCCGGGTCGGTGTTCTCGCCCCGTTCCTCGGCCCCTTCCTCCAGGCGCCGGCAGGCCTGCCGTACGAAGGCGTCGACGCCGTTGACGGTGACGCGGCCGATGTAGGAGTCGTCGGCCAGGTCCTCCGGGCGCGGGAACGCCAGTGCGGCCGCGGCGAGATGGGCGAGACCGTGCAGGAAGCGGTCCGAGGAGTCGGCGGTGGTGCGACGCGCGTAGTCACCCATGCGGACGGCGAACACCGAGTCCTCGGCGGCCGTCACGGCCATTCCCGCCCGCGGGGACACCTCCAGCACGACGAGGCCCAGACCGGCGGCGACGGCGTCGGCGAGCCGCGCGAACGCGGGGTCCTCGCGGTAGCGCCGCAGCAGCTCCGTGTACTCCTGGTCCCGGGCCGGCTGCAGCTTGGGCTGCAGCCCGAAGGCGACGAGCCGCGCCGCGTCGGCGGCGTCGGCGGGGGTGACGGCGGAGCCCGCCGGCGCGGCGGCAGGCTCGGGCTCACTCCAGTCGACGTGCTCGGTCACGGCTTGGACTCCTTGTCGCGTCGTTGCTCACTCATGCTGCTTCCGTCCGGTCCGCCGCCATCCCGGCGGCGTCCAGCAGCGCGGTCCCCACGATCAGGTCCGCCCCGCCGAACTCGGGATCGTCCAGCTCCGTCCCGTCGTCCACGGCGAACAGCAGCTTCTCCTCGCCCTGCCGATAGGCGGTGCCGACGGCGGGGCTGGCCGCGTGGACCGCCAACAGGGCGACCAGATAGGCCAGATCGGGGTCGCCGGTCCGCCGGGCCTCGGCGAGCAGGCCCGACAGCCTCCTCGGTGCGTCGGCCGGCAGGTCCAGCAGCTCCATCGCCGCGGCCAGCTGTTCCTCGCTGAACCGGCTGTCGTCCGGCGTGGCGATCAGGTCGGGCTCGGGCATCTCCGCGCCGAGGTGCTCCCGCTCGACGGGTGGGGTCAGCAGTATGTCGACGAGATCGGCGACCCGTACGGACACCGGTGTGCGCGAGCCCGTGCCGTTCGCGAAGAACGCGTCGGTGACCCGGATCGCCTGCTCCAGGGGCAACGGCAGGACGGGGGCGACGAGATGGCCGTACAGGTCTGTCCCGGACGTCGTCGCCGGGGTGGCGAAGGCCTGCCGGTCCTGCTCCGCGCGGAACAGGGGGCCCGCCTCCAGCAGCCGGGACTGCAGCTGGGTGTGCCGCCGGATGCAGTCCTTGACGATGTCGACCAGCTCGGCGGCGCGGCGCTTGTGCTCGGGCTCCTCGGTCTCGTCGCGGGCCTTGCGGATGTTGGTCAGGATCGCGTTCTCGTGGCGGTAGCGGTCGGCCACGTGGTCCAGTGCCTCGGCGATCATGTCGGGCACGGCGCTGAGCCAGTCGACCGCGCGGACGTTGCGCCGGGTGGCCTCCAGGGCGCGGCGCAGGGTCTCCGAGTACTGCACCGTGCGGTAGCGGGCCTGTTCGGCGGCGAGCTGGGCGTCGGCGAGCCGGCCGCGGCTGATCAGCACCTCGAGCTTGACCTCGGCGGCGATCTGGGCGCTGGTGACGTCCGTGTCGAGGGCGCCGACCAGGACGTTGACCGCCTCGTCCGTGGTGCGCAGGTAGACCGTGCCGCCGGGGCCGGGGACCTCTTCGATCAGCTTGAAGTCGTAGTCCCTGCGGACGTAGGTGCCGTCCGGTGCGAAGGTGCCGTAGACGGCGCGGAATCCGCGGTCGACGCTGCCGACGTTGATCAGGTTCTCCAGGACCCAGCGGGCCACGCGCTCGTGTTCGGCGGTCGGCCGGCGGGGGGCCTGGGCGGCGATGCGCGGGACGAGCCGGGCCACGATCTGCTCGTGGTCGGCGCCCGTGTCGAAGTCCATGTTGAGCGTGACGAGGTCGATGGCAGCGAGGGCCACCTCGGCCATGCCGTACACCGAGTACTCGCCGGCCAGGTTGGCCTTGCGTGCGTCGAGGTCGTGCAGCGGCGCGGTGCAGGCGAGCGCGCGCAGCCGCCGCGCCAGCCCCTCGTCGGCGGCCGGGCCCGGTGCCGGGCGCGGCCCCGCGCTGAGCTGGGGCGGAACACGGTCCGTCGATGCAGGCGAAGTCACGGTGCACAGACTAGGTCCTTGGTCTGACATCGACCCAAACGGCGCGGCTCCGCCGGTTTGACCACAGAGCTGTGGTGCGCCGTCCGCACGTGGGGCGGATGCGGCTGGTCGCGCCCACGCGGCGGACCCCCCGTCGATACGGCCCCGTCCCCTACTGGGGGCTGTCAGCACCCACCCGTCGCCGGTAGACCTCGACCACCCGCTCCAGCGAATCCGCGAGATACGTCTCCAGCAGGCGCTCGGCCTCGCCCTTCGCACCGGCCTGGAGCGCCTTGAGGATCTGGCGGTTGCGGGCGAGGTAGGGCTCGTGGAGGCGGCGCGGGTCGTCGACGACGTGGAAGGCGAGCCGCAGCTCGGCGAAGACGCTGCGCATCAGCTCGTCGGTGCGTTCGCTGCCGGCGAGGGCGACGAGTTCCCGGTGGAAGTGGATGTTGGCGGTACCCAGCGCTTTCCAGTCGTTCCCGGCGGACGCCGCCTCTCCCTCGGCGACCGCCTCGGCCACGCCGTCCAGGCGGTAGGGCGGCTCGCCGAGCCCGCGGACGACGGCGCACTCGACCAGGGAGCGCGTGCGGTAGATGTCCTCGACGTCCTCGACGGTCAGGACCCGGACGAACACTCCGCGGTTGAGTTCGTGGACCAGCAACCGTTCGTGCGTGAGCAGCCGGAACGCCTCGCGCAGGGTGTTGCGGGAGACACCGAGCGCCCCGCCGATGCCGTCCTCCGACAGCCGGGTGCCGGGCGGGAAGTACCCGTCGGCGATACGGCTGCGGAGGATGTCCGAGACCCGTTCCGCCGTGCTCGTGCGCCCCAGGAGCGCCCGGTCGTCCGCCAGTGCCGTCAGCTGCTCTGCCATGCCCGGAATTCAATCGCACACACCGGAACCAGACAACATGGGTATGGGAGGATCGTTCAACGATTCTGCCCTGTCAACACTACCCGGTGACGACGGTGGTCCGCACCGCCTGTGCTCCCGTGCCCGCACCGGTCGAGCCCGACGCCGCGGCCTGGCCGAGCGGGCTCCCCGCCGTCGACCCTTCGCCGGCCGGATCCGCCACTGCACAGGCGCGGGAGGCACCGGCACGTGTCCCCGCCGGCTGTGTGTCCGCCGGGCGCCGCCGACCCTCGGCGTCCTGGCCGGTGTCGGCCGCCAGGGCGGCCAGGGCCGCGGACACCGCTGCCGAGGCGTGCAGGTCGAGGCGGGCGCTGGTGCCGCGAGCCCGGTGGTGCAGTTCGTCGGCGGCCAGGCGCAGCAACTGGGGCAGCAGGTCCTTGCAGCGCCGGGCCACCCAGGCGGTGCCGGCCGTGGCCAGCCACAGCAGGCTCGCCGTCCGGGTCGGCGCGGGGAACTCCGGTTCGAGCGACGGAGGCTGTCCCGTCGCTCGGCCCGCCTCGGTGAGCAGCGCGTGGAAGCGCACGGCGAGCTGCCGGTGCCCACGCTCGCCCGGGTGCAGCCGGTCCGCGCTCCACAGGGCACGGTCGGTGATCCAGGCGCCCCCCGCGGCATGCAGGTGGACGGCGCCGTAGCGGTCGGACAGCGCGTGGACGACCGTGTTGACCGCCCGTTGCCGGCGCGCCAGCGGGCGGGCCAGGGCGCTCGGCAGTCCCAGCATCGCGCCGGGGTCGGGCAGGCAGGCGGTGAGCACGGTGGCGCCCTCGCGGGTGAGGGTCGCGTAGACCTCGTCGAGGTGGGCGGCCACCGCCTGGATGTCGAAGGTGCGGCGCAGCGTGTCGTTGACGCCGATCACCACCGACACCAGGTCGGGGCAGAGTTCCCGGGCGGCCGGGGTCTGCCGTTCCAGCACGTCACGGGTCTGCGCGCCGCTGACCGCGAGGTTGGTGAACTCCACGGCGGCGGGGGTCTCGGCGAGGGCGGGTGCCAGCAGGGCCGCCCAGCCCCGCCAGCCGTCCCCGGCGGGGTCGCCCACGCCCTCGGTCAGCGAGTCCCCGAGGGCGACGAAGCGGACGGGTCTCATGCCACGCCCTCCGGCAGCGTGCGACGGGCGACGGGGCGGACGCCGTGGGGAGACAGCACCTCCGCGTCGTGCGCGGCCAGGAACGCCTCCACGGCCGCTCCCCAGCCGAAGCACTCCGCACGCGCGCGTGCCGCTTCCCGCCGTGCGCGCTCGCCGCGGTCAAGGAGCAGCTCCACGGCGTCCGCGAACGCCTCGCCGCGGTCGGCCGCGGTCGCCCCGGCGGAGCCGATGACCTCGGGCAGCGCGGAGGACGCGCTGGCCACGACGGGCGTGCCGCACGCCATGGCCTCCAGGGCGGCGAGCCCGAAGGTCTCGGCAGGCCCGGGCGCGAGGGCGACGTCCGCGGTCGCCTGGAGGGCGCCGAGCGCGGCCCGGTCGGAGACGTGTCCGAGGAACGTCACCGGCAGGCCGCTCTCCCGCGCGCGCTGCTCCAGCCGGGCCCTGAGCGGACCGTCCCCCGCCACCACGAGGACGGCCCGGCGCCCGCGCCGTATCAGCGCGTCCAGGGCGTCCAGGGCGGTGCCGGGGCGCTTCTCGACCGACAGCCGGGAGCACATGACGAGCAGCGCCTCGCCCCCGCGCGCGTGCAGGGTGCGCAGGCCCGGGTCGCGCAGCGCGGGGTGCCGTTCCGTCAGGTCGACACCCAGGGGGGCGCGTACGACGTTGCGCGCGCCGATGCGTACGAACTCGCGCTCGGCGAACTCGGTCGTGCACACCACCCGGGAGTAGACGTGCGCGGTCCGGGTGTTGAGGGCGTCGGCGGCCCGGCGGGAGAGGTTCTCGGACAGGCCCCAGGTGCGCAGCACGCCGTCGGCGGTCTCGTGGGAGACCATCACGGCGGGCACGCGCGCGCGGCGGGCCCAGCGGCCGGTCCAGCGCAGTGTCGTACGGTCGGAGACCTCAAGACGGTCCGGGGCCAGCTCCTCCAGCAGGGCGGCCACGCGGCGCTTGTCGGTGAGGACGCGGTAGCCGCCGGTGCCGGGCAGGAGCGGGCCGGGCAGGGTGATGACCCGGCCCTGCTCGGTGTCACGGTCGGTGTGCCGTTCGCCGGGGACGATCAGCACCGGCTCGTGGCCCGCCGCCCGGAAGCCCTTGCCCAGTTCACGCAGGGCGGTGCGCAGGCCGCCGGAGGCCGGGGCGACGAAGTTGGCGAGCCGGACGATGCGCAGGGACTGGCCGTTCATGCCGCCACCGCCGTCCGGCGTGCCGCGAGGACGTCGTCGTAGTGGGCGAGCAACTGGTCGCCGACGGCGGTCCAGGTGCGGCCCTCGACCATCGTGCGCGCGGCGGCGCCGAACGCGGTCCGCCGCACCGGGTTGGCGGCCAGTTCGCGGACCGCCTCCCGTAGGGCGTCGGCGTCACGCGGCGGGACCAGGTATCCGGTGCGCCCGTGCGCGACCAGGTCGAGCGGGCCCCCGGCGGCGGGTGCGACGACCGGCACCCCGCTGGCCATGGCCTCCTGGACGGTCTGGCAGAACGTCTCGAAGGGGCCGGTGTGCGCGAACACGTCCAGGGAGGCGAAGATCCGGGCGAGTTCGCCGCCGGTGCGGCGGCCGAGGAAGACGGCGCCGGGCAGTGCCTCGGTGAGGTGCGGGTGGCTGGGTCCGTCACCGACGATCACGACTTTGACGCCCTCCAGTGCGCAGGCGCCGGCGAGGAGTTCGACGTGCTTCTCGGGGGCGAGCCTGCCGACGTAGCCGATGATCAGCTCGCCGTCGGGGGCGAGTTCGCGGCGCAGCGCCTCGTCCCGCAGCTCTGGCCGGAAACGTACGGTGTCCACGCCGCGCGGCCAGAGCCGGACCCGGGGCACGCCGTGCGCCTCCAGGTCGCCGAGTGCTGCGCTGGAGGGGGCGAGGGTGCGGTCGGCGGCGGCGTGCACGGAGCGGATCCGCCGCCACGCGGCCGCCTCTCCGGCGCCCATGTAGGTGCGGGCGTAACCCGCCAGGTCGGTCTGGTAGACGGCGACGGCCGGGACGCCGAGCCGGGCGGCGGCGGCCATGCCGCGGACGCCGAGGACGAAGGGGCTGGCGAGGTGGACCACGTCGGCGCGGTGCTCGACGAGCGCGGCGGCGAGCCGCCGGCTGGGCAGGGCGACGCGGACCTGGGGGTAGCCGGGGAGCGGGAGGGAGGGGATCCGGACGACCGGGCACGGGGCGTCCGTGTCCGGTCCGCTGCCCGGAGCGGGGGCGGGGGCGACGACGAGCGGATGGTGACCGCGATCTACGAGGTGCCGGGCGGTCTGGAGCGCGCAGTGGGCCACGCCGTTCACATCGGGGGGAAAGGATTCGGTCACGATGACGACACGCATACGGGTGTTGTCGCCGCGCAGGACGTGGCCGCGTCAACTTCGATCTTTCCGTCCGGGGAACGTCCCATGAGCGTTGGGCTGCACACCCGAGCAGGTCAGACGGCCGTCATGACCGCCTGACCTGCGGGACACCGGGTGTTCACACGGTGGGCGCTCCTCCGCCCGGGCCGGGTGCGTGCGCGGGGTCAGCCGAGGGCGGCGTCGGGTCCGAAGCGGCTTCGGACCGCCGTCTGTACTTCCGCCTCCTCGGCCGGATCGGCGGCCAGGCGGCGCAGGCGCTCCACGACGCGGGCGTCGCCGGTCTCGGCGTGCCGGGCGGCGACTTCGCGGGTGGTCTCCTCGCAGTCCCACAGGCATTCGACGGCGAAGCCGGTGGCGAAGGAGGGATCCGTGGCGGCCAGGGCGCGAGCGGCGCGGCCACGGAGGTGGGAAGAAGCCGTCTCCCGGTAGATATGGCGCAGTACCGGCGCCGCGCAGGCGATGCCGAGGCGTCCGGTGCCGTCGACGAGCGTCCACAGAGTCGGCGCGTCGGGGCCCTCGCCCCGCACGGCCTCACGCAGGGCGCCGAGGACGAGGTCGCGGTCCCGGACTCCGCCGCGGCAGGCGAGCATGCGTCCGGCGGCGGCCCCGAGCGCGTCGGGGCGCTGGGCCCAGCGGCGCGCGCGGTCGACCGCGGCGACACTGCGCATCCGTTCGAAGGCGTCGACGGCCGCCTCCACCACGACGGTCGTACCGTCGGCGACCGCGGCCTCGATCAGGTCGAGGGCGCCGGGGTCGTTGCTGTCGGCGAGGTAGCGCAGGGCGGTGCAGCGGGCGCCGTCGATGCCGTTCCGTGCGGCCTGGACGATCTCCGGCCGGTCCTCGGGGCCGGCCACGGCGACCAGGCAGCGGGCGGCGGGGACGTGGAGGGCGGCACCGCGCTCGATGCCCTGCTGGGCCCACTCGAACACGGCGCGCACGCTCCAGTCGGGGCGCGGGCCGGTGGGCCGCATCTGCCGCTGCCAGCGGTCGAAACAGCCGGTTTCCTGGGCGGCACGCACGCGTGCGGCGATCGGTTCGCGGGGATCCTCGGCCCACAGTCGCCAGGGCCTGGGCTCGAAGGCGTCCCGTACGGCCGCGGCCAGCTCGGCCTCGCCCTCCGGGTCGGCGGAGAAACGGGCCAGGACGGGCGCGGCCAGAGCACGCAGGCCGGCGTCGTCGTCCCTGAGGGCCAGCTCGTCCAGGGCCCAGGCCCAGTTCGAGCCGTGGGCGGCGTACCTGCGCAACAGCGCGAGCGCGTCGCGCCTGCCGTAGGAGGCGAGGTGCCCGAGGACGGCCAGGGCGAGGCCCGTACGGGACTCGTCCGTGTCGAGGACGTCCTCGGGGTCGAAGAGGTGCGCCTCGATGGCGTCCAGCTCGCCGTTCAGGTCGAGGTAGAGCCGGGCGTAGTAGAGGGAGCGGTTCTCCACCTGCCAGTCGTGGCGGGGATCGCGCAGCACACAGTGGTTGAGGGCCGCGAGCGCCTCGGCGCGCGGAGCGGTGAGCGCGTGCAGTGTGCCGTCGCCGCGGCCCCGCTGGAGCAGGCCGAGCAGCGTACCGCTGGGCGCTATGACCGGATCGAACATGGGAAACAGCCTCACATCAAGCGTCGACGCAACCGGGGAACACGCACTACCTGGCCGCGTGACACAACGTCGGAGCGCCCGCCGTCTCTTGCTTGCTGTAGACCATCTCTCTCTGCCTCTCGTCGGTGGCCCATGCGGACCGCATCACGGCCCGCGCGGTGCGGCAACACCTGCCCAGCCATCGCGTCCGTGAATCACGTCGTCATGATGACCCGGCGGTTTGTGCTGCCGCGACCGTATTTCCGGCGGCCCTGTACCGCCTCCCCCGTTTTCCGTGTCGTACCTGCTCAGGACATGCGCGTCAGTGCGCGCCGAACAGCTCCAGCAGTTCCGTCTTGCCGAACATCCGGGCGGTGTCGACGGCCGACGGCGTCCCCGCCGCGGGATCGGCTCCGCCCTCCAGAAGAGCCTTGATCACTTCGGTCTCGCCCTTGAAGACGGCACCCGCGAGCGGGGTCTGGCCCCGGTCGTTGACCTGGTCCGCCGCGGCACCCCGGGCGAGCAGGGCACGCAGCGTGCCGGCGTGGCCGTGGTAGGCGGCGAGCATCACCAGGGAGTCGCCGCGGTCGTTGGTGAGGTTGGCCGGAACGCCGGCGTCGACGTACGCCACGAGCGCCTCGGTCTGTCCCTTCCGGGCCAGGTCGAAGATCTTGGTCGCCAGCTCCACGACCTCCGGGTCCGGGGCTTCACTCATCGGCGGGACCGCCTCTCCTCAAAACGCTTGGGGGACTGCAGGGAGCGTACGGCAGCGAGCGGAACACGGCCGTACGAGTGAATCGTCAGCGTACTGGCTCGCGCGGCACATGACCCGATGTGCCCGAGGTAAAGATCAGCAACAGACGCCGCCGGAAGCGGCAGACCTGGTCAACCGGGTCGGGAGAGCTCCGCCGCGTGGGCGAAATCAACCATATTTCACCCAGTTGCACCTTTAATCGTATGGATACATCCTGTGATCCTGGAAGAACTCATGGTGACTGTCCCCCACCTTCGACACCAGGAGGCCCGAAATGATCCTCTCCCTGTCAGGCGTGTTCCTGCTCGGCGTTGTCGTGTTCCTCTTCTTCCGCAAGGACGGACTGAAGGGCTCGCACGCCACGGTCTCAGCCCTGTTCGGCTTCTACCTGTCGAGCACGGCCATCGCCCCGAGCATCAAGGCCGGCGGCGAGAGCCTGGCCAGCCTCCTGGGCGGCCTCAAGTTCTGATCCCGCACGCCCCACCCGCACGCACGACCAGGAGTCAGCAGTGGCCCGGCGCCCTCTCCCCCGCATCCTGAGCAAGGACAGCACCCAGATCGCCCGGATGCAGCTCGCCCGGAGCCGGGAGCTGGCCCGGACGGCGGCCGACAGCGCCACCGACGTACTCCACCCGCTGATCACCGTGACACGCGGGCTGCGCCGGCTGGCCTCGGCCGGGCGGCGCAGATGGGCGGACACCCCGAAGGACAAACGCGGGCCGCTGCTGTTCCTGGTGGCCTCCGTGATCCTGGGCGTGGTGCTGGCACCGTACGGGCCGCTGCTCGCCGTCATCACCCTGATGTCCGCGGCGGCCTGGCAGGGCCGCGACCGCACCCCGCCGGCCCCCGAAGGGCCCGACGAGTCCCAGACCGACCGGCTCCGGTCCCTCTACGAGGCCCTGGTGCCGTACTTCTCCAGCCCCGAGGACCCGGCCCCGCTGTACGCGCACGGCGGGGAGTGGGAGAAGGCGTTTCCCGCCCACGAGTTCGACGACGCCGGACGCCTCGGCGAGCTCGTCATCCGCTACCCCGCCTACTTCCCGGACGGCGAGCCCGACGCCCGCGCGCGGATCGAGCAGCTGCTCACCGCGAAGTCCGGGCGGGGCCGCGAGTACCACTTCACGTGGGACGAGGTGGGCAACCAGCTCACCGTCACCGTCCTTCCCCCGCTGCCCGCCGACATCCCGGCCCAGCACTTCGTCACCGCGCCGGGCGAGACCGTCCTCGGCTTCACCGACCCGAGCGAGGTGCAGCGCACGCTCCCCCTCTCCTACGGCGAGGAACAGATCGACGTCCCGCCGGTCGTCTGGCGGACCGGCGTACGCTCCACCGAGCCGCACCTGCTGGCCATGGGCCACCCGGGCAGCGGCACCTCCACCCTGCTGCGTTCGATCGCCCTGCAGGCCCTCCAGTACGGGGACGTCCTGATCGTCGACGGCGGCGGCACCGGTGAGTACGCGTGCCTGACCGGCCGGGACGGGGTGCTGGCCGTGGAGTGCGCGCTGCCCGGGGCGCTGGCGAGCCTGGAGTGGGCCGCGCAGGAGACCGAGCGGCGGCTGATCGCGATCAACCTGGCCCGGCAGGCGGGCGACCCGCCGCCGGCCGACGCGCGGCGCCCGCTGTGGATCGTGGTGGACCGCCCGACCGTCTTCACCCACCTCGCCGGTGCGGACGGCCGCAAGGACCCGCAGGCCCTGCTCCAGGTGCCGCTGCGGCACGGCCGGGCGGCGAACGTGACGGTTGTCGTGGCCGAGCAGTTCGACAGCGCGGAGACATTGAGCGAGGCGGTACGACAGCACACACGCGCGCGTGTCGTGCTCGGGCCCGTGACTCCTCGGCAGGCGGAGGCGGTGCTGGGAGCTCCGCCGCACACCACGCCCCTGGGGCACGTGCCGCCGGGGCGGGGGTACGCCCGGCTGGGGGTGGGGCCGGTGCACCGGCTTCAGGTGCCGCGCACGCCGGATCCGTACGACGACGCGACCAGCGACGCCGACCGGAAGGCTGTGCTGGAGTTGCTGCCGCCGCGGGCCACTGCCGTGGGGGCCGAGCCGGCGCAGCCTCCGGAGCGGGCTGATCTCACCAAGCCGGCGGTGGCCGCGGAGGCGGCCGGATAGCGGCGTCCCGGTTCGGGCCGGCTGCCGGGTGCGGATCCGTCGCGACCAAGCCGGCGGTGGCCGCGGAGGCGGCCGGATAGCGGCGTCCCGGTTCAGGCCGGCTGCCGGGTGCGAGTCCGTCGCGGCCGAGCCGGCGGTGGCCGCGGAGGCGGCCGGATAGCGGCCGGCGTCCGGGTTCGGGCCGGCTGCCGGGTGCGGATCCGTCGCGGCCGTTCGCGCGCGAGGACCCACGACGGACGGCGGCCGCCGACGCACGACGCGCCCCGCGCTGCACCCGGCCCACGGCCTGTCCGGCGGATCAGGCCGGAGTCGCGGGGCACGGCACGCCCATCCGCGGCGTGATCGCCGGCACGACGCCGTTGCCCGGAGCCGGGCTGATCCGCCGGACGGGCCCTAAGCCACGAACGTGCGCGGCGCCTCCGTACCTCCCGCGCCCCCGTTCTCCACCAGCCGAGCCGCCGCGGCCAGCCGGACCGCCGCCTCCTCGGCCACCGCTCCCCCCACGGTGAACGGCAGCCGGACATAGCCCTCGAAGGCACCGTCCACGCCGAAGCGAGGACCGGAGGGGACACGGACGCCGGCCCGCTCGCCCGCTTCGGCGAGCCGCGAGCCGGACAGGCCGCCGGCGCGGACCCACAGGGTCAGGCCGCCCTTCGGGATGTCGAACTCCCACGTCGGCACCTCCCGGCGCAGCGCCGCCACGAGCGCGTCCCGGTTCTCCCGGGCCTGGGCCCGCCGCAGCTCGACCGCCTGCTCCCAACCTCCCGTGCTGAACAGCCAGTTGACCGCGAGCTGCTCCAGCACCGGCGTGCCGAGATCGGCGTAGGCCCGCGCAGCGACCAGGCTGCGGATGACGTCCGGCGCCGCCCGCACCCAGCCGATGCGCATGCCCGCCCAGAAGGCCTTGCTGGCGGAACCGACCGTGATGACGGTCGAGCCGGCCGGATCGAAGGCGCAGATCCGGCGCGGCATCCCGCCGCCCGCGAACTCCTCGTCCAGCCACAGCTCGGTCATCGTCTCGTCGGCGACGAGCACCGTGCCGGCCGAACGCGCCGCGTCCACCAGCCGCCGCCGCTGGTCCTCGTCGGCGAGCGCACCCGTGGGGTTGTGGAAGTCGGCGACGACGTAGGCGAGCCGGGGCGCGGCCTCGCGCAGGACCTGGCGCCAGCGGTCCATGTCCCAGCCGGACAGCCCCTCGGCCATCGCGACGGGGACCAGCCGGGCACCGGCCTCCCGCATCAGCTGCAGGATGTTGGCGTAGGACGGGGACTCCACGGCGATCCGCTCGCCGCGGCCCGCGAAGAGATGGCAGATCGCGTCGATGGCACCCATCGCGCCGGTCGTCACCATGATCTGCTCGGGCATGGTGGGGATCCCGCACGCGGTGTACCGCTCGGCGATCATCGAGCGCAGGGCGGGCAGGCCGGCCGGGTAGTCGCCGTGCGTGTGGGCGTACGGCGGCAGTTCCTCCAGGGCGCCCCGCACGGCACGGGTGAGCCACGGCTCCGGTGCCGGGAGCGAGGCGCAGCCCAGGTCGATCACCGAGCCCAGGGCCTCGGGCGGCAGGGGTTCCAGGCCACGGGCGGGCAGCGGGTTGCCCGCGGGTACGGCGGTCCAGCTGCCGGCTCCGCGCCGGGACTCCAGGAAGCCCTCCGTGCGCAGCGCCTCGTAGGCGGCGGCGACCGTCGTACGGCTCACGGACAGGGCGAGGGCCAGTTCGCGTTCCGCGGGGAGGCGGGCAGCCACCGGCACTCGCCCTTCGAGCACCAGCAGCCGGATGCCGTCGGCGAGGGCACGGTAGGCGGGCGGGCGGCGGGTGCCGGGACCGGCCGGGCGGTCCTGCTGGGACTGGAGGAGCCGGGCGAGCTGCGCGGCCCCCATCGCAGAGGTCCACTGCGCCATGACGATCAGTCCACCTTCCCCGAATTGGCCATGGATGACGATACATCCCAAGCCACAGAGTGACATGCGTCAGGCCACCGCCACCACCCAGGGGGGTACCTCATGTCCGCTGCGGACCGTCTCGGACGACGACTGATCCAGCTGTACGCCGGCCTCGCGCTCTACGGGGCGAGTGCCGCGCTGCTCCTCCGGGCGGGCCTGGGCATGGAGCCCTGGGGCGTGCTCCACCAGGGGCTCGCGAAACTCACCGGGCTGACCATCGGGGTGGTGTCGATCATCGTCGGCGCGGCGGTGCTGCTGCTCTGGATCCCGCTGCGGCAGCGCCCCGGACTCGGGACGGTCTCCAACGTCTTCGCCGTCGGACTCGCCATGGACGGCACGCTGGCGCTCGTCCCGGACGCGCACTCCCTCGCCGTGCGTGTCCCGCTCCTGCTCGCGGGCATCGCGCTGAACGGCGTGGCGACCGGCCTGTACATCTCGGCGCGGTTCGGACCCGGTCCGCGCGACGGGCTGATGACGGGCCTGCACCGGCGCACCGGCCACTCGATCCGGCTGATGCGGACGGGGATCGAGGTGGCGGTGGTGGCCACGGGGTTCCTGCTGGGCGGCACCATCGGGGTCGGCACCGTGCTGTACGCCGTGTCCATCGGACCCCTGGCGCAGCTGTTCCTGCGGGTGTTCGCCGTCCCGGCGGCATCGGGCGGCAGCACGGTCGTTGCCACCGCGACACCGGAGCGGGTCATACTGCGACCGTGACCCTCACGACGCCGCCCATACGCCACCCGTACCTCGACCATCCCGGTCCGATCGCCTTCGCCCACCGGGGCGGGGCCGCCGACGGGCTGGAGAACACCGTGGCGCAGTTCCGGCGCGCGGTCGAGACGGGCTACCGCTACATCGAGACCGACGTGCACGCCACGGCCGACGGAGTGCTCGTCGCCTTCCACGACTCGACGCTCGACCGGGTGACCGACGGCGCGGGCCGCATCGCCGACCTGCCCTGGGCGGACGTACGGCACGCGCGCGTGGGCGGCCGGGAACCGGTGCCGCTGTTCGAGGAGTTGCTGGAGACCTTCCCCGAGGTCCGCTGGAACGTCGACGTCAAGGCCGAGCCGGCCCTGCGCCCCTTCCTGGAACTGGTCGAGCGCACCCATGCCTGGGACCGGGTCTGTGTGGGCTCGTTCTCCGAGGCCCGTGTGCTGCGCGCCCAGCGGCTGGCCGGGCCGAAGCTGGCCACCTCGTTCGGCACCCGTGGAGTGCTGAACCTGCGGCTGCGCTCGTGGGGCCTGCCGGCCGCCGTGCGCCGTTCGGCCGTCGCCGCCCAGGTGCCCGAGGCCCAGTCGGGCGTCCCGGTGGTCGACCACCGCTTCGTCCGCGCCGCCCACGCGCGCGGGCTGCAGGTGCACGTGTGGACGATCAACGAACCGGAGCGGATGCACCGGCTTCTGGACCTGGGTGTCGATGGCATCATGACCGATCACATCGACACGTTGCGCAAGGTCATGGAGGACCGGGGCGTCTGGGTCTGACCACCCGGCCGCCGGACCTGAGCCTTCGCAGTTCAAGCGGGGAAGCGAGGGCACGGGTGGGAACCGACACCGTGCGGACACCGGCGGCGGACGACACCGCCGGTCTGCGGCGCGAGCAGCGCGGCTGGTACTTCTACGACTGGGCCTGCTCGGTCTACTCGACGAGCGTGGTGACGGTCTTCCTCGGGCCCTACCTCACCGCGGTCGCCGAGCGGGCCGCGGACGCCGACGGCTATGTGCACCCGCTGGGCGTCCCGGTCCGTGCGGGCTCCTTCTTCGCCTACTCGGTGTCCCTGTCGGTGATCCTGGCGGTCGTGGTGATGCCCCTCGTGGGCAGCCTGGCCGACCGTACGGGCCGCAAGAAGCCGCTGCTCGCGGCCGCGGCGTACACCGGGGCCGCCGCGACCACCGGCATGTTCCTCCTCGACGGCGACCGGTATCTGCTCGGCGGGGCGCTGCTGGTGGTGGCCAACGCGGCGCAGTCCGTCGGGATGATGCTCTACAACTCCTATCTGCCGCAGATCGCCCCGCCCGAGGAGCGCGACGCGGTCTCCTCGCGGGGCTGGGCCTTCGGTTACGGGGCGGGCTCCACCGTCCTCGTCGCCAACCTGGTCCTGTACTCGGGGCACGACTCCTTCGGCCTGACCGAGACGGCCGCGGTACGTGTCTGCCTGGCCTCGGCGGGCCTGTGGTGGGGCGCCTTCACGCTCATACCGCTGAGCCGGCTGCGCGACCGGCACGCGCGCGTGGAGCGCAGCACGGCACCCGGCCTGCGGCAGCTCGCGGCGACGGCCCGGGACATGCGCCGGCACCCGCTGACGCTCGCCTTCCTGCTGGCGTACCTGATCTACAACGACGGCATCCAGACGGTGATCTCCCAGGCCTCCGTCTACGGCTCGCAGGAACTGCAGCTCAGCCAGTCGACGCTGATCGTGGCCGTGCTGCTGGTCCAGGTGCTGGCGGTGGCCGGGGCGCTGGGGATGGGGCGGCTGGCACGGACGTACGGCGCCCAGCGGACGATCCTGGGCTCGCTGGTGGCGTGGACGGTCACGCTGGCGGCCGGTTACTTCCTGCCCGCGAAGGCACCGGTGTTCTTCTTCGTGCTGGCTTCCGGGATCGGTCTGGTGCTCGGTGGCAGCCAGGCGCTGTCCCGGTCGCTGTTCTCGCATCTCGTGCCGCCCGGCAAGGAGGCCGAGTACTTCTCGGCGTACGAGATGAGCGACCGCGGGATGAGCTGGCTCGGACCGCTGCTGTTCGGCGTGACCTACCAGCTGACCGGCAGCTACCGGTCGGCGATCGTCTCGCTGGTGGCCTTCTTCGTCATCGGGTTCGCCCTGCTGGCGCGGGTGCCGGTGCGCCGGGCGATCGGCGAGGCGGGCAACCCGGTTCCGGAAAGGATTTAGCATCGATTTAGCGCTCAACACAAAAGGGCGGTAGTGTACGCCTTTGGCCTGCCAGGCGTACCGTTACTGCGCGTCAAAGATGCCGAAACGCTGGGTGACATCTGCTAGCAGATGTGACAAACCGGGCGCTGGTGGGTACAACAAGGGGCGGCTACGACGGCGACGCATGACCCGGAACGGGACTCGGAACGGGAATCTTTACCGCCGACCGGACGTTGACCGGATGACGACGACAGCGACACCTGTCCTGTGGGCGACAAGCCCGGGAGGCACGATTCATGAGTGAGCGAGCTCTTCGCGGTACGCGCCTCGTGGTGACCAGCTACGAGACGGACCGCGGTATCGACCTGGCCCCGCGCCAGGCCGTGGAGTACGCATGTGAGAAGGGGCACCGCTTCGAGATGCCCTTCTCGGTCGAGGCGGAGATTCCGCCGGAGTGGGAGTGCAAGGTCTGCGGGGCCCAGGCACTCCTCGTCGACGGTGACGGCCCTGAGGAGAAGAAGGCCAAGCCCGCGCGTACCCACTGGGACATGCTGATGGAGCGGCGCACCCGTGAGGAACTCGAAGAGGTCCTCGAGGAGCGCCTGGCGGTTCTGCGCTCGGGGGCGATGAACATCGCGGTTCATCCTCGGGACAGCCGCAAGTCCGCATAACGCGCATACAAAGACCGCGGGCGCCGTACGTCTACCCGACGTACGGCGCCCGCGGTTTTGGTGTGTCCGGCGGCGGGGCCGGTTGTGGTGTGTGCGGGGGTGGCCTCAGCGGGCGAGCGGCGGCCACTGCTGCCGCTCGCCCGGCTCGGACCGGTCCTCCCTGATGACCTCGCCCGGCACCACCTTGCCGTCGGGCCGGTGGATGCGGACCTGCTGGAAGGCGTCGCCCAGGCTGCCCGGAGCCGCCGTGCGCAGCCGCTTGTCCAGGGCGTTCTCGGCGTACCGGCTCACGGCCTTCTGCACCGGCGGGACCAGCAGGAGCAGGCCGGCCACGTCGGAGACCAGTCCGGGGACGATCAGCAGCAGGCCGCCGAGCATCATCAGGCCGTTGCCACCGCCGCGCTCCGGCGAACCACCGCGCTGCAGGGCTTCGTTGAGACTCTGGAAGGCGCGGCGGCCCGCCCGCTTGATGACCACGGAGCCGGCCACGACGCCCGCGACGAGCAGCAGGAACACGGCGAGCCCGCCGGCCGCGCCCGCGACCACGGTCAGCAGCCAGATCTCCAGCACCAGCCAGGCGGCGACCCCGAGCGGCAGATACCTGCGCAGCCGGGAGCGCCGGGGCCGGGGGGTGGTGGTGTACGGAGAGGTCGGAGCGCCAGTCGTCATGGTCCCAGTGTGCCTGGCGGCGGCTCAGCGCGGGATAAGGGGATGATCGAGCGGAGCCGGGCAGGTACCACCACGCCAGGACTGGGACGCGGGGAGGGGGCAGGGACTACAGGGAGGGGGACGCAGGGACTACGACGTCCGCTTGTTCCTGCCGGTGAGCTTGGCGATCCGGTCCGATGCGCCCCAGGCGGTGACCCGCCACAGCGCCTCGACCACGATGTCCTTGCTCATCTTGGAGTCGCCGAGTTCGCGCTCGACGAAGGTGATGGGCACCTCGACCACGTGGAAGCCGGTCTTGACCGCGCGGCGGGCCAGGTCGACCTGGAAGCAGTAGCCCTGCGAGGCCACCTCGTCGAGGCCCAGGCCCTCCAGCGTCTCGCGGCGGAAGGCGCGGTAGCCGCCGGTGATGTCACGCAGCGGCAGGCCCAGGGCGAGGCGGGAGTAGAGGCTGCCGCCCCGGGAGATGAACCGGCGGGACCTGGGCCAGTTCACGGTCCGGCCGCCGGGCACCCAGCGGGAGCCGAGCACCAGGTCGGCGGTCTTGAGCGCGGTGAGCAGCCGGGGCAGTTCCTCGGGCTGGTGGGAGCCGTCGGCGTCCATCTCGATCAGGACGCCGTAGTCGTGCTCCATGCCCCAGCGGAAGCCCGCGAGGTAGGCGGCGCCGAGGCCTTCCTTGCCCTTGCGGTGCAGCACCTGGACGTGGTCGTCCTCGGCGGCCAGTTCGTCGGCGAGCTTGCCGGTGCCGTCGGGGCTGTTGTCGTCCGCGATCAGCACGTGCGCCTCGGGGACGGCCTTGCGCACCCGGCCGACGATGGTCTTGATGTTCTCCGCCTCGTTGTAGGTCGGAATGATCACCAAGGCCGTGCCGAGCGGACCGAACTGCCTCCCCTGAGCCGTGGCCGCCAGGGTCCCGTCGCCGTCGTTCACTACTGCCCCTTCTGGTTGTACGCAGGAACCCACCATAGTGGCCACGGCCTTGGTTGACGTGCCGACTTGTACGTAGGGCGGTGTCGATTCCACAAGAGTGGGGTAAGAATGCGTGTTTCGGCACCTTCGAGGCGCGCCGTCGCCGGCCTCCCGCCACGGCGGATGGGGGCCCGGCGCCCTTCGGGCCGACCTGGGACCCGCTGGCTGCGGATCGACCGAAAGCCGTTGTCTACTGAGCGCACGGGCCCCACCCGGGTCACACCTTGCCGGGCCGGAACGTTCCCTCGGCGGCGCGGGCGCTGAGCCTGGCTCCCAGCGACGGTGCCCGGTTACGGCACACCGTCCTGACCCAGCGGCGCTGCGACGAGTTGCGTGAACGCCCCCGGTCGGGCGTCCGGTGGTGGACTCGGACGAACCTACCGGCCCCCGGCCGTCGACTGTCAACAGCCGTCTGACCTGCTACGACGGTCCGGACGGGCCAACCGCCGCAGAGGATGCCCAGGTCGGGCGGCGGGGCGGCGGCGCCCCTGGTGCGCGGCGCCACCCCCGTAGATCACTCGCCCGGCCGTACGAACACCGTCCGTCCGCCCACCACGGTGCGCAGGCAGACCGGCAGGTCGCGGCCCGGGGTGAGGTCGGGCAGACCGGGCGTGCCGGAGCGCGGGTCGGTCGACCAGCGGGCCACCCGGTCGTCGGGGGCCTGGACGACCAGCTCGTCGGTGCGCCAGACCGCGTAGTCGGCGGGCGCGCCGGGCACCAGGACGCCCGCGTCGTCCCGGCCCACGGCCCGCCAGCCGCCACGCGTGTGCGCCGTGAACGCGGCCCGGACGGAGACCCGGTGCCCGGGCGTGTGGTGGAACGCGGCGGCGCGGACGGTGCCCCACGGGTCGAGCGGGGTGACCGGGCTGTCGGAGCCGAAGGCGAGGGGCACACCGGCACGCAGCAGCGCCGCGAAGGGGTTGAGCGTACGGGCCCGTTCGGCGCCCAGCCGACGGGCGTACATGCCGTCCTCACCGCCCCACAGCGCGTCGAAGGCGGGCTGGACGGAGGCGATGAGGCCGAGCTCGGCGAAGCCGGCGACGGTCTCCGGGGTGAGCATCTCGGCGTGCTCGACGCGATGGCGGGCGGCGCGGATCCGGGCGAGGCCGAGCTTCTCGGCGGCGGCGCGCACGCCCTGCACGACGGCGCTCACGGCGGCGTCGCCGATGGCGTGGAAGCCGGCCTGCAGGCCTGCCTCGGTACAGGCGACGACATGGGCCGCGACGGCCTCGGCGTCCAGGTAGGCGGTGCCGGCGTGGCCGGCGTCGGCGTACGGCTCGTGCAGGCAGGCGGTGTGCGATCCGAGGGCGCCGTCGGCGAAGAGGTCGCCCGCGGCGCCGACGGCGCCCAGCTCCCGCGCCCTGTCGACGTTCTGCTCCGCCCAGTAGCCGACGACCCGGGGGCCGGAGACCTCGGCGGCCACCTGCAGCAGGCCGGTGAAGTCGTCCTCGGAGGAGATCTGCGGGCCGCCGCACTCGTGCACCGAGCCGATGCCGAGGGAGGCCGCGTGGGCGAGGGCGGTGCGCTGGGCCTCCGCGCGCTGGGCGGGGGTGACGGCGGCGAACGCGGCCTCCCGCACGGTGTGGTGGGCGTCCCGGGTGAGCGGGGCGTCCTCGCGCGGCAGGTCGGCGGGGATCAGGTCCAGCAGGGCGGTGGTGACGACCGCCGAGTGCGCGTCGATGCGGGAGAGGTACAGCGGGCGGCCGCCGGTGGCCCCGTCGAGTTCGGCGCGCGTGGGCGGGCGGCCGCCGGGCCAGCGGGCGGCGTCCCAGCCGTGGCCCAGCAGGACGCGGTCGTCCGGGCGGGCGGCGGCGAAGTCGCGCACCAGGGCGAGGGCCGCGTCCAGCGACGCGGCGCCGGACAGGTCCAGGCCGGTCAGGGCGAGACCGGTGGCGGTGGTGTGCACATGGGCGTCGGTGAAGGCGGGGGTGACCAGGGCGCCGTCGAGGTCGACCACCTCGTCCACGCCGTCGGCGAAGGCGTCGGCGGCGCCCTCGGAGCCGACCCAGGCGACGTGGCCGCGTTCCACCACCATCGCCGTGGCGAAGGGGTCGGCGGGGCTGTGCACCTCTCCTCGGCGCAGGAGGACGGTCTTCGGGGGCTCGGCGGTGCGCTCACTCATAGCGGACAGTTTCCCGCCTCGGCCGGCGCCGGCTGCACTCGGGGCACTCCGCGTGGCGGTCAGATCCGGGGCGGCCGCGCCTCGTACGGCGTCGAGAGCACCACCGTCGTCCTCGTCGACACACCGGCCAGGCTCCTCAGCCGCGCCAGCAGCTCCTCCAGTTCGTGCGGAGTCGCCACGCGCACCTTGAGGATGTAGTTCTCGTCGCCGGCCACGCTGTGGCAGGCCTCGATCTCGGGGACGCCGCCGAGGCGGTCGGCGATGTCGTCGGGGGCGCTGGGGTCGAACGGTTTCACCGAGATGAACGCGGTGAGCGGCAGCCCGACGGCCTCGGGGTCGACCACCGCGGCATAGCCGCGGATGACGCCACGCTGTTCCAGCCGGCGCACCCGCTGGTGCACGGCCGACGTGGACAGGCCCGTGGCCTTGCCCAGGTCTGTGTAGCTCATCCGCCCGTCCTTGACGAGCAGCTGCACGATCTGTCGGTCCAGCTCCTCCATGGCGCCAAAACCTACAGTGCGCTTGATCTCCTGGGATAGCCGAGAGCGCAGGTCATAGCCGGTTCGATACAAAAAGCGGCGCACAAGGCCCGCAGCGGGCACCTGCACACGGCATGTGACGAACGACACACGCCTCGAACAGGCTCCGTGATGGTCTCGTGATTACCGCCGAGGGAGGACGGGAAGTGCTTGGTGTGGTCGAGGCCGCAGCGCCTTCACGGCCCAGCCTTAGGGGGAGAAACCCATGCAGAGTGCCCATCGCCCTGGTCGATCCGCGTCCAAGCGGCAGCAGCAGGTCGTCGAGCCCCAGCCGGAGGGCGTCGAACCCGACGTCTTCGACGACGAGCCGGACGCCTACGACACCTTCGAGATGTACCGGGTGATCTGCCCGGACTGCGCCCAGCCGATCGCGTTGCTCGCGGACGAGCAGGTCCTGCCGGAGCACGCGCTGTGCGCCTCGCCGTGGAACCCGTTCGGTCTCACGGTCTGTGCGGGTACGGGCCGTTCGGCCGCCGAGGCGCGCCCCGCGGACGAGTCCACCGAGCCGCAGGAGCAGGACACCGCCCTGCTGCTGACGCTCCCCCAGGGCCTGAACTGGCGGACGCAGCCCTTCTCGCACGTCGGTGGCCCGGGCTCGCGCCCGTTGCGCGTGCCGGCGATGCGCCGCCAGGCCGCCTGAGCCCCCTCACCGCATCCAGTAGGTGCCCTGCACCATGGCGCGCAGGCTGTCGTGGTGCAGGATCAGTGTGTCCGGGTCCGCCGGTACGGCGACCTCCCCGAAGTACGCCTGGCGGTAGGCGATGCGCAGCATGACGATCGCGTGCCGCAGGGCGGCGTGGAGGGTGTGGAAGTCCATGTCCCGTGGAGTGTGGCCGGTCAGTCGCGCATAGCGGGCCTCCACCCGGTCGCGGCGCAGGAAGTCCGGCAGCCCGCGCTGTCCGGAGGCGACCGCGAGGTCGTGGAAGAAGCGGTGCAGATAGATGGTCCAGCCGAGGTCGACCTCCCGCGGGGCGAGCGCGGCCATCTCCCAGTCCAGCACGGCCACGGGGTCGAAACCGTCGTAGACGACGTTGCCGATGCGCGCGTCGCCCCAGGTCAGGACGGGTTCGCCGGGCTCGCGCGGCCACAGCTGCTCCAGCCGGTCGAAGGCGGCCTCGATGAGCGGTGAGCGGGGCAGGCCGTCGACCACCCAGGCGTAGTAGGCGCGTTGGGCCGTCACGTGCCGGCGCAGCGCGTCTCCCGGACCGGGCAGGGCGAGGAACTGGGCGCCGACGACCGGCACTTGGTCGTGCAGGCGGGCCAGCAGGCCGATGGTCGCAGCCTCCAGGTGCTCGCGGTCGGCGTCGCGGGCCCCGTGCAGCCAACTGCCCTCGTAGGTGTAGGGCATGACGTCCGGGGGCACGCGCCCGGCGACCCGCTCCATGACGAAGAAGGGCGCTCCGAGGGGACCCGGATCCTCCTCCAGCCACAGCACCCGGGGTACGGGCACGTCCGTGTGCTCGGTGATCAGGCGCAGGGTGCGGTACTGGCGGGCCATGTCGTACTCGGGGAAGACGGTGTACGCCGCCGGGTCCGCGGCGAGTCTCAACGCGCAGGCGCGGTGCGGCGCTTCGGGGTGTTCGATGTCGAAGAGCAGGGTCTCGCTGGACATGCCGTTGGAGGCCGGAACGGTGACACCGGTGGCCTTGGCGCCGGGCAGCCGGGTGCCGAGCCAGGCCGTGAGGCGCCGGGCGAGGTCCTCGGGATCGCGGGTGGTGGTGCGGGGACGCGGTGCCGTGGCCATACCGGAGTCCTTCCTGTTCGTCAGGGGGCGACCGGTTCCTCAGGGTGCGACCGAGTCGAAGCCGGTGAAGCCGCTCGGGTCGTGCCGGCCGAACGAGCCGTGCTCGAAGATGCCGTGCCCGGTCCGTCCGTCGAGCCGGAACCTGGCGGAGTGGTCGGTGACGCCGTAACCGGCCAGGGGATGCGGCAGGGTCATGTCGTAGGTGCGGCGGTCGGTCCAGCCGGGACCCCGCCACGTGCCGTGCTGCCAGTCGTCCGCCGGCGGATAGCCCGCGCCGAGCGCGAGCGGCGAGGAGGCCAGGATCTCGACGTCCAGGTCGTGCGGCTCCCGCGCATCTCCCAGACGGATGACCGCCCGTTCCGGGTGGCGGGTACCCGGACGGTAGCCGATCTCGGCCCGTGGCCAGCCCAGTTGGCGGTCCCGGTGGCCGGGCCGGACGAGGGTGGCGTCGTTCAGCGAACGGTAGCCGTCGGCGTCCTCCTGGATGATGACCATCAGGAAGCGGTCCTCGAAGCGGACGGGGCACCAGATCCAGTGGAAGCCCTCGGTGGGGTGGTCCGCGGCGATCCGCCCGCCGTCCTCGCCGGGTACCGGCCGCACTCCCCAGCTGCGGTCCCGGGTGCCGGTCCAGTCGCCGGCGGTGACCCGGAACGCCTCTCCCCCGGCCCGGATCACGCCCTGCGCGGTGCCCGCCTGGACGAAGCGGCGGCCCTCCAGGGTGAGCTGGCCGCCCCGGCGCTGGAGGTGGTGCGGCTCCCAGAGGGCGGGGAAGGCGGCCGTCCAGGTGAGGTCGTACGACAGCTGCTCGTCCTCGCAGATCAGTCGCAGTTGTGTCAGCGGCCGGGGGACCTCGATGCGCAGCGGGCCGACCGCGAGCCGCATCCGGTCCTCTCCCAGGGCGTCGGAGGCGCGGACCGCGTGCAGGGTGTCCCCCGTGCGCAGGGTGGCGTAGGCGTCGATCACGCCCAGGTTGGGGTAGACGCCGAGGCCGAGGATGAGCAGGGCGCGGCCGGCGTGGTCGAAGACGTGGAAGATGCAACGGTCGTAGGCGTTGCGGTCGCCGGTCGCCACGTGCTTCATGGACAGCGGCACCTGGTGCACCGGGTACTCGTCGAGCGGTACGGGACGGTCGTCGGCCACGGACACCCCCTGAACGATGGTCAGCTGACGGTACGTCAGTTGACCGGAGGTGGCCAGAGAGGGAACCGGACGCGGCTGAACTGACGCTCGATACCGCCGGATGGTGACCTGTCCGGCCGCTGCCGCGTTGCCCAGGCATGACCCCCACGTACACGGCCCCCGGGCGTCAGCGCCGTATCTTCGTGCCGCGCCCCGCAGAATCGGTTCCGCCACCCGTGCCGCAGGATCCGCCCATCTACCGCGATCTCATGCGGACCTGGGCCGACCGGGGCCGGACCCTGCCGGGCCGCCACGACCCGGAGTGGATCAGGCTGGCGGCCCCGACGGTCCGCACGGGCCAGTTCAGCGACCTTCGGGTCCCGCCACGTGACGGGCGATGACCATGCGCTGGATCTGGTTGGTGCCCTCGACGATCTGCAGGACCTTGGCCTCGCGCATATAGCGCTCGGCCGGGAAGTCGGCGGTGTAGCCGTACCCGCCGAGTATCTGCACGGCGTCCGTGGTGACCTTCATGGCCGTGTCGGTGCAGTGCAGCTTGGCCATGGCGGCCTGCTTGGCGAACGGCCTGCCCGCGTCGCGCAGCCGGGCCGCCGCGAGGTAGAGCGCGCGGCCCGCCTCGATCTGGGTGGCCATGTCGGCGAGCATGAAGCGCAGGCCCTGGAAGTCGGCGATGGGACGGCCGAACTGCCGGCGCCGGGTGGCGTAGGCGACCGCCTCGTACAGTGCGGCCTGGGCGAGGCCGATCGCGCAGGCGGCGATGCCGAGCCGCCCGGAGTCGAGGGCGGACAGGGCGATGGAGAAGCCCTGGCCCAGCTCACCGAGCCGGCGCTCGTCGCCGACCCGGACGCCGTCGAAGTGGACCTGGGCGGTGGGCGAGCCCTTCATGCCCATCTTCTTCTCGGGCACCGCCCCGCTCAGACCGGGTGCGTCACCGGGGACCAGGAAGGCGGTGATGCCGCGCGGGCCCTCCTCGCCGGTGCGGGCCATCACGGTGTAGAAGTCGGCGATGCCGCCGTGCGTGATCCAGGCCTTGGTGCCGTTGATCACCCAGTCGTCGCCCTCCGGGAGGGCCTTCGTGCGCAGCGAGGCCGCGTCGGAGCCGGCGGACGGCTCGGAGAGGCAGTACGCGCCGAGCAGGCCACCGCCGAGCATGGCGGGCAGGTGCTCGACCTGCTGCTGCTTGGTGCCGTAGGCGGCGAGCCCGTAGCAGGCGAGCGTGTGGACGCTGACGCCGAGGCCGACGGTGAGCCGGGCCGCGGCAAGCTCCTCCAGGACCTGGAGGTAGACCTCGTAGGGCTGGTCGCCGCCGCCGTACTCGGCGTCGTAGGGCAGGCCCAGCAGGCCCGATTCGGACAGCAGGGTGAAGACCTCGCGCGGGAAGCGTCCCGCGTCCTCCTCCTCGGCCGCCTTCGGCGCGATCTCGCGCTGGGCGATGTCCCGGACGAGGGCGAGCAGATCCCGCGCCTCCTCCGTCGGCAGCTGACGCTCCACCGGCTGCGGGTCGCGGTCGGACATGGCGTCGGTCTCCTCCCTGGTCGGGCACCGGCGGTCTGGCCCGTTGGGTGGGGGCGGCTCCGCCTGGTCGTTCCGTGATGGCCGAGGCGCCCGCTCCCGGGTCTCGGGAAGCGGCTGACCAGCGGCTGTGCGCTGTGAGTATGCCCGATCAGCGACCTCCCGTCACCAGTTAACGACCGCTTACTTCAAGAATCCAGCCGGAATGTGCCCCGGCTCCGGAAGCGCCCCCGAAATTGGTCCGAACCATTGACGCAGTGGTCTAGTCCTCCTACTGTGCATGACCAACGCTTTACCGCGTTCATGCCAATCGGCGCGCGTTCCCCTCCCCCCACGAGGAGACACCCGATGCACACTCCCCACCGCTCCCGCCTCCGGGCCCTCATGGCCGCCGCCTGTACCGCCGTCCTCGGTGCCGGGCTGCTGGCCGGCGCGGGCACCGCGACCGCGGCGGCCCCGGCCGCACCCCAGGTCAAGGCCGGCTCCAAGGTCGTCGGCTACTTCACCGAATGGGGCACCTACGACCGCAAGTACTACGTCAGGAACGTCGAGACCTCGGGCTCTGCGGCCCGGCTCACCCACATCAACTACGCCTTCGGCAACGTCACCGGCGGCAAGTGCGCCATGGGCGACTCCTACGCCGCGACCGACCGCGCCTACACCGCGGCCGAGTCGGTGGACGGGGTCGCCGACACCTGGGACCAGCCATTGCGGGGCAACTTCAACCAGCTGCTGAAGCTCAAGAAGAAGCACCCGGGCCTGAAGATCCTGTGGTCCTTCGGCGGCTGGACCTGGTCCAGCGGCTTCGGCGAGGCCGCCAAGAACCCCTCCGCCTTCGCCCAGTCCTGCTACGACCTGGTGAAGAACTCCAAGTGGGCGGGCCTGTTCGACGGCATCGACGTCGACTGGGAGTACCCGAACGCCTGCGGCAACACCTGCGACACCAGCGGCCGGGAGGCGTTCAGGAACGTCATGGCGGCGCTGCGGTCCAGGTTCGGCTCCGGCAGCCTGGTGACGGCCGCGATCACGGCCGACGCCTCCAGCGGCGGCAAGATCGAGGCGGCGGACTACGCGGGCGCCGCCCAGTACGTCGACTGGTACAACCCGATGACGTACGACTACTTCGGCGCGTGGGACGCCAGCGGCCCGACCGCCCCGCACTCCCCGCTGACCTCCTACTCAGGCATCCCGAAGGCGGGCTTCAACACCTCGGCCACCATCGCCAGGCTGAAGGGCCTCGGCATCCCGGCGTCCAAGCTGCTGCTCGGCATCGGCTTCTACGGCCGCGGCTGGACCGGGGTCACCCAGGCGGCGCCCGGCGGCACGGCCACCGGCCCGGCGGCGGGCACGTACGAGCAGGGCATCGACGACTACAAGGTGCTCAGGACCAAGTGCCCGGCGACCGGCACCGTGGGCGGCACGACCTACGCCAAGTGCGGCAGTGACTGGTGGAGTTACGACACCCCGGCGACCATCGCCACGAAGATGGCCTACAAGAACCAGCAGGGCCTCGGCGGCACCTTCTTCTGGGAGCTGAGCGGCGACACCGCGAACGGTGAGCTGATCAGGGCCATCAACTAGCCCCCGGCACGGGGGACTCGGGAGCGGGGGACCACGAGCCTCCGCTCCCCGGTGCGTCAGCCCTCGCGCCGGGCCGGCGCGGGCGCGGGGTAGGCGGGGTCCAGCTCCTCGACGGCGCGCAGGGCTCCGCCGAGCGTCTTCACCAGCAGCTCGCACAGGGTGTCGCGGGACAGCTCGGGCCGGTCGATCCAGCCCAGGGTCGCGCCCTCGACGCTGCACACCCAGGAGAGCAGGCTCATCCGCGCGAGCGGGGCGATGTCCCTGCGGCCGTAAGCGCCTTCGGCGATGGTGGCGATGATCGCCTCGCGCACGCCGTCCCGGATCGCGTGCACCTCGGCGTCGAAGCCGACGCCACCGCTGACGATCGTGCGGTAGGCCGCCTGGTGCTGCTCGGCATAGCGGAGATAGCCGTCGATGGTGCGGTGGACGCGGTCCACGGCGGGCATCTCGAGGCCGCTCGCGGCGGAGGTGACCAGGTCGGCGACGGAGTCCTGGATGATCGCCAGGTAATAGCCGCGCTTGGACTGGAAGTAGTAGTAGATCAGCCCCTTGGCGACATGCGCCTGGCGGGCGATGTCGTCCATGGACAGCGCGTCGTAGGACGTGTCGGCGAACAACTTCCGCCCGATGGCGATGAGTTCGGCGCGACGCGCCACCGAGCGCTCGGTACCGCGCGTCCGGGGACGGACAGCGGCACGCTCCTGCGGCATATTCAATTTCGGCCCTGTTCCAGGCGATCGGCGGGACCTCCGCAGTATGTCAGAACATGCCGCACGCGTGAGCGGGTCGAGTCAGAGCAGGCCGAGCTGGGTCACGAACATCGCGACGACCGCGACGAGGACCCAGCCCATGATGTGTTCGAGGATCTCGGGGCCGTCTTCCTGAGGGCCGCCGGTGCGGACGCGGGTGACGGTGGCCGGGGGTGCGGTCATATCCATTTGTCCACCTTGCCACCCGCGACGGCGTTTGCGGCGATGAGCTTGCTCACACGTGCGCACACTCGGCGCGCTCACCCGGTCAGCGCACCCCCACCGCCTCCAGCGCCCTCCGCTGGCGCGGACTCGGGTGGGCCGGGAAGTAGAGGTAGCAGACTCCCCCGCTGCCGGAGACGACCTTGCCGGAGGCGTTGTACCGCTTGGTCCTGAGCCAGATGTTCTCGAACTCCCGGCGCAGATAGACCCGTCGTACCGCGTCGTCGGTCGGCGAGGCCGGGTCGTTGGCGATCACGTCGCCGTCCGCGGTGAAGCCGATCACGGTCATCAGGTGGCCGGAGGTCCCGTAGCCGGCGCCGGTCAGCTCCGTCTTCAGGAACGACTGGGACGTTATGGCCGGGATGCCTGCCGCGATCAGCGTCTCCAGGTCGGTGAGCGAGGCGAGCCGGGTGACCACGCCCTGCAGGCCCTCGAAGGTCGCCGCGTAGGCGGCGTTGAACGGCCAGTTGCCGCAGCCCTCGTACTGGTAGTCGTAGGTGAAACGGGCGGCGTGGTCGACCTGTGGATCGGCGTAGGAGGGGTCGACCCAGGACAGCTGCTCGGGGGTGAGCCGGCCGCCCCAGTACTCGACGATCATCTCCGAGGAGGTCGGGCTGCACCAGGCCTCGCCACCGTTGTCGTACTGCGGGTACTGGCCCTTGTGGATCTCCTGGGAGTAGCGCGGGACGGCCAGTTCCCGGACGAGGCCGGGGGCGGAGGCGGGGACGGTGAAGCGGTCGGGGACGTCCGAGCCCATGGCGCCGAGCCGCCACACGGTGGGCGTCAGCCGCGTCCCCGGCCTGCGGTAGAGGGTGAGCCGCAGCCGGTACGACGACAGCCGCAGGCCGGTGCTCGCGTCGTCGATGGCGAAGGTGTCGGTCCAGATCGTGCTCTTGCCGTCGCTCTGGCCGTCCACCGAGGTCCGCTTGATGTCCTGGTCCCCTGCCGCCCAGCGGCCCATCACGTACCAGGGCGTCCCGGTGCCGTCGGAGTACGTGCCCTGCAGTTCGACCTGGAGCCAGGTGCCGTCGGGTGTGTGGGCGTTCCAGGAGGCGACGAGCTCGGTGGCGGGGACGGTGAGCCGGTGGACCGGGGCGGTCCAGGTGGCGTACTCCCAGGTGGCGGTCGTACCGGTGTGCGGGTCGGTGTAGTCGGTGCGGCCAGCGGGGGCGCCGATCACGGCACCGGGCCGGGTGCCGGAGACGGCCCGGACGCCCTGGGCGGTGCCGAGGCGCCAGTCGCGGTACGTGGTCCAGGCGTGGTAGTCGACCGGGCGGTCCGGCACCTGGCCGGGGTCGTCGGTGTCGGTGGCGGGTCGCCCCGCGGCGGCGGCGTCAGGGGCCGTGCCGGCACCGGCCGCGACGGCGACGGCCGCGGCGGCGGTCAGGACGGTTCTGCGGGACGGCTGTCGGGCTCTGCTCATGGGCGCGATTACCCCCAGGTGTGCGGTCGGGGCTGATCTGCTGCACGTTGCGCCAACTATGGAGCAGCGGGCATGCCCCTGCCAGCACTTCAGCGCATGCCGCGCCATGAATATTGGTCTTGTCCACTGGAAGGCGTTCTCGGCGCCCGAGCACCCCCGCACCGGGCACGGTGCGCGACCCACCCGGGCCGCCCACCGTGCCGGAACCACGCGGTGCTCGCCGGCCGGACGGGATCAGACGAGATCCATCGCGGCGACCTCGTCGGGGCGGCCGTAGCTGATCGGCCCCTGGAAGCGGCGGCGGGCGGTGGCGAACCACCACACGGTCGCCACGACCAGCACGGCCGCGAGCGCGATCGGCGCGTAGTTGAAGGAGTCGGCGGTGATGGGCGAGGCCTGCGGCAGCATGAACAGCACGCTGCTGAGCACGATCCAGATCACCGCGAGCCAGCCGATCGGCCGGCCCCAGCGGCCCAGGTGCCAGGGCCCCGGCTGGAACGCGTCGCCGAGCCGCAGCCGCAGGAAGATCGGCACGGCGTAGGCGAGGAAGAGACCCACCACGTTGACGCTGACGATGGCGGTGAAGGCGGTGTGGGACCACCAGCCGGGCACGACCAGGGCCAGTGAGCAGGCCACCGCGAGCCACACCGCCTTCACGGGCGTACGGGTACGCGGCGAGACCGAGTGCCACCAGCGGGAGCCGGGCATGGCTCCGTCGCGGGAGAAGGCGAAGATCTGCCGGGTGTTGCTGGTGAGGTTGGCGAGACCGCAGAACAGCATCGCGCCGATGACAATGAGGAGCATGACCTTGGCGGCGCCCAGTCCGAGGCCGTCGATGAGAATCTGGACCGGCGGCGCATCGGAACCGGCCACCTTGGCGTAGTCGCCAATGCTGTAGACCAGTGCCAGCATCAGGATCAGTCCGGTGATCGCCGAATAGCCGATGGCGCGGGTGATGCCCTTGGGCGCGTTGACCGTCGCGCGGACCGTTTCCTCGGACATGTGGAAGCTGCCGTCGAACCCGGTGAACGTCCAGCTGGTGACCAGCAGACCGAGCATGCCTCCGTAAAGTCCGCTCGTGAAGCCGGTGTTGTTCTCGAAATGCGTCACGAACGACGCCGGCTGATGGTGATCCGGCATCACTATGAGTGCGCCCACGATCACCACCAGTCCGACCAGCAGCCACCACACGGAAACGCGGTTCAGCAGGGCGACGAGCTGGACGGTGTAGGTGTTGGCGAGGCCCTGCACGACGATGACCAGGGCCGTGATCAGCACCGTCTGGTGCGCGGTCGGCTGGTAGGAGGGCCACTGCAGGTGCACGAAGGCCTGAATGAAGGTGGCGGCCGCATAGCCGGTGGCCGCGGTGCCACCGATCTGGCCGACGAAGTTCAGCCAGCCCGTGAACCAGGACCAGGCACCCTTGTGCCGCTTTGCAAGTTTACCGGCAGAGAAATACAGGGCACCGCTCGTCGGAAAGGCAGAGGCGACTTCCGCCATGGCCGCGCCGATGAGCAGCACCATCACGCAGACACCGATCCAGCCGAATACGAGAATGCGGGGACCGCCCGCGTTCATACCGAATCCGAAGGAGGAGAAAATTCCCGAGAGAATATTGATGATGGTGAAGGAGATCGCGAAATTGTCGAACGCCTGGAAGCGCCGGGTGAGTTTCCGCGGATAACCCATCGCGTGCAGGGTCGCGTCGTCGTCGAGCACGACCGGGTCCTCTTCCGCGCGGGCCTTCGCCCGTGGAGTCGACATCCGTTCCGACACAGATCGGCCTTTCTCTCGATGGGGAGCGGGGACGAGCAGGTACGAACTGGACTGAGCAGGGACGAACGACCGAGGTCAGTCGGGGCGCGGGACGGGCAGGCCGCAGGCGCGCCGGGCCCGGGTGAGCTGCTCGACGGGGTCGCCGAAGGCGCTCCAGGGCATGCGCGAGGCGTACGGGCCCATCGCCGCGAACACCGCCCGCGCCTCGAACTCGCGCTGGGCCATGACCAGCGCGTGCGCGAGGTAGGCCAGGTCGAGCACCGGGGTGAAGCGGTAACCGGCCGCCGCCGGCAGCCAGTTGTGGTAGATCGCCAGCGCGGTGGAGCGCCACTGCGGCTGTTCCCAGACCCGGTCGGCGAGCAGTTGGGTGGGGTTGTAGCTCTCGACCAGGGCCACCAGCGGCAGCAGCCGCAGGGCGGAGTCGGCGGGCGCCCGCTGACTGAGGAAGGCGGCCACGTCCCAGGCCGCGTTGACCGAACCGCCGTGCCGTGTGAAGAAGAACGACAGGAAGCGGTGGTGGCCCTCGCGGTGCCAGGGATCCAGGGACAGGATGTGGGCGAACAGCCGCCAGGGACCCGGCGGGGCGGTGAGCAGGCCGTGCGGGGCGGGGTCACGCAGCAGGTGCAGCCGGGCCATGGCGAGCTTGGCCACCCAGGGGGTGGGGTCGTCGGGGGCCAGGGCGGCAGCCCGGTCGCAGGCGGTGAGCGCGATCCGCTCCAGCGCCTCGGCGCGCTCGTCGCGCGCGTCGGCGGCCCGCAGCGCGCGCTGCACCGCGACCCTGGCCCACATCAGCGCCGCCTCGGGCGTCGGCTCCTCGGCCAGCCAGCGCTCGACCAGGTCGGTGCCGGCCGCCTCGGAGGCGAGGACCAGCGAACGGTGGGCGCGCAGGGCGAAGTCGGAACGCGTCTCGGCGAGGGCCTCGGACGCGTATCGATAACGTCCGGCGCGCACATCGACGCATACGCTCGCCAGGACACGGTCGTCGGCCGCCGGATGCCACACATAGTGCCCTTCGAATAACTCCGCGGCCATGTCCCCCTGCCAGTCCCCGTACGACGCACACCGGTTGCGCTGGAGGCACCTTACTCAGCTACGGGCACACCCGGAACGCCTAATTCGACATATCGGTCAGGGGATTCGCGAATGTTTATCCGGGGCCATTGACTGGCCGCCAGCCGGTGGTTCAAACCGCGAACATTTCCGGGCCGGGGGCCTCCGCGGCCCGGCCGCCATGGGCCACTACTAGACTGTTTCCGGAAAACCGCCCACACCGACCCACACCGGGGAACCGCCATTCTCGACCTCGCCGCCCGACTGCGCGGGCTCACCCCCTCCCTGGGCCCGGTCCGGCTGGTGGGCGTCGACGGGCACGCCGGTTCGGGGAAGTCCACCTTCGCCGGGCACGTGGCCGCCGCGCTCGGCGGCGCTCCGGTGCTGCACCTCGACGACATCGCCAGTCACGAGCAGCTCTTCGAGTGGACCGACCGGCTCATGACCCAGGTGATCCAGCCGCTCGCCCATGGCGAGAACGCGCACTACACGCCGTACGACTGGCGGGCCCGTACGTTCGCCGCGCCGCGACCGCTGCCGGCGGCGCCGGTGATCCTTCTCGAGGGTGTCGGCGCGGGGCGCCGGGCGCTGCGGCCGCATCTGGCCCTGCTGCTGTGGATGGAGCTGCCCAGGGAGGAGTCCTGGACCCGTGGCCGGTTGCGGGACGGGCCGGAGCAGTGGGAGTTCTGGGACGGCTGGGTGGCGGCGGAGCGCGCGCATTTCGCCGAGGACCCCTCGCGCCCCCATGCCGACCTCCTGGTGCGGCAGACACCGCAGGGGTACGAGGTGCTGCCGGGACCTGGGTCAACCCGTGGACCGGACCAAAGCGTGACCCAGAGTGATGGACCGTCCGCGTTGTGGTGAAGCCGTGAAGACCCCGTCCGGAGGAACTTCCCCGAAGGCCTCAACTCGGCTTGACCCGGGGGCCGTACAGGACTTACGTTCTCAATGTGCGGCAATCGGAGCCGCCCACACACGCGAAGCCCCCGGTTGTTCCCCCGTGATCGGGGGCTTCGTTCTGCCCGCGGACACTTTTCCGGGCGCCCCGCGCACCGATCCGCTCACCCTGGGTCACGAGATCCCGTGCGCCCCGTCTGCTCCCACCTCGTCAAACGGCCTGCGCGGCACCCTTCGGCAGGCGGTCTTCCCGCGGGTACGATGCCCTCGGTGCGACCTTCGAGGCTGCCTCGCGCACCTGTAACTCCGGTCCGCGGCACGGCGGTTCGACCGCGGCGGCCGTCGGGCGACTGCCCGGTGGTGAACCACGGGGGCACGGTCTGTGGGGGGACGGGATGGACTTCGGCACGCAGGGCCCCGAGGCCCCGGCCGACCTGGCCTGGCTGCGGGGGGTGGACGCCTACACGATGGGCGCCTATCCGCAGGCCGAGGAGGAGTTCCGCACCGCGGTGCGGACCGACCCGGGTATGGCGGACGGCTGGCTCGGGCTGCACGCCCTCCGGGTCGACACGACGACCTCGCTGCTCAGGATGTTCCGGCACCGCGACCGCTTCGGCGAACAGCGCGCCCGGCACCGCCGGACCCTCAACTCCTGGTACTGGCTGGGCTGGTGGGTGCAGCCGGTGCTGGAGAGCCCGCGTGATCTGCTGCTGGCGCACGCCTCGCACTGGCTGGACGGCCGGCACGTCCCCGAGCTGGACCGGGCCCTCGCCGGGCTGCCCCCGGTCGACGCCGACCCACAGGTCCGCTTCCTGCACGCCTGCCGCGCCTATCTGGTGAAGGACTGGGAGCAGCTGGTACGGCACACCGATCCGCTGCTGGACGATCCGATGCTCGGCATCGAGGCCGGCCTGTTCGGCGGCATGGCCCGGGTCCGTCTGGAGATGTACGGCCAGGCGGAACCGCTCCTGTCGGCGGCGCTGATGCGGTGCCGCAGCGAGCAGCCGCAGCGCAAGGAGCTGCGCTACTGGCTGGCCCGCGCGCACGAGGGCACGGGCCGCAGCGCCGCGGCGCTTCCCCTGTACCGGGCGGTGCACCGTGTCGACCCGGCGTTCATGGACACCTCGGCGCGGCTCGCGGCGATCGCCGAGGGCGACGGGTACGACGACACCGACCTCGCCGCGATCACCCTGGCGGGTGCCGGCCAGGACAGCGTGGACGGCTCGGACGTCTACGACACCGTCTTCGGCAGCGAGGGGCGTGATCTGCGGCTGCCGGAGCCGGATCTGCCGACGGGCCCCCTGCCGTCGGTGACGGATCCGGCGGTCCGGGTGAAGACCGGGGTCTCCTCGTCGCCGATCCCGGCCGGCCCGACCGATCCCGCCCTGCTCGAGGAGGCGCTCGCCGAGCTGGAGCGCATGGTGGGCCTGGAGCCGGTGAAACGCCAGGTCAAGGCGTTGTCCGCCCAGTTGAACATGGCTCGGCTGCGGGCCGGGCAGGGGCTGCCGGTACAGCCGCCGAAACGGCACTTCGTCTTCTCCGGGCCGTCGGGCACCGGGAAGACCACGGTGGCCCGGATCCTCGGCCGGGTGTTCTACGCGCTGGGGCTGCTCGGCGGGGATCACCTCGTGGAGGCCCAGCGGGCCGATCTGGTCGGCGAGTACCTCGGGCAGACGGCCGTGAAGGCCAACGAGCTGATCGACTCCGCGATCGGCGGGGTGCTGTTCGTCGACGAGGCGTACTCGCTGTCCAACTCGGGTTACGGAAAGGGCGACGCCTACGGCGACGAGGCCCTGCAGGTGCTGCTGAAGCGGGCGGAGGACAACCGGGACCATCTGGTGGTCATCCTCGCCGGCTACCCGGAGGGCATGGACCGGCTGCTGGCGGCGAACCCGGGCCTGTCGTCCCGCTTCACCAGCCGTGTCGACTTTCCCTCCTACCGGCCCACGGAACTCACCGAGATCGGCAAGGTGCTCGCCGCGGAGAACGGGGACGTGTGGGACGCGGAGGCCCTGGAGGAGCTGCGGTCCATCGCCGGGCACGTGGTCGAGCAGGGGTGGATCGACGAGTTGGGCAACGGGCGGTTCCTGCGGACGCTGTACGAGAAGAGCTGCGCGTACCGGGACCTCCGGCTGTCGACGTATGCGGGGTCGCTGTCCAGGGAGGACCTGGCCACGCTGCGGTTGCCGGACCTCATGCAGGCCTACGGGGAGGTGCTGTCGGGACGGGGGCCCCAGGATCCGCCGGGTGTGTAGAGCACGCCGGGTGGGGGCGGGGCTGTGTGACCTGCGGCTCCGCCGCGCGGGCGCGAACCGTCACCACCGGCCGGCCCCACGGCCCCGCCCCCACCCGGGCTCTCAGGCGAGCGCTCCCTCCGGTTCCCCGCTCACCCTCGGCTCCGTCAGTCTCACCTCCGGCAGGTGCCGGTGGGCCGGATCGCGGACCTCACCGACCAGCAGCTCCAGGACGTCCTCCAGGGCCACCAGGCCCAGCACCTTGCCGGACGCATCCGCCACCTGGGCCAGATGGGTTGCGGCCCGGCGCATGACGGTCAGCGCGTCGTCGAGCGGCAGCTCGGCCCGCAGGGTCGTCATCGGCCGCCACACGTGTTGCGGCACCGCACGGTCGGAGTCCTCCAGGTCCAGGACGTCCTTGACGTGGACGTACCCCATGAAGGGGCCCTTGTCGGAGGCGGCGACCGGGAAGCGGGAGTATCCCGTGCGGGCCGTCAGCTCGACGATCTCTCCCGGGGTGACCGACGGGGCCACCGTGACCAGTGACTCGCGGCGCAGCAGGACGTCCGTCACCGGGCGGGAGCCCAGTTCCAGGGCGTCCTCCAGGCGTTCCCGCTCCTCGGGGTCGAGCAGGCCGGCCTGGCCGGAGTCCTCCAGCAGGCGGTTGAGCTGCTCGCTGGTGACCACCGCCTCCACCTCGTCCTTCGGCTCGACCCGGAAGAGCCGCAGGACGGCCTGGGCGCAGGCGCCGAGGGACACCGTGATCGGCCTGCACAGGCGGGCGAAGTAGACGAGGCCCGGGCTCAGCCAGAGCGCCGCCTTCTCGGGGGCCGCCATCGCCAGGTTCTTCGGCACCATCTCACCGATGACCAGGTGGAAGAAGACCACCGCGGCGAGGGCGATGACATAGCCCAGGGGATGGATCACACCGTCGGGCAGGTGCACCGCCTCGAACAGCGGTTCCAGCAGGTGTGCCACCGTCGGCTCGGCCACCGCACCCAGCGTCAGCGAGCAGACGGTGATGCCGAACTGGGCCGCGGCCATCATCTGCGGCAGGCGCTCCAGGCCGTGGAGCACCTGGCGGGCCCGGGCGGTGCCGAGCGGTTCGATCTGGCTGCGGCGGACGGAGACCAGCGCGAACTCGGCGCCGACGAAGAAGCCGTTGGCGAGCACGAGCAGCGCGGCGAAGAGCAGTTGGAGGGCGCTCATCGGGCGGCCTCCATGACGTTGACCGCGGGGACCGTCCTGACCAGGCGGACCCGTTCGGCACGGTAGTGGCCGACCTGGCGGACGGAGAGCCGCCAGCCGGGCAGTTCGGCCCGGTCGCCGGGGGCCGGGATCCGGCCGAGCAGGTCGGCGACCAGCCCGGCGACGGTCTCGTAGGGCCCCTCGGGCACATCGAGGCCTATGCGCTGGAGGATGTCGACGCGGCAGCTGCCGTCGGCGTCCCAGGCGGGCCGGCCGTCCTCGGGCGGGGCGGGCGCCAGCTCGGGCACGTCCTTGGCGTCGTGCTCGTCGCGGACCTCGCCGACGAGCTCCTCGACGATGTCCTCCAGGGTGACGACTCCCGCCGTGCCGCCGTACTCGTCGACGACGACCGCGATGGGCTGCTCGGAGCGGAGCCTTGCGAGCAGCGGCTGGACCGGCAGGGTCTCCGGGACCAGCAGTGCCTTGCGGGCGATACGGCTCACCGGGGTGCGCAGGCGGTCGTGGACGGGGACCGCGAGGGCGTCCTTCAGATGGGCCATGCCGACGATCTCGTCGATCTTCTCCCGGTAGACGGGGAAGCGGGACAGGCCGGTGGCCCGGGTGAGGTTGACGACGTCCTCGGCGGTGGCCGTGTCCTGCAGGGCACTGACCTTCACGCGGGGGGTCATGACGTGCTGCGCGGTCAGCTCGCCCAGGGACAGGGTGCGCACGAACAGGTCCGCCGTGTCCTGTTCCAGGGCGCCGGCCTGGGCGGAGTGCCGGGCCAGGGAGACCAGTTCGCCCGGGGTGCGGGCGGAGGCCAGTTCGTCGGCGGGCTCGACACCGAGCGCGCGCACCAGTCGGTTGGCGACCGTGTTGAGCGCGGCGATCACCGGGCGGAACAGCCGGGCGAAGTGGTGCTGCGGGCCGGCCACGAACCGCGCGACCTGCAGCGGCTTGGACACCGCCCAGTTCTTCGGCACGAGTTCGCCGATCACCATCTGGAGCGCGGAGGCCAGCAGCATGCCGACGACCACGGCGACACCGGAGACGGCGCCGCCCGGGATGCCGAGCGCGGCGAACGGGCCGTGCAGCAGCCGGGCCAGGGCCGGTTCGGCGAGCATGCCGACGACGAGGGAGGTGATGGTGATGCCGAGCTGGGTGCCGGAGAGCTGGAAGGACAGCTCCTTGAGCGACTCGGCGACCCTGCGGGCACGTTTGTCGCCGTCGGCGGCGGCCTTCTCGGCGTCCGTCGACTCGACGGTCACCAGACCGAACTCGGCGGCCACGAAGAAGCCGTTGGCGAGGATCAGCAGGAAAGCCGCTCCGAGGAGCAGCAGGGGGGTGGTCACGCTGCCACCGCCTTCCCGGTATGTCGGGTCGGGGCGGCGCAGGTACTACAGGACGATCCGTCCATCGCTGGAGGGAGTCACTCCTCGGGTAGCAGGAACCCCTGTGCCCCGGGTGGCGCGCAGGGGTGGAGGCGCAGCGAAAGGGCCTCCGTCACCAGATTAATCAAGACAGGGGCCGCTCGGGCAGGGTGGGCGCCCCCGAGTCAGCCCTGATCTTCCACCGGGTGGGCGGGGGAACGGGCTTCGGCGAGGGCCCGCAGGGCCTGTGCGTCGGCGATGGCGCGCTGCTTGGCGAGGCCCGGCTGGATGCCGAGCGCGGGCAGGCTGGTGCCGTCGCTGAGGTTGAGGAACACCCAGGGATCGCCCGGACGGAGGTTCACCTGAAGGATCTCAGCCCAGTCCAGGCGCCGCTTGCTGGCGATGTTCACCACGGTGACGCCGGACTCGTCGGCGACGACCTTCACCCGGGCGAGCTGGGCCAGCACCCAGAAGATCAGCGCCCCGGTGATGACGAAGCTCGCCTGCTCCCCCGGGCCCAGCTGCTCCAGCAGCAGGGCGACCCCGGAGATGGTCAGGAAGATCGCGGCACCGGCGGTGAGCAGGATGGCCCGGGTGTGCCCCGGCCGGAAGGTGACGGGAAGGGAGGGAAGATCGGACATCGCGGCGCGCACCCCTTACAGGCGGCAGGCGTGGATGGCCGTGGTGAGGATGGCGCGGGCGCCGATGGCGTAGAGGTCGTCCATGATCCGCTGCGCCTCCTTGGCGGGAACCATGGCGCGGACCGCGACCCAGCCCTCGTTGTGCAGCGGGGAGACGGTCGGGGACTCCAGCCCGGGAGTGAGCGCGACGGCCTTCTCCAGCTGCTCGACGCGGCAGTCGTAGTCCATCATCACGTACGTCCGGGCGACCAGGACGCCCTGGAGGCGGCGCAGGAACTGCTGGACCTTCGGTTCCTCGCCGTTGGCGCCGGTGCGGCGGATGACGATCGCCTCGGACTTCATGATCGGCTCGCCGAAGACCTCCAGACCCGCGTTGCGCAGGCTGGTGCCCGTCTCCACGACGTCGGCGATGACCTCGGCGACGCCCAGTTCGATGGCGGTCTCCACGGCGCCGTCCAGGTGGACGACGGAGGCGTCGACACCGCTGTCCGCGAGGTGCCCCGCGACGATGCCCTCGTAGGAGGTGGCGACGGTCCTGCCCTTGAGGTCCTCGATGCCGTTCGCGGTGCCCGGCTTGGCGGCGAACCGGAAGGTCGAGCGGGCGAAGCCCAGCGGCAGGATCTCCTCGGCGTCGGCACCGGAGTCGATGAGGAGGTCGCGGCCGGTGATGCCCACGTCGAGGCGGCCGGAGGCGACGTAGATCGCGATGTCGCGGGGGCGGAGGTAGAAGAACTCGACCTCGTTCTCCGGGTCGACGATCCGCAGCTCCTTGGACTCGCGTCGCTGCTGGTAGCCGGCCTCATGCAGCATCTCCGCCGCAGGGCCGGACAGTGAACCCTTGTTGGGGACGGCGATGCGCAGCATGAGGTCGGCTTCCTTTGCTCGTTGTCTACGGGACTGTGTGCGGGTACGGCTCAGAGGTGGGCGTAGACGTCGTCCAGGGAGATCCCGCGGGCGACCATCATCACCTGGACGTGGTACAGCAGCTGGGAGATCTCCTCCGCGGCCGCCTCCTTGCCCTCGTACTCGGCGGCCATCCAGACCTCGGCGGCCTCTTCGACGACCTTCTTGCCGATGGCATGGACGCCCTTGCCGACCAGCTCTGCGGTGCGGGAGGTGGCGGGATCGCCGTGGGCGGCCTTGTGCTGGAGCTCGGTGAAGAGCTCCTCGAACGTCTTCTTGGACATGGTGCGCCCCACCCTACGCGGTTCGGGCCGTACCTCAGTGCCAGGGTTCAGATACTGAGCGGAGGGTGGCCGCGGTCGCGACCGCGGCGGTCACCGCCTCGTGGCCCTTGTCCTCGTTCGAGCCCTCGATACCGGCCCGGTCCAGGGCCTGCTCCTCGGTGTCGCAGGTGAGCACGCCGAAGCCGACGGGTACGCCGGTCTCGATGCTGACCTGGGTGAGGCCCTGGGTGACGCCCTGGCACACGTAGTCGAAGTGGGGGGTGCCGCCGCGGATGACGACACCCAGGGCGACCACCGCGTCGTAGCCGCGGCCGGCGAGGACCTTGGCCGCGACCGGCAGTTCGAAGCTGCCGGGGACCCGGATCAGGGTCGGCTCGTCGATCCCCAGTTCGTGCAGGGCGCGCAGGGCGCCGTTCACCAGACCGTCCATCACCTTCTCGTGCCACTGCGCCGCGACGACGGCGACCCGCAGGTCGCTCACGTTGCGTACGGACAGTTCCGGTGCACCCTTGCCGCTCACGTGTCTCCTCAGTGCTTTCTTGCTTACTGGTTGCCGCAGGTGGCCGGCACGGCAGGCGTGTCCAGCCAGGGCAGGTCGTGTCCCATCCGGTCCCGCTTGGTGCGCAGGTAGCGCAGGTTGTGCTCGCCCGCCTGGACGGGCATCGGCTCACGGCCGGTGACCTTCAGGCCGTGGCGCAGCAGCGCGTCGGTCTTGTCGGGGTTGTTGGTCATCAGCCGGACGCTGTGCACGCCGAGGTCGGCGAGGATCTGCGCGCCGGCGCCGTAGTCGCGGGCGTCGGCGGGCAGGCCGAGTTCCAGGTTGGCGTCGAGGGTGTCGTGGCCCTGCTCCTGGAGTTCGTACGCCCGGAGCTTGGACAGCAGGCCGATGCCACGTCCCTCGTGGCCGCGCAGGTAGACCACCACGCCCCGGCCCTCCTCCTGGATGCGCTCGAGGGCGGTGTCCAGCTGGGGGCCGCAGTCGCAGCGCAGGGAGGCGAAGACGTCGCCGGTGAGGCATTCGGAGTGGACGCGGACCAGGACGTCCTCGCCGGCGCCGATCTCGCCGTGGACGAGGGCGACGTGCTCGACACCGTCGACGGTGGAGCGGTAGCCGTACGCCCGGAAGGTGCCGTGCCTGGTGGGCAGGCGGGTCTCGGCCTCGCGGCGGACGGTGGGCTCGCTGCCGCGGCGGTAGGCGATCAGGTCCTCGATGGAGATGATCGTCAGCCCGTGCTTGCGGGCGAACGGGATCAGTTCGGGCAGCCGGAGCATACGGCCGTCCTCGCCGGCGATCTCCACGATGGCGCCGGCCGGGCGCAGGCCCGCGAGCCGGGCGAGGTCGACGGCGGCCTCGGTGTGGCCGTTGCGGACGAGGACACCGCCGGACCTGGCGCGCAGCGGGAAGATGTGGCCGGGGCGAACGAAGTCCGCCGGCTCGGCCGTGCCGCTCGCGAGCAGCTGGAGCGTGGTCGCGCGGTCGGCGGCCGAGATGCCGGTGCTCACGCCGTGGGCGGCGGAGGCGTCCACGGAGATGGTGAACGCGGTTTTCATCGACTCGGTGTTGTCCTGGACCATCTGCGGGAGCTGGAGCCGGTCCAGCTCCTCGGGCTCCATGGGGGCGCAGATCAGACCACGGCACTCGCTCATCATGAACGCGACGATCTCGGGGGTCGCGTGTTCGGCCGCGATGACGAGGTCGCCCTCGTTCTCCCGGTCCTCGTCGTCGACGACGACCACCGGGCGGCCGGCCGCGATGTCGGCGATGGCCCGCTCGACCGGGTCGAGGGTGAACTCCTCGAGGTCGGCGGTGTCGTACAGCAGCGGTGCCGAGGTCATGCCGGCGCTCCTTCCAGGACGGGCTGCGGGCTCCTGCGGGAGCGCAGCCACCAGTCGCGCATGCCCCACAGGACGAGTGCGCCGTAGATGACGTAGACGAAGCCGGAGAAGGCGTAGCCGTTGGCGAAGTTGAGGGGCACGCCGACGAGGTCGACGAGCAGCCAGGCGATCCAGAACTCGACCATGCCCTTGGCCTGGGCGTACATGGCGACGATGGTGCCGACGAATATGTAGGCGTCGGGCCAGGGGTCCCAGGACAGCGACGGGTAGGCCGTGAACAGCAGGGCGACGGCGACCGTCCCGGCGGCGGCCGCGCCGAGCATCGCCGCGCGCTCGCGCCAGGTGGCGAACCGGGGGGCGATGTGACCGTCCTCGGACTGGTCCTTGTTCCGCTGCCACTGCCACCAGCCGTACAGCGCGACGGCCATGACGACGGCCTGCTTGCCGGCGCTGCCGGTCAGATGGCCGTAGAAGGCGGCGAAGAGGACGAGGCCGGAGAGGAACTGCACGGGCCAGGTCCACAGGGAGCGGCGCCAGCCGAGGGCGAGGGTGATCAGGCCGAGGATGTTGCCGACCATGTCCGACCAGATGATGTGCTGGCCGAAGAGGGTGAAGGCCTCGGAGTTCATCCCGCTCACCTGGTGGCTCCCTGGGCACGGTCGCCGAGGAGCCGCTCGACGTACTTCGCGATGACGTCGACCTCGAGGTTGACCGGGTCGCCGGGCTGCTTGTGGCCGAGCGTGGTCAGGTCGAGGGTGGTCGGGATGAGGCTGACGGTGAAGTGGTCGGGGCCGGCCTCGACGACAGTGAGGCTGATGCCGTCGACGGTGACGGAGCCCTTCTCGACGACGTAGCGGGAGAGGTCCGCGGGGAGCGAGATCTTGACGATCTCCCAGTTCTCGGAGGGCCTGCGCTCCAGCACCTCGCCGGTGCCGTCGACATGGCCCTGCACGATGTGCCCGCCGAGGCGCGCGCCCACGGCGGTGGGGCGCTCGAGGTTGACGCGGGAGCCGACGGTGAGGGCGCCCAGGCTGGAACGCTTCAGGGTCTCCGCCATGACGTCGGCGGTGAACTCGTCACCCTCGTGCTCCACGACGGTGAGACAGACGCCGTTCACGGCGATGGAGTCGCCGTGCTGCGCGCCCTCGGTCACGACGGGGCCGCGGAGCCGGAATCGGGAGGCGTCGCCGAGGTTCTCGACGGCGGTGACCTCACCCAGCTCTTCGACGATTCCGGTGAACACTTCCCGGGTCCTCCTGCCTCTTGGGGCACGGACTCCGGGGCCTGTCGATGACGACAGAATCTACGGATGAGCACACACCGGGGGCGTCGCCGACGAGGACGCGTCCGCAGACGGACGAGTCCCGATACGGCGGCGCGCACACAAAACGCATGCCCGCCCGCCGCGCACTGCCTCCCATCCGGACTTTAACCGTCGGTCCAGGAATTTCACCTGGTCAACCGGCCGCTGGAAGCGACCGGGTCGCGGACTGTAACCGCCGGTTCGGACTTTCACCGACCCCGGAGTGCGCTGCTTCTGGTACACGGCCAGTGTGCCACGCCGGGTGGCCGTCCAGACAGGGGTGGGGTGTGGGCTCCCTCACAGTGCGTGTCACCAGCCTTTCGCGGCGCGGTCACGGTCGACAACTGCCGGGCCGGCCAGGCGGATTGACCTGGTCCGGACCCATTGACCGTACTGGTCTAGTCCTTTTAGGGTGCGGACGGGTCCGGCGGCGGTGACGACGGCCCTTGCCCGCCGCCGGACCGCCTCCCACTGCCGTCAGCCGGGCGGGGGCGGCCGGGCCATGTCACGTTTTCCGGGGTCCGCACGGTCTCATCCGGGAAAGGGCGCCCCGGCCGGGGGCGCCCGGAGTCCGGAGGGACGGAGCGGCATGACCAAGATCCTGGTGACCGGCGGGACCGGCACGCTCGGCCGGTGCGTGACGGAGCGGCTGCGGGCGGAGGGGCACGAGGTGCGGGTGCTCAGCCGGCACACGCGGCCGTACGCCGTCGATCTGCGCGTGGGCGGCAGCGGCCTCGACGAGGCGCTCGCCGGGGTGGAGACCGTGGTGCACTGCGCGAGCAGCCCACGGGGCGGGGACGAGGAGGCGGCCGGCCATCTGATCGCGGCGGCACGGCGGGCCGGGGTGGGCCACCTGGTCTACATCTCCATCGTGGGTGTCGACCGCGTGCCGCTCGGCTACTACCGGACCAAGCTGGCCGTGGAGCGGCAGGTGGAGGCGTCCGGTCTCGGCTGGACCGTCCTGCGCACGACCCAGTTCCACGACCTGGTGGTCTCGGTCCTGGGCCGACTGGCCAAGGCGCCCGTCCTGCTGGTGCCGGCCGGGGTGCCCGACCAGCCGGTGGAGGTCGGTGAAGTCGCGGACCGTCTGGCCCGGTTGGCGCTCGCCGCTCCGGCCGGGCGGGTGGCGGACATGGGCGGCCCTCAGGTGCGGTCGTTCGACTCGCTGGCCCGCGCCTATCTCCGGGCGACCGGACGGCGCCGCGCCGTGCTGAACACACCCCTCCTCGGCAGGACCTACCGCGCCCTCCGCGCGGGCGGCCATCTGGCACCGGAACAGGCAGTGGGCAAGGGCAGCTTCGAGGAGTACCTGGCCCGGCGGTTCGGGGACGTGCGGGGCTGAGCCGCCCCGGCGGCCCCCTCGGTCGCGCTACGGCTCCGGCCGCCTCACCCTGCCTTCGGCCGGCAGACCATGAAGCACTGCGAGCTCAGCCACCAGGGGGCCTGCCGCACCGGACTCAGCTGCACGGCCTCGATGCAGAACCGCTCGCTCACCACTTCTCGCAGTTCGCGAAAGTCGAATCCCTTGTGCGTCGTACGCGGATTGCGCGGCCGGCTCACCCGCATTCCGACCATGGCTTTCACTACTTCCGCCGGCGTGTATTCCGATCTGAGCGAGCGGCTGCGAATCATCCAGTTCGACACCTTCGGTACGATCGCCAGGCCGTACATGATCGGTACGGAAATCACGAGTGCGCCATTCCGGTCGAGAATGCGCGCCGTGTCTTTCAGCAGCGTCTCGACTTCGTCGGCGTAAAGGTGCTCGCAGACCTCGAACGCCGTCAGGACGTTCACACTGTGCGACGCGACGCTGTCCAGCGACTCCGCGTACTGCAGCTCGGGAAAGGTGGGCGCCATGTACGGGTCGTGTCCGACGAGCGTGACGTCGGGGCGCACCTCGCCCAGCATGTGCAGAAAAAGGCCCGGCCCCGCGCCGAAATCGACCACGGTTCCGTGCTTCGCACACAGCCCGGCGACGAGATCGATTCCCATCTTCATGCGAGTGCGGTGGGCGAAACGTGCCAGCGGATTACCAGATTTGACTGTCTGCTCTTCGTATGAAATTTCGCGCACCGGCGGACCATAACAAGGGAGCCCGGGCCTACGGAGAACAACGCGCCGCGTCGCCGTGGATCGTGCCGGAAGAGCTCGGGGACCGGGCTTCGGCTCGGGCATGACCTGCCGGCGCGGGCTGATCGCCTGCCGCGAAGGCCAGGATGTGCGGCACCGCGTCACGCAGGCTCGCGAAGTGGCGGTGCACGCCCTCCACCGCCCCAGCGCCGTTCACGCCCCACACCGTCATACCGGCGCGCAGCCCGGACTGCACTCCGGACGGGGCGTCCTCGACGACCAGGCAGTCTCCGGGCTCGGCACCCAGTCGCGCGGCTGCCCGCAGATACGGGACGGGGGAGGGCTTGCCCTCCTCGACCGCGGCCGCGTCCACGATCAGGCCCGGCGCCGGCAGACCCGTCCGCCGGAAACGGCCGCGCACCCGGTGCTCGTAGTTCGAGGTGACCAGCGCCCAGGAGCCGGGCGGCAGGCCGTGCAGTACCTCTGCGGCACCGTCGAAGGCCGTGTAGAGGCCGGACCGGACGTCGTCGTCCTCCAGGTCGTGCAGCGCGGCCAGGCACTCGTGCGGATCGTGGCGCGGGGCGACCTGCGCGAAGGTTTCGGTGGGTCTGGTCCGCAGGGCCACCCCGTAGACCTCGTCCGGGTCCAGTCCGTAGCGCTCCGCCCACGCCCGCCACACCCGGCGCTGGTTTTCCAGCGCGTCGATCAACGTGCCGTCGACATCGAACAGGACGTACCTGGTGCGGCCGGGCCGCGCGGATTCCGTGGTCACATGTTGATCATGCCAGGCGCCGGGCAACCGGTTACGGGACGGTTCTGGAAGCGGGTTCACCGGCTGGGTGCACTCATGCCGCGGCGCTCTCGGCGCTCCGGCGGGGCGAAGAGTTCCTCCTGGGCCCGCTCCCGTGCGGTCAGCAGCGCCCCGCGCAGCACGGCGGACCCGCCGAGGCTGCTCGGCCGTACCTCGGTGGCCAGCGGTGAGATCCGCCGCAGCCGCTCCGCCACCAGACCGGCGAGCGCCACTCCCCCGGCCTGCCCGACCTCCCCGCCGAGGACCACGCACCCCGGGTCGAGGATGGCGGAGACGGACGCGGCCCCGATGGCGACCCGGTCGGCGAGGGCGTGCAGGAACCGGGTGGGGGCGTCGGGCGCCGCGCCGGTCCGCGGGCCGGCCGTCATCTCCCCCGCCGCGTCCCGCACCAGCTCCGCGATCCCCGGTCCGTCCGCCGTGGCCGGTACCGTCAGGCCGCACTGCGCCGCCAGGGCGCCGAGCGCCGCCGCGCCCGCCAGCGAGTGGAAGCCCCCGTCGCAGTCGCTCGCCGAGGGCAGTGAGCCGGTACCCGGGACCGGCAGGAACCCGATCTCGCCCGTGCCGCCCGAGGCGCCGCGGCGGAGTGTGCCGTCGAGGACGACCGCGGCGCCGACGCCGTGGCCCAGCCACAGCAGGACGAAGGTGTCCCGGTCCCGTGCGGCGCCCTCGCGCTGTTCGGCCAGGGCGGCGAGGTTGGTCTCGTTCTCCACGGTGACGCGGGCCCCGGGCAGCCGTTCCTGCAGGGCGGCGGCCAGGCTGCGGTGCCAGGCGGGCAGGCCGCCGGAGTCGCGGAGATCGCCGGTCGCAGGGTCGATGAGGCCGGGCGCGCCGATGCCGACCGTGTGCAGCCGGTCCGCCCCGGCCTCCTTCGCGGTCCGCTCCACCGCGGCCACCGCCCGTTCCACGGCCGGACCGGTGCCGGTGTCCCCGCCGATCGGCACGGCCGCCTCGGCGAGCACCCGCCCGACCAGGTCGGAGACCAGGACGAAGACACCTGCGGTGCGGACGTCGAGCGCGGCCAGGTGCGCCTGGTCGGCGACGATGCCGTACAGCCGGGCGTTGGGGCCGCGGCGCTGTTCGCCGGACTCACCGACGACCGTGATCAGGCCTGCGGCGGTGAGCCGTTCCACGAGGTCGGCGACCGTCGGCCGGGACAGTCCGGTCAGCTGCTTCAACTGCCCTGCCGTGAGCGGGCCTTCCTGCTGCAGCAGGTGCAGGGCCAGGCGGTCGTTGATGGCCCGGGCGGTGCTGGGTGATGCGGGCATGGCGGGAATCCTCCCAGATCGACGCGCTCGGGACGGCGGCCGTAAAACCGCCTATCTATCAGGCAGGGTCCCTGATAGTTTACGGGCGCGTGCCGTCGGGGCGTGCAGGGGAACTCTCGGGGAGGGGCTGGAACATGAGTGACGTGGTCCGCGCACGTGGCGAGGTGAGGCGCGCCCGGTACGCCGTGGCGGCCGTGTTCGCCGTGCACGGCGCCGTGACCGGTACCTTCGCCACCCGGGTGCCGTGGATTCAGGACCACGCCTCGCTGAGCGCGGGCCAGTTGGGGTTCGCGCTGGCCTTCACGGCGTTCGGTGCCTCCTGCTCGATGCCGCTGGCGGGCCGGATCAGCCATCGCTTCGGCAGTCGTACGGCCCTGCGCGGGCTGCTCGCGCTGTGGACGCTCTCGCTGGTCCTGCCGTCGCTCGCGCCGAACCTGTACACCCTGTGCCTGGCGATGTTCACCTACGGCGCCAGCGCGGGCATGGCCGACGTGGCGATGAACGCGCTCGGCGTCGAGATCGAGCGGCTGCTCGGCAGGTCGATCATGTCGGGGCTGCACGGCATGTGGAGCGCGGGTGCCCTGACCGGCTCGGCGGCCGGCACCCTCGCCGCGCACCTCGGCTCGGACGCGCGGCTGCACTTCTCGCTCGCCGCTGCCGTGCTGACCGTGCTCGGACTGGTGGCCTGCGCCTGGGTGCTCGATCTGAAGCCCGCCGAGGACGAGGAGCCGCCGCCGCGGTTCGCGCTGCCGCCGCGCTCCGCGCTGCTGATCGGCACGGTCGGCTTCTGCGCGGTGTTCGCGGAGGGCGCGAGCCTGGACTGGTCGGCGGTGTTCCTGCGGGACCGGCTGGACGGCTCGGCCGGTGTGGCGGCGGCCTGCACCACCGGATTCATGCTGACCATGGCGGTGGCCCGGATCGCCGGGGACGCGGTGGTGAACCGGTTCGGCGCGGTCCGCACCGTTCGCGCCGGCGGCGTCCTGGCCGTGCTGGGCGGTCTGCTGATCGTCGTTGCCGGGCACCCGGCGGTGGCGATGGGCGGGTTCGGGCTGATGGGGCTCGGTATCGCGGTGGTCGTCCCGCTGTGCTTCGCGGCGGCCGGGCACGCCGGGCCCCACCCGAGCCAGGCCATAGCGGGCGTGGCGACGATCACCTACACCTCGGGGCTGATCGCCCCCAGCCTGATCGGCGGGGTGGCGCAGGCGACCAGCCTGGCGGTGTCGTTCTGCGTGGTGACGGCGCTGGCGTGCGGGCTCGCGGTGTTCGCGGGCGTGCTGCGCACGGCCGAGCGCGGCGGCCGGGAGGAGATCAGTCCGCGGAGCGCAGCAGTTCCCGGCCCACGGCCCTGAACGCGTCGGTCCACGGCGTGGGCCGCAGGGTCGTGGCGTCCAGCCGGACCAGCACCCGGGTGCCCTGGGCGTACGTCTCGGCGCCGTCCGCCGAGCAGAACCGGAAGCCGTAGGTCAGGCCGGTGGTGCCGAGCCGTTCCAGCCAGAGGTGCACGGCGTAGGTGCCGGGGCGGGTCACCGGCGCCTCGTAGCTGATGCGCAGCTCGCGGACCGCGTTGCAGGCGTCGCCGGCCGCCAGCCAGTCGCCGTCGAAGCGGACGCCGTGCTCGTTCCACAGCTCGGTCCAGGCACGCTCGACCATCAGCGGGTAGCGCGCGTTGTGCAGGAGGCCCAGTGCGTCGAGGTCGTCGAAGTGCACGGTGACGGGGATCAGCCGGCCGTGGGAGACGGCGGGCGCGATCGGGGCTTCGGCGGTCACGGGTGGGGCTCCTGTACATCGCTGTGGTCGACGATCCATACTAAGCGACCGCTCAGAATCCCCTGCGGGGGCCCGTCAGCCGGCGATGGAGTCCAGCTGCTCGGCCGCGGGCCGCAGCGCCCACAGGTCTCCCCCGGGCGGCTCCTGGAGCTTCGGCACGGCCGCCGCGGCAGCCGCGTCACCGGCGTCGGCCGCCGCGTGCACGACGTCGCCGGCGGCGTACCGGTGGAACTCCAGCTCCGGATGCGACCACGTGGCGGCCCCGGTCGCGGCCGGCAGCAGATAGTCGACCGCCTTGAACAGGCTCTGCCCGCCCGGCCCCCGGTAGGACCACAGGTTCACGCCCATGTGCCGGCCGATGGCCGCGAGCCGGGTGTAGGCGACCAGGTCGAAGGTGGAGTAGTGCCAGCTCCTGGTCCGGGCGAGTTCCTGCGGCTGGCTGCCGTCGCCCGCGATCTGCGGGTCGATCCGCTTGCCGCGCGCGTCCAGCACGGTCCGCCGGGCCAGGGCGGTGTCGCCGGTGGCGTAGGCGAGGGCGGCGAGCTGCATGTCGTAGAAGGTGCCGTGGTTGTTGGCGGCCGCGCCCTCCTCCTTGCCGAAGGCGCTGTTCCTCAGCCAGTTCAGGAAGTCCGTGTTCCACCTGCCCATCGCGGTGCGGTCCTCGGCACTCCAGCCGGGCGCCCCGGTGGCCAGGAGCGCCAGGGCGTCGAGGACGCTGGTGTACGACTGCGAGAAGTCGATGATGCCGATGGCCCGGCCGTCGAACTTGCACGGGATGAACTGGGCGTGGTCCAGGTCCGGGTTCATCCGGGTGGCGGGGTCGAGGAACCAGGTGCGCAGGATCTGCCCGGCCTTGACGGCGTAGGCACGGTTGCCGGTGTAGTACCAGGCGAGCGAGAGGTCGTACGTCGAGTCGAAGACCTTCTCGACGTCCTGCCGGTCCGTTCCGCTGTCGACCTCGGGGTTGCGCTGCCCGTCCCGCTGGACGTACGGGCAGCCCCAGAGGTTGTCGGCGGTCGGGGTGGTCGTGGGCCACCAGTAGGGGGCCTGGCTCAGGTACTCGTGGACGTCGCCGCCGGGGGCGGGCCTCGGCTTGTCGACGACCGTCCAGGGGCCCTGGTCCAGCCAGGTGCCGGCGCGGGCGGTCAGCTCCTGGAGCGCACGCCGCAGCCGCGGGTCGTGGCCCAGACGGGCGCGGGTCTGCTGGAGGCGGGTGCCGTCCAGGACGACGGTCCTCGGCACCTTGGGTGCGGCGTGCGCGGACGGGACGAGCGTGGCCCCGAACGTGGCCACCGCGGCGAGCAGCACGGCCGCACGGGATCTTCCCCTCATCCAGCACTCCGATCTCGTCATTGATCAGATATGTGAACGCAGTTCATGAGTAGGACCGTGTGAGCGTAGAACCGCTCGTTACCCGTGACAATGGTTCGGACCGTCTTCACGTACGTAAGAAAGCGAAACCCCACCATGGACCTCGGCGTGCGCTGGAAACTGCACGGTGACGGGCGCACGCCCGCACCCGGAGCGGTGGTACGCCCCGATGAACGGCTCTCGTGGCCCCGCACGGTGGGTCTGGGCGCCCAGCACGTGGTCGCGATGTTCGGCGCGTCGTTCGTGGCGCCCGTCCTGATGGGCCTGGACCCGAATCTGGCCATCATGATGTCGGGCGTGGCGACCGTGATCTTCCTGCTCGCCACCCGCGGCCGGGTGCCGAGCTACCTGGGCTGCTCCCTGTCGTTCGTGGGTGTGGCCGCCGTCATCCGCGCCCAGGGCGGGACGAGCGCCACGGTGACCGGCGCGGTGTTCGTCGTCGGTGTGGCGCTGTTCCTGGTGGGGCTCGCGGTGCAGCGCTTCGGGGCGCGGATCATCCACGCGGCCATGCCGCCGATCGTCACCGGCGCGGTCGTCATGCTCATCGGCTTCAACCTCGCCCCGGTGACCGCCTCCACCTACTGGCCGCAGGACCAGTGGACGGCCCTGCTGGTCATGCTGTTCACGGGGCTGGCCCTGGTCTGCCTGCGCGGGTTCTGGTCCCGTATCGCGATCTTCCTCGGTCTGGTCTTCGGGTACGGCATCTCCTGGGCCTTCGACCGGATCTTCGGCAAGATCCACTCCATGGGCCCGAGCGGCAAGGTCACCGACCACTGGCGGCTCGACCTCTCCGGCGTCTCCAAGGCCGACTGGATCGGCCTGCCGCACTTCCACGGACCGTCCTTCCAGTGGTCGGCGGTCCTGGTCGCACTGCCGGTCGTCATCGCCCTGGTCGCGGAGAACGCGGGCCACGTCAAGGCGGTCGGCGAGATGACCGGCGACCCGCTGGACGACAAGCTCGGTACGGCGATCTCGGCGGACGGCGTCGCCTCCGTACTGTCCACCGCGGTGGGCGGCCCGCCGAACACCACCTACTCCGAGAACATCGGCGTCATGGCCGCCACCCGTGTCTACTCCACCGCCGCCTACTGGGCCGCCGCCGGATTCGCGCTGCTCTTCGGCGTCTGCCCGAAGTTCGGCGCGGTCGTGGCCGCGATCCCGGGCGGTGTCCTCGGCGGCATCACCGTGATCCTCTACGGCATGATCGGCCGGCTCGGCGCCCAGATCTGGCTGCACGGCAGGGTGGACCTGCGCAACCCGCTGAACCTGGTGCCGGCCGCCGCGGGCATCATCATCGGCGTCGGCAACGTCAGCATGAAGTTCACCAGCACCTTCTCGCTCAGCGGCATCGCACTCGGCACCCTGGTCGTCATCACCGGCTACCACGCCCTGCGCGCCTTCGCGCCGGCCCATCTGAAGCGGCAGGAACCGCTGCTGGACGAGGGCACGTCCAGCTACGACGCTCAGGAGGCGCCGCGCGCCAATTCGTAGGCGTACGACGGCGTGAACGCGCCGGCCGCGCCCCGGCAGCCGTCGGACTCCCCCGGCAGCTTGACCCACAGGTAGGCGTCGATCCGTGCCTCGCCGGTGTCCAGGGTCGGGGCCCGGCCGAGCTTGCGGCCGGCCGGGTCGCACCACTGGCCGCCGGGCGGCGCGCCGTTGCCGTTGCGGCTGGTGTCGATCACGGCACCGAGGCTCGCCGGGCCGCCGAGCGCGTCGAGCACCCGGCGGTCGTAGGCGATCTCGTCGGCCGTGGTGCGGAAGTTGGAGACGTTGCTGAAGACGCCGTCCGCGTCGGCCGCTCCCACCTGTCGCAGCAGGTCGGCCTGCCGGTCCGGCGGCCTCCAGCCGGAGTGGCCGGCGTCGTAGTAGACGCGGGCCCTCGGATCGGCCGCCTTCAGTACCCGGCCCGCACGGGCCAGCGAGGCGAACCGGGCCGCACGGCCTGCCTCCGTCAGGCAGTCGGACTGGGCGATCGAGTCCGGCTCCAGGACGACGATCACCTCGCCCGGGCCCAGCCCCTCGGCGAAGGCGTCGATCCAGTCGTCGTAGGCGGCGAGATCCGGCGCGCCGCCCCGGGAGGCGCCGCCGCAGTCCCGGTCCGGGATCGCATACGGCACGAGCACCGGGACCCGGCCACGCGCCGCCGCGTCCGCGGTGACGGCGCGCACCCGGCCGGCGATGCCGGCCGGGTCCGGGTCGGTGAACCACACCGCGGCCGGCCGGTCGGCGATCCGGGAGGCGATGACGGCGGTGCGGGGATCGCCGGGGTGGGCGCGGACCCAGTCGAGCACCTGGGAACCGGGGTGGCGGTACAGGAGCGGTGGCGCGGGGGCGGTCCGCCGCTCTCGCCTGGGCGGCCCGGGGTCGGGGGCGGGGGTCGGGCTCAGCGGGGGCGGTGCCGGCTTCCTGCGGGGGCGCCTGCTCGGGGAAGGCGCGGACGACGTCGACGGCGCGGACGTCAGAGCCGGCGCACGGGCCCGGCCGGAGCCGAGCGCGGCGAGGGTCCCGGTGACAGAGCCGGCCAGGACCACCACCGAGGCCGCCGTGACCATCAGGCCGCGCCGCACGGCGCGCCTGCGCGCGGCCCGGCGCTCGGCAAGGCGCCGGACGCGTAAGCCTGACACGGTGCCGGTCCCCCCCTCGTGTTCCGCGCCGCCGGCGGTCCGTTCCCCCGTTCCGGCGAAGCACCGGGCCGGTCGGCACGCCCGTCGGCCCAGGGCTGGGACCCTTCCCCCATGACGCAGTTGGAACACTTCACCACCCCTGTCGACGCGGTCGTCTCCCGGATGCGCGCCCTCGGCGCGGCCCTGCCCGAGCGGGACGGTGTCGCCGTGTTCAACCGCGTCTACCTCACCGTCACCGAGGAGATCGACCGGCGCCTGGGCGCCGGGGAGTTCCCTGATCCACGGGCGGCGATCGCGCTGGACGTGCGGTTCGCCGAGCGGTATCTGGCGGCCGTCGACGCGTCGGCCGGGGACGGCCGGCCACCCGCCTGCTGGCGCCCGCTGTTCCAGCTCCGCCGCCATCCCGGGGTACGCCCGCTGCAGTTCGCGTTGGCGGGCATCAACGCGCACATCGGACACGACCTGGCGCTCGCCGTGGTGGACGCCTGTCGTACGCTCGACTGCGAACCGCCCGACCTGGAGGACGAGTTCGACCGCGTGGGCGAACTCCTCGTCTCGCTGGAGGAGCGCGTCCGCGAGGATCTGATGCCGGGTCCCGATCTGCTCCAGATCGCCGACCCGCTCACCCATCTGCTGGGCTCCTGGAGCCTGGAGCGGGCCCGCGAGGCGACCTGGGTGGCGGCACGGGCCCTGTGGGCGCTGCGCCACTGCGGGGACGTGGCCGAGGAGTTCACCGGACGGCTGGACGCGGCGGTGGGGTTCGCGGGGCGGATGCTGCTCACTCCCCTCGCCGACTGAGTGGCCTGAAACCGGCGCCGCGTGCCGCCCGGGGAACTCCCTCGTCGTGACCGTACGTTGACCGGTGCGTACCCGATCGCAGAGGAGCAGCGGTATGGCGGCCAGGCTCGGCCTCAGTCTCCCCCAGATGCGCCAGTACACCATCGGAAGGGACGTGCCCGACGTGGCGCGCGCCGCCGAGGCACTCGGCTACGACAGCCTGTGGGTCTTCGAGCGCGCCCTGTTCCCCGAACCGGCCACGCAGGGCCTGTACGGCATCGAGGGCATGCCCTGGCCCGACCAGTACCGGAACGTGGCGGACCCGCTGGTCACCCTCACCCTGGCCGCGGCGGCCACGGAGCGGGCGGAGCTGGGCTCCAGCGTCCTGGTGGCCCCGCTGCACGTGCCGTTCCAGCTCGCCAAGGCCCTGGCCTCGCTCGACGCGGCGAGCGGGGGCCGGGTGATCGCGGGCTTCGGCACCGGCTGGTCCCTGGACGAGTACGCGGCCTCGGGCGTCCGGCCGTACAAGGAGCGGGGCGCGATGCTGGACGAGATCATCGAGGTGTGCCGGGCGGTGTGGGGTCCGGATCCGGTCGTCTACGAGGGCGCGGTGACCCAGATCGCCTCGGCGGTGGTCGGGCCCAAGCCCGCCCGGCCGATCCCGGTGATGCTGGCGGCGAGCAACGAGCGGGCCTTCCGCAGACTCGTCGACCGTGCCGACGGCTGGCTGCCCGCGGGTTTCAGCGCCGAGGGAGTCAGCGCACAGTGGCGGCGGTTGCGGGAGCTGGCCGAGGAGCGGGGCCGGACGAGGCCGATCCGGACCGTGCTGCGGGTGAACACCAGCCGCCAGGCGAAGCCGTACGACGGGGCGGACCGCCGGCCCTTCCAGGGGGATGTCGACCAGATCGTGGCGGACCTCGTGGAGTACGCCGCCATCGGCCTGGACGAGATCCTCATCGACCTCCAGGGCAGCGCACGGGACGCGCAGGAGCTCAAGGACGTCGCCGCGGAGGTGTTTGAAAAGGCGCGGGCGGCCGGAGTCTGAGGCCGGCCGCCCACGCCTTGGTCCTTGCTCGCTCTTCTGGTCAGTCCTCGGGCAGCTCCACCGGTGCGATCTCGTCGTACACGTCACCCGGGCCGGGGTTGGCCGGGTCGGTCTCGCCGCCGAAGTGGTGCATGACACCCCAGACCGCGTTCAGCGCGGTCTGGATCGCGCCCTCGGCCCAGCCGGCCGTCCAGGAGATGTCGTCGCCGGCGAGGAAGATGCCCCGCTTGTCCTCGGGCAGCCGGTCCTGCATGAAGTGCGTGAACAGGCGGCGCTGGTAGCGGTAGTGGCCGGGCAGGTTGGCCTTGAACGCGCCCATGAAGTAGGGCTCGTTCTCCCAGGAGACGGTCACCGGGTTGCCGATGATGTGCTTCCGGATGTCGACCTTCGGGTAGATCTCGCCGAGCGACTTCAGCATGACCTCCATCCGCTCGTTCGCGGACAGCGGCAGCCACTTCAGGCTGTCGTCGCACCAGGTGTAGGAGAGGCAGATCACGGCCGGCTTGTCCGGGCCGTCGTCCAGCAGGTAGGTGCCGCGGGTCATGCGGTCGGTGAGCGTCATCGACATGACGTCCCGGCCGGTCTCCTCGTCCTTGTCCAGCCAGAACGGCCTGTCCACGGGCACGAACAGCTTGCTGGACTCCATGTAGTGGGTGCGCTCGATCGCCGTCCAGTGGTCGATCGGGAACAGCGAGTCGTCGCAGGCGATCTTGGACAGCAGCATCCAGGACTGGGCGGTGAAGATCGCCGCCTTGTAGGTGCGGATGTCGCCGTTCGCGTCCGTCACGGTGATCTGGTTGCCCGCGGTGCGGTGCAGCCGGGTCACGGCCGGGCGCGGCTCGCCGTCCACGTGCAGGGACTTCAGCGAGGTGCCGTAGGGCCAGTGGACGATCTTCTCCGGCTCGCGCTCCCACAGGCGCAGCGGCAGCTGCTGGGAGCCGCCGACGATGCCGCGGTGGTGGTCGTCGGCCTCGGTGTAGACGACCCGCAGGATCTCCAGGATGGAGTTCGGGAAGTCGGTGTCCCAGCCGCCGGTGCCGAAGCCGACCTGGCCGAAGATCTCGCGGTGCCGGAAGGACTTGAAGGCCTCGGAGTCGCAGAGGAAGCCGTAGAAGGTCTGGTTGTCGAGCTTCTCGACCAGCTGCGCCCAGATCTCGCGGATGCGCGGGACGTCCCGCTCGCGCATGGCGCGGTTCATGTCGGAGAAGTCGGCGCCGTCTTCGAGGCACTTGTTCCAGGCCTCGGCGACGTCCCGGTAGACCTGGGGCAGGTCGTCGACGGTCTCGGCGTAGTGCGACTCGCCCTTGAGGTCGACGACGGTCGAGGGCGTGGCCTCGGCCAGCGGGTTCGGGAAGGGCCTGGTCTCCAGGCCCACCATGTCGATGTAGTGCTGCAGGGCGGTGGAGGACGGCGGGAAGCGCATCGCGCCCAGCTCGCAGTTGAGCTCGTCGTCGCAGCCCTCGAAGCCGACGGTGCGCAGCCGGCCGCCGAGCTGGTCGGCCTCGTAGACGACGGGCTTGAGGCCCATCTTCATCAGCTCGTACGCGGCCACGATGCCGGACAGGCCGCCGCCGATGACCGCGATCTCGGTGCCGTGCTCGGTCGCGGGTATCTGGCCGAGGCCCGCCGGGTGGGCGAGGAAGTCGTCGTAGGCGTAGGGGAAGTCCGGGCCGAACATGGTGATCGGCGGCTGCTGCTCGTCGGTGTGCTCGACGGCGTTGGGCACCGTGGACGTCATGGGGTACGGACTCCTTGCGCGGGGGTGACTCGGGGGAGGCTCGGGGGGTTCAGACGAGGGACCCGTACAGACCGGGGCGGCGGTCCTTCAGGTACGGGTTCGCCTCTCGGGAGGCGGCCAGGAAGGCGGGGTCGACATCGGCGAGGACCAGTTCCTCGCCCCGGCCGGCGCGGGTACGGGCGATGCCGTCGGGCCCGGCGAGGGCGGAGAGTCCGAAGAACTCGAACTCGCCCTCGGGGCCGACCCGGTTGACGTACGCGACGTACATCTGGTTCTCCCAGGCACGCACCGGCACCATGGCCTCGGCGACGAACTGGAACGGGTGCATGTTCGCCGTCGGCACGACGAGCAGGTCGGTGCCGGCCAGGGCGTGGGCGCGGGCGTTCTCCGGGAACTCGACGTCGTAGCAGATCATGATGCCGACGGTCAGACCGCCCAGCCGGGCCTGGACGAGCGACTGCTCGCCCGGCGTGAAGTGGTCGCGCTCGGCGCAGCCGAAGAGGTGGGTCTTGCGGTAGTTCGCGAGGCGGCTGCCGTCGGCGGAGATCAGCTGGGCGGAGTTGTAGACGGTCTCGCCGTCGCGCTCCGGGTAGCCGTAGACGATCGCCAGGCCGTGCCGGGCGGCGATCTCGGCGATCGCGTCGGCGGAGTCGCCGTCGGCGGGCTCGGCGAGGCGGGCGATGTCGTCACCGATGGCGTACCCGGTCAGGAACATCTCCGGTGCGGTGAGCAGCGCGGCGCCCCCGGCGGCGGCACGGCCCGCGGCGGCGTCGAGGACCTTGAGGTTCTCGGCGGTCGAGCCGGGGCGGCCGGAGCTCTGAAGCAGGGCGGTGCGCATGCGGATCCTCACCGGGAAGAGGGTTCTGGGGGCCGGGACGGCCGGGCCGGGAAGGTTTTTCCGGGCCATGAAGAAGGTACGGTCGGCGCGCTCGGCCGGACAAGAAGGAGCCGTTGCGCGCCTGTGCGCGGTTCGTTGCGTGGAGAGCGGGGCGGGCGGCGATTCGTTGCGCAGCCCCGGGACCGGCCCTCGTCCTCCCTGAGGCGCAGGTCACAGGCGGCTTCCCCGCCGGACGGGGGAGCTCGGGTCCCGTCCGTGGAGCGATGTGCGGGCGATCCGTTGCCGGGAGAGTGGTGATCGTTCAGTTCACCCGTTTGACCTGCGGAAAGGACCGTCATGCAGCGTCGTACGAAGATCGTCGCCGTCTCCCTCACCGCCGCCCTCCTGATCACCGCCGGAACGGCCGGGGCGGCGCTGGCAGCGGGCGGCGGGGTGCACCACCCGCAACGCGAGGCCGCCGCCCTGACCGGCACGGCCAAGCTGTACCGGTCGGCCGGCGACGACATCACGTTCTCCTTCGACGCGCACCTGGCGGCGAAGGACACCAGGAACCCCCGCAGGGCCACCGGCACGTTCGAGTGGAGCCACTACCTGCACGGCGAGGGGGCGTGGGCCAGGGCGAAGGTGGACTGCCTGGTCACCGGCGGGGAGGTCGCCGTCGTCTCCGGGGTGATCACGGCGTCGGACCTGCCCGGGGCGAAGGGCAGGCGGGTCGGCGTCTCGGTCCACGACCTCGGCCGGCACGACCGGCTGGGCTACAGCTGGGCGGGGGTCGGCAGCCCCACGGACACCAGGGACCTGCCGCCGTGCGTGTCGTCGGCCCCCTTCGAGAAGGTGAAGCAGGGTACGGGTGACTTCACGGTCGTGCCGTGGAAGCCGGCGCTGTGAGGGTCACCCGACCCTGATGACCGCCTTTCCGGACCGGCTCGGCTCCGGGCTCCCATCTGACAGCGGCACGCCCTCGCCTACAGCTCCTTCAACCGCTGCATGATCTCCCGCAGCAGCTCCGGGTCGGCGGCCGGACCGGCGAGAGAGAGGCGGCGGGGCCGGTCGACGCGGACCAGGCCGGCCTCGGCCAGGTCGCCGAGCAGCACCCGGACGACGGTCAGGGGCAGGTCGGCGTCCGCGGCCAGCTCGGCGACGGGCCGCGGGCCCCGGCGGATCAGATCCAGCAGGGACGCCCGGGCATGGTCGAGCTCCGGCTGAGCCCCGCCGTCCGGCTCCAGCGCGGTCACCCGGGACATCAGATCGAGGTCGTGCCGGTCCGAGGGCCGGGTGCGGCCCCGGGTGACGGTGTAGGGGCGCACCATCGACCCGGTCTCGTCCTCGTACCAGTGCTCGTCGCTCACCGCGGGATCAGCTGGAGGTGCGGGCGGCCGCGTCCAGGTGGCGGCCGAGGCGGCGGACGAGCAGGGCCATCTCGTGGGCGAGCTGGCCGACGTCGGTGCGGGCCTCGCTGAGCACGGCGAGCCGGCTGCCGTGCCCGGCCGGGGTGATGAAGAGGTAGGCGTCCTCCAGCATGACCATGGTCTGCCGCACCCCGCCCGCCGCGAACCGCTCCCCCGCCGAGCGGGCCAGGCCGTGGAAGCCGGAGCAGACGGCGGCCAGGTGTTCGATGTCGCGCCGGCGCATGCCCTCCGAACAGCTCAGCGGGAGGCCGTCGGCAGTGAGCAGCACGGCCTGGCGGACGTGGTCGGTACGGGCCACGAGGTCGTCGAGCAGCCAGCCGAGATCCGTGCCGGGCGCTCCCGCGGGCTGTGCGGGGTTCTGATCGTCACCGTTCATGATCGGTGTCGCTCCCTTCGTCGGCGTAGTTGGTCACGGTTTCGGCATCGGCTTCGGGGATCGCGCCGTGCGGGTGGCCGGGGGCGGGCGGCAGGCCCTTGCGGCCACGGTCGAGGCCGCGCTGGAAGGCGCCGAAGATCGCCCGCATCTCGTCCGCGTCGATCTCGCGCTCGGGGGCGGTGTCCCGCTGGACGGGGTCGTCGCGCAGCTCCGGAGCGAGGGAGGCCTGCCGAACCCGGGTGGGCAGGGAGGGGGCGGCTTCCGGGCCGGGCGCCGAGGCGGGGGCCGTTTCCCGCCCTGCGGGCAGCTCCGGTCCGCGGGCGGCCCCCGACTCGTCGGCAGGCCGGCCCACAGGCCGCCGCCGCGTGGGCAAGGGACCCGCATCCTGGGGGTCTCGGGCCGGCTTCACGGGCACCCCGGCCACGTCGGCGCCGGCCCCGGACCGTCCCGTCGGGGACAACCCGGGCACATCGGCGGACACACCGGACCGTCCCCCGGTCGGTGGCTCGGCCCCGTCCGCGGACACACCGGACCGCCCCCTCGTCGGCAGCGTCCGTACAGGGGCGAGCGCGTCGGCGTGCGCGTGTTCGGGCAGCGCCCGGTGCTCGGGGAGGACGCTCCCCTCGGACTCCTCGGCGTCGGCCCGGCGCGTGTCCCCTGCGGTCTGCCGTACAGCGCCCCGCGCCGCCCGTACGCCCGCTCCGGCCCCATCGGCCCCGGAGTCCACCGGGGCCAGCACCCCCTCCGGCAGCAGGACCACCGCCGTCGCCCCGCCGTACGGCGAATCTCGGAGGGCGACCTCGATGCCGTGCCGCGCGGCGAGGCGGCCGACGACGTAGAGGCCGAGGCGGTCATGGCGGGTGGGATCGAAGGCATCGGGGTCGGTGAGGGTGGCGTGGGCCTGGGCGGCGGCGTCCGCGTCGAGGCCGAGCCCCCGGTCGTCGATCTCCAGCACGAACCCGCTGCCGACCCGGCCCGTGCGGAGGGTGACCTGGGTGTGCGGCGGCGAGAACACGGTGGCGTTCTCCAGCAGTTCGGCGATCAGATGCACCACGTCGGCGACCGCGTCCGCCGCCACGCCGACCTCCGCCATCGGCGGAACCACCACGCGCGCGTAGTCCTCGATCTCGCCGACGGCCGAGGCGACGACGTCCGCGACCGGCACCGGTCGGCGCCAGCGCCGGCCGGGCGCGGAGCCGGAGAGGATGATCAGGCTCTCCGCATGCCGGCGCATGCGCGTGGTCAGGTGGTCGATGCGGAACAGTTCGCGCAGCACGTCGGGGTCGTCCGTGCGCCGTTCCAGGGTGTCGACGAGCTTCAACTGCCGGTGCACGAGGGCCTGGTTGCGGCGCGCGATGTTGAGCAGCACCGCGAACAGGCCCCGGCGCAGGGTCGCCTGCCTGACAGCGGCCTCGACGGCGGCGAGCCGCGCGGTGTTGAAGGACCGGCCGACCTGCCCGATCTCGTCGTCGCGCACCTCGTCGGCGGCCAGCGGCGGCGCCTCGGCGAGCGCGTCCACCTCGTCGCCGGCACTCAGCCTGCGCATGACGTCGGGCAGCTGTTCCCTCGTCAGCACGTCGGCAGCGTCCCGCAGGGTCTCCAGACGCCGGGAGATGCGCCGCGCCCCGCGCACCGCGAACCACAGCGACAGCCCGACGGCGACGAGCCCGACCACGCCGACGACGGCCGCCTTGGCCAGCTCCCGGTAGGCGAAGGCCCGGCCGCGCGCGGCGGAGTTCTCGGCGGAGTGCGTGCACAGCTGCATGTACCGCCGCACGGCCCGGTCGGTGGTGGACCGCCAGGTGTCCGCCGCGACGGCCTTGCCGGCGCCGGCGGCCCCGGCCCGCAGCAGCGCGTCCTCGCCGCTCACCAGCGAGCCGTACAGCCGTCCGCTCTGGAAGTCCTCGAACAGCGCACGCGAGTCGGGGGGCAGGTCCGGCACGTACGTCCGCTGGAAGACGCGCCGGTCCTCGATGGTCGCGGTCAGGCCGTCGTACTGCCGGTCGGTCAGGGTGCCGGCCGCCCGTGCCCCGGCGACCAGCGCGTCCTCCCGCGAGACGAACTCCCGCACCCGCACCAGCTCGACGACGACCTGTGCCTCCCGGGCGAGCTGTCCGGCCTGCAGGGCGGTCAGCGTGGACTCGACGTCGAAACCGGGCTCCACGAGCGCGCTGTACGCGTCCACCGCCCGGTCCCAGGTGATGTGCCGGGACAACACCTGCGAGCGCAGGTCGTCCAGCTTCCCGGTCGCCGTGACCATGGCGTCCAGCGCCTGCCGTTGCCGGGCCGTGAGCCGGCCTCGGTCGCCGCCCCGGATCGCCTGCCGCATGGTGTCCACGGCCCGGTCGGTGCGGCGTTGCTGTTCGAGCAGCCGGCCGGCCGTGGCCGTGTCGAGGCGGGTGCCCAGGTAGGCGGCGGACAGCCGGCGCTCGATCTGGATCTGCCCGATCGCCGTGTCCACGGGGGTGCCGAAGTCCTCGTACACCCCCTGGAGCCGGATGAGCGCGCGCAGTTCGGCGGTGACGGACACCATCGCGAAGCTCCACAGCGTCATCAGCGCGACGACCGGGGCGAGCGCGAGCGCCACGATCCGCGTGCGGACGGTGGTGGGACGGCCGAGGGGCCAGCGCATGGGAGTACCTGCCGGTGTTACCAGTCAGTAGAGAGCGCGGCACAACCTACGGGATGGCCACCCGTACCGCAATGGTGACCTGCGGTAACCCGGGGTCACGTCCTGGTCAAGGCAAAGCTGGTGACGACCGCCGCGTGGTCGGAGGGCCAGTCGTTGTCCGCGACGTCGGGCCAGGGCCGCGGGCTGCCGGTGACCAGGGTCCGCGCGTCCCGCACGGTCAGGCCCCGGTGCAGCACGTAGTCGATCCGGTCCTGCGGCTCGGGCCGTCCGCTGCCGTCCTCGTGCACCGGGTGGACCGGCGACCAGGTGTGGCCGGGCTCGGCGACGGGGTCGGGGTGGGCCTCGCGGTAGGAGTCGGCGAAGCCCGCGTCCTCGGCGGCCTTCGTCACCGGCCAGGCCACGTCCGGCCAGTCCAGGTGGGAGGGGCAGTTGAAGTCGCCGACGAGGACGACCGGGACGCCGTCATCGGACGACTCCGCGATGTGCTCCAGGGCGTCCCGCATCTGACCCAGCCTCAGTTCCTCGTGGGCGATCAGCTCCTCGGCCGGCAACCCGTCGAAGGCGGACTCGTAGGGGCCGTACGGCGTGTAGTGCAGGTGCGCGGTCCACACGTCGACCTCGTGGCCGGGGGCGACGGCGATCCGGACGCCCGCGGCGCCGTAGAAGCCGACGTCCGGGTCGCCGAAGCGGGCGGTGATCGGATGGCGGCTGACGACGCCGAGGTTCTCGCCGGCCCGGTGGTGGTGCCAGCCGAGCGCCTCGGCCAGCTCCTGGGCGGCGGTGCCGCCCGTCTCCTGGAGTCCGACGACGTCGGCACCGCTCTCCAGGATGGCCTTGAGCTGCTTGGCGCGGTGGTCGTCGACCGGACTGCCGCCCAGCCACAGGTTCCAGCTCATGACCCGCAGGTCGGTCGCGACCATCCCGCGCAGCTCCTCCAGCGTGACCCCGGCGAGGCTCTCCCGCACGGTCCGGCCGGGAGCGGCGGCGATCGGCGCGAGGGACGGCACGGCGAGCACGGCGCACCCGGCGGCCTCCGCCGACGCCACACCGGTCTCGGTGTCCTCGACGGCCACGCAGGCGGCCGGGTCGACGCCGAGGGCCCGGCAGGCGGCCCGGTAGGGGTCGGGAGCGGGCTTGGTGCGGGCGGTGTCGTCGGCGGTGACGGAGGCCGCGAACCGGTCGGTGCCGAGGGCGTCGAGGACGACGTCGGCGACCGCCCGCGGGGACGCGGTGACCAGAGCGGCGGGGACGCCGGCGGCGGCCAGCGCGTCCAGCAGGTCCAGCGCGCCGGGCCGGGGCACGATCCCGGTGCGGACGCGGTCGGCGAACTCGCGGTGCAGCTCCGCCGCGAGGTCCGCCTCCGGCCGGCCCGTCGCCGTACCGAGCCAGGCGGCGGTGTACTCGACCGGGCGGCCGAGCACGTCGGGCTGGTCGGCCTCGGTCAGCGGGCGCCCGGCGACCTGCTCGACCGCCTCCCACCACAGCCGCTCGGTGTCGACGAGCGTGCCGTCCATGTCGAACAGGACTGCCTGCAGGGGGGCTTGATGGGTGTGGGGGGTCACGTTCGGGAAATTCCTCACTTCTGGATACGTTCGGCCACGAGCACCGGCCGCTCGGGCAGCGACACGCCGACGGCGGCTCCCGCACCGAGCCCGGTGGCCTCGTGGGCGGGCAGGTCGGCCTTGACCTCGGTGCCGTCGGCGAGCCGTACGGTGACCCGGACGACCGCACCGAGGAACGCGGTGGTGACGATCCGGGCGGTGCCCTGCTCGTCCGGGCGCACCTGTACGGCCTCGGGCCGCACCAGCACGTCCACCTCGCCGTCGGGCACCTCGCCGTCGGCGGGCAGCCGCTGCCCGAGCACCTCGGCCGTGCCGTCCTTCAGCCCGCCCGGGATCCGGCTCATGGTGCCGACGAACTCGGCGACGAAGGCGGTGGCGGGGCGGCCGTACAACTCGGCGGGCCCGGCGCACTGTTCGAGGCGGCCGGCGCGCATGACGGCGACCCGGTCGGCGACCGAGAGGGCCTCCTCCTGGTCGTGGGTGACGAACAGCGTCGTGATGCCCAGCTCCTGCTGGAGCCGGCGGATCTCCTCGCGCAGGGTGAGCCGCACCTTGGCGTCCAGCGCGGACAGCGGCTCGTCGAGCAGCAGCACGCGCGGGCGCAGGGCCAGGGCGCGGGCCAGCGCGATGCGCTGCTGCTGGCCGCCGGAGAGCTGGTGCGGATAGCGTTCGCCCTTGTCCGCGAGGCCGACCAGTTCGAGCAACTCGGCGGCCCGGGCGCGCCGTTCGGCCGTACGGATGCCGCGCATGCGCAGCCCGAAGGCGACGTTGTCGACGGCGTTCAGGTGCGGGAAGAGGCTGTACGACTGGAAGACCATGCCGGCGTCGCGGCGGTGGGCCGGGACGTGCGTGACGTCCTCGCCGTCCACCAGTACGGCGCCGGAGTCGGGGTGTTCGAAGCCGGCGAGCATGCGCAGCGCGGTGGTCTTGCCGCAGCCGGAGGGGCCGAGCAGGGCCAGGAACTCCCCCGGGCGGACGGTCAGGTCGAGCCCGTCGAGGGCGACGGTGGCCCCGAACTCCCGTCGCAGCGAACGGAACTCGACGGTGGCGGCCTTTTCTGCGACGGCCTTCTCGAGCGTGGTGGCGGTCATGGTGTGTGTCATCCCCGGGAGTTGGCGGTTCGGTTGCGTCCGCCGCCGGCACCGGCGAGCGCGAGGAGCAGGGCCCAGGTGACGAGCAGGCTGAGCACGGACACGGCGACGGACATCTGGGCCTGCTCGCCGCCGACGTTGTAGATCCACACGGCGAAGGGGGTGTAGCCGAGCAGATGGGAGACCGTGAACTCGCCGAGGACCAGGGCCAGGGTGAGGAAGGAGGCGTTCAGCAGGGCCCCGCGCAGGTTGGGCAGGACGGCCCGGACCAGGGCCTTGGGCCAGGAGGCGCCGCAGCTGCGGGCCGCCTCGACGAGGGTCCGTACGTCCATGGCGCGCAGGCCGGCGTCCAGGGCCCGGTAGACGAACGGCAGGGCCATCACGACGTAGGCGAGGACCAGCACGACGGGGAACCGGTCGTTCTGGATCACCACGAACGTCTCGAACAGCGGGGTGCGGGACAACCGCTCCGGGCCCCACTTGAGGACGGTGGCGATGCCGGCGACGAACGCGATGGGCGGCACCACCAGCGGCAGTGAGCACACCACCTCCACCACCGGCCGCAGCCGGGGCGAGCCGAGCCGGAGCGCGACCACGGCGGGCACCATCAGCAGCAGCACGACCGCGATGGTGGCGAGGGCCAGTTCCAGCGAGAGCAGCAGGCTGGGCAGGAAGCCGTCGGCGGAGAGGATCTTGGTGTAGGCGTCGAGGGTGACGCCCTGTCCGGGCACGTCCACCGTGAAGACCGCGGAGGCGGCGAGCGGCACCAGGAAGTACAGGGCGGCGAGGCCGAGGACGACCCACCGCCACAGGGTCAGGCGTCGAGCCATCGGGCACTCCGTCGCTGAAGGGGCAGGTACACGGCCATCACCAGGCCCGCCACCAGGACCATGTCGAGGCTGAGGGCGAGGGCGACGTTCTCCTGGCCGACCAGGACGTTGCCGGACAGGGCGTCGGCGATCTGCAGGGTGACCAGCGGGACCGCGCTGCCGACCATGGCGGCGGCGGTGGCGTAGGCGGCGAAGGCGCTGCCGAACAGCAGGACCAGGCCACCGAGCAGCGAGGGCGCGAGCACGGGCAGGGCCACGTGCCGCCAGTACTGCACACCGCTGGCGCCGTTGTTCAGCGCGGCCTCCCGCCACTGCGCGCGCAGGCCGTCCAGCGCGGGGGTGATGGTGAGGACCATGAGCGGGATGAGGAAGTACAGGTAGACGAGGACCAGGCCCCAGAAGCTGTACAGGTCCCAGCCGCCGTCCTTCAGGCCCAGGTGCACGGTCAGCACGCCCGCGTTGCCGAGGGTGGCGACGAAGGCGAAGGCCAGCGGGACGCCGCCGAAGTTGGCGAGCACACCGGAGGCGGTCAGCACGGCCTCGCGCAGCCAGCGGGAGCGGGAGGAGACCACGGCCTGGGCGAGCGGCAGCCCGAACAGGGCGCCGAGCGCGGCGGAGATCGCGGACAGCTTGACACTGCCGAGCAGGGCGGTGAGGTACGGGCCCTGCAGCGAGGCCGTCATGTTGGCGCCGGTGTAGGTGGTGGCGCCCGTGGTGGCGTCGTCGGCCGAGAAGGCGCCGTTCACGATGGCGACGGCGGGCAGGCCGAAGGCGATGGCGACGAAGACCAGCAGCGGTACGACCGCCAGCCAGCCGGGGGCGCGGCGCCGCCGCTTCGCCGAAGCGACGGGCGCCACGTCCGCGCGCGGGAGAGCGGCGGTCATCCGGAGACGGCCTTACCCCAGCCCTGGGCGATGACCGTCTTGGCCTTGCTCTGCTGGGTCTCGGTCGGGAAGGACGGCGTGCCGGTGACCTTCGGCAGCTGGGCGGCGGCCGTCTTGTCGAGGGTGCCGGCCTTCTCCATGGCGGCCATCAGGGCCGGACGGGCGTAGCCCTTGAGCCACAGGTTCTGGCCCTCGGCGCTGTACAGGTACTCCTGCCACAGGCGGGCGGCCGCCGGGTGCGGGGCGTCCTTGTTGATGCCCTGGCAGTAGTACTGGGCGTACTGGCCGTCGCTCGGGACGGCGACCTTCCAGTCGAGACCCTTGGACCTGAACTCCTTGGCGTAGCCGGCGTTCAGGTAGTCCCAGTCGATGGAGATGGGCGTCTCGCCCTTCTCGACGGTGGCCGGGGTGGACTCGACGGGCGTGTAGTTGCCGCTCTTCTTCAGCTTGGCGAAGAAGTCCAGGCCGGGCTGGATGTCGTCGAAGGAGCCGCCGTTCGCGAGGGCCGCCGCGTAGACGCCGCCGAAGGCCGAGCCGGACTTGGTGGGGTTGCCGTTGAGCGCGACCTGGCCCTTGTACCGGGGCTTGAGCAGGTCCTTGAAGGTGGTCGGGCACTGCTTGACGCGCTTGGCGTCGCAGCCGATGGAGATGTAGCCGCCGTAGTCGTTGTACCAGCGGGCCTGCGGGTCCTTCTGAGCCTCGGGGATGTCACCGTAGGAGGCCACCTTGTAGGGCGCGAGCAGGCCCTGCTGGGCGGCGCTCAGCGCGAACGAGGAGCCGAGGTCGAGGACGTCGGGGGCGCGGTCCTGGCCCTTGCGGGTGGTGACGGCGCTGATCTCCTCCTCGCTGGTGCCGTCGGGGCTCTCGTCCTGGATCTTGATGCCGTACTTCTTCTGGAATCCGTCGATGACGGCGCCGTAGTTGGCCCAGTCGCGGGGCACCGCGATGATGTGCAGCGTGCCCTCCTGCCTGGCCGCCTTGACCAGGGCGTCCATGCCGCCGAAGTCGGCCGCGGCGGTGGCGGTGGCGGCGTTCTTGCCGTCCTTGGTGGTGGTCGACGCCTTGTCGGGGGCGGCGCCGCAGGCGCTGAGTGCGAGCGCGGCGACGACGGCGAGGGAGCCGCCGAGGACGGCGTTTCTCGGCAGGGACACGGTCACGGTCTCTCCAGGGGTGCACACGAGGGTTGAGGCAGTGCGGAGAACTTGTCTGAACAAGTTGCGTCACAGTACGCCCGCTCACGGTGTCCTGTCTGTAAACGTGAGCGAAACTCTGGGCCCTTGTTGGCTGCACAATCCAGACCGTTGCGGATCACACTCAGGTCTCGATTAGGCTGGTCACGCTGTGCACAGCGACCTGAGCAGAGGGGAAGCATGACGGCGCGACACGAGGAGATCGCCGATGAGCTGCGGCGGGCGATCGACCGCGAGGAGTACACGGTCGGCAGCCGCCTGCCCTCGGAGTCGGAGCTGGCCGCGCACTACGGCGTCTCCCGCGGCACGGTCCGCCAGGCCGTCGCCACCCTGACCGCCGAGGGCCTGATCGGCTCCCGTCAGGGCGCCAGGCGCGTCGTGCTCGCCAGCCGCCGCAGCCAGACCTTCGAGGAACTGCGCAGCTTCGCCCAGTGGGCCCGCGCGATGGGCCGCGAGGCCACGGGCCACGTGGTGACGCAGGAGTACCGCCCGGCCACCCACGAGGACGCCGTACGCCTCCAACTCCCCGTCGCCACCCAGGTGTTGCACGTCCTGCGGGTGCGCGGTCTGGACGGCGAGCCGGTGCTGCTCGAGCGGACCGTGTACGCCGACTGGATCTCCCCGGCGGTCGAGTCCATCGAGCCGGACTGCGCCTCGGTCACACAGCGGCTGTACGACGACACGGGGCTGGTCTTCGCCTACGGGGAGCATGTGATCGACGCGGTCGCCGCCGGTGCGCAGGACGCCGAGTTGCTGGGCGTTCGCCGTACGAGTCCGCTGCTGCGGGTGAGGCGGGTGACGACGACACGCGAAGGGCGCCCGGTGGAGTGGTCGGACGACCGGTACCGCCCGGACGCGGTGAGCTTCAGCGTGCACAACTCGATCGACAGCAACGCGCTGGCGCGCAAGGCCACGGAATAGGACTCGGGGCGCGTCGTCGAGTGCCGACGGCGCGCCCCGAGCCGGATTCCGCCCCCTACCCCGGCGCCCCGGAGGAAAAGCGCCGCAGCAACGGTGACAGCACGAGCACCGATTTGGTCCGCTCCACGAACGGCTCCCCGGCGATCCGCTCCAGCACCCGCTCGAAGTGACGCATGTCGGACGCGAAGACCTGGGCGATCGCGTCCGCGTCACCGGTGACGGTCGACGCGGCCACGACCTCCTGATAGCGCTCCAGACCCCGCTGGATGGTCTCCGGCGAGGTGTTGCGCCGGCAGTAGATCTCGATGTACCCCTCGGTCTCCCAGCCGAGCGCCGCCGGATCCACCCGGACGGTGAACCCGGTGATCGCTCCGGTGGCACGCAGCCGGTCCACGCGCCGCTTCACGGCGGGCGCGGACAGGCCGACCATCTGCCCGATGTCCGCGTAGGAGCGGCGGGCGTCCTCGGCGAGGGCGTGCACGATGCGTTCGTCGAGATCGTTCAGCACAGGGGGTGGTTCACTTCTCCGGTTCGGTCACTTCTCTGCCGTCACCGCGAGGTCCTCACCGGTCGCGAGACGGGAACGGCGGTAGCCGTACACGAAGTAGAACACGAGCCCGACAGCCATCCAGACACCGAACACGATCCACGTGACGGCCGACAGGCTGCCCATCATCCAGACGCAGAAGGCGAAGCCCAGCGCGGGCAGCAGCGGCGACAGCGGCACCCGGAAGGTGCGGTGCATGGCCGGCCGGGTCCGGCGCAGCACGACGACGGCCACGTTGACGAGGCCGAAGGCGAACAGCGTGCCGATGCTGGTGGCGTCCGCCAGCTGGCCCAGCGGGATCGCGGCGGCGAGGACACCGCAGAACACCGACACGATGACGGTGTTGGCGCGCGGGGCACCGGTCTTCGGGTGCACCCTGGCGAAGATCTTGGGCACCAGGCCGTCGCGGGACATGGCGAACAGGATGCGGGTCTGGCCGTAGAGCACGGTCAGGACGACGCTCGCGATGGCGATGACGGCGCAGAAGGCCAGCAGGGTGGCCCAGAAGCTCTGGCCGGTGACGTCCTTCATGATCTGGGCGAGCGCGGCCTCGGAGTCGTTGAACTGCCGCCACGGCTTGGCGCCGACGGCGACGGCCGCGACCAGCACGTACAGGGCGGTCACGATGACCAGCGAGAGCATGATCGCGCGGGGCAGGTCGCGCTGGGCGTCCTTCGCCTCCTCACCGGCGGTGGAAGCGGCGTCGAAGCCGATGTACGAGAAGAACAGCGTGCCGGCGGCGCCGCTGACGCCCGCCATGCCGAGCGGCATGAAGTGGGAGTAGTTGCCGGACTTGAAGCCCATGAAGCCGATCGCGCAGAACAGGACCAGCGCGGCGATCTTCACGCACACCATGATCGTGTTGGCCCGCGCGGACTCCTTGGCACCGCCGAGCAGGAAAACCATCGCGAGGAGCACGACGATCAGGGCCGGCAGGTTGAAGATGCCGCCGTCGCCGGGCGGCGCCGACAGGGCCGTCGGGATGGTCACGCCTATGGTGCCGTCGAGCAGCTCGTTGAGGTACTCGCCCCAGCCGACGGCCACCGCGGCGACCGAGACGCCGTACTCCAGCAGCAGGCACCAGCCGCAGACCCAGGCGATCAGTTCGCCCAGGGTTGCGTATGCGTACGAGTACGAGGAGCCCGAGACCGGGATGGTGCCGGCCAGCTCGGCGTAGGACAGGGCCGAGAACAGCGCGGTGAGACCGGCGATCACGAAGGAGAGGGTGACGGCCGGGCCCGCCTTGGGCACGGCGTTGCCAAGGACGACGAAGATGCCGGTGCCGAGCGTGGCACCGATGCTGATCATGGTCAGCTGCCACAGGCCGAGGGAGCGCCGCAGCGATCCTCCCTCACCGTGGCCGCCCTCCGCGACCAGGCGTTCCACGGGCTTGCGCCGCATGAGGCGCGCGGCGACGCCCCAGGGGGCGGCGGCGGTCGCTGTGCGGTCGTGCGGGGGTGCGCCTTGGTCGAGCACGCGCTGGCTCCTTCATCCTGCCGGTCATTGCGGACGGGGACCGATGGCGGACCTGCGAGGGCAGGAACCCACCGAGCGGGATCCCCGCCACGCCACGTACAGACGAGCACCCTATGAGGCGGGCCTTCACGGGCGTAATGCAGCAACCTTGCGCGTCCCCGGATGATCATTGCGTTCCTGTGCCCGGAACGCCAAATCGTTGCGTGCGGGCTGTCGACCGTTGCACAGCAACCTCACAGTCACCTTTGCCCACATAAGTGATGAGGAGCCCTCCGGAAGCGCGGGCGGCCCGGAAACGCGGACGGCCCCCGCCCTTCCCGGTGGGAAGAACAGGGGCCGTGCAGGGGCGAGGCTCGCCGGTCAGCTCCAGCTGGCGTGCAGCGGCTTGCCCTCGGCGTAGCCGGCCGCGCTCTGGATGCCGACGATGGCCTTCTCCGCGAACTCCTCCAGGGAGCCCGCCCCGGCGTAGGTGCAGGAGGAGCGGACGCCCGCGATGATCGAGTCGATCAGGTCCTCGACGCCCGGCCGGGCCGGGTCGAGGAACATGCGGGAGGTGGAGATGCCCTCCTCGAACAGCGCCTTGCGGGCGCGGTCGTAGCCGGACTCCTCGGACGTGCGGTTGGCCACGGCGCGCGCGGAGGCCATGCCGAACGACTCCTTGTACGCGCGGCCGTTGGCGTCGTGCTGGAGGTCGCCCGGGGACTCGTAGGTGCCCGCGAACCACGAACCGACCATCACGTTGGACGCGCCGGCCGCGAGCGCCATGGCCACGTCGCGGGGGTGGCGGACACCGCCGTCGGCCCACACGTGCTTGCCGTACTTCTTCGCCTCGGCGGCGCACTCCAGCACCGCGGAGAACTGCGGCCGGCCCACGCCGGTCATCATGCGGGTGGTGCACATGGCGCCGGGGCCCACACCGACCTTGATGATGTCCGCGCCGGCGTCGATCAGGTCCTTCACGCCCTCGGCGGAGACGATGTTGCCCGCGACGATCGGGACCTGCGGGTCGAGGGCGCGCACCACCTTGATGGCGCTGATCATCGACTCCTGGTGGCCGTGCGCGGTGTCGATGACGAGCGTGTCCACGCCCGCGTCGAGCAGCTGCTTGGCCTTGCCCGCCACATCGCCGTTGATGCCGACGGCGGCGGCGATGCGCAGCTTGCCGTTCCTGTCGACGGCCGGGGTGTACAGCGTGGCGCGCAGGGCGCCCTTGCGGGTGAGGATGCCGGCCAGCTTGCCGTCCTTGTCGACGGCCGGGGCGTAGCGGCGGTTGTGGTGGTCGAGGGTGTTGAAGGCCTCGCGCGGGTCGATGTCCGCGTCGAGCAGCAGCAGGTCCTTGGACATGACCACTTCGAGCTGGGTGAAGCGGTCGACGCCGGTCAGGTCCTGGTCGGTGACGACACCGACCGGCCGCTGGTTCTCGTCCACGACCACGCCCGCGTTGTGGGCCCGCTTGGGCAGCAGCGCGAGGGCGTCGGCGACGGTCTGGTGCGGGGCCAGCACGATCGGCGTGTCGAGCACCAGGTGGCGGCTCTTCACCCAGGAGACGACGTCGGTGACGACGTCGATCGGGATGTCCTGCGGGATGACCACCAGGCCGCCGCGGCGGGCCATCGTCTCGGCCATGCGGCGGCCGGCGATGGCGGTCATGTTGGCGACGACGAGCGGGATGGTGGTGCCCGTGCCGTCCGGCGAGCTGAGGTCCACGCCCTGACGCGAGCCCACCGCGGAGCGGCTCGGCACCATGAACACGTCGTCGTACGTCAGGTCGTACGCGGGCTGGATGTCATTGAGGAAACGCACGTGCTGCACATCCCAGTCGATCAGAGGTGACCCCCGGACGGGTGCGCCAGGGGGAAAGAGCACGTACTTCATTCTCCCATGTCGGGGCCGCTGTGACGCCCCCACGGAACATCCAGGGTGAGCGCCGATCACCTAGGAGGATCCTCCAAGGGCGAGGGCGACGGACAGGGCGGGCGTGTGGTCCGCGGCCTCGGCGAAAACCTCCTGCGCGATCCGCCACTCGTCCGGCCGGGCCTCGGCGTACGGCCGCCAGTTCCGTACGACGATCAGCAGACCCCGCTCGACCGCGTCCTCGGGCCACACGGTGTGGTCGGTGAGGGAGTCGGCCAGCGCGTCCCAGTTGCGGCCGAACCAGTCGGGCAGCGCGAGGGCCCGTGCGGCGCGGTCCATCAGGCCGGCCTTGTCCGCGACACGATCGAGGTCCAGCGTGACCACGACTTCCGTCATCTCAGCACCGCCCGGAACGAGTTGTAGTGATCATCGGTGTAGTAGGTCTCCCCGCTCTGCCCGGTCACGATGCGCCGGGCCCCGCGGTCGCGCGAGCCGGGCGTCCTGACGGTGTACTCGTGGTAGTAGCCCCGCTGGTGCCCGGGCAGCCGCCCCTCGAAGTTCCCGAAGACCACGCCGTCCTTGGCGTACGGGAAAGGACCGCCCTTGTCGATGAGGGCAAGCGTCCCGCGGGCCTCGGTCGGCAGCTGGGACTCCCTGACCGTGCCCATGCCGTGCGGCACCCAGGCCGGCGCGGACACGCCGGCGCCGGAGGAACGCGGCCCCGTACCCGAGCCGTCGCCGGCGCCCGGCCCCTGGTGGCCGCCGGACGAACATCCGGCGAGCAGGACGGCGAGCACGACCGCCAGCAGACCCACGAGCGCACGGGGCGGCGACAGGAGCCACGGGGACGCGGGCGGCGGCGTCGGGGAGCGTCCGGGCCTGTGGAGGACGAACCGTGGCAGCATGCCGACGATGCTGCCACGGCCGTCCGGGTCCGGCGCCACCGCCACGACATCGCCGCCCCACCGCCGCAGCCCGCCCTCGCGGACCGTCGGCCCCGGGACGGCGGCCACGGGCCGCCACGCCCCCGCTACGGCCGTCGGGACGCGCGGCGGCCACCACCCCCGCCGTGAGAGCCGCCGCGTGCCACCCCGTGGCGCCCGTCAGTGTCCGTCGGGGTCCGCCCGGCTGAGCGCGGGCTTCGGGGCCGGCCCGGCCGTCATCAGGTAGTCCGCGGCGGAGGTGTCCGTGACCAGGCTGGTGACCAGCCCGGACCGCAGCACCGCGTCGATCGCGGACGCCTTGCGCTGTCCGCCGGCGATCGCCACGACCTCCGGGATACGGCGCAGCTGGTCGGCCTTGACGGTGATGCACCGCTCCCCCAGGTCCCGCCCGATCCGGCGCCCCTCGGCGTCGAAGAGGTGCGCCGCCATCTCGGCGGCGACACCGAGCGAGGCGTAGTGCGCCCGCTCCTGGTCGCTGAGCATGTCGTGCACCGTCGAGATGCCCGGCTCCCACGAACCGATGGAGACACAGGCGACCGTGACCTTGTCGAAGTACTCGTAGGCCCGGGCGATCCCGGTCTGGTTGCGCAGCGCGGCCGCGGTGGCCGCGTCCGGCAGCAGCATCGGCGCGTAGATGGGGTGGGCGTCGCCGCCCGACACCTGGGCGGCGCGGCGCACGGCCTCGACCGAGCCACGCTCCGAGGTCCCGGCGTCGTACACACCCGTCAGCTGCACGACCGTGCACGGCGGCAGCCGGTCGAGCGCCGCCGCCATGTGGATGGTGGACCGGCCCCAGGCCAGCCCGAGCACGTCCCCCTCGTTGACGAGCTCGCCGAGCAGGTCGGCGGCGACCTCACCGAGGTTCTCGGGGTCGGGGGTCTCCTCGGCCTCGGCCGGGGACTCGACCACGACGGCGTGCCTCAGGCCGTAGCGGGCGCGCAGCGCGTCGGAGCGCTCGGCGTCCAGCTCGGCCGGGACACGGATCTCGATGCGCACGAGATCCCGTTCGAGGGCCGTCTCCAGGACCCGGGCCACCTTGAAGCGGCTGACGCCGAACTCCTCCGCGATCTGGATCTTGGACTTGCCCTCGAGGTAGAAGCGGCGGGCCATGGCCGCCGCCTGCACCAGCTCAGCGGGTCCCATCCGCATGGCTGACCGGCCCGCCGACATACCCGACACGGCGATCTCCTCACTGCTGTTCACACTCTGGATTCGCCGTTCATCCTTGCAGATTCGGCGCGGCTGATCCGCCCTGAAGGGCGGCGTTCACTTAACCGTTCACGTACCTGTGGCTCAGTGGTCGCATGCCCAGGACGCCTTGGCGGTGGCCGCCTCCGCCTGCGTGCGCAGTGCACGGACCGCTTCCGCGGGGTCCTTCGCCCCGTACACGGCCGAGCCTGCCACGAACACGTCCGCTCCCGCGTCCGCGCACTGCTCGATCGTCGAGGCCGAGACACCGCCGTCCACCTGCAGCCACAGCTGCAGACCGTGCTTGCTGATCAGCTCACGCGAGCGGCGGATCTTCGGCAGCATGATGTCGAGGAACGCCTGACCGCCGAAGCCGGGCTCGACCGTCATGATCAGCAGCATGTCGAGTTCAGGGAGCAGGTCCTCGAACGGCTCGATCGGCGTCGCGGGCTTGAGCGCCATGGAGGCGCGGGCGCCCTTGGCGCGGATCTCCCGGGCGAGCCGCACGGGCGCGGCGGCCGCCTCCACGTGGAACGTGACGGAGGAGGCACCCGCCTCGACGTACTGGGGCGCCCAGCGGTCGGGGTCCTCGATCATGAGGTGGCAGTCCAGCGGGGTGTCCGTCGCACGCGCCAGGGACTCCACGACCGGCACGCCGAGCGTGAGGTTCGGGACGAAGTGGTTGTCCATGACGTCGACATGGAGCCAGTCGGCGCCCTGGACCGCCTTGGCCTCCTCCGCGAGGCGTGCGAAGTCGGCGGACAGGATGCTGGGGTTGATCTGTGCGGCCATGCCCCAAGCCTGCCATGCCGCTGCGCTGGGCTGTAACGGCGGTCCGTCGCGGTTGTGGTCTGTCTGCGGGCCGGTGGGGGTTGCTCGCGCAGTTCCCCGCACCCCTTTCAGGGGCGCCGGCCCCCGCGGCGTTCAGCTTGTTCTGCGGATCAGGGCCAGGTACATCGCGTCCGTGCCGTGGAGGTGGGGCCAGAGCTGTACGTCCGGGCCGTCGCCCAGCGCGGGCACGCCCGGCAGCAGGGGACGGGCGTCGAGCAGTTCCGCCTCCGGGCGCTGCTTGAGGACGTCGGCGACGACCGCGCGGGTCTCGGCGAGGTGCGGCGAGCAGGTGGCGTAGCCGACGATCCCGCCGACGCGCACCGAGTCGAGGGCGGTGCGCAGCAGGGCGCGCTGGAGGGGGGCGAAGTTGTCCAGGTCCTCGGGGCGGCGGCGCCAGCGGGCCTCGGGGCGCCGGCGGAGGGCGCCGAGACCGGTGCACGGCACGTCCATCAGCACCCGGTCGAAGGTGCCGGCCCGCCACGGCGGCCGGGTGCCGTCGGCGGCGATGACCTGGTACGGCCCCGGGTTGCCGGCCAGCGCCTTGGCGACCAGGCCCGCCCGGTGCGGCTGCTTCTCGGAGGCGAGCAGCGTGGCGCCCCGCTCGGCGGCGAGGGCGGCCAGCAGCGCGGCCTTGCCGCCGGGCCCGGCGCACCCGTCCAGCCACCTGCTGTCGGAGCCCTCGAGCGGCGCGTTGGCGAGCGCGAGGGCGACCAGCTGGCTGCCCTCGTCCTGCACCCCGGCCCGTCCCTCGCGCACGGCCTCCACCGCGCCCGGCTCCCCGCCCTCGGCGAGCCGCACGGCGTACGGCGACCAGCGTCCCGGTACGGCCGCCTCCTCGCGCAGCAGTTCCTCGGTGGTGGCCCGCCCCGGCCTGGCGACGAGAGTCACCTCGGGCCGCTCGTTGTCGGCCTCCAGCAGGTCCTCGATACCGGCGCGGCCACCGCCGAGCGAGTCCCAGAGCGCGGAGACGACCCAGCGGGGATGCGAGTGGACGACGGCGAGGTGATCCTCGGGGTCCTCGTCGTAGGGCGGCGCGACCTTCTCCAGCCACCCGTCGAGGTCGTCCTGGGCCACCTTCCTCAGCACCGCGTTGACGAACTTGGCCCGCCCGTCGCCGAGCACGACCCGCGCCAGTTCGACGGAGGCGGACACGGCGGCGTGCGTGGGAATCCGCGTCCCGAGCAGCTGGTGCACACCCAGGCTGAGCACGTCGAGCACCGGCGGGTCCACCTCGCGCAGGGGCCGGTCGACACAGGCGGCGATCACGGCGTCGTACGCCCCCTGCCGGCGCAGCGTGCCGTAGACCAGCTCGGTGGCGAGGGCGGCGTCCCGTGCGTCGAAGTCGCCCCCTTCGCGCGCCTTGCGCAGCAGCGGGGGCAGCACGAGGTTGGCGTACGCGTCCCGCTCGTCGACCGCGCGCAGCGCCTCGAAGGCCAGGATGCGGACGGGGTCCTTCTGGGGACGGCGGTAGGGCTTGGCGGGCTTGCGCGGCCGCCGGGACTGCTCGCTCACGAAAAAGGTGCTCCGGATGTGAAGAAGAGGGTGCGGTGTCCAGCGTACGTCGGCACACCGCCGCCCCCGCCGCCCGGGGCTCAGCCGCCGAGCGTCTCGCTCTCGGCGATGCGCACACCGCGGGCCCAGTCGGCGGCACGCATCGGCTTCTTGCCCTGGGCCTGCACCCAGAGCAGTTCGACGGCGTACGAACCGGTGCCCACGTGCACGCTGTTCTTGCCGACCGCCAGCCGCCCCGGGGCGAGGTCCGTGCGCTCGGGCACCGGCGTGACCTGGATGAGCTTGAGCCGCTCGGCGCGGAAGGTGGTCCAGGCGCCGGGCGCCGGGGTGCAGCCGCGCACGACCCGGTCGACGCGCAGCGCGGGGGCGGTCCAGTCGACCTGGGCGTCCTCGACGGTGATCTTCGGCGCGAGGGTGATGCCCTCGGCCGGCTGCGGTACGGCCTTCAGGGTGCCGTCCGCGATGCCGTCCATGGTCGCGGCGAGCAGCCCGGCACCGGCGAAGGCAAGCCGGGTCAGCAGGTCGCCGCTGGTGTCGGTGGGCCGGACCTCCTCGGTGACGGTGCCGTAGACGGGCCCCGAGTCGAGCCCCTCCTCGATCAGGAAGGTGGAGGCGCCGGTGATCTCGTCGCCCGCCATGATGGCGTGCTGCACCGGTGCCGCCCCGCGCCAGGCGGGCAGCAGCGAGAAGTGCAGGTTGACCCAGCCGTGGACCGGGATGTCGAGGGCGGGCCTGGGCAGCAGCGCGCCGTAGGCGACGACCGGGCAGCAGTCAGGGGCGATCTCCTTCAGCCGCTCCAGGAACTCCGGGTCCCGGGGCTTGAGCGGCTTGAGCACCTCGATCCCCGCCTCCTCCGCGCGCTCGGCCACGGGCGACGCGACCAGCCTGCGCCCGCGTCCGGCCGGCGCGTCGGGCCGCGTGACGACGGCGGCCACCTCGTGCCGCCCGGAGGCGATCAGGGCGTCCAGAGCGGGAACGGCGACCTCGGGGGTACCGGCGAAGACAAGCTTCATGGGCGGGATCGGGCCTCTCGGGCGGGTGTTGGACGGGCAGCGCACCAGTCTATGACCACGGACGGAAGGACGGGTCGTGACCACGGACGCACGACCAGCCGGCGGCGAGCGACCCCCATCGGGTGCCAGACCCGCAGCACAGACGGGCGCGCGCCCGACGGCCCGGCGTACGCATATGCCCGCACGCCCCCACCCCGTGACCAGCGGAGCGCACACGCGTTGGTCAAGAGAGAGTTGACCACACAGGGCCTTTTCACGGCCCGATTCCTTTCAACGCCGGTTCGAGAGGCTTGTTCATGGCCGACCACGCCACCCACGACGCCCAGGCCCGGGCCAGCCTGCACTTGCTGGTGCGGGACATCGAGCGGGTCCGCCGCCAGGTGGACGCGCTGCGCACGCTGACCGCCCAGCTGGGCAACGTCTACCGTCCGCGCCGTTCCGGCCCGTCCACGGGCTTCGTCGTCTACGGACGCGCTCCCGCCCCGACGGTGCGCCTCGCCCAGGAACTCCGGGACAGTGTCGAAACCCTGGTAACGGCCGCCGTGGACTTCGACCGCTCACTCGGCTTCTCGTGGGACGCGGTGGGCTCCGCGCTCGGCGTCACCAAGCAGGCGGTCCACCGCCGCTACGGCGCCCGCCGCGCCGCGGCCCAGGCGGCCGCCGAGGCCGAGCGGACCTCGGAGCCGTCCGGCACCCGCACGCTCAACGTGAACACCGGCCTGCCCACGGTCCCCGCCGCCCGCTCGATGCCCACCCAGCCGACCGCGGGCAGCCCGGGCCTGCGTGACGACGCCCGCCCGACGGCCTTCCCCGGCCCGCGCAACGGCTGACGACCCCGCCCCCGCCCTGCCGGGAGACTCGGCGAGCCCTCCGGGAGGGCGGTCCGATCCAGCGGGAGTGCCGACGCGGAGCCGCACGGGAAGCCCGGCCGAGGGCCCGGCGGGACGACGGCCTCACCCGATGTCCGCCGGGTCGATACGCACCCGCACCGCCTCCCCGCTCCCCCGTGCCATACGAGCGGCCTGGGCGGTCTTCAGCGCGGACGCCAGCGCCGCCCCGCTGCCCGGCGGCACACGGACCAGTGCCCGGTCCCATTGCTCACCCGGGGGCGGTGCTCCGGGTCTGCGGGGCCGGCCGGGCGGTGTCGACGGCATCGGCACCGGCCCCAACACCTCGGCGTCCGACGGCAGTTCGACCGAGGCCAGGAACTCGGCGACGGCCGCGGGTGATCCGGACACCGCCGCCATCCGCGACACCGGCGGGAAGCCCAGCTCGGCCCGCTCGGCCAGCTCCCGCACCGCGTGTCCGACGGGGTCCCAGCGCACCAGGGCCTGCACCGGCCGCAGGGTCGGCTCGGCGACCACGACGACCGTGCCCCCCTCGCTCTGCGGCCGCACCAGCGCTCCCGCCGCGATCCACCGGCGCAGCGCGTCCTCACCGGCCCGCAGATCGGGCCGCACGAGCATGGCCCAGCCGTCGAGCAGGAGGGCCGCCGCGTAGCCGCCCTCGGCGACCGGTTCGGCGCCCGGTGTGCTGACGACCAGCGCGGGCGTGTCCGGCACCGTGTCCAGCACGTGCTCCCGTCCCGAGGTGCGCACCGGGACGGCGGGGAAGGCGCGCCCCAGCTCCTCGGCCGTCCGCCGCGCCCCCACGACCTGCGCCCGCAGCCGGAATCCGCCGCACTCCGGGCAGTGCCACGCGCTCTCCTCGCGTCCGCACCAGCCGCACCGCAGAATCCCCGCGTCCTGCCCCTGGAGCGGTCCCGCGCAGTGCCTGCACCGGGCGGGCGCCCGGCACCGGTCGCAGGCCATGCGGGGTGCGTAACCGCGCCGGGGCACCTGCACCAGCACCGGTCCGTGCCGCAGCCCTTCGCGGGCCGTCTGCCAGGCGAGGGTGGGCAACCGGGCGGCCCGGGCGGCCTCGTCACGCGCGAGGTCGGTGTCCCCGACCGTGCGGACCAGGGGCGCGGCCCGGCGCACCTGCTCCCGCCCGGCGACCAGTGGCCGGGCCCAGCCGCTCTCGACGAGCTGCGCGGCCTCCACGGTGCAGCCGAACCCGCCCAGCAGGAAGGCGCACCTGTCCAGCGCCGCGCGCAGCAGCAGCACGTCGCGGGCGTGCGGCTGCGGGGCGTGCTGCTCGCTGTGGCTGTCGTCGCCGTCGTCCCAGATCGCCACGAGCCCCAGGTCCCGCACCGGCGCGAACATGGCGGCCCGGGTCCCGACCACGGCCCGTACGGCCCCCCGTCGCACCGCGAGCCACTGCGCGTACCGCTTCTCGGGCCCGGCGTCGGCGGTGAGCAGCGCGTGCCGGCCCGTGCCGAGCAGCGCGGTGAGCGCGGCGTCGACCCGTGCGGCGGCCCGCCCGTCCGGAACGACGACGAGCGCGCCGCGTCCGGAGGCGAGCGTGGCGGCGACGGCACGGGCCACTTCCTCGCTCCACAGCGGACCCGGCAGCGCGTTCCAGACAGCCCTGGGCGACCCGCCCGAGGCCAGTGCCTCGATGAACGCTCCCCCGCGCTCGTACCGCCCCCAGGAGGCCGCCTCGGGCGGCTTCGGCGGGGGCAGCGGCGCGGGGGACGGCCGCTGTTCGGCTCGCGCGCTGCGCGGCGGCACGGCCAGCTGGAGCACATCGGCGAGGCTCCCGGCGTACCGGTCGGCGACGGCCCGCGCGAGCCCGAGCAGTTCCTCGCTCAGCACCGGCTCCGGGGAGACGACCTGGGCCAGGGCGGCCAGCGGTCCCGCGTAGTCGGACTCGGCCCGTCGCTCGACGAGGAAGCCGTCGATGAGCCCGCCGCCCTCGCGGCGTCCCTCGCGCACCCGGCCGCGCCCGGCCCCGAACCGCACCCGTACCCGCACGCCGGGCTGTGCCTGTTCGTCCAGTTCCTCGGGCACCGCGTAGTCGAAGTACCGGTCGAGATGGAGGACGCCCTTGTCGACCAGGACCCGCGCCACGGGCAGTTCCCCGGCGAGCGCGGCACCCCGCCAGGTCCGCGGCCTGGCGCGGGGCGTCTTCGCCTTGCGCACGCTCTCCCGGATGAGCGCGAGCTGCTCCGGCGGCGCCCCTGCGGCCCCGCCGTCCCCTTCTGCTCGGGGTGCCCCGTTCTCGCTGCTCACGCCTGCATTCTTACCAAACCCCACCGACAACGCCGCCTGCTTGCGAAAACAGAGGCCCGGCTCCCCTGGGGAGCCGGGCCTCCGCGGCAGGAGCGGGCGGTTCTACAGGCCCACGGCCTTGCGCAGGGCGTCCACGCGGTCGGTGCGCTCCCAGGTGAAGTCGGGCAGCTCACGGCCGAAGTGGCCGTACGCGGCGGTCTGGGCGTAGATCGGGCGGAGCAGGTCGAGGTCGCGGATGATCGCGGCCGGACGCAGGTCGAAGACCTCGTCGATCGCCTTCTCGATCTTTTCCGTGTCGACCTTGTGGGTGCCGAAGGTCTCGACGAAGAGGCCGACGGGCTCGGCCTTGCCGATCGCGTACGCCACCTGCACCTCGCAGCGGGAGGCCAGGCCCGCCGCCACCACGTTCTTGGCGACCCAGCGCATCGCGTAGGCGGCCGAGCGGTCCACCTTGGACGGGTCCTTGCCGGAGAAGGCGCCGCCGCCGTGCCGGGCCATGCCGCCGTAGGTGTCGATGATGATCTTGCGGCCGGTCAGGCCGGCGTCACCCATCGGGCCGCCGATCTCGAAGCGGCCGGTCGGGTTGACCAGCAGGCGGTAGCCCTCGGTGTCCAGCTTGATGCCGTCGTCCAGGAGCGCCTTCAGCTCCGGCTCCACGACGAACTCGCGGATGTCGGGGGCGAGCAGCGACTCCAGGTCGATGTCGCTCGCGTGCTGCGAGGAGACGACGACCGTGTCGAGGCGGACGGCCTTGTCGCCGTCGTACTCGATGGTGACCTGCGTCTTGCCGTCCGGGCGCAGGTAGGGGATGGTGCCGTTCTTGCGGACCTCGGACAGCCGCTTGGACAGGCGGTGAGCCAGGAAGATCGGCAGCGGCATCAGGGTCGGCGTCTCGTCGGAGGCGTAGCCGAACATCAGGCCCTGGTCGCCGGCGCCCTGCTTGTCCAGCTCGTCGTCGTCGCCCTCGACCCGGGACTCGTAGGCCGTGTCGACACCCTGCGCGATGTCCGGGGACTGCGCGCCGATCGACACCGAGACACCGCAGGAGGCGCCGTCGAAGCCCTTCTTGGAGGAGTCGTAGCCGATCTCGAGGATCTTGTTGCGGACCAGGGTCGCGATGTCCGCGTAGGCCTTGGTCGTCACCTCGCCGGCCACGTGCACCAGGCCGGTGGTGATCAGCGTCTCGACGGCGACACGGGAGGACGGGTCCTCGCGCAGAAGCGCATCGAGAACGGTGTCGCTGATCTGGTCAGCGATCTTGTCGGGGTGACCCTCGGTCACGGACTCCGAGGTGAACAGGCGACGGGACACAACGCTCCCTGTGGTTGCAGCGGCTGCTGGCTGATCATTTGCGGCGACGCGCAGGGCTGCGCCCGGCGTCGACCGTGAACAGTTTATCGGTCGCACTCGGCCAATGGGCCACCGTCTCGCCTCTCGGGAGCGCTGTGACCTGCGGCACGGGCATTCTGCACAATGCCGGGCGGCGTGGCCAGGTGCCGCCGCCCCCGATTTGATCGTTCTCCGGGCGCGCCGTCAACCGGGCGCCCGGGGCCCGTGTGCGTCAGCCCAGCCGCCGCACGACAAGATCCCAGACGATCTCGGCCAGGGCTTCCTTGGGGCCGTGCGGCACCGGTGTCTCGCCGCCGTCGGCACCCAGTACCACGGCCTCGTTCTCCTCGGAACCGAAGGTCTTGCGCTCCCCCACCTCGTTGACCACGAGCAGGTCACAGCCCTTGCGGGCGAGCTTCGCCCGGCCGTTGGCGAGGACGTCGTCGGTCTCGGCGGCGAAGCCCACGATCACCTGTCCGGGCCGCGCCCGGTCGGCCGAAACCTCCGCGAGAATGTCCGGATTCCGTACCAGGACGATCGGGTCGGGTTCCTGGCCGTCCCTCTTCTTGATCTTGCCGGTGGCGTAGGCCGCCGGGCGGAAGTCGGCCACCGCGGCGGCCATGACGACCGCGTCGGCGTCCGCCGCCGCCTTCAGGACGGCCTCACGCAACTGGACCGCCGTGCCGACCGGCACGACGTCCACGCCCGCCGGGTCGGGCAGACCCGTGTTGGCCGCGATCAGGGTGACCCGGGCGCCGCGGGCGGCGGCGGTGCGGGCGAGGGCGTAGCCCTGCTTGCCGGAGGAGCGGTTGCCGAGGAAGCGGACCGGGTCGAGGGGCTCGCGGGTGCCGCCGGCGGAGACGACGACGTGCCGCCCCTCGAGGTCGGGCCCGGTGACGCCCCGGGCCAGCACCCGGCGGCACACCTCGAAGATCTCCCCCGGGTCGGGCAGCCGGCCCTTGCCGGTGTCGACGCCGGTGAGCCGGCCGACGGCGGGCTCGACGACGACGGCGCCGCGGCGGCGGAGCGTGGCCACGTTCTCCTGGGTGGCCGCGTGCTCCCACATCTCGGTGTGCATGGCGGGGGCGAAGACGACCGGGCAGCGGGCGGTCAGGAGCGTGTTGGTGAGCAGGTCGTCGGCGAGGCCGTGGGCGGCCTTGGCGAGCATGTCGGCCGTGGCGGGCGCGACGACCACCAGGTCGGCGTGCTGGCCGATGCGGACGTGCGGGACCTCGTGGACGTCGTCCCAGACCTCGGTGGAGACCGGGTTGCCGGACAGCGCGGACCAGGTGGGGGCGCCGACGAAGTGCAGCGCGGAGGCGGTGGGTACCACGCGGACGTCGTGGCCCGACTCCGTGAACCTTCTCAGCAGCTCGCAGGCCTTGTAGGCGGCGATGCCACCGCTGACCCCCAGGACCACCCTCGGCTTGTCCGCCATCTCTCGCCATCTCTCCCGGCTCGCCAACGTACGAGGCAACGTACGAGTCCATCACACACCACAGGCCCGGCAATGTGCTGCCGGGCCTGTGGACAAGTCAATCGCAGTCTGAAAGTACTACTGCGCCGGGCCCTCAATGGCCTCGGACGTCAGCAGACCCGCGTTGATCTCACGCAGGGCGATCGAGAGCGGCTTCTCGTGGACGTGGGTGTCGACGAGCGGACCGACGTACTCGAGGAGACCCTCGCCGAGCTGCGAGTAGTACGCGTTGATCTGGCGGGCACGCTTGGCCGCGTAGATCACGAGGCTGTACTTCGAGTCGGTGGCCTCGAGAAGCTCGTCGATCGGCGGGTTGATGATGCCCTCGGGCGCGGTGATGGAAGAGGACACGCTCTACCTTCCGATGGGTGGGAAAAGATCATTCGTGATCACACACTCGTGATCACACAACATCCATCAAGGCTAGCAGCTCGCGCGCCACGTCCTCGACGGAGGTGTTGACCAAGGTCGTGTCGAACTCCGGTTCGGCCGCCAGCTCGGTCCTGGCCGCCTCCAGGCGGCGCTCGATGACCTCGGGCTGTTCGGTGCCCCGGCCGGTCAGCCTGCGCACCAGCTCCTCCCAGGAGGGCGGAGCCAGGAACACCAGCTGGGCGTCGGAGAGGGACTCCCGCACCTGCCGGGCGCCCTGCAGGTCGATCTCCAGCAGGACCGGCTCGCCGTTCTCCAGCCGCTCCAGCACGGCCGCGCGGGGCGTGCCGTAGCGGTTGCCGGCGAACTCGGCCCACTCCAGCAGCTCGCCGTTGGCGATCAGCTTGTCCATCTCCTCGTCGGTGACGAAGAAGTAGTGGACTCCGTGCCGCTCGCCGGGGCGGGGCTTGCGGGTCGTCGCCGACACCGAGAGCCAGACCTCGGGGTGTTCCTTGCGCATATGGGCGACGACCGTGCTCTTGCCGACCCCCGAGGGGCCGGAGAGCACGGTCAGCCGCGGACGTACGTCCGGGGGCTCGGGGGTCGTCCCCCGGAATGTTGCAGCCATGCAGCGATTATTCCAGCAATCCCGGAGTGCCCGGGACTCCCGGTCCGGAAAGGCCCGGACTCAGGAGCCGGTGCTGCCGAACTCACGCTCCAGGGAAGCGATCTGGTTGGAACCGAGACCGCGCACGCGGCGGCTCTCGGAGATGCCCAGACGCTCCATGATCTGCTTGGCGCGGACCTTGCCCACGCCCGGCAGGGACTCGAGCAGTGCGGAGACCTTCATCTTGCCGATGACGTCGTTCTCCTGGCCCTGCTTGATGACCTCGTGCAGGGAGGCGCCGGAGTGCTTGAGTCGATTCTTGACCTCGGCCCGCTCCCGGCGAGCCGCGGCGGCCTTTTCGAGCGCGGCTGCGCGCTGTTCGGGGGTAAGGGGCGGAAGAGCCACGCCTACGTCACCTCGGATGTCGAACTGTCGGATACGGACCGGTGAGGAACCTAGTCGCCCCACACCTGGGGAGCCACGAGCAACACGCGTCGCCCGTTCTCCCCCACTACCTAAGGGGTGTGGGGGTGTCCCCACAGCTCGGAGACTAGCGGTCAAGTCCGCCAGAGTCAGCGAGAACAGCGGAAAAGTCCTGGTCAGCCTCCGCCAGGCCGGACATTTCAGACATAATGCCCGCGATTTGAGGATGTATTCACACTCAAGTCGCCGGGCCGCCGCTCGCCGGGGCGCACATCGGAGGTCTCAGGCGCCCGCCACGGCGGCCTGGATCTCCTCCGCGAACCGCTCGGCGGCCGCGCGCAGCACCCCGGCGTCGGGACCGTGCCGCAGCACACCCCGGCTGACGTTCGGCACGACGTTGCGCAGCGCCGACCCGAACACCTTCGGAAGGTCGGCCGGCGTCGCGCCCTGGGCACCGACGCCGGGCGCGAGGAGCGGGCCGTTGATGGCGAGGTCGTACGACGACAGGTCCCCGACCGTGGCGCCGACGACGGCACCGAAGGAGCCCAGCGGCTCCTCGCCCGCGTTCTCGGCGGCCAGGTGGGCCAGCATGGTCGCGCCCACGGTACGGCCGTCGGTGCGGACGGCGTGCTGGACCTCCGGGCCCTCCGGGTTCGAGGTCAGCGCCAGCACGAACAGGCCGGCGCCGCTCTCCCGGGCCAGCGCGACGGCCGGGCTGAGCGAGCCGTAGCCGAGGTACGGCGAGACGGTCAGGGCGTCGGAGAACAACGGGGCGTCCTTGTGCAGGTAGGCCTCCGCGTATCCGGCCATGGTCGAGCCGATGTCGCCGCGCTTGGCGTCCATCACGACGAGGGTGCCGGCCGCGCGCGCCTCCTGGACGACCTTCTCCAGGACGGCGACGCCACGGGAACCGAACCGCTCGAAGAAGGCGCTCTGCGGCTTCATCACGGCGACCCGGTCGGCGACCGCCTCGACGACCGTGCGGCTGAACCGCTCCAGACCGGCCACGTCGTCGTTCAGCCCCCACTCGGCGAGCAGGGAGGCGTGCGGGTCGATGCCGACGCACAGCGGGCCGCGCTCGTCCATGGCGCGGCGCAGTCGGGCACCGAAGGGCTCGTACGAGGTCATGCGGACTTCCTCACGTCGGCGCCGACCGCGTCGGCGAGGGTGGCGTACGGGCTGGTGCGCAGGCGCGCGGCGAGGCCCTTGTGGATCGCGCGGCACCAGAAGGGGCCCTCGTAGATGAAGGCGCTGTACCCCTGGACCAGCGTGGCACCGGCGAGGATGCGCTGCCAGGCGTCCTCGGCGGTCTCGATGCCGCCGACGCCCACGAGCGTGATGCGGTCGCCCACGCGCGCGTAGAGGCGGCGCAGCACCTCAAGGGAGCGGGCCTTGAGCGGGGCGCCGGACAGGCCGCCGGTCTCCTTCACCAGCGAGGGCGAGGACGTCAGACCGAGGCCCTCGCGCGCGATGGTCGTGTTGGTCGCGATGATGCCGTCCAGGCCCAGCTCGACGGCCAGGTCGGCGACGGCGTCGACGTCCTCGTCGGCGAGGTCGGGGGCGATCTTCACCAGGAGGGGGACGCGCCGGTTGGCCACGGTGCGGTCGGCGGCCTCACGGACGGCCGACAGGAGCGGACGCAGGTGGTCCACCGCCTGCAGATCGCGCAGGCCGGGGGTGTTCGGCGAGGAGACGTTGACGACCAGGTAGTCCGCGTACGGCGCCAGGCGCTCGGCCGACTTCACGTAGTCGCCGACGGCCTCCGCCTCCGGGACGGCCTTGGTCTTGCCGATGTTGACGCCGACGGTGGTCCTGAAGACCGGCCGGCGCGAGGCGAGGCGGGCGGCGACGGTCAGCGAGCCGTCGTTGTTGAAGCCCATGCGGTTGATCAGCGCGCGGTCGGCGACGAGCCGGAACAGCCGCTTCTTCGGGTTGCCGGGCTGCGGCTCGCCGGTGACCGTGCCGATCTCGACGTGGTCGAAGCCCAGCATCGTCATGCCGTCGATCGCGACGGCGTTCTTGTCGAAGCCGGCGGCGAGCCCGAAGGGGCCGTGCATGCGCAGGCCGAGGGCCTCCGTGCGCAGCTCCTTGTAGCGGGGCGCGAGGGCGGCCGCGACGAAGGTGCGCAGCACGGGGATGCGAACGGCGCGGCGGATCCAGCGGAAGGCCAGGTGGTGGGCCTGCTCGGGGTCCATGCGCCGGAAGACCAGGTTGAAAAAGATCTTGTACATGGTGTCCTCATGAAGAGGGGGACACCGTTTCCGGTGTCCCCCTGCAGGGCTGCTAGTCGCGTGCCGCGGTCAGGTGTTCCGCGTGTTCCTGGAGCGATCGGACGCCCACGTCGCCGTGGTTGAGGGCGTCGATGCCCTGGACCGCCGCCGCGAGTGCCTGGACGGTGGTCAGGCACGGCACCGAGCGCGCCACGGCGGCCGTACGGATGTCGTAGCCGTCGAGGCGGCCGCCGGTGCCGTACGGGGTGTTGACGATGAGGTCGACCTCGCCGTCGTGGATGAGCTGCACGATGGTCTTCTCGCCGTTCGGGCCGGTGCCCTCGGACTGCTTGCGCACCACGGTGGCGTGGATGCCGTTGCGCTTGAGGACCTCGGCGGTGCCGGAGGTGGCCAGCAGCTCGAAGCCGTGGGCGACCAGCTCCCGCGCCGGGAAGATCATCGAGCGCTTGTCGCGGTTGGCGACCGAGATGAACGCGCGGCCCTTGGTGGGCAGCGGGCCGTAGGCGCCCGCCTGCGACTTGGCGTACGCCGTGCCGAAGACGGAGTCGATGCCCATGACCTCGCCGGTGGAGCGCATCTCCGGGCCGAGGACCGTGTCGACGCCGCGGCCCTGGATGTCGCGGAAGCGCGACCACGGCATGACGGCCTCCTTGACGGAGATCGGCGCGTCCAGCGGCAGCTCGCCGCCGTCGCCCTGCTTCGGGAGCAGGCCCTCGGCGCGCAGTTCGGCGATGGTCGCGCCCAGCGAGATACGGGCGGCGGCCTTGGCGAGCGGCACCGCGGTCGCCTTCGAGGTGAAGGGGACCGTACGGGAGGCGCGCGGGTTGGCCTCCAGGACGTAGAGGATGTCGCCGGCCATCGCGAACTGGATGTTGATCAGGCCGCGCACGCCGACCCCGCGGGCGATGGCCTCGGTGGAGGCGCGCAGGCGCTTGATGTCGAAGCCGCCGAGGGTGATCGGGGGCAGGGCGCACGCCGAGTCGCCGGAGTGGATACCGGCCTCCTCGATGTGCTCCATCACGCCGCCGAGGTACAGCTCGGTGCCGTCGTAGAGGGCGTCGACGTCGATCTCGATGGCGTCGTCCAGGAACCGGTCCACGAGGACCGGGCGGGAGGGGCTGATCTCGGTGGACTCGGCGATGTAGGCGGCGAGGCGGGTCTCGTCGTAGACGATCTCCATGCCGCGCCCGCCCAGCACGTACGACGGGCGTACCAGGACCGGGTAGCCGATCTCGTCGGCGATGGCCTTGGCCTCGGCGAACGTGGTGGCGGTGCCGTGCTTCGGCGCCGGCAGGCCCGCCTCCGCCAGCACGCGGCCGAAGGCGCCGCGGTCCTCGGCGGCGTGGATGGCCTCCGGCGAGGTGCCCACGATCGGCACGCCGTTGTCCTTCAGGGCCTGCGACAGACCGAGCGGGGTCTGGCCGCCCAGCTGCACGATGACGCCCGCGACCGGGCCGGCCTGCTGCTCGGCGTGGACGATCTCCAGCACGTCCTCCAGCGTCAGCGGCTCGAAGTACAGCCGGTCGGAGGTGTCGTAGTCCGTGGAGACGGTCTCCGGGTTGCAGTTGACCATCACGGTCTCGTACCCGGCGTCGGACAGCGCGAAGGAGGCGTGGACGCAGGAGTAGTCGAACTCGATGCCCTGGCCGATGCGGTTCGGGCCGGAGCCGAGGATGATGACGGCCGGCTTCTCGCGGGTCGCGACCTCGGACTCCTCGTCGTAGGCCGAGTAGAAGTACGGCGTCTTCGCGGCGAATTCGGCGGCGCAGGTGTCGACCGTCTTGTAGACCGGGCGGATGCCGAGCGCGTGCCGGACCTCGCGGACGACGTCCTCGCGCAGGCCGCGGATCTCGGCGATCTGCTGGTCGGAGAAGCCGTGCCGCTTGGCCTCGGCGAGCAGCTCACGGGTCAGCTCGGGCGCCTCGGCCAGCTCGTCCGCGATCTCCTTGATCAGGAACAGCTGGTCCACGAACCACGGGTCGATCTTCGTGTACTGGAAGATCTCGTCCGGGGTGGCGCCCGCACGGATCGCCTGCATAACGGTGTTGATCCGGCCGTCGGTGGGCCGGCGGGACTCCTCCAGGAGCAGCGACTTGTCACCGGGGACGCCGGTGAAGGTGAACTGGCTGCCCTTCTTCTCCAGCGAGCGCAGCGCCTTCTGGAAAGCCTCGGGGAAGTTGCGGCCGATGGCCATGGCCTCGCCGACCGACTTCATGGTGGTGGTCAGCGTGGAGTCGGCCTGCGGGAACTTCTCGAAGGCGAACCGCGGGGCCTTGACGACCACGTAGTCGAGCGTGGGCTCGAAGGAGGCCGGGGTCTCCTGCGTGATGTCGTTCGGGATCTCGTCCAGGGTGTAGCCGACGGCCAGCTTGGCGGCGATCTTGGCGATCGGGAAGCCGGTGGCCTTGGAGGCGAGCGCCGAGGAGCGGGACACGCGCGGGTTCATCTCGATGACGATCACACGACCGTCCTCGGGGTTCACCGCGAACTGGATGTTGCAGCCGCCGGTGTCGACCCCGACCTCACGGATGACGGCGATGCCGATGTCGCGCAGGATCTGGTACTCGCGGTCGGTGAGGGTCATCGCCGGGGCGACGGTGATGGAGTCACCGGTGTGCACGCCCATCGGGTCGAAGTTCTCGATGGAGCAGACGACCACGACGTTGTCGTGCTTGTCGCGCATCAGCTCCAGCTCGTACTCCTTCCAGCCGAGGATGGACTCCTCCAGGAGCACCTCGGTGGTCGGCGAGAGGGTGAGGCCCTGGCCGGCGATGCGGCGCAGCTCCTCCTCGTCGTGGGCGAAGCCGGAGCCGGCGCCGCCCATGGTGAAGGACGGGCGGACGACGACCGGGTAGCCGCCCAGGGTCTCGACGCCCTTGAGGACGTCGTCCATGGAGTGGCAGATGACCGAACGCGCGGACTCGCCGTGCCCGGTCTTGCGCCGGACCTCCTCCACGACGTCCTTGAACAGGTCGCGGTCCTCGCCCTTGTGGATCGCCTCGGGCTTGGCGCCGATCAGCTCGACGCCGTACTTCTCCAGGACACCGTTCTCGTGCAGCGAGATGGCGGTGTTCAGGGCCGTCTGGCCGCCCAGGGTGGGCAGCAGGGCGTCGGGGCGCTCCTTGGCGATGATCTTCTCGACGAACTCCGGGGTGATCGGCTCGACGTAGGTGGCGTCGGCGATCTCCGGGTCGGTCATGATCGTCGCCGGGTTGGAGTTGACGAGGATCACGCGCAGGCCCTCGGCGCGCAGGATGCGGCACGCCTGGGTGCCGGAGTAGTCGAACTCGGCGGCCTGGCCGATGACGATCGGGCCGGAGCCGATGACCAGGACGGACTGGATATCGGTGCGCTTAGGCACGCTGGCCCTCCATCAGGGAAACGAAGCGGTCGAACAGGTAGGCGGCGTCGTGCGGGCCCGCTGCCGCTTCGGGGTGGTACTGGACGGAGAAGGCCGGCTGGTCGAGCAGCTGCAGCCCCTCCACGACGTCGTCGTTCAGGCAGACGTGCGAGACCTCGGCGCGGCCGAACTTCGTGTCGCTGACCTTGTCGAGCGGCGCGTCGACGGCGAACCCGTGGTTGTGCGCGGTGACCTCGACCTTGCCGGTCGTACGGTCCTGGACCGGCTGGTTGATGCCCCGGTGGCCGTACTTCAGCTTGTAGGTGCCGAAGCCGAGGGCGCGGCCGAGGATCTGGTTGCCGAAGCAGATGCCGAACAGCGGGGTCCTGCGCTCCAGGACGGCGGTCATGAGGGCCACCGGGCCGTCGGCGGTCGCCGGGTCGCCGGGGCCGTTGGAGAAGAACACACCGTCCGGGGCCACGGCGTAGACCTCGTCGGCGGTGGCGGTGGCGGGCAGGACGTGGACCTCGATGCCGCGCTCGGCCATGCGGTGCGGGGTCATGCCCTTGATGCCGAGGTCGATCGCGGCGACGGTGAACTTCTTCTCGCCGACCGCGGGGACGACGTACGCCTCCTTGGTCGCGACCTCCTCGTAGAGGCTCGCGCCCTTCATGTGCGGCTGGGCCTGCACGCGCGTGAGGAGCTCGGACTCGGCGGCGATCGCCTCGCCGGAGAAGATGCCGGCGCGCATCGAGCCGCTCTCGCGCAGGTGGCGGGTGAGCGCCCGGGTGTCGATGCCGGAGATGCCGACCACGCCCTGGCGCTCCAGCTCGTCGTCCAGGGAGCGCTTGGCGCGCCAGTTGGACGGCACGCGCGCGGGGTCGCGCACGACGTAGCCGGAGACCCAGATGCGGCTCGACTCGTCGTCCTCGTCGTTCCAGCCCGTGTTGCCGATCTGGGGCGCGGTCGCGACCACGATCTGGCGGTCGTATGACGGGTCGGTCAGGGTCTCCTGGTAGCCGGTCATGCCGGTGGAGAACACGGCCTCGCCGAAGGTCTCCCCCACGGCCCCGTAGGCGCGGCCGCGGAAGGTGCGGCCGTCCTCCAGGACGAGTACGGCGGGAACCCTGGCGGCTCCCCTGGTGGAGGTCGTCATCGTGCGCCTTCCGTGTCGTTGGTCATCTGGTTCAGGGTGTCGACCCATTCGGTGTGCTCGGCCGCGTGGTCGGAGCGGAAGCCGGAGTCGATCAGCTTGTCGCCGAGCGCCCAGGTCACCACCAGCAGCCCGCCCTCGGTGAGGACCTTGCCGGCGATGCCCTTGTCCAGCCGGGCACCGCGCAGTGCGGCGGTGGGGACGAAGAAGTCGCTCGCTCCGGGACGCTCGACCTCCAGCCCTTGCTCCGTCAGGGTCAGCTCGGCCCGGCTGCGGGTGCCCAGGCCGTGGGCCACGATGCGGTCCAGCCACTGGCCGGCGGTGGTGGAGCCGTGGTAGCGGCCGCTCATGCTCAGTTTCGCCGGGCCGGTCTCCTCCGGCGCGCTGGGCGGCGCGGGCAGGTCGCCCTGGAGGGTGCCGCGCCACTTCCAGCCCTCGCGCATCAGCCAGTAGACGAGCGCGATGAAGAGGGCGAGTCCGACGAGCCAGCCGATGCGCGCCGGCCAGTCGGTGACCTCGGCCGACTTCTTCGCCTCGGCCAGCAGGATTACAGGTGTCACGTGAGCTTCCCGTCGACGAGCGTGGCCTTGCCCCGCAGCCACGTGTGCGTCACACGGCCGGGCAGCTCCCGCCCCTGGTAAGGGGTGTTGCGGCTGCGCGAGGCGAAGCCCGCGGGGTCCACCTGGCCACGGTATTCCGTGTCGACGAGGGTGAGGTTGGCGGGCTCACCAGCCGAGACGGGACGGCCGTGCCCGGTGGCCTGTCCGATCTGCGCGGGCTTGACGGACATCCGGTCGGCGACGCCGGCCCAGTCCAGCAGGCCCGTGTCGACCATGGTCTCCTGGACCACTGACAACGCGGTCTCCAGGCCCACCATCCCCATCGCGGCCGCGGCCCACTCGCAGTCCTTGTCCTCGTGCGGGTGCGGGGCGTGGTCGGTGGCGACGATGTCGATCGTGCCGTCGGCCAGGGCCTCGCGCAGGGCGTGCACGTCCCGCTCGGTGCGCAGCGGCGGGTTGACCTTGTAGACCGGGTTGTACGTGCGCACCAGCTCGTCGGTGAGGAGCAGGTGGTGCGGGGTGACCTCGGCGGTGACGTCGATGCCGCGCGACTTGGCCCAGCGGACGATCTCCACGGATCCGGCGGTCGACAGGTGGCAGATGTGGACGCGGGAGCCGACGTGCTCGGCGAGCAGCACGTCCCGGGCGATGATCGACTCCTCGGCGACGGCCGGCCAGCCGCCGAGGCCCAGCTCCGCGGAGACGACGCCCTCGTTCATCTGGGCGCCCTCGGTCAGCCGCGGCTCCTGCGCGTGCTGGGCGACGACGCCGCCGAAGGCCTTCACGTACTCCAGCGCGCGGCGCATGATCACCGCGTCGTCCACGCACTTGCCGTCGTCGGAGAAGACGGTGACCCCGGCGGCCGACTCGTGCATGGCGCCCAGCTCGGCGAGCTTCTTGCCCTCCAGCCCGACGGTGACGGCACCGATGGGCTGCACGTCGCAGTAGCCGTGCTCCTGGCCGAGCCGGTAGACCTGCTCGACGACGCCGGCGGTGTCGGCGACCGGGAAGGTGTTGGCCATGGCGAAGACGGCCGTGTAGCCGCCGGACGCGGCCGCCCGGGTGCCGGTGAGCACGGTCTCGGAGTCCTCGCGGCCCGGCTCGCGCAGATGGGTGTGCAGGTCGACCAGGCCCGGCAGCAGCACCTTGCCGGCGGCCTCGACGACCTCGGCGCCCTCGGCGGACAGACCCGTGCCGACCGCCTCGATCACCTCGCCGTCGATCAGCACGTCCTGCGGCTCGCCGCCGAGCACCTTCGCACCACGGATCAGGATCTTGCTCATGGGTCTTACTTCTCCTCGGTACGAGAGTGGGTGACGGCGGGCTCGTTGCCACCGAGCAGCAGGTACAGGACGGCCATCCGGATGGAGACGCCGTTGGCGACCTGCTCGACGACGGTGCAGCGGCCGGAGTCGGCGACCTCGGCGGTGATCTCCATGCCGCGGACCATCGGGCCGGGGTGCATCACGATGGCGTGCTCGGGCAGCCGGGCCATGCGGTCGCCGTCGAGGCCGTAGCGGCGGGAGTACTCGCGCTCGGTCGGGAAGAAGGCGGCGTTCATCCGCTCGCGCTGGACGCGGAGCATCATCACCGCGTCGCTCTTGGGCAGCGTGCTGTCGAGGTCGTAGGACACCTCGCACGGCCATGTCCCGACGCCGACCGGCACCAGGGTGGGCGGGGCGACGAGGGTGACCTCGGCGCCCAGGGTGTGCAGCAGGTCCACGTTGGAGCGGGCGACCCGGCTGTGCAGGACGTCGCCGACGATGGTGATCCGCTTGCCGGACAGGTCCTGGCCGAGGCCGGCGTCCCGGCCGATCAGCCGGCGGCGCATGGTGAACGCGTCCAGCAGGGCCTGGGTGGGGTGCTGGTGGGTGCCGTCGCCGGCGTTGATGACGGCCGCGTCGATCCAGCCGGAGTTGGCGAGGCGGTAGGGGGCTCCGGAGGCGCCGTGCCGGATGACGACGGCGTCGACTCCCATGGCCTCCAGGGTCTGGGCGGTGTCCTTCAGGGACTCGCCCTTGGAGACGCTGGAGCCCTTGGCGGAGAAGTTGATGACGTCGGCGGACAGGCGTTTCTCGGCGGCCTCGAAGGAGATCCGCGTGCGGGTGGAGTCCTCGAAGAAGAGGTTGACGATCGTGCGGCCGCGCAGGGTCGGCAGCTTCTTGATCGGCCGGTCCGCGACCCGGGACATCTCCTCGGCGGTGTCGAGGATCAGGACGGCGTCGTCGCGGGTGAGGTCGGCGGCCGAGATGAGATGACGCTGCATCTGTCAGGCTCCGTAAGGCAGTTCATTCAGGAGATTCGGGGCAAAACGGCGCGTGTGAGGGCATGCTGAAGCAGCCCGGCGCCCGAGTTGCTACTGGCCGGTCTTCACACCGAGCAGCACGGTGTCGCGACCGTCCTCCTCGGCGAGCTGGACCTTGACCGTCTCCCGCAACGACGTGGGGAGGTTCTTGCCGACGTAGTCGGCGCGGATCGGCAGTTCCCGGTGGCCGCGGTCGACCAGCACGGCGAGCTGCACGGCACGCGGGCGCCCGATGTCGTTCAGGGCGTCGAGGGCGGCGCGGATGGTGCGGCCGGAGAAGAGCACGTCGTCGACGAGGACGACCAGCTTGCCGTCGATGCCGTCACCGGGGATCTCGGTGCGGGCCAGCGCACGCGGCGGGTGCATGCGCAGGTCGTCGCGGTACATGGTGATGTCGAGCGAGCCGACCGGGACCTTCCGGTCGGTGATCTGCTCCAGCTTCACGGCGAGCCGCTGGGCGAGGAAGACACCCCGGGTGGGAATGCCGAGGAGCACCACGTCGTCGGCGCCCTTGGCGCGCTCGACGATCTCGTGGGCGATACGGGTCAGCACCCGCGCGATGTCGGGGCCCTCGAGAACGGGCCGCGCATCGGATGCCTGCGGGTGAGCAGACGAGTCGTGCTTGTCCATACGAAACGGACCTCCTTCTCCGCCTCACGGGACGGACCTTAAAGGACGTCGGATTTGCGCCATCCACCGTAGCAGGTCCCGGCGAGGACCTCGATCACCCCCTCGGCCCAATCGGCCGTCACTACCACGGAAGAGTCGGTGTGGACCATTCGGCTTGACGCGCGAGAGTCACGCTGCGTAACCTCACAGTGAGTTACCAGCCGCGCGGCGGGAACACCCTCCGGCCGCGTCGACACAGTGTCCGGGGAGCTATATGTCCAGCGAATACGCCAAACAGCTCGGGGCCAAGCTCCGGGCCATCCGCACCCAGCAGGGCCTTTCCCTCCACGGTGTCGAGGAGAAGTCCCAGGGTCGCTGGAAGGCCGTGGTGGTCGGGTCCTACGAGCGCGGCGACCGTGCGGTGACCGTCCAGCGGCTCGCCGAGCTGGCCGATTTCTATGGCGTTCCCGTGCAGGAGCTCCTGCCGGGCACCACGCCGGGCGGCGCGGCCGAGCCCCCGCCGAAGCTCGTCCTCGACCTGGAGCGGCTGGCCACCGTGCCGGCCGAGAAGGCGGGCCCTCTGCAGCGCTACGCGGCGACGATCCAGTCCCAGCGCGGTGACTACAACGGCAAGGTGCTCTCCATCCGCCAGGACGACCTGCGCACACTCGCCGTCATTTACGACCAGTCCCCCTCGGTCCTGACCGAGCAGCTGATCAGCTGGGGCGTCCTGGACGCCGACGCGCGCCGCGCCGTGGCCACCCACGAAGAGGCCTGAGCCGCTCAGTACCAGCGCAGAAACGTGGCGGGGGAGGGGGGGGGGGGGGGGGGGGGGAGGGGGGGGGGGGGGGGGGGGGGGGGGGGGGGTGGGCGGAGCAGCGACCGCAGGCG
>NZ_JBVJVZ010000013.1:0-28700 GCF_055603245.1 Streptomyces sp. NPDC037290 | reverse complement strand
CGCCACGAAAAGAGAAGGGTAGGGGGAGGGGACACCGAGCCCCCCCCCCCCACCCCCCCCACCGCCCCCCCCCACCCCCCCCCCTCCCCCCCCCCCCCCGATGTCGTACCGGGCGGTCAGGCCTGGTCCCGGCGCAGGGACGGCTTGAGTTCCTTCAAGCGGCCCAGCAGGCCGTTCACGAACGACGGCGACTCGTCCGTCGAGAACTCCTTCGCCAGCTGCACCATCTCGTCCAGGACGACGGCGTCCGGGGTCTCGTCGACCCAGATCAGCTCGTACGCGCCCAGCCGCAGGAGGTTGCGGTCCACGACCGGCATCCGGTCGAGCGTCCAGCCGACCGCGTACTGGGCGATCAGCTCGTCGATGCGCCTCGCGTGTTCCGCGTAGCCCTCGACCAGCTGCATCGTGTACTCGCTGACCGGCGGCTGCCGGGTGTCGGACCGGGACAGCCGGATCCAGTCGGCGAGGACCGTCAGGACGTCGGCGCCGCGCTGGTCGCCCTCGAAGAGGATCTGGAAGGCGCGCTTGCGGGCCGTGTTGCGGGCAGCCACGGTTAGCTGTTCACCCGGCCGAGGTAGTCGCTGGTGCGGGTGTCGACCTTGATCTTCTCACCGGTGGTGATGAAGAGCGGGACCTGGATCTGGTGACCGGTCTCCAGGGTGGCGGGCTTGGTGCCGCCGGTGGAGCGGTCGCCCTGGACACCCGGCTCGGTCTCGGCGATGACCAGCTCGACGGCGGCCGGCAGCTCGACGAAGAGCACCTCGCCCTCGTGCTGCGCGACGGTGGCGGTGAAGCCCTCGATCAGGAAGTTCGCGGCGTCACCGACGGACTTCCGGTCGATGTGCAGCTGGTCGTAGGTCTCCATGTCCATGAAGACGAAGTACTCGCCGTCCATGTACGAGAACTGCATGTCGCGCTTGTCGACAGTGGCGGTCTCGACCTTGACGCCGGCGTTGAAGGTCTTGTCGACCACCTTGCCGGACAGCACGTTCTTCAGCTTGGTGCGCACGAAGGCGGGGCCCTTGCCGGGCTTGACGTGCTGGAACTCGACGACGGACCAGAGCTGGCCGCCTTCGAGCTTGAGCACCATGCCGTTCTTGAGGTCGTTCGTGGAAGCCACGGTTGCGGAATCTCCTGGACTGACGTACGACCCCGGGGCATGCGCACAGCGCGAGGCTAGAGCGCGAGCAGCTCCTTGGTCGTGATGGTGAGTAGCTCGGGTCCGCCGTCCGCCTCTGGGCGTACGACGAGCGTGTCATCGATCCGGACGCCGCCCCGGCCCGGGAGGTGGACCCCCGGTTCGACGGTGACCGGCACGCAAGCGTCCAGTTTACCCATGGCCGCGGGCGCCAACTGCGGGTCCTCGTCGATTTCCAGTCCGACGCCGTGTCCCGTCAGCGGTGGCAGGGCCTCCGCATAGCCGGCCGAGTCCAGCACCTGGCGCGCCGCACGGTCCACGTCACGGTATCCGGCGCCGGGCGTCAGGGACTCGCGTCCGGCGCGCTGGGCGGCGAAGACGAGGTCGTACAGCTCGATCTGCCAGTCGGCGGGCGAGGTGCCGATCACGAACGTACGGCCGATCTCGCAGCGGTAGCCGCGGTAGGTCGCGCCCAGGCACACGGTGAGGAAGTCGCCCTCCTCCACGCGCCGGTCGGTGGGGCGGTGGCCGCGGCGGCCGGAGTTCGGCCCGGTGGCGACCGAGGTGGGGAAGGCGGGTCCGTCGGCGCCGTGGTCGACCAGGCGGCGCTCCAGCTCCAGCGCGAGGTGCCGCTCGGTGCGGCCGACCAGGATGGACTCCAGCAGCTCGCCGAGGGCCTGGTCGGCGATCTCGGCGCCGATGCGGAGGCAGGAGATCTCCTCCTCGTCCTTGACCACCCTGAGCTGTTCGACGGCTCCGCCGAGGTCGGTGAGGCGAAGACGCGGGGCGGCCGAGGCCAGGGCTCTGTGCCGGGCCACGGTGAGGTGGTGTTCCTCCGCCGCCAGCGAGTCGGCCCCCTGCGTCGCGGCGACGTCGGCCGCCGCTACGGCGGCGTCGCCGCCGGTGGGCAGGACGTGCAGGCGCAGATTCTCGTCCGGCCGGCCCTCGTAGGGCCGGTCGTCGGGCGGGCCGGCGCAGACGAGGAGGTCCTCGCGTCTGCCGAGCAGCAACGCGGCGCCCTGCGGGGCCGCGGCGGCGAGGTAGCGCACGTTGGCCGGGCGGGTGACGAGCGCTGCCGCGGTGCCGGCCGCGGTGAAGTGGTCTCTCAGCCGGGATCGGCGGGTCGCGTACACCTCTGACATGAGATGAGCGTAGGAGTTTTGTGCGGGTTGTGCCGATTCGTGGGGGCCGAGTGGGGTTGCCGGGCAGGTGGGGGGTGGTGCGGTCGTTCGCCGGGTGCGGGTCCGTCGCGGCTTGCCGCGCCCCCTGATCACCAGCTCGGCGGGCTCGCTATGGCCCGCGACAGGACCTCGTCCAGGACCCTCGCCGTCGCCGGGACGTCGAGCTGGGAGTTGTCGATGATCGGGAGGCCCGAGCCGTACCAGCCGGCCATGCGGCCGTGGATGCGGGCCACCTCCTCGTCGGTGAGACGGCGGTTGCCGGTGCGCTCGGCGTTGCGCTCCAGGACGATGTCCAGGCCCGGCAGGAGGACGACCGGGAGCAGCCCGGGGCCGACGTGCCGCTTCCAGCCGCCGAGGCCGACGACCGGGCGGTCCGGGAAGACGGCGTCGTCGAGGATGCAGGAGATGCCGTTGGCGAGGAAGTTACGGGCGGCGAAACCGCAGGTCCGGCGGGCCAGGCGGTACTGGGCCTCGGAGTTGTCGTTCCAGCCGGACTGGGGGTCGGCGAAGCCCGAGCGGACCCACTCACGCACGTCGTCCAGGCTGATGTGAGCGGTGGGCACGCGGCGGTGGTCGGCCCAGTACTTGGCGACGCTGGTCTTGCCCGCTCCGGCCGGGCCGATCAGCAGGACGGCGAGCGTGGTGGTCGCCGGGTCGGGGGCCGCGGCATGAGCCGGCGGCGCCGTGGGCACGCCGACGGGGCCGCCGGGCGGCAGCGGGACGTGCCCGGTGATGTCGGGCGCCGGTGCGGCGGCGGACTGCGGGGCCGGGGGTTGCACGACCGGAGGCTGGGGCGCGGGGGGTTGCGGGGGCGTCGGCGGGACGGCGCGGGCCGGGGCCGGGAAACCCGGCGGCGGGGGCACGGGGCCGGCTCCATGGGAGGCTCCCGGGTGCGGGCCCGGGTGGTGTGCGGCTGGCGCCCAGCCGGCCTGCGGCCCGTGCCCCGGCTGGTGGGGCGGCGGCAGCGGAGACCCCACTGCGTGCTGCATCCGTTGCCACTCCGTCTCGTGCAGGCTGTTTGCGCTGGCAGCGGGGTTGAGACCCGCTGCCTACCGAACGGTACCGTCCCCCGCCGTCGTTTGGTGAAACGACCGGGGGCGGTCCGAAGTGCCCGCTCCGGAAAGGAAATCGGACGGAGGGAGCGGCCCGGGAGGTACCGGACCGCTCCCCGCCGGCGGCCTACTGGCCGACTTCTCCGTAGGCGGCGAGCAGGACGGCCGGGTCGGGGCCCTCCAGGACGGTGGGCTTGGCCAGGCCGTCCAGGACGATGAAGCGCAGCAGGTCACCGCGGGACTTCTTGTCGACCTTCATCGTCTCCAGCAGCTTGGGCCACTGGTCGTAGCGGTAGTGCAGGGGCAGGCCGACCGCTTCCAGGACCGTACGGTGCCGGTCCGCCGTGGCGTCGTCCAAACGGCCCGCCAGACGGCCCAGTTCGGCCGCGAAGTGCATACCGACCGCGACCGCCGCGCCGTGCCGCCACGTGTAGCGCTCGTTCTTCTCGATGGCGTGGCCCAGCGTGTGGCCGTAGTTGAGGATCTCCCGCAGACCCGACTCCTTCAGGTCGCTCGAGACCACCTCCGCCTTCACCCGGATCGACCGCTCGATCAGCTCCGCCGTGTGCGGACCCGCCGGGGTCCGGGCGGCCTCGGGGTCGGACTCGATCAGGTCCAGGATCACCGGGTCGGCGATGAAACCGGCCTTGATGACCTCCGCGAGCCCGGAGACGTAGTCGTTGACCGACAGCGAGTCCAGCGCCGCCAGGTCGCACAGCACACCGGCCGGCGGATGGAAGGCGCCCACCAGGTTCTTGCCCTCGGCGGTGTTGATGCCGGTCTTGCCGCCGACCGCCGCGTCCACCATGGCCAGTACCGTCGTCGGGATCGCGATCCAGCGCACCCCGCGCAGCCAGGTCGCCGCGACGAACCCGGCCAGGTCCGTGGTCGCACCGCCGCCCACGCCCACGATCACGTCGGTGCGGGTGAAGTTCGACTGGCCCAGCGCCTTCCAGCAGTAGGCGGCGACCTCGGCGGTCTTGGCCTCCTCGGCGTTCGGCACCTGGACGGCGATCGCCTCGTAGCCCTGCTCGGCCAGGTCCGCGCGCAGCGCGTCACCGGTCTCGGCCAGCGCCTCCGGGTGGATCACCGCCACCCTCCTGGCCCTCGGCCCGACCAACGCGGCCAGCTCACCGAGGAGCTGACGGCCGACCAGCACCTCGTAGGGCTCGGTGCCCGCGGTGCCGGCGACCTGGATCCGAGTGACTGACTCGCTCATGCTTCCTTCAACTCCAGTGCGTCGAGGGCCGCTTGGGTGACCTCTTCGGGGGTACGGCCGTCCGTCGGTACGACGGCGGTGGCGACCTCCTCGTACAGGTGCCGCCGCGCCTCCATCAGCTCCCGCCACTGCTTGCGCGGGTTGACCGCGAGCAGCGGCCGGGCCACGTTCAGGCCGGTGCGCCTGACGGCCTCCTCCACGTCCATCGAGAGGTAGACCACACGGTGTCCGGCGAGCAGCGCGCGCGTGTCGGCGTCCAGGACAGCGCCGCCGCCGAGGGCGAGGACGCCCTCGTGCCCGGCGAGCGCGGCGTGCACCGCCCGCTTCTCGATCGCCCGGAAGACCGGCTCGCCCTCGTCGACGAAGATCTCCGCGATGGTGCGGCCCTCGGCGGCCACGATGTCCTCGTCGGTGTCCCGGTAGCCGAGGCCGAGGCGCTCGGCCAGCAGCCGGCCGACCGTGGACTTGCCGACGCCCATCGGCCCGACCAGGACGACCGCAGGCACGACGCTCACCGGATCCGCAGGTTGTCGAGGTAGGACCGCACGTTGCGGCGGGTCTCGGCCACGCTGTCGCCGCCGAACTTCTCCGCCACCGCGTCCGCGAGGACGAGCGCGACCATGGCCTCGGCGACGATACCCGCGGCGGGCACCGCGGAGACGTCCGAGCGCTGGTGATGGGCCTGCGCCGCCTCACCCGTGGTGACGTCCACAGTCTGCAGGGCCCGCGGCACCGTCGCGATCGGCTTCATCGCCGCCCGCACCCGCAGCAGCTCGCCCGTGCTCAGGCCACCCTCGGTACCGCCCGCGCGGCCGGAGACGCGCCGGATGCCCTCGGGCGTGTTGACGATCTCGTCGTGCGCCTGGGAGCCGGGCACCCGGGCCAGCTCGAAGCCGTCACCGATCTCGACGCCCTTGATCGCCTGGATGCCCATCAGGGCACCGGCGAGACGGGCGTCCAGCTTGCGGTCCCAGTGCACGTGCGAACCCAGCCCGACCGGAACGCCGTACGCCAGCACCTCGACCACACCGCCGAGCGTGTCGCCGTCCTTGTGGGCCTGGTCCACCTCCGCGACCATGGCCTTGGAGGCGTCCGCGTCCAGGCAGCGCAGCGGGTCGGCGTCCAGCTTCCCGACGTCGGCCGGGGTCGGGTAGACGCCCCGCGGAGCCTTCACGGAGCACAGCTCGACGACGTGCGAGACGATCTCGACGCCCGCCGTCTCCTTCAGGTAGGAGCGGGCCACCGCGCCCAGCGCCACCCGGGCCGCCGTCTCGCGGGCCGAGGCGCGCTCCAGAATCGGGCGGGCCTCCTCGAAGCCGTACTTCTGCATGCCCGCCAGGTCGGCGTGGCCGGGCCGGGGCCGGGTCAGCGGCGCGTTACGGGCCAGGCCGTCCAGGATCTCCTGGTCGACCGGGTCGGCCGCCATGACCTGCTCCCACTTGGGCCACTCGGTGTTGCCCACCATGATCGCCACCGGGGAGCCCAGGGTCAGACCGTGCCGGACCCCGCCCAGGAAGGTGACCTCGTCCTGCTCGAACTTCATCCGTGCACCACGGCCATAGCCGAGCCGCCGCCGCGCCAGGTGGTCCGCCACCATCTCCGTGGTGATCGGCACGCCGGCGGGAAGCCCCTCCAGCGTCGCGACAAGTGCCGGCCCATGGGACTCCCCCGCGGTCAGCCAACGCAGCCTGCTCAACGGTGCTCCTCAGTGTTCGCGCCCGGTACTGCTGCGTACGCGCGTCATCGCGTACGGCGACGACGTGACCGGGTGCGCGACCCCGGTACGCCACCTCCGATCCTCCCACGACCGGGGGCGTTGTCCGGCCGCCGGTCCAGCAGGCGGACGCGTCGGTGACGGCTCAGTGACCGGCGAGCGCCTTCTCGCCGGCGTGACGCATGGCCTCCAGGGGCGCCGGGGAGCGGCCGGTCATCCGTTCGACCTGGAGGACGGCCTGGTGGACCAGCAGGTCGAGCCCGCTGACCACGGCGCCGCCGAACATGGACCAACGGGCCGCCAGCTCGGTGGGCCAGGGGTCGTAGAGCACGTCGAAGAGGGTGGCGGGGCGCTCGGGTACGGCGGTGGCGAGGGCGTCGGTCGTGCCGGCGGGCGTGGTGGCGATGACCAGCGGAGCGCGCAGCGCCTGCGCGGCGTCCGCCCAGTCCGCCGTGCGCACCTCCACGTCGAGCCGTTCGCCCCACCCGCGCATCTCGGCGGCGCGGGCCTCGCTGCGGACGTAGGCGACGACCTCGCCGGTGCAGATCCGGGCCAGGGCGGCGAGCGCGGAGGAGGCGGTGGCGCCGGCGCCGAGGATCGCGGCGGAGTCGACCTGCTCGATGCCGTGCTCACGCAGGGCGGCCACGATGCCGGGAATGTCGGTGTTGTCCCCGAGACGGCGACCGTCCTCGGTGAAGACGACCGTGTTGACCGCGTCCACGGAGGCGGCCGTCTCACTGATCTCGTCCAGCAGCGGGATGACCGCCCGCTTCAGCGGCATGGTCAGCGACAGTCCCGCCCACTCCGGCCCGAGCTTCTCGAAGAAGCCGGGCAGAGAGGCCTCGTCCGTCTCGAAGCGGTCGTACGACCAGTCGGTGAGCCCCAGCTCGTCGTACGCGGCCCGGTGCAGCACCGGGGAGAGGGAGTGGGCGATGGGCTTACCGAGCACGGCGGCCCGGCGGGCATCAGTTGCCCGAGGTGGCATTGAACTTGTCCTTGAGCTGCTTGAATTCTTCGTATGTCTTGGCGAATTCGGTGTTGGTCGTGCCGTCGGTCGCCACGAAATAGATCCAGCCGTCGTGGGTCGGATTCAGTGCCGCCTTGATCGCGTCCTCGCCGGGGTTGCCGATCGGACCGGGCGGAAGGCCCTTGTGGGTGTACGTGTTGTACGGGTTGCGGTTGCTGTTGATCTCCTTCTCGGAGATGTGGATGTTGCTCGTACCCTTGAGGTAGTTGTACGTCGAGTCGAACTGCAGCAGCTGGTTCGTCTCGGTGTTGGTGGGCTTGAGGCGGTTGTAGACCACTTCCGCCATCTTGCGGAAGTCGTCGTGCGTCTTGCCCTCCGCCTGCACCAGGCTCGCGACCGTGACCAGCTGGAACGCATTGTTCAGGCCCAGAGCGCGGGCCTTCGCCGTGAGGCCGTAGGCGTCGTACCTGGACCTGGCCTGGGTGACCATCTGCTTCAGGATGGCCTCCGGCTTCATGCCCTTGGCGGCCGGATAGGTGGCCGGGAAGAGGAAACCCTCCAACGGGTCCCTTATATCGCTGTTGTTCTGCGACCAGGCCGGCAGCCCGAGATTCTTGTACTGCTGCTGGGCCACCTTCCTGGTGGTGCCGTCGGCGAGTTCGAGTTTCTGGTCGATCTCCTGGTACACGCTCGCGTTGCGCTCGCCGGGCCTCACTACGACATTGTGCTGGCTTCGCGGGTCCAGCATCAGTTTCACGCAGCTGGTGGCGGACATCTCCGTGTGCAGGACATAGGCACCGGCCTGGATGCTGTCGCCCTCGGGATTCTGCGCCAGCGCGTGCACGAACGCGTCGACGGACTTGACGACACCGGCTTCCTTCAGCCGCCGGCCCATCTCATAGCCGCCCACGCCCTTCGGGATCTCGACGGTCACCTTCTCAGCGGTGCCGTCGCCCGCGTAGTCCGGAGCCGGGGCGAAACGATTTTGGTAGAAGCGGTAGCCGAAGTATCCGACCCCCCCGAGGCCGCCGCCGAACACCAGGCAGACCACCAGGCAGGCGCATCCGGTGCGTCGTTTCTGGCCCTTCTTGGCGGGTTTCTTCCCTTTGGCGCGTCGGTCGCGGCGGCTCTGGAGCTCGTGCTCCTCGCCGTCGTCGTCCCCGCCGCCGCCTGCGGTGAAGAAGGGGTGCTCCTCCTCGGCCTCAGCCGGTGCGGCCTCCGGTTCCGGTTCGGGGCTCCTGCGGCTGGGCGGAACCGGCGGCGGGTAGGCGTCCTCGGTGCCGTAGAAGTCGGGCTGCTCCCCGCCGTAGGCGACGGGCTGCTGGCCGTACGGGTCGCCGGGGTCGGCGGCGTACGGCGACTGGCCGTGGGTGCCGGTCGCGTCCCAGCCACCCTGGTGCTGGTACGGCTGCTGGGGGTGGCCGCTGAACTGCTGCTGGCCCTGTTCGCCGTGGAACGGGTACTGCTCGTTGCCGTACCAGGACTGCTGCTCCTGGTGCCAGTCGCCGGGCTGCGGCTGCTGCGGGTAGTGCTGCGGCTGGCCGCCGTAGGCAGACTGCTGACCCGCGTGGGTCTGCTGCCCTTCCCATCCGCCGTCCCCGTACAACGGGTCCTGCGGATGCCACGGTTCGGGGCCTGGGCCCCGGCCATACTCAGTCATCGATCCCCTAGAGCCGCGAGGCCGACCGGTCACGTGGCCGGTGGGCCCCGCTTCCGTTCCGCCTCTTGTTGTGCGTCGGCTGTTCGAACACCGGCGCATCGCGCGGAACGTTACCGTATCGCGATCAGATGACCACTTCGACGCCCTCGCCGGGTGCTTTACCTGACACCCGTTCGGATTCCAGGGCCTGCTGCAGGATGATGACGGCCGCGGCCTGGTCGATGACCGAGCGGCCCTTCTTCGACTTCACGCCGGAGGCGCGCAGTCCCTGACTGGCCGTCACGGTCGTCATCCGCTCGTCCACCAGGCGAACCGGCACCGGCTTGATGCCCTTGGCCAGCTCCTGGGCGAAGGCGCGGACCTTGACGGCGGCCGGGCCCTCGCCCCCCTTGAGGGAGCGAGGGAGCCCGACGACGACCTCGATCGGTTCGTACTCCTCGACGAGCTGCCGCAGCCGACGGTGGGCTGCCGGGATGTCCCGGCCGGGGACGGTCTCCACCGGGGTGGCGAGGATCCCGTCCGGGTCGCACGAGGCGACCCCGATCCGGGCGTCCCCGACGTCGATCGCGAGCCGACGTCCTCTGCGCATTTCCGACCGATTCCTTACTTCGCTGTCTACTTCGCCCTCACTTGGCGGTGTCGGCGACGAGACGCTCGACGGCCTCGACGGCCTCACCGACGGCGGCGGGGTTCTGGCCGCCGCCCTGGGCGACGTCCGGCTTGCCGCCGCCACCCCCACCGAGGGTCTTGGCGGCGGTGCGGACCAGGTCACCGGCCTTGAGGCCGCGCTCGCGGGCGGGCTCGTTGGTGGCGATGACGGTCAGCGGCTTGCCGTTGTTGACGGTGAAGAGGGCCACGACCGCGGCCCGGCCGCCCTGGATGCGACCGCGCACGTCGAGGACCAGCTTGCGCAGGTCGTCGGGGGTGGTGCCGTCCGGGACCTGACCGGTGACGACGGCGACGCCGCGCACGTCCTTGGCGGACTCGGCGAGACCGGCGGCGGCCTGGAGCACCTTCTCGGCGCGGAACTTCTCGATCTCCTTCTCGGCGTCCTTCAGCTTGCCGAGCATGGCGGAGACCTTCTCGGGAAGCTCCTCCGGGCGGCCCTTGATCAGCTCCTGGAGCTGGGCGACGACCGTGTGCTCGCGGGCCAGGAAGTGGTAGGCGTCCACGCCGACGAGAGCCTCGATACGACGGACACCCGAGCCGATGGACGACTCGCCGAGCAGCTTCACCAGGCCCAGCTGGGCGGTGTTGTGCACGTGCGTGCCGCCGCACAGCTCCTTGGAGAAGTCGCCGATGGTCACCACGCGGACCCGCTCGCCGTACTTCTCGCCGAACTCGGCGATGGCGCCCTGCTTCTTGGCCTCGTCGATGCCCATGACCTCGGCGCGCACGTCGAGGTCGCGGGCGAGCACCTCGTTGATCTTCTGCTCGACGTCGGTCATCACGGCCGTCGGCACGGCGGACGGGGAGCCGAAGTCGAAGCGGAAGCGGCCGGGCTGGTTCTCGGAACCGGCCTGGGCGGCCGTCGGGCCGAGGGCGTCACGCAGGGCCTGGTGGGTCAGGTGGGTGGCCGAGTGGGCGCGGGCGATGGCCTTGCGGCGGCGGGCGTCGATCGAGGCGTGGGCCTTGGCGCCGACCGTCACCTCGCCGACCTGCACGACACCCTTGTGGACGTAGACGCCGGGGACCGGCTTCTGGCAGTCGCGGACCTCGATGACGGCACCGGAGTCGACCTTGATCCGCCCGGTGTCGCCGATCTGGCCGCCGCCCTCGGCGTAGAACGGGGTGCGGTCCAGGACGATCTCGACCTCGTCGCCCTCGGTGGCGGCCGGGGAGGAGACGCCGTCGACCAGGATGCCGACGATCGTGGTCTCGCCCTCGGTGTCGCTGTAGCCGATGAAGTCGGTCTCGCCGGTCCTGTCGGCGATCTCACGGTAGGCGCCGGCACCGGCGTGGCCGGTCTTCTTGGCCTGGGCGTCGGCCTTGGCGCGCTCCCGCTGCTCCTTCATCAGGCGGCGGAAGCCCTCCTCGTCCACGGCGAGGCCCTGCTCGGCGGCCATCTCCAGGGTGAGGTCGATCGGGAAGCCCCAGGTGTCGTGGAGCAGGAACGCCTTGTCGCCGGGCAGGATCGTGCCGCCGGACTGCTTGGTCTCGGTGACGGCGGTGTCGAGGATGTTGGTGCCGGCCTTCAGCGTCTTGAGGAAGGCGTTCTCCTCGGCGACGGCGACCTTCTCGATGCGCTCGCGGTCGGTGATCAGCTCGGGGTACTGCTGGCCCATCATGCCGATCACGGTGTCGATCAGGTCCTTGACGACCGGACCGGTGGCGCCCAGCAGGCGCATGTTGCGGATGGCGCGGCGCATGATGCGGCGCAGGACGTAGCCACGGCCCTCGTTGCCCGGGGTGACGCCGTCGCCGATGAGCATCACGGACGTACGCATGTGGTCGGTGACCACGCGCAGCGAGACGTCCGAGTCGTGGGCGTCGCCGTAGCGGACGCCGGTCAGCTCGGTGGCCTTCTCGATGACGGCCATGGAGGTGTCGATCTCGTACATGTTCTGCACGCCCTGCAGAATCATGGCGAGCCGCTCCATGCCCAGGCCCGTGTCGATGTTCTTGCTCGGCAGCTCGCCGAGGATCTCGAAGTTGTCCTTGCCGATGCCCTCGCCGCGCTCGTACTGCATGAAGACGAGGTTCCAGATCTCCACGTACCGCTCGTCGTTGACGGCGGGACCGCCCTCGGCACCGAACTCGGGGCCGCGGTCGTAGTTGATCTCGGAGCAGGGGCCGCAGGGGCCTGGGACGCCCATGGACCAGTAGTTGTCCTTCATGCCGAGGCGCTGGATGCGCTCCTTCGGCACACCGACGACCTCGTGCCAGATGCGCTCGGCCTCGTCGTCGTCCTTGTAGACGGTGATCCACAGGCGCTCGGGGTCGAGGCCGTAACCGCCCTTGTCCTGGGGCGTGGTGAGCAGCTCCCAGGCGTACTTGATGGCGCCTTCCTTGAAGTAGTCGCCGAAGGAGAAGTTGCCGCACATCTGGAAGAACGTGCCGTGGCGCGTGGTCTTGCCGACCTCTTCGATGTCGGGCGTGCGCACGCACTTCTGCACGCTGGTGGCGCGCGCGAACGGCGGCTTGACCTCACCCAGGAAGTAGGGCTTGAAGGGCACCATGCCGGCGGGGACGAGGAGCAGAGTCGGGTCGTCCGCGATGAGCGACGCCGAAGGGACGACGGTGTGCCCGCGCTCCTCGAAGAAGCTCAGCCAGCGGCGGCGAATCTCGGCCGACTCCATCAGTGGTCCTCATTCCGGTTGTACGAGTGCTTCGCTTGCGAAGAAAGCAACGTCTCGATGTACTTCGGGTTGCTGTGGTTGGTCTCGATGGCCGCGTGCCTCCGGGGCGCGGGGAGTTCGGGGTTCTGGTCGATCCCCAGGGCCTCCTCCAGCTCGGCCTCCCGCTGGGCCATGTTGTCGCGCACGTCGAGCGCGAAGCCCACCGCGCGGTCCTTCAGCCGCTGGCCGGTCTCCAGGGCCTTGTTCGCCGCGGTCGCGGCGAGGCTCTCCGGGGTCAGCTGCTTCAGCTTGCGGTTGACCTTGGTGGTGGCCCAGACCCCGGCGGCGACGCCGGTGGTGAACCAGAACGTACGGCGGAACATCGCTCGGTCTCAGTCCTTACTTCCGCTTGCGTCGTGCGGCGGGGACCGTGCGGCCCACGATCACCGTACGCCGGGGCGCCTTCGCGGGCACGTCCTCCTTGCGGCCGCCCAGCGCCCGGCGGACGCCGTAGCCGAAGGCCGCGACCTTGACCAGCGGGCCGCCGAAGGTGGAGGCCACCGTGCTCGACAGCGCGGAGGCGTTCGACGTGACCTCCTGGACGTCGGAGGCGATCGCGTCGACGCGGTCGATCTGGGTCTGCGCGGAGCGCACGGCCGCGGAGGCGTCGGCGAGCAGCGGGACGGCCTGGTCGGTCACGTCCGCCACGAGCTTGGTGGTCGCCTTGAGCGTCTGGGCCAGCCTCGCGAGAGCCACCGCGAGGAAGGAGACCAGGATCGCCCAGAAGACGGCCACCAGGATCCCGGCCACCTCTCCACCGGACACTGTGCGCACCCGCTCCCTGAAACGTGCCTCACCATCGAAAAGTCGTGTCCGAGCCTATCGCGCCGGGGCCGGGGCTCCGTACCGGATTACCGGGGCAGCCGGGCGGAGTTGCAGGAAGCGATTGTACGCGCCGAACACACTTCAGTACGCTCCGTGTCCCATGCGAGGTCCTCAGCGCCCAGATGCTCTCTCCGACGGCGATCCGCCTCTGGAACTGACCACGTTCGTCGGGCGCTCGGCCGAACTCGCCGAGCTGGCCACCGTCCTGGGCCGGGCCCGGCTGGTGACCGTCACCGGGGCCGGCGGCGTCGGCAAGTCCCGGCTGGCCGCGCGGGTCGCCGCCGGGTGGGAGTCCGGGTGCGGGCGGGTGGAGCTGGCGCCGGTGCGCGATCCGCAGTTCGTGGAGTACGCGGTCGCGGAGGCGCTGGGACTGACCGACCACACCGCCCGGCCGCCCCGGGAGACGCTGCTGGAGCATCTCGCCGGCCGTCCGGCCCTGCTGGTGCTGGACGGTTTCGAGCACCTGGTGGAGCCCTGTGCCGGGCTGACGGCCGAGCTGCTGCGGAAGCTGCCGGGGCTGCGGGTCCTGGCGGTGGGCCGGCGTCCGCTGGGACTGGCGGGCGAGCGGCTGTTCCCGCTGGCGCCGCTCGGCGAGGACGAGGCGGTGGAGCTGTTCGCCGACCGGGCCCGGGAGCAGGGGCTCGAGGCGCCCGACGGTCCCGAGGTGCGCGAGCTGTGCCGACGGCTGGAGGGGATCCCACTGGCGCTGGAGCTGGCGGCCGGGCGCCTGCGGGCGCTGTCCCCGGCGCAGCTTGTGGAGCGCCTGGACGACCGGTTCCGGCTGCTGGCCGCGAGCGGCCGGGACGGCGCCGTGCGCCCGGTCCCCGGTGGTCCGCCGTCGCGCCACCAGACCCTGCGCACGGCGATCGGCTGGAGCCACGAGCTGTGCACGCCCGCCGAGCGGCTGCTCTGGGCGCGCCTGTCGGTGTTCGCGCAGACCTTCGACCTGGAGGCGGCCGAGTACGTGTGCAGCGGGGACGGGTTGCCCGCCGAGGACATCCTGGACGTGCTGTCGGAGCTGGTGGCCCAGTCGGTCGTCACCCGCGAGGAGACGCCGGCCGGTCCCCGCTACCGGATGCTCGACACCGTCCGGGCCTACGGCGCCGAATGGCTGGAGGGGATCGGGGACGCGAGCCGGCTGCGCAGACGGCACCGGGACTGGTACCTGGGCCTGGCGACCTGGTGCGAGCTGGACTGGTTCTCACCCCGGCAGGGCGAGGTCGCCGCACGGGTGGAGGTGGAACTGCCCAACCTGCGGGCGGCTCTCGAGTGCTGTCTGACGGTGCCCGAGGAGACCCATCTGGGCCAGTACCTGGCCGGGTCGCTGTGGTTCTGCTGGGTCGGCTGCGGACGGCTCGCGGAGGGCCGCCGCTGGCTGACGCGCTGCGTGGAGCTGGAGTCGGGGTACGAACAGTCGCGGCTGAAGGCGTTGTGGGTGCTCGGCTATGTGGCGATCCTCCAGGGCGACACCGTGCCGGCCCTGGCGGCGCTGCGGGAGTGCCGGGAGCAGGCCGAGCGCGCCGCCGACCCGGCGGCGGTGGCGTACGCCGAGCACCGCACCGGCTGTCTGGCCCTGGTCACCGATGACATGGCTCGTGCAGAAACGCTGCTGCGGTCGGCGCTGCACCGCTACCAGGAGATCGGCGAACTCAACAGCAATGTGCTGATGGGCCAGGTGGAACTGGCGATGACTCGCGCCTTCCAGGGGGACCTGCCGGACGCGGTGCGGCTGTGCGAGGACGTGCGCAGCGTGTGCGAGGACCACGGTGAGCGCTGGGCACGCTCCTACGCGCTGTACGTGCTGGCGTACGCGGCCTGGCATGCGGGCGCCCAGGCGAGGGCGCGGGAACTGCTCGCGGACTGCCTGCGCAACGCCCACGCCTTCAACGACCTGCTCGGCTCCGTGCTGGTGCTGGAGCTGCTGGCGCTGGTCACGGCGGCCGAGGGCGAGCCGGCCGAGGCGGCGCTGCTGCAGGGGGCGGCGGGCCGGATCTGGCCGTCGGTGGGGCTGCCGCTGTTCGGTTCGGCGTACTACAACGCCCCGCACGAGCGCTGCGAGGCACTCGCCCGAGAGGCGCTCGGGGACGCGCGGTACGAGGAGTGCGTGCGGGAAGGGGCCCGGCTGGACCGCGCGGACGCGGTGGCCCGAGCGCTGGGGCACGGTGTGGTACGACCGTTGGGGGCGCTGCCGGCTCCACGCGGGGCGGACGCGGCCCAGAGGGGCGCGCGAAACCGCGCGAGCAGCCCCCACCGGCCCGCACTGTCCGAACGACCGGACCTGCCCCGACCGTGAGGGATCCGGGAAACACGAACCCGTTCCGGGAAACACGAACCCGCCGTCTCCCCACCCGGCAGGGCCGGACGGGGAGACGGCGGGCTGAGGTACCGCGCGGTCGCTGGGGTCAGCGGGCGTAGTACTCGACGACGAGCTGCTCGTCGCAGATCACCGGGATCTCCTTGCGGTTCGGCTCGCGGTCCAGGCGGAACGCCAGGGCCTTGAGGTTCACCTGCAGGTAGCGCGGGGTCTCACCCTCGGGGGCGAAGCCACCCTCGCGGGCGATCGTGAAGAGCGTCTTGTCCTTGGAGCGGTCGCGGACCTGCACGACGTCGTCCGGGCGGACACGGAAGGACGGCTTGTCGACCTTCTGGCCGTTGACCTGGATGTGGCCGTGGACGACCATCTGACGGGCCTGGTAGATGGTGCGGGCGATGCCCGAACGCAGGACCAGGGCGTCGAGACGGCGCTCGAGCTCCACGATCAGGGCCTCACCGGTCTTGCCCTGGACCTTGGACGCGCGCTCGTAGGCGCGGACCAGCTGGCGCTCGGAGATGTCGTACTGCGCGCGCAGACGCTGCTTCTCCAGCAGACGGACCTTGTAGTCCGAGTTCTGCTTGCGGCCGCGGCCGTGCTCACCCGGCGGGTAGGGGCGGGCCTCGAAGTACTTGACGGCCTTCGGGGTCAGCGCGATGCCGAGGGCACGCGACTTCTTGACCTTGGGACGGGACTGGTTCGCCACTGTCTTTCGTCTCTTTCGTAGTGTTCGGCTCGTCAGGGTTAAGGAGGTCGCATCCGCAGCCGGGAAAACCCGCCGGGCCCCAAGGGGACCTGCCGGGCAGCCGCTTCCCTGGTCTGGGCACATACGTGCAGCACGCGAGTGGCCCACCGACCGCTCCCGGAACCTCGGGGTGGTGGTGGGCTGCCCGCGACACCGATCGACGGTGCGCGACGCTCCTGGAGTCCATCCGGTGAGGATGGGAGCTCCGGCTGGCTGTCCCGCTCTGACAGCACGGGACTCAGCACTGCGCGCCAGTCTACAGGGCGCTCAGGACCGCCTGCGACCGAGGCGCTTTCTGGTCCACTCCACCGCGTCCGCGTAGCGCGCCTCGGCGCCGTGCCGGCTCGGGGTGTAGTACTCGCGGTCCTTGAGGGCGTCCGGGGCGTACTGCTGCTCGGCGATGCCCTCGGGCAGGTCGTGCGGGTACACGTACCCCTGCGCGTGGCCCAGCTTGGCGGCGCCCTTGTAGTGCCCGTCGCGCAGGTGCGGGGGGACCGGACCGGCTAGGCCCTTGCGGACGTCCTCCATCGCGGCGCCGATCGCGGTCGTCGCGGCGTTGGACTTGGGGGCGAGCGCGAGGGCGATGGTGGCGTGGCTGAGGGTGAGGGCGGCCTCGGGGAAGCCGATCATGGCGACGGCCTGGGCCGCGGCCACGGCTGTGGGCAGGGCGTTCGGGTCGGCGAGGCCGATGTCCTCGCTGGCGGAGATCATCAGGCGGCGGGCGATGAACCGGGGGTCCTCGCCGGCCTCGATCATGCGGGCCAGGTAGTGCAGGGCCGCGTCGACGTCGGAGCCCCTGATGGACTTGATGAGGGCGCTGGCGACGTCGTAGTGCTGGTCGCCGTCGCGGTCGTACTTCACCGCGGCGCGGTCGACCGTCTGCTCCAGCGTCTCCAGGCTGATCGCGCCCTCGCCCTGGTCCAGGGCCGCTCCGGCGGCGGCCTCCAGGGCGGTCAGGGCCCGGCGGGCGTCTCCGCCGGCGATGCGCAGCAGGTGTTCCTCGGTGTCCTCGGGGAGGGTGACGGCGTCCTTCAGGCCGCGCTCATCGGTCAGGGCGCGCTTGAGGAGGCCCCGGATGTCGTCGTCCGTGAGGGGTTCGAGGGTCAGCAGCAGGGAGCGGGACAGCAGCGGGGAGATCACCGAGAAGTACGGGTTCTCGGTGGTGGCCGCGATCAGGGTGACCCAGCGGTTCTCGACCGCCGGGAGCAGGGAGTCCTGCTGGGCCTTGCTGAAACGGTGGATCTCGTCCAGGAAGAGGACGGTCTCCTTGCCGTATCCGCCGGTGGCGCGGCGGGCGCCGTCGATGACCGCGCGGACCTCCTTGACGCCCGCGGTGATCGCGGACAGCTCCACGAAGCGCTTGTTCGTCGCCTTGGAGACCACATAGGCGAGGGTGGTCTTGCCGGTGCCGGGCGGGCCCCAGAGGATCACCGAGGAGGGTCCGGCGGGCCCGCCGGAGCCCTCGCCGACCAGCCGGCGCAGCGGGGAACCGGGCTTCAGCAGATGCTGCTGGCCCACGACCTCGTCGAGGGTGCGCGGGCGCATCCGCACCGCCAGGGGACTCGCTGCCGGGTCCTTCTCCTGGCGTTCTTCTGCTGCGGCGGTGAACAGGTCGGGTTCCACGTGGAAACCCTAAATCACCGGACTGACAACGCGGCCGGGCCGGGCTCAGGCCCAGAGCTGGCTGCCCCAGCGGGTCAGGATCAGCATGGCGATGATGCCGCAGTGCGTGACCGGCACCACCCAGGTGAACTCGCCGAAGAAGGACTTCAGCCGGCGCGGGGCCGGCAGGAAGCCGTTGCGGAGGTTGGCCGAGGTGACGAACCAGAACATGGTGATCGTCGCGACCCAGGCCAGCGAGCACCACAGGCACAGCGCGTTGATCCGGTACAGGGACTGGAACTGCAGCCAGGTGCAGAAGCCGACGCCGAAGAGCGTGCCGAAGTTGAAGGTCAGCCAGTACCAGCGCGGGAAGCGGGCGCGGGCCAGCAGGCTCATGCCGACGCAGATGACGATGCCGTAGCAGACCAGTCCGAGCCAGGGGTTCGGGAAGCCGAAGGCGGTCGCCTGCTTGCTCTCCATGACGCTGCCGCAGGACACGATCGGGTTGACGCTGCACCCCGGCGTGAAGGTCTTCCCGGCGATCTTCGCCTCGAGGATCTTGTTCTTGTCGAGCGTGATGACCCAGGCGGCCAGCAGTCCGGCCGCGCCGGTGATCACCAGCAGGAGGGCGAAGGCACGGCTGGCGCCCGCCGTGCGCGGGGCATCGGCGGCACGCTCGGGAACGGACTCCGTGGAGACGTCGTTGACTGTCGTCTTGCTCATCACGCCGATTCCGTCATGTGAGAGTTGGACCAATCTTCGGGCACGGCTCATTGTGCCGCACGCACGTGTGTGTCCACCGTTCGAAGGACATAAGGAGGTACGCACGGTGGTCCCGGATCGTTCGGTTCCGGCCGATGATCGAGGGCATGACAGCACACGCGAACGAACTCGCGGTGGACGTCCGGGGGCTGCGCAAGCGCTACGGGGGCGTCACCGCGGTGGACGGCCTCGATCTCGGCATCCGGCGCGGGGAGGTGTTCGGCCTGCTCGGGCCCAACGGCGCGGGCAAGAGCACCACGGTGGAGATCCTGCAGGGCAACCGGTCACGGGACGGGGGCGAGGTGTCCGTCCTCGGGGCGGACCCGGCGACGGGCACGCGCGCGTGGAGGTCCCGTATCGGAATCGTCTGGCAGGACGAATCGGCGCCCGCGGAGTTGACGGTGCGCGAGACGGTACGGCACTTCGCCCGCTACTACCCGCGCCCGCGCGACCCGGAGGAGGTCATCCGCCTGGTCGGTCTCGACGCGAAGGCGAGCAGCCGGGTCAGGGCGCTCTCGGGCGGCCAGCGGCGGCGCCTCGACGTGGCGCTGGGCGTGATCGGCGATCCCGAGCTGCTGCTCCTCGACGAGCCGACCACCGGCTTCGACCCGGCCGCCCGGCGCCAGTTCTGGGACCTGATCCGGCTGCTCGCCGACGACGGCACGACGATCCTGCTCACCACGCACTACCTGGAGGAGGCCGAGGCCCTCGCGGACCGGCTCGCGGTCGTCACCGGGGGCCGGGTCGTCGCCGAGGGCACGCCCGCCGACCTGCGGATGCGGTACGCCGGTGAGGTCGCCGTCGCCTGGACGGAACCGGACGGCTCCCCGCGCACGGAACACACCGCCACGCCCACCCGCACCGTCGCCGAGCTCATGCGCCGCTTCGACGGCGAGATACCCGGACTGACCGTGACCCGCCCCACCCTGGAGGACGTCTACCTCCGGCTGACCGGCCAGGAGGCCGTGCGATGACCACGACCGTCGTACGGGCCGACGCCGGCGAGGCCACCTCGTCCCTGCCCGGCGCCTGGAGGATCGGGCTGCTGCGGGGCGGCCTGGAGATCAAGCAGTTCTTCCGGCTGCGCGAGCAGGTGGTGTTCACCTTCGCGTTCCCCGTGGTGTTCCTGTTCCTGTTCGCGTCGATCTTCCACGACCACGTCGGAACCGCCGGGGTCACCGCGTCCCAGCTGTACGTACCCGCGATGACGGCCTCCGGGATCATGTCGACGAGTTTCCAGTCGCTCGGCATCTCCATCGCCGTCGAACGGGACGAGAGGGTGCTGCGCCGGCTGCGGGGCACCCCGATGCCTCCCGCGGCCTACTTCCTGGGCAAGATCTGGCTGGTTCTGTTCACCGCGGTCCTGGAGACCGCGGTCCTGCGGGCCGTCGGCACGGTGTTCTACGGCGTCCACCTGCCGTCCGACCCCGGCCGCTGGTTCGACTTCGCGTGGATCTTCGTGCTCGGGCTGACCGCGTGCGCGCTGCTCGGCATCGCGATCAGCTCGGTGCCGAGGTCGGCGAAGAGCGCCAGTTCCGTCGTCGTCCTGCCCTTCCTGCTGCTCCAGTTCGTCTCCGGGGTCTACATCGCCGTCGGCATCATTCCCGGCTGGATGCTCGACATCGGCGCCCTGTTCCCGCTGAAGTGGCTGTGCCAGGGCCTGCGGGGCGTGTTCCTGCCCGACTCGGCGAAGGTCCTGGAGCAGGCCCACGCATGGGAGTTCGGGCGGATCGCGCTGGTGCTGGCCGCCTGGTGCGTCGGAGGACTGGCGCTGTGCCTGCTGACCTTCCGGTGGAAGAACCGGCGCGAGGGGTGAGGGGTCACGAGGCGGACGCGGTACGGGCCGTCGCGCGGGGCGAGACCGTGCGGGCGCCGTCCGCGGCGGCCCGCCTGGCGGACCGGTTCATCGGGGAGTCGACCGTGAAGACCCATCTGTCGCGGGCCTTCGGCAAGCCCGGCGCCGACGACCGGACAGCCGCCGTCACCAGCGCGATGCGCCACGGCCTGCTGGAACGGCAAGAGGGCGCCGGGAGTGCCCGGCGCCCTCCGGTCGTCGCTCGGCTCAGCCGAGTCGGGACTCCAGCTCGGCCACGATCTCGTTCACGCCGATCGGCGTCTGCTCGCCGGACTCCATGTCCTTGAGCTGGACGACGCCGTCGGCGAGGTCGCGCTCGCCGGCCACGATCGCGTAGCGGGCGCCGCTGCGGTTGGCGTTCTTCATGGCGCCCTTCAGGCCCTTGCCGCCGTAGGAGAAGTCCGCGGCGATGCCGACCTTGCGCAGCTCGGTGACCTTCGCGAACAGCACGCGGCGGGCGTCCTCGCCGAGCGGGACGGCGTAGACCGAGGTGGCGGACGGGAGGTCCAGCTCCACGCCTTCGGCCTCCAGGGCGAGGACCGTGCGGTCGACGCCGAGGGCCCAGCCGACCGACGGCAGCGAGGGGCCGCCGAGCATCTCGGACAGGCCGTCGTAGCGGCCGCCGCCGCCCACCGCGGACTGGGAGCCCAGGCCGTCGTGCACGAACTCGAAGGTGGTGCGGGTGTAGTAGTCCAGGCCGCGCACCAGCTTCGGGTCGTCCTCGAAGGAGACGCCCGCCGCGGTGATCAGCTCGCGGACCTCCTCGTGGTACGCCTTGCACGCGTCGCACAGGTAGTCGCGCAGCAGCGGCGCGCCCGTCAGCTGCTTCTGGACCGACTCGCGCTTGTCGTCGAGGACCCGCAGCGGGTTGATGTCGACGCGCCGGCGCGTGTCCTCGTCGAGGTCCAGCTCACGGAGGAAGTCCTGCAGCGCGGCCCGGTACACCGGGCGGCACTCCTTGTCGCCCAGGCTGTTGAGCAGGATGCGGAAGTCGCGCAGGCCCAGCGAGCGGTACGCCTGGTCGGCCAGGATGATCAGCTCGGCGTCGAGGGCCGGGTCCTCCGCGCCGATCGCCTCGGCGCCGACCTGCGAGAAGTGCCGGTAGCGGCCCTTCTGCGGCTTCTCGTAGCGGTAGTACGAGCCCGAGTACCAGAGCTTGACCGGGAGGTTGCCCGCCTTGTGCAGGTTGGCCTCCAACGCCGCGCGCAGGACGGAGGCGGTGCCTTCGGGGCGCAGGGCGAGCCTGTCACCGCCCTTGGTCTCGAAGGCGTACATCTCCTTGGTCACGATGTCGGTGGACTCGCCGACACCGCGCGCGAACAGCTCGACGTTCTCGAAACCGGGCGTCTCGACGTAGCCGTAACCCGAGTTGCGCAGCGGGGCGGCGATCGCCTCGCGGACCGCCAGGTACTTGGCGGAGTCCGGCGGAATCAGGTCATAGGTGCCCTTGGGGGCCTGGAAGGTACTCACGGAAGCTCTCTCGTCACATTCCTCGTCGGGGAGCCTGGGCCGCTCCCTGGCCGGCGGCCACCTGCCGCAGATAGGGGTTGGTGGCGCGCTCCTGGCCGATGGTCGTCTGGGGGCCGTGGCCGGACAGCACCACGGTGGAGTCGTCGAGCGGCAGGCACACCCGGGCCAGCGACTCGAGCATGTCCTCCATGGATCCGCCCGGCAGGTCGGTGCGTCCGATGGAGCCGGCGAACAGCAGATCCCCGGAGAAGAACACCGACGGGATGTCGGTGGTCTCGGGCATCCGGAAGGTCACCGACCCCTTGGTATGGCCCGGCGCGTGCGCGACGGAGAGTTCGAGGCCCGCCAGTTCGAGGGTGGTGCCGTTCGTCAGCTCCCGGACGTCGTCCGGCTCGCCCACGGTCAGCTCGCCCATCAGCGGCATGCCGATGGACCGGCCGAGCGACTTCTCGGGGTCGCTCATCATGTACCGGTCCTCGGGGTGGATCCAGGCCGGTACGTCATGTGCGCCGCAGACCGGGACGACCGAGGCCACGTGGTCGATGTGGCCGTGGGTGAGGACGACGGCAACGGGCTTGAGCCGATGCTTCTTCAGTGCTTCCTCGACGCCTTCGGCGGCCTGGTGGCCGGGGTCGATGATCACGCACTCCTCACCGGCGGCGGGGGCGACGAGATAACAGTTCGTCCCCCAGGCCCCGGCGGGGAACCCGGCAATGAGCACGATCGTCCTTCGTTGTGTCGATACGGGTGACCACAAGCTGTGGTCCAGAGCCTACCGGCGCTGCCGTTTCCTCAGCGAACCCATATACGGTACGGGGCACACGCAACGGTCGGCTCACGAGGACGCACGCGTACCGGTCGACACACGACACGCATGAGGAGAGAACCCGGTGGTCAGCCAGGAGCAGCGGCGGCGTCAGCTCGCCCGGGAGAAGTTCTTGCGGCAGCAGCAGCGACGCACCAGCGCGCGGCGCAAGGCCCGTGTGCGCAACTCCGTGATCGCGTCGGTACTCGGCGTGGTCGTGATCGGCAGTGTCGCGCTGTACACGACCGGGGTGCTGAAGGGCGACGACAACAAGTCCAACGCCGCCGCGGACACCACGCCCAGCGCCTCGCCGACCAGCAAGGCCCCGGACCCGTGCGCGAAGCCGGCGGCCGGCTCGGCGAAGAAGCTGAGCTGGAAGAAGGAACCGGCGACGACGATCGACACGTCGGCGAAGTACACGATGAAGCTCGCCACGACGTGCGGTGACATCGACGTCGCGCTGAAGACGTCGGCGGCCCCGCACACCGTGAACTCGTTCGCCTTCCTGGCGGGCCAGGGCTTCTTCGACCACACCAAATGCCACCGTCTGACCACGTCCGACATCTACGTGCTCCAGTGCGGTGACCCGCAGGGCACCGGTATGGGCGGGCCTGGCTACACGCTCCCGGACGAGAACCTGAAGGACAAGAGCCTGAAGGGCAACACGTACCCGGCGGGCACCGTGGCGATGGCCAACACGGGCCAGAAGCACACCGGCGGCAGCCAGTTCTTCCTGGTCTACAAGGACAGCCCGCTGCCGCCCAGCTACACGCCGTTCGGCACGGTGTCGGACGCGGGCATGAAGGTGCTGCAGAAGATCGCCGCCGCCGGTGCCCAGCCGGCCGATCCGACCACCCAGAACACCGCTCCGAACGCGACCGTGGTGATCAACAAGGCGACGGTGACGAAGTCCTGACGCCGTCCTGAAGACCAACACGGCCAACTGCGGAATTTCGGTCGCGCTGGATGCGGACAGGCAACCCGCTGGTCGCCTATGTTGGCCGTGACGAAACTGTGGACGATGCCCGGGGGTGCTGAGGCCCCCCGCAGGCATCATGTGGAGGAGGCGCTGTGAGCAGCGACCCGTGGGGCCGCGTCGACGAGACGGGGACCGTGTACGTGCGTACGGCCGACGGCGAGCAGGTCGTCGGATCCTGGGCGGCCGGCTCCCCTGAGGAGGCGCTTGCCTACTTCGAGCGCAAGTACGAGGGCCTGGTTGTCGAGATCGGCCTCCTCGAGAAGCGAGTACAGACCACCGACCTGTCGGCGAAGGACGCTCAGGCCGCCGTCGACCACCTGCGCGAGCAGGTGGACGCGCACCACGCGGTCGGCGACCTGGACGCCCTGCGGGGACGGCTGGACAAGCTCGTGGCGACGGTCGAGGCGCGCCGCGAGGAGCGCAAGGCGCAGCGTGCCAGGCAGTCCGACGAGGCCCGCAAGGCCAAGGAGGACCTGGTCGCGGAGGCCGAGCAGCTGGCGCAGTCCGACCAGTGGCGGGCCGCCGGTGAGCGGCTGCGCGCCCTGGTGGACACCTGGAAGGGTCTGCCGCGGCTGGACCGCAAGTCCGACGACGAGCTGTGGCACCGCTTCTCGCACGCCCGGTCGGCGTTCTCCAAGCGGCGCAAGGCGCACTTCGCGCAGCTGGACGCGCAGCGCGAGGAGGCCCGCCGCACCAAGGAGCGGCTGGTCGCCGAGGCCGAGGCGCTGTCCGGTTCGACGGACTGGGGTCCGACGGCGGCCCGCTACCGCGAGTTGATGGCCCAGTGGAAGGCCGCCGGCCGTGCCCAGCGCGAGCACGAGGACGACCTGTGGAACCGCTTCCGCGGCGCCCAGGACGTCTTCTTCGCCGCCCGTGGCTCGGTGTTCGCCGAGCGGGACGCGGAGCAGGCGGAGAACCTGAAGCTGAAGGAGGAGCTGGCCGAGGAGGCCGAGAAGCTCCTGCCGATCGGCGACCTGAAGTCCACGCGGGCCGCCTTCCGTTCGATCAACGAGCGGTGGGAGGCCATCGGCCACGTCCCGCGGGACGCGCGGCCCAAGGTCGAGGGCCGGATGCACGCGGTCGAGCGGGCCATCCAGGAGGCCGAGGAGGCCGAGTGGCGCCGGACGAACCCGGAGGCACGCGCGCGTGCCGAGGGGCTGACCGGTCAGCTGCAGGCCGCCGTGGACAAGCTGCGGGCGCAGATCGAGCAGGCCCGCGGCCAGGGCAACAGCGCCAGGGCCGACAAGCTGGAGCGTGAGCTGGAGGGCCGCCAGGCGCTCCTGGACCAGGCTCTGAAGGGTCTGCAGGAGTTCGGCGGCTGAACCGGTCCCACCCGCATGTGAAAGGGCCCCGTACGCGCGTATGGGGCCCTTTCACATGCGGGCTTACGAGCGGCTGCGTCCCGACGTCACCCGGTACACGTCGTACACGCCTTCCACGCCCCGGACGGCCTTCAGGACGTGGCCGAGGTGCTTCGGGTCGCCCATCTCGAAGGTGAACCGCGAGGTGGCCACCCGGTCGCGGGAGGTCTGGACGGCCGCGGAGAGGATGTTGACGTGCTGGTCGGACAGGACGCGCGTGACGTCCGACAGCAGGCGCGAGCGGTCGAGCGCCTCGACCTGGATGGCGACCAGGAAGACCGACGACTGGGTGGGCGCCCACTCGACGTCGAGGATGCGCTCCGGCTCGCGGGACAGCGAGTCGACGTTCACGCAGTCGCTGCGGTGAACCGATACGCCGCTGCCGCGCGTGACGAAGCCGATGATGGGGTCGCCCGGTACGGGCGTACAGCAGCGGGCCAGCTTGACCCACACGTCGTCCACGCCCTTGACGACGACGCCCGGGTCGGCGCTGGAGCGCCGCTTGCGGCCCCGGCTGCGGGTCGGCGGTACCGCCTCGTCGATCTCCTCGGTGGCGGCCTCCTCACCGCCGAGGGCCTGGACCAGCTTCTGCACGATGTTCTGCGCGGAGACATGGCCCTCGCCGATCGCCGCGTACAGCGCGGAGATGTCCGAGTAGCGCATCTCGTGCGCCAGCGTGACCAGGGAGTCGCCGGTGAGGATCCGCTGGATCGGCAGGTTCTGCTTGCGCATCGCCCGGACGATCGCGTCCTTGCCCTGCTCGATCGCCTCGTCCCGGCGCTCCTTGGAGAACCAGGCGCGGATCTTGTTGCGCGCCCGCGGCGACTTGACGAAGCCGAGCCAGTCGCGGGACGGTCCGGCACCGGGCGCCTTCGAGGTGAAGACCTCCACCAGGTCGCCGTTGTCCAGGGTGGATTCGAGCGGTACGAGGCGGCCGTTGACCCGCGCTCCTATGGTGCGGTGGCCGACCTCGGTGTGCACGGCGTACGCGAAGTCGACGGGCGTGGCCCCTGCGGGCAGGGCGATGACGTCGCCCTTGGGCGTGAAGACGAAGACCTCGTTGCGGGACAGGTCGAAGCGCAGGGACTCCAGGAACTCGCCGGGGTCCTCGGTCTCCTTCTGCCAGTCCAGCAGTTGGCGCAGCCACGCCATGTCGTTGAGGTGGTCGTCCTTGCCCTTGCCCGCCTTGGGCACGTCCGTGCGCACCTTTGAGGCGCCGGCGACGGCCTCCTGCTTGTACTTCCAGTGCGCGGCGATGCCGTACTCGGCGCGGCGGTGCATGTCGAAGGTGCGGATCTGCAGCTCGACCGGCTTGCCGTTGGGCCCGATGACCGTCGTGTGCAGCGACTGGTACATGTTGAACTTGGGCATCGCGATGTAGTCCTTGAACCGGCCGGGGACCGGGTTCCATCGCGCGTGCACGGTGCCGAGGGCCGCGTAACAGTCGCGGACGGTGTCGACGAGGACACGGATGCCCACCAGGTCGTAGATCTCGGCGAAGTCACGGCCCCGCACGATCATCTTCTGGTAGACGCTGTAGTAGTGCTTCGGGCGGCCGGTGACGGTCGCCTTGATGCGGGCGGCGCGCAGGTCGGCCTGGACCTCGTCGGTCACTATGGCGAGGTACTCGTCGCGCTTGGGCGCCCGCTCGGCCACCAGGCGCACGATCTCGTCGTACATCTTGGGGTAGAGGATCGCGAACGCGAGGTCCTCCAGCTCCCACTTGATGGTGTTCATGCCGAGCCGGTGGGCGAGGGGCGCGTAGATCTCCAGCGTCTCGCGCGCCTTCTTCTCCTGCTTCTCGCGCTTGAGGTAGCGCATGGTGCGCATGTTGTGCAGGCGGTCGGCGAGCTTGATGACCAGGACGCGCGGGTCCTTGGCCATGGCGACGACCATCTTGCGCACGGTCTCGGCCTGCGCGGCCTCGCCGAACTTGACCTTGTCCAGCTTGGTGACGCCGTCGACGAGCAGCGCGACGGTGTCCCCGAAGTCGCGGCGCAGCTGGTCGAGGCCGTACTCGGTGTCCTCGACGGTGTCGTGCAGCAGGCCGGCCATCAGGGTGGCCGGGTCCATGCCCAGCTCGGCGAGGATGGTGGTGACGGCGAGGGGATGCGTGATGTAGGGGTCGCCGCTCTTGCGCTTCTGGCCGCGGTGCCAGCGTTCGGCGACCTGGTAGGCGCGCTCGATCTGGCGGAGCGTGGAGTTCTCGATCTTGGAGTCGTTGCTGCGCACTATCCGCAGCAGGGGCTCCAGGACCGGGTTGTACGGGTTCGCGCGCTGGACGCCGAGGCGGGCCAGGCGGGCGCGGACGCGGTTGGAGGAGCCGGTGCGGGCGGGCTGGGCGGCGGGCTGACGCACCACGGGCGGCTGCGCAGGGCGCTCGGGCGGGGCGGGCTTGGGGCGCGAGGCCTCGGCAGCCTTCTCGACGGGCGCGGACTGGGCATGCTCGATCGGCCCGCGGGTGTCGTTCTTCGCGTCGGACGCGTGCGGCGCGGGCTTCGCCGCTGCTGCCGAGGCGGACTCGGGCTTGGCGGCGGTCAGGTGCTGGGCCTCGTCTGGCAAGAGGGCTCCTCGTGCGCGATCCGGGTCCCCCGGTCAGGCTCCGGAGACCCCATGGTAGCGATCCTGCGGCTGGTCATCGCCTTCAGGCGGAAGTGAGGACCGGGTACCCGTGCAACACGGGAGGCTTCCGCCGGATTCCGGCGGCGTGGATTCCGGGTGTTCGGCGGGGGTGCGGAGGGTGTACGGCGGGTGGCCCCCGGTGGGGCGCGTGCACCGTCGGCGACCGCGGGCTTGCTCCCGCGGCGGACGACCGGCGGACTTCAGGGTCAGGTGGCCCGGGGACGGCCGTCGGCGGTCGACCGGGGCGGCCGACGGATCGTCCGTGGGTGCTGGGGCCCGCGACCAGCCAGCGGCCGGGAAAAGCCGAGCGGCCCGGGGCCGTGCCCGGGCCGCTCGTGTGTCCACCAGGTCAGACCTGGAGCAGCGCCTCCAGCGGAGCCGGGCCCAGGGCCGGCTCCAGGCGGGCGCGGCCGTCGAGGAAGCCCAGTTCCATCAGCACCGCCAGGCCCGAGACCTCCGCGCCGGCTCGCTGGATGAGGTGGATGGCCGCCTCGGCCGTACCACCCGTGGCCAGGACGTCGTCCACGATCAGGACGCGGTCACCGGCAGCGAGGTCCTCCGCGTGCACCTCGATCTCGGCGGAGCCGTACTCCAGGTCGTACGCCTGGCGCAGCGTCGCCCCGGGCAGCTTGCCCGCCTTGCGGACCGGGATGAAGCCGAGGCCCGCGCGGACGGCCACCGGAGCGCCGAGGATGAAGCCCCGGGCCTCCAGACCGACGATCTTGGTCGCTCCGGTGTTCGCGGCGATCTCGGCCAGCGCGTCCGTGAGGGCGGTGAAGGCGGCCGGGTCTGCCAGGAGCGGGGTGATGTCCTTGAACATCACGCCCGGCTCGGGGTAGTCCGCGACGTCCCGGATACGGCTGAGCAGCAGCTCCTGAATGTCGGTCATCGGCGCTTCCCGGAGGGTCGGCCGCGGCCCCGGCTGCGGGACGCGGGCTGGTTGCGGGGGCCCACGACGGCGGGGGCGGAGTCGTCGTCCTCGGCGGAGCGGTCCGCGGCGAGGTCCTCCTCGGCGGCGGCCTGGGCGCGCTTGGCCAGGACCCGCTTGGTGAGGGCCCTCATCGCCGGCTCGCGCTCCTTGAGGTCGGCGACGA
>NZ_JBVJVZ010000012.1:50818-168279 GCF_055603245.1 Streptomyces sp. NPDC037290 | reverse complement strand
GTTCCAGCACCGCCCATTGCGCGTCCGTCAGATCTCCACGTGCCACAAACCAAGATCATCCCATGTTCAAGATCCACTTTTGACACACGCCCTAGAGGCAGGTGTGTCGGTATCCGTTCTGGACGTCGAGTACACGATCGACCTGTCCACCGACTTTCCTGCCCCCATGGCCGCCGATGAGGTGGTTCAAATGCTCGACCGTCTCATCCAGGAGTCTGCGTGACCGGGCCCAGGTGGTTCTCCCAACCCTATCCTCCGGAAGGCGCGAGCGCCGCCGAAGGTATTCGCAACCAGTTGGGGCGTCCAGAACTGGACCTGCTCACCATCCTCGTGCGCGAATCCGCTCAGAACAGCTGGGATGCCCGCCTTCGCCAGTCCGACGTTCCCGTTGACTATCGCATCGACATGTGGACCGTCGGCCCTGCCCACGCCGGGGCGTGGAGGGAGCTGCTGCTTTCCGGCGCTCCCGCCCCGAGTGGCGACAATTTTCCACTGCGGGAGACGCTCCGACGTGGCCCGATCCGTGTACTGGCCGTGTCCGACCGCGGCACCCGAGGGCTCGGGGGGCCGACCCGTGCAGACGATGCCGTGGGCCCCGACCGGGACTTCGTCTCCTTCATCCGCAACATCGGCGAACCTCGCGACACCGCTCTGGGTGGCGGCACCTACGGCTTCGGCAAGGGCATCTTCTATCTGCTGTCCAAGCCCGGAACGGTGCTGGTCCATTCCCGCTGCCGTACTCCGCACGGAGGGTACGAGACCCGTCTCATCGGTTGCACCCTGTGGAAGAGCTACGTGGCTCCGGCGGACCGGGGTGAACGTCGCTACACCGGTAGACACTGGTGGGGGGACACTTCGGGCAGCGTCGTCGAGCCGCTTGTCGGAGAGGTGGCCGAGACCACCGCGCAGCGCCTCGGCCTCAAGGCTTTCGGAGCGCAGGAGACCGGTACGACGGTTGTCGTCCTTGATCCCAATCTCGACGAACTCGAAGGACCGCAAGCCGCTGACTACTTGTGTGACACCATTGCCTGGCATCTCTGGCCCAAGATGATCAGCACCGCTGACAGACCAGCCGCCATGCGCTTCTCCGTCACGTGTGACGGTGTTCCACATGCGGTGCCCGATCCTCGGAGTACCCGCCCGCTGAACATGTTCGTCGCGGCGTACGAAGAGATGGAAGGACCGGGCCGGACCGACCTCGAATGTCACAAGCCCAAGCGCTATTTGGGACGACTTGGCCTGGTCAAACGCATCATGCCGCCGCTCGAGCCCACACCGGCCTCACGCATGATGGACATAGAGAACCTGATCCACCATGTCTGCCTTATGCGCCCCGCCGAGCTCGTAGTCACATATCATCCGGGACCGAAGCCGCCCAGCGTGAACCAGGGCTACGCCGGTGTCTTTCGCGCCGACGATGCGATGGACGACATCTATGCCAAGGCGGAGCCTCCCACACACGATGCCTGGAACCCGCACTCCCTCGAAAGGCCGGAAAGCACCTTCGTGCAGACGACCTTCCGGCGCATCAACGAAGCACTGGAACGGTTGTTGTCCCTCAGCGGCGTAGCACGTCCGGGTGCCAGCAACATGGCGCTCGGCGCGGCCAGTTCGATGTTCTCCGGCCTGGTCGGTGGTGCCTGGGGTATCGGTGGAGCCACGGCCTACTCCAAGCCCGGCAGCACCACGATGCGCGGCGCCGGCTCGGACGCCGACGAGACGAAGCGTGCGGCATCCGGCCGTCAGATACGGACGGCCGCAGGGCTCGCTTCCGGTCTCGGGTCCCACGCCACGAACGAATCGCTCTCCGGGGGCCCGGAACCCGCCAAGGGGGGGTCCGTCATCCGCCGGCCGCGGGTGCAGTACGTCGGCGAACCCTATTACGACGATCGTGGGGACAGCTCGGTGCTGATTCAGGAGTTCCGACTTCCCGTGCCGGGGCCCCAGCGCGTGCGCATTGACCTTGCGGTCACTCTCCCGGGGACCGGCGGGCGCGAGACGGATCCGCCCATCGGTGCGAGTATGCCCGAGCTGGTCGGTTGGGAAGACGACACGGGCCGCTTGTACACCTCGGATTCTCACGTGCTTGATGGCGGCGATTCCATCTGGCGCGCAGTCGTGCGGCCGGCGCCGGACACCATGACTGAGATCGGTATCAAGGTCGAGGCGGTGAAGAGCCCGTGACTCGACGTGTCCTTCCCTATCGCGTTCCGTCGGAGAGCGCCGTCAATGCCGAGCCGTGGCAACTCGTCGTCGAAGACGGTGAGGTGGACCTGCCGGAGGCATTGCCTGACTGGGACTATCACACGGATCTGCGCGTGCGGAGGCACGTCCGCATCGATGTGGACCAGGCGCGCAGGCAGTCCGGCCTGCCCGAAGACGCCTCTCTTCTCATCTCGGTCGTGTGGACTGCCACCGGTTCAAATCTGAGCGGCCCGGCCCAGCACGTGCGTTTGACGGGCGCAGGCACCGTCACCACTGAATTCGACGTGCTTCTGCGTGGTTCCGATCTCGGTGGTCTGCTGCTCCTGGATACGGCTCTCGTACTGGCCGATCGGAGGAATGACGCCCGGCCCTCGTCGCCACGGCGAGCGGGTTCCGTGCTCTGGAGCGACCGATCGGAACTGCGTCTTCAGGGTGACGCGCCCCAGTTCCCCATGGCCGTCATCGACTTCGCACGCACGTCGTTCCCGGACGACGCAGCATGGCATCTGCAGATCAGTGGCGGCATGGAGCACGCCACCATGGGGGCTCTGCTCTTGCTGGTCAATGAGCGCAACGCGGTCACGGCCGCAGCCTTCCAAAATGCCGCCAAGCCTCGCCCCGTTGATCGAGTCGTGCTCTCCGCTGTATACGCGGATGCGGCCAGAACCATGATCGAGCACGCCCTCGCCGATGAGGACTTTGGAGACGATACCGACTTCCCGGACGGCTCACTGGGTGCCACGCTGCTCAGCCTGTTCGACCAACTCTTCCCAGGGCAGTCGATCGCTGACGTACGCCTGCGCCAACGGCAGTCGACGGCCTTGTTCGCCTCAGACCTGCAAGCTGCCGTAAGAATCTTCGAGGTGTCGTGATGAGCTTCCTATACCCTCGGCTCCTCGCCGCGCAGGCGAGACCACTCTTCGACGAGTACAGGGAGCTCACTGTCGGGGAACTGTCCCGCCGTGTGGCGGTCGCACACGACTCAGCCGTCTATGTGGCAACGGGCGGTGACCGCGTCCCTCCCTCTCAGCTCCGGGGGTTGAGGGAGGGCGTTCTCGACCTGGCGAAGCAGGCAGGCTTCCCGGACGACTCCGACCGAAGCCGTAATGCTGATTTCGATCTGCAGTTGGCTGCGCTGCTCCACGCCGAGATGGGAATGGTGCCCGCTGAAGCTGCTTCCCGGGACGTTTGGGCCTTTCTCGCGCTGGTCCTCCTCCCGGACGTCGCATTCTGGCGTTATCCTCAGCCGCCCAAGGATCGCGTTCTCGGTACCGACCTCACACGACACGTATTCGGCAGGCTTTGGTGGCGCGCTCAGCTCGTGCGCTCCACCGACGATCCGGAACCGTACGCCGCGCTCAAGATCCTCGGTGAGGCCGCGTTCGACCAGATCTACGCCCGACGTGCTGCGCTCGGTGGAAGCCCCCATCTCGTCCGCGCGATCCTCCGCGTTTGGAAGGACCTCGATCTCAGGGGCCTGAACGAACGCGACACACTCCGTGATTTCCTCAAACGACTGCTTCGGCTGGCGCCATTCGTCTTGTTCGACAGCATCGAAGAACATGCACTCGATGATGAGCTGCGCGCAGTCGCCCGAGAGTCTGTCGAAGCGCAACGTCCCGACTCCCCAACGGCCACGGGCCTGCCCGCCGCATGCGCGAAGAACCTTGTCCCAAGCGATGCCCGGGGAGCCTCCTCTTCTGTGGTTCCGGTTCGGGACGAACAACCGATCTTCGAGTCCGTCCTCGGGACTCGGGCCGGCACTGGGCGGTTCAGCTTCCTGGAGATCTGCGCTGGTGCAGGTGCGCAGGCACTTGGGCTCGAACATGCCGGCTTCGACCCGGTGATGCTCATAGATTCCAAGGCCGACGCCTGCTTCACCATCGGCCTGAATCGCCCTGAATGGGACATCATCTGCATGGATGTCCTTCAATTCCATCCCGGCCTGCGTCCGGACGTCATGGGAGTCGATCTTGTCAGCGGTGGGTTGCCACGTGTGAAGTCTCTGGCGACCGTCGGCCGGACCGAGGACACCGAGGAACGGCGGGTGCTGCGCGCAGCAATTTCTCTGGCATGTGCGATCAAGCCGAAGGCCGTACTCTTCGAAAACGTTCCCGACCTCGTCGAGGGCGCTGAATTCGACGTCGACCGAGCTTGGATTGAGACGGAGCTGCTCAAGGCGGGCCTACGTTCGAGCTGGAAGGTGCTCAACGCCGCGGACTTCAGTGTCCCGCAGAACCGCAAGAGCGGCTTCCTGATAGCCCTCCGGGACCCTTACTTCGCTCGCTTCACCTGGCCGGAGCCGAACGGAGCGCCGGCGCCGACCGTGGGCCAAGTCCTCGGCCCATCCATGTCCGCCCGAGGCTGGCCGGGAGCAGGGCACTGGATCCGGAAGGCGAATCGCGTCGCCCCCGCGCTGGTCGGAGGATCCGACCGACGAGGAGGCGCCGACCTCGGCCCCACCGGCAGCAAAAAGGCGTGGGCTGCGCTGGGTGTGAACGGCAACAGCCTCGGTGACGAACCGCCTGGACCGGACTTCCCAATCGACGATGAGCCCAAGCTCACAGTCGAACAAACTGCGATGGTTCAGTCGATCCCTGGCGACTGGAAGCTCCACGGCGGCAAGACGTCCCGGTATCGTCAGGTGGGGCACGCGATGCCGCCACCCCTCGCGACCGCTGTCGGTCTCGCCATCGCGACTGCACTCCGAGGCTAAAATCGCCCCATGGTCACGCCCCGTCCCGTAGCTCACGATCCCATCACAGTCGTCGACCTGTTCAGCGGCTGTGGTGGGTTCACTCAGGGATTTCACGAGTTTCGCCCTGCAGGAGGAGGCGCGGACGGACCGGTCTTCCACAGCATCGCGGCCGTCGAGCACAATGCCGCCGCGGCTGCCACGTACGCCGTGAACTTCGGAAGCCTCCGACCCGACGAGCAGATCCCCGCTGCTCGCGTCCACGTCGGCGACATCGAGGAGTGGGAGCCGACACCGGAAGCTCTCCACGCAGATGTTGTGGTCGGAGGACCGCCATGCCAAGGATTTTCGGCGTTGAACCGCAACAAAAAGGGCAGTGAGCGCAATCGCCTCTGGGAGGAGTACGTCAGGGTCGTTGCAGAGATCCGCCCCAAGGTATTCGTCATCGAGAACGTCGATCGCTTCCTGAAGTCGGACGAGTTTCGCAATTTGCTCAACGAGGTTGAGGCGGGTGGCAAACTTTCCGAATATCGACTGGTGGATCCGCCCGGTCACGTACCCTCCGACACCGGTGAAGAGAAGATCAAGCGATACCTGCTCAACTCGGCCGATTACGGTGCAGCACAGGCGCGCCGGCGTGCCATTGTCATCGGCGTTCGCCGGGACCTCGGCAATGGTCGAACTCTGACGTACCCGCCCAGAACGCACCACCGGCGACCAAAGCACCTGCACACCACCACTGCCCAGCAGTTCGACGGGTTGGATGCAGGAGTGTCGTACTGGCAGGCAGTGGACGACATTTTCGCCGAGTCGGCGACACACGACCTACGGGGAACCGAACTCCCAGACGGAAAAGAGTTCATTCCTGAGGTGAATTCCGTACAACCGGGAATCTTCACGACTCCTGATCTGCACTTCGGCCGGAACCCGGAGGCACTCTCCAGAGCCCGATATCGCGCCATCCCGCCGGGCGGGAACCGGAAGGACCTGCGCGACAAGTGGTACACAGTGGATGATTTCAACGAGATCCATGTCTTCGACACACCCAATCCCTCGGGCGTGAGAACACCCGTCGAATACCTTTCGACCAAAAGCTGGGACAACCACAACACTGGAACTGGCGACGTCATGGGCCGACTCCGCTACGGCGAACCTTCGGTAACCATTCGTACGGAGTTCTTCAAGCCGGAAAAGGGGCGTTATCTGCATCCCGAGCTGCCTCGTCCCATCACTCACTATGAAGCCGCCCGAATCCAGGGATTCCCGCTGAGCTTCCGCTGGTGCGGCTCGAAGACCGAAATTGCCACGCAGATCGGAAATGCTGTCCCGGTCCCTCTCGGCAAGGCGATCGCTGCGTCAATATACGCATATCTTCGCGACTGAAAGTCGTACCCTGTCTGTTCGACAGCCCGGAATCTTGCTGAGAACTCAAGTCCGGGCTGTCGCCGCGCATGACAGCGCTGAGGCTCGGCCGTCCGCCAGCTGCCTACCAATTGGCGGACGGCTCCGCCTCGGCCTCCAACTGGCGTTGGGCCCTGTCCAGAGCCTGGTCGGCATCATGACCGTGCGCCTGAAGCCAATGAAGAAGGTCGGCGATGGCCGCGACCGCTACCGTCTCGGCCATGGTGGCGGTCAGTCTTCTCGATGCGGCCGTGCGCGCAGGCTGCTGCACGTCGTACAAGCCGAGGACGCTCGCGGCCCTTGAGACGCGTGGGTTCTGGCTGTGGCCGTTCGGCGCACTCAAGCCCGTCGCGAACTCGACCCACGTGACCTTTCGGTTGGGCAGGAGTTGAACACCCCAGCGATCGGAGCAGGCGGCGACAAGTGCAATGCCGCGCCCCGACTCCGCATCGCCCTCCGCATCGATCAGCGTCGGTAAGGCCTGGCTGTCGGGGTCATGGATCTCGATGCGCAAGTGGGTGCCGCTCATGGAGACGACAAGGGTTGAAGGTGTACCTGGACCAACGTGCGTGATCACGTTGGAAACCAGCTCGCTGAGGCAGAGTTGGACACCTTCGATCAACTCCGGTAGGCCCCAGAGACGCAGATGGACCTTCAGCACGTGTCTGAGTGCGGCCACCTCCTCCGGCACCGCAAGGAAGGGCAACTCCCAAGGTGTTCTTGGCGTACAGGCGCTGCATTCCATGTGTCGACTCCTGCTCGTGTGTCCTCTTGTGCTGCTCGGCAAGCAGTGGCTTGTCGCCCTGGCGCACGCCCCTCTCTCCCAGGGCAGGAGAGATCGGGCAGGCATGGGCGATGCACTTCTGTTCGCCATGGACCAGCGGCTCGATGCTCAACCTAGAAGCCCTCCTGGTAAATTTGCCACACGCTTCGGCAAATTAGCTCGATCGTGGATGGAGGGGCGGGCGCACGGCAGACTGCCGTCTGAGCCAACACGGAAGGATGGACATGCCCCCGAAGCAAGTTCCGACTCAGCGGCAGAAGCGCCTCGGTTACGAGTTGCGCAGGATGCGGGTCACGGCAGGCGTGTCCGCGGAGGAAGCGGCCAAGCTGATGGGAGTTGACCGCGGGAAGATCTCCTACATGGAGTCCGGCGCACGGAACATCAGTGAGGAGCGCCTACGCGCCCTGGCTCATCACTGCGGGTGTACCGACGAGAAGTACGTGAGCGCCCTGATCGACATGGCCTCGGCCGGCGCTCATGGGTGGTGGGAGCAGTACCGTGGCGCACTGCCCCAAGGCCTGTTGGACATCGCCGAGTTGGAGTCCCGGGCCGTCCGCATGCGAGCAGCGTGCACTGTACACATCCCAGGACTGCTCCAAACCACGGACTATGCACTGGCTGTGTTCCGTGCCGTCCTGCCGCGACTGCCTGAACACGAAGTAACGATGAGGGCGGCCCATCGCAATCGGCGTCAGGAGATCCTCTCAGGCGACACAGCTCGTGCCTTCACAGGCATCGTTCACGAGGCAGCGCTGCGGATGCAGTTCGGAGGGCCCCGAGTGACTCGTGAACAACTCGAATATTTGCTCGCACAGTCCGAGAAGGACGGCGTGACCGTGTTGGTCGTGCCCTTCGCCCATGGTGGGTTTCCAGGTGCGGGCCAAACCGTCCTGTATGCAGAGGGACCGACAGAGCAGCTGCACACCGTGCAGATCGACAACTCCCACGGTCCGGACTTCCTCTACGGTGAGGCCGAGTTGGCCAAGTACCGTGCTCACTTGGACCGGATGGAGGAACTGGCGCTGTCTCCCGGCGACTCGAAGGACCTCATCCAAACCATCGCAAACGGACTGCAGGAGGCATGATGAGTGGGATCCAGTGGGAAGAGCCGTTCTGCGGGGAGGGCAACTCGTGCTTCCGGATAGGTGTCGATGAGGCCGACAACGCATACATAGCGGTGCTCGGCCAGGAGGACCGTTTCATCACGGATACTCGGGACGCCTTGCGCACCATGATTCGGGACATCAAGGCAGGCAAGGCGGACCACCTGCTCCGGTGAGAACCAATCGAGGGACCGGGCCGAACTCCATTTATCGGTCCGTTGAGTCGTTGAAGCTCTTGATCCGTCCGGACAGGTCCCCAAGGCTCTCGACCCTGAAGGTCGGGAGGCTCTCGGCTTCCGCCGTGCGCCACTGGATTGGCGCCCATGGCCCTCGGTGGACCAAAGCGGCAGCGGCGGCCGGCTGGACGTCGTTGTCGAGCCGGTCGCCGACGTAGAGAGTTTCGGCCGCGCTGAAGGGGACGGCTTCGACGACACGGTGGAAGAACGCGGCATCTGGCTTGCCGGCGCCCCAGTCAGCCGAGGTTCCGATCAGGTCGACGTCATCCGTGAACAGTACCCGGAGGATCCTGCCTGCGCGGATCGTCTGGTTGCCTGCGATGCCCATCCAGATGCCATCCGACCGACTCGTGTCCCTCGACAACCGGCGCAGCCTTCTCGGCGAGATCAACTACCCCACTACAGGAATATTTCCGTGGCGTCCTGGACGCCCTCCCAGTAGCCGACCTAGCGTCGCCCCTGAGGCAGGGAACGACAACTCTGTCCGACGTGAAGGGGGCACAATGCCGCGTGGAGAGCTGACTCGGCTGACCGGCAACGGGAACGGTGAGTGCGGGGGCGACGACTGCCCCAACGTGTACCGGACCAGCTCGGGGTCGTTCGTGGTCCAGGGGAACCTGTCGAATGTCTTCGACCCGCCGGAGGGAGAGGCGCTCGTGGAGATCCCTGAGTCTGTCCTGAAGGAGGCTGTCCGTGCTCTTGGCTGGTGAGGATTGGCGGAGGACGTTCGACGCCATGCAAGGAGAGGCGTGGCGTCTGGAGTCTCTGCCCGTCTACCGTGTGCCGCAGGAGGACGAGGCCATTCGCCGGTTTCTGGCCGGGGAGCCTGTGACACGTGACGCCACTCAGCCTTGGTTCGATCGGGTCAAGGCGTACGTGGCGAGCGGTCGTAGCGTCGGGCGAGTGCACGTCGTCGCTCGGCCCCTCTCGGACTACCTCCGCTTCGAGTTCGAGTTCTACCGTCACAACGTCGAGGCCGGTGAGGCGATCCGCATCCTCGACGTTACCGATCGTCCCAACCCCCTCGACCACGTTCAGGACTTCTGGATGTTCGACCGCTCTCGGATCGTGCTCATGCACTACGAGCCGGACGGGACTCAGATCAGCCGCGAAGTGTACGAAGGCGATCCGGCACCGTACCGGGAGTACCAACGCATCGCCCTCGCGGAATCGGTGCCTTTCGAGGAGTACGTGAAGGGCCTTGACGCTTGATCCTGAGAAGCTGGGGCAGTCGAAGGCCGACCTGGCGGAGACACTGAGAATGCTACGCAAACGAGCCGGACTCTCCCAGGTCCGGCTCGCGAGGCGTTGCAATGTTTCCCAGTCCAAGATCAGTAAGATTGAGACTGCGGAAATCACCCCAAGCCTGGTCGATGTCGAGCTCATCCTGCGGGCACTCGACGCCCCAGAGAAACTGGTCGCTGAAATAACCTCGCTGGCGCGACTCGCGAACACCCAGTGGGAACCGATTCGGTCGTCGTGGCGCCGCGGCTTGGAGAAGCGCCAGGCAGAGTTGGCCGGCCTCGAAGCCGAGTCCAGGGAACTTCGCTACTTCCTCCCCGCAATGCTCACGGGCTTGCTGGCCACTCCCGATTACGTCCGGGCCGGCCTCGCATACTCGCCGGGAGACATCTCGAAGGCCGTAGCGCGGAAGCTGGAACGGCAGACGGTGCTGTACGACACCACGAAGCGCTTCACGTTCCTGCTCACGGAGCAGGCAGTGCGGTGGGCCGTTGTCCCACCGCCTGCAATGGCTGTGCAGATCGACCGCCTGAGCTCACTGTCCCACCTCCCCAACGTGCGAATAGGTGTCATCACGATCGGCACAGTCGTAAGTCGTGGGCCCATGAACACTTTCACGGTGTACGACGACCGGCTGGCCACTGTCGAGACGTTCACCGGGCGGACGGTGTTCCGCGACCCTCGCGATATCTCTGAACATCTGGAAGTCTTCACGCAGTACGAGCAGAAGGCCCACTTCGCAGACGCGGCCAGCACCCTCCTTCAGGAATGGGCCAGCGCCTACCGTTGATCTTTAGTAGACAACCGGAATAAAGCTCGCCCTCCCCTTCCTGTCGCTGGATCATGTGAGTCATGAAACACAGGGGAGAATCAATGGCGAATGAATGCGGGATCTTTTCCAATCGCCCGCTCATGACTATTCGCGTCTCGCAGGATTCCGGCCGGACGTGGGGACGCCGGCGAACTTTGTTTGCAACGGATGACCTTCCACCCCTCGTCACGGCACAGTGGCCGCCGTGCCGATGCCGGCGCTGCGCCGGGCGCCGTAAGGAAGCCGACTGCTGAGGCCGCTGGCCCCGTTCCCAGAACTCCCGCCCATCGAGGGCGGCGGCGGTCAGTCATGGCCGCGAACAGTTGAGCAGGAAGGTGCAAGTGATGCTGGACGGAACCAAGTTGTATGACCTGGACATCAGCGGGGCCTCCTTCGTGAAGGCCTGCGGTGGTCCCTGTACCGAGGGGTGCGTGACGCTGGCCCGGATCGGCCAGGACGCCTGGGCGCTGGGGGACAGCAAGCGGCCGGATGCGGAGCCGTTGCGGTTCACGTCGGAGGAGCTGGCCGTGGCCGGCATCGATCCGGTGAGGTTCGGATTGTCCGTCTGATCCTCTCCTGCCGGTCCCGGCCCCCGTATGGAGGCCGGGACCGGTCCTGCCCGATCCCGTACGCCCGACAAGGAACGGCTGGTGCACTTCCACGGCTATCTATGGGTCGGCGCGAAAGAGCGATTCGACCAGGAGGCCCTTCGGCGGCCTCCGCATCCCGAGCCGCCGCCGGCCGCGAGCAGACCTGAGCTGATCGAACGCTATCGAGAGGTGGCGACGGCGTTCCCGACCGTGGATCTTCCTCCGTTGGAGACGGCGTACTGGCTCGTCAAACCACGTTCCTTGGTACGGGGCACATGGGACGAGGCCAAGGACGCCGCCGCCTGGGTCGGAGCGCGTGTGGCCGAGTACGCGCCCCGGTTCGCCTCCGCCCGGGAGCGCGACTCCGGCGAGCCGGGGGCGCTGGTTGCCTCCGTGGCGGAGAAGCTCTGTTCGGGCGGCGACGTGTCCCTCGGCTTCTACCTCGAGCGTCCCTCGTACCTGTCCCTCGCGGTGGTGACGTGCTCACCGAACCGGTCGAAGCCAGAACTGGCGTGCCCCGGTGCCGGCCTGGCCGGTGCCGGCCGGTTGCCTTGAGACCGGGCGGTCACGCCGTCGGTGCCAGGTCCGCCCGTCCGAAGAGGAGGGCGTAGCCCGGGGGGAGTTGGGTGAGGAGGCGGGTGGTCAGGGGGTCGCCCACCCAGTCCGCCAGGACGCTCAGGACCGAGCTGACGTCCCAGCGGGCCGTCGCCGGGGTCGCTCCCTCGATGCGGGTGGCCACGGAGTCGACGAACTCCCGGGCCGTGAGGGGGTGCGTGGCGGGGATCTGGGAGGCGATCACCCGGCCTGCCTCCCGGGGGACGGCCTGGGCCAGGGCCACGCGCTCGTCACCGGTCACATGGCCGCCCAGGGCCGAGAGGACGGTGCGGGTCACGCTCTCTGCTTCCGCCCTCGTCGTGTACTGGCCCGCCTCCCGTACCGCCTCGGTCAGTTGCTCCCAGCTTGCGGTGTCGGTATCGGCGTCACGGGACAGGGGGGCTGCGGTGGCAATAGTCGTTCTCAGGGGCGGGGTCGTCGTCACGGTCATCGTGCTTGCTCCTTCTCCGGGACACTGGCGCCGGGGGCGGTACCCCGGTACCCCGTAATGCGACCTGCATGAGCTGGAGTTCGGCCAATGTGTTGCTTGGGGCGGGTGGTGGCGGTGGGCCGCCGCCCTGTCCGCGGTGGGCCGCCACGCCCGCCGGCCGGCTGCGGTCGGCCGCCACGCCCGCCGGTCAGCCGCGGTCGGCCGCGGTCGCAGGCCGCCGCGCCCCGGTTCCGCTGGGGGAGCCCGGGACGCGGCGAGTGGCAGTGGGTCAGGTGCTGATCTGCTTGCGGTCGGCGTTGCCGCCCGCGATCTGGATGCGGCGTGGCTTGGCCTGTTCGGCCACCGGGATGCGCAGGGTCAGGACGCCCGCCTCGTACGACGCGTCGATGCGGTCCGTGTCGAGGGTCTCGCCGAGGAACAGCTGGCGCGTGAAGATGCCGGTGGGGCGCTCCGCCACGAGCAGGTCCGCGTCGCCGGGGGCCGGGCTGCGGCGCTCGGCGCGGACGTTGAGGACGTTGCGCTCGACGTCCAGCTCGATCGTCTCGGGGTCGATGCCGGGCAGATCGAAGTGGACCAGGAAGTCATCCCCCGCGCGGTAGGCGTCCATCGGCATCGCGGCCGGACGCGCGGCGTCTCCGAAGAACTGTCGCGTGAGGCGGTCGACCTCACGGAAGGGGTCCGTACGCATGAGCATCACAGGTCACTCCTCTCTTCAGGAATTGGGTGCGATGCCCTACGGCCTCTTATATAACTCTCTGCCGGAAACTTGACAAGGCCAGACTCAGGTTAGGGGCGTCCCGTCGGTGGGGCGTTAGCCTCGGGCCGAGACATATGGCACCAGAGGAGGCAGTCGTGGCCAGGGTTCCCAGTGCAGTCGTCGCCGCTACCGGGCTCGTCGGCGGGTACGGCGTCGCTCGTTGGACCAAGAAGCGGCAGCTGGGCGGTGCCGTGCTGGCCGTCGCCGGGGTCGCTGCCGCGCAGCAGTGGCGTGCGCGGGCCGGCGGGAAGGCCGCCGGTGCGCTGGGCGCCGCCTATCTCGCCGCCTTCGCCGGGTCCCACCCGCTCGCGAAGAAGGTCGGCGCCTGGCCGTCCGTCCTCGGTGTCGCCGGCGCCGTCGCCCTCGCCTCCTGGGCCGTCGCCGACCGCAAGGCCTGACGGCACGCCGACGGCAGCTACAGCGTCCCCGCCCGGAACGCCCTGCGGTACGCCTGCGGACTCGTCCCCACCACCCTCCTGAACCGTTCCCGGAAGGCCGTGGGCGAGCCGAAGCCGGTCTGGGTGGCGATGCGCTCGACCGGGTACGGCGTCGTCTCCAGCAGGTGCTGGGCCCGCCGTACCCGTGCCCGGTGGAGCCACTGCAGCGGAGTCGTGCCGGTCTGCTCCCGGAAGCGGCGGTTGAGGGTGCGGGTGCTCATGCCCGCCCGGGCCGCGATCTCGTCCAGCGTGAGGTCACGGTCGCTGTGGTCCTCCAGCCAGTGCAGCAGGGGCTCCAGGGTGGTACCGGCCGGGGCCGGGGGCAGGTCGTGGACGATGAACTGGGCCTGGCCGCCCTCCCGTTCCAGCGGCATGACGGACATCCGGGCCGCGTGAGCGGCGACAGCCGATCCGAAGTCCCTGCGGATCATGTGCAGGCACATGTCCAGCGCCGCCGCCGCGCCCGCCGACGTCAGGAACGGGCCCTCGTCGACGTACAGGACGTTCGGATCGACGGTCACCTTCGGGTACAGCTCCGCCAGCCGGGCGGCCGCGACCCAGTGCGTCGTCGCGCGCAGGCCGTCCAGCAGGCCCGTCGCCGCGAAGAGGAACGCGCCCACGCAGACCGAGGCGATGCGGGTGCCGTTCGCCGCCGCCGCGCGCAGTGCCTCGGCCACCCCCGGCGGCAGTTCCTCCGGCGGTTCCGCCACGCCCGGCAGGATGATCGTGTCCGCCTCCGCCAGCGCGTCCAGGCCGTAGGGCGCCCGCACCGTGAAGGCGCCCGCGCTCACCTCCTCCCGTACCGAACACACCCGTACCCGGTACGGCTCCCGCCCGTCGGGCAGCCGCGCCCGGCCGAAGGTGTCGACGGGGGCGGACAGGTCGAACGGGATGACGCCGTCCAGCGCCAGTACGGCCACGGTGTGCATGGCGGGATCGTAGATGTGCGACGGGTTGCGGCCAACGGTCAGCTGCCGGTGCCGGAGCCACCGGACGCCGCCCGCCTGCCCCTACCGCCGCTGGCGAGAATCCGTTGGACCCTGGCACTCTCGCCGCTTCCGCGGGATCCACCCGCCGCCTACCGTCACCGCCGTGACCAAGTTCCTCCTCGCCGTGCACGTCCTCGCCGCCATCGTCGCCGTGGGTCCCGTGACCGTCGCCGCCAGCATGTTCCCGCCCGCCGCGCGCCGCGCCCTCGCCGCACCCGACGACCCCGGCGCCACCGGGACCCTCAACCTGCTGCACCGGATCTGCCGGATGTACGCCCTCGTCGGCGTCGTCGTCCCGGCCTTCGGGTTCGCCACCGCGAGCGAGATGGGCGTGCTCGGCAGTGCCTGGCTGGTCACCTCCATCGCGCTGACCGCCGTCGCCGGCGTCGTACTCGCCGCGCTGGTGCTGCCCGCCCAGAGCGCGCTGGTGGAGGGCCGCGGCACGAACCCCGCACGGCTCGCCATGTTCACCGGCGTCTTCAACCTGCTGTGGGCCACCGTGACGGTCCTGATGATCGTGCGGCCGGGATCCACCACCGGCGCCTGACCCCGGCCGCCGCCCCTCCCTACGGGTTGCTCGCCGCCGGCGGTGCCGTGGGACCCGGGCCCCCGGTGCCGGGAGTGCGGCGGGACGGTCGCGCGCCCCGGGTGACCGCCCCCACCCGGTCGGCCACCGCCGTCAGCGGGCGGGCGATGTCCTCCAGGGAGCGGCGTTCGGCCCGTACCGCCAGGAAGGCGGCGACCAGGCCCGCCGCGCACATCAGGAACGCGCCGATGGAGAACGCCAGGACCGTGTCGCCGACCCTGCCCGTGCCGGTGAGGTCGGCGAACAGCAGCGGGCCGCTGATCCCGCCGGCCGCCGTGCCGAGGGCGTAGAAGAAGGCGATGGACATCGCCCTCGTCTCCATCGGGAAGATCTCCGAGACGGTGAGGTAGGCGCTGGAGGCGCCCGCCGAGGCGAAGAACAGCACCACGCACCAGCAGGCCGTCAGCGTGCCCGCGCTCAGCGCACCCCGGCCGAACAGCCACGCCGTGCCGAACAGCAGCAGACCCGAGAGCAGGTACGTCGAGGAGATCATCACCCGGCGCCCCACCGTGTCGAACAGCTTGCCCAGCAGCAGCGGGCCGCAGAAGTTGCCGACCGCGATCACCGCGAAGTAGTAGCCGGTGCGGTCGGCGGGCACCGCGAAGAACTTGGTCAGGATGGCGCCGAAACCGAAGGTGATCGCGTTGTACAGGAACGCCTGGCCGATGAAGAGCGAGAAGCCGAGCACCGCACGCCTGCGGTACCGGCCGAAGACCGTGCGCGCGATCTCCATGAACGTCACGCTCCTGCGCTGGTGGATCTCCAGCTCGCCCCGAGGCCCGGGCAGCGCCACGCCCTTCTCCCGCACCACCCGGCGCTCGATCCCGGAGACGATCTCCTCCGCCTCCCGGTCCCTGCCGTGGATCAGCAGCCAGCGCGGGCTCTCCGGGACGTGCCGCCGCACCAGCAGGATGACCAGGGCGAGTACGGCGCCGAGGGCGAACGTCAGCCGCCAGCCGACGTTCCTGGCCAGGAGGTCCGTGTCGAGCGCGACGATCGACAGCAGGGAGCCGCCGACCGCGCCCAGCCAGAAGCTGCCGTTGATGATCAGGTCGACCCGGCCGCGGTAGTCCGCCGGGATCAGCTCGTCGATCGCCGAGTTGATCGCCGCGTACTCGCCGCCGATGCCGAAGCCGGTCAGGAAGCGGAACAGGAAGAACCACCAGGCCTCCCAGGAGACCGCCGTCAGCGCCGTCGCCGCCAGGTACACCGCCAGGGTGATCATGAACAGCTTCTTGCGGCCGAAGCGGTCGGTCAGGCGGCCCCAGAACAGGGCACCCGAGCAGGCACCCGCCACGTACAGCGCGGCCGCGACGCCGGTGATCTGGCCCGAGGTGATCGAGAGCCCGCTACCGGGTTCGGCCAGCCGGCCGGCGATGTTGCCGACGACCGTGACCTCCAGGCCGTCGAGGATCCAGACGGTGCCCAGGCCGATCACGATCGTCCAGTGCCAGCGGGACCAGGGCAGGCGGTCCAGCCGGGCGGGGATGTCGGTGGTGATCGTACGGCCGGTCTGCGGTGACGGTGCCTCGGCGGTGGCCATGGGCTCCCTCCTCGTCGAAGGACGTCCCCCGTACGGGCGGGGACGGCATCACGGGTGCCCCCGGCCCGCACAACCACTCCGCACCGGGGCTCAGGCGCCCAGCGTCCGCGTCACCGCGTAGATCAGCAGTCCCGCCAGTGACCCCACCACCGTGCCATTGATCCGGATGAACTGCAGATCGCGGCCGATGTGCGCCTCGATCTTCCGGGTGGTGTGCTCGGCGTCCCAGCTCGCCACGGTGTCCGTGATCAGCGAGGTGATCTCCTTGCGGTACGTCGTCACGACGTGCACCGCCGCGCCCTCCACCCAGCTGTCGACCTTCTCCTGCACCTTCGGCTCGGTCGCCATCCGCGCGCCCAGCGACAGCAGCGCCGCCCGCACCCGCGTCCGCAGCTCGCTCCGCTCGTCCTCGGCCGCCGCCACGATCATGGACCGTACGGCCGTCCAGACGGACGCGATCAGGTCCTGCACCTCGCCCCGGCCCAGCACCTCGCCCTTCAGCCGTTCCACGCGCGCCCGGGTGTCCGTGTCGGACTGCAGGTCGGAGGCGAAGTCGGTGAGGAAGCGGTCGAGCGCGCCACGCGCAGGATGCGAGGGCATGTCCCGCATCTCGGTGACGAACCGCAGCAGCTCCTTGTACACCCGCTCACCGACCCTGCGGTCCACGAACCGCGGGGTCCAGCCGGGCGCGCCGCCCTCCACGGCGACCATCACATCGTCCCGGTGCAGCACCAGCCAGTCGTGCGCCCGCGTCACCACCAGGTCCACCGCCCGCCGGTGGCCGCCGTCCGCGACGATCTTCTCCAGCATCTTGCCGATGCCCGGCGCGATCTCCTGCGCGTTCGCCCGCCGCGTGATGGCCTCACCGACGACCGCCTGCACGTCCGAGTCCCTCAGGACCGTCAGCGCGCCCCGCAGCGCCGTCGCCAGCTCCGCCGTCACCCGGTCCGCGTGCTCCGGCTCGGCCAGCCACGCCCCGAGCCGGCTGCCGATGCCCACCGAGCGCAGCCGCTGCCGCACGACGTCCTCGGAGAGGAAGTTCTCCCCGACGAACTCGCCGAGCGAGACCCCCAGCTGGTCCTTCTTGGTCGGGATGATCGCCGTGTGCGGAATGGGCAGCCCCAGCGGGTGCCGGAAGAGCGCGGTGACCGCGAACCAGTCGGCGAGCGCGCCCACCATGCCGGCCTCGGCGGCCGCGGCCACGTAGTCCGCCCAGGGTCCCGCGCCCGCGTGCGCGGCGAGCTTCGCCAGGACGTAGACCACCGCCACGACCAGCAGCATGGCCGTCGCCGTGAGCTTCATCCGCCGCACCCCGCGCCGACGCTCCTCGTCGGCCGGGGTGAAGGCCGTCATCGTGCGGTACGACACACCCCGCCCCGACGCTGTTCCGGTCTCCGTAGGTCCCATCAGCTCCACCCGTCAGCTCCACCCGTGCGGTGATCCCGCACACAATTGTCCCTTCCTGACCGACTCCCGGAACGGAACAGGAGTTCCCGGCGTCTGTCTGCAAGGGGGTTTTGGGCAGGGCCCTGACAGCTCGCCCCGGCTCATGACGCATCATGGGCCCATCAAGATCGGAGCCTCGGGCTCCCATCCCGAGGAGAACAACACAAGCGTGACCAAGCGTCATGGTTATGCCCTGCTGAGTGCGCTCGCCGCACTGCTCGTGGCCGTGTCCGCCGCCATCTACGTCACCGTGGCGGCCGACGACGGCACCCCGCGCGGCACCCTCGCCGGCCACCGCCCCCGTCCCGGCTCCTCCGTCGCCCCCGCCTCGACCGGCACCTGGGTCGGCGCCTGGTCCACCGCCCCGGTCGGCGGCGAGCCCGGCACCGAGACGACGGGCCTCGCGGGCCGCTCCGTGCGCAACGTCGTCCACGCCGGCACCGGCGGAACGAGTGCCCGGATCACGCTGTCCAATCTCTACGGCCACACCCCGCTGACCATCACCCACGCCTCGATCGCGCTCTCCGCCGGCGACGGCACCGCCACGGCCGACCCCCAGTCGATGCGCCGCCTCACCTTCAACGGCGCCACCGGCGTCGTCATACCCGCCGGCGCCCAGATCACCAGCGACGCCGTACGCCTCGCCGTCCCGCACGACACCGACGTCCTGGTCACCACGTACTCCCCCACCGCGTCCGGCCCGGTCACCTACCACCCGCACGCACGCCAGATCTCCTACGTCGCGAACGGCGACCGCACCGAGGACGCGACCGGCATCCCCTACACCGAACAGACCCCCTACTGGCGCTACCTGACGGGCCTGGACGTCCTCAGCAACGAGGCCGACGGCACGGTCGTCGTCTTCGGGGACTCCATCACCGACGGCATCACCTCCACCACCGGCGCCAACCACCGCTGGCCTGACATCCTCGCGGGCCGGCTGCGCACCGCGCTCGAGAGCGGACACCAACTGCCGCGCTACAGCGTCGTCAACGAGGGCATCAGCGGCAACCAGGTCCTCACCGACGGCCTCGGCCGCCCCGCCGAGAACCAGGCCGGCCTCGCCCGCTTCGGCCGCGACGCGCTCTCCCACCCCGGCGTCAAGGTCGTCGTCATCGACCTCGGGATCAACGACATCCTCCGCAACCCGGAACTCGCCGACCCCGACAAGATCGTCGCCGGCCTGCGCACACTGGCCGGCGACGCCCACGCCCACGGCCTGAAGGCCGTCGGCGCCACCCTGATGCCCTTCGAGGGCCACCGCGGCTGGACACCGGCCCGCGAGGCCGTACGCCGGCAGATCAACGCTCAGATCCGGTCCGGCGGCGTGTTCGACGCGGTGGTCGACTTCGACAAGGCCCTCCGCGACCCCTACGCCCCCCAGCGCCTGCGTCCCGACTACGACTCCGGCGACCACCTGCACCCCAGCGACCTGGGCTTCAGCAGGATGGCCGGGGTGTTCGACCTGAACACACTCAACGGCGCGGGGCAGGCGGAGCTGTAGCCGACGCCGGGCGGGCGAAGCGGGCGTCGCGGCGCGAGGAATACTGGCGGGCATGACCCGCTTGATCCTCGCCACCCGCAACGCCGGAAAGATCACCGAACTGAGGGCCATCCTCGCCGAGGCCGGACTCCCCCACGAACTCGTCGGCGCGGACGCCTACCCCGACGTCCCCGACGTCAAGGAAACAGGCGTCACCTTCGCCGAGAACGCCCTGCTCAAGGCCCACGCCCTCGCCCAGGCGACCGGCCTCCCCGCGGTCGCCGACGACTCCGGCCTCTGCGTCGACGTCCTGGGCGGCGCCCCCGGCATCTTCTCCGCCCGATGGGCCGGCCGCCACGGCGACGACAGGGCCAACCTGGACCTGCTCCTGGCCCAGCTCTCCGACATCGCGGAGGAGCACCGGGGCGCGCACTTCGCGTGCGCGGCGGCGCTGGCCCTGCCGGACGGCACGGAGAGGGTGGTCGAGGGGCGGCTCCGTGGCGTCCTCCGCCATGAGCCGGCCGGCACGAACGGCTTCGGCTACGACCCGGTCCTCCAGCCGGAGCACGAGACCCGCACGTGCGCCGAGCTGAGCGCGCAGGAGAAGAACGCGATCAGCCACCGGGGGAAGGCGTTCCGGGCGCTGGTGCCGGTGGTGCGGGAGCTGCTCGGCTGAACTCTGGTGCGGCCGGAGGGACTCGAACCCTCACGGGAGTTACCCCACTGGGACCTAAACCCAGCGTGACTGCCAATTCCACCACGGCCGCTCGTCTGCTGCCCGGCCATGCTAGCGGCCGGGCAGCGGGACCCGAGGGTCAGATGCCCAGATCCTTGATGATCTTTGCCACGTGGCCCGTGGCGCGGACGTTGTACAGGGCTCGTTCGACCTTGCCCTGTTCGTCGACGACGATCGTGGAGCGGATGACGCCCATGTACGTCTTGCCGTAGTTCTTCTTCTCGCCGTAGGCGCCGTAGGCCTCGGTGACCTTCTTGTCCGGGTCGGCCAGCAACGTGACCCTGAGGGATTCCTTCTCCCGGAACTTCGCCAGCTTCTCCGGGGCGTCCGGGGAGATGCCGATGACGTCGTAGCCGGCGCCGGCCAGGACGTCCAGGTTGTCCGTGAAGTCGCAGGCCTGCTTGGTGCAGCCTGGAGTCAGGGCGGCCGGGTAGAAGTAGACGATGACCTTGCGGCCCTGGTGGGAGGAAAGGGACACCTCGGTGCCGTCGGCATCCGGGAGGGTGAAGGCGGGGGCCACGTCCCCCGGCTGGAGTCGCTCGCTCATCGGGCCAGGGTAACCGGGGGGCCTTGCGGTGCACCGGGAGCAGAAGCTGACAGACTGTTCGGAACAGCATCAGGAGACTTCGGAGGCCGTACGGTGGCGGACACGTCGGACACCAGAACCCCGGCGCAGATCGAGGCGGACATCAAGCGCCGCCGTGAAGTGCTGGCCGAGACGCTCGACGAGATCGGGGTGCGGGTGCATCCGAAGACGATCGTCGGGGATGCCAAGGCCAAGGTTGTCGCCAACATCGATCACACGGTCGGACGGGCGTACATCCAGGTCAACCGCGTGGTGAGTGAGGTGCGGGCGCAGTTCGTCGATCAGGAGGGCGGGCTGCGGTTGGAGCGGGTCGTGCCGGTGGCGCTGCTCGCCGTCGGTGTCGCCGGGCTGCTCACCGTGGGCTCGCGGCGGCGCAAGGGCTGACCCGGGCGCGTACGGGTGTGACGAAGGCAGGTAGGTTCGAGGCGTGAGCGCCAAGAGACACGAGCACAGCACCCCCCATCACGACAAGCTGCCCATCCGGATGCTGCACGACCGGGTTCTGGTCAAGACGGAGACCGGTGAGGGCGAGCGGCGGTCGGGGGGCGGCATTCTGATTCCCGCCACCGCGGCGGTCGGGCGGCGGCTGGCCTGGGCCGAGGTTGTCGCCGTCGGTCAGAACGTACGGACCGTGGAGCCGGGTGACCGGGTTCTGTTCGATCCGGAGGACCGGGCGGAGGTCGAGGTGCGCGGTGTGGCGTACGTGCTCATGCGCGAGCGGGATCTGCACGCCGTGGCCGCGGACCGTTTCGAGGGGTCGGAGGACACGACGGGCCTGTATCTCTGAGTCCGTTCTGCGACAGGGGCCGGTGACCATCGTCACCGGCCCCTTTTGCGCTGCCTTTGCTATGTTCGAAGGCGTCAGCCCGACGAGACGCGCCGTACCGGGCACCCCGGCCCTCAGGCAAAGACGACGCACCCCCGTTCAGAGATTCCTTCCGGAGGTGCCTGTCGTGGCCTGGGTTTTGCTGATCGTCGCCGGACTGCTGGAAGTCGGCTGGTCGATCGGGATGAAGTACACCGAGGGTTTCACCCGGCTGCTGCCGAGTGTGTTCACCGGTGCCGGGATCGTCGCCAGCATGGTCCTGTTGTCGTACGCCGCGAAGTCCCTGCCCATCGGTACCGCCTACGGCGTGTGGGTGGGCATCGGGGCGGCCGGCGCGGCGGTGCTCGGCATGGTGGTGCTGGGTGAGCCGGTCACCGCCGCGCGGATCTTCTTCGTGTGTCTGCTGCTGGTCGCCGTGGTGGGGCTGAAAGCGACTTCGGGTCACTGACGGCCCCCGGCGGTGGCGGGGGCGTCAGGTGAGGGGGTCGCCTCCCGCACCGGCGGCCGCGCCTGTCGTGTCGCCGCCTCCGTCGGTGCCGTCGCCGCCCGTGGCCGTACCGCCTCCGCCGGTGGCGCCGCCGTTCGTGCCGCCGCCGGTGGCGTCGCCGCCGGTGGTGTTGGTGCCACCGCCGGTCGTGTCACCGCCGGTGGTGTTGGTGCCACCGCCGGTCGTGTCACCGCCGGTGGTGTTGGTGGCGCCGCCCGTGGTGTCGCCGCCGGTCGTCGGGGTGCCGGTGCCGCCGGTGGTCGGGCTGGCGGTCGCACCGCCGTTGTCCTGGCCGCCGTCGGTCGTGCCGCCGTTGTTCTGCGCACCGGTCGTGCCGGGCTGGGCCGAGCCGGTCGGGCTCTGCGGCTGGGGCTGGTCGGCGCCCTGCTGGAGCTGCAGGTCGAAGTCGTTGGACGGGGTGCCCTGCAGGGCGTCGTGCGTGTACTGGGCCCAGATACGGGTCGGCGGGCCGCCACCGTTCATACGGGGCTGGCCGAGGGCGCCGTACAGCGGCATGTGCTTGGCGGTCACCGGGTCCTGGCCCATGACGGAGACCACCGTGGCCAGGTCGGGGGTGTAGCCCGCGAACCAGGCGGCGGTGTCGCTCTCGGCGGTGCCGGTCTTGCCCGCTGCCGGGCGGTCCGCGCCCTGGGCGGCGGTGGCGGTGCCGTTGTCGACCACGCTCTGCAGCATCGACGTGGTGGTGTCGGCGGCCTCCCGGCTGACGGCCTGCTCGACCGGCTGGTCGGGCAGCTTGACCTCGTCCGTGCCGTCCTTGGTGATCTTGTCGATCATCGTGTACGTGCCGTGCCTGCCGTGGTTGGCGAGCGTCGCGTAGGACTCCGCCATGTCCAGGACGCTGGCGGTCGCGGTGCCGAGGGCGATGGACGGGTACGGCTGGAGGTCCGGGGTGCCGGAGGGGACGCCCAGGTCGATCGCGGTCTGCTTGACCTTGCTGGGGCCGACGTCGACGGCCATCTGCGCGTAGACGGCGTTCACGGACAGGTCGGTGGCCTTGGTGACGGTGATCTGGCCGTACGACTTCTGGTCCTCGTTCTCCGGGGCGTAGGCGCCGCCGTTCCAGCCCTCCACGGGACGCTGGTTGGTGCCGTCGTACATGGTGTTCGGGGTGATGGGGCGGCCGTCCTGGGTGGTCGAGCCGTTCTGCACCGCGGAGGTGAACACGAACGGCTTGAAGGTCGAGCCGACCTGGAAGTCACCGCGGGTCGCGCCGTTGGTGTACTGCTTCACGTAGTCGATGCCGCCGTACATGGCGACGACCTTGCCGGTCTTGGGGTCGACGGAGGCGCCGCCCGCGCGGACGTACTTGTCGGCGGTGATGTTCTTCTTGTCCAGCTTGGAGATCAGGTTGTCGTTCACCGCCTTGACGAAGGCGTTCTGCTTGTTCTTCTGGATGGTGGTGGTGATGCGGTAGCCGCCGGCCTCCAACTGGTCCGTGGTGAGGATCTTGTTGGTGACCAGGTAGTGCTTGACCGCGTCGACGAGGTAGCCGCGCTGGCCGGACATGCCCGTGGAGAGCGTCTGCTCCTTCGGCATCGGGAACTTCATCCCGGCCCGCCTGGACTCGCTGAGCCAGCCTTTCTTGACCATGCCGTCCAGGACGTAGTTCCAGCGGGCGACGGCGGCTGCCTTGTTCTCGGGGTGGGCGACGACGTCGTACTCGCTGGGCGCGTTGACGAGCGCGGCGAGGTAGGCGGCGCGGGCCGGATCGAGGTCGGCGGCGTCACGGCCGTAGTAGGCCTGGGCGGCGGCCTGGATGCCGTAGGCGTTGCGGCCGAAGAAGCTGGTGTTCAGGTAGCCCTCGAGGATCTCGTCCTTGGTCTTGTTGCGGTCCAGCTTGATCGCGATGAAGAACTCCTTGGCCTTGCGGGTGAGCGTCTGCTCCTGGCCCAGGTAGTAGTTCTTCACGTACTGCTGGGTGATCGTCGAGCCCGACTGCGTGCCCTTGCCGGTCGCGGTGTTCCAGGCGGCGCGCAGCATCGCCTTGGGGTCGACGGCGGACTCGGTGTAGAAGTCGCGGTCCTCGGCCGCGAGCACGGCGTGCTGGGCGTCCTTGGAGACCTGGGCGAGGCCGACCTTCTCCCGGTTGACCTGGCTGTCGCGTGTGTCGCGGGCGATCTGGGAGCCGTCGGCGTAGAGGTAGACGTTGGCCTGCTTGGTGGCGAGGGCGTTGGCGGGCGGGATCTTCACGAGGGAGTAGCCGAGGAAGAACAGCCCGATCAGCAGGAGCAGCCCGATCACGAAGGTGCCGAGGACCATGCGCCAGGTGGGGATGATCCGCCGCCACCCGGTCCGCTTGCGCTTCGGCTTCTTCCCCTTGCCCTGCCCTCCGGCGGGCCGGCCGTCCGCGGGGGCGGTGGTGTTCTCGTCGGTGGGCCGGGGGGCGCCGTGCTCGGGGGTGGTGGCGGTGGCGCCGGTCGCGGTGTCCGTGCCGGTGCGGGGGCGGCGGGCGCCGGCACCGACCGCCCCGGCCGCGCCGACGGCGCCCGCAGCGCCCGCCTGGGCGGCCTGGGCCGCCTGCCCGGCGGGACCGGCGGCACCGGCGGCGGCAGCGGCCGCACCGGCCGCCTGGGCCGTGCGGTTCTTGCCGCCGCGCGGGCGGGCGACGTCGGGACCGGGCGCACCAGGGGTGGGGGCGGCGTCGGGCGCCCCGGACGTACGGCCGGTGGGGTTCGGCTCGCCGGAGGGAGAGGCGGCGGCCGTGGCGGGGTCGCCCGGCTCGGCCGCTCGGGGTGCGTTGACCCGCCGCAGGACCTGGGTGGTCTCCGGCGCCTGTGTGTCACCGGCGCCGGGCCGGTCCCCCTGCGGTGCGCGGGGCGCGGTGACGCGCCGGAGCACCTGCGTGCTCTCGGCCGGCCGGGTCTGCTCGGAACCGTCCCTGGCCTCCGGGACCTGCGGCTTCCCGGAAGCGGCCGTCGAAGCCTCACCGGAAGCAGAGCCCGCACCACCGCCGGACACCCGCGCACCGGACTCCGACGGACTCCCGCCAGCGGCCGACGCATCGCGGTCCGCCGGACCCCGGCCGGAACCGGAACCCTCACCCGAGGCCGAGCCCGCACGGGCTGCACGATCAGAGGCCGCACCGGTCACCGAGGCCGTGCCGGAAGCAGCGGACGCACCCCCGCGGGTGCCGTCCGTCGAAGCCCCGCCGGGAGCGGCGTCGGCAGCCGTGCCGGGCGCCTGCGCGGGCACGTCCTCGCCCGACGCGGTCGCCTTCTGCTGTTCCGTGCGGCCGCCACGGGCCGCCTGGCGGGCGCGGGCCATGGAGGCCGTCCGGTCGGGGGCCGGGCGGTCCTCGGACACCCGATCGTCACCCGTCCGGCCGGGCGCGGCCTGCCGAGCCTGCCCGCCCTGCTCGGCCGGTGCTGCCTGCTCGGGCCGGGCCGGCGGGCCGGCCTGCTCGGACGGTGCCGGCCTGCCGGTCCCCCTGACCGTGCCGGTGGCCGTCGCGTCACGGCCCCCGGGGTCACCGGACCCTTCAGCCGGCAGCGGCTTTTCCGGCGGCACGCCTTCGTTCGGCTGCTGCGGCTGCGGCTCGTCGCTCATGTCGTGCACGGACTCCTGTTTCGCGTCGTACGTTCCCGTACGCCTCGTACGCTTCTGCGCCCCCAGTTGGAAGACTCTCGCACCTGGCGTTCCGTTCCCGGATTCCAGCACGCTTCGGGCACGAATATTGCGTGGCCGGCAGCCGGAACCCGGGACTAGGCTCCTGCGCTTCGGTGTCGAGCGGTCCCGGGAGGTGGACTGACGTGGGCGCGGGACGGTTGTACGTGGCCGTCGCGGCGGGGGGATTCAGACGGTACGCGACGTATCGGACCGCCACTGCGGCAGGGGTCTTCACCAACACCGCCTTCGGGCTGATCCTCGTCTACACCTATCGGGCGCTGTGGGACGAGCGGCCGCACCTGGGCGGATGGGACCAGTCGCAGGTCGTGACCTATGTGTGGCTGGGGCAGGCGTTCCTGTCGACGCTCGCGATCGGCGGCGGAGGCGTCGAGAACGAGTTGATGGAACGCATCCGTACGGGGGACGTGGCGATCGACCTGTACCGGCCCGCCGACCTGCAGCTGTGGTGGCTCGCCACCGATCTCGGCCGGGCGTTCTTCCAGCTGCTGGGGCGCGGCCTGGTCCCCTTCCTCTTCGGCGCCCTGTGCTTCCCGGTGTACCTGCCGGCGGACGTGGGCACGTGGGTCGCCTTCCTGGTCGCCGTGCTGCTGGCGATGCTCGTCGGGTTCGGGATCCGGTATCTGGTGGCGCTCAGCGCGTTCTGGTTGCTGGACGGTCAGGGTGTGACGCAGATGTCATGGCTGGCCGGCTTCTTCTGCTCGGGCATGCTGCTGCCGCTGAACGTCTTCCCGGGGGTGCTCGGCGAGGTCGTACGGGCGCTGCCGTGGTCCTCGTTGCTCCAGGCGCCGGCCCAGATCCTGCTGGGGCACGGGGACCCGCTGGGCACGTATCTGTTCCAGGGGACGTGGGCGGTGGTGCTGCTGGGCGCCGGGCGGCTGGTGCAGTCGGCGGCGACGCGGCGGGTGGTGGTCCAGGGTGGGTGAGGGCGGTCGGGTGCGGGAGGCCGTGCGGGCCTATCTGATGATCGCCGGGATGTGGGTGCGGTCGACGATGGCGTACCGCGCGTCCTTCGCGATGACCACGTTCGGCAACTTCTCGGCGACCTTCTTCGACTTCGTCGCGATCATGCTGATGTTCTCGCGGGTGGATGCCCTCGGCGGCTGGTCGCTGCCCGAGGTGGCGTTCCTGTACGGGCTGTCCGGTACGGCCTTCGGGCTGGCCGACCTGGTGATCGGGTCGATGGAGCGGCTGGGGCGGCGGCTGCGCGACGGCACGCTGGACACGCTGCTGGTGCGCCCGGTGCCGGTGCTGGCACAGGTCGCCGCCGACCAGTTCGCGCTGCGGCGGCTGGGCCGGGTGATCCAGGGCCTGCTGGTGCTGGGCTGGTCCCTGCTGCGGCTGGACGTGGACTGGACGCCGCTGAAGCTGTTGCTGATGCCGGTGATGGTGGTGAGCGGCTGCGGGATCTTCTGCGCGGTGTTCGTGGCGGGGGCGGCCTTCCAGTTCCTGGCCCAGGACGCCTCGGAGGTGCAGAACGCCTTCACCTACGGCGGTACGACGCTGCTGCAGTATCCGCCGACGGTGTTCGCGAAGGAGCTGGTGCGCGGGGTGACGTTCGTGCTGCCGCTGGCCTTCGTCAACTGGCTGCCCGCGGCCTTCGTGCTGGGGCGGCCGTATCCGCTGGGGCTGCCGCGGTGGACGGCGTTCGCATCGCCGCTGGTGGCGGTGGGGTGCTGTGCGCTGGCGGGGCTGGCCTGGCGGGCGGGACTTCGTTCGTACCGGAGCACAGGGAGCTAGCAGATGACGGACGGCGGCTTCATCACGCTGGAGAACGTCGAGAAGGTCTTCGACGTGCGCAAGAAGGCCGGGTTCCTGAAACGGGAGCGGCGTCAGGTGCGGGCGGTGGACTCGATCTCGTTCACCGTGGCGCGCGGGGAGATGGTCGGGTACATCGGGCCGAACGGCGCGGGGAAGTCGACCACGATCAAGATGCTGACCGGCATCCTGACGCCGAGCGCGGGGCGGCTGCGGGTGGCGGGCATCGATCCGGCGGGCGAGCGCAGGCGGCTGGCGCACCGGATCGGGGTGGTGTTCGGGCAGCGTACGACGCTGTGGTGGGACCTGCCGCTGATCGACTCCTACCGGCTGGCGCACCGCATGTACCGGATCCCGGACGCCCGCTACCGGGAGAACCTGGACCGGTGTGTCGAACTCCTAGAACTGGACGCCATGCTGGACGTGCCCGTACGGCAGCTGTCGCTCGGGCAGCGGATGCGCGGGGACATCGCGGCGGCCCTGCTGCACGATCCCGAGGTGCTGTACCTGGACGAGCCGACGATCGGCCTGGACGTGGTGTCGAAGGCCAAGGTCCGGGGGTTCCTGCGGGAGTTGAACGCCGAGCGGGGCACGACCGTGCTGCTGACCACGCACGATCTGCAGGACATCGAGCAGTTGTGCTCACGGGTGATGGTGATCGACCACGGGCGGCTGGTGTACGACGGTCCGCTCACGGGGCTGCACGAGGCCGGGGAGAGCGAGCGGACGCTGGTGGTGGACCTGGAGCGGGAACTGCCGCCGGTGCGGGTGCCCTTGGCGCGGGTGGTGCGGGTGGAAGGGCCGCGACAGTGGCTGGCGTTCCCGGCGGGGCAGTCGGCGGCGCCGCTCGTCGCGCATCTCGCGGCGGAGTATCCGCTGGTGGACCTGTCGGTGCGGGAACCGGACATCGAGGCCGTCATCGCGAAGATGTACGCGGAGAAGGCGGTCTCGTAGGCTGCTGCCATGACCGACGACGCAGTCCCTGACCTCAGGGCGTCCGACACCGACCGTGAACGGGTCGCCGAGGTCCTGCGGGACGGCCTGGCCGAGGGCCGCCTCGACATGGCGGAGTTCGAGGAACGGCTGGAGGCGGCCTACAAGGCGCGCACGTACGGCGAGCTGGCGCCGCTCACCCGCGACCTGCCGACGGCCGGCGCGGCGGCTTTGGCCGCTCCCGTCTCCTTCACCAAGGAGCCCGCGCCGAGTGGCGGTTGGGCGGGGCGGATCGTCGGGGGCGCGGGGTCCTCGACCGGCGCGGTCGCCATCATGTCGGGCTTCCAGCGCAAGGGGCGCTGGACGGTGCCGAAGCGGTTCGCGTGCTTCGCGTTCTGGGGCGGTGGCGAGATCGATCTGCGGGAGGCGGACTTCGCGGACCGCGAGGTCGAGATCAACTGTGTGGCGGTCATGGGTGGTGTGCAGGTCATCGTGCCGCCGGGTGTCGAGGTCGTCGTGCGCGGGATCGGCATCATGGGTGGTTTCGAACACCCGAGGGACGACGCGCCGCCCGAGCCGGGCGCTCCGCGCGTGATCATCGGTGGCGTCGCCTTCTGGGGCGGCGTCGGTGTGGAGCGCAAGGTCACGCGGGCGGAGCAGAAACGCCTGAAGGAACAGCGCCGTCAGGAGAGGCTGGAGCGCAGGGAGTCCCGTCGCGACAGGGGGCACTGAGGCCGCGGCCGTTACTTCGTGCAGACCTTCGTCAGTTCGCCGGCGGCGTCCGTCACGGGGCTGACGTCCGGTGTCCTGTCGCCGTTCCTGATGGCCGTACGCACGTGGCCCACGGCCTTCTTCAGATCGTCGACCGCCTTGTTGACGTCGGCGTTGTCGGTCCTGTCGCCGATCTTGTCGAGGTTCTTCTCGATGGAGTTCAGGGAGTCGTCCGCCTGGGTGGGGTCGTTCGCGGCGTTCTCCACGGCCTGCTGCAGGTCGGTGACGCTGTCGGCTATGGAGTCGGCGGTCTGCACGCAGTCCAGGGCCTTGTTCATGGCGTCGCAGCCGGTGGTGAGGCCGGTCGTGAGCGCGGCGAGCGCCACGGCGACGACGGCGGTGAGACGGCGTCGGCTGACGGCCATGGTGGTGGTCCCCTCCCGGTACGGCTGCTGTCCGTACCCCTAGGACGCCAAGAAGGGCGCGCGGGTTGCTCCCGCGCGCCCTCTCGTTTTGATCCGCCGTTTACTTCGCGAGCGTGGTCTCCAGGGCCGCGCGCTGGTGGGCGGCGAGTTCGCCGCAGCCGGTGACCGCCAGGTCCAGCAGGGCGTTCAGTTCCTCGCGGGCGAAGGGCTCCGCCTCGGCGGTGCCCTGGACCTCGACGAAGCGGCCGTCGCCGGTGCAGACGACGTTCATGTCGGTCTCGGCGCGCACGTCCTCCTCGTAGCAGAGGTCGAGCAGCGGGACGCCGCCGACGATGCCGACGGAGACGGCGGCGACGGTGCCGGTGAGCGGCTGCCGGCCGGCCTTGATCAGCTTCTTGCCCTGGGCCCAGGCGACGGCGTCGGCGAGAGCGACGTAGGCGCCGGTGATGGCGGCGGTGCGGGTGCCGCCGTCGGCCTGGAGGACGTCGCAGTCGAGGACGACGGTGTTCTCGCCGAGCGCCTTGTAGTCGATGACGGCGCGCAGCGAGCGGCCGATGAGCCGGGAGATCTCGTGGGTACGGCCGCCGATCCTGCCCTTGACGGACTCGCGGTCGCCGCGGGTGTTGGTGGCGCGGGGCAGCATGGCGTACTCCGCGGTGACCCAGCCCTCGCCGCTGCCCTTGCGCCAGCGCGGGACGCCTTCGGTCACGGAGGCGGTGCAGAACACCTTGGTGTCGCCGAAGGAGACGAGGACGGAGCCCTCGGCGTGCTTGCTCCATCCCCGTTCGATGGTGACCGGGCGGAGCTGTTCGGGGGTACGGCCGTCGATGCGAGACATGCCGACGAGCCTAGCCGTCCACGGGAAAGGGGCTCCTCTCGCGTCGGGAAGAGCCCCTTACAGGTGAACCCGCCGGCTCACATCATGTCTTCGATCTCCGCGGCGATCGGATCGGCGTCGGTGCCGATGACGACCTGGATGGCGGTGCCCATCTTGACGACGCCGTGGGCGCCGGCGGCCTTCAGGGCGGCCTCGTCGACCAGCGAGGCGTCGGACACCTCGGTGCGCAGCCGGGTGATGCAGCCCTCGATCTCCTCGATGTTGTCGATGCCGCCGAGGCCGGCGACGATCTTCTCAGCCTTGCTGGCCATGTTCCTTCTCCCTGATCCGAACCGCTTTGTCGCAGTAACCCACAGTTGGCCCAACTTCGCGAGCGGTCATGCCGTAGGTGCCGAATGATGGCGATCACAACAGCGGAACCGTCCGCGAACTGGTCTACACCACAGGGAGGACGGTCACCAAACCGCGCCCGAGTCGAGCGGCCGGGAGGACGCCATGAGTGCCGAGAGCGCGCCCGCCGACAGCACCGTCAGCCCGGCGCGGGAGCGCTGGAACCGCCTGTTCCAGGGCCTGCAGAAGATGGGCCGGAGTCTGCAGCTGCCGATCGCGGTGCTGCCGGCGGCGGGCATCGTCAACCGGCTGGGCCAACCGGACATGTTCGGGGACGAGGGCCTGGGCTGGAGAGACGTCGCCAAGGTGATGAGCGGCGCGGGCGGTGCGCTGCTGGACGGCAGCCTCGGGCTGCCGCTGCTGTTCTGCGTGGGCGTCGCGATCGGCATGGCGAAGAAGGCGGACGGCTCGACGGCGCTCGCGGCGGTGACGGGGTTCCTCGTCTATTACGGGGTGCTGCACCAGTTCCCGGTGACGTGTCCGGCGGGCGCGAAGGTCGTGGCCACCGGCTGCCAGGCGGCCGAGGGCACGGTGACCGCCTTCACCTTCCAGAACCCGGGCGTGTTCGGCGGGATCGTGCTGGGCCTGATGGCCGCGTTCCTCTGGGCCCGGTTCCACCGCACCCGGCTGGTGGACTGGCTGGGCTTCTTCAACGGCCGCCGGCTGGTGCCGATCATCATGGCGTTCGCCGCCATCCTCTTCGCGGCGCTGTGCCTGTGGATCCGGCCGCCGGTCGGCAGTGCCCTGGAGAGCTTCAGCCACTGGCTGCGGTCCATCGGCTCCTGGGGCGCGGGCGTCTACGGCGTCGCCAACCGGGCGCTGCTCGTCGTCGGCCTGCACCAGTTCCTGAACGTGCCCATCTGGTTCCAGTTCGGCAGCTACACCAAGCCCGACGGCACGGTGGTGCACGGCGACATCAACATGTTCCTCCAGGGTGACCCGCATGCGGGCCAGTTCCTCTCGGGCTTCTTCCCGATCATGATGTTCGCGCTGCCGGCCGCCGCGCTGGCCATCACGCACTGCGCCAGGCCCAGCCGCCGCAAGGAGGTCGGCGGCCTGATGCTGTCGGTGGCGCTGACGTCGTTCGTGACGGGCATCACCGAGCCGATCGAGTACTCGTTCATGTTCATCGCGCCGCTGCTGTACGCCGTCCACGCGCTGCTGACCGGCGTCTCGATGGCGGTGACCTGGGCGCTCGGGGTGCACGACGGGTTCAGCTTCTCGGCCGGGCTGATCGACTACGTCATCAACTGGCGCCTGGCGACGCGACCGTGGCTGATCATCCCGATCGGCCTGTGTTTCGCGGTCGTGTACTACGCCGTCTTCCGCTTCGCGATCACCCGGTTCGACCTCAGGACGCCGGGCCGCGAGCCGGAGGAGGAGGTCGAGGACATCACCAGGGCCTGAGGAATCCGAGCCCTTTAGCACATCGGCACGCCGCGTAGCGTACCGGTAGCGGATTTCGTGGTTCCTTATCCCGCCTTCATCGTGCTACAACAGGTCTACACCACTGAGTGGTGTAGACCACCACCGATGGAGGAACAACCATGAGCACCGCCACCGCCACGGCGGCTCCCGCAAAGAAGCGGGGATCCGGCCTGTTCCAGGGCCTGCAGAAGGTCGGCCGCAGCCTGCAGCTCCCGATCGCCGTGCTGCCGGCGGCGGGCATCCTGCTGCGTCTCGGTCAGGATGACGTGTTCGGCAAGGACGGCCTCGGCTGGAACAAGGTCGCGGCCGTGTTCGCCACCGCCGGTGACGCCGTCTTCAGCAATCTGCCGCTGCTGTTCTGCGTGGGCATCGCCATCGGCTTCGCCAAGAAGGCCGACGGCTCGACGGCACTGGCGGCGCTGGTCGGTTTCCTGGTGTACAAGAACGTGCTGACCGCGTTCCCGATCACCGAAGCCAGGATAACCAAGGGCGCGGACATCCCCGCCACGTACAACGACCCCAAGGTGCTCGGCGGCATCGTCATGGGACTCATCGCCGCCGTCGTCTGGCAGCGCTTCCACCGCACCAAGCTGCCGGACTGGCTGGGCTTCTTCAACGGCCGCCGGCTGGTTCCCATCCTGATGGCCTTCATCGGCACCGGCGTCGGTGTGGTCTTCGGTCTGATCTGGGAGCCCATCGGCAACGTCATCACCGACTTCGGCAAGTGGATGACCGGCCTCGGCGCGGTCGGCGCGGGCCTGTTCGGCCTCATCAACCGCGGTCTGCTGCCCATCGGCATGCACCAGTTCGTGAACACGGTGGCCTGGCAGGAGATCGGCAGCTACAAGGACTCCACCGGTGCCCTGTGGCACGGTGACCTGCCCCGCTTCTTCCACGGCGACCCGACCGCCGGCCAGTTCATGACGGGCTTCTTCCCGATCATGATGTTCGCCCTCCCGGCCGCCGCCCTGGCGATCACGCACTGCGCCCGCCCGGAGCGCCGCAAGGCCGTCGGCGGCATGATGCTGTCCCTCGCGCTGACCTCGTTCGTCACCGGTATCACCGAGCCGATCGAGTTCGCGTTCATGTTCATCGCCCCGCTGCTCTACGCGATCCACGCGGTCCTCACCGCGGTGTCGATGGCGGTGACCTGGTCGCTGGGCGTGCACCACGGCTTCAGCTTCTCGGCCGGCGCGATCGACTACGTCCTCAACTGGGGCCTCGCGACCAAGCCCTGGATGATCATCCCCATCGGTCTGGTCTTCGCGGTGATCTACTACGTGGTCTTCCGCTTCGCGATCACCAGGTTCAACCTCCCCACCCCGGGCCGGGAGCCCGACGAGGAGGTCGAGGACCTCACCAAGGCGTGAGTCCGGCCGCGACGGCATGAAGAAGGCCCTGGAACCGAACGGGTTCCGGGGCCTTTCCGTGTGGGGGAGGCTAGATCTCGTACGTCTGCCTCGGCGCCGCCAGCTCCACCGGCCCCGTGAACACCTCGCGCGCGTCGCAGAGGTTGATCTCCGGGTCGGTCCACGGCGGGATGTGGGTGAGGACCAGGCGGCGGGCACCCGCGCGGGCCGCCGACTCACCCGCCTCACGACCGTTGAGGTGCAGGTCGGGGATGCTCTCCTTGCCGTGCGTGAACGCCGCCTCGCACAGGAACAGGTCGGTGCCCCGGGCCAGCTCGTCCAGCGCCTCGCTGACACCGGTGTCGCCGGAGTACGTCAGCGACCGGCCGCCGTGCTCGAGGCGGATGGCGTACGCCTCCACGGGGTGGCGGACCCGCTCCGTGTGCACCGTGAACGGGCCGATCTCGAACGTGGACGGCTTCACGGTGTGGAAGTCGAAGACCTCGCTCATGGACGAGGCGGAAGGGGTGTCGGCGTAGGCCGTGGTCAGGCGGTGCTCGGTGCCCTCGGGGCCGTAGACCGGGATCGGGGCGCAGCGGCCGCCGTCGTGGCGGTAGTAGCGCGCGACGAAGTACCCGAGCATGTCGATGCAGTGATCGGCGTGCAGATGGCTCAGGAACACGGCGTCGAGGTCGTAGAGACCGCAGTGGCGCTGCAGCTCGCCGAGGGCGCCGTTGCCCATGTCGAGAAGCAGCCGGAAGCCGTCGGCCTCGACGAGGTAGCTCGAGCAGGCCGATTCCGCGGACGGGAACGACCCCGAGCAGCCGACGACGGTGAGCTTCATGAAGCAGAAACCTCCGTTGGCGGAAAGATCAAAAGGGCAGGAAACGGGGGTCGTGCGGTGCGTCGAGCGTAAGGCGCGAAAGCACGGGTCGCTCCTCCGCCAGGGGCCGTTGTGGGCGAACTCACCTGTGCTGTCACCGGTTCGGCTGGACCCGGGGCGCAGAAGGATACGCAGAGGGCGCGCGATCCTCGGCGTGCGCCGGTAACGTCGTCGTATGGACACGTCCTGGTGGCTGGCGCTCGCGGCGGTGGTACTGCTCGCCCTGGTCGCCACGCTCATCGACGGCTGGGGAGGCGGTCGCCGGCCCGGCGGGCGCCGGCTGAGGCCGCTCGGCCGCGCGGGAACCCGCCCGGCGCGGTCCGCCCGGCCGGCCCCCGGCGACATCTGGTGGGCGGACGTTCCCTACGAGGACCGCACCGATGCCAAGGACCGGCCCTGTCTGGTGCTGGCCGTGCGGGGGAACCGGGCCACGGTCGCGAAGATCACCAGCAAGTACCACGACGAACGGGCCGGGGTGATCCCGCTGCCCCCGGGCGCGGTCGGCGACGCCCGGGGGCGGCCCAGCTTCCTGGAGACCGACGAGCTGCGTGAGGTGCCTGTCGGCGACTTCCGGCGCCGCGTCGGTGTGGTCGACCCGGTCCTGTGGGACCAGGTCCGGCACCTGGCAGGCTAGTTACTTCACGGTCACCGTGACCGTCCACTCCTGGATGCCCTTGCAGGAGACCTGGCCGGGCGCCGTCGGCTGGGCGCACAGCGGCCGGGACGACGTCAGTTTCTCCGTTCCGCTCGCCACCGCCTGGTACGCGGCCGTGGCCTGGCCCGGCTGGATGACGAAGCCCGCGTTGATGCCCTTGAGGACGGTGCCCTTGGCCATGACCTGCTTCCACGGGCGGGACTTGGTGCCGTCCAGGGTCAGGCGGACCTCACCGCCCTTGGTCACGCACACGGAGCGGCCGTTGTCGGCGGCCGTGAGCTGGACGAGGGCCGCGCAGCCGCCCTTGCCCGGTGCGGAGGACGCCGGCGGGGACGCCTTGCCGGCGCTTCCGGTGTCCTTGCCGTTCTGCGAGCCGCATCCGGCGAGGAGCAGCGCTGCCGCCGCGAGGGCGAGGGACGTCGTCGTACGGCGCATGGGGGATCGCCTTTCTGCCGTGGCCGCACGGGGTCGGCCGCCTGGTGCAGATGTGACGTACCAGCACGACGAAAGGATCCCGCACGCGGAAGGTTTCCGCGTGCGGGACCGGTCGTTCGGGTGCGGGGATCAGCTGGTCGTCAGGGCGGTGTCGTCCACGACGAAGCTGGTCTGCAGCGAGGAGTCCTCCACGCCGTTGAACTTCAGGGTGACCGTCTGGCCCGCCAGCGAGGACAGGTCGAAGGTCTTCTGCGCGTACCCGGAGTTCGCGTTGACGTTCGAGTACGTCGCCAGGGTGGTCGAACCGGCGGTGACCGTCAGCTTGTCGTACGCGGTGCTGCCGGTCTCGGCGGTGTCGATGTGCAGGTAGAAGGTGAGCGTGGCCTTGCAGCCGGCCGGGATCGTCACCGACTGGGACAGCGTGTCGGTGTGCGAGGAGCCGTAGCCGTCCAGCCAGGCCTTGTACGAACCGCCGTGGGCCGCCTCACCGGTGTCGTTGGTGATGACACCGCTGCTCGCGGTCCAGCCGGTGCTGCCGGACTCGAAGCCAGGGTTGGCCAGCAGCTGGGAGGAGGAGCAGGTGCCGCCGGAGGAGCCGACGGTCCAGGTGAAGGAGGTCGAACCGGAGGCGCCGGTGGAGTCCTTCGCGGTGACCGTGACCTGGTAGGTGCCGGCGGTGGAGGCCGTACCGGAGATCAGCCCGGTGGAGCTGTTGATGGACAGGCCGGTCGGCAGACCGGAGGCGCTGTAGGTCAGGGCCGCGCCCGCGCTGTCGGTGGCCTGGATCTGCAGGCTGACCGAGCTTCCCGTGGTGGTCGACTGGCTGCCCGGGTTGGTGACGGAAACCGTGTTGCCGCTGCTGGAGCCGGCGGTGAAGGCCGCGGTGCCGTTCGGGGTGCCCCAGCCGGTCGGGCCGTCGTAACCGGTGCCGGCGGTGCAGAAGTACGACGGGGAGCAGGAGCCGTTGCTGCCGCTGGTCACGTCGTACAGGTTGCTCGTGTGGGAGTACGGGTACTTCGCCGGGTAGTCGCTCGCACCCGGGGTCCCCGCCAGGGCGTAGACGCCGGCGACGATCGGGGCGGCGGCGCTGGTGCCGCCGTAGACCGCCCAGCCGGAGCCGCCGTAGGTGTCGTAGACCGCCACGCCGGTGGCCGGGTCGGCGACCGCGGAGACGTCGGCCTCCATGCGCTTGGAGCAGCCGGAGTCGGTCTGCCAGCTCGGCTTCGGGTCGTAGGCCGAGCAGCCGGAGCCGGTGCCCTCGGTGGAGCTGGTGTGCCACACCGACTCGGACCAGCCGCGGGAGTTGGAGGCGGTGGTGAGCGCGGTGCCGCCGACGGCGGTCACGTACTGGGAGGTCGCCGGGTACTCGGCGCCGTAGGCGGAGTCACCCGAGGAGACGGTGATCGCGACGCCCGGGTGCTTGAAGTACTGGGTGTCCTCGCTGGTCTGGGTGGAGGACTCGGAGCCGCCCCAGCTGTTGGAGACGACCTTGGCGCCGAGCGAGACGGCCTCGTTCTCCGCGATGCCGAGGTCGGTGTCGTTCGCGGAGTTGGCCTCGACCAGGACGATGCTGCAGTTCGGGCAGACCGCGCTGACCATGTCGAGGTCGAGGGCCTCTTCACCGGCCCAGCCGCTGTCGTTGGTCGGCAGCGAGGTGGTGGAGCCGGTCTGGCTGACCTGCTTGAAGCAGCCGTTGGCCTTGGTGCACGCGGACAGGCCGTAGGTGGAGCGGTAGGTGCCCAGGTCCGACTCGGCGTTCGGGTCGTTGTAGGCGTCCACGATGGCGACCGTCATGCCGGAGCCGCCCGTGGTGGGCAGGTTGTAGGCGCTGTGCAGGTTGGCCGGGGAGAGGCCGGAGGGTGCCGCGGCGGCGAGGGCGGCGGCGAGCCGCTGCTTGATGTCGGTGCGGCGCTGGGCGAAGCAGGACGCGTGGCCCGGCTCGGCGGTGGCGCACAGATGGGTCGTGGGGACCTTCTGGCCGGCCTTGCCGGTGGAGTGGTAGGTCTGCCGCCCGGGGGCGGTCAGTGCCTTGTTGTTCTGTGTGACCTTGGAGGTGTGCGGGTGGGCCGCTACGGGCTGGGCCCCTGCCGTCGGCGCCGCGACGAGTCCGGCGACGGTGAGGGCGAGGGCGGGGAAGGCGACGGTGACGAGTCTTCGCAGACTCCGTCTCCGCCGGCTCGGGCGTGACTCACGCATGGGGTACTGCCTCCGTTGACGTGGGGATGCGCACTGGATTGGCAGGCCCGTGACGCGCGTAGCGGCGGTGCCGCGCAGTCATGAGCATGACACTCGCAGACACCTGTCATGGCGCTGGGTGAGCGTGACATGCCAGGGTGCGACGAGGAACGTAGCCCTGGCCCCGGCGCTACCGGCAGTACCCAAAGGAATTCTTTGCCCTGCCATAGGAATGGCTTAGCCCCCTCATAGGAGGGGGCTGGTGCGCGCTTGGGGGCCGAAACCCCTGTGAAACCTAGGCCCAGAGCTGGCCCTGCAGCGTCTCGATGGCCTCCTCGGTGGTGGCCGCCGTGTAGACGCCGGTGGACAGGTACTTCCAGCCGCCGTCGGCCACGATGAAGACGATGTCGGCGGACTCCCCCGCCTTGAGGGCCTTCCTGCCCACCCCGATCGCCGCGTGCAGGGCGGCGCCGGTGGAGACGCCCGCGAAGATGCCCTCCTGCTGCAGGAGTTCACGGGTGCGGGTGACCGCGTCGGCCGAGCCGACCGAGAAACGGGTGGTGAGCACGGAGGCGTCGTACAGCTCGGGTACGAAGCCCTCGTCGAGGTTGCGCAGCCCGTACACCAGGTCGTCGTAGCGCGGTTCGGCGGCGACGATCTGGACGCCCGGCCGGTGCTCGCGCAGATAGCGGCCGACGCCCATCAGGGTGCCGGTGGTGCCGAGGCCCGCGACGAAGTGGGTGATCGAGGGGAGGTCGGCCAGGATCTCCGGGCCGGTCGTGGCGTAGTGGGCGCCCGCGTTGTCCGGGTTGCCGTACTGGTAGAGCATCACCCAGTCGGGGTGCTCGGCGGCCAGCTCCTTGGCCACGCGCACGGCGGTGTTGGAGCCGCCCGCGGCCGGCGAGGAGATGATCTCGGCGCCCCACATGCCGAGCAGGTCCCGGCGCTCCTGCGAGGTGTTCTCCGGCATCACGCACACCATGCGGTAGCCCTTGAGCTTGGCCGCCATGGCGAGGGAGATGCCGGTGTTGCCGGAGGTGGGCTCCAGGATCGTGCAGCCCGGGGTGAGCCGGCCGTCCTTCTCCGCCTGCTCGATCATGTGCAGCGCGGGGCGGTCCTTGACCGAGCCCGTGGGGTTGCGGTCCTCCAGCTTGGCCCAGATGCGGACGTCGGGGGACGGCGAGAGCCGCGGCAGGCGCACCAGGGGGGTGTTGCCCACCGCGGCCAGCGGGGAGTCGTAGCGCATCGCTGCTCAGCGGCCGATCAGCGCATGCCGCCGGCGACGGCCGGCAGGATCGTCACGTTGTCGCCGTCGGACAGCTTGGTGTTGATGCCGTCCAGGAAGCGGACGTCCTCGTCGTTCAGGTAGACGTTCACGAACCGGCGCAGCTGGTCGCCGTCCACGATGCGGGCCCTGATGCCCTCGTGCCGGGTCTCGAGGTCGGCGAACAGGTCGGCGAGGGTGTTCCCGTTGCCCTCCACCGCCTTCTGACCGTCGGTGTACGTGCGGAGGATGGTCGGGATGCGGACCTCGATGGCCATGGTGGTGGGCTCCTGTCGGAAAGGGTTCGTCGGTTCGGTGCGCGCGCACGCGCGACGGCGCGCCGCGGCTCACGGCCGTACGGCGGCGGGGAACGTCAACAGATGGCGCTGTTCAGCCTGCACAGGTCGACGTGCAGCCGCGCCACGAGCAGCACGCTCGGCGCCTCGTCGCTCACGTCAGTCAGAACCATGCGCTCATCGTAACGATTCCCGGTCCGGGTCCCGGAGTGTGATTCCGTATGTCGGACGGTTTTCGTCCGGTGGGCGAGACTAGTAGGCCTCCACCACGGTGACCTCCTCCTCCGTGACCTCGCCCTCGACGATCCGGAACGAGCGGAACTGGAACGCGCCGAGGCCGTCGGTGTCGGCGGTGGAGACGAGGACGTAGTGGGCGCCCGGCTCGTTGGCGTAGGAGATGTCGGTGCGCGAGGGGTAGGCCTCGGTGGCGGTGTGGGAGTGGTAGATGACCACCGGGTCCTCGTCGCGGTCGTCCAGTTCGCGGTAGAGCTTCAGCAGATCGCCCGAGTCGAACTCGTAGAACGTCGGCGACATCGCCGCGTTCAGCATCGGGATGAAGCGCTCGGGGCGGTCCGAGCCCGCCGGGCCCGCGACGACGCCGCACGCCTCGTCCGGGTGGTCCTTGCGGGCGTGGGCGACGATCTGGTCGTACAGGGCCTGGGTGATGGTCAGCATGACGGTCAGGATAAGCAGAGGGGCCGTCCCGTACCGAGGTGTGGTACGGGACGGCCCACATGGTGGACGCCCTGAGCGGCGGCCGCCGGGGGCGCCACGAGAGCTCCCGGCGACCGGACGTCCGTTTCCGGTGGTCAGCGCTTGCGGAAGGCCGCAGCCTCGGGGTTGCGTCGCTTGAGCACCCAGTAGGAGACGCCGAGGATCGCGGCCCACAGCGGAGCACAGTAAAGCGACACCCGGGCGTCCTTGTCGATGCCCATGAGCACGATCACCATGAAGATGAAGGCCAGCGCGAAGAGGCTCGTGTACGGCGCACCCGGTGCGCGGAACTCGCTCTGCGGCAGCAGCCCGCGGTTCGCCTTCGCCCGGTAGCGGATCTGGCAGACCAGGATCACGATCCACGCCCACATGCCGGAGATGGTCGCGAAGGAGACGACGTAGTCGAACGCCTTGCCCGGCCACTGGTAGTTGATCCAGACGCCGACCAGCATCAGCGCGGCGGAGAACGTCGTACCGAGCAGCGGGGTACCGCTGCGCGTCAGCTTGGTGAAGGCCTTCGGGCCCTGGCTGTTGAGCGCCAGGTCGCGCAGCATGCGGCCGGTGGAGTACATGCCGGAGTTGCAGGAGGACAGCGCGGCCGTGAGCACCACGAAGTTCACGATGCCGGCGCCGGCGGCCAGGCCCATCTTCTGGAAGGCGGCCACGAACGGGCTCACACCCGGGTGGAAGTTCGTCCACGGCACGACCGACAGGATCATGATCAGCGCGCCGACGTAGAAGACGGCGATGCGCCACGGCACGGTGTTGATCGCCTTCGGCAGCACCTTCTTGGGGTCCTTGGACTCGCCCGCGGTCACACCGACCAGCTCGACGGCGAGGAAGGCGAACATGACCATCTGCAGGGTCATCAGCGTGCTGCCGACGCCGTGCGGGAAGAAGCCGCCGTCGTTCCACAGGTGGGCGACGGAGGCGGTGTCACCGGCGTCGGAGAAGCCGATCGTGAGGATGCCGGCGCAGATCAGGATCATGCCGATGATCGCGGTGACCTTGACCATGGAGAACCAGAACTCCAGCTCACCGAAGAGCTTCACGGAGATCAGGTTGGCGGCGTACAGCACGACCGTGAAGATCAGGGCCGAGACCCACTGCGGGATGTCGAACCAGTACGTCATGTAGGCGGCCGCGGCGGTGACCTCGGTGATGCCGGTGACCACCCAGAACAGCCAGTACGTCCACCCGGTCACGAAGCCCGCGAAGGGGCCGATGAACTCGCGCGCGTACTCCGAGAACGAGCCCGACACCGGGCGGTACATCAGCAGTTCGCCGAGCGCCCGCATGATCAGGAAGATGACGAGGCCCGCGACGGCGTACGCCAGGATCAGGCTGGGGCCGGCCTTGGAGATGCCCTTGCCCGCGCCGAGGAACAGACCGGTTCCGATGGCACCGCCGATGGCGATCATCTGGATCTGGCGGGAGCCGAGCCCGCGCTGGTATCCCTCGCCGCCCTCGCTGCCCTCCGCCCGCACGGCCCCTTCGCCGTCGCGATGCTGGTCGACCTGCGCTGAGGTCATGTGTGGTGCGCCTTTCTCCATGCCGATCCGGGCCTCGAGTCGGCCTCGGATCGGGTTTCGATCCCCCCGGATTGCTGGAGCGAGCGGGCTCGGGCCCGCTGAGCCTGGCCGACGGTCGTCGGCTCGGTGGCGCACCCGGCCGGACATGGGTGGTGTCGGCCGGGCGGTCGTGAAGATTTATCACGGCCGCAATACTGATCACAGAAGCACCGTGTGGCACATCACACAGGTAAAAGCGGACAAAGAGCGCCCGAATGCGGCAAACCAGGCTGGAACGGTGACGGGATCGTTATCCGGATTTGAGCGTCCGCTGAGCGAACGCACTCCGGCGGCAAAACCCCTGGATCACGGCATCAGTGTGCTGACCAAGGTCTCCTGGAGCCCGCCGAGCCACAGATAGGCCATCACCATCGGCTTGCGCGGATCCTCGTCCGGGAGCCGGTAGAGCAGATCGGTGTCGTCCTCGTCGGTGATCTCCAGCCGGGCGCCGATCGCGAGCCGCAGGTCGTTGAGGGAGCCGAGCCACCGCCGGGACTCCTCCGGCGCCAGCTTCAGCACCGCGCCGCCCTCGTCCACCGGGGCCAGCGCGTCCAGCGCACGGATCACCGCGAGCGCGTTCTCGCGCTTGCCGGCGCGCAGGTCGTTCTCGGTGTAGCGGCGGAACTCGGCGGAGTGGGCCCTGTGCTCCTCGGCCTCGGCGGGCGAGTCCGGGGCCTTCTCCGGGTCGCTGTAGGCGTCGGGGAAGAGCCTGCGGAGCACCGGGTCGGCGGGCGGCTCGCTGGGGCCCTCGGCGAACAGCTCGGCGAGCGGGTCCTGGGGGCTGTCCGCGCCGGGGCCGGGACCGATGAGCTCCAGGAGCTGGACGGCCAGCGACCGGATGATGGAGATCTCGACGTCGTCGAGTGCGACGGCCGCGCCGCCGCCGGGAAGCGGTTCGAAATGTCCGGGCATGTAAGGGATTCGCTACTTCCGGTCCTGCTGCAGGGTGGCCCACAGACCGTAACCGTGCATCGCCTGCACGTCGCGCTCCATCTCCTCGCGCGTGCCGCTGGAGACGACCGCCCGGCCCTTGTGGTGGACGTCGAGCATGAGCTTGGTGGCCTTGTCCTTCGTGTACCCGAAGTACGTCTGGAAGACGTAGGTCACATAGCTCATGAGATTGACCGGGTCGTTGTGCACGATGGTGACCCAGGGGACGTCGGGCTCGGGTACGGCGAAGACCTCCTCCGCCGACTCGGTGCGTTCGATCTCTACGGGCGCGGGTGACGTCACAGTGCCCATGCTGCCACGGCCATGAAAAATCGTCACACTGACGAAATGGGAGTACGATCCATGGTCATGAACACAGCGGACCTTGGGCTGCCGGTGGATGTTCCCTCGACGGCGCTCTTCACGGACCAGTACGAGCTGACGATGCTGCGGGCCGCTCTGAAGGCCGGTACGGCCGAACGGCGGAGCGTGTTCGAGGTCTTCACCCGGCGGCTGCCGGACGGGCGCCGCTACGGCGTGGTGGCGGGCACCGGACGCGTCCTGGACGCGGTGGAGAACTTCCGCTTCGACCCGGGCGTCCTGGGCTTCCTGCGCGACCGGAAGATCGTCGACGGGGAGACCCTGGACTGGCTCGCCGACTACCGCTTCAGCGGGGACGTCTGGGGTTACCCCGAGGGCGAGGTCTACTTCCCGGGCTCGCCGATCATGCGGGTCGAGGGCACCTTCGCCGAGTGCGTCCTGCTGGAGACGGTCATCCTCTCCATCCTCAACCACGACTCCGCGATCGCCGCCGCCGCCTCCCGCATGGCCTCCGCCGCCGGGGAGCGCCCCCTGATCGAGATGGGCGCGCGCCGCACGCACGAGCTGGCGGCCGTCGCCGCGGCACGGGCGGCGTACGTCGGCGGCTTCGCCACCACCTCCGACCTGGCGGCCGGCTTCCGCTACGGCATCCCGACCGTCGGCACCTCCGCCCACGCCTTCACCCTGCTCCACGACCGCGAGCGGGACGCCTTCCAGGCCCAGGTCGACACCCTCGGCCGGGGCACCACACTGCTCGTGGACACCTACGACGTCGCCGAGGCCGTCCGTACGGCGGTGCAGGTGGCCGGTCCGGAGCTGGGCGCGGTCCGCATCGACTCCGGGGACCTGCTGCTGGTCGCCCACCGGGTGCGGCAGCAGCTGGACGAGCTGGGCGCGACGGACACGAAGATCATCGTGACCTCGGACCTGGACGAGTACGCGATCGCCTCACTGGCCGCGGCCCCCGTGGACGCCTACGGCGTGGGCACCCAGCTGGTGACGGGCTCCGGGCACCCGACCGCCTCCATGGTCTACAAGCTGGTCGCCCGCGCCGAGACCGCGGACCCGAAGGCGCCGCTGGTGCCGGTCGCGAAGAAGTCCAGCGGCGGCAAGACCTCCGTCGGGGGCCGCAAGTGGGCGGCGCGCCGGCTGGACGAGGACGGGGTCGCGGAGGCCGAGGTCGTGGGCACCGGCCCGGTCCCGGCGGACCTCGCCGACCGGCAGCTGCTGGTGCAGCTGATCAAGGGCGGTGACGTCATCGCCCGCGAACCCCTGGACGTACCCCGGGACCGGCACATCGCCGCCCGGGCGAACCTCCCCCTCTCCGCCACCCAGCTGTCCCGTGGGGAACCCGTCATTCCGACGGAGTACGTCCAAGGGCGCTCGGGTAGCTAGAGCGGGACCGTCGTCCGCCGCTCCGAACGCCCCCTCCCGCACGGGCCCGGAAGTCTCTAGGCTCAGTTACTTAACTCTTAGTCGAAGGACACCCACCATGCGCCGCGCCTTGATCGTCGTAGATGTGCAGAACGACTTCTGCGAGGGGGGCAGCCTCGCGGTGGCCGGGGGTGCGGACGTGGCCGCCGCCGTCACGGAGCTGATCGGCCAGGCAGCCGGCACCGGGTACCGGCACGTGGTGGCCACCCGCGACCACCACATCGCCCCCGGCGGCCACTTCGCCGACAACCCCGACTTCGTCCGCTCCTGGCCCGCGCACTGCGTCGCGGGCACGGAGGGCGTCGGCTTCCATCCGAACTTCGCCCCGGCCGTCGCCTCCGGCGCGGTCGACGCGGTCTTCGACAAGGGCGCCTACTCGGCGGCCTACAGCGGCTTCGAGGGCCAGGACGAGAACGGCACGCCCCTGGCCGACTGGCTCCGTGCCCGCCACATCGACGAGGTCGACGTGGTCGGCATAGCCACGGACCACTGCGTGCGCGCCACCGCGCTGGACGCCGCGAGGGAGGGCTTCCGTACACAGGTCCTGCTGGACCTGACGGCGGGCGTGGCCCCGGAGACGACGGAGCGGGCACTGGAGGAGCTGCGGGAGGCGGGGGTCGAGCTGACGGGCAAGCCCGTCGTCAGCGCCTGAACGCACCCGCAGCCGCCGGCGCACCGCCCCCACCCCCGCGGCCCGCGTCACCCCTGCTGAACCGCCGGAGATCTCAGCAGGGCCCGGATCGGATGCCACAGCTCGTTCACGATGACACCGTTGTCCGCCGGGGCCGTGCGCCATATCAGGCCGTCCGGGTGGTGCAGCACCGCCGTGATCTCGTCCGGTGTCGGAGGTGCGGCGTTCCCCCGGAGGTAGATCGCGCGCAACCCCAGGTTGCGGAGCCTGGTCAGGGCTCGGGCGCGGTTCTGGGCGTGCACCAGCACCCGCACCGCGGCGGAGTCGTAGGGCAGGTTCAGCGCCACCACGACCGTGCCGTTCGGCAGCTTGCAGAAGCCTCCAGCGGCCATGCGGTCACATCCCCGTTTCGGTCGGTGTCAATAAGCGGTCCACAGGACGCACCTAAACACGATCGGCGGCAACCCGCCAAGGGGTTGCCGCCGATACGCGTCTGACCTGCGGAAATGCCGACTACTTCACCGCGGGGCCGACCTTGAGCAAGATCGTCGAGCCGTTCTTGGCCTCCTTGACGATCGTTATCTTGGTGTTGGTGTCAGTGACCTTCACGCCTCCGGTGGGGTTCGCCGGGTCGTAGTAGGTGCTGGTGTGGTCGTTGAAGACCGGCACCCCCTTCGACGCCTTGATCACCGTCGCGACGTCGGCCTTGTGCAGCGTGATGCCGTCGGTGCCGTACAGGCTGAACGGGGAGTCGTAGGCCTGCATGCGGTTGCGCATCAGCGTGCCGTCGGACCACTTCAGCGCCGTCGGGTGCGAGTCGACCGGGAGGATCAGACCGGTGCCCGGGTGGTCCTTGGCGTTGGTGTTGTTGTCCGCCTGGGAGGTGTCCCACTTCCAGATCAACAGGCCGTTCTGGTACGGGTAGTGCTCCACCCAGCCAGGACGCTTGGCCGAACCGAAGTTGTACGGGCCGGTCTTGAGGGTCCTGTCGTACGACACGTACTGCCGGTTCTCGGCGATGTAGTACTGCTTGTAGTCCTTGGTGAAGGACGCGCCGATGCGGGAGAAGCCGTTCGAGGTCCAACCGGCGTCCTGCGTCTCGGCGTTGTCCGAGAAGACCGGCGCGCCGTCGGCGGTCACCGTGATCTCGTCGGCCGCGAAGCCGTTCTCCGCGACACCGCCGTCGGTGGCGTAGCGGAAGCGCAGGTCGATCTTCTTGCCCGCGTAGGCGTCGAGCGCGTACGACAGCTTCTTGTGCGCCTGCGAGAAGCCGGTCAGCGCCGGCTTGCCGCTGCCGTCACGCGGGATGGCCTGGCCGTCCGCCGTGCCGTCCAGGGCGGTCCAGTTGGCGCCGCCGTCGGTCGACACCTCGGTGTAGACGTAGTCGAAGCCGTCCTCGGTGGCCCACCAGCCGTCCAGGTCCAGTTTCGCCGACGACTTGCCGGTGAGGTCCACGGACCGGGTCAGCGTGTTCTTCAGGTCGTTGCCGCTGCCGCTCCACCACTGGGTGGCACCCTGCGCGGGCTGGGTGATCGTGGTCGTGACCGCCTTGTCGGGCAGGTTGACCACGAGGGCCTGCTTGTCCCAGGTGTTGTACTCGGCGACGCCCAGCTTGTGGGTGGACTGCGTGCCGGCCTTGGCGGTGTCGTAGTTCAGCCAGCCCAGCTGCAGCTTGTCCCAGGCGTTCATGTCGCCGGGCAGGTTGCCGATGGACTCCTTGCCGGTGCCGAGCCAGGAGCCGGAGGACATCAGGGTCCAGAAGCCGGTGGAGTTGTCGCCGCCGTCGGTGTCGTACTCGTCCGGCAGGCCGAGGTCGTGGCCGTACTCGTGGGCGAAGACGCCGAGGCCGCCGTTCTCCGGCTGGATGGTGTAGTCGCCGACCCAGATGCCGGTGTCGCCGACCTGGGCGCCGCCGAGCTTGTTGTCCGCGGGGCCGGTGGCGCCGGCGTCGGTGCCGAAGGCGTACCAGCGGTGCGCCCAGATCGCGTCCTTGCCCTGGGCGCCGCCGCCCGCGGACTCGTCCTCACCGGCGTGCACGATCTGGAAGTGGTCGACGTAGCCGTCGGGCTCGTTGAAGTTGCCGTCGTGGTCGTAGTCGTAGCGGTCCCACTGGTCGTACTTGGCCAGGTCCGCCTTGATGGCGGCGTCGGACTTGCCGGCCGCCTTCTGCTGCGCGACCCAGGCGTTCAGGCCGTCGCTGACCACGTTCCACACGCTGGTGCAGTTGGTCTGGCCGCAGGCGTTGTTGCCGTAGCGCGCCTCGTTGTAGGGGACCTTGACCCAGTCCGAGACCTCGCCGTCGACCGAGTAGCGGCCCGAGGACTGCTTCTCGTAGTACTTCTTCAGCGACTCGGTCTTGTTGCCGGTGCCGAAGTAGAGGTCCTGGTAGTGCTTCTGGTTGTAGTCCTTCTGCCAGGCCGTGGAGTTGTCGTTCTTGCGGTCCGGCGCGGCGATGGTGTTGTGCAGCGGGCCGGGCGTGCCGCCGAACTTGGGGTCGGTCTTGTCCCCGAACTCCACCAGGATCGTGAAGATCTTGTCGGTCTTCTCGCGGCTCAGCTCGACGTACTTGCTCCTGCCCTTGCGGCTCTTGAGCGCCACGACCTTCGAGCCGTTCCGGTCCTGCGCCTTGGCCTTGCCCGCCATGAGCTGGTTCAGCGCCTCGCGGCGCTGGGCTTCCTGGGTCTTGCTCAGCGGGCCGTCCAGGTCATGGGCCTGCTGCTTCACCGGGGCCGGGTCGTGCCGGTTGACGGCAGCGGGCCGGGCCTGGGTGCTCGCCTCCGCGACGGCGAAGGTGGCGAACGTGGCGGAGGCCGCCGCGAGCGTCACCCCGATCGCGGCAGCTCTGAACGTCCAGGATCTGCTGGTCACTTGAGGTCCTCCCCCGCGCCGCGCACACGGACAGGGGGTTCCGGGTCATGGAGGAATCCGTGCGCGCAAGATCAACGCGTGTAATCAAGTGCCGTAATTTGACTAGAGGTTTAGAAGAAAAGACAGTCCTTGACTTGTGCAAGCCAAGTGCACTATGCGGAGCCGACGTTCGCTTTACGAACCTGCTCGCGGCCTATGCCTCCACCCCATGACTCCGTGCGCCCCCCGTGCAACCCCGTACCGTGGGTTAGGTCACGCTTACCAGGCCTCCCGTTCGGGCATGCACGCGAAGAGAGTCGAACGGCACGCCTCAGCCCCCGAAGTCTTCCTAGGACACGATTGCCATGCCTCGTCCGACTGCCGCACAGCTCGTTTACGGTTCCTGCACCGTGGTCTTCTCCACGCTCGCCATGCTGCTGCTGTCCCAGACGGGTTCGGGCGTCGGGATCACCGTCATCGCCCTCGCGGCGCTGGCCCTCGGGCTGCTCGTGGCGATGACGGTGCCGCTGCCGACGGTCCGCACCGCCGAGGCACCGGCCGAATCCGCCGAGTCCGCCTCCCAGGAGCAGCCGGTGTCCACGTCCCTGTGAACGGCGCACGCATCAGCGGCGGGTCCGTGCTCCACCGGGACCCGCCGCTGTCGTATGCCCACCCATGACACCTCGCTCAACGGGTGGTGACCACCACCGTCTTGGCCGCCTTGTCGTGCAGGCCCTGTTTGTACGGCTTGTCGAAAAAGCTCCAGCCGCCGCAGATCGCCGTCCAGATGCAGGCGCAGCAGAAGGCGAACGGCAGCCACAGCACCAGGGCGCGGATCAGGTTGGCCTGCACCGAGGGGGTGGCGCCGTCCTCCAGGTTCGCCACCCGCATGCCCAGCCACTTCTTGCCGAGGGTCTGGCCGAACCTGGCCATCATGAAGGTGTCGTACGCGATGTAGAGCACGGCCGCGACGACGGACTGCGCGACGGACCGGCCGACCTCGATGTGGTCGCCGTCGACCTGGTACTCGCGCACTCCGAACGCCCAGGTGAGCAGCACGACGACGATGCCGACGAGGATCATGTCGACGATCCGCGCGAGCGTCCGCCTGCCGCTGTCGGCGAGCGGCGGCATGCCGGCCAGCGGGTCGGCGGGGTAACCGCCGGCGCCGTAGCCCCCGTGGGGGCCACCGCCGTAGGGAGGGGGTTCGGGGCCGCCGCCGTACGGGGGCGGCGGCTGGCTGCCGTAGGGCGGTGGCGGCTCGCCGCTTCCGTACGGGGGCGGCTCGCCACCGCCCGGGGGCTGGCCGCCGCCGCCCGGGGGCGGAGGCTGGCCGCCGCCCGGCGGCGGGGGCTGCTGGGCGCCGCCGGACGGGGTGTCGTACGGCGAGCGCGGCCCCTGCCCCTGGTCAGACGGGGGCCGCTTGCTGAACGGGTCGTCCTCGGGTGGCTGCTCTCCGGAGCCGGGGGGCGGTTCGCTGCTCATGGCCCGAGTGGACCGCGAACCCCCCGGCTCCGCATCCGGCGGACGGCCGTACGGAGTACCGGGGGCGGGGCCTCGGGGCCGGGGCCGTCCGGTCAGCCGGCGACGAAGGTGTGGGCCGCCTTGTCGTGCCAGCACTGGTGCCAGGGCCGGTCGAACAGGCACCACAGCACGCCCAGGATCCCGATGCCGAGCAGCCCCGGCACGCTGTAGACCAGCCAGCGGCGCAGCGCCGGGCCGAAGGCCGGGGGCTCGTGCGCCTCGATGTCCCGCACCTGAAGGCCCATCAGCTTCTTGCCGAGGGTGCGGCCCCACTTGGCGGTCGGCAGCACCTCGTACACGACGCCGACGAGCAGCAGGACGGCGAGCACGATGCCGAGGCTGGTGGCGGTCGTGCCGTCGAGCAGCCAGACGGTCACCTCGCGGCCGGACAGCTTGGCCGCGTCGATCTTCTCCTGGACATGGTCGAGGACCTTCGTGCCGAGCGGTACGGCGGCGACGGCCGTCACCGCGCCCACCACCAGGCTGTCGATCAGCCGGGCGGCGAACCGCTTGCCGAGTCCGGCGGGGCGGGCGGCGGCCTGGCGGCGCGCGGCCGCCTGGAACGGGTCCTCCACCGGCGGCTTCCACGGCGCCACCGGCTGCTCGTCACCGCCCGCCAGCTGGTGCACCTGCTGCGCCCAGGAGGCCTGACCACCGCCGGGCCCGCTGGTCAGCGGGGTGGCCGGGGCACCGCCCTGAGCCGGCACCGAGGGCGCCACGGCGGCGGGCGCGGGCTGCCCCGGGTGGGGTGCCTCCGCGGCGGCGGCCCGCTCGGCGGCGGCCTTGCCGGCGCCGAAGCCGGGGCCGGAGGCCGGGGAGGCGGGGTTCGAGGAGGAACCGGCGGAGGGCGGGGTGGGCGCGCCGACGGGGCCCTGCGGCCCGAACCCACCGGGCGCCGGCCCCGGACCGGAGGCGTGCGCGCCGAATCCGGCACCGGAGGCCGGCGGGCCGTAGCCACCGGGCGCCGCGGACGAACCGGCCGCAGCCGCGTCCTGGCCGCCCGCGCCCGCTCCGGGAGCGGGCGCGCCGAATCCGGAGCCCGCACCGGAGGCCTGGGGGCCGGACGCGGGCTGCGCGCCCCGTTGGCTCTGGCCGGGCACCGGGCGGAAGGTCATCGTGCCGTCGTCCTGCACCGCCGCGGGCCCAGGGACCGGCCGGCGGAAGATGAAGGTGCCACCGGGGTCCGGGCCGTCGCCCTCGCCCGGCGGGATCGGGGCCGTGCCGTCGGTGAGGCCGGCCCGACCGGCCGGCTGTGCCGAGCCCTCCGCGGGCACCCGCGGGTCGGCGCCCCGGGCGGTACCCCGCTCGCCGTCCCCGGCGGAACCGGACCGCCCCGCGGACCGGCCCGCGCCGGTCGGCGCCGCGCCCTGGCCCCCGGCGTCGGCCCGGCCTGCCCGATCGTCGCCGTACCCGCCGTGCCCCGCGCCGCTCCGGGCGCCGGCTGCCCAGCTGCCGGAGCCGTCCTGGGCGGAGCGGGCCGGGGCCGGGTCCTCGTCGAAGAAGTGCGGGCCCGTCTCCTCCACCGCCGCGGGCGCGGCGCGGACGCCGGGCGGCGGGGTGAGCGGTTCGCCATCCTTCGGCGCCGGCCGGCTGGTGCCGGGCACCCAGGAGGCGCCGTTCCAGTACCGGACGTATCCGGGGATGGACGGGTCCGGGTAGTAGCCCTCGCGGGGCCTGTCGTCACCTGGGGCCGGGGTTGGGGCGCTCATGTCCGTCGTCCCGTATCTGCTCGGGGGTGGGATGGGGGCCTCCACATCTATCAGACCGGGGCAGTCCTCAGCGCCAGTCCCGCCGGACCCACTCCTTTCCGGGCAACGCCGTGCCGGACTCCCACAGGTCTGCGGGAAGAATTTTCCCTAACCCGCGTAATGGCCCGGCCCCAGTCCTCTCTCCCCTGGTGCGGGCCCGTTCCGAGCGGTCCCGGCCCGCGCAGACGAGGAAAGGAACGCAGGTCATGGAACACACCGTGGTGGAGCGGGAGCTGGAACTGAGGCTCATCCTGTCGCCGGAGCGCAGCATCCCGGTGCCGGCCCGGCTGGGCTACCGCTCCGACGATCCCTACGCCGTCCACATCAGCTTCCACATCAACTCCGGCTCCCCCGTCAACTGGACCTTCGCCCGCGACCTGCTGGTCGAGGGGGTGTTCCGGCCGTGCGGGCACGGGGACGTGCGGGTGTGGCCGACGAAGGTCGAGGGACGCACCGTCGTGCTGATGGCGCTCAGCTCACCGGACGGCGACGCGCTGCTGGAGGCGCCGGTCCCCCAGGTGTCGGCCTGGCTGGAGCGGACGCTGCGGGCGGTGCCGCCGGGAGAGGAGGGCGGGCAGCTGGGCATCGACGACGCGCTCGACCAGCTGCTCGCGCAGTGAGCCGAACGGGCTCAGAGGACCTTGCCGGGGTTGAGGATGCCCAGGGGGTCGAAGGCCTGCTTCACGGCGCGCTGCATCTCGACGCCGACCGGGCCGATCTCCCGGGCCAGCCACTCCTTCTTCAGGACGCCGACGCCGTGTTCGCCGGTGATGGTGCCGCCCAGTTCCAGGCCGAGGGCCATGATCTCGTCGAAGGACTCGCGGGCGCGCCGGGACTCGTCGGCGTCCTGGGCGTCGAAGCAGACGGTGGGGTGGGTGTTGCCGTCGCCGGCGTGCGCGCAGACGCCGATGGTCAGGTCGTACTTGGCGGCGATCCGCTCGACGCCCTCCAGCATCGCGCCGAGCTGCGAGCGGGGCACGCACACGTCGTCGATCATCGTCGTGCCCTTGACCGCCTCCAGCGCGGTCAGCGAGAGCCGCCGGGCCTGCAGCAGCAGCTCGGACTCGGCCGCGTCCTCGGCGGGGACGACCTGGGTGGCCCCGGCCGCCTCGCACAGCGCGCCCACGGCAGCGAGGTCGGCGGCGGGGTCCGGGGTGTCGAAGGCGGCGAGCAGCAGCGCCTCGGTGGTCTCCGGCAGGCCCATGTGGGCGAGGTCGTTGACGGCCTTGACGGTCGTACGGTCCATCAGTTCGAGGAGGGAGGGGACATGACCTCCCTCCATGATCCGGCAGACGGCGGCGCAGGCGGCGGCCGCCGAGGGGAACTCCGCGGCCAGCACCAGCTGCTGCGGAGGCCTGGGCCTGAGCGCGAGCACGGCCCGTACGACGATGCCGAGCGAGCCCTCGGATCCGACGATGAGACGGGTCAGGTCGTAGCCGGCGACGCCCTTCGCGGTGCGGCGGCCGGTGGACATCAGGCGGCCGTCGGCGAGGACGACGTCCAGGCCGAGGACGTACTCGGCGGTCACGCCGTACTTGACGCAGCACAGGCCGCCCGAGCCCGTGCCGATGTTGCCGCCGATGGTGCACATCTCCCAGCTGGAGGGGTCCGGCGGGTAGTACAGGCCGTGTTCCTCGACCGCGCGGGACAGGGTCGCGTTGATCACGCCCGGTTCGACGACGGCGATCCGGTCGACGGGGCTGATCTCCAGGATGCGGTCCATCCGGGTGAGGGACAGCACGATGCAGCCGTCCGTGGCGTTGGCGGCGCCGGACAGGCCGCTGCGGGCGCCCTGCGGGACCACCGGGACGCGCAGCTCGGTGGCGGTGCGCATGACGTGCTGGACCTGTTCGACCGTCCGCGGCAGGACGACGACGGCCGGGGCGCCGGCCGGGCAGAAGCTCGCCATGTCGTTGGCGTAGGAGGCGGTGACGTCGGGGTCGGTCAGCACGGCCTCGGCGGGCAGGCCGACCAGGAGCCGGTCGGTGAGGTTGCTGGTTGCCTCGTCGCGGGGGGCTTCGATGCGGCTCATGATCACAGGGTCGCACCCGCGCCCATCGGTGTGAACCCCGTCCGTCCTCCGCTTGGTCCACCCGGATGTGATCGTCGTATTGACGCACAGTGAGGACCATGGACAACCGAGTGGGTGTGCCGGGTACGTCCCTGCCGAGCGAGCCGCCGGCGCCGCGCCGCTCCCGGCGGTGGCCGCGCCGGGTGCTGGTCACCACGCTGGCCGGTGGCGTGGCCGCGGGCGCGGTGCTGATGCTGCTGACCGAGGAGCGGCCGTACGGGGCGGTACCCCCGCCCGCCGCCGGTCCGCAGGCCCAGGCCCAGGCGGCACAGGCGCTGACGGCGGTGACCTCGGGGCTGCCGGCCGCGCTGCCGCAGCTGGGGGCGCTCATCGCGCAGCAGGAGCAGCGGGTGCGGGCGCAGCCCCGGGACGCGCGCGCGTGGGCCGTGCTGGGGGCCGCGTATGCGGCACGGGCGCGCCGGACGGCCGACCCGGCGGACTGTCCGCGGGCCGAGCAGGCACTGCAGACCTCCCTGCAGCTGCGGGCGGCGCAGAACACCGAGGCACTGGACGGGATGACCGCGCTCGCGCTGGCGCGCCGGGACTTTCCGGCGGCGAAACGGTACGGCGAGCAGGCGCTGCAGGCGACGCCGAAGCGGTGGTCGGCGTATCCGCCGCTGATCGAGGCCTACACCGGCCTCGGCGACTACCAGAACGCTCGCTCCACGCTGGACAAACTGCTGGGGCTGCGCACCGGCGCCGCCGCCCGGCCCGCCGTGATGGCACGGGCCGCGGCGGTGTACCGGGACCGGGGCTGGCGCGAGGACGCGGTGGCCCAGCTGACCGATGCGGCGGCAGCCGCCGGCACCCCGGCCGAGCAGGCCGCCTACACGAGCGCGCTCGGGCAGCTGGCCTGGGAGCGCGGGGACTTCCCGGACGCGCTGCGGCACTTCGAGGCGGCGGTACGCCTCGATCCCGACCAGGAGGCGGCGCTGGCCGGACGGGGCCGGGTGCTGGCGGCGCTGGGCCGCACGACGGAGGCGTACGAGGCGTACCGGGCGGCACTCACCCGGCACCCGGTGGCGCGGGACGCCTATGAGCTGGGCGAGCTGTACGAGGCGCGCGGCATGACCGAACAGGCCCGGGAGCAGTACGACCAGGTGAAGGAGCTGGTGCGGCGCGGGATGGCGGCCGGGATCGACGAGGAGGTGCTGATCGGCCAGTACGAGGCGGACCACGGGGACCCGCAGGAGGCCGTGGAGCGGTTGCAGGAGGAGTGGCAGCGCCAGCCGGGCATCGAGGTGGCCGACGCGCTCGGCTGGGCGCTGCACCAGACCGGCGACGACGAGGAGGCGCTGACCTACGCCACCACCGCGACGGACGCGACGAAGGGCGGAGGGGTGCGCAGCGCGCTGTACGCCTTCCACCGGGGTCTGATCGAGCTGGAGCTGGACGAACCGGCCCTGGCGCGCCGGCACCTGCAGGAGGCGCTGCGGTTCAACCCGGCCTTCTCGCCGCTGCAGGTTCCGGTGGCGCAGGAGGCGCTGCGGGCGCTGGGCGAGGTACCCGAGGAGCCGGCGCCCAGCGCATAGGGGCCGCCGTTACAGGTTGCCCCGCTTCTCCTGCTCGCGTTCGATCGCCTCGAACAGGGCCTTGAAGTTGCCCTTGCCGAAGCCCATCGAGCCGTGCCGCTCGATGATCTCGAAGAAGACCGTCGGCCGGTCCTGGACCGGCTTGGTGAAGATCTGCAGCAGGTAGCCGTCCTCGTCGCGGTCGGCGAGGATCTTCAGCTCACGCAGGGTCTCGATCGGCACCCGGGTGTCGCCGACCCACTCGCCGAGGGTGTCGTAGTAGGAGTCGGGGGTGTCGAGGAACTCGACGCCGCCCGCGCGCATGGTGCGGACCGTCTGCACGATGTCGTTGGTGTTCAGCGCGATGTGCTGGACGCCGGCGCCGCCGTAGAACTCCAGGTACTCGTCGATCTGGGACTTCTTCTTGGCGATCGCGGGCTCGTTGATCGGGAACTTCACCTTCAGGGTGCCGTCCGCGACCACCTTCGACATCAGCGCGCTGTACTCGGTGGCGATGTCGTCGCCCACGAACTCCTTCATGTTCGTGAAGCCCATGACCTTGTTGTAGAAGGCCACCCACTCGTTCATCCTGCCGAGCTCGACGTTGCCGACGCAGTGGTCGATGGCCTGGAAGGTGCGCTGGGCGGGCGGGGTGACCATCGGCTTCGCGGCGACGTAACCGGGCAGGTAGGGGCCGTCGTAGCCGGAGCGGTCGACCAGGGTGTGGCGGGTCTCGCCGTAGGTGGCGATCGCGGCGAGGACGACGGTGCCGTGCTCGTCCTTCACCTCGTACGGCTCGGCGACGCCCTGCGCGCCGTGCTCGATCGCGTAGGTGTACGCGGCGCGGGCGTCCGGGACCTCGATGGCCAGGTCGATGACGCCGTCGCCGTGCTCGGCCACGTGCCGGGCAAGGAAGCGGCCCCAGTCGGTGCTCGGCTTGACCACCGAGGTGAACACGAAGCGGGCGGAGCCGTTCTCGAGCACGTAACTGGCGGTCTCGCGGCTGCCGTTCTCCGGGCCGGAGTACGCGACGAGCTTCATGCCGAAGGCGGTGGAGTAGTAGTGCGCCGCCTGCTTGGCGTTGCCCACGGCGAAGACGACCGCGTCCATTCCCTTGACCGGGAAGGGGTCGGCCTGCCGTGCGGTGTCGGGAGTGTGGTGTGTGGTCTGCGTCATGCCGGAAGGGTGGCCCCGCTCTGCAAGGTGCGCAATAGTTGGCGTATTCACTGGGCAATATGTTCAGTGGTACAGCCGCACCGACGGACTTTCTGTACAGGATGACCATCCCTGGAGGCGCCGTGGCGATCGATCGTCTGGACGGGCGGATCATCGTGCTCCTCGCCCGGGAGCCACGCATCGGCGTGCTGGAGATGTCCCGGCGGCTGGGGGTCGCGCGGGGCACGGTGCAGGCGCGCCTGGACCGGCTTCAGTCGAACGGAGTCGTCCGCGGCTTCGGCCCGCAGGTGGATCCGGCGGCCCTCGGATATCCGGTGACGGCTTTCGCGACGCTGCAGATCCGCCAGGGCCAAGGACCCGACGTACGCGCGCACCTGGCGACCGTGCCGGAGGTGCTGGAGCTGCTGACGACCACCGGCAGCGGGGACATGCTGTGCCGTCTCGTGGCCCGCTCGAACGCCGACCTCCAGCGGGTGATCGACCGGGTCATCGGTTTCGAGGGCATCGTCCGCGCCTCCACGGCGATCGTCATGGAGAACCCCGTTCCCCTGCGCATCATCCCCCTGGTGGAACAGGCGGCGGAGGACCGGGAAGGGAGCTGAGCGGCGTCAGCAGCTCGGTACCGAATCCTTGTGCTTCTCCAGGGCCAGCAGGGAGTTCACCGCGTCCTTGAGGGTGGTCACCGGCACCAGGCGCAGGCCCTTCGGGAGTTCCGCCCTGGCGTCGGCGCACTCGGCCTTCGGTACCAGGAAGACCGTCGCCCCGTCCCGCCGGGCGGCCTGTGTCTTCAGGGCCACCCCGCCGACCGCGCCGACCCTGCCGGCGGCGTCGATCGTGCCCGTACCGGCGATGGTGCGGCCGCCCGTGAGGTCGCCGCCGCTGCCGTCGCCGTGCAGCTTGTCGATGATCCCCAGGGTGAACAGCAGACCCGCGCTCGGGCCGCCCACGTCGGCGAGCTTCAGCGTCACCCTGACCTTGTCCGCGCTGAGCCCGAGGTACCCCAGCGCCGCCTGGGTCGCGGCGTCCTGGGACTGCCGCATCTGGGCCTCGTTGTGCTGCTCGATCTCCTTGACCGTGTCGCCGCTCGGGTAGACGGCGTCACGCGGCATCACGGCCCGGTCGGTGCGGAACCAGTTGCCGGCCACGTCGCCGAGGGTCACCCTGGCGTCCGGGCCGGTCGCCATGATCGTGACCATCCGCAGCTGCCCGCGGGTCGTCCGGACCGGCGCACCGGAGACGGTGATCACCTGGGTGCCCCGGTTCGTGCCGAGCACGTTCGCCGTCATGCCGGGCTCGGCCACCGAGAACGGCAGCGGCGCGAACGCCGCCGTGGCCAGCAGGGCCACGAGGGGCAGCGCGCAGACGGCTACGGCCTGGGAACGCGTGAGACGAGAGAGCACAAGTTCAATCTAACGTGACCACCGTCCGTGCCTTATGCCACGTAGAGGTCCCGGCGTTCCCGGGTGAACCGCCGCAGCGCCCCGGGAAGCGGTTCGATGCCGATGCCGGGGCTGGCCGGTACCGGGAGGTGGCCGTCCTCCAGGACGAACGGCTCGGTGATGTCCTCGGCGAAGTAGCGGGAGGAGGCGGAGGTGTCCCCGGGCAGGGTGAAGCCGGGCAGGGCGGCCAGCGCCAGGTTGGGGGCGCGGCCGATGCCCGTCTCCAGCATGCCGCCGCACCACACCGGCACCCCGTGCGCGTGCGCCACGTCGTGGACCCGGCGGGCCTCCAGGTAGCCGCCGACCCGGGCCGGCTTGACGTTCACCACCCGGCAGGCGTCCATCGCGATCGCGGAGGCGGTGTCGCGGGCGTGGTGCAGGGACTCGTCCAGGCAGACCGGCGTGCGCAGGCGCTTCTGCAGCTGGGCGTGGGCGTACGGGTTGTTCTCCTCCAGCGGCTCCTCGATCAGCAGCAGCCCGAACTCGTCCAGGCGCCGCAGATGCTCGGCGTCCGCAAGGGTGTACGCGGTGTTGGCGTCCACCTGGAGGGGGAGGCCGTCGCCGAAACGGTCGCGGACCGCGCGGACCGGCTCCACGTCCCAGCCGGGCTCTATCTTCAGCTTGATGCGCACGTAGCCCTCGGCGAGGTAGCGCTCGACGTCGTCCAGCAGCTCGGGGACCGAGTTCGTGATGCCGACGGAGACCCCGGCCGGCACCCGGTCCCGTACCGCCCCGAGGAACACGGCGAGCGGCATGCCGTACGCGCGCAGCTCGGCGTCCAGCAGGGCCGTCTCCAGGGCCGCCTTCGCCAGTTCGTGCCCCTTGATCTTCGCCAGGGCGGGAGCGAGCGCGGCCGTGGTGAGGTCCGGGAGGGCGGCCACGCGCGGGATCAGGAAGTCGCGCAGCACGGTCTCGGCGCCGGCGACGAACTCCGAGCAGTACAGCGGTTCGGGGTCGGCGGCGAACTCGGACCAGCCCTCGGCGGTGTCCGTGACGGCCCGCAGGAGGAACGTGTCCTTGGTCGTCATCGTGCCGAACGAGGTGCGGAAGGGGGTGACGAGGGGGATCGCCACGTGCACGATCTCGACGCGTTCGAGCTTCATGCCGCGGCCCCCTCACGGGTGAGCGCGTACCAGCCGTCGCGGGACATGCCGGTGGCCCGGAACCCCTCCCCGAAGGCGTCCAGGAACACGTCGCGCACCGCGTGCCGCCAGCGCAGCGCCAGCTCCGGCTCGGCGGCGCGCAGTTTCACGACGTCCTCGGGCACCCGGCACCAGACGTACCGGCCGGCAGGGTCCCGGCGGGCGAGCGGGTCGCCGTCGGGGGCCCTGCGGATCACGGGCGCGCCGGCGTGTTCCGGCGCCTCGTACGACCGGACCGGCGCGGTCAGGTCCCAGGTCACCGTCAGCCGGTCGCTCTCGTCGCCGTCGTTCACCCCGTCGGTCATGGGGCCGTAGAAGTCGACCAGGTACTCCGTGCCGACGGCGCCCAGCTTGGCCAGGTTGAAGCGGGCGTTGCGGCCGACCAGCGGGTCGAAGGTCCAGCGCATGGTGCGCGCGCCGAGCCCGGCCGCCCACTCGCGCTGGGCCAGCTTCACGGCGTGCCCGAGCCCCCGGTCGGCGGCGGCCACCAGCGAGTACGTGCCGCGTTCGGCGCCGAGGACGGCGACCGCCGCACCGGCGAGCCGCTGCCCGTCGTAGGCGGCGTGCACCGCGCCGCCCGCGTGCACCAGGCTGTGCAGGACCTCCGCGGGGTAGGGCGGGGCGGTGCGGGGTGTCTGCCAGACGTCGCTGAAGTAGCCGGCCACGGCGGCGAGGCCTGCCACGTCGTGGACGGTACGGATGGTGACTCCTGCTGTCATGGCACGAGTCTCGAAGGAGCTGGCCCCGTGCGTGTTGTGCGAGCGGCCAAGGGATGCGTAGGTTCGTTTCACCATCCGCCAACAGCCTGCTCGGGGACCCTCATGGACGTCTGCACCCTCGGTGACCTCCTGGACGTCGTCGGCGGCCCCGCCCTGCGCCTGCACACGGCCCCCGCCGGTCAGGCCGTACCGGTCACGGAGGCGGTGCTCTACGACGGCCGCACCCCGCTGCCCCGGCTGCCCGGCGCGCTGCTGCTGGCGGTCGGCGTGGCGGCGGACGAGGCCGGGCCGCTGCTGCGGGCGGCCGCGGAGGCCGATCTGACCGGCGTGGTGGTGCGCGGCGCGGACGGGCCGGTCGCGGAGGCGGAGGCGCACGGCGTGGCCCTCCTGTCCGTCGCCGAGGACGCCGCCTGGCATCACGTGCATCTGCTGCTGGCCTCGGCCATCGCCGCCCGGCCCAGCGCGGCGGCCCCCGACAGCGGGCTCGGCGACCTGTTCGCGCTGGCCGACGCGATCGCGACGGCGACCGGCGGGGCCACCGCCGTCGAGGACCCCCGGCAGCGGATCCTCGCCTACTCCACGGTCCCCGGCCAGCCGATCGACGAGGACCGCCGGCAGGGCATCCTCGGCCGTCAGGTACCGACGGACAGCACGGAGAACACCGAGCAGTACCGTCGGCTGTTCGCCGCCGACCGCCCGCTCAGGCTGCCCGCGCTGGCCGACGGGGACCTGCCCCGCCTGGCGATGCCCGTGCGGGCGGGCGGGGAGACGCTCGGCTCGGTGTGGGTGGTCGACAGCGGCTCGCTCGCCCCGGACGCCGAGGACACCCTCGCCCAGGGCGTCTCGACGGCCGCGCTGCTCCTGCTGAGGGCGCGTGCGGCCCGGGAGCTGGCCCGGCACCGGGGCGGCGAACTGCTGCGCCGGCTGCTGGACGGCACGGCGGCGGACGCGGCGACGGCCGCCGAGCGCCTGGGCGTCACCGGCCCCGCCCGGGTGGCGGCCTTCGTGCTGGACTCCGCCGCGAGCGTCCCGGACGCCGAGCGGACGGCGTCACGTCTGCTGGACCTCGTACGGCTGCAGGGCGAGGCGCGCTACGGGCGGCACGCGGGCGTGCTGGTGGACGGGGTGGTGTACGCGGTGCTGCCGGGCCCCGGTGAGCGGCACAGGAGGCTCGCCGAGGACATCGTGGCGCGGGCCGGGCAGGCCCTGCGGGTGCCGGTGCGGGCGGCGCTGGGCGAGGTGGTGCCGGACGCGGAGGGCCTCGCCCACTCGCGGGCGGACGCGGACCTGGTGCTGCGGGTGCTGGACGCGGAGCTGCCGGTGGCCACGGTGGACGAGGTCCGGGCGCGCGTGACACTGCTGCGACTGGCCGAAGTGATGGGTGAGCGGCGGGAGTTGAACGCGGGCGCGTGGCGGCGGGTGCTGGCGTACGACGCCGCGCACGGCACCGAGTACGCGCGCACGCTGGTCTGCTGGTTCGACGCGGGCTGCGACATGGCGGGCGCGGCGAAGCTCCTCGCCGTGCACCCCAACACCTGCCGCTACCGCCTCAGACAGCTCCAGCAGCACGCCGGGGTCGACCTGGACGACCCCGACGAACGGCTGGTGCTGTGGCTCCAGTTGCGGACGCTGGCGGGGCTCAGACCAGCCAGGCCCTGAGCCGGTCCTCGCAGGAGTGCAGGTGGTCGACGGGGACGTACTCCCCCGCCGTGTGGGCGAGGGACGGGTCCCCGGGGCCGTAGTTGAGCGCGGGCACGCCCAGTGCGGCGAACCGGGCGACGTCCGTCCAGCCGAGCTTGGGTCTCGGCTCGGCACCGAGCGCGGCGACGAGGGCGCCGACCCGGTCCAGATGCGGCAGGGCACCCGCGACGACCTCGGTGACGCGCACCTCGTACTCCGGGAAGAGCCCGCGCACGTACGCCTCCGCCTCGCCCGCCGAACGGCTGGGTGCAAAGCGGCAGTTGACGGTGACGACACACTCGTCGGGTACGACGTTCCCGGCGACCCCGGCCCGTACGGCGACGGCGCCGAGCCCCTCCCGGTACTCCAGCCCGTCGATCACCACGCGCTCCGGCCGGTGCGCGTCGAGCCGCCGGAGGACCTCGCCGGCCTTGTGGGCGGCGTTGACGCCCTGCCAGGCGCGGGCGGTGTGGGCACGGACGCCCTCGACCACGATGTCGGCGGTGAGGATCCCCTGGCAGCCGGCCTCCACGCCGGCGTCGGAGGGTTCCATGAGAAGGGCGAGTGAGGCGTCGGCGAGCAGGCCGGGCCGCTCGGCACCGATGCGGGCGAGCCCGTTCCTGTCCCCTTCCACCTCCTCGCACTCGTAGAAGACGTAGGTGAGATCACGGGTGGGTGCGGGCACGGTGGCCGCGAGCCGCAGGGCGACGGCGACCCCGCCCTTCATGTCGCAGGCGCCGAGCCCGTACACCCGGCCGTCGGCGAGCCGGGAGGGCAGGTTCCCCGCGGCCGGGACGGTGTCCAGGTGACCGGCGATCAGGGCGCGTTCGGGGCGCCCGAGACCGGTGCGGGCGACGACGGAGTTGCCGACCCGGTCGACGGCGAGGTGGGGCAGCCCGCGCAGGGCGTTCTCGACGGCGTCCGCGATGACGTCCTCCCGCCCGCTCTCGGAGGGCAGGTCGACGAGGGCGCGGGTGAGGCTGACGACGTCGGCGGTGACGTCGAGTCCGGGGACGGTCATGCGAGGTCTTCCTGGGGCCGGCGGAGCTTGGAGTGCCGGATGCCGTAGAGGCCGTAGACGACGAGACCGACCGCCATCCAGGCACCGAACGCGATCCAGGTGCCGGCGCCCAGGCTGCCCAGCATGTAGACGCAGAAGCCGACCCCGAGGAGGGGCGTGACGGGCGAGAACGGCACCCGGAAGGAGCGCGGGACGTCGGGGCTGCGCCGGCGCAGCAGCACGACCGCCAGGTTGACCAGCATGAACGCGAAGAGGGTGCCGATGCTGGTGGCGTCGGCGAGGCTGCCGAGCGGGACGAGGGCGGCGAGGACGGCGATGAACGTCGACACGATCACGGTGTTGGCGCGGGGCACCCCGGTGCGGGGATGCACCTTGGCGAACAGGGGCGGCACGAGACCGTCCCGGGCCATGGCGAACAGGATGCGGATCTGCCCGTACTGCACGGTGAGCACCACGCTGGTGGTGGCGACGACCGCGCCGACGGACAGCAGGACCGGCCACAGGTTCCCGCCGCCGACGGACCGGACGAGCACCTCGCTGAGCGTCGCCTCCGTCCCCGCGAACTGCTTCCACGGCATCGCGCCGAGCGCGGCGACGGCGACGAGCACGTACAGGGCGGTGACCAGGACGAGGGACAGGATGATGGCGCGCGGCAGGTCCCGCTGGGGGTTGCGTGCCTCCTCACCCGCGGTGGAGGCGGCGTCGAACCCGATGTAGGAGAAGAAGAGCGAGGCCGCTCCGGCACTCATGCCGGCGGCGCCGAGCGGGAAGAGGGGGTGGAAGTTCCCGGCGCGGAAGGCGGTGAAGGCGACGGCGCAGAAGAGGACGAGGGCCGCGATCTTGACGCCGACCATGACGGTGTTGGCGACGGCGCTCTCCCTGGCGCCGCGCAGCAGGACGACCATGGCGAGTACGACGATGAGGGCGGCCGGGATGTTCAGGGTGCCCCCGGCCCCGGGCGGCGCGCTGAGCGAGTCGGGGAGGGTGACGCCGAAGGTCAGGTCGAGCAGTTCGTTGACGTACTGCCCCCAGCCCACCGCGACGGCGGCGACGGAGACCCCGTACTCCAGGATCAGACACCATCCGCACACCCAGGCGACGAGTTCGCCGAGGGTGGCGTAGGCGTAGCTGTAGGAGGATCCCGAGCCGGGGATCATGCCGGCCAGCTCGGCGTACGACAGTGCGGAGAACAGGGCGGTGACGCCGGCCAGCACGAAGGAGACGACGATGGCGGGGCCGGCCTCGGGCACGGCCTGGCCCAACACCACGAAGATGCCGGTGCCGAGGGTGGCACCCACGCTGAGCAGCGTGAGCTGGGCCACGCCCATGGTCCGCCTGAGCGGGCTGCCGGCGGCTTCGCCGACGAGGCGTTGCACCGGCTGGCGCCGGGTGAGTGGTGCGGTCCGCGATCTCTGCCGGCCGGCCTCCGGCCGGGTACCCACTGTGTCCACCGCGCTGTTCCCTCCGCCTCGGGGCTGTATGGCCCTTGATGATGCGGAGGGGGACGGGGTGGCGGGGTGGGCGGATCGGCCAAAGGTGCGGGTCGCTCATTGGCCGGATGGGCAAAGGGCCGGCGAGGGTGATCAGCCGGGTGCGGGTCCGCCGTGGCCGGTCGCGCGGTTCCCCGCACCCCTTCGGGTGCTCAGCGCAACGCCTCCGCGACCTCGCGCGCCGCTTCCACCACCCGCGGTCCCACCCGCTCCGGCACGGAGTCCGCCAGCATCACGACGCCCACGCTGCCCTCGACCCCCGTGACCCCGACCAGCGGCGCAGCGGCGCCGCTCGCCCCGGCCTCCAGCTCACCGTGCGTGAGGGTGTACCCGGGATCCACGGCCGGCGACTGCCGGGCCGCCAGGATCGCCCTGCCCGCGGCCCCCCGGTCCAGCGGGTGCCGGAACCCGGCCCGGTACGCCACGTGGTAGTCGGTCCACGTCGGCTCGACCACGGCGACGGCCAGCGCCTCCGTCCCGTCCACCAGCGTCAGGTGCGCCGTCGCGCCGATGTCCTCGGCCAGCGACCGCAGCGCGGGCAACGCGGCCTCCCGCACCAGCGGGTGCACCTGCCGCCCGAGCCGCAGCACCCCGAGCCCCACCCGGGCTCGCCCGCCCAAGTCACGTCGCACGAGGGCGTGTTGTTCCAGCGTGGCGAGCAACCGGTACACGACCGTACGGTTCACACCCAGTTTCGTGGACAGCTCGGTGACGGTCAGCCCGTGGTCCGTGTCGGCCAGCAGCTTGAGGACGCGCAGTCCCCGGTCGAGCGTCTGAGAGGTCTCCGCGGTCACGACGCCCACTCCTTTGGTGGTGAGGCCGGCGGCCCCCGGGCAGCGGATGCGTCGTCGAGTCCCGTCGGCGACGCGCTTCAGAGGCCGCCGATCGGCAGAACGGCCCGGCGGCTCCGGGCCATGTCGCTTCACGGCTGCGCTCCGCGGCGGCGCTGCCACGGGGCGTGTGCGTAGCGGGACAGTAGCGAAGCCGGTTCGCTGAGCGGAAGTCTCAGTCCAGAATCCGGGCAAGAGCAGTTCCGGCCTGCCTGGATTCGTCCGGATACGCACACCGGGCACATGTTCGGCCCTGGCCCTCACTTCATACGTGTGGCCCACTCCTGCACCTTGGCGATCCGCTGCCGCAGCTGCCCCGCCGTGGCCTCCGCGCTGGGCGGCCCCCCGCACACCCGGCGCAGCTCGGTGTGGATCACGCCGTGCGGCTTCCCGCTCTGGTGCACGTACGCGCTGACCATCGTGTTGAGCTGCTTGCGCAGCTCCATCATCTCCTTGTGCGTGACCACCGGTCGCCGCTCGGCGGGCAGCTCCAGCAGGTCGGCCTCGGTGTCCGGCTTCTTCCGGCTGTGCGCGATCTGCCGGGCCTGCCGCTTCTGCAGCAGCAACTGCACCTGCTCGGGTTCGAGAAGGCCCGGGATGCCGAGGTAGTCCTGCTCCTCCTCGCTCCCCGGGTGGGCCTGCATGCCGAACTCCGCGCCGTCGTACAGCACCCGGTCGAAGACGGCGTCGGACTCCAGCGCCTCGAACGGCAGCATGTCCTGCTCGCCGGTGTCCTCGTCCTGCTGCTTGTTCGCCTCCTCCATCTCCTTCTCGGATTCGGCGTACGGGTCCTCCTCGCCCTCCTTCTTCGGCTTGTCGAGGGCGTGGTCGCGCTCGACCTCCATCTCGTTGGCGAAGGTGAGCAGGTCGGGGACGGTCGGCAGGAACACGGAGGCGGTCTCGCCGCGCCGCCGGGACCGTACGAAACGCCCGACGGCCTGGGCGAAGAAGAGCGGGGTGGAGATCGTCGTCGCGTACACGCCGACCGCGAGCCGGGGCACGTCGACGCCCTCGGACACCATCCGCACGGCGACCATCCAGCGGTCGTTGCTCTCGCTGAACTCGTCGATCCTCTTCGAGGCGCCGGCGTCGTCGGAGAGCACGAGCGTCGCCTTCGTGCCCGTGATCTCGCGGATCAGTTTGGCGTACGCGCGCGCCGAGTCCTGGTCGGAGGCGATGACGAGGGCACCGGCGTCCGGGATGGCCTTGCGGACCTCGGTCAGCCGCTGGTCGGCGGCGCGCAGCACGCTCGGCATCCACTCGCCGCGCGGGTCCAGTGCCGTACGCCAGGCCTGGCTGACCGCGTCCTTGGTCATCGGCTCGCCGAGCCGGGCGGCGATCTCGTCACCGGCCTTCGTACGCCAGCGCATGTTGCCGCTGTAGGAGAGGAAGATGACCGGCCGGACGACCCCGTCCGACAGGGCGGACCCGTAGCCGTAGGTGTAGTCGGCGGCGGAGCGCCGGATGCCGGCGTTGTCCTCCTCGTACGTCACGAAGGGGATGGGGTTGGTGTCGGAGCGGAACGGCGTACCGGTCAGCGCGAGCCGGCGCGTGGCGGGCTCGAACGCCTCCAGGCAGGCCTCGCCCCAGGACTTGGAGTCACCGGCGTGGTGGATCTCGTCGAGGATGACGAGCGTCTTGCGCTGCTCGACCCGGTTGCGGTGCAGCATGGGCCGGACACCGACACCGGCGTACGTGACGGCGACGCCGTCGTACTCCCGGCCGAGCGGCCCGGCGCTGTACTCGGGATCGAGCTTGATCCCTATTCTTCCGGCCGCCTCGGCCCACTGCTTCTTCAGGTGCTCGGTCGGCGCGACCACGGTCACCTGCTGCACGACGTGGTGGTGCAGCAGCCAGGAGGCGAGCGTCAGCGCGAAGGTCGTCTTGCCGGCGCCGGGCGTGGCGACGGCGAGGAAGTCACGCGGCTGCTCCTGGACGTACTTCTCCATCGCCCCCTGCTGCCAGGCACGCAGCTTGCTGGCGGTACCCCAGGGCGCGCGGCCCGGGAAGGCGGGCGACAGGTGGTGGGAGTGGGCGGAGGAAGCGGCGGTGGTAGTCACGGTCTCCGTTGGATCGGGGCTCGGGCGGCTCGCTGTCGGGGCCTGGACGGCCCGGCTACGTATGACAACCGGGCCACCCTACCGGCGCCGCCCCACCACCGGCGCCCGTACAGGGCCGGGTCGCCGACGGATGGGATCCACGTCACATCACGGCGATTGCAGGAGCGCCACGGCCTCTTGCCGGCGCCCTCCCCGGTACCACTCAGGCGGGCGGAACGCGCACCCGCGTCGTCACCCAGGCCCCCGCCAACGCCACCACCGCCATCGGCAGGAACACGGCGGCGAAGGCCCCCGGATGGCCGCCGTCGGCCGCAACCGCCGTTCCGGCCAGGCTGCCGCCGCCCAGGGCCGCGAACGCGGCGCCGGTCGCGGCGAGGAGGATGACGTTGGAGAGGGCGTCGGAGATCTGCAGCGCGGCGGAGTTGGCGCCGGCCTCCTGCGGAGCGGACAGCTGGAGCAGGAGCACGCCGGTGGAGGAGATCACCAGGCCCATGCCGAAGCAGCCGAAGCCCCAGGCGACGGCGACGGTCCAGACGGGCACGGAGTGCACCAGCACACTCGGCGCGGTGACGATCGCGGCGGCGACCAGCACCATCCCGGTCAGCATCAGCCGCTGCCGGTACGGCTGCACGCGCGGCCGGGACTGCACCCACGAGCCCAGCGCCCAGGTGCTGCCGCTCGCGGCCAGCGAGAACCCGGCGAGCGTCGGTGACAGTCCGCGCTCGGTGACCAGCATGAGCGGGATGAAGGACTCGGCGGCGACGAAGGAACCGGCGGCCACCCCGCGCAGCAGCACGACGGAGGGCAGTCCGCGGGCCGCCCGGTAGGTGCCGGGCGGGAGCAGTCCGCGGACGGCGGGCACCAGCAGCGCGGCGCCGGCCAGCCCGGGCAGGAGGGAGAGGGGGCGCAGGTCCTGGGCGGCGTACTGCAGGAGCCCGGCGCCGAGCGAGATGCCGAGGGCGAGCCGGATCCGGCGCCGGTCGAAGCCGCCGGCGCCGGCCTCCCCGTCCACCGGGCCCGAGGCCCTGCGCCGTATCTGCGGGAGGGCGAGGGCGAGCGGGAGGACGACGAGGACCGGGATCCCGAGGAAGACCCAGCGCCAGCCGAGGTGCTCGGTCACGGCGCCGGCGGCCAGCGGACCGACGATGGTCGGCAGGATCCATCCCGCCGCGAAGGCAGCCAGGATCGCGGGCTGCAGCCGCTCGGGGTAGGCACGGCCGATGACGACGTACAGGGCGACGATGACGAGCCCGCCGCCCAGCCCCTGCACGGCCCGCCCGAGGATGAACACCCACATGACCTGCGCGGTACCGGCGACCACGAGTCCCGCGGCAAAGGCCCCGATTCCCGTGGTCAGCGCCCCCAGCGGCCCGCGCCGGTCGGACCACTGGCCCGCCAGCACCATGCCGAACAGGCTGGTCGTGAAGTAGCCGGAGAACGCGAACGCGTACAGGGCCACGCCGTGCAGGTCCCGCGCCGCGACCGGCATGGCGGTCCCAACAGCGGTCGCCTCGAAGGCGATCAGCAGCACGACGGAGACCATCCCGACGCTGAGCGCCCGGTAGGCCCGGCCCAGCACGCCTTCGCCCTGCCCCACGGGGTTCACGGCAGTGGCGTCACGGGATTCGAGGGCACTCATGGTCGTCAGAGTAAGGCGCACAGCCCCGTTTGACCCCTGTCGGAGGTCGTGCTGGCACTGCGACCTTGGTCGTACGCCTCCGAGCCGTTCATGAACGCCGTGTGGCAGTCGCATTGCGGCCCCACCGCTCCCCTTGAGCCCCGGCACACCCCCGCCGTAGCTTCGTTTCCACGAACACGGCCGTGTGCCCGAGTGGTTTAGGGGCTCGCCCGCGCTGCATCCATCAGCGAGCTCCGCTCGCGGGGAGTCACGTGGGTCCGATTCCCGCCACGGCTGTGGACGAGTGATTGAACACGGCCGTGTGCCCGAGTGGTTTAGGGGCTCGCCTGCAAAGCGAGTTACGTGGGTTCGATTCCCGCCACGGCCTCTGGCGCCTTGACCAGGCAAGACAGGTGGGCGGCACCTCCCGGGGTGCCGCCCACTCGTTCGTCCGTCTCAGTTGCGGTCTCCGTCGGTGTGCAGGGTGGACGCAGTCACAGCTGACCAGCATGCTGAGCAACTATGCCGAACAGCAGGCCCTTTGCGTCGTCGCCCATGCGGAAGCTTCTCCTGTACACCGCTTCCTCAGTTGCGCTTGGGGTGGTGTTGGGGGTGAGCGAGGTCGCGTTCACCGGGCCCTCCAGCCACTTTGGGAGCCTGCTCATCAAGTGGGGGGTACCACCGGCGTTGTTCCTGCTCGGTCTGGCACTCACCTTCTTGCTGAAGCCCAAAGAGAACCGAGCCCAGTCCGAGACTCGCGCACGAGTACGGGAAGCCGAACAAGTTCTGGAAGACGCCCTCCGTGGCACTGTCCCAACATCGCCGGCTGCTCTCACGACTGACGAAAAATCTTCCGGAGCGCAGGGAATAACAGCACCGGGCGACGCGCAGTCCCGTCTCACACTTTCGGAATTATGGGCAGTCACGCACCGGCGCCTCGACCACTATCACGGCATTGCCCTTGGCCAGGCCAAGCAGTCCTTCCGCAACGCTCAGCTCGCAATGGGACTCGGATTCACCCTGCTTGTCGTGTTCGTCGTCGTTGCTCTCGACGCCACTACAATGGCGGGCAGCATCGTCGCGGGCGCCCTTGGCGCCGTGTCTGCGACGCTGTCCGGTTATATCAGCCGGACGTTCATCCGGTCACAGGAGACTGCGGCGGGGCATCTCCGCGCATATTTTGACCAGCCCTTGGAGTTCTCCCGTTATCTGGCGGCTGAGAGACTGCTGGCCGATGCCGGACTCAGTGACGAGAAGCGGGCGGAGATCTTAGGCCTACTTGTAGAGAAAATGATCGCCGGACAGGCAGAAGTTACACGGTCCAGCGCTGCCGAGGAGCGGTCAGGCCAGTCGTCCTGACCGCGCACGCATTCGCATCACCACATGCGAGAGGGGGCGGCCGGTCCGTCACTTCGCCAAACGCGCCTACGTCGTCCACGGGCCTGCCCGGCGAGGGGATGCCCTCACGTCTCGGCGCGGCGGAACTTACGGTTTGTGGGTTACCCAGAGCAGTTCCGCCGGCCAGCGGTGCGCCCAGTCGGGTGGGTCGGTTTCGTTGTAGCCGTTGGGTGTTCCGAGTTCGGGCCGCGGCTCGATGAGGTCGTCGATGATGAGACCCGCGCCGCGCAGGACCTTGACCCAGTCGCCGTAGGTGAGCTGATAGCTGGTCGCGCCGCCGTCTTCGGCGATGGTGTTCAGCCCGAAGTAGTCCTGCTGCAGCGTCGTGGTCACGCGGCTGGCGGCTTCGTCGTAGCAAGCTTCGAACCATGGGCTGGCGACGTTGAACACCAGGCGCCCGCCTCGGCGCAAGACGCGTGCGGCCTGTGGGACGGCCAGGTGCGGGGGCGCCCAGCTGAGCCCGCCGAAGTCGCAGAACACCAGGTCGAAGCTGTCGGCGGCGAAGGGGAGTTGTTCGGCGGCGCCTTGCACCAGCGGGTAGCGGGCCGCTCCCATCACGCCGGCCGCCGCGGCGAGTTGGGCTTCGGACAGGTCGAGCCCGACCACGGCGGCTCCCTCGGCGGCGAGCGCCCTGGACCACTGGCCGGCGCCGCAGCCGAGTTCGAGGACACGCTTGCCGGTGACGTCGCCCAGGGCGTGCAGGTGCGCGTCGGGGATGGAGTACATGCCCCACAACCGGGGTGTGGCGCCGATTCGCGGGTCGTGCTCGTGCTGGTAGGCGCTGCTGATCCGGTTCCAGAATCGCCGGTTGGCGGGGATGCTGTCCACGTGCCGACTCAAGCGCTGCCTGCCGGGGGCGGTCAACACGATTAGGGCATGGGCCGGCCCTCGCCTCGGTCCGGCCCTGGCTCGGCCCGTGATCCGCCGGGCGCGCCCTGGCCGGGTAAGGAGCCTGGCGGACCCTATCAGTTAAGAGTGGCGAACCCAGGCGATCGATGGCTCTTGGCCTCGCTGCAGCGGGCGTGCAGGTAGGTTGCCAAAGTCCGACGCCGTCTCTCCTTGAACGCCTGCCTGTACCGGCAGGTCCCAACCCCGTTGGGAATGCAGAGAGATGGGAGGTCGGGCGACATGGAGCGATCGACTCGGCGAAGAAGGCACCGCAGACAACGCCAACGGCTGGACTGGGTGGAGTTAGCGGCTCTCTTCCTCACGGCGATCACTGCCATTGCGGGATGCGTTGAGCATTTCCTGTGACGCATGAGGGGTGTACCGGACGGCTGGTCAGGGTGAGTGAACCCGACCGACGCGTGCTCGGCCGGGCCCACCCTGCCCCGCGCACCGGCCTGGCTTTGGGCGGCATCCCGAAGCCAGGCCGTTCGTGTGCACAGGGACGTGTCAAGTGTTCACTGAACAGCACCCGACCTCCTGACTTGCACTGAAGGAGGTGACCCGCACGGTACCGCACGCATGATGGGCATGAGCACGCCAATCGCGGCCATGAGGAGACTTTGTCGACTTTTCTCGTGGCGAATAAGCCCTTGCGGAAGACTGGCGCAGGGGTGGCGAAAGCGAATAGCCAGCCAGCCTGCCTGCGGGGGGTGGCGAAACCTGGCGTATCTGTCCATCAGGCAGCGCATCCCAGAAGAGGTCCCGGCTCCCGAGCGCGGGGTGCCTGCCGGTCGTCGGGTGAAGGCACGTCCGCGGCGTGCGTGCTGTCGGTGAGCCGGGCCGGGTCAGCCTGTCAGGCGGGCGAGGGCCAGCGCGTGCGCCTTGTCGAGGGCGTCAGCAGCGGCGCAAGGGACGTCCGGCTGCACACCGGCGCCCTCCCAGTTCGTGCCGGAGACGGGGTTGATGGCCCGGCCGACGGGGACGGTGGCTTCCAGGTGGGGGTGCACGGTCCAGCCGTTGCACGGGTGTGCGCCGCCGCGGGTGCTCTCACCGACGACCACGGCGCGGCCGAGCTGCTGGAGGTCGTACGCCAGCTCCTCAGCGGCAGAGAAGGTGCTCTCGCTGGACAGCACGTACAACGGCTTGCTGCCACCGAAGCGCGCGCCGGGAACGTACGGCAGGCTCCAGGACTGCTCGCTGCGGTCGCCGCCGTTCCAGGACATGGTGTTGAGGTGGGTGCGCTCGTCGAGTAGGTAGCTGCAGGCGAAGGCGACCGTGTCCGGGTCGCCGCCCCGGTTGGAGCGGAGGTCCACGATGAGCGCCTGCGCGCGGGAGGCCAGGGTGAGCGCGGCGCTCAGCGGTTCGGCGGCCCACTCCAGCGGAAACAGCATCGGGGCCAGCTCCACCACGGCGACCCCGCCGCTGAGCAACTCCACCCGGGGCGCACCGCCCAGCGAGGTGTCGAAGTCCCGGCGCATGGCGTCCCGGGTGGCCGCCCCCTCCTTCGGGGACACCGGCTCGGCGTGGTGCTTGAGTCTCAGGTGCCGGTCGCCGTTGACGGACTGCAGGTCCGCGGTGACCAGACGGGCGAGCTCCTCGGCACCGTCGACGTCGTAGGCCCCCTCGGCGAGGCGCCGTTGCAGCAGGCCGGCGAGCTGCTCGGCCGTCTCGGGGAACACGTAGTGCTCGGTCAGCAGTCGGACCGTCTCGTCGATGACAGGGGCGGGCTGAAACTTCGTCAGAGTCGTCATGGAAGGGAGTAGAGCACTGCCCTTGCCAAAGCGTCAAAGGGTTTAGACACTTTAGGTATGCGAGATCAGTCTTCCCACCTGCCGCCCCCCGAGGACGTCCTGGAGATCGGCGCGCCTGAGCAGTTCGCGGCGCTCGCCCACCCGTTGCGCCAGCGGTTGCTCTTCGCCCTGGGGCAACGGCCCGCCACCCTCAGCCGGCTCGCGGCGCAGCTCGACGCGAAGAAGGGCAACGTGGCCCACCACCTCAAAGTGCTCCGCGAAGCCGGGCTGGTCCACATCGCCGAGACCCGCCAGGTCCGCGGCGGCACCGAGCAGTACTACCAGCGCACGGCCCGCCACATGGTCGTCGCCGAACCCCAGGCGGCAGGCACCGCCGCGATGCTCGCCGCGATCGCCCAGGAGCTGGACCGCTCACCCGCCGAGACCCACCTGACACTGCGCCACCTGCGTCTCAGCCCTGCGAAGGCGAGAGAACTCGGCGAGACTCTCACCAAACTGGTCGACGAGGCCGAGGAAGGCACAGAGGAGCAGCCCGTGCACGGCGCGCTGGTGGCGCTCTATCAGCAGGCCCCGCCGGCCGGCAGGACGACGGCGACATGAAGAAGGCGCGAACCTCCGAGGCCAGCACCACCGGCACCATTGCCCGGACGTCCTCTCATCCCGGCCGGCCGTGGGAGCCCGCCTCGAGGGTCGCGCGAAGGGTGGCCAGGGCCGAGGCGATGCGGGCCAGGTCGTCGGAGGGAACCGCCGCGGTCAGTGAGATGAGCTCGCTTTCGACAAGGGGGCGGGAAGCGGACAACCGCTCCTCACCCGCGGGTGTGAGGCGGAGGACGGACGAGCGGCGGTCCTGGGGGTGCGCGACCCGCAGGCACCAGCCCGCAGCCACCAGCCGGTCGACCGCCTTGCTGACGGCCCCCACGGTGATCGCCAGTTCGCCGACGATGTCGAGCACGCGGCACCCCGGCACGCGGTCGATGATCTCCAAGAGCTCGAACTGCCCCAGTCCCAGCCCTTGTTCGGCGCGCAGCCGGGCGCTCACCGCGTTGTAGAGGCGGGTCTCGACGCGGACCAGATCGGTGAAGATCGGGGTGATGTGGCTCACATTGGCTCCAGTAGATTCCTGGGAATCATCTTCCTCGGAATCCGGTTGGGGTCGGACAGGTGGATTCCCAGGAATCCATCCTCGCACCCGACCCCTGGAGGCCCGCATGTTCCGACAGCAGCGCGACGCCCTGGACGCCCTGCTCCGTTCCGCCCCTCGCAGCGAGGTGCGGCCCACTCCCGAGGAGCAGCGCAGCGGTTTCGCCGCGGCCATCACCCGCCCCGCGCCGGAGGGTGTGGTCACCCGCAGGACCGTCCTGGGCGGGCGGCCGGCCCTGGAGCTGGAGCCGGCCGAAGCCTCCGGCCGCGGCCGACTGCTCTACCTGCACGGCGGCGGCTACGTCATCGGCTCACCGGACACCCACGCGGGGCTGGTCGGTGAACTGTCCCGCCGCGCCGGGCTGCGCGCGACGTCCGTGGATTACCGGCTGGCCCCCGAGCACCCCTTCCCCGCGGCTGTCGACGACGGGCTCGCGGCCTACCGCGAACTGCTGGCGTCGGGCACCGACCCGCGGGACCTCGTCATGGCCGGTGACTCAGCCGGTGGCGGACTGAGCATCGCCACGCTGCTCGCCGCCCGGGAGGCCGGGCTGCCGCAGCCAGCAGCCGTGGTCGTCTTCTCCCCCTGGGCCGACCTCACCCTCGCCGGGGAAAGCATCCGCTCCAAGGAGAGCGCCGACCCCATCTTCACCGAGGCCGACCTGCGCGAATACGCCGATCTCTACGTCGGCGCGGGCGACAGGGCGCATCCCCTGGCCAGTCCGGTGTTCGCCGACCTCACCGGACTGCCCCCACTCCTCGTGCAGGCCGGGGCGAACGAGGTGCTCCTCGACGACGCGGTCCGGCTGGCCGGCCGCGCGGGCGCCGACGACGTCGAGGTCACGCTCGAAGTGGGCCCCGGCCTCCCCCACGTCTTCCAGCACCACTACGGCCGCCTCGACGAGGCGGACGCCGCACTCGACCGCGCCGCCCGCTTCCTCACCGCCCACCTGGGCGCCGGGCGCCCGGCCTCCGCCTGCTGAGGGGCGGGCCGGTCACAGGACCCCGCCCGCCTCGTCCTGGAACAGTTCCGTCCAGTAGTGCCAGTCGGTGCCGGGCGCCGTGCCCGTGGGGTCGACGGCCGACAGGGTGTGGATCATCGCCGCGGCCAGCTGGTCGTACGCCACCGTCGTCAGTTCGTTGCCGAGGTGTTCGTCGATGGTGCGCTCGTGGTGCAGGAGCCAGAGCGTGAAGGCGAGAGTGGAGACGTCGGTGTTGAGGGGGTGGAGCGTCGCCTCCGGGCCGCTGCAGGTCAGAACCCCGCCCGTTCTGCCGTCGACCACCAGGCTGTGGTCGCCGACCAGCCGGCCGAGTCGGATCAAGTGATCGGCGTGGGCCGGGAGTTCGTCCACGGCGCCGTCGCCCGGGTGCTCCTCGGTGGCGTACTCCCGCAGGGTCGGCAGGGGGACGTCCGTGTCGGCGTGGAAGAGGACCGCCTCCTCCGGCAGCCCGGTCTCGCGCAGGAAGCGCCGGGTCGGCTCGTGCGTGAGCGTCGGGGGGAAGTCGACCTCCTCGAAGCGGACCACCCGGCCGTGCCCGAACTGCTGGTCCAGCAGGCGGGCGGGGACGTCCAGGGTGAGTCCGGAGGTGGTGCCGGGGCCCGCGGCGAGGGCGAGGGGGCGGATCAGGGCCGCCGCCTTCCAGTACGGCGGGGCCTCGCCGCCCGCGCCCTCCTCGAAGAGGGCGAGCAGCCGGCGGGTCGCCTCGGCGGCCGTCCCGGGGCCGAACCGACCGGCCAGGGAGGCGAAACGGCCGCGCAGGCCCGCCAGTTCCTCCGTGACCGCGGCGAAGCGCAGCAAGGTGTCCAGGGAGGACGCGAAGGGGCGGGGGTCGGACGGGGCGAAGAGGTACGCCGTCGTCAGCTCGCCGGTGCCGCCGTCGAGCAGGATGGACTCGCGCTCCATGCCCGCCGGGTTGAGCAGTTCGCCGATCACCAGCCGGTCCCGCAGTTCGTCCGCCACGCGGAACGGGCCCTCCGCGGCGTCGGCAAGCGTGCGCAGGCCGTGCGTGCGCAGCGGGGAGAAGGTGAGCAGGTCGGTGGCCGCGGGCAGGCCGGCGCCGGTCAGCAGGCCGCGCGTCGGCGCGTGCGTGACATGGCGCTCCAGCTCCGCCTCGGTCAGCGTGATCGCCGTAAGACCGGCGTCGGTCGTGCTCATCGCTCCCCCGCGATCTTCCCCGTACAGTGCGCCGTCACAGTGCGCCGTCGCATGGGCGAGTGCCGCTGCCCCCACCACTCAGCACACTACGCCGCCCCACTGACAACGGCCCTCGCCGGCAAGGACGCCGGGCGACCCGAGCCCGTTGCGCGCCGGCGCGGATCGCCGCGCTTCGCCGTGCCCCGTCTTGGCGTGGCCGGCCCGGCGGCCCGCACCCGGCCCGAAGCGATCATGCGGCGGAACGCGTCACCCCGGTGACGAGGACGGCCCGCGCGTCAGGTGAAGTAGACGCCACCCACGACGACGGCCAAGGCCGCCACGATGAACAGCAGGATCCAGAAGAACAGCTTGCCGATGCTCGGCGGCGGTTCGTAGCGCGGCTCGTCCGGGGGCGTGGGGCTGCTCACCGGTCCGTCACCACCGCTGCCTGCGGGCGGATCGGGAGGCGGTTGACCGGGCGGCCGGTGGCCGCGCGGACGGCGGAGGCGATCGCCGCCGGTGCCGTCACGACCGGGACGGCGCTGACGGACTTGGCCCCGAAGGGGGCCACCACGTCCCGTTCCTCGACCAGTTTGACGATCCGGATGTCCGGCACGTCCAGCGCGGTCGGCAGGGCGTAGCCGGTCAGGTCGGGGTGGCGGATCAGACCGCGGGGCGTACGGAGGTTCTCCGTCAGGGCGATGCCCACGCCCTGCGTGACGCCCGCCTCGACACGGGCGGCCAGCTGGGTCGGGTTGAGGACCCGGCCCACGTCCTGGGCGACCGCCAGCTCCACCACCCGGACCGAGCCCAGCTCGATGTCGACGTCCACCACCGCGCGGATCGCGCAGAACGCGAGGCCCACGAAGGCGTCGCCCTGGCCGGATGCGTTCAGCGGCTCGGTGGGGTGCGGGCGGCACTGGGCGGTGGCCCACAGTTCCTTGCCGTCCAACGCCTCCGTGACGGTGGTCGACAGGACGCCGTCGTACGAGGTGATCTTGCCGTCGGTGATCTGGAGCAGTTCCGTCGACATGCCGAACTTGTGGGCGAGCGGCTGCAGGAGCTGTGTGCGGACCATCTTCGCCGCGCGCTCCACCGCGCCGCCCGACACCCAGGTGTGCCGGCCGCGGCAGCCGCCGCCCGCCGGGGGCTGGTCGGTGTCGACCGGCGCCACGTGGACTTCCTCGATGCCGAGGGTCTCCTGGACGATCTGCCGGGCGAGGGTGGTGAAGCCCTGGCCGGTCTCCACGGCCGCGCACAGCACCGTCGCGACGCCGTCGTGGACCTTGACCGTCGCCGTGGACACCTCGTCGGCGCCCTCCGCGCCGAGCATGTGGACCATGCCTAGGCCGTAGCCGACGCCCCGGCGCACCGCGCCCGGTTCGCCCGCGCCCTCCGGGCCGCCGGGCAGCAGCCACTCCTCCTCGGGCGTGTCCTTGGGCAGGGCGGGGAGCGGGAAGTCCCGTACCGCCTGCAGGAGTTCGGCCACCGGGGCGGGGCAGGTCACCGTCTGGCCGATCGGGAGGACGTCTCCCGTCGCCAGGACGTTGCGCAGGCGCACCTCGGCCGGGTCCAGGCCCAGCTTCTTGGCCAGCTTGTCCATCTGCGCCTCGTAGGCGGCGCACACCTGCATCGCGCCCTCGCCGCGCACATGGCCGGAGGGCGGGTTGTTGGTGCGTACGGCCCAGCCCTCGATGAAGGCGTTCGGGACGACGTACGGGCCGCAGGCGAAGGACACCGCGGCGGCCAGCGCGTCGGAGGAGGTGTCGGCGTAGGCGCCCGCGTCCAGCAGGATCTGCGCCTCGACCTTCACCAGCTTGCCCTCGGCGTCGGCATGGTGGCGGTAGCGGAGAAGCGTCGGGTGGCGGTGGGCGTGGCCGAGGAAGGACTCCTCGCGGGTCGCCGTGAGCTTCACCGGGCAGCCGGTCTTCAGGGCGAGCAGACCGAGTGGGAGCTGGAAGCCCTGGTCCTCGCGGTCGGCGGTGGCGCCCGGCACCCCGGTGACCACGATCTTCACCCGATCCGGGGACAGGCCGTAGCAGGCCGCCGCGGTGTTGCGGTCGGTGTGCGGGTCGGTGGAGGCCAGGTACAGTTCCACGCCGCCGTCGGGACGCGGCACGGCGAGGCCGGCCTCGGCGCCGATCGGGGCCGGGTCCTGGCGCCCGATGCGGTACTGGCCCTCCACGACGACCTCGCCGACCGCCGACGGGTCGCCGTGGTGCAGCGGGATGTGCCGGATCAGGTTGCCGTCCGGGTGCAGCGGCTCGGCCTCGAAGGCCTGCTCGGGGTCGGTGACCGGGTCGAGTACCTCGTACTCGACGATGACCGCCGCCGCGGCCATCCGCGCGGTGTCCGGATGGTCGGCGGCCACGGCCGCGATTGGCTCGCCGTGGTGGCGTACGACCTCGGAGGCGAACACCGGCCGGTCGGGCGTGCCCCGGCCGTGGCGGGGTGTGCCGGGTACGTCCTCGTGGGTGACGACGGCCCGGACACCGGGCATCTCGCGCGCGTGGCTGGTGTCGACGGACACGATGCGCGCGTGCGCGTGCGGCGAGCGCAGGACGGCCGCCCACAGCAGGCCCTCGGCCCACAGGTCGGCCGCGTACGGGAAGGTGCCCTCGGTCTTGGCGCGGGCGTCGGCGTGCGGCAGGGAGGCGCCCAGACCGTGCGGCAGCGCCTCGGCCTCGGGGGTCGCTTCCGCGGCGGTCGTCGCCGTGGCGGCTTCGTTGCTCACGCCTGGCCTCCGTCCTGGCCGTAGTGCTGGTCGTGCGCCCCCGGGGTGCCGTGCGGCGGGGTGCCGTACGGGTCGGGCGAGCCGTACGGGTCCGGCGCGTCGGCGTAGCCGGGAGCGGCCTGCGGCGTGTCGAACGCGCCCGGCGCCTCGAACGCCGACGGGTTGACGCCCCCGGCGCCGGGGCCCGCCTGATGGGGAATACGGGCCTCGCCCGCGTCCGTCTCGGTGTCACCGGCGTGCGACGCCTCGCGTTCGGCGACGACCTCCTCGACGGCCTGGAGGACGCCCCGGTAGCCGGAGCAGCGGCACAGGTTGCCGCACAGCGCCTGCCGGGTCTCCAGCTCGGTGGGCGCGGGGTTGCCCTCCAGCAGGTCGTGCAGGGTCATCGCCATGCCGGGTACGCAGAAGCCGCACTGCACGGCACCGCACCGGGCGAGCGCGCGCTGCACGTCGGAGGGGTGCCCGTCGACGGCCAGGCCCTCGACCGTACGCACCTCGCTGCCGGCCGCGGTGACCGCCGGGACCAGGCAGGAGGCCACCAGACGGCCGTCGACCTGCACGTTGCAGGCCCCGCACTCGCCCTGCGAGCAGCCGTCCTTGGCGCCCGCGAGACCGAGCCGTTCCCGCAGGACGTACAGCAGCGACTCGCCGATCCAGGCGTCGGTGACGGGCCGGTCGGCGCCGTTGACGCGCAGGACGTAGGACGCGAGCGGGTGGTCGTCGTTCGGCGGGAGGGGCGCGGTGTGCTCCTCGGCCGCGCCGGGGGCGGGGGCTTCCTCGCCGGCCCTGGTGGCGCCTTCGGGGGTGTCGTCCGCTTCCGGCACGGCCGCGTCGGCCGGTTCCGCCGTGGCGGCCGTGTCGACGGGGGCTTCCGGTGCCGACGGGTCGGCGGTCGCGGGGGTGGCCGGCGCGGGGGGCGTGGCGGCGGCTGTGGCGGCCTGCGGGGCGTCGACCGGGGTCTCGGCCGGGCCGTGGGCCGTTGGGCTGCCAGTGGGGCCCTCAGAGGCTTCCACGGGGGCGTCTTCGTGCGCCGCCGGCGTCGCCACCGGTTCGGTCCGCGGTCGCGGGGGCTCGAACGCGCCGGGGTGACCGGCCTGGACCTGCGGGGCGGAGTCACTCGGGCGGCCGGTCGCCGGCCGGCCGGCGCTCTCGTGGTCGGCCGGACCGTGCCCGTAGCGCTCGTCGGGCGCGTACCCCTGCTGGTCGTCGGGCTCGTACGCCTGGTGTTCGTCGGGCTCGTACGCCTGCTGCTCGTCCGGCGCGTACCCCCGCGCCGGGGCGCCGTCCGGTGCGGGGCCGGCCGGCCCGCCCGCCGGGTGCGCGTCGGTGTGGTCGGGCAGGGCGGTGTGGCCGGTGTCCGCGGGCCCGTCCCAGGGGCGGCCCGGGTCCTGCGTCGCCCACGGCGCGGGCGCGCCGCCGGGCAGGGTGGCCGGCGGGGTGCCGCCCCACTGCTCGACCAGGGAGGACGTGGTGAACTCGCCCGACTCGTCCGGCAGATCGCCGCCGGCGACCGGGATGGACCACTGTCCGGTGACGTCGTGCCCGGGCGCGGCCGGGGCCGAGGTCTCCTCGAAGGTCCAGTGCTGGGTAGCGCCCGGCTGGTAGGTGAACCGGTCGTCCGCGTGCGGCGTCTGGGGCGTGGCGTTCGGGTCCGGCCACTGGGCGCCGCCGGCGGGCGCGGTCCAGGTGCCGGTCACAGCGGGGTCCTCGGGGGCGGCCGTTATCCGCGGCGGCACATAGCCGTGACCCGGCGCGGCCAGCGGGCTGTCGCCGGACAGCAGGGCGTCGATACCGCCCTCGGGGAGCTTGACGAAGGCGGTGGCGCCGTCGTCGTAGTCGCCCTGGGGCAGCGGGTCCCAGCGTCCGCCGCCCTGGGGCGTGCCCTCTCCGTGCTGGTCGTCGGTCACGACAGCGCCCTCCCCAGTGCTCGTCGGGCCAGTGCGGCGACGGTGCGCCGCAGGTGCAGTACGGCGGGCGGAAGCGGGGCCACCGAGCCGTCGGGCTCGGGTGCCGGGTCCGGGATGCAGGCCGCGGCGACGTACTCGCCGAAGGCGTTCAGGGCCTCCGGGACGAGCGCGCGGTCGTTGTCCCAGTCGATCAGCTGGGCGACCCACTGCTCGGCTTCCAGAGGCCGCAGCGGCATCGGCGCTATGGCGCCGACGGCGCACCGCACTCCGCGCCGGGCGGGGTCGAGGACGAGGGCCACGGAGGCCAGCGCGCGACCCGGGCCGGTGCGTCCGGTGGCCTTCAGGAAGACCTGCGGGGCGTGCAGCAGCGGCACGCGCACGTAGCCGATGAGTTCACCGCCGCGCAGCATCTCCATGCCGGCCAGCAGGTGCGACACCGGGACCTCTCGGCGGGCTCCGCCCGGGCCCGCGATGATCAGTGTCGCCTCCAGGGCGGCCAGCACCGGCAGCGCGTCCCCGGTGGGGGCGGCCGAGGCGATGTTGCCGCCGAGAGTGCCCGCGTTGCGGATGTGCGGCGGGCCCGCGGCGCGCGCGGCGGCGGCGAGCGCCGGGATCAGGGCCGCGAAGTCGGGGCGGCCCATGCGCGCGTGCGTGAGGCCCGCGCCGAGCAGCGCGTGGCCGTCCTGGTACTGCCAGCCGCGGATCTCGCTGATCCGCCCGAGACCCACCAGGGCGGCGGGCCTGAGCTGGCCGGAGTTGACGGCCGTCATCAGATCGGTGCCGCCCGCGACGGGCACGGCGGTGGGCATGGCCCCGAGGGCCGCCACCGCCTCGTCCAGCGTCGTGGGCAGCGTGACGGCCTGCGCCGCCTGCGGTGCGTGCGTGGTCAAACCGGCTGCCCCTTCCCGCTGCCCCACCTGGTCCCACCTGTGTGGCCGTACGGTACGTGCTCACAGGGCGGACGTGGCAACTCTGGCACATCTTCGCAACGACTGAACGCGGGGGTCCGCTAGGAGGCATTCGCCCACCTCACCACGGAGATGGTCCGTTTTCGCACGGCATCACCCGTGCGCACCGATTGACACTCTTCGGTGACCCTTGACGTGGTTTTCCATTACTTGTTCGCAACGGTCACGTGTTCGGGGCGGTCACTTGTCCGGCGGCGGCCCCTCGACCGGGCGGCCGAGGACTCCGGGGCGCTTCTGCCACGGCCGGGGTCCGGTGGGCGGCCGGTAGGCGACCCCGAGGGCGTCGAGCCGCGCGTAGTGGGCGGCCATACGGCGTTCGAAACCGGCGAAGTCCCGCTCCGCCGGGGCGGGAAGACGGCTCCAGGCCACCTCCGCGAAGGCCGCGAGCCGGGGGAAGGTCTGGTAGTCCACGCGCGCGGCGTCCTCCATCACCTCGGTCCAGACGTTGGCCTGAGTGCCCAGCACATGCCGGGCCTCCTGCTCGGTGAGCCCGGGCGGAACGGGTTCGAACCGGTAGACGTCCTCCAGGGTGCGCACGAACCCGATCGGCACCGGCTCGTCCTCGCCCGGGGCCTGACGGTGGTCCAGATACACGTACTGCTCCGGGCACATGACGACGTCGTGACCGGCCCGGGCGGCCGCGATCCCGCCGCCGTAACCGCGCCAGGAGGACACCGCGGCCCCCTCGGCGAGCCCGCCCTCCAGGATCTCGTCCCAGCCGATGAGCCGCCGCCCGCGCGCGGACAGCCACGCCCCGAAGTGCCCGATGAACCACGACTGCAGCTCGTCCTCGTCGGCGAGGCCGAGGTCCGCGATCCGGCTCTTCGCGGTGACCGACTCGCTCCACTGCTCCTTGCGGCACTCGTCGCCGCCGATGTGGACGAACTGCGAGGGGAACAGTTCCAGGACCTCCTCGAACACTCCCTCGTAGAAGCGCAGGGTGTTGTCGGTGGGGGCCAGTACGTTGGAGGAGATCCCCCAGGTGTCCCACACGGAGAGGGCGGTGGTGTCGATGACGTCGGTGTTGCCGAGTTCCGGGTACGCGGCGACGGCGGCCTGCGAGTGGCCGGGTACGTCGATTTCCGGGACGACGGTGATATGCCGCTCGGCGGCGTAGGCGACGATCTCCCGGATGTCGTCCTGGGTGTAGTAACCCCCGTGCGGCTTCTCCTCCCACAGTGGCGAGGCCCGGTGTCCGAATTTCGTCCGCGGCCGCCAGGAGGCGATCTCTGTCAGCTTCGGATGGCGTTTGATCTCCAGCCGCCAGCCCTGGTCGTCCGTCAGATGGAAGTGGAAGACGTTGAGTTTGTGCGCGGCCATCAGGTCCAGGTAGCGCAGCACGCCATCCTTGGGCATGAAGTGCCGGGCCACGTCGAGCATGAGGCCGCGCCAGCGGAAGCGGGGGGAGTCCTCGATGACCTGCTGCGGGACGGCGAGGGGGCGGCCCGGGCGTACGGGGGCGCGGCGGAAGGCTTCGGGGCCGAGGAGCTGGCGCAGTGTCTGCGCACCCCAGAAGACGCCGGCCGGATCACCACCGCGGATCTCCACGCCCCGGTCGGCGACCACGCTCAGGCGGTACGCCTCCGCCCCTAGCGAGTCCTCCAGGAGCAGGCGTACGCAGCCGCGGGCGTCCTCGGGGCCGGGCCGCAGCGGCAGCCCCAGGGCCGCGCCGAGCGTGGCGCGCAGCCAGCGCTCGGTGGTCTCCGTGCCGGGGGCCGCCCACAGGCTGGTGTCGTGGTCCAGGAAGAAGCCGCGGCGCATCGGTCCCTCTACGGCGCGCGGCGCCGGAATCAGATCGGCCATGCCAGTCCTTTACCGCTCCGCCCGGCCCGGAGACCAGACGGCGCGAGTCGTTCGCGGGAGGAAGGAAAAACACGCTCGTCGCCACCGGAAACAGGATCGGAGGGTGGTCCGGAAGCGGTCGGAGGCGGCTCTGACGCGTCGGTCACGGGACCCGACACAGCGTTGCGGCATACGCAACAGCCGTTTCGATCTACACAACAGGCACGAGGCTAAGGCCCACAGGAAGGCGCTGACAACAGGTCTCCACCACTCTGTGGCCGGAAAACGCGAAGACCCCCGGGAACGCACGTCTCGCACGCGCGTTCCCGGGGGCCCTGCGAAAACTCGGGCCGACGGGCAGGCCGTCAGGTGTCTACTTCTTGTCGCCGCCCTTGTCCTCGCCGCCACTGCCCATGGACTCGTAGATCTCCTTGCACATGGGGCACACGGGGTACTTCTTCGGGTCGCGGCCCGGCACCCAGACCTTGCCGCACAGCGCCACGACGGGGGTGCCGTCGAGGGCGCTCGCCATGATCTTGTCCTTCTGGACGTAATGGGCGAAGCGCTCGTGATCGCCGTCGCCGTGGGACACCTGTGGCGTCGGCTCTACGAGGGTTCCCGTACCAGTCCCGCGCTCGGGCTCGAGAGTGCTCATAACAGACAGGGTACTGAAGCGCATGCGCATCAGTTGAGCGATGGGTCGTCGGGATACGTGGCCACCATCGCCAGCTCGTTGCGCTGGCGGCGCAGGACCTCGCGCCAGAGCCTCTCCGGAGCCGGCGAGGAGACGTCCCCGGGCTCCGACTCGACCACGTACCAGGCGCCCTCGACCAGCTCGTCCTCCAGCTGGCCGGGCCCCCAGCCGGAGTATCCGGCGAAGATCCTCAGGGAGCCGAGGGCCGAGGCGAGCAGTTCCGGCGGGGCCTCCAGGTCGACCAGACCGATCGCGCCGTGCACCCGGCGCCAGCCGAGCGGGGCGAGGTCGCCGTTCGCACCGCCCGGGATGACCGCGACGCCGAGCGCCGAGTCCAGCGAGACGGGGCCGCCCTGGAAGACCACTCCGGGCTCGCCGGCGAGGTCGGCCCAGCCCTCCAGGATGTCACCCACGTCCACCGGGGTGGGGCGATTCAGGACGACACCGAGGGAACCCTCCTCGTCGTGGTCGAGAAGGAGCACCACCGCGCGGTCGAAGTTCGGGTCCGCCAGGGCGGGAGTGGCCACGAGCAGCCGCCCTGTGAGCGAGGACACCTCGGTCATGCCAGACATGATCCCGCATCTTCCCCTTCGGTGGGGAGCCAATCGGCGTCCGGGAGTGAACGCAGCTCAGGGAGCACAGGAACGCCCCGGGCGCACGCCCGGGGCCAGTGACCCCATGTGCCCGAAAGGGAACGGTTCGTGTTGTGACACAGCTATGACGTGACTGGGCGGTCCATGGACTTACGGACGGGGGGTAATCGGCGATTACGCTGTCTCCCCGGCCCCTGCGCACAGTGATCGGCCGCAGCCACCCCCTGTCCAACTCATCGGAACGCGAGATACATGACCGTCAACGACGATGTCCTGCTTGTCCACGGCGGAACCCCGCTGGAGGGCGAGATCCGTGTCCGCGGTGCGAAGAACCTCGTACCGAAGGCCATGGTCGCCGCCCTGCTGGGCAGCGCGCCGAGCCGACTGCGCAACGTTCCCGACATCCGTGACGTGCGGGTCGTCCGCGGTCTGCTGCAGCTGCACGGGGTGACGGTCCGCCCGGGCGAGGAGCCCGGCGAGCTGGTGATGGACCCGACGCACGTCGAGAGCGCCAATGTGGCTGACATCGATGCCCATGCGGGCTCCAGCCGTATCCCGATCCTGTTCTGCGGCCCCCTCCTGCACCGTCTCGGGCACGCCTTCATCCCCGGCCTCGGCGGCTGTGACATCGGCGGCCGGCCCATCGACTTCCACTTCGACGTGCTGCGCCAGTTCGGCGCGACCATCGAGAAGCGTGCGGACGGCCAGTACCTGGAGGCCCCGAAGGGCCTGCGGGGCACGAAGATCAGGCTGCCGTACCCGTCGGTCGGCGCGACGGAGCAGGTGCTGCTGACGGCCGTACTGGCCGAGGGCGTGACCGAGTTGTCCAACGCGGCCGTCGAGCCGGAGATCGAGGACCTCATCTGCGTACTGCAGAAGATGGGCGCGATCATCGCGATGGACACCGACCGCACGATCCGCATCACCGGTGTGGACAAGCTCGGCGGCTACACCCACCGCGCCCTGTCGGACCGTCTGGAAGCGGCGTCCTGGGCGTCCGCGGCCCTCGCGACCAACGGCAACATCTACGTCCGCGGCGCCCAGCAGCGCTCGATGATGACGTTCCTGAACACCTACCGGAAGGTGGGCGGTGCCTTCGAGATCGACGACGAGGGCATCCGCTTCTGGCACCCCGGCGGCCAGTTGAAGTCCATCGCGCTGGAGACGGACGTGCACCCCGGCTTCCAGACCGACTGGCAGCAGCCGCTGGTCGTGGCCCTCACGCAGGCCACGGGCCTGTCCATCATCCACGAGACGGTCTACGAGTCCCGGCTCGGCTTCACCTCGGCCCTCAACCAGATGGGCGCCCACATCCAGCTCTACCGCGAGTGCCTGGGCAGCTCCGACTGCCGCTTCGGCCAGCGCAACTTCCTGCACTCCGCGGTCGTCTCGGGGCCCACCAAGCTGCAGGGCGCCGACCTGGTCATCCCCGACCTGCGCGGCGGCTTCTCGTACCTGATCGCGGCCCTGGCCGCCGAGGGCACCTCCCGCGTCCACGGCATCGACCTCATCAACCGCGGCTACGAGAACTTCATGGAGAAGCTCGTGGAGCTGGGCGCGAAGGTTGAACTGCCGGGCAAGGCGCTCGGCTGACCTCGGACAAGCAACCACGATGGGGCGGCACCCGGAAGTCCGGATGCCGCCCCATCGGCGTTACTCAAAGCGTCCCCACACCGTCCCGTTGGCACAGAGACGGCAAGGTCACTTGCCCTTGGCCGCTTCCTTGAGCTTGGAGCCCGCGGTGACCTTCACGCTGTAGCCGGCGGGGATGTTGATGGGCTCGCCGGTCTGCGGGTTGCGCGCGGTGCGAGCGGCACGGTGGGTGCGCTCGAAGGTCAGGAAGCCCGGGATGGTGACCTTCTCGTCGCCCTTGGCGACGATCTCGCCGACGGTCTCGGCGAACGCGGCCAGCACGGCGTCGGCGTCCTTGCGGGTCACCTCGGCGCGGTCGGCCAGCGCGGCCACCAGCTCACTGCGGTTCATGTTGTTACTCCCGTGTTTTTCTTGCCGTTGGGGTGTGCCACGCGGCGGATCCGCCCGAGGCACTGCGATGCCGATGCGCTCGCGCCCAGGGACGCATCCTGCCCCTACCTGCGGCGGTAAAGCCAATCCGGCACCCGTAGGAGTCGTGAGAACACCCTGGGGAGTCACACGAAAGGCGCCCGCTCGGCGTCACCCTAGAGCGCGCCCGGCATCGGCTGGTTCCCCGACGCGCCGGTGCGGGGGGCTGCCGTGGTGATCCTCACAGCCCTCACACACAGTACAGGGCGGGCAAATCAGCCCGTCCGCGGCAGCGGCTCGTGCCTGCTCGCTCGTGCCTACTCGGCCGACGCCGACGCGCCCACGGCCTTCGCGGCCTCGCGGACCGCTCCGGCGACCGCGCCCGCGACCTTGTCGTTGAAGACGCTCGGAATGATGTAGTTCGGGTTCAGCTCGTCCAGGCTGACCACGTCGGCGAGGGCCTGCGCGGCGGCGAGCATCATCTCTGTGTTGACCGTGCGGGACTGGGCGTCCAGCAGGCCGCGGAAGACGCCCGGGAAGACCAGCACGTTGTTGATCTGGTTCGGGAAGTCGGAGCGGCCGGTGGCCACAACGGCCGCCGTCTGACGGGCGATTGCCGGTTCCACCTCGGGGTCGGGGTTCGCGAGCGCGAAGACGATGGCGCCTTCGGCCATGGCGGCCACGTCGTCGCCGTCGAGGACGTTCGGGGCGGAGACGCCGATGAACACGTCGGCGCCGCGCACGGCCTCCTTCAGGGTGCCGGTGAGGCCCTCGGGGTTGGTGTTGTCGGCGATCCAGCGCAGCGGCGAGTCGGCCGGGGCGTTCACCAGGTCCTCGCGGCCGGAGTGGACGACACCGTGGATGTCGGCGACGACCGCGTTCTTCACGCCGGAGGCGAGCAGCAGCTTGAGGATGGCCGTACCGGCCGCGCCGGCGCCGGACATGACGACCCGGATGTTCTCGATCGCCTTGTCCGTGACGCGCAGGGCGTTGGTCAGGGCGGCGAGGACGACGATGGCGGTGCCGTGCTGGTCGTCGTGGAAGACGGGGATGTCGAGGGCCTCGCGCAGGCGGGCCTCGATCTCGAAGCAGCGGGGCGCGGAGATGTCCTCGAGGTTGATGCCGGCGAACCCGGGGGCGATCGCCTTGACGATCTCCACGATCGCGTCGCTGTCCTGGGTGTCCAGGCAGATCGGCCAGGCGTCGATGCCGGCGAAGCGCTTGAAGAGGGCCGCCTTGCCCTCCATGACGGGCAGGGCCGCCTTGGGGCCGATGTTGCCGAGGCCGAGCACGGCGGAGCCGTCCGTCACGACCGCAACGGAGTTGCGCTTGATGGTGAGGCGGCGGGCGTCCTCGGGGTTCTCGGCGATCGCCATGCAGACGCGGGCCACACCCGGCGTGTAGACCATGGAGAGGTCGTCACGGTTGCGGATGGGGTGCTTCGAGGCCATCTCGATCTTGCCGCCGAGGTGCATCAGGAACGTACGGTCGGAGACCTTGCCCAGCGTGACGCCCTCGATGCCGCGGAGCTTCTCGACGATCTCCTCGGCGTGGGCCGTGGAGGTGGCCGCGATGGTGACGTCGATACGGAGCTTCTCGTGCCCGGAGGCGGTGACGTCGAGGCCGGTCACCGAGCCTCCGGAGGATTCCACCGCGTTGGTGAGCTGCGAGACGGCGGTTCCGCTCGCGGGCACCTCCAGCCGGATGGTCATCGAGTAGGAGACGCTGGGCGCCGTTGCCATGGCCGACTTCCTCTGCTTTCACCGTGTCGCGAGTTGTGCCGTCCGATCGTCGCACCTACCCGTGAGTACGTGATAGTCGCCCGGCATTGCGGACGTTTTGTTCACAGTGGCGCACGATCAGGCGCGCAGTTTCGGAAAACCACTTCCACCATACGAGAAACGATCAGGTGGTGGAAGGGTCGCGCACGGCAAAGAAAGAGGCCCACGTCACATGCGTGACGTGGGCCTCCCACGTTTGTGACACCGACCCGCCATGCTCGCCTCGCGGCAAGTGGTCCCTCGCAGGGACGAAGGTTGGGCCCGGGGGCTTGGATCGAGCCGGTGCCGTACCCAGGCTAACAAACCGATGCCGAGGACCATTCCCCCCGCGGGGAGTTCACAGGAAACTCAGTCCCGCAGCAGATCCGGCACACCCGCCGCGTCCGGCTCGTCCCGCTCCGCCGACACCACCGTCAGCTGCTGGGTGGCCCGGGTCAGCGCCACGTACAGCACGCGCAGGCCCGCCGGGGACTCGTCGGCGATCTCGGCGGGTGAGACGACCACGGTCGCGTCGTACTCCAGGCCCTTGGCCTCCAGGCTGCCGAGCGCGACGACCCGGTCGCCCAGCCCGGCCAGCCAGCGCCGGGCCTCCGCACGCCGGTTCATGGCGACGACCACCCCGACCGTGCCGTCCACCAGGTCCAGCAGCCGTTCGGCCTCCGCGCGCACGGTCCGCTCCAGGCCCTGACGTACGACACGGAAGCGCGGCTCGACCCCGGTGGACCGCACGGCGCTGGGCGCCTCGGAGCCGGGCATGGCGAGCGCGAGCACCTTGGCGGCCAGCTCGGCGATCTCCGCCGGGTTGCGGTAGTTCACGGTGAGCTGGAAGCGGCGCCGCGGGCGGGTGCCCAGAGCCTCGTCGCGGGCCTCGGCCGCCTCGTCCGGGTCGGACCAGGAGGACTGGGCCGGGTCGCCGACGACCGTCCAGGTGGCGTGCCGGCCGCGGCGGCCGACCATGCGCCACTGCATCGGCGTGAGGTCCTGCGCCTCGTCGACGATCACGTGTGCGTACTCGGTGCGTTCCTGCGCGAGCCGCTCGGCCCGCTCCCACTGGGTCTCCTCGCGCACCGGCATCAGCTCCTCCAGGCCGGTGAGCTGCTCCAGCGGGTCCAGCTCGCGCCGCTTCTTCGGGCGGGCCGGGGCGCCGAGGATCGCCTGCAGTTCGTCCAGCATGGCGATGTCGTGCACGGAGTGGCCGTCCCGCTGGAGCGACCGGGCCACCTTGCGCACCTCGCCGGGATTGAGGATCCGGCGGGCCCAGCGGCCGAGCCGCCTCTCGTCGGCCATGGCGGCGAGCACCACCTTCGGCGTCAGCTCGGGCCACCACGCGTCCAGGAAGGCGATGAAGGAGTCCTCGCTCGTGACGTCCTCGTCGAAGGAGGAGCGCAGCTCGGCGGCCAGCTCGGGGTCGGTGTGCCGGCCGGCCGCGCCGGACCTGGCCCACAGGGCGTCCAGGAGCAGCTTGCGGGCGCGGGGGCGGAGCAGGTTGACGGGCGCCGTGCCACCGAGGGCGGTACGGCGGACACGCTCCAGCTCCTGCGCCTCCAGTTCCAGACGGCGCCCAAAGGCGACGACCCGGAGGCGGGACGGGGGGCCGGTGACCGGCTGCCGTTCGGTGTCCTCGTCCCGCGCCGGAGCGGCGGGCCCCAGTTCCAGCGCGCCCCGGGCGGCCTTCCGCAGCACCTTCAGCATGCGGTACGAACCCTTGGCGCGGGCCACGGACGGGGAGTCGTACAGGGTGGCCTCGGCGCCGTCGACGAGCGAGCCGATGGCGCGGATCGCGACCTGGCCCTCCTCGCCGAGCGAGGGCAGCACACCCTCGGTGTAGGCCACGAGCAGCGGGGTCGGGGAGACGATCAGGATGCCGCCCGCGTAGCGTCTGCGGTCCTGGTAGAGCAGGTAGGCGGCGCGGTGCAGGGCGACGGCGGTCTTGCCGGTGCCCGGGCCGCCCTCCACGTAGGTGATGGAGGCGGCGGGGGCGCGGATCACGAGGTCCTGCTCTGCCTGGATGGAGGAGACGATGTCCCGCATGGTGTGGCTGCGGGCCTGGCCGAGGGCGGCCATGAGGGCGCCGTCACCGATGACGGCCAGCTCGCGGCCGTCGAGGTGGGCGGTCAGCTCGGGCCGCATCAGGTCGTCCTCGACGCCGAGGACCCGGCGTCCCTTGGACCGGATGACCCGGCGCCGTACGACCCGGCCCGGGTCGACCGGCGTGGCCCGGTAGAAGGGCGCGGCGGCGGGCGCCCGCCAGTCGATGACCAGCGGCGCGTAGTCCGCGTCGAGGACACCGATGCGCCCGATGTGCAGGGTCTCGGCGACGTCGGCGGTGTTGTCGTCCCGCACGGCGCCTTCGGCCGGTTCGACGGCGGTGTAGGCCCCGTCGGGTCCCTTCTTCCCGTCCTTGCCGAGCAGCAGGTCGATCCGCCCGAAGAGGAAGTCCTCGAACTCGTTGTTGAGCCGGTTCAGGTGGATGCCGGCCCGGAAGACCTGGGCGTCCCGCTCGGCCAGCGCGCCCGGGGTGCCGACCTGGCCGCGCTTGGCCGCGTCGTTCATCAGGAACTCGGCCTCGTGGATCTTCTCTTCCAGCCGCCGGTACACCCGGTCCAGATGTTCCTGTTCGACGCTGATCTCCCGGTCACGGACGGAATCGTGTACGCCGTGTACCGAGCCGACCGCGGACTGCTGAACCTGAGCGGCCACCGGGCCCCCTTCTGACGTGCTGGGCAGCCGTCAACCGTACGCGAAGGGGGCCCGTCGAAGCTACGCCGACTACGCGTCCACCTGCACGAGCTTCTTGCCTTCGAAGGTCACCACCTCGAAGTGGTCGATCTCGTTCGGCTGGAAGGCGGCTGCGCCACCGATGTAGAGCGGCTTCTTGGACTCCGGCGTCTTGCCGTCCGGGATGCCGTAGCCCCACTTCGGCACGGACCAGGAGGACATGGTCACCCGCTGGCCGTTCTTCGCGACGAGCACCAGGGAGCACTTGAGCGGGCCCTTGGCGTTCTTCAGTTCCAGAACCGCTTGCGTGCCCCAGTCCTTCTGCGCCATGGCGACGGTGGCACTGATCTGCGACGACGGGTCCGTGGCCGACTTCTTGTCGGGCATGGCGTTGAACGTGGTCTGCGCGGCCGAGGCCGTCACCTGCCCGCCGTTCCCGCCGGACCCGCTGTTCACCGCGACCGCGGCCAGCGGCCCGGCGATGATCAGCGCGGCCGCCGCCGCGATCATGTAGAAGCTGCGCCGGCGCTTCTGGGCGCGCTTCTCCGCGACCTCGTCGACCAGCCTCTCCACGATCCGCGGACTGGGCTTGGCGGACAGCGACTCGCCGATCGCCGGGGTGCTGCCGGAGCCCGGCAGGTCCGCGAGCGCGGCCAGCATCGGCTCCATCCCGGCCAGCTCGTCGAGCTGCTGGGCGCACCACTCGCAGCCGGCGAGGTGTGCCTCGAAAGCGGTTGCCTCGGCGTCGTCGAGGATCCCGAGGGCGTAGGCGCCGACGGTCTCGTGCTCGCTCGGCACGGAAGATCCCGATGGGGGGCTCATAGGCCCAGACATACCCGGACCACCCGCACCGAATCCCTGCATTCCCCCGTAACCACTGCTCATCACGCCGTCACCCCCCGCTCCTCCAGTGCCAGCTTCATCGACCGCAGGGCGTAGAACACCCGGGAGCGCACCGTGCCGCTGGGGATACCCAGCGTCTCGGCCGCCTCATTGACCGTACGCCCCTTGAAGTACGTCTCGACGAGCACCTCCCGGTGGGCCGGGGTCAGGTCGTCGAGCGCGTCCGACAGCGTCATCAGCCACAGCGCCTTGTCGATCTCGTCCTCCGCGGGGATGACCTCCAGCGGCGACGGATCGACCTCCTGCGGCCGGGCCTGCCGGCTGCGGTGGCCGTCGATGACGATGCGGCGCGCGACCGTCACCAGCCAGGGGCGTACCGATCCGGTCGCCCGATTGAGCTGACCGGCGTTCTTCCAGGCACGGATGAGCGTTTCCTGTACGACGTCCTCGGCGCGCTGCCGGTCTCCGGCGACCAGCCGCAGGACATACGCGAGCAGAGGTCCGGCGTGCTCTCGATACAGCGCACGCATCAGCTCCTCATCTGGTTCCGAGGGCTGCGAGGACATGCGATGTCGGGCCCTCGATCCACGTTCATTGGCCACGGCCGCATCCTTGCGCACGCCCACCTCCGGTGTCCGGGGGTTCCCCCAGTCGGTCGCTCGCCCATCCGTACGGAAGGGGGCGGCGCGATGTTCAAACGGAGGTGACAGATTTCTTCCGGGTGACGTGACGAGCGGGACATGCGCGCACATTCCCACCGTGTGATCTTTACATTTCCGACACATCGCCGGACGTGCCGAGAGAGGCCCGTGTACGGGCCACCGAACATCCGCTGTAACGGAAATCACGCTCGCGCGAGCGCGGCGCGCCGCCGGTGCCGGGCCACTCGCTCCCGGTTCCCGCAGACCTCACTGGAACACCACCGCCGGCGCCGGCCCCGGGATGTGTCCAGGTACACGAGCGGGCAGTTGTCCCCCTCACACTCTCGCACGGCCGCCCGCGCGACGGGGTCGGTGAGCAGCTCCACGGTGTCCCGCGCGACGAGCGCGAGCAGCCCCGCGCACCCGGGTGGCTCCGCCAGTTCCCGGACCAGGCCGCCGCCTTCGCCGCGCACGGCACGCGGGGCGGGAGGCGCGACTCGGGCGGCCCCGTTGACCCGGCCGAGTGCCCGCGCGTACGAGGGGGTGTCCGGCACGCCCGCGTTGCGCACCAACTGCCCGATGTGCGCCCGCAGTTCCCGGAACTCCACGAGCCAGCGGGTGTCGGCGTGCCCGAGCGCCGTGCCCTTTGGCACCAGGCCCGCCCCGGCGATCCACGCGCACAACGCCTCGACGCCGTCCAGCCGTTCGGCCGGATGCGTGGTCGCGAGGAGGTCGAGGCAGATCCGTCCGGCGTCGAACCGCAGCTCGTACGGGGGCGTGGCCGTACCCAGTGCCATGTGCCTGTCACCGCCTAGGCAGGAAGCGGGGGTCTCCCCCTCACAGTGCCTGCCCGGGGCTCCGGCCGGAACCCCTCGTACCGGCGGGCCTGGACGCGTACGTATGCGGGCGCGCGTCTCGGCCATGTCCGCCGGCACGGGGGCCGGGTTGGCTGGAGCCATGACGAACACGGCACACACCAGGTACGGGGCCGCCGTTCTGATCGCGGCCACGGTCGCCATGGGGCTGAGCGCGGGGGTCTTCTACATCTTCGCCTGCGCGGTGATGCCGGCCCTGGCGCGCAGCGACGACCGGACGTACGTCGAGGTCATGCGGAACATCAACACCGTGATCCAGAACCCGGTGTTCTTCCTGAGCTTCATGGGCGCGCTGTTGCTGACGACCCTGTCGGCCTGGCACCTCCGCGGCACCCCCTGCGCCCGCTGGCTCCGGGCCGCCCTGCTGTCGTACGCCGTGGTCTTCCTGATCACGCTGACGTTCAACATCCCCCTGAACAAACGCCCTGGCGGCGAAGGGCGACCCGGCCGTCCTGCGCGCGCACTTCGAGGGTCCGTGGGTGGCGTGGAACGTGATGCGGGCGCTGGGCTCGACGCTGGCGCTGGGACTCCTGACCCGAGCGCTGATGCTGTACGGCCGCGCCCGCCGCCGCGCGTGAGTACAGTCGGGCGATGCCCGAGCTGCAACGGCTGCGCGCCGACCACGCCCCCGCGGTCCTGGCCTTCGAGCTGGCGAACCGCGCCTACTTCGCGGCCTCGGTCTCCGACCGGGGCGACGCCTACTTCGAGCAGTTCACCGCCCGGTACGACGGTCTGCTGGCCGAACAGGAAGCCGGCGTCTGCGCCTTCCACGTGCTCGTCGCCGAGGACGGCGTGGTGCTCGGCAGGTTCAACCTGGTCGACATCGCCGACGGCACCGCCGAACTCGGTTACCGGGTCGCCGAGCACGCCACTGGCCGCGGCGTGGCGACGGCGGCCGTCCGGGAGCTGTGCCGGCTGGCGGCACAGCGGTATCGACTGCACACGGTCACGGCGGCCGTGGCGCTGGACAACACCGCGTCCCGGAGGGTGCTGGCCAAGGCCGGCTTCACCCCGGCGGGTCCGGCCGACCCGTCCGCCGTCGGCGGCAGGCCGGGCACCTGGTACCGGCTCAGCATGCCGCTCCCACCGCCAACGCCAGGAACTCCGGCGTAGCCGCCGGCCCACCACCCCTACGCGTCCGCGTACTTCGCGTCCGTCGCCGGGTCCAACGCCAGCCGGTAGCCGCGCTTGACCACCGTCTGGATCAGCTTCGGCACCCCGAGCGCCGTACGCAGCCGGGCCATCGCCGTCTCCACGGCGTGTTCGTCACGGCCCGCGCCGGGCAGTGCGCGCAGGAGGTCCGCTCGGGGTACGACCCAGCCGGGGCGCCGGGACAGCGCTCGCAGCAACGACATGCCTGCCGGCGGGACCGGCTTGAGGGCGCCGTCCACCAGGACCGCGTGGCCGCGGATCTCCACCCGGTGGCCGGCGATCGGCAACGCGCGGGCGCGGCCCGGGAGTTCCTGGCAGAGGAGTTGGACGAGGGGGCCGAGGCGGAAGCGTTCCGGCTGGATCGTGTCCACGCCGTGCGCCTGGAGGGGAAGGGCGGTCACCGGGCCGACGCAGGCCGCCAGGACGTCGTGGACCAGCGCGGACAGCAGATCGGGCAGCAGACCGCGCTCCTCGGCGCGGTTCAGGAGGGACGCGGCCGCGGGGGCGCTGGTGAAGGTGAGGGCGTCCAGGGACCGGGAGACGGCCGCGTCCAGGAGGCGGTCCAGCGGGGTGATGTCCTCCGGGGGCATCCAGCGGTACACCGGGACCGGGACGACCTCCGCTCCCCCGGCCCGCAGGGACTCCACGAACCCCGGGAGCGGCTCCCCGTGCAGCTGTACGGCGACACGGCGGCCGTCGACGCCCTCCTCGAGGAGGCGGTCCAGCACCTCCGCCATGGACTCGGAGGACGGGGACCACTCCTCGGTCAGGCCGGCCGCCCGTATGGCGCCCTTGACCTTGGGACCGCGGGCGAGCAGCTCCACCCCGCGCAGCCGGCCGAGCAGTGCGTCGCCGAGGCCCCAGCCGTCCGCGGCCTCCACCCAGCCCCGGAAGCCGATCGCCGTGGTGGCCACGACCACGTCCGGCCTTTGGCCGATGATCTCCTTCGTGGCGGCGAGCAGCTCACCGTCGTCGGCGAGCGGCACGATGCGCAGGGCGGGGGCGTGCAGGACGGCGGCGCCGCGCCGCTGGAGCAGGGCGCCGAGCTCGTCGGCCCGGCGCGCGGCGGTGACGCCCACGGTGAATCCCGCGAGCGGACCGTGTTGGGGGGCTCCGGGCTGCTGCTCTTCGTCGTACATGGGCTCTCCTAGCTGACCGGCGCGCGAATCGAGCCTGTCAACGGCGCGTGACAGGCTCGGTTCGGGTTGATGTCACCGGTGTTACGTCACACTTTGGCATAGCTGAGCTGCGGCTTCGTCTCCGCCGCTGCCGCTTGCGCGGCCTGTGCCGCCGGGCGGCGAAGGTATACGGCCCACGTCACCGCGAAGCAGACGGCGTAGAAGGCGAGGAAGGCGACGAACGCGCCGGTGCCGGAGCCGTAGGAGAGGAAGGACTGGCGGAAGGCGAGGTTGATGCCGACGCCGCCCAGCGCGCCGACCGCGCCGATCAGGCCCATCGAGGCGCCGGAGAGACGGCGGCCGTGGGCCACGGCCTCCTCACCGGTCAGCCCCTTGGCCAGCGCCTTGTTCTGGAAGATGCCCGGGATCATCTTGTACGTCGAGCCGTTGCCGAGCCCGCTGAGCACGAACAGGACGACGAAGACGGACACGAACAGCGGCAGCGACTTCTGCTCGCTGGCGACGATCAGGACGGCGGTGGCCGCGGCCATGCCCACGTAGTTCCACAGGGTGATGCGGGCGCCGCCGTAGCGGTCGGCGAGCCAGCCGCCGAGGGGGCGGATCAGGGAGCCGAGCAGCGGGCCGATGAAGGTGAGGTAGGCCGCCTGGAGCGGGGTGCGGCCGAACTGGTTCGTCAGGACCTGGCCGAAGGCGAAGCTGTAGCCGATGAAGGAGCCGAAGGTGCCGACGTAGAGGAACGACATGATCCAGGTGTGGCCGTCCCTGGCGGCGTCCTTGGCCGCGCCGGTGTCGTTCCTGACCGTCGCCAGGTTGTCCATGAAGGACGCGGCGAGGATCGCGGCCACGACGATCAGCGGGATGTAGATGCCCAGCAGCACGCGCGGGCCGCCGCTCGCGCCGATGACGGCGAGGGCGGCGAGCTGGATGACGGGCACGCCGATGTTGCCGCCGCCCGCGTTCAGGCCGAGTGCCCAGCCCTTCTTCCTCAGCGGGAAGAAGGCGTTGATGTTGGTCATGGAGGAGGCGAAGTTGCCGCCGCCGATGCCGGCCAGCAGACCGACCAGGAGGAAGGTGGTGAAGGAGGTGCCCGGCGTCATCACCGTGAACGCGGCCACGGTCGGCACGAGCAGCAGGCTCGCCGAGATGATCGTCCAGTTCCGGCCGCCGAAGACGGCCACGGCGAAGGTGTAGGGGACGCGGACGACCGCGCCCACGAGCGTGACCATCGAGGTCAGCAGGAACTTGTCGGCGGGGGTGAGGCCGTACTCGGGGCCCATGAAGAGCACGAGGACGGACCACAGGGTCCAGACCGAGAAGCCGATGTGCTCGGACAGGACGGAGAACCAGAGGTTCCGGTTGGCGATCCGCTGCCCGGTCGCCTTCCAGAATCCCTCGTCCTCCGGATCCCAGTGATCGATCCAGCGGCCACTGCGACGGGTTGGGGCTGGGGCTGTCATCACGCCTCCACGGGGGCTCCGGCTGCTCGGTCTGCCATACGAGTGGCTCAGCCCGAAGGTAGGGAGGGCGCGTTTCCGGCCTGTGGCTGTGAGTGACCGGAAGGGAACGTTGCTCTCACGGGGCCGCGGACCGGTCGGTGAGGCCCGCGCTCACGGACGGGCGTCGTCGACGTCGACGGCCGGAATCCATGCCCCGGCAGGCCGCCGCAGCCACCCCTGCGCGCTCGCCAGCTCGGCCGCCGCCCGGCGCAGCGCGTCCAGGGCGGGATGGGCCGCCCCCTTCCGCCACACCAGGGAGACCGGCGACAGCGGGACGGGGTCGACGAGGGGCCGGCGCACCGCGCCGGGCATGTCCGGGAAGTCCACCACGGCCAGCACCGGATGGCGCGTCTTGGCCATGATCCGCTCGAACTCCTCCTCCCCGACGGCCGGCGGGAGGGGCTCCGCGACCCGGATGCCGCGGCCCTCGAACAGCCGGCACGCCAGGTCGGTCCACTCCCGGGTGCGCGGGTTGCCGGCACCGGCGTACACCGTCTCGCCGGCCAGCGCGGCCAGCGGCACCTCGGGGAGGGCGGCCAGCGGATGGTCCTCGGGCAGCACGACCGCCATCGGCTCGTAGCGCACCGGCTGCTGCTCCAGCGCGGACCGCAGCGCGGGGTCCAGGCCGGCGAAACGGCCGAAGGAGGCGTCCAGCCGGCCCGCCAGCAGATCGGCGGCGGCTCCGGTGAGACCGCTCTCGTAGCGGGCCATCAGCTCGCAGTCGGGGGCGAGTTCACGGGCCCGGTGCAGCACCCGGCGGCCGGTGACCAGGCCCGGCGAGTTGAGGTCCACCAGCAGCGGGCGGGACCGGCCGGGGGCGAAGGCGGCGAGCAGGTCGTCCTGGGCGGCAAGGACCCGCCGGGCGTGCGGCAGCAGACGGGTACCGTCCGCGGTCAGCGTCACCTGCCGGGTCGTCCGCACGAACAGCTCCGCGCCCAGCTCCCGCTCCAGTCGCCGCACATCCCGGCTGAGTGCCTGCTGGGCGACGTACAGGCGGGCCGCGGCGCGGGTGAAGTGCAGTTCCTCGGCCACGGCGACGAAGGCGCGCAGGAGACGGGGGTCCAGGTCGGCGGGCATGACGGCGAACTTACAACACAGGTGCGTCAATCGGCGTCGAGAAGGTGTTGGACCCCTTGATCCACCCCGGGCGAGAGTGGCTCACATGCCCTCCTTCATATCCGCCACCAGCGGCTACCGCCGCCTCTTCGCCCTCCCGGGCACCCGCGCCTTCACCACCGGCAACCTCCTCGCCCGGCTGCCCATGGGCATGTTCAGCGTGAGCGCCGTGGTGATGATCGCCGGTGCGCGGGGCTCGTACGCCCTGGCCGGTGCCGTCACCGCGACCGGACTCGTGGCGACCGCGCTGGCCGGGCCCTGGATCGCCCGGCTCGTCGACCGGCACGGGCAGGCCCGGGTCGCCGTGCCGGCCACGTTCGCGGCCGTGCTGGGCAGCCTCGCGTTGCTGCTGTGCGTGCGCTACGGCGCCCCCGACTGGACCCTCTTCGCCGCGTACGCCCTCACCGCGGCCACCCCGAACATCGGTGGCCTGTCCCGCGCCCGCTGGGCCCATCTGCTGTGCGACGACCCCGGCGCGCTGCACACCGCGAACTCCTTCGAGCAGGCCGCCGACGAGTTGTGCTTCATGCTCGGGCCGGTGCTGGCCTCCTTCCTCACCGGCACGTTCTTCCCGGAGGCGGGCACGCTCACGGGCTCGGGGCTGCTGCTCGCCGGCATGCTCCTCTTCACCGCCCAGCGGGCCACCGAGCCGCCGCCGCGGGCCCGTTCACAGGCGCCCTCGCCGCTGCGCAGCCCGGGCATACCGCCGCTGCTGGCCTGTTTCCTCGCGACCGGCGCGGTGTTCGGCTCGATGGAGGTCGTCACGATCGCCTGCGCCGACGCGCAGGGACACCGCGCGGCGGCCGGTGCCGTACTCGCGCTCCAGGCGGCGGGGTCGTGCGCGGCGGGCCTGGTGTACGGCGCCCGGAAGCCGGCGGGCGTTCGGCTGGGCCGCTGTCTGGCCGCGATGGCCGCGCTGATGACTCTGCCGTGGGCGGCGGCCGGCGTCACCGGTTCCCTGTGGGTGCTCGCGGGTGCGCTGCTGGTGGCGGGCATGGCGACGGCGCCGACGATGGTGACGGCCATGACCCTGGTGCAGCGACGCACCCCCGCCGACCGCCTGAACGAGGGAATGAGCCTGGTGGTGACCGCCCTGCTCACGGGGATCGCGTGCGGCTCGGCCACCGGAGGCTGGGCGGCCGATCATCTGTCCCCCACGCTCGGGTACGCCGTCCCGGCGGGCGCCGCGACACTCGCTCTGGCGTTGGCTTCGCTCACCCGCGCGAGCGGGGTGCGATGAGCCCCGGAAGGGGCGCGGGGAACGGCAAAGGCCCCGCCGCTCGAAAGCGACGGGGCCTTGCCCACATGGGGTGAACCCCCGGAGGGGTTTTGTGGAGATGGCGGGAATCGAACCCGCGTCCAACGGTGCGGAATCAGGGCTTCTCCGTGTGCAGTTCGCTGTGATTTTCTCAGCCCCGGCGATCACGCGAACAAGTCGCCGACGGGCTCAGTCACTGTTTGGTTTCCCTTTTCACCCCGTGACCGGGATCAAGGTTTAGTTCCCTAGCTGATGCCAGGATCCGGGTCGGGAACAGCCCCGGGCTGACACTTCGCAAGTCGCTACTTAGGCAGCGAGGGCGAAGGAATCGCGCTTGGTGTTGGCGATTATTTTTTGCGACATATGGTTTACGAGATCATTGCCGCTTCCTCGACACGCTTCCCCTGCTTCGACAGCCGCTGTCGAAACCGATCATCCCCATGTTGATTTTTCAATCCCCTCCGTGGAGGGGGCGCGCACCCGCTGTGGAGTGCGGTGCCATCGTACGTGACCAACGCACGACGATGCCAGCCTATTCCCGGCGGGCGGCCGGCTAGAGGCCGCGCTGCCTGCGCTTCGCCGCCGCGATCGCCCGGTCCGACTCCCGCCGGTCCTGCTTCTCCCGCAGCGTCTGCCGCTTGTCGTACTCCTTCTTGCCCCGCGCGAGAGCGATCTCGGCCTTCGCCCGGCCGTCCTTGAAGTAGATGGCGAGGGGCACGATCGTGTGACCCGTCTCCTGGGACTTCGACTCCAGCTTGTCGATCTCCTCGCGGTGCAGGAGCAGCTTGCGCTTGCGGCGCGCGGAGTGGTTGGTCCAGCTGCCCTGGTGATACTCGGGGATGTGGGCGTTGTGCAGCCAGGCCTCACCGCGGTCGATCTGGACGAAGCCGTCGGTCAGCGAGGTCCGTCCCTCGCGCAGCGACTTGACCTCGGTGCCCATGAGCACGAGCCCGGCCTCGTAGGTGTCGATGATCGCGTAGTCGTGCCGGGCCTTCTTGTTCTGGGCGACGATCTTGCGCTTGCCGCCCTTCTCGCCGTCCCTGGCCTTGGCGGCCCCGCCGCCCTGCTTGGGCTGGGACTCCTTCGGTACGTACATTCCCTTGCTCATAGTGCCGACCATTTTCGCACTACGGAGGGGCCGTGCGTACAGCCGTTTAACACGGGGCTACGACGGGTCGCCCAGGCCGGTGAGGACCGTTTCGGCCCGCGGCAGGGCCTCCCGCGGTGCCGCCTCCAGGTCGGGGGTGATGCCCCGGCCGTCCACGGCGTGGCCCGAGGGCGTGCGGTAGTGGCCGACGGTCAGCTCGGCCACCGAGCCGTCGGGGAGTTTCGTCGGCATCTGAATGGAGCCCTTGCCGAAGGTCCGCGAGCCGATCACCACCGCGCGGCCCCGGTCCTGCAGGGCGCCGGTGAGCATCTCGGCCGCGCTCATCGTGCCCCCGTCGACCAGGGCGACCAGGGGCCGGGTGGTGTCGCCGCCGGGGTCGGCGTGCAAGGAGCGCTGGGCGCCGTCGACGTCGTAGGTGGCGACCAGACCGCCGTCCAGGAAGGCAGAGGAGGTCTCCACCGCCTCCGTGACCAGGCCGCCGGAGTTGCCGCGCAGGTCGAGGACGATCCCGCCGTCGGCCGGGGCCTGCCGCACCGAGGTACGGACGGCGTCCCCCGAGCCCTTGGTGAACGCGGCGATCTTGATGACGGTGACCCCGCCGGGCAGTCTGCGCACGGTCACGGAGTCGGTGGACAGGCTGGCCCGCCGCAGTTTCTCGGTCCACGCGCGCGTGCCGCGCTCGAGGCCGAGGGTGACGGTCGTACCCGCTGCCGCGTCGTGCGTGTCGCCGCGCAGTAAAGAGACCACCTCGGTGACCGGCCGCCCGTCGACCTCGCTGCCGTCGACGCTGCGCAGCCGGTCGCCCGTGCGGACCCCGGCCTCGGCGGCGGGCGAGCCCGGCTGCACCCGGGTCACCTCGATCCGGCCGTCCGGTGCGCTGCGCGCCCACAGCCCGACGCCGGTGTACCGGCCGTCGAGGGCGTCCTGGAACTCCTGGTACTCGCCTTCGGAGTAGACGGCGCCCCAGCGGTCCCCGCTGCGGCTGACGGCCCGCTCGGCGGCCTCCATCGGGGACTTGCCGTCGGCCATCGCCTCGGCGGCGGCCTTCTGGACGTCCTCGTGCCGGGTGGGCGAAGGCACGGGCCCGGATGCGGCCCTGCGCGCGGGGGCACCGGTCTGAGGGAAGGAGCCGGTGGCGGCGCCGGTGACCAGGACGCCGGCGAAGACCAATGTCAGGGCGGCCCCGCGGCGGAAGCGACGGGGCTGACAGAACAGGTCTCGGCCTGACATGGCGGTGAGTCTAGGACAAGGCGAAGGGCCGTACGGCCGGATGTCCGTACGGCCCTCTTGGCATGCGTCACACCTTCAGGTACTTGCGCAGCGCGAAGAACGCCGCCAGGGACGGCATCACCACGCTCGTGGCGAGGATCAGCGGCAGCTTGGTCAACACCGCGTCCCAGCCGACGAAGTTGATGAGCGTGAGCTTGGCGGACAGGGCCATGCCGTGGTCGATCGTGAAGTACCGGCCGACCACCAGGGCCACGCAGGCGAGTCCGCCGCCGATGAGCCCGGCGACCGCGGCCTCGGCGATGAACGGCGCCTGGATGTAGAAGCCCGATGCACCGACCAGACGCATGATCCCGGTCTCACGCCGGCGGCTGAACGCCGACACGCGCACGGTGTTGACGATCAGCAGCAGCGCGACGACCAGCATCAGCGCCATCACGCCGAGCGCGCCCCGGTTCATCAGGTTCAGCAGCGTGAAGAGGTTGTCCAGGATGCCCTTCTGGTCCTGCACGGACTGCACACCGGCGCGCCCGTTGAAGGCCGACGCGATGACCTGGTACTTCTGCGGGTCCTTGAGCTTGATCCGGTACGACTCCTGCATCTGGTCCGGCGTCAGCGAACTGGCCAGCGGAGAGTTGCCGAACTGCTCCTTGTAGTGCTTGTAGGCCTCGTCCTGCGACTCGTACGCGACCTTCTCGACGATCGGCATGTTGTGCAGGTCGGAGAGGATCTGCTTCTTCTGGTCCTCGGTTACCGCGCCCTTGGCGCAGTTGACGTCCGAGTCCGCGTCGTGCTTGTTGCACAGGAAGATCGAGACGTTGACCTTGTCGTACCAGTAGCCCTTCATGGTGCTCACCTGGTCGCTCATCAGCAGCGAGCCGCCGAAGAGCGCCAGGGACAGGGCGACCGAGACGATGACGGCGAAGGTCATCGTCAGATTGCGGCGGAGACCGACACCGATCTCCGACAGGACGAACTGGGCGCGCATGGCGTCTGGTCGAGCCTTTCCGTCGTGAACTTGCTTAGTGCTGGTAGCCGTAGACGCCGCGGGCCTGGTCGCGGACGAGGCGGCCCTTCTCCAGCTCGATGACGCGCTTGCGCATCTGGTCCACGATGTTCTGATCGTGTGTCGCCATGATGACCGTGGTGCCCGTCCGGTTGATCCGGTCGAGCAGCTTCATGATGCCGACGGAGGTCTGCGGGTCGAGGTTGCCGGTGGGCTCGTCGGCGATGAGCAGCTTGGGCCGGTTGACGAAGGCCCGCGCGATGGCCACGCGCTGCTGCTCACCGCCGGACAGCTCGCCGGGCATCCGGTCCTCCTTGCCGCCGAGCCCGACGAGGTCGAGCACCTGCGGCACGGACTTGCGGATCTCGCCGCGGGACTTGCCGATGACCTCCTGGGCGAAGGCCACGTTCTCCGCGACGGTCTTGTTCGGCAGGAGCCGGAAGTCCTGGAACACGGTTCCCAGCTGGCGGCGCATCTGCGGCACCTTCCAGTTGGAGAGGCGGGCGAGGTCCTTGCCCAGGACGTGCACCTGGCCGTGGCTGCACCGCTCCTCGCGGAGGACGAGCCGCAGGAAGGTGGACTTTCCGGAGCCGGAGGACCCCACGAGGAACACGAACTCGCCCTTCTCCACCTCCAGGGAGACATCCCTGAGTGCGGGGCGGGTCTGCTTGGGGTAGACCTTGGAGACGTTGTCGAATCGGATCACGGATGCACCACGGGTCGCCGGGGGTAGATGAGCGTGACCATACGCGAAGCGGGTGTGCAAGTGCAGTCGCAGGTCGAGGTTGGGTAAGGCTTGTACGTTTTTGTCCTGGCCGCCGTTCTCTCCGCTCTCTTCAGGGGCCCGCGCACGCTCCCCGGGAACCTGGCACAGTGGAGGGGGAACGTTCTCGTTCCCCCAAGCGTTGATACATGTGACTGCCGGTGCAAGGAGGGCGAGCGCATGACGTACGACCGGTTGGTGTGCGCGAACTGCGCGGCGCCCGTGAGCGAGGGCCGGTGCCCGGTGTGCCGTGCCAATCGCGAGCGACTGCAGCAAGAGGGCTTTCTGGGCGGGGTGAACCCGATGGCGCTGATCGCCCTGCTGGCGGTGCTGATCGCCGCGGTGGCGCTGCTGGCGCACCAGACCGCGTGAGAAAAGTCTGAAAAAGCCTCAGGGCCCGGAGCCGAGCTCCGGGCCCTTCAGCATGCGCGTCGCGTGCGCAGCGTGACCGTGGGGTTACGCTCAGGCCGCAGCGCCGCCACGGCCGTTCACCAGACGCGGCAGGACACGGAAGCCGACGCCACCGGCGATCATGGTCGCGGCGCCGATGACCAGGAACGCGGTCTGGCCGGCACCGGTCTCGGCGAGCTGCTTGCCGTTGCCCTTGCCCTGGGCCTGGGTGTCGGAGCCGGTGTCGGTGAGCTGCGAGGAGCCCTCCTCCTGCGAGGCGTTGTTGTTGCCACCCTGCGGAGTGTCGTTGTTGCCGCCGGTGCTGGAGGAGCCATCGGTGCTGCTGCCGCCACCCGTGTTGCCGGAGCCACCGTTGGTGCCGCCACCATTGGTGCCGCCACCGTTGGTCGTGCCGCCGTTGGTCGTGCCACCGTTGGTCGTGCCACCGTTGGTGCCGCCGCCATTGGTGCCGCCACCGTTGGTCGTGCCGCCGTTGGTCGTGCCACCGTTCGTGGTGCCGCCGTTGGTCGTGCCACCGTCCGTGGTGCCACCGTCGGTCGTGCCACCGTCCGTGGTGCCACCGTCGGTCGTGCCGCCGTCGGTCGTGCCGCCGATGGTGACGGTGCCGCCGACGCCACCGTCGGTGGTGCCACCGTCCGTGGTGCCACCGTCGGTCGTGCCGCCGTCGGTCGTGCCACCGTCCGTGGTGCCGCCGTCGGTGGTGCCACCGTCCGTGGTGCCACCGTCGGTCGTGCCACCGTCCGTGGTGCAGACGGCGATCGGGCAGCCGCCGTCGGTGCCGCCGTCGTCACCCTCGCCGCCTGCGTGCGCACCCAGGCTGATCGGGCCCGCCTGGACGTTGAGGTCCAGGGCGGAGGCCGCGCCGGCGGCGGTCAGTGACGCACCGGCCGCGATCACGGCGCCGGCGGCTATCCGCGCGACCCGGATCCGCGTCTTCTTCGTCATGTGGTTGCTACCCCCAGTAGCTGTTCGTCAATGAGGCGGCGCGTGGGGCGTGCCGTGATCGACGGAGGCAGCCGGCGACGAAGTGCGCGTCTCGATCCCCCGGTTCACATGCGCCCCAGACGTACGCATGCCGAGCCTCACCCTTCCGATTTTTCAAAGCAACGTCAAGGGCGTTGCGGGCGCAATGTCCGCTGGAACGCTGTTTGAGGGGAGTTGGAGGCTGTGAGTGTGATGTAAAACCCAGACAAAAGACAACTGCCGCCTCTCGGGCGGCAGTTGTCATGTCGACAAAGTTACTTCTCCTGCTGCTTGCGCCAGCGAATACCGGCCTCCAGGAAGCCGTCGATCTCACCGTTGAACACGGCCTCCGGGTTGCCGACCTCGTGCTCGGTGCGCAGGTCCTTGACCATCTGGTACGGGTGCAGCACGTACGAACGCATCTGGTTGCCCCAGGAGTTGCCGCCGTCGCCCTTGAGGGCGTCCATCTTGGCCTGCTCCTCCTGGCGGCGCCGCTCCAGCAGCTTGGCCTGCAGGACGTTCATCGCCGTGGCCTTGTTCTGGATCTGCGAGCGCTCGTTCTGGCAGGAGACCACGATGCCGGTCGGGAGGTGCGTGATGCGGACCGCGGAGTCGGTCGTGTTGACGCCCTGGCCGCCGGGGCCGGAGGAGCGGTAGACGTCGATCCGCAGGTCGGACTCGTCGATCTCGACGTGGTCGGACTGCTCGACGACGGGGAGCACCTCGACACCCGCGAAGGAGGTCTGACGGCGGCCCTGGTTGTCGAAGGGCGAGATGCGCACGAGGCGGTGCGTGCCCTGCTCGACGGAGAGGGTGCCGTAGGCGTACGGCGCCTGGACGGAGAAGGTGGTCGACTTGATGCCGGCCTCTTCCGCGTACGAGGTCTCGATCAGCTCGGTCTTGTAGCCGCGCTGCTCGGCCCAGCGCAGGTACATGCGCTGGAGCTTCTCGGCGAAGTCGGCGGCGTCGACGCCACCGGCCTCGGCGCGGATGTTGACGAGCGCCTCACGGGAGTCGTACTCACCGGACAGGAGGGTGCGGACCTCCATCTCGTCCAGCGCCTTGCGCACCGAGGCCAGCTCGGACTCGGCCTCGGCGCGGGTGTCCGGGTCGTCCTCCTCCTCGGCCATCTCGAAGAGGACGGCGAGATCGTCGATCCGGCCGCGCAGCGCCTCCGCCTTCCTGACCTCGGCCTGGAGGTGGGAGAGCTTGCTGGTGATCTTCTGCGCCTCGTCCGGGTTGTCCCAGAGGGACGGCGCGGCCGCCTGCTCCTCGAGCACGGCGACGTCTGCCCTCATCTTGTCGAGGTCCAGGACGGCCTCGATCGACTCCATGGTCGAGGAGAGGGACTTCAGCTCTTCGGATACATCGACGACTGCCACGCATCCAGCGTAACGGCTGCCGCAAGCACTCTCTGCCGAGCTCTCCGGCCGACCGGGACAGGCGCGGGCAGGCGGGCAGGCGGGCAGGCGGGCAGGCGGGGGAAAGATCGGTGACCGCTGCGCCTACGGTGCCGACGTGCTGTGGGTGGCCGGGGCCGGCCGGTCGTCCCCGTCGGTGGACGCCAGCCACGCGCCGACGCCCACGACGGCCGCGAGGACCGCCCCGGCCACCCCCAGCGTCACCCTGCGCCGCCGCACCGCCGCGCGGTGGCGGGCCGAGCCGGGCCTGGGCGCGCCGGACGCGCGAGGAGCACGAGCCGTGCCGTGCGCGCCGCCCGCCAGCTCGTCCGGCGCCGGCACCCTCATCGAGGTGTGCGTGTCCCGGTTGGAGTCCGGCTTGGCGCCGGGGACGAGGGACACCGCCCCCCGCCGCCGTACCGGCTCACCGTGCGGGGCCGGCGGCGGGGGCTCCTCGGCCGCCTCCTCGGAGAGGTCCGGCTCGTCCACGTCCAGCGGGGACATGCCCGCCAGTGTCGGCAGCTGCTCGCGCAGCCGCGCCGCCAGCTCCGAGGCGCGCAGCCGGGACGCGGGCGCCTTGGCCAGGCACTGCACGATCAGCTGCCACAGCTCTTCGGGGATGCCGGGCAGCGGTACGACGGTCTCGGTGACGTGGCGTCGCAGCACCGCGCCGGGGTGCCCGCCGCCGAAGGGGGTGAAGCCGGCCAGCAGCTCGTACAGGACGGTCGCGAGGGCGTAGATGTCCACGGCCGCGCGCGGCGGCAGGCCCTCGACGATCTCCGGGGCCAGGTAGTCCGGCGTACCGATGATCTTCGTGGCCCGGGTGCGCCTGGGCGTGTCGATCAGCTTGGCGACGCCGAAGTCGGTGAGCAGTGCCGGGTGGGCACCGCCGGGGCCGAGCGGGCCCTGCATGTCGAGGAGCACGTTCTCCGGCTTGACGTCCCGGTGCACGACACCGGCCGCGTGGGCCGCGGCCAGCGCGTCGGCGACGTCGGCGACGATCGCCACGGCCGCCTCGGGGGCGAGCCGCCGCTCGCGCTCCAGGCGGGTGCGCAGGTCGGTGCCGCGTACGAGGTCCATGACCAGGGCCAGGTCGTTGCCGTCGACCACCAGGTCGCGCACGGTGACGATGTGCGGGTGCTCCAGGCCGAGCAGGGCGGTGCGCTCCTGGACGAAGCGTCCGACGAGCTCCTGGTCGGAGGCGAGGTCCTCGCGCAGCAGCTTGACGGCGACGGGACCCTCCGGCCCCTCGCCCAGCCACACCGTGCCGGCGCTGCCCCGCCCCAGGATCTGGTTCGCGGTGTACCGGCTGCCGATCTTCCGTGCCAAGACTGCTCCTACAGACGCGTGTTGTCGTTAAAACTACGCGTCGAACGAGCCAACCTTCACCGCGGAGACGGAAATCACCCGCCAGATGTCGACAAATCCGCAAACTCGCGGCCGGTTCTCACCGGTTCCGGCGGTCAGTTGCCCCCGCCGGAGGAGCCGCCCAGATCCTTGATCCACTTGCTCGCCTGGCCGGCCCAGTGACTCACCTCGTGCCAGTAGCTCCTGCCCTGGCCGATCCAGGTGTGCAGCGGGGTCAGCTCATAGATCAGCCAGCTCGCCACGACCAGGATGACGATCGTGAACAGGCAGCCCTTCAGGCAGCCGAGCCCCGGGATCTTCATCGGGTTGGCGCTGCGCTGCCTCGGCGGGCGGGGCTCCCGCGCGGGCCGCTGCGGTTCCGGCGCGGGCGGCGCGTAGCGCTGCGGCTGCTGCGGCGGGGCGTACTGCTGAGGCTGCTGCGCCTGCTGGGGCGCGTAGCCGTAGCCCTGCTGGTACCCCTGCTGCCGGCCGCGCGGCTGCGGCTGCTGGGGGCGGCCCTGCGGCGCCTGGCGCGGCTGCTGCTGCTGGGGCCGGGCGACCTGCCGCTGGGGCCGGTGGCGCAGCGGGTCGTCCTCCGGGGACAGGTACTGGATCTGCGTCTGCTCGTTGCGGTCGCGGGCCGCGCGCAGCTGGGTCTGCCAGGGGTGCGGCTGGTCGGGCTGCTGCCCCTGCGGGCCGGTGTTCGGCAGCACCGCCGTCGGGTCCGCCGCGCCCGTGTTCGGCAGTACGGCGGTGGGGTCGGCGGCGCCGAGCGGGCCGCCGGTGTGCGGCAGCACGCTGGTCGCGGCGTTCGGGTCGTACGCCCCCCGCGGGCCGGTGTTCGGCAGGACCTGGGTGGGGTCGGCGGCGCCGGGCACACCCGGGACGGCGGTCGGGGCCGGGTCCGGCGCGAGCAGCGCGCCGACACCCTCGGCGGCGGCGATCTGCGCGGCGTTCGCGTGCACACCGATGCCCTCGGCGACGACCCTGAGGCCGCGCGCGAGGTTCTCGGCGCTCGGCCGCTCCTCGGGGTTCTTGCGCAGGCACCGCTCTATGACCGTCCACAGCGGGTCCGGGACGGTGGAGGGGCGGCGCGGCTCGGCGCTCAGGTGCTGGTGCAGGACCTCGAGGGCGGTGCCGCCGGAGAACGGCGGACGGCCGGTGACCAGCTCGTACAGCAGGATGCCGGCGCCGTAGATGTCCACGGCGGAGGTCTGCGGGCGGCCCTCGGCGGACTCCGGCGCCACGTACGCGGGCGTGCCGACGAATTCCTGGGTGCGGGTCAGGCCCGGGGAGTCGGCCAGGCGGGCGATGCCGAAGTCGGTCAGCATCGGGTGCATCTGGCCGTCGTTCTGCGCGAGCAGCACGTTGGCGGGCTTCAGGTCGCGGTGGACGACGCCGTCGGCATGGCTCGCGGCCAGCGCGTCGGCGATCTGCGCGGTCATCAGCGCGGCGGCGACCGGGGTGAGGGGGCCGTTCTCGCGCAGGTAGCGGTGCAGGTCGGGGCCGTCGACGAGGTCCATGACCAGCGCCAGCAGATCGCCCTCGACGACCAGGTCGCGGACCCGGACGACGTTCGGGTGGGTGAGCCGGAGCAGCACGGAGCGCTCGCGCAGGAAGCGCATCACGATGTCCGGGTCGCTCGCCAGCTCCTCCTTGAGGACCTTGATCGCGACCGTCTCGCCGGGCTGCCCGGCCACGGCCGCCTCGGCGCCCGCGGTCTCGCGCTGGCGGGCACGCCAGACGGTGCCTGTGGCGCCGCGTCCGAGCGGCTCCTCAAGCAGGTACTTGCTGCCGACTGGCCGCACGTCACGCGCTCCCTGCTGCTTGCTGATGCTTGCTTGCCTGCATTCCGTGTTCCGCCCCACTGTAGTGCCGCCCTTCAGAGCACTACGCAAGCGTTCCCGACCGTGTTCGAGATGTTCGATCAGTTCGACACGCCGGGGGTGGAACGAGGAGTTCATCGGAAAGACGCTCGTCCCGGTCCACTGGTTGCCGAAGTCGGACGTGACCGATCTCAAGTGATCGCCGGTACGGCACTGGTCAGGCACTTTTGGGGGCACAGCCGACCAATCAAGATCACTTGTCACCGGGTCCCGGGCGCGCTGTCAGTGGCGGGTGCGAGGATGCCTTCAAGTACTGGCCGACGTGCTCGTGTGGGGTGGGGATGCAGATCCGGCTGACCGTCGTAGACCCGCTGGGCCCTGCCCCGCAGCGGGGCCGCGCCGCGAGCCGCGACGTGCTGGTCACGGCGCCCACGGGCACGGACCTGGCCGCGGTCGCCTCGGCGCTGGCCGCGGCGGTCACCGGGGAGGGCCGCGACACCTCCAACACCACCGTCGTGCTGTACGCCGGCACCGAACGGCTCGACCCGCGCCGCTGCGCCCTCGGCGAGCCTCCGCTGGTCGACGGCGCCGTGCTGTCCCTGGGCGCTCCGGCCGCCGCCGAGCCGCACCCCGAGCCGGGTGACGCGCCGACCCAGCTGCATGTCGTCGCCGGCCCGGACGCGGGCGGGGTCCATCTGCTGCACGGCGGCCGGATCACCGTGGGCCGCTCGGCCGACGCGGACGTACCGCTGGACGACCCCGACGTGTCCCGGCTGCACTGCGCGGTGACCGTGGACGCGGACGGGCGCGTCTCGGTCGCCGACCTCGGCTCCACGAACGGTACGACGCTGGACGGGACGCGGGTGGACGCGCGTCCGGTGCGGTTCCCTGCCGGGGGCCTGCTGCGGATCGGGGAGTCGGCGCTCCGGGTCACTCCTGTCGCTCCCGCCGGGGGGACGGGGGCGCGGACGGTCTCCGACGGCGAGGGGTGCCTCCGGGTCGTCCGGGAAGCGGGGGCGGGTGCGCCGGGGGACCTCCGGCCCTCGGCCGGGTCCGGTTTCCCACCCGCGGCACCCGTGCGGGCGGCGTCGCCGGGTGCGGGTGGGACCGGCGGGCGTGCCGTGGGGGCGGTTCAGCACGGCTATGGCTCTGCCGGCTGGGGGACGTCCGGCAGTGGGGGCCAGGAACACCGGCGGGGGGACGCCACGGTGGTGCCGGGGCAGGCCGGGGCACCGTGGGTCGAACAGCGGGGCGCGCGGACCACGCCGGCCGGCGCGGCTCCCGGTGTCCCTTCCGGCGGGGACACGCACGCGGGGCGCTTCGGCGTCGGCGCGGCGGGCGAGGCGCCGCTGGGCAGTGGCCGCAAGGGCACTCCCGTCCGGGGCATCGACACCCCCCAGGCCGTGCGACGGCGCGGGCTCGGCGCCTGGGCGCGCAAGCTTGCCGGTGGACGCGGGGAACACTCCGCCGGCCTCGAGGAGTACGACGGCGCCACGGCCCCCGCTCCGACCGCCCCGGCGGCCGGAGCCCCCCGGCAGCAGCCCGAGACCTGGCCCGATCCCGCCGCTCTGCTGCTGACGGCGCTCGGTCCCGGCCCCCGGCTGTGGGAGCGCGGCCCCGACCACGCGGAGGCGCTGACCGTGCGGCTCGGTACGGCCGACCGGAGCACGCCGGACGGCTCCGGTGTGCTGCCCGCGGTGCCCGTGACGGCGGCACTGCGCGAGGCGGGCGCCCTCGGCCTGGCCGGTCCGCGTCCCCGGCTGTCCGGGCTGGCCCGCGCGGTGCTGGCGCAGCTGGCCGCGCTGCACTCCCCCGACCTGCTGGAGATCGTGCTGATCAGCGCCGACCGGGCGCGTCCCGTGGAGGAGCGCACGGCGGAGTGGTCCTGGCTGGGCTGGCTCCCGCACGTCCGGCCGGGCCACGGCCAGGACTGCCGGCTGCTGCTCGCCTACGACCGCGAACAGGCGGCGGCCCGCACGGACGAACTGCTGCGCCGGATGGAGGACCACGCGGCGACCGGCAGAAGCGCGGCCCACCCCGGCGCCGCGCGGGTCCCCGGTACGACGCCGGTCGCCGCCGCACCCGTCGAGCCCTCCGGCACGACCCCGGCCGACGGCGCCCCCGGCACTTTCGGACACGGCGATCCGTCCGGCACGGCCGCGTCCGGACCGGGCGCCGGTCTCCCCGGGGCCACACCCGCTCCGGCCGGCCGGCCGGAGACCGCCACCGAGCGTTTCAGCACGGCCGGCATCCCGGCCGAAGGGCCCGTTTCCGGCGGCCCCGCCCCCGCGGCCCACACCCCCGGCACCCCCGCCCACGAGTCCCTTTCCGGCCACCCCGGCTCCCCCACCCGTCGGCCCTCCTGGGCCAAGGAGGACAGGGACGTCGGGGGAGGCGGTGGGTTCCCCGGGCCCTACACCGTTGTCATCGTGGACGGGGATCCCGGAGGGACCGCGCTGCGGGACGCCGTCGCGCGGCTGGCCGTGGCCGGGCCGCGGGCCGGGATCCATGTCGTGTGTCTCGCCGAGACCGAGCCCACCTCGCCGGCCTCCCCCGTGGCCGTGACGTACGAGGCCGCGTGCGCGGTGACGCCGACGTTCCGGCACTGCGGTGCCGTGGCGCTGCTCAGCGGGGACGTCGCGGCGGCGCTGCATCTGATGCGGGTGGCGCCGAGCGGGCCCGTCGGCGCGGGCGCCCTTGCGGCCGTGGACGCCGTCTCCCCCGCCTGGGCGGAGCGGTTCGCGCGGGCGCTGGCCCCGCTGCGTCCGGACGGCCCGGCCGGCGAGCGGGACACCCGGGTGGCCACCCCGTTGCCCCAGTCGGCGCGGCTGCTGGACGAGTTGGGGCTGGCCCGGGCCACCCCGGCGTCGCTGATGGCGCGCTGGGCGGACGCGGCGGACGACACCCAGGCCCTCGGCGGCCGGGCGCGAGCCGTGCTCGGTGCCGGGCCGCGCGGGCCGGTCGGTGTCGACCTCGTCGCCGACGGGCCGCAGCTGCTGGTCGAGGGGCCGGCCGGCAGCGGTCGGACGGAGTTGCTGCGGGCCGTGGTGGCCTCGCTGGCCGCGGCCGAGCGGCCGGACCGGCTGGGCGTGGTGCTGATCGACGGACGGGACGGGGTCGGGGCGGGCGCGGCGCGCGGTGAAGGGCTGCGGGTGTGCACCGACATACCGCACGTCACCACCCATCTCATCGCCAACGACCCCGTGCGCATGCGGGAGTTCGCCCAGTCGCTGACCGCCGAGCTGAAGCGGCGGGCGGAGTTGCTGGGCCGGACGGACTTCGCGCAGTGGCACACGGGGCGTGAGGTGTCGGGCCGGATCGTGGCGCAGCGCACGCCGTCGAGCGGTGACATAGAGACGCCGCCCAGTTCCACCCTGCGGCTGCGGCCGGGAGCGGCGGCGCGGCGGCAGGCCGAGGCCGCACCGCCGTTGCCGCGGCTCGTGGTCGTCGTCGACGACCTGGACGCCCTGATCGCGCCCCCGCTCGGCTCGCCGGGCCGGCCCGCCGCCGGGTCGGTGATACGCGCGCTGGAGGCAGTGGCCCGGGAGGGCGAGCGGCTGGGTGTGCATCTGGTGGCGACGGCCGGGCCGGGTGGCCGTACGGCGGAGACGGACCCGGCGCGCCGGGCCACGCTGCGGGTCGTCCTGGACGCCCCGGGCCAGGGGCCGGACGAACCGGCGCCGGGGCGTGGGCGGTTGACGTACCCGGACGGGCGGGTCGTCGGTTTCCAGGGCGGCCGGGTGACGGGCCGTATCCCGCGGACCGCGACCCAGCGGCCCACGGTCGTGCCGCTGGACTGGCAGCGCATGGGCGACCCCCCGGCCCGCCGGCCCGTGCGGGAGCTGGGCAACGGCCCCACCGACCTGGCCCTGCTGGCGAGTGCGGTGCAGCGCGCGGCGCGGGAGGTGTCCGCAGCGGAGGTGCCCTCGCTGCTCTGACCGGAAACAGCCGGAACCGACACGCATACCTCCCTGATCACGAGCCGGTCACGATGAGCCGCCGGACGGCGCAGGCGCTCTTGCCGCCCTTGTGCGGCGCGGCGTACACCGGAGCGCACGGACAGAGTTCTGACGTTCAACGAAGAACGACGAACGGGGAAGTGATGCGCAGCATGAGCAGCACCATCCGGACACGCAGGACCGTCACCACACTCGCCGCACTGCTCACGGGAGCCCTCGCGCTCAGCGCCTGCTCCAGCAGTGACAGCGGCAAGAAGGGCAGCGGGGACGGGACGGAGCCCGCCCCGGCCGGCTCCACCGTCACCCTGCCGAAACTGAACGGCGCGAACCTGGAGATCGCCGCCGTCTGGACCGGCCAGGAACAGAAGAACTTCAAGCAGGTGCTGGCCGAGTTCGAGAAGCGCACCGGCGCGAAGGTCACCTTCGTGCCCGCCCAGGACCCGATCATCAACTTCCTCGGCTCGAAGATCGCGGGCGGCCAGCCGCCGGACGTGGCGTTGCTGCCGCAGCCCGGCGCCATCAAGCAGGCCGTACAGCGCGGGTGGGCCAAGCCGCTCGGGTCCGAGGCCCTGCAGGAGCTCCAGAAGAACTACTCGCAGGGCTGGCAGGACATCGGCAAGGTCGGCGGCAAGCAGTACGGCGTCTACTACAAGGCCGCCAACAAGTCGCTGATCTGGTACAACGCCAAGGTCTTCGAGAACGCGAACGCCAAGGAGCCGAAGACCTGGAAGGACCTGCTGACCGCGGCGGGCGCGGTGTACGACTCCGGGGTCACGCCGTTCTCGGTGGCCGGCGCGGACGGCTGGCCGCTGACCGACTGGTTCGAGAACGTGTACCTGTCCCAGGCGGGCCCGCAGAAGTACGACCAGCTCGCCCAGCACAAGATCAAATGGACGGATCCCTCGGTCAGGCAGGCGCTGACGACGCTGGCGCAGATCTGGGGCCGGAAGGACTATCTCGCGGGCGGCCAGGACGGCGCGCTGCAGACCGAGTTCCCGGCCTCGGTCACCCAGACCTTCACCGGCGGCGACCAGCCGAAGGCCGCGATGGTCTACGAGGGCGACTTCGTCCAGGTCAACATCGGGGAGACCAAGGCGAAGGTGGGCACGGACGCGAAGGTGTTCCCGTTCCCTGCGGTCGGCTCCACCGCACCCGTGGTGTCCGGCGGTGACGCGGCGGTGATCCTGAAGGACTCCAAGGCGGCGCAGGCTCTGGTCACCTTCCTCGCCTCCCCGGACGCGGCGACGATCCAGGCGAAGCTCGGCGGCTATCTCTCGCCGAACAAGAACGTGCCGGTCTCGGCGTACCCGAACGCGGTGCAGCAGAAGATCGCCAAGGCGCTGATCGCGTCCGGTGACGACTTCCGCTTCGACATGTCCGATCAGGCCCCGCAGGCCTTCGGCGGCACCCCGGGCAAGGGTGAGTGGAAGGACCTGCAGGACTTCCTGAAGAACCCGGCGGACGTGGCGGGCGCCCAGGCGAAGCTGGAGAAGGACGCGGCGGCCGCGTACGGAAGCGGGAGCTGATCCGGCGATGGCGTCGGCAGCAGCGGCGGCCGGGGCCCCACCGGGCCCCGCCGCGCCCCGCGGTCGCAAGAGCGTGACCGGCACCCGCAAGACCGTGGCAGCGCTGTTCCTGCTGCCCGCCCTGGTGCTGCTCGGCGCGCTCGTGGTCTACCCGATCGGGTATTCGGTCATCCGCAGCTTCTACAACGCGAACGGCGACGGTTTCGCCGGCGCCGGCAACTACCGGACCCTCTTCACCGACGACGGCATCCGCACCGCCCTGAAGAACAACGTGATCTGGGTGGTGTTCGCGCCCACGGTGTCCACCGCGCTCGGTCTGGTCTTCGCGGTGCTGACCGAACGGGTGCGCTGGGGCACGGCGTTCAAGCTGGTCGTCTTCATGCCGATGGCGATCTCGATGCTGGCGGCCGGGATCATCTTCCGGCTGGTGTACGACCAGGATCCGAACAAGGGCGTCGCGAACGCGGTGTGGGTGGGCGTGCATGACACCTTCGCCCAGTCGTCGGCGTTCCCGAAGGCCCATCCGGGCCGCGAGTCGCCGCTCGTGGCCGAGGGTGGCGGCTTCCTCACGAAGGCCACGGTGCACGCCGGGCGGCCGGTCGCCCTGCCCCTCGTCGGCGTCGCCCCGGACCAGATGCCGGACGGTGCGAAGAAGGCCGTGGCCGCCAGGCCGGAGCCGGCGAAGATCACCGGCACCACCTGGCAGGACTTCACCCGCGGCAAGGGCGTCGGACGGCTCGGCGCGCCCGACCCGTCCGAGCTGGGCTACGCCGGGATGCGGATCGAGGCGGTGAAGGACGGCAAGGTGGTCGCCTCCACCGAGGCGGCCGGCGACGGCACCTTCACCCTGCCCGCGTCCGCCGACGGGGCCCGGCTCCGGCTTCCGGCAGCCAACTTCAGGGAGCCGTACAACGGCGTCGAGTGGCTCGGCCCGGCGCTGGTCACCCCCGCGGTCATCGGGGCGTACGTGTGGATGTGGGCGGGCTTCGCGATGGTGCTGATCGCGGCCGGCCTCGCGGGCGTGCCCCGGGAGCTGCTGGAGGCGGCGCGGGTGGACGGCGCCACCGAGTGGCAGGTGTTCCGCAAGGTCACCGTGCCCCTGCTCGCGCCGGTCCTCGCGGTGGTCACCGTCACGCTGATGATCAACGTGCTGAAGGTGTTCGACCTCGTCTACATCATCGCGCCGGGTTCCTCCCAGGACGACGCCGACGTGCTCGCCCTGGAGCTGTACCGCAAGGGCTTCGCGGAGAACCAGCCGGGCGTCGCGAGCGCGATCGCGGTGCTGCTGCTGGTGCTGGTGATCCCGGTGATGGCGTTCAACATTCGCCGGCTGCGGCGGGAGGTGCGGCGATGACCTGGCTGCTGGAGAAGATCAACGGTGGTCTGGTCCGTGTGTTCCTGATCGTCGTGGGCCTGTTCTGGCTGGTGCCGACGGTCGGGCTGCTCATCTCCTCGCTGCGGGCCCCCGAGGACATGAGCGCGAGCGGCTGGTGGAAGGTGTTCGCCAAGCCGTCCCAGCTGACGTTCGACAGCTACCGCAAGCTCCTGGAGAACGGCGACATCACCCGTTCCCTCTGGAACACCGTGCTGATCACGGTCCCGGCGACGGTCCTGGTGGTCGTGGTCGGCTCCCTCGCGGGCTACGCGTTCGCGTGGATGGAGTTCCCGGGCCGGGACTGGTGGTTCCTGGGCGTGGTGAGCCTGCTGGTGGTGCCGGTGCAGGTGGCGCTGATCCCGATCGCCGAACTGTTCGGCCGGATCGGCCTGTTCGGGACGATCCTCGGGGTGATCCTGTTCCACACCGGCTTCGGTCTGCCGTTCGCGGTGTTCCTGCTGCGGAACTTCTTCGCGGAGATCCCGCGCGAGCTGCTGGAGGCGGCCCGGCTCGACGGCGCCGGTGAACTGCGGCTGTTCGCACGGGTGGTGATGCCGCTCGGCGGGCCGGCGATCGCGAGTCTCGGCATCTTCCAGTTCCTGTGGGTGTGGAACGACATGCTGGTCGCGCTGGTGTTCACCAAGTCGGGCACCCAGCCGATCACGGTCGCGCTGCAGACGCAGGTGCGGCAGTTCGGGAACAACATCGACGTGCTGGCGCCGGGCGCGTTCATCTCCATGGTGATTCCGCTGGCGGTGTTCTTCGCGTTCCAGCGGCAGTTCGTGTCCGGGGTGATGGCGGGCGCGGTCAAGTAGTTACAAAGGGGACACTTTTCAAGGGGCGGGCCTTAAGCGGCCCGCCCCTTCGCGTTCACCCCATGTCCCCCATATGCCGTACGAACCGTAACCAATTCACTCCATCGGCCGTTCCCGGTCAGAAACCCCGCGCCGACCGACGACCCTTGGATGTCCCGTGCCCAGGTTCAGTGTCATTGTCCCCGCGTACAAGGTCCAGGCGTATCTCTCCGAGTGCCTGGACTCGGTGCTCTCGCAGTCGTATCCCGATCTGGAACTGATCGCCGTGGACGACTGCTCACCGGATGCCTGCGGCGCCCTCATCGACGAGTACGCGGCTCGTGACGCGCGCGTACGGCCCGTGCACCTGGCCGAGAACCAGGGCCTCGGGCGGGCCCGTAACGCGGGCGTGGCCGAGGCGCGGGGCGACTACCTGGTCTTCCTGGACAGCGACGACACGCTCACCCCGGACGCGCTGCGCTCGATCGCCGACCGGATCAAGGAGACCGGCGAGCCGGACGTCCTGGTGTACGACTACGCGCGCACGTACTGGGACGGCCGGGCGGTCCGCAACCAGGCCGCCGACCAGCTCACCGAGCAGGGCCCCGCGCCGTTCCGCCTGGAGGACCGGCCGGGGCTGCTCAGGGTGCTGATGGTGGCCTGGAACAAGGCCTACCGGCGGGAGTTCGTCGAGGAGCACGGCTTCACGTTCCCGCCGGGCTACTACGAGGACACCCCCTGGACGTTCCCGGTGCTGATGACGGCCGAGTCGATCGCCACGCTCGACCGGGTGTGCGTGCACTACCGGCAGCGCCGGCAGGGCAACATCCTCGGCACCACCAGCCGCAGGCACTTCGATCTGTTCGAGCAGTACGAGAGGGTGTTCACGTACGTCGAGGAGCGGCCCGAACTGGCGCGGTGGCGCCCGGAGTTGTTCCGCCGCATGATCGACCACTACGCGACGGTGTTCACCAAGCGGGGCCGGGGGGGGGGGGGGGGGGGGGGGGTGTACCTCGACCTGGCGCGCGCCCACTCCAAACACTACCACGTCCCCCGAAACCCTATGCGTCGGTGGAATATCCCCGTTTGATTCGTC
>NZ_JBVJVZ010000012.1:0-50808 GCF_055603245.1 Streptomyces sp. NPDC037290 | reverse complement strand
AGGAGGCCAGGGGGGGGGGGGTGGCTCTGGGGTTTGCCCCGCCGCGTGGTTGACCCCCGCTCGACCCCCCCCCCCCCCCTCGCCCCCCCCCCCCCCCCCCCCCACGGCGACTTCCTGCGCCGGGCCCGCGCCCACTACCGCCGCTACCGCGTCCCGGGCACCCGGATGCGGCGGCGGAACATCCTGGTCCGATTCGGCCTGCACCGCACCTTCCGGGCGCTGCGGCTGGCCTCGGCCGTGTGCCGGCGCACGCTGAAGACGGCGGTGAAGCTGGCCCGGGCCGTGCGCACCGGGGTGCTGCGGCTGCACTACCGGATCCAGCTGCGGCTGCCCGTCCGTTCCGACCGGGCGGTGTTCACCTCCGGTGCGGGACGCGGCCACGGCGGCGACCCGGGCGCACTGGAGGAGGCGTTCCGCACCCACGCCCCGCACATCCGCACCGCGTGGATCGCCGGCAGCGAGCACCAGCACACCCTCCCGCCCGGCCCGCGCCGGCTGCGCCCCGGCACCTTCTCCTCCTGGACGGCGCTGGCCCGCTCCAGGTACCTGGTCACCGACGACGTCCTGGACCGCGGGCTGCGCAAGCGCAGCGGTCAGGTGGTGATCCAGACCCGGCAGGGCACGCCACTCAAGCACATGGGCCTGGACCTGCAGGAGCGCCCGGCGGCGGCCCACGGCACGGACTTCGCCGAGCTGCTGCGCGGCGTCGACCAGTGGGACGTCGTCCTGTCCGGCAACCGCCACTCGACGCTGGTCTGGGAGCGGGTCCTCCCGGGCCGCTACACGACGCTGGAGTACGGCGCGCCGCGCAACGACGTCTTCCAGCGGGCGACCTCGGCGGACGTGGCCCGGCTGCGTGAGTCGCTGGGCATCCCCGAGGGCGCGGTCGCGATCCTGTACGCGCCGACCTTCCGCGACCACGTGCGCACCCAGCGCCCGCTGCTGGACCTGGAGCGGATCGCGCGCCGCCTCGGCCCGCGCTTCGTGATCCTGGCCCGCCCGCACCCCACCCACGGCGGCCCGCTCGGCACGGGCACCCGGGTCATCGACGTCGGCGGTCACCCGAGTGTGGAGTCGCTCTGTCTGGCCTCGGACGCGCTGGTCACCGACTACTCGTCGATCATGTTCGACTACGCCAACCTGGACCGGCCGATCGTGGTGCACACCGGCGACTGGGAGGCGTACCGGGCGGCCCGCGGCACCTACTTCGACCTGCGCGCCTTCCCGCCGGGTGCGGTCGCGCGCAGCGAGGACGAGCTGATCGACATCTTCGCGACCGGCCACTGGCGCGGCTCGCGCTCGGCCCAGCTGCGGGCGGCGTTCCGGGAGCGGTTCTGCCCGTACGACGACGGACGCGCCGCCGAACGGGTCGTACGGCACGTGGTGCTGGGCGGGACGGGCCTGCCGCCGGTGGTGCCGCTCGCGGAGCGGCACCCGGTGCCGTCGGCCTGCGCGACCTCCCCGCTGGCCACCGTGCCGCAACCTTCCGGTTGCCGCCCCGTCACCGAGGGGGCCGAACGCCGTTGATCCCTGCGGGAGTTCCCCTGCCCCTCGGCTCGACGCGGCCCAGCCCGAGCCGGCCGTCCACCTGGCGTCCGGCGGGCCGGCCCGGCCGCGTCCGCAAGACAACAGAAAGTACAGAATGCCCCGCTTCAGCATCATCGTCCCGTCCCATGGGGTCGCCGCCCGGCTGTCCCAGGCTCTGGACTCGGTTCTCGGCCAGTCCTTCGGCGATCTGCAGCTGATCCCCGTCTGCGACGCCCCCGACGCCCCGGCCGCGGAGGTGGCCGCCGGGTACGCGGCGCGGGACTCCCGGGTGACGCCGGTCCACTCGCCGCCGTCCGCCGGGCTGAGCGGGGCGCGCAACGCCGGGATGCGGGCGGCAGCCGGCGCGTACGTGCTGTTCCTCGACGGCGACGACCTGCTGCTGCCGGGCGCGCTCGCGGCGCTGGACACCCGGCTGACCGAGACCGCCGGTGTGGACGTGCTCTACGTCGAGCACGAGCGCGTCCCCTGGTGGGAGGGCGAGCCGAGCAACCCGGCCCGGCCGCTGCTCGCCGGGGCCCCGAAGGACGCCTTCGCCCCCGCCGAGCTGCCGGAGCTGACCGGCGTGCAGTTCCCGGCGTGGAGCGCGGTCTACCGCCGCGCCTTCCTCACCGAGCACCACCTCGCCTTCCCCGACAGCCACTTCACCGACCTCGGCTGGGGCGGCCTGGTGACGCTCGCCGCCGGGCGGATCGCGGTGCTGCGCCGGGTCGTCGTACGGCACCGGCTGCGCCGCCAGGGCAGCCGGCTCAATCTGCCCGGGCCGCACCAGCACGCCCTGCTCGACCAGGTGGACCTGGTGCTGACCCGGGCCGCGGAGGCCGCCCTGCCCGCCGAGCGGATCCGGCCGCTGTTCGAGCAGCTCTTCTGCCACGTGCTGAGGACCGCGTCCCGGCCGGAGCGGCTGCCGTCCGGGCACCGGGCGTTCTTCCGCCGCGCGGCCCGTCTCCACCGGCGTCACCGGCCGGCCGGCTTCCGGCCGCCGGAGGGCAGCCTGGGCCTGCAGCACCGGCTGCTGGCGACGGGTGCGTACACCGCCTTCCGCGGTCTGCGCGGCGCCAACCAGGTGGCGGCCGGGGCCGCCGAGCGGCTGCCGCGGCCGCGCATGGTGCGCACCCGGCTGCGCTACGCCCGCGACCTGCACCGCCCGCTCGACCCCGAACTGGCCGTGTACTGCGCCTACTGGGGCCGGGGCTACGCCTGCAACCCGGCCGCGATCCACGCCAAGGCCCGCGAGCTCGCCCCGCACCTGCGCTCGGTGTTCCTGGTCGAGGCCGACCAGGCGCACGCCATGCCGGAGGACGTGGACCACGCGGTGATCGGCTCACGCCGCTACTGGGAGGTGCTGGCCCGGGCGAAGTACCTGATCAACAACGCCAACTTCGCCGAGGGCGTCGTCAAGCGGCCCGGCAGCGTGCATCTGCAGACCCAGCACGGCACCCCGCTGAAGACGATGGGCGTGGACCAGTCGACGTACCCGGTGGTGGCGGCCCAGTCGGGCAGCTTCACCAGGCTGCTGGGCCGGGTCGACCGCTGGGACTTCAACCTCTCCTCCAACCGCCACTCGACCCAGATGTGGGAGCGCGCCTTCCCCGGCTCGTACGAGCATCTGGAGTACGGCTATCCGCGCAACGACGTCTACTACACGGCGACCGCCGAGGACGTGGCCCGCGTGCGGCGGGAGTTGGGCGTCCCCGAGGGCAGCACGGCCGTCCTGTACGCCCCCACCCACCGCGACCACCACAGCGGCTTCGAGCCCGGCCTGGACCTGGCCGCGTTCTGCGCGGCGGCCGGCGAGGACGTGGTCGTGCTCCTCCGCGCCCACTACTTCTACGACCGGGGGCGGCTCGGCCGCGGCGACGACCGGATCATCGACGTCACCGCGCACCGCTCCTCGGAGGATGTGTGCCTGGCGGCGGACGCACTGGTCACCGACTACTCGTCGATCATGTTCGACTACGCCAACCTGGACCGGCCGATCGTCGTGTACGCCGACGACTGGGACGTCTACCGGGAGACGCGGGGCGTCTACTTCGACCTGATGACCGAGCCCCCCGGCCCGGTCGCGCGCACCCCTCAGGAGCTGGCCGCCGTCTTCCGTGACGGCTCGTACGCGGGCGAGGAGGCCAGGGCCCGGCGGACCGCGTTCCGGGAGCGGTTCTGCGAGTTCGACGACGGGCGGGCCGCCGAGCGGGTCGTACGGCGGGTGCTTCTCGGCGAGCCCGCGGAGGCGGTCCCGCCGGTGATCCCGCTCGCGGAGCGCGTCCCCGCCCCCGCCGCCGCGACCCTCGTGAGGAGCTGACCCGCCGTGCCCCGCTTCAGTGTGATCGTGCCCTGTTTCAAGGTGCAGGGCTTTCTGCGCGAGTGCCTGGACTCGGTGCTGCTGCAGTCCTTCAACGACTTCGAGCTCATCGCCGTGGACGACCGCTCCCCGGACGGCTGCGGCGCCATCCTCGACGAGTACGCCGCGCGTGACCCCCGCGTGAAGGTGCTGCACCTGCCGGAGAACGTGGGCCTCGGGCGGGCCCGCAACGCCGGGATGCGCCGCGCCACCGGCGACTACCTGTTCTTCCTGGACAGCGACGACACCCTCACCCCGGGCGCGCTGCGGGCCGTCACCGACCGGCTGGCCGAGACCCGGGACCCGGACGTGCTGGTCTTCGACTACGCGCGCACCTACTGGTGGGGCGGCACCCGGCGCAACGTCCTGGCCGACGTGCTCACGCAGGCCGGTCCGGACACGTTCACCGCCGACGCGTTCCCGCAGATCCTGGATCTGCTGATGGTGGTGTGGAACAAGGTCTACCGGCGCCGGTTCGTGGAGTCGGAGGGCTTCGAGTTCCCGCCCGGCTACTACGAGGACACCCCCTGGACCTTCCCGGCCATGCTCAGCGCCCGGCGGATCGCCGCGCTGGACCGGATCTGCCTGAACTACCGGCAGCGCCGGCAGGGCAACATTCTGTCCACGACCAGCCGCAGGCACTTCGACATCCACGACCAGTACGAGCGGGTCTTCGCGTTCGTCGAGCAGCGGCCCCAGCTGGCGCACTGGCGGCCGTACCTGCACCGCAAGATGGGCGAGCACTGCCTGGACGTCCTGGCCAAGCCGGACCGGCTGCCGCCCGCCGACAAGGCCGAGTTCTTCCGGCGTACGGCGCGGATGTTCCGCGACCACCGGCCCGCGGACGCCCTGGTCGACGGCGAGGTCCGGGCGCTGGAGGGCTCCTGGACGGCCTACCGGATCAGGCGGCGGGCGGCATGGGCCGGGCAGGAGACGGCACGGCGGGCGGCCCTGGTGCGCGGCTCGGCCGCCGAGCGGGCCCGCGCCGGCTGGGCGTTGCTGCACACGCACCGCCCGCTCGACCCGCACCTGGTCGTCTACTCGGCGTCCTCGCACCGGGGCATGCTCGGCGACCCGGCCGCGGTGTACGCCAAGGCCCGTCAGATCGCCCCGCAGCTGCGCGGGGTGTGGGTGGTCCGGGACGCGGAGACGGCGGCGCGGCTGCCGCCCGGCACCGAGCACGTGATCGTCGGCTCCCGGCGCTATCTGGAGGTCACCGCGCGGGCGGCGTTCTTCGTCAACGACGTCAACTGGCCCGGCAGCCTCGCCAAGCGGCCCGGCAGTGTGCACATCCACACCCACCAGGGCACCCCGCTGAAGTACATGGGCGCCGACCTGCGGGACAAGCCGGGTGCCCGGCTCGGCTTCGACGTGCCGCAGATGCTGCGCCGGGCCGACCGCTGGGACTACAGCCTGGTCGCCAACCGCCACTCCGAGCTGGTGTGGGAGCGGGCCTACCCCTGCCACTTCACCTCGCTGCGCACCGGCAGCCCGCGCAACGACGTACTGGTGAACGGCGGTTGCGGTGACAGCGGTGGCTTCCGCGAGCGGCACGGCATCCCTGCGGACCACACGGTCGTGCTGTACGCGCCGACCCGCCGGGACTACCGGCGCAGCGGGCACGTGGACCGGATCGACCTCGCCCGGTTCGCGGCCGACCTGGGCGAGGGGCGCACCCTCGTGGTCCGGCTGCACCCGTCGCTGGCGAACGGTCCCGCGCGCGGGATGGGCCTGGCTGAGCTGGCCCGGCGCGGGATCGTGGTCGACGCGACCGAGGAGCCGCGGGTCGAGGACGTCCTGCTCGCGGCGGACGTGCTGGTCACCGACTACTCGGCCGTGATGTTCGACTACGCCAACCTGGACCGGCCGATCGTGGTGCACGCCGACGACTGGGAGGCGTACACGGCGAGCCGGGGCGCCTACCTCGACATCACCGCCGTGCCGCCGGGCCATGTCTCGCGCTCGTACCGGGAGCTGGCCTGGCTGTTCGCCTCGGGGTCCTGGCGGGACGAGGAGTCGGCGCGGCTGCGGGCGGACTTCCGGGCCCGGTTCTGCGAGTTCGACGACGGCCGGGCCGCCGAGCGCGTCGTACGCACGCTGCTGCTGGGCGTGCCGATGAGCGGCGAGAGCGCGGTACGGATCCCCGGGCAGGCGGGCGTGCGGGACACGCTGTCGTCGGCGTAGCAGTGCGCGTGCGAGGGTGCCGGCCCCTGCCCGGCACCCTCGCTCAGCCTGTCCCGCGGTCTTACTCGATGACGAGGTCGACGTCGATGTTGCCGCGGGTGGCGTTGGAGTAGGGGCAGACCTGGTGGGCGGTCTCGACCAGCTTGCGGCCGGTCTCCCCGTCCACGGTGTCGGGCAGCTCGATGCGCAGCGTCACCTTGAGGCCGAAGCCCTCGCCCTGCTTGCCGATGCCGACCTCGGCGGTCACCGCCGCGTCGCTGACGTCCACCTTCGCCTGCCGGCCGACGAGGCCGAGGGCGCTGCCGAAGCAGGCGGCGTAACCGGCGGCGAAGAGCTGCTCCGGGTTGGTGCCCTGGCCGTTGCCGCCCAGCTCCACCGGCGGGGCCAGCTGGAGGTCGATCTTGCCGTCCGAGGACACGGCACGACCGTCACGGCCGTGGGTGGCGGTGGCGACGGCGGTGTAGAGCGCGTCCATGAAGACCATCCCTTACGAAAGTCGGGTTCCGGCGGCCCCTGTCCTGGCCGCCTCACGGTCACGAGTAGAGCACACAATTAAGTTGTGCACAACTAAATGGACCGCAAGAGCTACTCTGGAGACATGACCGACACGGAGTGGCTGCGCCTGGACCGCCAGATCTGTTTCTCCCTGCACGCGGCGTCCCGCGCCTTCAACGGCGTCTACCGCGTGATCCTCAGGGATCTCGGGCTCACCTACCCGCAGTACCTCGTGATGCTCGTCCTGTGGGAGCAGGGCGATCTGCCCGTCAAGACGCTCGGCGAGCATCTGCGGCTCGACTCCGGCACGCTGTCCCCGCTGGTGAAGCGGCTGGAGGGAGCCGGCCTGGTGCGCCGGGAGCGCAGCGCGCAGGACGAGCGATCGGTACGGGTCAGGCTCACCGAGGAGGGCGCGGCGATGCGCGAGCGGGCCCTGGAGGTGCCGCGCCGGATCATGGGCGCCACCGGCTTCGACCTGGCGGAGATCGCCGAGCTGCGCGAACGCCTCGACCGGCTCACCACCGCGCTGGACGCGGCAGCACTGGCGGAGGGGCGACAGGACGGACCCTAGGCCCGCCGGCCGCGGACGGGTGCCTGCGGACGTACAGCCGTACGGCCGTCCCGCCCCGCGGGATCTCCTCCCGCACGGTGAAGTCCCTGCGCAGTACGGCGAGTTTGGCCCGCTCGGCGGGATTGCGGGGGCTCCAGCGCCCGGCGAGCAGGGCCTGGTCCGCCACGACCCACACCCGCTCCAGCCGCGCCATCCTGCGCCGCACCTCACGGGACCCGGCCTCCCGCCCGTACAGGGTTCCCGACTCGGCGGCCCCCTCCACCAGCGCCACGTCCCGCGCACCCCGGAACGCCCGCGGATAGGCGAGGGCCACGTTCCGGGCGTTCGCCGGCAGGAACACCACCGCTTCGCCCGGCCCCAACTCCCGCGCCACGACCCGGGAGACGGCCCCGAGATCGTCCGGCCGGGTACCGGGGTCGCGATCGGCGCGCAGGACGGGGAACTGGAGGAGCAGGACGAGGCAGACCGCCGGCACACCGGCCAGGGTCACGAAGGGGGACCGCAACAGACGGCGCCCCTTCCATCCGGCCCCACCACGAACACCGGCGGACAGCCGCCCCACGACCTCGGCCACCCCCGCCGCACCCGCCGCCACCAGCAACGGCGCCCCGCTCAACGCGTACAGCACATACCGGTCGACGTACAACGGCGAGACCTGAGAGGCCAGCATCAGCATCACAGGCGGCACCACGGTCAACGGCAGCGCCACCCTCGAAAGAGTGAGACCCCGCCGCCCGACGAGCCCCGACAGCCCCGCCGAGGCAAGCAGCAGACACACCGCGAACACCCCCGTGGTGGGCCCGAGGAACCCCCGCAGCAGCCCTTCCGCCGAAGCCGCCGTGGGCCTGCGCAGCCACGCCACCTGCGCCGCCTGCCCCCGCGACACCAGGGCCATCGGAAGCAGCGACACCACGACACCGCCCGCCGCGCACGCCCAGCCCCGCCACACCCGCGCCCCTGCGGTCCGGGCCAGCACCAGCGTCCCCGCGTGGGCGCACAGCAGCAGCACCGCGAACTCGTGCAGCCAGCAGGTGAGGCCGAGGACGACGCCGTACGCCCACCAGGAGCCCCCCTGCACCGCCCGCACGAAGAGCAGCGTCGCCCCCGTGGCCCCGGCGGCCACCAGCGCGTAGGAGCGGCCCTCCTGCGCGTAGTGGCCGGCCATCGGCGCGACGGCGTAGAGCAGTCCGGCCCACAGCCCGACGCGCGGCCGGGCCAGCCGGGTGCCGAGCGCCGCCACCAGCGCGGCCGTCACCGCCGCCGCGCCCACCGACGGCAGCCGCAGGGCGACCTCGCCGGGGTGGACGGCGAGGACGGCGTGCATGAGGAGGTAGTAGAGACCGTGCACCGCGTCCACGTCGTGCAGCAGCCGCCAGATCTGCGGCACCGTACGCCGGCCGACCTGGAAACTGACGGCCTCGTCGCGCCACATCCCGCCCCGGTCGAGCCCCCAGCCCCCCAGCGTGAGTATCACCAGGGCGGGCGTGCATACTGCGAATCGGCGGCGGATCCGCGCCCGGTGGCCCTTCGACGGGTGCGCCGCCGCGACGGCTGTAGCTGCGGCCGCCTTGTGCGACTGCGGTTTCACAGGAAGCCCGACGTTCACCACGGCCCGATCTTTTCTGATTAACCAACCTTTTAACGGCCATGACGGCGTATCGGCATGGATACACCATCCGTGCGGCTTAGGCTCCCATGTGATGAACCGCCTCCGTGTCACCCCCGGTCCGGTCCTCGCCGTCACCGCCCTCTGGCTCTCCACGCGTGCGCTGATGCTGTGGCTGCTCGTCCACGACAGCGCCCCACTGCTCGGCGGGGGTTCGGTGGCCCGGGAGGTGTGGGGGCTGTACTTCCGCTGGTACGGCGTCCTGGCGCACGGCTCCTTCCCGGCGCACGACACCCTGTGGCAGTACCCCCCGGGCGCGGGCGTGGTGCTGCTCACGCCGGGCCTGCTGTCCTGGCTGACGTACTTCCAGGCGTTCGTGGTGCTCACGCTGGCCGTGGACGCGCTGGTCACGGCGGCGCTGACCCGCGCGGGCACGCGTGCCGGGCGCAGCATGCTCGGCGCGGCCCTGTGGACGGGCGGACTGCCGCTGCTGCTGCACCTCCCGCTGGCCCGGTACGACGTCCAGGTCACCGCGCTGGCCGTGCTCTCGCTGCTGGCGTCGGGCCGCTCCCCGCGCGCGGGCGGTGTGCTCGGGGCGCTGGGCGCGCTGGTGAAGGTGTGGCCGGCGCTGGTGCTGCTCGGCACGCCCCGGGGCCGGGTGACGCGCGGGGCGTGGGGGTGGGCGGCGGCCACCGGCGCCGCCTCGCTGGGTGTGCTCGCCGTGCTGTTCGACCATCCGCTGTCCTTCCTGCGGCAGCAGGGCGGGCGCGGCGTGCAGATCGAGTCGCTCGGCGGCACGGCGCTGAACCTGGCACGGCACGCCGGCTGGCCGGGCCGGACGCGCTACCAGTACGGCGCCATCGAACTGGTCGGCCCGCATGTGCACGCCGTCGCCACCGCCTCCCTGGCGCTGACGGCGGTCGCGTTCGCGCTGCTGGTGCTGTGGCGGGTGCGGGCGCGCCGCTGGAACGAGGCCACCCCGTACGACGCGGCGCTGAGCGCGGTGCTGCTGTTCACGGTCACCAGCCGGGTGATCAGCCCGCAGTACATGATCTGGCTGCTGGGTCTGGCCGCGGTGTGCCTGACCTCGCGGCACACCAGCCAGCGGCCGGTCGCGGTGCTGGTCCTGGCGGCGGTCGCGCTGAGCACCGTGGTGTACCCGATGTACTACCCCGACGTGATCAGCGGCACCTGGACCGGCTGTCTGCTGATCCTGGCCCGCAACGGCGTCCTCGCGGCCGCGGCGGTGCTGTCCTTCGTCCGGCTGTGGCGGTCGGCGCGGCCGGACGGCACGAGCGGGCGCACGGGCGGGGATCTGCCGGAGCGCGCGTACGTCCGGGAACGGGTGCTCAACGTGTCATAACGGCCCTATGCGGTCATAAAGGGGTATCGACCATTTTCTCTCCGCACCCGGCCTGTGGACGACCACCCCATGCGACCAGAACCACCCGCCCCGCCCGGCCCGGGGGCCACCACCCCGCAACCACCGCGCACCGCGCAGGTCGGCGTCGTCGTGATCGGCTACAACGACGCCACCCATGTGGGTGACGCCGTGCGTTCGGCACTCGCCCAGGGGCCGGCGGTCGCCGAGGTCGTCGCCGTGGACGACTGCTCCACGGACGGCAGCGCCGCGCTGCTCGGCCGGCTGGCCGAGGGCGAGCCCCGGCTGCGGGTGGTGCGCCGGAGCGTGAACAGCGGCGGCTGCGGCAGCCCGCGCAACACGGGGATCGACGCGGTGACGGCGTCGTACGTGATGTTCCTGGACAGCGACGACGTGCTGCCGCCGGGTGCGGTGGACGCGCTGCTGACCGCGGCCACGCGGGCGCACGCCCAGGTCGCGAGCGGGCTGTGCGTGCGGCGGGAGCTTCCCTCGGGGCGCGAACAGCTCTGGCAGGCACCCCTCTACACGGCGCACACCACCCTCGCGCGCCCCTCCCAGCGCCCGCGCCTGGTCCACGACACGCTGTGCGTCAACAAGCTGTACCGCACCGACTTCCTGCGGGAACACGACATCCGCTTCCCGGAGGGCCGCTTCCTCTACGAGGACTTCGTCTTCACCGCGCGCGTGCTGGCCGCCGGCCCGCGCATCGCGCTCGTACCCGACCGCGTGTACGTGTGGCACGTGCGGCGCGGGGCGGACCAGCTGTCGCTGTCGCTGGACCGGGAGCACATCGACAACTGGAAGGCGCGCGTGCGGGCGTGCGCGCTGGCCCACGACATCCTGCTGGGTGCCGGGCAGAAGGAGCTGGCGCGGGCGGCGCGGGCCAAGTTCCTCGACCATGAGGTGCGCATGTACGTGCGCGAGCTGGGGTTGCGCGACGTGCACTACCAGCGCGCGTGGTGGACACACACCCGGGAGTACCTCGCGCGCTACGACACCCCCGACTGGGAGCTGAACCCGAGCGCTCCCGGCCGCCTCCTCGCACGGGTCGTCCTGGAGTCGCCCGAGCCCCGTGACCTGCCCCGGCTGCGCGAGCTGGCCGCCCGCCCGGCGCGCCTGCTGCCGCCCTACGCCCGCACTCCCGAGGGCGTCCCCGTCTGGTCCGCCGACCTCCCGCAGGTCACCCTCACGCCGTTCCTGACCCGCCCGGTCGCCGTCCTCCCGCTCGCCGTCGACGCGGAACTGCGGCCACGCGCGCGTGCCGCACTGCTGCGCCTGCGGCTCCACGAGCTCTACGGCAGGGTGGCCGCGGCGAACCCCCGTGAGGTGGACGTGGAGTGGCGATCCCGCAACGACGAGCGAGGCCACGAGCGGACGACGACCCCGCTCACGAAGGGCACGGGCCCGCGATCCGGCGCGGACTCCTGGTCGGCGGAGCTGCCGGCCGACCTTGCCGCGCTCGGCGCCGGCACCTGGGACCTGCGGCTGACCGTGCGCTTCGCGGACGGCGCGCAGCGGGACGTCACGGCGCACGCCCTGGAGGGCGCCGGCCGGCTGCGCCGCCGCGCCGTCCCGAGCGCCCGGCACGGCGTACTCCTGGTGCAGCCGTACGCCACACACTCCGGCGCCCTGGCCGTGCGTGTGGCGACCGGCGTGCGCGGGATCGCACAGGTGGTGCGCGGCCGGCTCCGCCGGGTGCTGCGCCGAGCCGCCGGGTGCGCCACCACCGCGCCCACTGCTTGACTGAGAATGCCCACACGGCCGCACCGAGCGGCCGAAGGGACCGAGTGACGAGGGGACGGCCGCCATGACCTGGCTGATCACCGGCGGGGCCGGATACATCGGGGCACATGTCGTACGGGCGATGACCGAGGCCGGTGAGCGCACGGTCGTCTACGACGATCTGTCCTCGGGCGTCGCCGGGCGCGTACCGGCGGAGGTTCCGCTGGTGCGGGGCTCCGTCCTGGACGCGGACCGGGTGACCCGCGCGCTCGCCGAGCACGGGATCAGCGGTGTCGTGCATCTGGCGGCGAAGAAGCAGGTGGGCGAGTCGGTGGAGCGCCCGCTGCACTACTACCGGGAGAACGTCGAGGGCCTGCGGGTCCTGCTGGAGGCGGTGACGGCGGCGGAGATCCCGTCCTTCGTCTTCTCCTCCTCGGCCGCCGTCTACGGCATGCCGGACGTCGACCTGGTCACGGAGGAGACCCCCTGCCGGCCCATGTCCCCCTACGGCGAGACGAAACTGGCCGGCGAATGGCTGGTCCGTGCGACCGGCCGGGCGACCGGCATGTCGACGGCGGCCCTGCGCTACTTCAACGTGGCGGGCGCGGCCACCCCCGAACTCGCCGACACCGGTGTGTTCAACCTGATCCCGATGGTGTTCGAGAAGCTCACCGAGGGCGCGCCGCCGCGCATCTTCGGCGACGACTACCCGACCGCCGACGGCACCTGCGTGCGCGACTACATCCACGTGGTGGACCTGGCCGAGGCCCACGTCACCGTCGCCCGCGCCCTGGCCTCGTCCCCCGGCACCGACCTGACCCTCAACATCGGGCGCGGGGAGGGCGTCTCCGTCCGCGAGATGATCGACCGCGTCAACGCCGTCACCGGCTACGACCGCCCGCCGACGGTCACGCCGCGCCGCCCCGGCGACCCCGCGCGTGTCGTCGCCTCCGCCGCCCGCATCGGCACCGAGCTGGGCTGGCAGGCCAAGTACGACGTCCAGGACATGATCGCCTCGGCCTGGGAGGGCTGGGTGCGGCACCACCCGCAGGCGGCGCGGTCATAGCCGGGCGCGGCGCCTCACAACGCCTTCAGCGCCCCCGCCGTGGCCCTGGCCAGCTGCTCCAGATAGCCCTTCGGCATCTTCGGGGAGCGGATGACCACCGCGCGCCAGTACAGCGGGCCCGAGATCAGGTCCAGTGCGAGGTCGGGGTCGACGCCCGCACGGACCTCCCCCCGCGCCTCCGCCGCAGCCACGATCTTGCTGGCCACGCCCTCCTGGCCGTCCCGCAGGGCCTTCTGGAAGGCGTCGGCGATCTCGGGATTGCGGGCCGCCTCCGCCTGCAGGTCGGGGATGATCTGCGAGGCGACGGGGTGGCGCAGGGCGCGGGAGGTGACCTCGTACAGGAGGCGCAGGTCGCCCTCCAGGGAGCCCGTGTCGGGGACGGGGAGGCCGAGGACCGCCATCGCCGACACCACGTCCAGGACCAGGTGCAGCTTGGAACGCCAGCGCCGGTACACCGCCGTCTTGCCGACGCCCGCCCGCCGCGCGATGCCCTCGATGGACATGCGCGCGTATCCGACGGCCGCCAGTTCCTCGAAGACCGCCGCCCGGATGGCCTCGGTCACGTCCTCCCGGAGTACGGCGGCCCCCGCGGGGGTCCGGCGGCGCGGACGCGTCGGCGGGTCGTCGGCGTTCGTCGTCATGGTCCACAGCATAGGGCGTAACGACGAAACGGTTGCGTTCCGACGTCGATTGGTTCTACGCTCACGTTGCGACGATACGGTCCCGTTCCGACGTAAGAGAACGTGAAGAGAAGCGTAAGGAAAACCGCGAAGCGGAGGAAGCGTCGGACGACGGACCCACACGCCGCGCCCCGGCTGCCGGCCGGACGCGCCACCCCCTCCCCCCGAGCGAAAGCAGCGGATGTGAGCCAGGTCCTCGACACACCGCCCCCCACCCAGGCCCAGGCCGACGACGACCTCGCGGCGCTGGCCGCCCGGCACGGTCTGTCGGTCAGCGGCGCCCGCCCCTCCCTGCCGGAGTACGTCCGCCAGCTGTGGGCCCGGCGCCACTTCATCACCGCCTTCGCCACCGCCAAGCTCACCGCGCAGTACAGCCAGGCGAAACTCGGCCAGGTCTGGCAGGTCATGAACCCGCTGCTGAACGCGGCGGTCTACTACTTCATCTTCGGCGTGCTGCTCGGCACCAGCCGCGGCGTGCCGGACTACATCCCGTTCCTGGTGACGGGCGTGTTCATCTGGACGTTCACCCAGAGCTCGATCATGGCGGGCACCCGCGCGATCTCCGGCAACCTCGGCCTGGTCCGCGCCCTGCACTTCCCGCGCGCCTCCCTGCCGATCTCCTTCTGCCTCCAGCAGCTCCAGCAGCTGCTGTTCTCGATGACCGCGCTGGTCGTGATCATCCTGTCCTTCGGCATCCCGGTCACCCCGCGCTGGCTGCTCGCGATCCCCGCACTGGTCCTGCAGTCCGTCTTCAACGCGGGCGTGTCGATGATCATGGCCCGCTGGGGCGCCAAGACCCCGGACATCGCCCAGCTGATGCCGTTCGTGCTGCGCACCTGGATGTACGTGTCCGGTGTCATGTGGAGCATCAGCAAGCTCACCAAGAAGGACCACCTGCCGCACATCGTCACGGTGCTGCTGGAGACCAATCCGGCCGCGGTCTACATCGACCTCATGCGGTACGCGCTGATCCACAGCTTCCACGGCAAGCAGCTGCCTCCGCACGTGTGGGCGGCGGCCGTCGGCTGGGCCCTGGCCGCGGGCATCGGCGGCTTCATCTACTTCTGGAAGGCTGAGGAGACGTACGGCCGTGGCTGAGCAGACCGCATCCAAGATCCCCACCGTCATCGCCGAGAACGTCGACATCGTCTACCGGGTCAACGGCACCGGCGCGGGCCGTGGCTCGGCCACCGCCGCCCTGAACCGCATCATGCGCCGCAAGCAGGCCGAGCAGGCGGCGGGCGTCCGCCGGGTGCACGCGGTCAAGAAGGTGTCGTTCGTCGCCTACAAGGGTGAGGCGGTCGGACTCATCGGCACCAACGGTTCCGGAAAGTCCACCCTGCTGAAGGCCGTCGCCGGTCTGCTGCCGGTGGAGAACGGCCACATCTACACCCACGGCCAGCCCTCCCTGCTCGGCGTCAACGCGGCACTCATGAACGACCTGACGGGTGAACGCAACGTCTATCTCGGCGGCCTGGCGATAGGCATGTCCCGGGAACAGGTCAGGGAGCGCTACCAGGACATCGTCGACTTCTCCGGGATCAACGAGAAGGGCGATTTCATCACCCTGCCGATGCGCACGTACTCCTCCGGCATGGCCGCCCGGCTACGCTTTTCCATCGCCGCCGCCAAGGACCACGACGTCCTGCTGATCGACGAGGCGCTGGCCACCGGTGACCGCAAGTTCCAGGTGCGCTCCGAGGAGCGGATCCGTGAACTGCGCGAGCAGGCGGGCACGGTCTTCCTGGTCAGCCACAACAACAAGTCGATCCGCGACACCTGTGAGCGGGTCCTGTGGCTGGAGCGCGGCGAACTGCGCATGGACGGGCCGACGGAGGAGGTCATGAGGGAGTACGAGGCCTTCACCGGCGACAAGTCCGACAAGAAGGGCGGCGCCAAGAAGGCGGCGTAGAAGGCTCGGTTATCCCTTTCATCCACTTAGTGACAGTATGTTATGGAAGGTGCCACGAGCCGACGAGTCGAAGGAGTCCACTGCGATGCCCCAACTCAGCGTCATCGTCTACGGACCGAACGCACAGGGGCACCTGACAGAGCTGCTGGCCTCCCTGGAGGCCCGCCCGCTCCCCGCCGCCGAGGTGATTGTCGCCGCGGTCGGCGACTGGGCGCGGGAGACGGCCGAGGGCCACGCCCCCGAGACGGTCGTCGTACCGCTGCCGGAGGGCACCGGTGACGCGGCGGCCCGGTCCGCCGGCGCCGCCCGCGCGAGAGGCCGCTGGCTGCACTTCGTGCACGCCAAGGACGGCCTGCCGGCCGGCGCCGCCCGGCTGATCGCCGAGCGGACCGCCGAACTGGACGCCGTGGACGCCACGGGCACCGAGGTGGACGTGCTCCTCTTCGACCACGTCACCACCACCTGGCAGACGGCCGCCACCCCCTCCCGGGACGGCCGCCTCCTCGCCGCCGTCGGCCGCGAGGGACTGCCCCTGGACGAGTCCGCCGACCTGCTGCGCCTCACCCCGCTGCTCGGCAACCGCGCCCTGCGTGCCGAGTTCTGGCGGGCGCACGAGGAGCGGCTCAGCACCGACGACGAGCCGCACGCCGCGTACGCGGCCCTGCTGCACGCCGACCGGGTCGCCTGTCTGAACCAGGTGGCGTACGACCACCGCGAGCTGCGCCCCGAGAGCCTGCCGCCGCTCGCCCCCGAGGACCGCCTCGCGCTGATCGAGCGCTACGAGTCGCTGCTCCCGCTCGCCCGGGACCGCCGCGCCGCCCGCGCGGTGCTGTACGACCTGATGATGCGCGACCTGGTGCGCACCTTCGCCGGCGAGAACCTGCCCGACGCGGTGGCCCGCGAGTTCTTCCGCCGTGCCTCCCTCGCCGCGGTCCGCTGGCGCCCCGAGCACCACGAGCGCCCGGCGGGCGTGGAGGGGGTGCGGCACGCGCTGCTGGAGGAGGGCGCGTACACCAGGTACCGCGCGTTCCAGGCCGCCAACCGCGCCCGCCGCGCCGCCAGGAAGGCCGTACGGACCCGCAAGCGCCAGGTCGGCACCAAGCTCCGCGACCAGCAGTACCGGCGCGCCCTGAGCCGCCCGGTCGACCCGGACCTGGCCGTGTTCGCCGCCTACTGGGACCGCGGGGTGGCCTGCAACCCCGCCGCGATCGCCGCCAAGCTCGCCGAACTCGCCCCGCACGTCCACCAGGTGTGGACGGTGTCGAAGGAGAACGCGGCCCTGCTGCCGCCCGGCACCGACCACGTGGTCCCCGGCACCCGCCGCTACTGGGAGACCCTGGCCACCGCCAAGTACCTGACGAACAACGTCAACTTCCCCAACGCGGTGGTCAAACGCCCCGGCGCGATCCACATCCAGACCCACCACGGCACCCCGCTCAAGCGCATGGGCCTGGACCAGATGGAACACCCGGCCGCCGCCAAGGGCATGGACTTCGCCGCGCTGCTGGCCCGCATCGACAAGTGGGACTACAGCGTCAGCGCCAACAGCCACTCGACCCGGATGTGGGAGCGCGCCTACCCGGCCCGCTACACCTCCCTCGACCACGGCTATCCGCGCAACGACGTCTTCTACACGAGCGGCGCCGACGAGGTCCGCGCGGCCCGCGAGCGCCTCGGCATCGCCCCGGGCAGGAAGGCCGTCCTGTACGCGCCCACCCACCGCGACTACGAGGCCGGTTTCACCCCCCGCCTGGACCTCGCCGCCCTCGCCGACCGGCTCGGCGACGACACCGTGCTGCTGGTCCGCGCCCACTATTTCTACGGCGGCGCCGCCTCCCCGCTGACCGGCCTGCGCCGCTCCGGCCGGATCATCGACGTGTCCACCTACGACCCCGTCGAGGAGCTGTGCCTGGCCGCCGACGCGCTGGTCACGGACTACTCGTCGATCATGTTCGACTACGCCAACCTGGACCGCCCGATCGTCGTCTACGCCGACGACTGGGAGACCTACCGGACCACCCGTGGCGTCTACTTCGACCTGATGACCGACCACCCCGGCCAGGTCGCCCGCACCCAGGAGGAGCTGGCGGAGATCTTCGCCTCCGGCGCCTGGCACGACGAGGGCGCGGCCAAGGCACGGGCCGCCTTCCGCCGCCGGTTCTGCGAGTACGACGACGGACGCGCCGCCGAACGGGTCGTACGGCGGGTGTTCCTGGGCGAGCCGGAGGAGTCGCTGCCCCCGGTGGTCCCGCTCGAGGAACGCACCCCCGCCCCGACACCGGAGGAGGCCACGGCATGACGACCCCCGACGTCACGGTCACGGTGATCGTCTACAACGACGCGGCCCGGCTGCCCCGGGCGGTGGCCTCCCTGCGCGCGCAGACCCACGCGAACATCGAGATCATCATCAGCGACGACCACTCCACGGACGACACCCCGGCGGTGGCGCGCCGGCTGGAGGCGCAGGACCCGCGTGTCCGCTACCTCCGGCTGCCGCAGAACAGCGGCGGCTGCAGCGCCCCGCGCAACCGGGCCATCGACATCGCCCGGGCGCCGTATCTGATGTTCCTCGACAGCGACGACGAACTCCCGCCCCGCTCGGTCGAGTTGCTGCTGGCCGCGCACCGCGAGCGCGAGGTGGACCTCACCATGGGCGCGGTACGCCGGGTCCGGGTGGACAACGGCCGCCGTACGACCTGGATGCCGCACCTGGTGTCCGAGCGCCGCACGGTGGAGGGCATCGAGGCGGACCCCCGCCTGCTCTTCGAGCACCTGTCCACCAGCAAGATGTACGCCCGCTCCTTCCTGGACCGCCACCAGCTCCGCTTCCCGGAGGGCATCCACTACGAGGACCAGCTGTTCTCGGCGCAGGCGTACTGCCTGGCGAAGGCGTTCACGATCATCCCGGACCCGGTGTACATCTGGTACATCGACCCGTACGCGGCGGCGGCCTCGGCATCCATCTCCAACCAGCGGCACAAGGTCACCAACGTCCGCGACCGGGTGCACGTCCAGCGCCTGATCGACGACTTCCTCGTGGAGAGCGGGCACGGGGCGCTGCGGGAGGACAAGGACTTCAAGTTCCTCAAGCACGACTTCCGGATGTACGCGGGCGACCTGCCCCACCGGGACGACGACTGGCTGAGCGCGTTCGCCGAGATCATGAACCCGTACCTGGAGACGCTGTCCCCCGGCGCGTACGCCCGTCTGCCCCGCGCGGAGCGGGTGGTGCTGGAACTGCTGCGGGACGGCCGCCTGGCCGACGCCCGGCTCGCGGCACGCGGACTCGGGCACGGCGTCGCTCCGCGACAGGTCACCGCCGACGCCTCGGGTGTGCCGTACTGGGGTGACAGCGTGCCCACCACGGACCGTGCCCGCCGCGAACTGGACGTGTCCGACCTGGAGCTGGACACGCGTCCGTTCCCGAGCGCCCAGTTCCGCCACGAGATCGTCGAGCTGTCGCCCGGCCGGGGCGCCTCGCTGACGCTCTCCATCCGCACGTACGACCCCGGCCTGCGCCTGCCGGTCGGCCCGCAGCGCGCCGCCCTGCTCCTGTCACCGGGCAGCCGCCGCATGACGGTGCCCTTCCGCCTCGACCCGGTCCGCCCCGGCGTGTTCGAGGGCACGGTCCTCCTGGACCTGACGGCGGCCCCGCTCCCGCTCCAGGGTTTCGCGGGCGTACGGCACCCGCTGGTCCGCCTCCAGCAGCAGGGGCTGGCCAACTCCGGTCTGCTGCTGGCGCCCCCCGCCTTCCCCACCCTCACGGCCCGCATCGACTACCGCTCCGGCGCGACCCCGCACCAGGTCACCGTCGAGCCGGAGGGCCGCAACCCCGGCCGCCTCCAGCTCCGCTGGCGTCCGGTGGGGGTGACGGCGCGGGTGGTCCGGCCGGTGGTGCGAAGGGTGGCGCGGCCGAGGATCCGCAAGGCGGTGAAGCTGCTGTCCAGCGTGCTTCGCTGAGGGAGCTCAGGGAGCTCAGGGAGCCGGGGGAGCCGGGGGAACCGGCCGGTTCCCGGCGTGCGCTCCCGTAGAGTGCGCCGTGGCGGGAGAGCGGAATCCGCCGGGAGGGGGGATCCTGCCATGGGTACGCCGAACAAGGACCGGTCCGGCGTGATGCCGACCAGCCCCGAGCAGATGATCGCGGAGGCGCGGAAGGCGTTCTTCGTGATGTTCGGGCTGCTGGCGGTCGTCTGGCTCCTGCAGCTTGCCAACTACGCCGGCCACTACGCCCTCTCACGGGATTACGGAGTGGTCTCCGGCGACGTCGGCACGCTCCCCGACATCCTCGTCGCGCCCCTCCTGCACTGGAGCTGGGCCCACATCGAGAGCAACTCCGGGCCCCTGTTCGTCTTCGGTTTCCTCGCCGCCTACCGAGGGGTGGCGCGCTTCCTCGGGCTGACCCTGCTGATCGCGGTGACCAGCGGCGTCGTGGTCTGGTTCTTCGAGCGGGGCGATGTGGCAACGGTCGGCGCCAGCGGCCTGATCTTCGGCTACTTCGGCTACGTCGTCGTACGGGGACTCTTCGACCGGCACCTGATCGACACCCTGATCGGACTCGTCATGGGTGCCTCCTTCGCCTACCTGCTCACCGTGGCCGTGCCCGGGACACCGGGAGTGAGCTGGCTCGGGCATCTCGGGGGCCTGATCGGGGGCCTGGCGGGCGCCTGGGTCTTCCGGGACCGGCACGCACGGACCGTCACCGGCGAACGCTCCGGCGGCGCCCTTCCCGCACGCGCCTCCACCTCCGTCACCCCCGACACGCCACGCGCCGACCTGTACAAGGAACTCGACGACCTCGGTCTGCTCTAGGGCACGACCCGGTACAGCACCTGGTCACCCGGGCCGACGGTCACCTTCCGCAGTCCCGGCCCGGCCAGGCCCGCCGGTCCCACGACCCACCGCACGCCGTAGTCCCGCAGGATCCCCCGCCGTTCACCGGCGGACGTCCCGGCGGCGAAGTACCGGGAGACGGCCGCCTCCCGCCGCGCGGAGTCCCGCAGGAACACGTCCGGATACCCGGGCGCCACGGTGTACGGCCCGTACGCCGGAATCTGCCGCGCGGGGAACGTCCGTGCCATCACCACGTCCCCGTACCGCACCCACGGCGTGATCCAGTGGTACCCCACCCACGGCGTCCGGTACTTCGCCGCGACGGCCGGGGGCAGCGCGGCCCTCCCCGTCACGTACCCGAGCGTCCCGGCCTGCGTCCACGCCCCGACAGCCAGCGCGGCGCCGAGCCCGCACGCCCACCCCGCCCGTACGGCCCGCCGTCCGGCCGCCACGGCCTCCAGCGCGGCCGCCAGCTGCGCCGGCACCAGCACGGCCGGCAGGGCCCGGCCCCAGGAGAAGTGGCCGGTGAGCCCGCCCGCGGCGAACACCAGCGCGCCGAGGGCGAAGAACAGCACCAACGGGTCCCGGCGGTCCCTGCGCACGCGGAGCACCAGCGCCGCCACCCCGAGCAGCACCAGCCCGAACCGCGCGGCCAGGTGCTCGTACAGCGGCCGGTGGATGGCCTCCAGGTCCGCCCCGGCGGAGAAGAGCGCGAAGAAGTCGTAGTACGGCCAGAGCCACAGCAGGAGCAGGCCCAGGGCCGACGCGGCGGCCGGTCGCCACAGCGCCGCCCGTGCCGGGCGCGCCGCGATCACCGTCGCCAGCGCCCCGAGCGAGGCCACCACACCGGTGAACTGATGGCACAGCAGGATCAGCGCCCACAGCGCACCGAGTCCCAGCCACCTCCCCCACGCGGCCTCCTCGCGCGCCGCCCGGGTGAGCCAGGCCCAGAAGTGGAAGGTCAGGCCGAGCGCGAGGACGCTCGGGTACGACACCGTCAGCGCCAGGGAGTTCAGGCCCAGGAAGCCGGACCAGTTGAACAGCTGCGGGCCCCAGAGCAGGAGCAGGCTCAGCAGGGCCAGGGCGGGTGCGGCGCGATGCGTGCTCAGCGTGCGGACGTATCGCCGTACTCCGGTGACCAGCAGCGCCAGCCCGACGAGCGCGGCGATCCGCAGGACCACGAACACCGACAGGCCGGTGAGCCGGGCGAACACGCCCAGCACCAGCATCCACGGCGAGTAGTAGGGGCTCTGCGTGTCCGCGTCGACCAGCGGGTCGCCGGGATGCAGCGGGTCGTGGCCGAGGCGCTGGACGGTGGCCGCGTGCATGCCGAGGTCACCCGCCCACGGCAGACGGACGATCACCAGGAGCAGCAGCACGACGACGAGCGCGGCGGCGGCCTGCGGCAGCGCCCGGCCGGCCCGGGCGGCGGCGGACGGCGGCCCGGTGCGGCTCACCGGCCCGGTGTCAGACGGCGCGGTGCGCATCCTGCTGGAACACCCAGGTGCGGTAGACCAGGAAACGGAAGGCGGAGGCGAGCACGATCGACAGTGCCTTCGCCGCATTCGACTGCAGGACGCTGTGCAGGCCGAGACCGTGGTAGCCGACCCAGAACAGGCCGATTTCCATCACGACACCGAGACCGCTGAACACGAAGAACAGCACGATCTGGCTGCGGGTGCGCGAGGCCCGGTCGCGGTAGGCGAAATAGCGGAAGCCCAGGTAATTGGTCGCCATCGCGATACAGCTGGCCAGGACCGTCGCGGTCATCGCCTGCCAACCCAGGCCGTGCAGCAGCAGGTTGAAGACCAGGAAGTTGATCAGGACACCGCTGCCGCCGACGATCCCGAATTTCACGACCTCCAGCACCACACGGCCGACGGGCCGGGGCGGAGCGGGTGCGGGTCGTGTGACCGGGCGGGTCTCGGTGAGGTTCACTGTCACATCGCAGACCCTATCCGAAAGGTACCGATCAACAGGAAACGGTAAATTCGCTGATCTTTTTCAGCTAAGGATCGGCAAGAAAGGGAACGCCCCGGACCGAATCGTCGTCGGCCCGGGGCGTTCTCGTCGTCGTACGACTACGAATGCGTGCGCAGCAGCGTCCGCATCGTCCGCATCGCCACCGACAGGTTGGCGAGGTCGAAGGAGTCCGAGCTGCGGATCTCCTCGAGGGTGGTGCGCGCCCGGCTCAGGATGGGCGCGTTCTTCTGCTCCCAGGCCTTGAACCGCTGCTCGGGAGTGGAGGTGCCGTTGCCGGCCGCGAGGACGTCCGCGGTGAGCGCCGCGTGCGCCGCGTACAGGTCCTCACGGATGGAGGCGCGGGCCATGGACTGCCAGCGGTCGGCACGGGGCAGCTCGATGATGCGGTCCATCAGCTGCGTGATGCTGAGCCGGTCGGCGAGGTCGTAGTACACCTCGGCGACGTCCAGCGGCTCCTTGCCCATGCGGTCGGACACCGAGACGATGTCGAGCGCCGGGAAGGCGGAGGAGAACCCGGCCACGCGCGTGGCGAGTTCGTCCGGGACACCGGCCGCGGACAGCTCGTCGTAGACGTGCTGGTACCACTCCAGGTCCGCGCCGCGCAGCAGCTTCGGCAGCTCCTGCCACACCCGCTCGACCCGCTCGGCGAAGAACTCGACCGTCTCGGCGAGCTGCAGCGGCTGCGGCCGGTTGTTGAGCAGCCAGCGCGTGCCGCGCTCGACCAGGCGGCGCGAGTGCAGCCGGATCCGGGTCTGCACGGCCGCGTCGACCCTGTTGTCCAGGCCCTCCACCGCGTCCCACACCGGCGCCGAGCAGAAGATCGCGCGGGCCGCGGTCTGCGCCCGGACGATCTCCTCCAGGGAGGCCCCGGTCTCCTCGCGCAGCCGGTGCAGATACGTCGTACCGCCCGTGTTCACCGTGTCGTTGACCAGCACGGTCGTGGTGATCTCACGGCGCAGCGGGTGGTTGTCGATGGCCTCGGTGAACTTCTCGCGCAGCGCCGTCGGGAAGTAGGCGTGCAGCAGGCCGCGCAGGTACGGGTCGTCCGGCAGGGAGGTGGCCAGCAGTTCCTCGGCCACCGTGATCTTCGTGTACGCCAGGACGACGGCGGTCTCCGGGCTGGTCAGACCCTGGCCCTGGCCGAGGCGCTCGCGGATCTGGCGGTCGGTGGGCAGGAACTCCAGCGCCCGGTCCAGGTGGCCCTCGCGCACCAGGTGGCGCAGGAACCGCTGCTGGGCATGGAGCATGTCCTTGGCCTGGAACAGGGCGTTGGCCAGGGCGGTGTTCTGCGCGTAGTTGTTGCGCAGGACCAGCGCGCCGACCTCGTCGGTCATCTCGGCGAGGATCTTGTTGCGCTGCTTGACGGTCATGTCGCCGTCCGCGACCAGGCCGTTCAGCAGGATCTTGATGTTCACCTCGTGGTCGGAGGTGTCCACGCCGGCGCTGTTGTCGATCGCGTCGGTGTTGATCTTGCCGCCGTGCATGGCGAACTCGATCCGGCCCAGCTGGGTCAGGCCCAGGTTGCCGCCCTCGCCGACGACCTTGACCCTGAGGTCCTTGCCGTCGACGCGGATGGCGTCGTTGGCCTTGTCGCCGACGTCCGCGTTCGACTCGACGGACGACTTCACGTACGTGCCGATGCCGCCGTTCCACAGCAGGTCGACCGGCGCCTTGAGGATCGCCTTCATCAGGTCGGCCGGGGTCATCTTGGTGACCTTGTCCTCGATGCCGAGGGCCTCGCGGATGTGGGCGTTGATGGGGATCGACTTGGCGGTGCGCGGGAAGATCCCGCCGCCCGCCGACAGCAGCTCGGTGTTGTAGTCGGCCCAGCTGGAGCGGGGCAGCTCGAACAGCCGGCGGCGCTCGGCGTACGACGTGGCCGCGTCCGGGGTCGGGTCGATGACGATGTGCCGGTGGTCGAAGGCGGCGACCAGGCGGATGTGCTCGGAGAGCAGCATGCCGTTGCCGAACACGTCACCGGACATGTCACCGATGCCGACGACCGTGAAGTCCTGGCTCTGCGTGTCCACGCCCAGCTCACGGAAGTGCCGCTTCACGGACTCCCAGGCGCCGCGCGCGGTGATGCCCATGCCCTTGTGGTCGTAGCCCGCGCTGCCGCCGGAGGCGAAGGCGTCACCGAGCCAGAAGTTGTACTTCTCGGCGACCCCGTTGGCGATGTCCGAGAAGGTCGCGGTGCCCTTGTCGGCCGCGACGACCAGGTAGGTGTCGTCACCGTCGTGCCGGACGACGTCCTGCGGCGGCACGACCTCACCGGCGACCATGTTGTCGGTGATGTCGAGCAGCGCCGAGATGAACGTCTTGTAGCTGGCGATGCCCTCGGCCAGCCACGCGTCACGGTCCTTCGCCGGGTCCGGCAGCTGCTTGGCGACGAAACCGCCCTTGGCGCCGACCGGCACGATGACGGTGTTCTTCACCATCTGCGCCTTGACCAGGCCGAGGATCTCGGTACGGAAGTCCTCACGCCGGTCGGACCAGCGCAGACCGCCTCGCGCGACCTTGCCGAAGCGCAGGTGCACGCCCTCGACGCGCGGCGAGTACACCCAGATCTCGAAGGCCGGGCGCGGCGCCGGCAGGTCCGGGATGGCCTGCGGGTCGAACTTCATGGAGACGTATTCGTGCGGCGTGCCGCCGTGCGCGTCCTGGAAGAAGTTCGTGCGCAGGGTCGCCTTGATGACGGTGAGGAAGGAGCGGAGGATCCGGTCCTCGTCCAGGCTCGCCACCTGGTCCAGGGCCGCGTCCAGCTCCTCCAGCAGCGCGTCCGTGATCTCCAGCCCGGCCTTCTGCCGCTCCGGCGACATCCGCGCCTCGAACAGCGAGACGAGGAGCCGGGTGGTGTGGACGTTGTTGCGAAGGGTGTCCTCCATGTAGTCCTGCGAGAAGGTCGAACCGGCCTGCCGCAGGTACTTGGCGTAGGCGCGCAGCACCATCGCCTGCCGCCAGCTCAGCCCCGCGCTCAGCACGAGCGCGTTGAAGCCGTCGTTCTCCGCCTTGCCGGTCCAGGTGGCGGCGAAGGCCTCCTGGAAACGCTCACGGGCGTCGTCGGCGAGGTGGTCGCCGCTGCCCGCCTTGGGCATGCGCAGACCGAAGTCGTAGATCCAGGCGGTGGTGCGGTCGACGCAGCGCAGCTCGTACGGCCGCTCGTCGGTGACCTCGACGCCGAGGCGGCTGAGCACCGGCAGCACCTTGGAGAGGGAGACGGTGCCGCCCTTCTGGTAGATCTTGAACCGGCGCTCCTCGGGCCCGGCGCCCACCGGCTCGTACAGGCTCAGGCTGAAGGTCTTGTCCTCGCCGAGCTGCTCGAGGTGGACCAGGTCGGCGACCGCCGAGCGCGGCGTGTGGTCGGCCTTGTAGCCCTCGGGGAAGGCGTTGTTGTAGCGGCGCAGCACCTCGGCCGCGCGCTCCTCGCCGCACTCGGCGGTCAGCGCCTCGGCGAACGCGTCCGCCCAGGAGCGGGCGGCCTCGACCAGGCGGGCCTCGATGCGCTCCTTGTCGGCGTCCGACAGTTCGGGCAGCTCGGTGCCCGGCGGGACCCGGACGACGAAGTGCAGACGGGAGAGGATCGACTCGGTGTTCCAGGCGGTGAAGTCGACGCTGACGCCGCCGAGCTCCTCCTTCAGGATGTCGATGATCCGCAGCCGCACGCCGGTGGTGTAGCGGTCACGCGGGAGGTAGACGAGGGCCGAGTAGTAGCGGCCGTACTCGTCCTGGCGCAGGTAGAGCCTGAGGCGCCGCCGCTCCTGCAGGTACAGCACGGACGTGACGATGGACTGCAGTTCAGCGACGGGCGTCTGGAACAGCTCGTCGCGCGGGTAGGTCTCCAGGATCTGCAGCAGGTCGCGGCCGTCGTGGCTGTGGGCCGAGAACCCGGCGCGCTCCAGCACCTCGTCGACCTTGCGGCGGATGACGGGGACGCGGCGCACCGACTCGGTGTACGCGGCCGAGGAGAACAGCCCGAGGAAGCGGCGCTCACCGACGACGTTGCCGTCCGCGTCGAACTTCTTGACGCCGATGTAGTCCAGGTACGACGGCCGGTGCACGGTGGCGCGGCTGTTCGCCTTGGTCAGCACCAGCAGCTTGTGCTCGCGGGCCTTGGCCCGGGCGTCGGCCGGCAGCCGCTCGAAGGAGGGGCTGACCGGGTGCTGCTCGTCCTCGGCGTGGTGCGGGTCGGAGCGCAGGATGCCGAGGCCGGTGCCGGGCACGGCGGCGAGCGTGTCGTCGTCGCGCAGCTGGTACTCGCGGTAGCCGAGGAAGGTGAAGTGGTCGTCGGCCAGCCAGCGCAGCAGCTCGCGGGCCTCCTCGAGCTCGCCGGTGGCCAGGTCGCTCGGGGCGGCGTCCTCGGGCAGCCCGTCGGCGATCCGGGTCGCCGTGCTGCGCATCTTCTCCCAGTCCTCGACGGCCTCGCGGACGTCGGACAGCACGCGCAGCAGGTCGGCGGTGATCTCCTTCAGGTCGGCGCGGTCGGTCTCCCGGTCGATCTCGACGTGGATCCAGGACTCGAAGTGCGCGTCGTGCGGGAGGTCGCCGGACGGCGGGGTGGGCAGGACCTCGATCAGCTTGCCCGTCAGGTCGCGGCGGACGACGAACTGCGGGTGGACGACGACGTGGATGCCGCGCCCGCGCCGGGTCAGCTCATTGGTGACCGAGTCGACGAGGAAGGGCATGTCGTCGGTGACGACCTCCACGACCGAGTGGCTGCAGGTCCACCCGTTCTCCTCCACGGTCGGGGTGTGGACCCGCACGTTCGCCGTGCCCTGGGGGCGCATCTCGGCGAGCCGGTAGTGCGAGACCGCGGCGCCGAAGACGTCGACCGGGTCACGGCCGGTGAGGTCTTCCGGGGCGGTGTGCAGGTAGTAGCGCTGGAGGAACGCGAGCACGGACTCGCTGTCCGGGGTGTCCGGGGAGCCCTTGCCCGTGGTCCCGGTCGGTAGGTGCCCCCCGACCGGGCTGTTCTCAGCTACCCGGGCAGCCCTCTCGAGCAGCTCGGCCTTGGCTTCGTCCAGCTTGGTCTGCATTGTCCTCTGACTCCTGTCGCGCGCCGTTGCGTGACGTAGAAGGAAGTACGGTCTCTTTCCCTCCGGCTCGACGCCACGGCCCGGGGTGTCCGGTCCGGTTCGACGCTATGCCGCGAGGTGAGATACGCGGGGGGAATTCGGCCATTCTCGACACGCCCGTGGGTTGTGACGCTGCTCTCGGCGCCGCCGTGTCCGGGGTTGTCCTCGGCGTCCCGGGGGCTCCTGCGGCCCCGTCCCGCCCGCGAAGACCAGCGACCGCCGCCCGGTCACGGAGGTGTTCCGTGCAACCCGGGCGCAGGGCAGGGGCAGGAACGCCCCCGCGAGATATCGCGCTGATCACGCCACAAGGCTATCGCTCCTCCCCCGGGGCCCGTCATGAGCCGTATGTGTACAAAACCGAGGGGTGAAGTTTGACGTTCTGCACAGGGGTGGGCCGGGGAGCGGTGGCGTATTCGCCGGGCGGGGTCGACGGGGCGCCGTTTGCGCGGGTACGGGGGCGTCCGTTGCGCGAGCAGGGCGCCGACCGCACTCTGAGAACAGGGCACCCCGACACCTGGCACGGCTCCCCGACGCCCGAGGCCGCACCGGAACCGCGACGGCCCCCTTGGCAAGCTCACCCGGTGTTGGCACCTTGCCCAGGGACAGTGCGTCCCGCCAAGGAACACCGGAACACCGGAGTACCCCAAGGAGCCGACATGCCCGCGAAGATCCTGATCGTCACCGGCGACGCGGCGGAGTCCCTGGAAGTCCTCTACCCGTACCAGCGCCTGCGCGAGGAAGGCTACGAGGTCCATATCGCGGCCCCCTCCCGCAAGACGCTCCGCTTCGTCGTCCACGACTTCGAACCCGGCTACGACACCTACACCGAGAAGCCCGGTTACACCTGGCCCGCCGACCTGGCCTTCTCCGACGTGGACCCCGGCGAGTACGCGGCCGTCGTCATCCCCGGCGGCCGGGCCCCCGAGTACCTGCGCAACGACCCCGAACTCCGCAAGATCCTCAAGGCGTTCTTCGACTCCGACAAGCCGGTCGCCCAGATCTGCCACGGCCCGCTGCTCACCGCGGCGATCGACAGCCTGCGCGGCCGCCGGGTCACGGCGTACCCCGCGCTCGAGCCGGACATGCAGGCAGCCGGAGCGGGCTTCCAGGACACCGAGGCCGTGGTCGACGGCACCCTGGTCTCCTCCCGAGCCTGGCCGGACCACCCGGCCTGGATGCGCGAGTTCCTCAAGGTGCTGAGGAGCAAGGCACCGGCGAGCTGAGGGGCGGCCCTGGCGGGGGCGGCCGGAGCGGAACCCGCCGGTTGGGTGCGGTGCGTTGCCACGTGGCGGGTGGTGCGTTGCCGCGCGGCGGGTGGTGCGTTGCCGCGCGGCGGGCGGCAGGTGGCCGGTCCGTAGCGGTAGGCCGCGCAGTTCCCGGCACTCGCGGCTACGCCGCTATTCGCTGCGCTTCCTCCACCGCCTCGGCCAGCGTGTCCACCACCGGCACCCCCACTTCCTCCAGGCTGGCCCGGCTGTGCGATCCCCCGGTGTACAGCACGGCCCGCGCCCCCACTTCCCGCGCCGCGACCGCGTCGTCCGCCGCGTCCCCGATCACCACGGTCCGCGCCGGCTCCGCGAAACCGCTCAGCGCCTGCAGATGCCGCACCATGTGCTCGGCCTTGCTGCCCCCGGACGGCCCCGTACGCCCGTCGACGCGCAGGAAGTGCGCCTCGATCCCGAACCCCCGCACGAGTGGCACCAGTTCCTCGTGCACATACATGCTCAGCAGCGACTGGCTGTGCCCCGCCGACCGCCACCCCGCGAGCAACTCCTCCGCACCCTCGGTCAGAGCGCACCGCACCCGGTGCTCGGCGTAGTACCGGTGGAAGACCCCGTCCATCAGCTCCCACTCGGCGTCGGTGGGCAGCCGGCCGATCAGCCGCTCGTAGAACCTGGGCACCGGCACGCAGTACAGCGACCTGTACTGCTCCAGCGTGATCGGCGCGAGCCCCAGCTCCGCGAAGGCCGCGTTCGTCGCCCCGATGATCGCGTCATTGTCGTGGAACAGCGTGCCGTTCCAGTCCCAGACGATGTGCGCGCTTTGCTGCATCCCCATGCCAAAGACCGTACCCGCCCCCACTGACAACGACGGCCGCCGGCCGACCCGGCCGGGTCAGGCCTGCCCGACCAGGTTGGGGATCTCCTGGGTGGCGTACCACAGCAGCTCGTGATCGTCCGCTCCGTCCACGGCGAACTGCGCGTCGTCGTCCCCGCCGTCGGCCGCCTCCAGCGCCTGTGCCGCCGCGGCCACGTCCTGCTCCGCGTCATCGGCGTCGACATGCACCGCGGCCGCCTTCGCGAGCGGCACGGTCGCCGTCACGGTCACCTCGCCGAGGGCGGTGGGGTCGAGCCCGCGGTCCGGGTCGGCGCTCGCGGCACCGTCGGCCACGTCCACGTCCACGGCGACCACGACCCGGCGCCGTACCGCACCCGGATCCGCCGCGAGCAGCCGCAGCGAGGCCAGCGCGGCCCGGCTGAGCGCGGCGTACTCCAGCTCCTCGAGGTCCTCGGAGAGGTACCACTCGCGCAACGCGGGTGTGACGGCGTACGCGACGAAGGCGCCGCTCCCCAGCTCACCCGTCTTGTGCGCCTCGGCGAGACCGGGGAGGGTCAGGGGGACGTAGACGCGCATGCTGGCCGCTCTTTCCTGCTCAATGGCTCCGCTGAGGCCCCGGGAAGACCGGCTGACGCGTCTCCCGGAGGGCCTTCAGGATACGTGCGGCCGTCCCCTTTCGGGTCTGTGCCCACGCCCTCGGAGCCGTCCACTGCGGGCCGCGCATTCACCCGGGGCACCCGCCACGTCCCACCGCTCACCCCCTCCCGCTTCCCTCGGATAGGTGAACCTCTCGCCCCCTCCCCAGCCCTCCCCGACGTCCTTGCCACCCGGCTCCCGGCCCCCGTACAAGATCCCCACCAGCGAGTTACCGCCCGGTATCAACCGGGCCCGCCGAACGGGGACCCCATGAACAAGGTCATGAGCCGCACCACGGACAAGGCGCCGCGCCGCACCTCCCAGCCCCGACCGCGCCACCGTCCGCCGACCCGTCACGACACCCGCCGCCCGGCAGGAGCTCCGCCCAGGATTCCGCCCCGCCGCCCGACGGCCCACCAGCCGGCCACCGCCCTCACGGCGCCCCACCCGCCCACCGACGCGGAATCGCCCCGCACCCGCCCGACCCCAGGTCCGGAAACGACCGGTACCCGCCCGCCCGCCGCGCCGGAGACGGCCCGCACGACGCCACAGACGGGCGTACGGCAGCTCCAGCCCACCGACCTCTTCGCCGACCGCCTGCTGGCCGTCCTGAGCGGTCAGCGGCCCGTCCACTGGATGCTCCGCCACACCGCGGGCCGCGCCTACGACGATCTGATCCGCCTCGCCGAACGCAGCCCCCTGCGCACGCGCGGTTCCCGCCCCCGCGTCCACGACATCGGCTACTACGTCCCCCGCGACGGCGCCCTCGAGGTCTTCGCCCGTATCGCCGCCGGCGACCGGCTCCGCGCCCTCGCCTTCCGCCTGGAACTCGGCCAGGACCTCCGCTGGCGCTGCACAGCGGTGGAAACCGGCACCCGCCACTAGAGCCTGTCCGGCGGAGGAGGGCGCCGACGCGGAGCGTCAGGGCCGACGACAACGCCGCAGACGGGCGTGCCCCTGCCCCGCGACTCCGGCATGATCCGCCGGCCAGGCCCTGGCAGCCACCAACGCAGCAGGGCCGGGTTCCCAGAGGAACCCGGCCCTGTTGGGCGGCTAACGCGCCGCAGGTCACTTCTTGCGACGCCGTCCGCCCTTGGCCTGCCGCCGCCGCTCGGCACGCGTCAGTCCGTCCGACTCCGACCGCACCGGCTCGTCGTCCTCGAGGTCACGCTCCACGATGCCGCCCTCACCGTCCACGGTCGGCGCCGAGAAGTGCAGATCCCGCCGCTGCGGAACGTCCAGCCCCTTCGCGCGGATCTCCGGACGCGCCCCGGCCTGCGCCGGAACCGTGTCGTGGACACCCTCGCCGACCGGCTCCTCCTCGACCGGGACTTCCTCGACCTGCTGCTCGACCTGGACCTCCAGGTTGAACAGGTAGCCGACGGACTCCTCCTTGATGCCCTCCATCATCGCGGTGAACATGTCGAAGCCCTCGCGCTGGTACTCGACCAGCGGGTCCTTCTGGGCCATCGCGCGCAGGCCGATGCCCTCCTGGAGGTAGTCCATCTCGTAGAGGTGCTCACGCCACTTGCGGTCGAGGACCGACAGCACGACCCGGCGCTCCAGCTCACGCATGATCTCGGAGCCGAGCTGCGTCTCCCGGGCCGCGTACTGCTCGTGGATGTCCTCCTTGATGGACTCCGAGATGAACTCCGCGGTCAGACCCGCCCGGTCACCGGCGGCCTCCTCCAGCTCCTCGACGGTGACCTTGACCGGGTACAGCTGCCGGAAGGCACCCCACAGCCGGTCCAGGTCCCAGTCCTCGGGGAAGCCCTCGGCGGTCTCGGCGGCGATGTACGCGTCGATCGTGTCGTCCATGAAGTGCTGCACCTGCTCGTGCAGGTCCTCGCCCTCCAGGACGCGCCGGCGCTCGCCGTAGATGACCTCACGCTGGCGGTTGAGCACCTCGTCGTACTTCAGGACGTTCTTACGGGTCTCGAAGTTCTGCTGCTCGACCTGCGACTGCGCGGACGCGATCGCGCGCGTGACCATCTTGTTCTCGATCGGCACGTCGTCCGGGACGTTGGCCATGGACATCACACGCTCGACCATCTGGGCCTTGAACAGGCGCATCAGGTCGTCGCCGAGGGAGAGGTAGAAGCGGGACTCACCGGGGTCGCCCTGACGGCCGGAGCGGCCGCGCAGCTGGTTGTCGATCCGGCGCGACTCGTGCCGCTCGGTGCCGAGGACGTAGAGGCCGCCGAGGGACTCGACCTCGTCCTTCTCGGCCTTGACGGCCTGCTCGGCCTTCTCCAGGGCGGCGGGCAGGGCGTGCGCCCACTCCTCGATGTGCTCCTCGGGGTCGAGGCCGCGCTGGCGCAGCTCGGCCTCGGCGAGGTCCTCGGGGTTGCCGCCGAGCTTAATGTCCGTACCACGGCCGGCCATGTTGGTGGCCACGGTCACCGCGCCCTTGCGGCCGGCCTGGGCGACGATCGACGCCTCGCGCTCGTGGTGCTTGGCGTTCAGCACCTCGTGCTGGATGCCGCGCTTGGAGAGCTGCTGCGAGAGGTACTCCGACTTCTCGACGGAGGTCGTGCCGACCAGGATCGGCTGGCCCTTCTCGTGCTTCTCGGCGATGTCGTCGACGACCGCCTCGAACTTGGCGACCTCGGTGCGGTAGATCAGGTCCGACTGGTCCTTGCGGACCATCGGCCTGTTGGTCGGGATCGGGACCACGCCGAGCTTGTAGATCTGGTGGAACTCGGCGGCCTCGGTCATCGCCGTACCGGTCATGCCGGAGAGCTTGTTGTAGAGGCGGAAGAAGTTCTGCAGGGTGATCGTGGCGAGCGTCTGGTTCTCGTCCTTGATGTCCACCCCTTCCTTCGCCTCGATCGCCTGGTGCATGCCCTCGTTGTAGCGGCGGCCGGCGAGGATACGGCCGGTGTGCTCGTCGACGATCATGACCTCGCCGTCGATGACGACGTAGTCCTTGTCGCGCTTGAAGAGCTCCTTGGCCTTGATGGCGTTGTTCAGGTAGCCCACGAGGGGGGTGTTCACCGACTCGTAGAGGTTGTCGATGCCCAGCCAGTCCTCGACCTTGGAGACACCGGACTCGTGGATGGCGACGGTGCGCTTCTTCTCGTCGACGTCGTAGTCGCCGGTCTCCTCGACGCCCTTGAGGGGGTTGCCCGCCTCACCCTTCTTCAGGCGCGTGACGAGCTTGGCGAAGTCGCCGTACCACTTGGTGGCCTGGTCGGCCGGGCCGGAGATGATCAGCGGCGTACGGGCCTCGTCGACCAGGATGGAGTCGACCTCGTCGACGATCGCGAAGTTGTGGCCGCGCTGCACCAGCTCGTCCTTCGACCACGCCATGTTGTCGCGCAGGTAGTCGAAGCCGAACTCGTTGTTCGTGCCGTAGGTGATGTCGCACGCGTACTGCTCGCGGCGCTGGGCCGGCGTCATGTTGGCCAGGATGCAGCCGACGTCCAGGCCCAGGAACTTGTGGACGCGGCCCATCATCTCGGAGTCGCGCTCGGCCAGGTAGTCGTTGACCGTGACGATGTGGACGCCGTCTCCGGAGAGGGCGTTCAGATACGCGGGCAGGGTGCCGACGAGGGTCTTGCCCTCACCGGTCTTCATCTCGGCGACGTAGCCGAGGTGGAGGGCGGCGCCGCCCATCAGCTGCACGTCGTAGTGCCGCTGGCCGAGGACGCGCTTAGCGGCCTCACGGACGGTGGCGAACGCCTCGGGGAGCAGGTCGTCCAGGCTCTCACCATCGGCGTAGCGCTGCTTGTACTCCTCGGTGAGGGCTCGCAGCTCGGCGTCGGAGAGGTCGACGAAGTCCTCTTCGATGGAGTTGACCTGGTCCGCGATGCGGTGCAGCTTGCGCAGGATCTTGCCTTCGCCTGCACGCATGATCTTCGAGAGGACGGACACGGGGGTTTGTCTCCTTGCCGGTCGGGCCTGGGACGGTCGGTTTCCATTTGACGTACTGAGCAACGGCCATCGTATGCGAGGACCCGGCTGGGTCGGGAGGCCTGGCTGCCCGACGGCTGCTTCATCCAGGACAACGGACGGGCCACGGCGATAGTGCCGCATCGGCGCGAGGAATTGCGCGAACTGTGGTCACGCGCTCACGTATAGCGAAATCCGATGGCCCGTATCCGCTCCGCCGAGCACAATCGGGCGATGGAACCCGTCACACTCAGCACGGACCGCCTGGTCCTGCGCACGGTAGGCCCGCACGACACCCAGGCGGTGTACGACGCCGCGCAGGACCCCGACATCCAGCGCTGGACCACGGTGCCCTCGCCGTACCTGCCCGAGCACGCGAGCGGCTTCACCGAACAGCTGGTCCCCGACGGCTGGGCAGACGGTTCGATGTTCACCTTCGGAGTCTTCCTCACCGGCGGGGAACTCTCCGCCATGCTCGGGCTCACCATGCGCTCGCTCGGCGTGGCGGAAGTCGGCTTCTGGGCGGCCAAGGAGCACCGCGGGCACGGCTATGTCACCGAGGCCACGCTCACCGCCTGCCGGTGGATCTTCACCGAGGTCGGTGTCGACCGGGTCGAATGGCGCGCCGAGGTCGGCAACCACGCGTCCCGCTCGGTGGCCGAACGCGCGGGTTTCACCATCGAGGGGACCCTGCGCTCCGCGCTCAACAACAAGGGCGTGCGCCGTGACTGCTGGGTCGGTTCCCTGCTCCCCTCCGACCTGGGTCTGCCGTCCACGGCGCCGTACCTGCCCGCACGTGTCTAGGGCCTGTCCGGCGGGTCAGGCCGGCACCGGGCAACGGCGTCGTGTCAGTGCGGGCAAGTGGGGCATGGTGCGTGCCATGCCCCCGCGACTCCGGCATGACCCGCCGGACAGGCCCTGGCGAAACCGCAGGTCAGCCGGGACTGTCAGTGGCACCCCCTATCGTCCGGGGCATGACGACCCTGCCGCGCCCGACCATCACTCTCACCGCGGACGACGCCCGCCGTATCGCCCTGCGGGCCCAGGGATTCCTCGGTGCGCCCGACCGGCGGGCCGGAGTCCGCGGGGTGCTGCGCCACCTCGGCGCGGTCCAGCTCGACACGATCTCGGTGCTCGCCCGCTCCCATGAGCTCGTGCCCTACGCCCGGCTCGGCGCGGTCGGCCGCAAGACGGTCGAGGCCGCCTACTGGAAGCCCGCAGCCGCGGGCGTGTCGCCCGCGCGTCCGCACGCCTTCGAGTACTGGTCGCACGCGGCGTGCATCCTGCCCATCGAGGAGTGGCCGCACTTCGCCTTCCGCCGCCGCGCCTACCGCGACCGCCCGCACTGGAACCACGAGCTGCCCGAGGGCGCGTACGACCAGGTCCTCAAGCAACTGCGCACGGAGGGCCCGCTGACCTCCACGGAGCTGGGCGGCGCGAAGAAGACCAACGAGTGGTGGGACTGGTCCGGCACCAAGGTCGCGGTGGAGCGCGCGCTGATGTACGGCGAGGTCGTGTGCGTCGAGCGACGCGGCTGGAAGCGGGTGTACGACCTCGCCGAGCGCGCCGTCCCGGACGCGCTGCTGCACGACGAGCTGGACGACGGCGAGTGCCTGCGCCGCCTGGTCCGGCTGGCCGGCGAGTCCCTCGGCGTCGGCACGCGCGCGGACATCGCCGACTACCACCGCCTCAAGGGCGAGCAGGTCGACGCGGTCATCGCCGACTCGGGCCTGGTGCCGGTCGAGGTCGAGGGCTGGTCCAAGCCCGCCTGGGCCGACCCGGCGGCCCTGGCGACACCGCCGCGCGGCCGTCACCGCACCACGCTGCTGTCGCCGTTCGACTCGCTGATCTGGGAGCGGGCGCGGACGGAGCGCATCTTCGGCTTCACCCACCGCCTGGAGGCGTACGTGCCCAAGCCGAAGCGCATCCACGGCTACTTCGCGATGCCGGTGCTCGCGGGCGGCCGGCTGGTCGGGCGGGTGGATCCGGCGCGCGAGGGGCGCACGCTGGTGGCCAGGCAGGTCACGCTGGACGGCCCGAAGTCGGTCCCGGCGGTCGCCGAGGCCCTGGTCGAGGCGGCGAGCTGGGTGAACTGCACGGACGTCCGCGTGGAGCGGGTGGACGCACCCACCCTGCGCGAGCCTCTGACGAGGGAACTCGCCCGCACCCTCGCCTAGCGCACGCGCTACCGCTACCGGATCTCGAGGATCTTCTCCCGCATCGCGTAGACAACGGCCTCCATCCTGGAGTGCAGCTGGAGCTTCTCCAGGATGTTGCGGACGTGGTTCTTCACCGTGTTCTCCGAGATGAACAGCTCCTTGGCGATGTCCCGGTTGTTCATCCCGGTCGCGACGAGCTTGAGGACCTCCAGCTCCCGGTCGGTCAGCCGCGGCGCGGGCACCAGCCGGCGCTCGTCGGTGCGCTGGATCATCGACTTGAACTCGGTGAGGAGCTTGGACGCCATGGACGGGCTGATCTGCGACTGTCCGTCGGCCACCGCGCGAATGGCGGTCGCCACCTCGTCCGTGGAGATCTCCTTCAGGAGGTATCCGGTGGCGCCCGCCTTGATCGCGTCGTAGAGGTCGGCCTCCTCGTCGCTGATCGTCAGCATGATGATCTTCGCGCTGGGAGCAACCTCCTTGATGGAGGTGCAGGCCTCGATCCCGCCGCGCTTGGGCATGCGAACGTCCATCAGCACGATGTCGGGCAGCAGGTCGGCGGCCTTGTCCACGGCCTCGGCGCCGTCTCCGGCCTCGCCGACGACCTGGATGTCCTCCTCGGCAGCGAGCACGATCTCCAGGCCTCGCCGGAAGAGGGCGTGATCGTCCACGACCAGGACTCTGATCGGCTCCGCGCGTACGGCGCCCGTGTCGGGCCGCATGCCGATGACGCCGTCGTCGCCATCCTCGTCCCGCATCGGTCCGAAGGTGTCCGCCATCGTTCCTCCCCCTGAGGCTGTGGCCTGTGGTCCTGTGCCATCGCCAACCCAAGGCAGCGGCCCACCGGTTGGGCCGGTCCGGCCATGATTTCATGCCCGGGCGACACAGAGGTGACGTGCGGGGCGTGAAGTGGTCGCACACAGGTGCCCCTGGGGGCGCACACGCGCTTCCAGGGGCACCCGCTCGACGTGGGTCGGATGTCAGCCGCCCAGCGTGCCACCCGCCGCGGGGGCCTGCGCCTCGGCGACCATCGGGTCCGTACTGAGGTGGATCACACCGTAGTCGTAGGCGTGCCGCCGATAGACGACACTCGGTTCCTTCGTCTCCGCGTCGACGAACAGGTAGAAGTCGTGGCCGACCAGTTCCATCTCGTAGAGGGCCTGGTCGAGGCTCATCGGGGAGGCGACGTGGGTCTTCTCGCGGACGACGAGGGGACCCTCACCCTTGACCTCCAGCGAGCCGATCTTCTTCGTCGGCACTCCCTCCGTGTCTTCCTCCCGGATCGGCAGGCCGTTCCCGCTGAGCGTCGCCGCGCCCGGGACGTGGTCGGGGACCTCGGCCGCCGAGATCCGGCGTGCGCCCCGGCGCGAGAAACGCTTGTCGTGCTGCTTGCGCAGCCGGGCGTCCAGCTTCTCCGCCGCCAGGTCGAGTGCCGCGTACGGATCGCTGGCTGCTGCCTCCGCCCGGATCACCGGACCGCGGGAGCGGAGCGTGATCTCCACTCGATCGCAACGGTCGGCCTGTCGGGGGTTCGGTTCCTTGGACACCTCGACGTCGAGGCTGATCACCTTGGCATCGAGCCTCTGGATCTTCTCCAGCTTCAGCTTCTCGGCCACGTGCTTGCGGAACCGCTCGGGCACCTCGGTCTTGCGGCCTTTGACGACGATGTCCACGCAGAACTCCGTTCCCGGATCACTCCGCTCGGTCGGCGGAGCATCTCCCTTTCGCACCAGGCCCGGTGAGCACCGGACCTCGGACTCGGTGACTTCCACCTCCTCCTCCCCCATGGGCGAGATCTCCACCCCACCGCCACGGGTGATTGCGGAAAACCCCGTGGCACGGCATTCCGATATGAGAGGTGTGGCCTGCGCCTTTCCTCACAACCGAACATATCTCGCCCGGACGGATGTCGTCACCCTCTACTCCCGCGTACCTCCGTTCAGGTGAATTACCCCTCTCACTACCTGCAACGATGCAGGTCAGCGGTCAGTTCCTGTTCAATTCGAAAGAATCCCGCGGAGCGGCGATCACGGCGGCATGGAGTGCATGCCCGGGGGCGTTCCCCGTCGTCTTTTCCGGTGCACCGTGCACCCACTTCTCGCCCTCCGTCCGTGCTCCGATCCGTTGTTCATCCCTTCCTTCCCGAGTTACGGCCCCGTACACGGCTCTGCTCACCCGACTTCGCTCCTCTGCCACCTCCCGCAGGGCCCGTGCCGCCTCCGCGAGGCTGGCACCCGTCGTGATCAGGTCGTCAACGAGCACGACGGGGCCGGAGCCGAGCAGCCGGCCACCGCCCGCCGTCACCTCCAGCGCCCCCGCGAGGTTCGCGAGGCGCCGCTGCGCGTCGAGCCCGGCCTGGTCCGCCACCGGCCGCCGCTGCCGCAACACGGCCGCCACCCTGGCCGGCCTCCCGGCGCGCCGCAGCTCACCGGCCGCCGCGAACGCCATTCGCCGCACCGGATCGTGCCCCCGCGCCCGCACGGCCCACCGGGCGGAAGGCACGGGGACCAGCAGCACGGTCCCCGGGCACCCGGCAGCGGCATCGGCACCGCACCCGTCGAGCCCTGCCCGCACAGCCCCCGCCAGAGCCGCGCCCAGCTCTCCCGCGAGGGCCAGCGCGCCCCGCTCCTTGTGAGCCAGAAGAAGCGCACGCACCTCCTCCGCGTACGGAGCCGCCGCATGAACCACCGGCAGCCCGGCCAGCTCCGGCACCGGCCGCACCCGCCGCGGCACGCGACCGCACAGAGCGGCCCGGCAGCGCGGGCAGAGCACCGTACGAGGTGCCCCGCAGCCCGCGCACTCGGCCGGCAGCACCAGGTCGGTGAGGTCTCGCCACCACCCCCGCATGTCCACCACTGTGCCAACGCCGAAGCGGCCCGGCCACCCCTGTGGACAAGCACCTGTGGACAACCCGGAGGACCGCGCACCACCCATCACCCACACGGGTGAACGGGCGGTGCGCGTCGCGACGCTCAGCCCGGATAGACCGGCGCTGTGCCGTCCTTGTCCACCTTCTGCCACTGCGATCCGGACGGCAGCCGTACGATCCCGTCGTCCTCCGAGTAGGCCACCAGCGGCACCCGCTCGTCCTCGGACGCGGCGATCGCCTTGACGCCGGTGAGCGCGCCGGGCGCCGGCCCGTCGAGCGTGGAGCCGTCGACCTGGACGTACCGCGTCTGCAGCACGCCGCCCTGCTCACGGCCGACGACCAGCAGCCTGCTGTCCCCGGCCCACGACAGGGCGCTGACCTGCTCCAGGTCGGGCGCGGCCGAGCGCAGTTCGACCACCGACGTGCCCTGCCCGGTCCCGTCGTCGCGCTGGATCCGGCCGATGAGCAGGGACTGCTTGCCGTCCTTCTCCACCACCAGCGCGATCCGTACCCCGTCGGCGGCGACCCGCGCGTCCTTGATCCGGCCGGACAGGCCCGCAACCACGACCTCCCGCGGTTTGGCGAGGCCCTGTTCCATGACGTACAGCCTCGGACGGCGCGGGTCGCGGTCGGCCACCCACAGGTCGCCGGGGGCGTCCCAGCTCGGCGTCGTCAGCCGGTCGGCCGCGGTCGCGCCCTGGCTGGTCACCAGCGCGTCCCCGAGCGAACCGCCCGACGCCAGCGACGTCACGTACAACGACCTGCCCTGATCGCCGACGCCGGCGGCGCTGTGCTCGTCCCGCGACACCGCCACCGACTCGAGCGCCTTGTCGCCCTCGCCCAGCGCACCCGGCACCGGAACCGCGTTGGTGGTCGTACTCCCCGTCGGCATGCGCACCAGCCGGTGCTTGCCGTCGAGGTAGTACAGGTTCTCGGGGCTCTTGGCCGCCCCGTGCCACGCGGTGGACTCGGCACGCTCCTCGCTGAGATCGCACAGCCGGTGGCCGCCAGCCCCCTGCAACTCCACGGACTCCAGCGTCGGCGCCAGGTTCCGCAGGGTGAACAGCACCTGCGTCGCCATCTCGGTGCACTTGGGCCCCGCGACCTGGGACGCCTTGAGGTTCAGCGGCACCGTCAGCTTGTTCTGGTCGTCCGGCGCCAGCCCCGACACATCCTTCTGCAGGGCCGCACCGGTCGGGAAGCTGGATCTGACGACCGGCCCCAGCCAGCGGGAGGGCCCGCTCAGCAGCGAGCGGACCGTCTGCGTCATCGGATCCACCTTGCCGCGCACGAACACCGGGTCGGCGACCGCCACCGGCTGCCCCGCCGACCCGACCGCCGTGTCGGAAGCGAAGTAGTACTTGTCGACGGAGGTGTAGTTGCGCTGGAAGTCCGACTTGCCCATGACGACGCCGTCGGGCAGCCCGTCGATGCGCCACTGCCCGTCCTTGGGGCTGCGCGTGAGGTGGACCTTCTTGCGGTAGGCACCGCCAGCCGGCTCGTACGCCAGCTGCTCGTCCACCGTCGCGACCCGGCTGCCCGCCAGCACACAGGTGACGCTGTTGGTCGGCTCCGTGCCGGTGCCCGCCCGGCAGTCCGGCTCGATGCTCGGGCCGCCCGCGAGGACCGTGGTCGACTGTTCCGGCCGCCAGCGGTGTGCCGCGTCGGACGCCAGATACTTGCGGGCCGTGTCGTAGTCAGGGTCGTCACTGGTCAGCGCTTCCAGGAAGCCCTGCATGATCTCGGCGGGCCCGGCGCCCTCGGCCGGCGGCATGGCGAACACCCGGACCCGGGTGTCCTGCCGCGGCGTGGACTCCACGTTCCGCAGATCCCCGCTGTCGGGCATCGAGGCGCACCCGGCCAGCAGTACGGCTCCCAAGGCGGCGTAGACCACTGCGCGTCCCGGCCTGGGCCGGACGCCCCCCTTGCGGTCAGCGCCCACGAAATGCCTCCCCTGGCTTGCTCGAGTCCTCCGCCCGGTCCGCATCCGGCCGGGCCGCGCCCGGGTCGGGTGCCGGAGCCGTGGCGGGCCTGTCGTCCCCGCGCTGGGTGCCGCCGGTGGGCCGGGGCACCACGCGCGCGCCGTTGCCGTTACCGGGCAGTGCGGCCGGGTCGGCGGCGACCAGCCGGGGCCCGGCCGGGGCGCGCGGCGGCAGCGCGGAGGCCTGGGCGCCGCCCTGCTGCACGGGGACGGTCGCCCGCTTCTCCTCGCCCCCGCCGGGCAGACCCGCTGCGTTGAGGCCACGGTTTCGGCGCGAGTCCTTGGGCTCCAGCGGTATCGGCGAGCCCCGCAGCGGCTCGTCGGCGGTCCGGGGCAGCGTCAGCCGGAACTGGGAGCCGCCACCCGGCTCGCCCCAGGCCTGCAGCCAGCCGCCGTGCAGCCGCGCGTCCTCCAGGGCGATCGACAGGCCGAGGCCCGTACCGCCCGTGGTACGCGCGCGTGCCGGGTCCGCCCGCCAGAAGCGGCTGAAGACACGCGTCGCCTCGCCGGGCTTGAGTCCCACGCCGTAGTCGCGCACCGCGACGGCGACCGCGCCGCCCGCCGCGGCGAGCTTGACGACGACGTCCCTGCCCTCGCCGTGCTCGACGGCGTTGACGACGAGGTTGCGCAGCACGCGCTCCACCCGCCGGGCGTCGGCCTCGGCGACGACGGGCTGCTGATCGCCGACCACGCGTATGTGCGTGCCCTTACGCTCGGCGAGCGGCTCGGCGCCGCTGACCACGCGCCGGACGACATCCCTGAGGTCTATCGGCTCGGCCTCCAGCGCCGCCGCCCCCGCGTCGAAGCGGCTGATCTCCAGCAGGTCCGCGAGCAGTGACTCGAAGCGGTCCAGCTGGTCGGCGAGCAGTTCGGCCGACCGCGCGGTCACCGGATCGAAGTCCTCGCGCGCCTCATGGATGACGTCGGCGGCCATACGGACGGTCGTCAGCGGCGTACGCAGCTCGTGCGAGACGTCCGACACGAACCGGCGCTGCATCCGCGACAGGTCCTCCAGCTGCTGGATCTTCACCTGGAGGTTCTGCGCCATCTTGTTGAAGGCCTCACCCAGACGCGCGATGTCGTCCTCGCCGGTGACCTTCATCCGCTCCTGCAGCCGCCCGGCGGACAGCCGCTCCGCGATCCCGGCCGCCATCCGCACCGGCGTGACGACCTGCCGCACCACCAGCCAGGCGATCGCGCCGAGCAGCACGACGACGAACAGCCCGGCGGTCGCGAGCGTGCCCTTGACCAGGCTCAGTGACTTCTCCTCCTGCGTGAGCGGGAAAAGGTAGTACAGCTCGTACGGCCGCCCGTTGGGGTCGTTGACCTGCTTGCCGATGACCAGCGCCGGCTGCGAGTCCTTGCCGTTGGAGTACACGATCCGGCTGTAGCTCTGGGCGGCGGTCGTTCCGCTGTTGACCCGATCGCGCAGGTCGGCGGGCACGCTGGAGGTCGGATTGACGTTCCCCGAACCGCGCGGGCTGCGTCCGCCGCCGCTGTCGTCCCCGACGGGCAGCGTGACGACGTCGAAGGCGCCCGCACCGCCGCTGGACAGCGACTCCACGAGGTCGCTCATCCACTGGATGACGTTCTGCGACTGCCGGCCGTCCACGGACGCCGTGCCGTCGGGGGTGCCGGTCCCGGTAGCACCGGCGCCGGCACCGCTACCGGCGCCGCTGGCCGCCTCGTCGGCCCTCTGCTTGGCCACCGCGAAGCCGCCAGTGGCCTGGCTCTGCGAGGCCTTCACCTTCGCGTCCAGCAGGCCGTTGCGCACCTGCCCGATCACGACGAATCCGAGCAGCAGGACGACACCCAGGGACATCACCAGCGTCGTCGCGACGACGCGCAGCTGGATGTTGCGCCGCCACAGCCGCATCACCGGCAGCAGCGGACGGCGCACCCAGCGCAAAAGCAGCCTGATGACCGGGCTGCGCTGGACCCCGCCCTCGAGCAGACCGCCCTCGAAGAGACTCCTGAAACGCGCACCCGCCGTCCGGCCGACAGGCCGCTCCGGACGGGCCCCGGACCGGCCGGGAGCCGAAGCGGCACTGTCCCCGGACATGTCAGCTCGGTCCGGCCTTGTAACCGACACCACGGACGGTCACCACGATCTCCGGCCGCTCCGGGTCCTTCTCGACCTTGGAACGCAGCCGCTGGACGTGCACGTTGACAAGCCGCGTGTCGGCGGCGTGCCGGTAGCCCCACACCTGCTCGAGGAGCACCTCGCGCGTGAACACCTGCCACGGCTTGCGGGCGAGTGCGACCAGCAGGTCGAACTCCAGCGGGGTCAGCGCGATCGACTGCCCGTTCCGCTTCACCGAGTGCCCGGCCACGTCGATGACCAGGTCACCGATGGTCAGCTGCTCCGGGGCCGGCTCCTCCGACCGCCGCAGCCGCGCCCGGATCCGGGCGACCAGCTCCTTCGGCTTGAACGGCTTGACGATGTAGTCGTCGGCGCCCGACTCCAGGCCCACGACCACGTCGACGGTGTCGCTCTTCGCCGTGAGCATCACGATCGGCACCCCGGACTCCGCCCGGATCAGCCGGCACACCTCGATGCCGTCCCGCCCGGGCAGCATCAGGTCCAGCAGCACCAGATCGGGCTTGGTCTCCCGAAAAGCGGCCAGCGCCTTGTCGCCGTCGGCTACAAAAGACGGCTCAAAACCTTCACCACGCAGCACGATCCCGAGCATCTCGGCCAGTGCGGTGTCGTCGTCGACGACAAGGACTCGTCCCTTCATAAACGACATCATCCCATTAGCTAATCGTTACCTGGCGTGACCTGGCACACAGCTCGGCAAGAGCCTCGGCTGTCACGGGTGAAACGGCTCCCTCCTCGGTGACGATGGCCGTCACCAGCTCGGGCGGCGTCACGTCGAACGCCGGGTTGTACGCCTGGGTCCCCAGGGGTGCCACCGGAATCCCGCCTCCTGCTCCCGTCACCGGCACCTGGGGTGCTGTGACCTCGGTCACCTCGAAGCCGGCTCGCTGCTCGACCTCGATGGACGCACCGTCAGGTGTGTCCGGGTCGACCGTCGTCACCGGCGCCACCACGATGAACGGCACATGGTGGTACCGCGCCAGCACCGCGAGCGGATAGCTCCCCACCTTGTTCGCCACCGAGCCGTCGGCCGCGATCCGGTCCGCACCGATCAGCACCGCGTCCACCTCACCCGCCGCGAACAGGGAACCCGCCGCGTTGTCGGTGAGCAAGGTGTACGCCATTCCACTGCGGGCCGCTTCGTACGCCGTCAGGCGAGCACCTTGCAGCAACGGACGCGTTTCGTCCACCCACAGCCGCCGCAGCCGCCCCTCGCGGTGCGCCGCCAGGGCCACCGCGAACGCCGTGCCCTCGCCGCCCGACACCAGCGAACCGCTGTTGCAGTGGGTGAGAATCCGGTGCCCGCCACCGGACAGCAACTCGTCCAGGAGCGCCAGACCGTGGGCCGCCATCCGGGAGCTGGCCTCGGCGTCCTCCCGGTGCAGCGTCCGCGCCGCGCCCAGCGCCGCCGCGGCCGCCTCCGTGGCGTCGCCGGTCCTCGCCAGCGCCGCCTCGTACGCGGCCCGGGCCCGGCGCACGCCCACGGAGAGGTTCACCGCCGTGGGCCGGGCGCCCTCGAGCGCTCGTGCCGCCTCGGCCACGTCGAAGCCACGTGCGGCGGCGAGCGCGACACCGTACGCCCCCGCGATCCCCAGCAGCGGAGCCCCGCGCACGGCGAGCGCACGGATCGCCTCCACCAGCGCCGACGCGTCCGTGCACACCAGCTCGACCTCCTCGGCCGGCAGCCTCGTCTGATCGAGGAGGACCAGTACAGGGCCCTCGGGTGGCTCCTCCCATCGGATCGCAGGTATCTCGGTCGACCGCTTGTCCCCGTCGGTTCGCGCCTGCTGATCAGCCATGCGGTCAGTCTGCCCCGGATCCGGCGGACAATTGAAGGGATCCGGGCCCTACCGCGGCCGGTCACCCGGTGACCACCCCATGGCACGATGGCTGCCAACCTGCCACCGCGACCGCGGACGGGCACCGAGAAGGAGCTTCGATGACAGACACTCCGGGCTGGGCCTCGCCCGGATCCGCCCCGTCCGAGGGGCGGGAACCCGGCGCGTCCGGCCCCGCCGAGCCTGCCGACCGCCCCGGCGACACCGCACCCGCACCGCAGCCGGGCGCGAACGCGCAGGGTCCAGGCGTGAAGTGGTCCAAGGAGCAGCCGCCACCGGGCCAGTGGTCCGCACCCACCGGTGCCCCCAGCCCCAACCAGACCCCGCCGCCCCCGCCGCCCGGTCCGGGCTGGGGTGGCCGGCCGCACCTGGGCCCCGGCCCCGGCGGCTACGGAGCCTGGGGCGGCGGCTGGGGCGGTCCCCCGCCCGCGGCCAAGCCCGGCGTCATCCCGCTGCGCCCGCTCGGCGTCGGCGAGATCCTCGACGGCGCCGTCTCCACCATGCGCACCCACTGGCGCGCGGTGCTCGGCCTCTCGCTCGCGGTCGCTCTGTTCACGACCGTCACCCTCGTCCTCGTGCAGGGCTTCGTCCTGACCGGCGCCGTCGCACAGATCCAGCTCGGCAGCCGGAACGCCAATCCCGACGATGTCTACCGGGCCCTGCCCGACATGATGGCCGGCACCGGCGTCGTCACGGTGATCTCCGCGATCGCCGTGATCATCGCGACCGCCATGCTCACGACCATCACCAGCCGCGCGGTCCTCGGCAGGCCGGTCAGCATCGGGGAGGCGTGGCGTGACGCCCGCCCGCAGATCCCGAAGCTGTTCGGCCTGATCCTCCTGCTGGGCCTGATCACCATCGGCGTGTGGGTCGCCGGAGCGCTGCCCGGCATTGTCGTCATGCTCGCCGGCGGCGACGTCGTCGCGGGGGCGGGCCTGCTGGCCCTGGGCTTCCTCGCAGCCGCCGTCGTCACGACGTGGCTGGTGATCCGCTTCTGCCTGTCCACGCCCGCCCTGATGCTGGAACGGCAGAGCATCGTGAAGGCCATGAGCCGCTCGGCGAAGCTGGTACGCGGCTCCTGGTGGCGTACCTTCGGCATTCTGCTGCTCACCGGGCTCATCGTCAGGATCGTCCAGGCCCTCATCGCCATCCCCTTCACCGTCATCGGGGTCGCCGTGAGCAACGACGGGATCAACGACCTGCTCGGCACCAGTGGCGGACACCCCGGCTGGACGTCCCTGATCATCCAGGGAGTCGGGACACTGATCGGCGGCGCCCTCACCCTGCCGATCAGCGCGGGCGTCACCGTGCTCCTCTACATCGACCAGCGCATCCGCCGCGAAGCCCTCGATCTGGAGCTGGCCCGCGCAGCTGGTGTCCAGGCGTCCGGCACCGGCGTGCCCCGTCCCGTCCCTGGGAGCTGATGCGGTGAGTCCCACGGGGGGAGTGCTCACGGCGGCGGCCTCGTCCGGCGCCGGCGAAACGGTCGTGCGAGGCCTGCTGCGCGCCGCGCACACGGCCGTCCGCGCAGCCGGCGGCTCGGGAGACCAGCCGCCCGTGACCATCCCGCGGGGGCCCGCACGGGAGGCGGCTCGCCGCGAGCTGTCCAAGCGGATGTACCACGAGAACGATCCCGGACTGTTCCAGCGCGCGCTGAACGCGTTCTGGAACTGGCTCGACCGGCTGTTCAGCTCGGCCTCCTCGGCGACCCCCGGCGGCATGGTCGGCCTGATCGTCGTCGTCCTGTTCGTCGTTGCCGTGCTGGCCGCCCTGTGGTGGCGCCTCGGGACCCCGCGTCGGCAACCCTCCTCCGCCGCCGTCCTGTTCGACGACCGCCCCCGCAGCGCCGCCGAACACCGCGCGGCCAGCGAGGCACACGCCGCCCAGGGCCACTGGAACCAGGCCCTGCAGGAACGCATGCGGGCCATCGTCCGCTCCCTGGAGGAACGGACCCTGCTGGACGCCCGCCCCGGCCGCACCGCCGACGAGGCAGCCGCCGAGGCAGGACGTGCCCTGCCTACGCACACGGACGGACTGCGCGCCGCGGCCCGCGAGTTCGACGACGTGACATACGGCGGACGCACGGCGACCGAGCAGTCGTACCGCCGCGTCGCCGAACTCGACCGCGACCTCGAACGCACCAGGCCCGCCCTCGCCCACAGCACCACCAGCACGGCCCCCAGCACCCACCAGGGGGCCGCCGAGTGACCGCCGAGGCCACGCTGCCGTCGACCTCCACCGCGCCGACCGTCCGTCAGGTGTGGACTCGCGCGCGGGGCGTCACGCTCGCCGTCGTGCTGATCCTGGCGGCGGCCGTCGCCATGGCGGCCGTACGCTCCACCGCCCGGCACGGCGAGCTGGACCCGCGCTCCGCCGACCCGTACGGCAGCCGGGCCGTCTCCCAACTCCTCGCCGACCGGGGCGTCTCCACGCGTGTGGTCACCACCCTCGGTGCGGTACGCACGACCGCCGGCCCGGACACCACTGTCCTGGTCGCGGTACCCGACCTGCTGACTACCCGTCAACAAGACCGGTTGCGCAAGGCAACCGCCGCCTCCGGTGGGCGCACCGTCCTCGTCGCGGCCGGCAGCTCGTCCGTCCAGCGACTGGCTCCAGGAGTGAGCGCGGACCCGGCCACCAGCCCCGGCACGACACTCGCCCCCGACTGCACCCTGCCCGAAGCCCGGCGCGCGGGCAGCGCCGACACCGGCGGGATCCGCTACACCACCACCCACCTCGACGCGGCCTCCTGCTACCCCAGCGCGCGCCTCGCCACCCTGCTGCGCATCCCCGAGGCGTCCGGGGGCGGTGACACCGTCGTGCTCGGCGCGCCGGACATCCTCTACAACGACCGCCTCGGCAACGAGGGCAACGCCTCGCTCGCCCTCCAACTCCTCGGTTCCCGCCCCCATCTGGTCTGGTACCTCCCCTCGCTCTCCGACGCCTCGGCCACCGGCACCGGCGACCAGAAGAACTTCCTCGACCTGCTTCCCTCGGGCTGGCTCTGGGGGGCCCTGCAGCTGTTCGTCGCAGCGGTCCTCGCCGCCTTCTGGCGGGCACGCCGCTTCGGCCCCCTCGTGCCCGAGAAACTCCCCGTCGTGATCCGCGCCTCCGAGACCGCCGAAGGCCGCGCCCGCCTCTACCGCAAGGCCAACGCCCGCGACCGCGCCGCCGCCGCTCTCCGCTCCACGACCCGCACCCGTCTCGCCCCCCTCGTCGGCGTCCCCGTCCCCCAGGCGCACACGCCCGAGGCCTTGCTCCCCGCCCTGTCCGCCCACCTCTCCGGCGACGGACAGGCCTTGCACGCCCTCCTCTTCGGACCGCCGCCCGGCGACGACGCGGCCCTGATCGCACTGACCGACCAACTCGACGCCCTCGAAAGAGAGGTACGCCGTTCATGATGGACCCGACCACTGACAATGCCGGGAACACCGGGGACGCGGGCACCGCCCGAGCATCCCTGGAGGCCCTGCGCGCCGAGATCGCCAAAGCCGTGGTCGGCCAGGATCCCGCCGTGACCGGCCTCGTCGTCGCTCTCCTCTGCCGCGGACACGTTCTCCTTGAAGGAGTCCCTGGAGTCGCCAAAACGTTGCTCGTCCGCGCCCTGGCATCCGCACTCGAACTCGACACCAAGCGCGTCCAGTTCACCCCCGACCTGATGCCGAGCGACGTCACCGGCTCCCTCGTCTACGACACCCGCACCGCCGAGTTCTCCTTCCAGCCCGGACCGGTCTTCACCAACCTCCTCCTCGCGGACGAAATCAACCGCACCCCTCCCAAGACGCAGTCCTCCCTCCTCGAAGCCATGGAGGAGCGCCAGGTCACAGTCGACGGCACCCCGCGCCCGCTCCCCGATCCCTTCCTGGTCGCGGCGACCCAGAACCCCGTCGAGTACGAGGGCACGTATCCGCTCCCCGAAGCCCAACTGGACCGTTTCCTGCTCAAGCTGACGGTCCCTCTGCCCTCACGGCAGGACGAGATCGACGTCCTCACCCGACACGCCTCGGGCTTCAACCCGCGCGACCTGCGCGCCGCCGGCGTACGCCCCGTGGCCGGCCCCGCCGATCTGGAAGCGGCCCGCGCCGCCGTCGCCAAGACGACCGTGTCTCCCGAGATCACCGCCTACGTCGTGGACATCTGCCGCGCCACCCGCGAGTCGCCCTCTCTCACCCTCGGCGTCTCCCCGCGCGGCGCCACCGCCCTCCTGGCCACCTCGCGTGCCTGGGCCTGGCTGACGGGCCGCGACTACGTCATCCCCGACGACGTCAAAGCCCTCGCCCTGCCGACTCTGCGGCACCGGGTCCAACTCCGCCCCGAAGCGGAGATGGAAGGCGTGACGGCGGACTCCGTCATCAACGCCATCCTCGCCCACGTCCCGGTCCCCCGCTGATGGCGCTCACCGGACGCGCCGCACTCCTTGCGGCCCTCGGCTCGATCCCCCTCGGCATCCTGGAGCCCGGCTGGACAGGGATGCTCGCGGTCAACGGCCCGCTGGCCCTCGCCTGCGCCTGCGACTACGCGCTCGCCGCGCCCGTACGACGCCTCGTCCTGGACCGGTCCGGCGACACCTCCACCCGCCTCGGCGAGACCGCTGACGTCACCCTCACGATCACCAACCCGTCCCGTCGCCTCCTGCGGGCACGGGTGCGGGACGCCTGGCCGCCCAGCAGCTGGCAGCCCGGCACCGAGATCGACGCCTCCCGCCACCGTCTGACCGTCCCCCCGGGCGAACGCAGACGCGTGACGACGAGGCTGCGCCCCACCCGCCGCGGCGACCGCCAGGCCGACCGCGTCACGATCCGCTCCTACGGCCCACTCGGCCTGTTCTCCCGCCAAGGCACCCACAAACTGCCCTGGTCGGTACGCGTCCTGCCGCCCTTCACGAGCCGAAAGCACCTCCCGTCGAAACTCGCCCGACTGCGTGAACTCGACGGTCGTACCTGCGTGCTGACACGCGGTGAGGGAACGGAGTTCGACAGCCTGCGCGAGTACGTCCCCGGAGACGACACCCGCTCGATCGACTGGCGGGCCACCGCCCGCCAGTCCGCCGTCGCCGTCCGCACCTGGCGCCCGGAGCGCGACCGGCACATCCTGCTCGTGCTGGACACCGGCCGGACCTCCGCCGGACGCGTCGGCGACGCACCACGGCTGGACGCCTCCATGGACGCGGCACTCCTCCTCGCGGCACTGGCCTCCCGAGCCGGCGACCGCGTGGCGATGCTGGCCTACGACCGCCGGGTACGAGCCCTGGTCCAGGCCCGCTCGGCGGGGGACGTGCTGCCGGGCCTGGTGAACGCGATGGCCACGCTGGAACCGGAACTGGTCGAGACCGACGCCCGGGGGCTCACCGCAACGGCTCTGCGTACGGCGCCTCGCCGGTCGCTGATCGTGCTGTTCACGACGCTGGACGCCGCTCCGGTGGAACAGGGCCTGCTCCCCGTCCTCCCGCAGCTCACTCAGCGGCACACGCTCCTGGTCGCCTCGGTGGCCGACCCGCACATCGCCCGCATGGCCGAAGCACGAGGGAACGCGGAGGCGGTCTACGAGGCCGCAGCGGCGGCTCAGGCGCAGAGCGAACGGCAGCGCACCGCGGAACAGCTACGACGGCACGGTGTGACCGTCGTGGACGCGACACCGGAGGATCTGGCGCCGGCGCTGGCGGACGCGTATCTGGCTCTGAAGGCAGCGGGTCGGCTCTAGATCTCTTGGTCCGTTCCGGCTCCGCCGCCCTGGGGGGAAATGTGTGTACTGCGGAATTACGAGCCCTGAACGCAGAAAGGCCCACGCCGTCCGGCGTGGGCCTTTCTCAAAAATTGTTCGGCGGTGTCCTACTCTCCCACAGGGTCCCCCCTGCAGTACCATCGGCGCTGTGAGGCTTAGCTTC
>NZ_JBVJVZ010000011.1:208287-230549 GCF_055603245.1 Streptomyces sp. NPDC037290 | reverse complement strand
CCGGCCTTCCAGGGCACGATCAAGTCGGCGGTCGCCTTCGGCGCGCTCCTGTCCCAGGGCGTCGGCGACACGATCCGCGTGTCCCTGTCCGCGCCTCCTGTCGAGGAGGTCAAGGTCGGCATCCAGATCCTCGAGTCCCTGGGGCTGCGGCAGCGGCGACTGGAGATCGTCTCCTGCCCGTCCTGCGGCCGGGCCCAGGTCGATGTCTACAAGCTCGCCGAGGAGGTCACGGCGGGCCTCACCGGCCTGGAGGTGCCGCTGCGGGTCGCGGTGATGGGGTGTGTGGTCAACGGTCCGGGCGAGGCCCGTGAGGCCGACCTCGGAGTTGCCTCGGGCAACGGAAAGGGGCAGATCTTCGTCAAGGGTGAGGTCGTCAAGACCGTCCCCGAGTCGAGGATCGTGGAGACCCTCATCGAGGAGGCCATGAAGCTCGCCGAGCGGACGAGCCCCGCAGACGAAGTGAGTTGAGGCAAGGCACGGACCGAGAGGGGGCCCAGCGTGACCATTCTGGAGAACATCCGGGGACCACGCGACCTGAAGGCGCTGTCCGAGGCGGAGATCGGTGAACTGTCCGAGGAAATACGTGAGTTCCTGGTGCACGCGGTGTCGAGGACCGGCGGTCACCTCGGACCCAACCTGGGTGTGGTGGAACTGTCCATCGCGCTCCACCGGGTCTTCGAGTCACCGGTCGACCGCATCCTGTGGGACACCGGCCACCAGTCCTACGTCCACAAACTCCTGACCGGGCGTCAGGACTTCTCCAAGCTGCGCGGCAAGGGCGGGCTGTCCGGCTATCCCTCGCGCGAGGAGTCCGAGCACGACGTCATCGAGAACAGCCACGCCTCCACCGCGCTCGGCTGGGCCGACGGCCTGGCCAAGGCCCACCAGGTGCAGGGGGAGAAGGGACACGTGGTCGCGGTCATCGGCGACGGCGCGCTGACCGGCGGCATGGCCTGGGAGGCGCTGAACAACATCGCGGCCGCCAGGGACCGCCCGCTGATCATCGTCGTCAACGACAACGAACGCTCCTACGCCCCTACCATCGGCGGCCTCGCCAACCACCTGGCCACGCTGCGTACCACCGACGGCTACGAGAAGGTCCTCGCCTGGGGCAAGGACGTACTGCTGCGCACCCCCGTCGTCGGCAACACCCTCTACGAGTCCCTGCACGGCGCGAAGAAGGGCTTCAAGGACGCCTTCGCCCCCCAGGGCATGTTCGAGGACCTGGGTCTGAAGTACGTCGGCCCGATCGACGGCCACGACATCAGGGCCGTCGAGTCGGCGCTGCGCCGCGCGAAACGCTTCCACGGCCCGGTCCTGGTCCACTGCCTCACCGAGAAGGGCCGCGGCTACGAACCCGCCCTCGCCGACGAGGAGGACCACTTCCACACCGTCGGTGCGATGGACCCGCTGACCTGCGAGCCGCTCGCCCCGCCCAAGGGGCCGTCCTGGACCTCCGTGTTCGGCGACGAGATCGTGCGGATCGGCGAGGAACGGGACGACGTCGTCGCCATCACGGCCGCGATGCTGCACCCGGTCGGTCTCGGCGGGTTCGCCGAACGCTTCCCCGACCGCGTGTGGGACGTGGGCATCGCCGAGCAGCACGCGGCCGTCTCGGCGGCGGGCCTCGCGACCGGCGGGCTGCACCCGGTCGTCGCCGTCTACGCCACCTTCCTCAACCGCGCCTTCGACCAGCTGCTGATGGACGTCGCCCTGCACCGCTGCGGGGTCACCTTCGTCCTGGACCGGGCCGGTGTCACCGGCGTCGACGGCGCCTCCCACAACGGCATGTGGGACATGTCCGTCCTCCAGGTCGTCCCCGGCCTCAGGATCGCCGCCCCGCGTGACGCCGGCCAGCTGCGTGCCCAGCTGCGCGAGGCCGTCGCCGTGGACGACGCGCCCACCCTGGTCCGCTTCCCGAAGGAGTCGGTCGGCCCGGACATCCCGGCGATCGGTCATGCCGGCGGCATGGACGTCCTGCACCGCGCCGAACGCCCCGAGGTGCTCCTCGTGGCCGTCGGGGTGATGGCGCCGGTGTGTCTGCAGGCCGCCGACCTGCTCGAGGCGCGCGGCATCACCTGCACGGTCGTCGACCCCCGGTGGGTCAAGCCCGTCGACCCCTCGCTGCCGGGCCTCGCCGCGGAGCACCGTCTGGTGGCCGTGGTGGAGGACAACAGCCGCTCCGCGGGCGTCGGTTCCGCCGTGGCGCTGGCCCTCGGCGACGCCGACGTGGACGTGCCGGTGCGGCGCTTCGGCATCCCGGAGCAGTTCCTCGCCCACGCCAAGCGCGGCGAGGTGCTGGCCGACATCGGTCTCACGCCCGTCGACATCGCGGGGCGGATCAGCGCGAGTCTGGCCGTCAAGAACGCGGGCGGCACAGTCAAGGAGATGGAATGAGCACGGAGTTCGACCTCGGCGCCCTGCTGGCCGAGCGCGGAGCCGAACGCTACGAGCTGCACGCCAGGTACCTCAACCCGCAGCTCCCGCGCATGCTGCACACCATCGGCTTCGACAGGTTCTACGAGCGGGCCGAGGGCGCCCACTTCTTCGACGCGGACGGCAACGACTACCTGGACATGCTCGCCGGGTTCGGGGTGATGGGCCTGGGCCGTCACCACCCGGTCGTCCGCAAGGCCCTGCACGACGTGCTCGACCTGGACCTCGCCGACCTCACCCGTTTCGACTGCCAGCCGCTGCCCGGCCTGCTCGCCGAACGGCTCCTCGCCCACAGCCCCCACCTGGACCGGGTGTTCTTCGGCAACAGCGGCACGGAGGCCGTCGAGACGGCCCTGAAGTTCGCCCGGTACGCCACCGGCAGGCCCAGGGTTCTCTACTGCGACCACGCCTTCCACGGCCTGACCACCGGCTCCCTGTCGGTCAACGGCGAGAACGGCTTCCGCGACGGCTTCGCCCCGCTGCTGCCCGACACGGCCGTACCCCTTGGTGATCTCGACGCCCTGGCCAGGGAGTTGGGGAAGGGCGACGTGGCCGCCCTGATCGTCGAGCCGATCCAGGGCAAGGGCGTGCACGAGGCCCCGCCCGGCTATCTGCGCGCCGCCCAGGAGCTGCTGCACAAGCACAGGGCGCTGCTCATCGCCGACGAGGTGCAGACCGGCCTCGGGCGCACCGGCGACTTCTACGCCTACCAGCACGAGGACGGCGTCGAACCGGACCTGGTGTGCGTGGCCAAGGCGCTGTCCGGCGGGTACGTCCCGGTCGGCGCCACGCTCGGCAAGGACTGGATCTTCAAGAAGGTCTACTCGTCCATGGACCGGGTCCTGGTCCACTCGGCGAGCTTCGGATCCGGCGCCCAGGCGATGGCCTGCGGCCTCGCCGTGCTGTCGGTCATGGAGGAGGAGCAGATCGTCGCCGGTGTCCGCACCACCGGGGAGCTGCTGAAGTCCCGGCTGACGGCGCTGATCGACAAGTACGAGCTGCTCGCCGACGTCCGCGGCCGGGGTCTGATGATCGGCATCGAGTTCGGCAGGCCCGCCTCGCTGAAGCTGCGCGGCCGCTGGACCATGCTCCAGGCCGCCCGCAAGGGCCTGTTCGCGCAGATGGTCGTCGTCCCGCTGCTGCAGCGGCACCGGATCCTCACCCAGGTCTCCGGCGACCACCTGGAGGTGATCAAGCTGATCCCGCCGCTGGTCGTCGACGAGGCGGACGTCGACCGGTTCGTGGACGCCTTCAGTGCCGTGATGGACGACGCGCACAGCGGCGGCGGGCTGATGTGGGACTTCGGCAAGACCCTGATCAAGCAGGCGGTGGCGGGCCGCTGACCCGGTCGGCGCCCCTCACCAGAAGAACGGCATGAAGAGGACGAAGGGATAGACGAAAGCGATCGCGCCCAGGACGGCACCCGTGGCACCGGTCCACAGCCGGCCGATGCCACGCCGGGCGTAGTGGATCCCCATGAGACCGAAGGTGACGGCCAGTGCGCCGCAGATGAGCATCATGACGATCAGGCCGAGTGTGAGCCACGGACACAGGCCCGCCACGCCCGCGAGGCCCAGGCCCAGTGCGGTGGGGCCGAGCAGGACGGCGGGCGAGTCGGCTCCGTCGGACGTGGTGCTCCCTGACATGCTTCCCCCTGTTTTGAACGTGTTCAAATCCTGGGTCCGATCGTAGCAGGGAGTGCCGGCGGGAGCGGAAGGGCGGTGGATTCTGCGACTCTTGCCTCAGAGGCAAAAGAATTGCCGCAAAGGCAAAACTGGGGCTGAATGGAGGCATGAACGCCTCAGACGCCGGCCCGCCGGCGGGTCCGGGCGACGAGCTGCCCGCCGTCGCACCGCAGTTGCGCGGACTGCGTCGCCGCGCGGGCCTCACCCTGGAGGCCGCGGCCCGTGCCGCCGGCCTCTCACCGGCCCATCTGTCCCGCCTGGAGACCGGACAGCGGCAGCCCTCGCTGCCGATGCTGCTGGCCCTCGCCCGTATCTACGGTACGACGGTCTCCGAACTGCTCGGCGAGACGGTCGCCGACCGGGACGCGATCGTCCGGGCCGCCGAGATGGAGCCCACCCGGGCCGGCGGCTGGACCTACGTCCAGACGGGGGCGCCGGGCCGTGCCATGCAGGCCCTGCGCGTGCGCGTGCCGTACGGCACGCAGGGCGACATCGTGCGCGTCCACCCCGGCGAGGAGTGGCTCCACGTCCTGCGGGGCCGGCTGAAGCTGCGCCTCGGCGACACCACGCACCTGCTCGCGCCCGGCGACAGTGCGCACTTCGACTCGCTCACCCCGCACCGGCTCGCCGCCGAGGACCACGACGGCGTCGAGCTGCTGTTCGTCCACACCCTGCTGCAGAGCCCCACGGCCACGCTGTGCCTGGGGCCGCTGACCGGAGAACTGCCATGAGCAACCACGAGACGACGTTCCCCCGTTCCCTGTGGATCCGCCTGATCATCTACATCGCCCTCGGCCACGTCCTGGCCGGGTTCCTCTATCTGCTGTTCGCGCTGGGCGCGAAGAACTGAGACGACGACCGACCGGCGATCCCGGGCGGCCGGCAGCACACGCGGGGCGGTTCCGGCGCGGTCCGGTCAGTCCAGCAGGCGTTCGCGCAGCCGGTCGCGGGACGCCGGGGTGAGGCCGAGTCCCTGCTCCAGGTAGGGGTCCACGCCGCCCCAGGTCTGCTCGATGGTGTCGAACGCCGCCTGGATGTACTCGGCCCGGGCGTCGAAGAGCGGGCTCAGCAGCTCCATGACCTCCGGGGTGTACACGCTCTCCGCGCTGCCGCTGCGGCGGACCTTGTAGCGCCGGTGCTTGGCGTTGGACTCCAGGTAGTCGGCGACGATCGCCTCGCGCTCCACGCCCAGCGCCAGAAGTGTCACGGCGATGGAGATGCCCGCCCGGTCCTTGCCCGCCGCGCAGTGCATCAGCGCGGGCACGCTGTCCTCGGCGAGCGCGAGCAGCACCCGGGAGTGCTCGGCGGTGCGCTCCTTGACGATCGACCGGTACGAGGCGATCATCCGGGCCGCCCCCTTGCCGTCGGAGAGGATCCCGCGCAGCTGGTCGAGGTCGCCGTCGCGGACCATCTTCCAGAACTCGGCGCCGTCCGCCGGATCGCTCAGCGGCAGGTTCACGTTCCGCACGCCGGGCAGCTCGACGTCCGGGCCCTCCAGCTTCTGGTCGGCCGCGTTGCGGAAGTCGAAGACCGTGTGCAGACCCAGCGAGGCGAGGAAGGCCGCGTCGTCCTCGGTCGCGTGCGCCAGGTGACCGCTGCGGAACAGCACCCCGTGCCGCACCCGCCGTCCGTCCACGGTCGGCAGCCCGCCCACATCACGGAAATTACGCACTCCGGCCAGCTCCGGCTCGGTCGACGGGACCTGCTGCGTCACGGGGGCTCCTCACGCTCCGATCCCGCCGTCGCGGCTCGTCGGCGGGCGCTCAGTCGACCATACGACATCGGTTTCCTCGGGCAAGGAGTTGTCCACAGGCATTGTCACCGGCGCCCGCACGGCCCGATGATGTTGGCACGTGAGCGGATCTGTTGACACCTGTGAGGTCTTACGTGGTGGACATCGCCGAAGACGGTCGTACCTGGCTCCTCTCGGGGCCCACCAGCAGTTACGCCCTGCACCTCACCGACGCGGACGAGCTGCTCCACCTGCACTGGGGGCCCCGGATCGCCCTCGCGGACGCGCAGGCCCTGGCCGAGGACCCCCTGCCCGGCTACTGGCCCTTCGAGTCCCCGCTCGACGGCCGCGAGGAGTATCCCGTCGAGGGCGGCCCCCGGTTCGCCCGCCCCGCCCTGTCGGTGCGCACCGCCGAGCGCCGCGGCACGGAGTGGACCTTCCGGGCGTACGAGGTGGACGGGACGGCGGATGACGAGCTGAGGCTGCGCTTCGACGACGCCGGCCTCGCCGTCACCCTGCACTACCGCATGCGCGGCGATGTCGTGGAGCGCTGGGGGACCGTGGACAACGGCGGGGACGCGCGCGTGGAGCTGCTGCGGGCCGATGCGGCCACCTGGACCCTGCCCGACCGCGAGGGCTGGCGGCTGTCCCAGCTGCACGGCCGCTGGGCCGCCGAGTCCCGCCTCGCCACCGCCCCTCTCACCTACGGCGAGAAGGTCATCGGCAGCCGTCGCGGCCACACCGGCCACCAGCACCTGCCCTGGGTCGCGCTGGACACCGACGCCACCGAGGAGCGCGGCGAGGTCTACGGCTGTGCGCTCGGCTGGTCCGGCTCCTGGCGGATCGCGGTCGCCCGGCTCCCGGACGCGCGCGTGCAGATCACCGGTGGCGCCGGCTACGACGACTCGGGCCTGCTGCTCCTCCAGCCGGGGGAGTCGTACACCACCCCGGTCTTCGCGGGCCTGTGGAGCGACGGCGGATTCGGCGGGGCGAGCCGCGCCTGGCACACCTACCAGCGCACGTACGTCATCCCGGACGCCGGGCGGAACCGCCCGGTCCTCTTCAACTCGTGGGAGGCGACGAACTTCGACATCTCCGAGGAGCAGCAGCTCGCGCTCGCCCGCAGGGCCGCCCGGATCGGTGTGGAGCTGTTCGTCGTGGACGACGGCTGGTTCGGCGCCCGCACCAGCGATCGTGCCGGCCTCGGCGACTGGACCCCCAACCCCGCCCGCTTCCCGCAGGGCCTGAAGCCCCTCGCCGACCAGGTGCACGGCCTCGGGATGCAGTTCGGCATCTGGGTCGAGCCCGAGATGACCAACCCGGACAGCGACCTGTACCGCGCCCATCCCGACTGGGTGCAGTACCAAACGGGTCGTAAGCGGACGGAACTACGCAACCAGCTCGTCCTCAACCTCGCCCGAGAGGACGTCCAGGAGTACCTCTGGCAGCGGCTGGACGCCCTGCTCTCCAGCGCACCGATCGACTACGTGAAGTGGGACTTCAACCGCTGCTTCACTGACGCCGGCTGGCCCGGCGAGCCGTATCCGCAGCGCCTGTGGGTGGACCACGTCCGCGCCTTCTACGCCCTGCTGGACCGGCTGCGCGCGGCCCATCCCTCCGTCGCCTTCGAGTCCTGCTCCGGCGGGGGCGGCCGGATCGACCTCGGGGTCATGAGCCGCACCGACCAGGTGTGGACCTCCGACAACACCGACCCGCTGGACCGGCTCGCGATCCAGCACGGCTTCAGTCAGATCCACCCCGCCCGGGTCATGGCCGCCTGGGTCACCGACAGCCCGAACACCCAGCTCAACGGCCGGGTCAGCTCCCTGCGGTTCCGCTTCGTCAGCGCCATGGCGGGCGTTCTCGGAGTCGGCGGAGACCTCACCGAGTGGAGCGATCAGGAGCTGGCCGAGGCCCGGCGGTGGGTCGATCTCTACAAGGAGATCCGCCCGGTCGTCCAGCAGGGCGAGTTGTACCGGCTGCGGCCGCCGGCGGGCGGTCTGAGTGCCGTGCAGTACGTCCTGGACGAGGAGGCGGTGGTCGTCGCCTGGCTCCAGGCGCAGAGCTACGGCGAGCCGGTCCCGGCGCTGCGCCTGCGCGGACTCGACCCGACGGCGTCGTACGAATGTCGCGAAACAGGCAAAGTGCACCGGGGTGCCGTACTCCTGCACCACGGACTGCGAACCGGGCTCAAGGGTGACCTGGATGCAACGGTCATCCGGCTGCGTCGCATCTGAGATTTCTGTCCTAATTGGCATATTAATCCCAACTCGTTGCGACATAAGGAATCATGGCCGGGTGTGCGTGAGGAGCGTCATATTCGTGACCGTGCGTCGCGCGTCATGTTCACGTAATTCCCATGTGAAAAGGAAAAGGGGAAGGGTGCGGGAAGAGGGAATTCACGGAGGGTGACTTCATGTCCCGGATCCGATCTTCCGCCACGCGAACGGCGGGAACCGGCTGCTTGTTTCCCGCGTCCTGCTCGCTTACGTTCGCCACCGATCCGGGCGGAACGCCGAATCCTGCCGCCGCCCGGCGTCCCACACACTTGACCCGCGTTCGGCAGGAGCGGGGGACCCACCAGGTACGACTGCCTGTCCGGTCTCCGCGACAGGCTCGGGGTGAAGCCGTGATCGCACGGCCGGGCAACTCCAGCCCGAACCCGACAGCTCACCTCGCAGGCGCCGGAGAGGAATGCGCCATGCCTGGTAAGGGCAAGCACCGACGCCCCAAGTCCCCGCGTCTTTCCCGCTCGATCGCCGTCGCCGGAACCGGCGGCGCCGCCCTGGCCCTGCCGCTCATCGGAAACGCCGGGGCGCATGCCGCCACGCCCGCGCAGTCCCCTTCCGCACAGGCCGTGCAGTCCCCCGGGTCCCCTGTGTCTCCGGTGAAGCCGGCCGCTGCGCAGCCGAGTTCGGCGGTTCACACCTACACGGTGAAGTCCGGAGACTGCCTTTACACGATCGCCGACGAGCAGCGGGTCGACGGAGGCTGGCACCGCCTCTACGACGACAACCGCCAGGCCGTCGGCGGCGATCCGTCGCTGATCCACCCGGGCCTGAAGCTCGCCCTCGGCCGGCAGGCCGCACCGACCCGCACCGAGCCCGCTGCCCCGAGCCGGTCGTCGTCCGACTCGCACCCCTCCGCGTCCCAGGCGGCCCCGGCGACCCGGTCCTCCGGCACCGCCACCACGAAGACCGCCCCCACCGGCTTCACCCTCCCGGTCGCCGGCGCCACCATCGGCACCGGCTACCACGTGCCCGGCAGCATGTGGTCCAGCGGCCACCACACGGGCGTCGACTTCGTCGTCCCGACCGGCACCCCGGTCAAGGCCGTCGCCGCCGGCACGGTCGTCTCCGCCGGCTGGGGCGGCGCGTACGGCAACCAGGTCGTCCTCAGGCTCAACGACGGCCACTACGCGCAGTACGGGCACCTCTCCCGGCTCTCCGTCTCGGCCGGCCAGAGGGTGACCGAGGGGCAGCAGGTCGGCCTGTCGGGCGCCACCGGCAACGTCACCGGCCCGCACCTGCACTTCGAGATCCGTACGACCCCGGACTACGGCTCCGACATCGACCCGGTCGGCTACCTCCGTGAGCACGGCGTCGCCGTGATCTGACGCCGCCCACCACCGCGTATTCCTGGTTCGCAAACCATTTAAGGGTGTCTTATCTCACCGTTCGTCAACCCCTGCCTACGGTCGCGTAGGTCACATCCGACGGTGAATCATGGTCCGATGTGGCAGACGATTCGAAGAATGACAACAGATCAGTGATCGGGTCGTACGTGGCGGTGGGGGACAGCTTCACCGAGGGCGTCGGCGACCCCGGGCCCGACGGGGCGTATGTGGGCTGGGCCGACCGGTTCGCGGTACTCCTCGCCGACCGGCGGCCCGAGGGTGAGTTCAGGTACACGAATCTCGCGGTGCGCGGGAAGCTGCTCGACCAGATCGTGCAGGACCAGCTTCCCCAGGCCGTGGAACTCGCCCCGGACCTGGTCTCCTTCTGCGCGGGCGGCAATGACATCATCCGCCCCGGCACCGACCCGGACGAGGTGGCCGAGCGCTTCGAGCGCGCCGTGGCCCGGCTGACCGAGGCGGCCGGCACGGTGATGGTGACGACCGGCTTCGACACCCGTGGTGTCCCCTTGCTCAAGCACCTGCGAGGCAAGATCGCCACCTACAACGGGCACGTCCGCGCCATCGCCGACCGGTACGGCTGTCCGGTGCTCGACCTGTGGTCCCTGAAGTCCGTGCAGGACCGCAGGGCCTGGGACAGCGACCGGCTCCACCTCTCGCCCGACGGGCACACGCGTGTGGCGCTGCGCGCCGGCCAGGCCCTCGGCCTCGACGTCCCGGCCGACCCCGAGCAGCCGTGGCCGCCGGAACCGCCCCGGGGCACGCTCGAGGTCCGCCGCGACGACGTCCACTGGGCCCGCGAGTACCTCGTGCCGTGGATCGGCCGCCGCCTGCGCGGTGAGTCCTCCGGCGACCACGTCACCGCGAAGGGCACGTTGTCCCCCGACGACATCAAGCTGCGCATCGCCTCGGTGGCCTGACCCGCCCCGTCGTGCCCCGCCCCCGCACAGCCCGCGGGCGCGGGGCACGGGTGTGCGCGGGGGGTGGTTCCGCCTGGCCGTGTCGTTCGGCGGGGGTGGGCCCAGGCCTGTCCGGCGGATCAGGCCGGCTTGGGCAACGGTGTGTCGGCCCTCTTCTTGGGTTGGCGGGGCACGGTCCTGGTCTTGCCGAGGTGCCCGTACACCGTCGACCTCGGCACGCCGATTATGTCGGCGATTTGTCTGACGTCGACGTGTCGATGCCCTGCTCGATCACGTGCAGCCCGATGCCGCGCTCGCGCGCCCCAGCTCCGGCGGACCCTCACCTGGGACCGGGGCCGAGAGATGGCCGAGCACCAGGCCATCACGGCTGAGACCGGGATGCCGATCTATCTCTGCAAGCCGCGCAGCCTGTGGCAGCGCGGCACCAACGAGAACACCAACCGGCTGCTTCGGCAGTACCTGCCCAAGGGCGCGGACCTCCGCAGGTTCAGCCAGGCCGACCTGGACGCCATCGCCCATGAGCTCAACCACCGCCCTCGCAAGATCCACGGCTATCGCACTCCGGCAGAGGTCTACGCTGACCTTCTGAACAGCGGTGATGCGCTGACCGCTTGAGCTCGCCATCGTTTGCCGACACTGAAGATCGGTCTGGTGCATGACCGGATCAGCCTGGGTGTGTTCGGCGGTTGCTCAACTGGTTGTGTGTCGAGCGGGTGCCGCCTGTGTTGTTGGTGCTTGCGCCGGGCGTGAGGCGGTCGCGTCGTCTCCTTCCCGGTGGGCCGGCCGCGGGGGCAGCCGCGACGCGGGCAGCAGGCCGAGAGCGGCGAGTGAGGCCAGGATCAGCAGAGTGGAACTCATGGTTGAAACAGCCGAGCCGGTCGCGCCGGCCGCGACGGCGATGCCGAAGATCGGCCCGATGTTCATGGCGGTCTGCTTGAGCCCGCTGACGACTCCGGCGTACCCGGGCGGCGCGTCACCGACGACGGTCCCGGTGGCGGTGACCATCACGGTGGCGAACCCGGCACCGATGGCGGCAAAGACTGCAGCCATGGCCATCCATGTGCTGGCGGGACCGAGTCGGGACAGCCCCGCGATGCCGACCACGACGAGGACCGTACCGGCGATCGCGGTGCGGCGCGCACCGTACCGGCGCAGTGCCGCGACCGCGGCGGGTGAGCCGAGGACCATGAGCACGGTCAGCGGGAGCACGCGCAGACCGCTGGCGAGTGGGTCGAGGCGAAGTACGTCCTGGAGGTAGAACGTGGCCCTGAACAGCGCGCCGAACACGCCGGCGGTGGTGACCAGCAGGATCGCCATCGATGCCGTCACCGGTACGGACCGCGCTACGGCTGGTGGAACGATCGGGTGCGTGGTGCGGCGTTCGTGCCAGGTGAGCACCGATGCGACGCCGATGACGGCGAGGAATTCGAGCAGCGTCGGCGCGGCGGTCCAGCCCCGCGCGGGTACATCGGACAAGGCGTGGACCAGGGTTGCGAGCGCGACCGCCAGCAGGCTCGCGCTGGTGAGGTTGAGCCGTGAGGAGTTGGCACGCTGAGGTGCCGGCGTCCGTACGGCGAGGGCGAGAACGGCGATGACGAAAGCGAGGGGCACGTTGACCCAGAAGACGGCGCGCCATCCCAGATGAGCCACGAGAACACCGCCCAGGAGCGGACCGGACCCTGCCGCCACTGCGATCGCACTGGTACGGACGGCGATCGGCGTGCCGAGCCGGTCCGCGGGATACGCCAGCCGTAGCAGCGCGAGCGTCGCAGGTTGTAGGAACGCGGCGAACCCGCCCTGCACCGCGCGCAGGACGATCACCCAGCCGACGGCCGGCGCAAGCGCGATCCCGGCCGAGGCAGCCCCGAAACCGAGGACGCCGACGATCAGCAGGCGCGGGTGACCGTACCGATCCCCGAGGCGCCCGGCGATCACGAGTAACGCGGCCACGGCGACCAGATAGCCGGTGCTCGTCCACTGGATCTGCGCCACGCTCGCGCCGAGATCACGCTGCATGCCGGGCTGCGCCATCAGCAGGATGGTTCCGTCCAGTGCGACGATCATCGCGCCGACCACGCTGACCAGAAGTGCAATCTGCCGCTGTGCGGGGGCGGTCATGAGGTCGCCGGGCCGAGATGGGCGTCCAGCACTGCCGCGATGAGCCGGTCGCGCTGGTCGTCGCCGGGGTCACCGTCCAGCGGTGGGGCGCCGAGGGCGAGTTGCAGACTGCCCCAGGCCCACAGCTGGGCCACGCCGTGCAGGTTCGACCACAGGGCGGCGGCGGTCACCGCAGGCGGCGGTCCGGCCTCGTTCGGCCCGTCGGCGTTTCGCGCGGCCTCCCTCTCCGACAGGCATCGGGTGACGAGTCCGGTGAAGTGCCGGAACAGCGGGAGGGTCGACTCGCGCAGCCTCGGTTGCTCCGATGCCTGTGCCGCGCCGTCGAACAGGTCGTGCCGCCACATGAGTTCGAACATGCCGCGGCGTTCCAGTGCGTACCCGACGTACGCCCGGGCGAGGGCCTCCAGCTGGCCGCGCGGTGTGGTCGTGCCCGCGACCGCGGCCTCGAACATGGCTGCCAGGTCCTCGAAGCCGCGACGGCCGATAGCCGACAGCAGTGCGTGGTGCGTGGGGAAGTACCGGCGTGGCGCCCCGTGCGACACCCCCGCTCGCCGGGCTATTTCCCGCAGGCCCACGGACGCGGAGCCCTCGGTCAGCACGAGGTCGACCCCGACATCGATCAACCGCTCCCGAAGGGAGCCCTCATCAGTCATAGACAGTGTCTACCACGCGCCGTAGACATTGTCTACTCACTTTCGGCTCGCTCGCTCACGACGGCACGCTGACCGGGAATGGTCACGCCCGACAGGTCGAGGCCCTTGTTCATGTCGAGACGGAACGTGCCGTGCGGGTTGATGTTCGACCAGAACAGCGCGGTCAGCCCACGCCGCGCGGCCCGACTCTTCGAGGGCCTGCCAGGTCGGGTGCTTGGGGCCGCCGCGGGTGAAGCGCCGCAGCACCTGCTCCGCCTCGGCGGTGTCCAGGCGCAGGGCGGTGGCGTACTTGACCATCTGGTCGTACTACGGCGCGTTCGCGTGGGTCATGGTGTCGCTGAGGCCGTACGGGACGCGTGGTGTCATGCGCTGGTGACGATGAGCGAGACGTTCTGCCCGCCGAAGCCGAAGGAATTACTGAGCACGGCCTCCTGGGAGATGTCTCGTCGCTCTGCGACGACATCGAGATCGATATCGGGACCGACGCCGGCTGCGGTGATGTTGCGGGTCGGCGGGATGACGCCGTGCTTCACACTGAGGACGGCGATGAGCGCTTCGATCGCGCCGGCGGCGCCAAAGAGATGACCGAGCGCCGCCTTGGGGGCCGTCACGGTGGCGCGGCCGAAGACCTCCCCGATCGCGTGCGCCTCGGCAGCGTCGCCGACCGGAGTTCCGGTGGCATGGGCGTTGATGTGGCTGATCTGCCCGGGAGCCAAACCGGCTTGCGCGAGGGCCTTCCGCATGGCCGAGATCTGACCGGAGCCGTCGGCAGCGGGCGCCGTGATGTGGTGAGCGTCAGCGGCGATGCCCGCACCCGCGAGCACCGCGTGGGCGCGCACGCCTCGGGCGCTGGCATGCTCGGCGCTTTCGAGCACCACGACAGCAGCGCCTTCACTGAGGACGAATCCGCTGCGGTCCGCGGCGAACGGCCGGGACGCAGACGCGGGTTCGGCGGTATGCCGCGACAGTGCTTGTGCCTGGGCGAAGCCGGCAACGGTGATCGGGGTGATCGCGGCCTCGGTCCCGCCCGCGATCACCACGTCCGCCTCGCCGGCACGGATGAGCCTGGCCCCCAGGGCGATCGCCTCGGCACCGGAAGAGCACGCCGAGACGGGCGTGTAGACCCCGGCCCGTGCACCGTATTCGATACTGATCAGCGCCGCCGCCGCATTGGGCATGAGCATCGGGACCGTACGTGGCGAGACGCGCCGCGTCCCGGCCGCCTCCAGTACGTCGTCTTCCTTCAGCAGCGTCCGTACGCCCCCGATTCCCGTGCCGATCGCCGATGCGAGCCGGTCCGGGTCCACCTCCGGGGCACCGGCATCGGCCCAGGCTTCGGCCGCCGCGGCGAAGGCCGCCTGCTGCGAGCGGTCGAGCCGCCTGGCCCGCACCGGCAGCAGCAGCTCGGCAGGGTCGATCGCCATCGTCCCCGCGACGGTGTCGGGGAGGCCGGTGTCCTCGTGGCCGGGTAGGACGCCGCCGCGGATGCCGGACTCGCCGGCAAGCAGGGCTTTCCAGGTGGACGCCATGTCTGCCCCGAGTGGTGTGATCGCGCCGAGTCCGGTCACGACGACTTCAGTCCGGTGCATGCCCCTCAACCTTTCTTGTATGCGATACAAGTGAATGCCTTTTTGTATCACATACAATGCGGGTGTGGAGAAGAAGCGAACCGAAACTCGATCAACGTCGACTCGGTCGCGGGACCGCGGTCGCGCGACGAGGCGCCGGCTGATTGAGGCAACTGCCCGGCTCTGCAAGGAGCGGCCCGGCGCTGAGGTGAGCGTCGCGGAGATCGCGAACGCGGCGGGCGTCTTCCCCAATCAGGTCACCTACTACTTCGGCTCCAAGGACTCGCTGCTCGTGCACGCCGCCTTTCTCGGCTTGCTGCACGACGCCCGACGGATCGAACGCATCGGTCGCCAAGCCCCCGACGCGGCGACATTTCGACGCAACATCGCCCGCGCCGTACTGGCCATGCCCTCGCTCCCGTCAGTCGCGCGAGCCCTCGCCGCCGGGATCTCCAAGCCCGAACTCGCCCCCGTGGTGGACCAGCACCTCCAGTTGCTGTTCCGGCAGTCCGAGCGCTTCGTGAGCCAGCTCACCGACAGTCGCGGCTGGAGGACCCGTCGACCACTCAGCGTGGAGACCAGGACGTTCTGGAGCACCGCGCTCGGCGCGGTGCTGCTCGTCCGCGCCGGGGCACACGGCACCAACGCCGACCTCGACCTCGCCGGAGCGTTGACCATCCATGACGAACCCGATCTCGGTTAGCTCAGTCGAACAGGCCGACGACGTGCGCGGTTCCCGCGCGGCGGATGGCCTTGTCGCGGTCGGCGGGTCTGCCGTCGCCGACGACGGCTGATGAGTGGGGGGCCGCCGAGTGCGGTGTGGCAGCGGTGGTGGTGGTAGGTGTGCAGGAAGTCTGCCAGGGCTTCGGTCCGCTCTTGGATGGTGGTGTCAGGGCCGCAGGTAGGCACATTCGTCGAGCGGGGTGCGGTTGAAGCGTTCGACCTTGCCGTTGGTCTGCAGCCGGTAGATGCGGGTGAGCTTGCCGGCGTTCGATGCGGTCGATGCCGCAGGTGGCGAAGAAGGCTGCCGCCCGGCGCAGGAAGGCGGTGCAGGTGGCGGCCTTCTCGTCGCTGTGGATCTCGCTGTGGGCCAGGCGGGTGTGGTCGTCGACGGCGCAGTGGACGTAGTCGAAGCCCAGGCTGTTTCGCCGGGCCCGGCCAGCCTGTCGGCCCAGGACTTTGTGGCCGCCGCCGTCGGGGATCCGGCGAGTTTCTTGACGTCCACGTGGACCAGTTCGCCGGGCCGGTCGCGTTCGTAGCGGCGGATGGGCCGGCCGGTGGGCCGGTCCAGGAAGGCCAGGCGGTTCAGGCCGTGCCGGGTGAGGATGCGGTGCACGGTGGAGGCGGGCAGGCCCAGGGTCGGTCCGATACGTGCCGGGCCCGGCTTGCGGTCCTGCCGCAGCTTGCAGACGCGGGCCTCGGTGGCGGCCGGGGTGCGGTGCGGAGTCCTGCGGGGACGGCTGGAACGGTCGAAGAGTCCGCTCTCGCCCTCAAAACGCCAGCGCCGGATCCACTTGTGGGCTGCGGGACGGGAGATGCCCATCTCGGCGGCGACGTGGGCGACGGGACGGCCGGAGCGGACGGTGCGTTCCTAGACATCTCCACCACACACGGGGGCCTTCGCCACGATCAAGACCGGCCAGCGTCAACAACGCTCGTGATCAATACACCTAGCGCTCGGTCAGTGCGGCTCGGTCCAGGCCCAGTTCCCGGGCGAGCGCGTCGTCGGCCCATTCCCGCGCGCGCGTCCGCGGCACCGCGCCCGGGTACGACGTCAGCTGGACGGCCAGCCCGTCGAGCAGCGCGGTCAGGCGCAGGGCGGCGCCGGCCGGGTCGGCGCAGGCGAACTCGCCCGCCGCCACGCCCTCGGCGATGACGCCGGTGATCGCCGCCTTCCACTGCCTGTCCAGGTCCCGGGTGACATCCCGCAGGGCCGGCTCGCGCAGGGCCGCCGCCCAGCCCTCGATCCACAGCCGCCAGCCCTTGGCCTGCCCGGTCGGCGCGTACCAGCGCACCGCGGCCCGCAGCCGGCGGAGCGCGGACGTCCGGCGCCCCAGGAGCTTGCGCAGATGCGCGAGATCGTCCTCGGCCGCATGGGCGAACGCGGCCGCGACCAGCTTCTCCTTCGTGGAGAAGTGGTACAGCACCAGCGCGTTGCTCACCCCGAGCACCGCGGCCACGTCGGCGATCCTTACCGCCGCCACGCCCCGCGCCTCGATCTGCCCGACGGCGGCCCGCAGCAGCTCCTCCCGCCGCTCGGCCACGCTCAACCGCACTCTCGCCACGCGGTCACCCTAGTCCGTGGCCCGCGGCCGCACCGAACGGGCCCGCAGCCGACCGCGTCCGCCGTGCTGTCCGCCCCGCAGGGACCGGGGACCCGGGGACCGGACCGGACGCCGGACGGGTCATGGACGGCCCGCCCGCGACCACGGCTCGCCGGGGCCCGTCACCGGTACCACCCGAAGCGGTCCGCGATCACCGGCAGCCGGTCGGTCACCAGGGCGTGGGCGGCCGTGCGCGGTGTCGTACCGCCGGCCTGCGCACGGTCGAGCACCAGCGAGACCAGGGCGCGCATGGAGCGCCGGATGTACGCGAACGCCTCGTCGGAGTCGGCGCCGATGTCGCCGAACAGGGTCCACCACCACCAGGCGTTCGTACCGGAGTTGACCACCACGTCCGGCAACACGGTCACCCCGCGCGCGGCCAGCGACTCCTCCGCCTCCGGCAGCACGGGCATGTTGGCGGCCTCGACGATCCAGCGGGCGCGGATCCGCTCCTGGTTGCCGGCGTCGATGGCGTACGACACCGCCGCCGGCACGAGCACCTCCGCTTCGGCCGACAGCCAGGCGTCACCGGACAGTTCGCGGTCGCCGGGGCGCAGGACACGGCGGTCGACGGTGCCGTAGCCGTCCCGCGCGGCCAGCAGCGCCTCGATGTCGAGGCCCGCCGGATGGGCGATCGTGCCCTTGGCGTCGGCGACCGCCACCACCGTCAGCCCGGCGCGCGCGAGGAACCGCGCGGTGGCCCCGCCCATCGTGCCGAACCCCTGCACGGCCACCCGGGTGCCGGTGTACGGCACGGCAGCCCGGTCCAGCGCGGCGAGCACCGACTCGGCGACACCACAGCCGCCGGCCAGCTCGTCCAGGCCGATGCCGTCCACCTCGACCGCGAAGGCGTCCGCGAGCCGCTTGCGGGCCCTCGCCTCGTCGTCCAGCAGGGGATACACCGCCTGGACGGAGGAGACCAGCCCCGCCTCGGCGGCCGCGCGGTCGACCAGGTCCTGGGACAGACCGAGGTCCTCGCCGGTGGTCCAGATGCTCTCGATGTACGGCCGCATGGCGCGCAGGTAGCGGACGAGGATCCCGTACGCCCGCGGGTCCCGCGGATCGCAGTCGATGCCTCCCTTGGCACCGCCGAGCGGGACGTAACGGGCCTCGGGGTCGTAGTGCAGGGCCTCCTTCATCGTCATGCCGCGGGCGAGCCCCGCCACCTCCTCCAGGGTGCACCCGGCGCGCATCCGCAGCCCGCCGCTGGCCACGCCGCGCACCAGCCGGTCCACGACAAGGAAGCCCCGGCGGCCGGTGACGTGATCGGTCCAGACGAGCGACATCAGGGGCGCGGGGCCGGTCATGGGGGTCTCCTCGGGGACGCGTTTCGGGGCGGACCTCACGGCTTGGGTCTTACTGAACCGGGATTCAGTGTCCGGACTCGGTTCCCGGCGTGTCAACGCGCTGAATCCCGGTTCAGTAGTGCGCGCCGGCGCGGTACGGGCACCCCGGCCGCCGCGGGCTGTCGGAGGGGCCGACCATAATGGGGGCCTCACCCACTCCACCGGGAGGTACCGTGACCGGATTGCGTTCCTCGGGCTCAGGGCTCCGCGCGCTGCGGCCGGCGGCCTTCGGCGCGGACCCGGGAGGTGAGCGCCTGGCACGCATCCGCCGCTCCCCCCACTTCAAGGACGGCGTCTTCCAGAACCCCGGTGGTGCGGCACGCACCCGGCCCTCCGGATCCACGCTGGACCTCGCCAAGGTGTTCCTCGACAAGGACACCCGGCCCCTGCGTGCCCCGAAGGGCACCGTCCCGGTGCATCCCACGACCTTCGCGGACCTCGCCAAGCCGCCCGCCACGGGACTGCGGCTGACCTGGATGGGCCACTCCAGCGTCCTCGCGGAGATCGACGGCCACCGCGTGCTGTTCGACCCCGTCTGGGGCGAGCGCTGCTCCCCCTTCCCCTTCGCCGGACCCAAGCGGCTGCACCCCGTGCCGCTGCCGCTGGCCGCGCTCGGTGAGGTCGACGTGGTCGTCATCTCGCACGACCACTACGACCACCTGGACCTGCCCACGATCAAGGCGCTGGCCGGCACGGACACCCTGTTCGCCGTGCCGCTCGGCGTCGGCGCCCACCTCGAACACTGGGGCGTCTCGCCGGACCGGCTGCGGGAGCTGGACTGGCACGAGTCGACCCGGGTCGGCGGCCTCACCCTCACCGCGACGCCCGCCCGCCACTTCTGCGGCCGCGGCCTGCGCAACACCCAGCACACCCTCTGGGCGTCCTGGGCCGTCGCCGGCGAGGAGCACCGCATCTACCACAGCGGTGACACGGGCTATTTCGACGGCTTCAAGGAGATCGGCGCGGCCCACGGCCCGTTCGACGCCACGATGATCCAGATCGGCGCGTACAGCGAGTTCTGGCCCGACATCCACATGACCCCCGAGGAGGGCCTGCGCGCCCACCTCGACCTGCAGGGCGGAGCCCCGCACGGCGCGCTGCTGCCGATCCACTGGGGCACCTTCAACCTCGCCCCGCACCCCTGGGCCGAGCCGGGGGAGTGGACGAAGGAAGCGGCCGGGGAAGCCGGTCAGGCCGTGGCCACGCCCAGGCCCGGCGAGCCCTTCGAGCCCGCGGGCAAGCTCCCGGCGGAGGCCTGGTGGCGCGGCGTGTCCGGCGAGGTCCGGCGCACCTGGCGCGCCATGGGGGCGTTTGTCGCGGAGCCGCCCGCCCGCGGCTGACCCGCACCGCTGCCCCGTCGACGGCGGGCGTTCTCCCGCGCTCGGCACGGGGCCTCATGAGTCGGGTCCCATAAGCCGGATAAAACGTACAATTAACAATGAAATATACGTCGTATCGGGAGTGCGGCCATGGCTCAGCGCGACAACCCCGACAGGCGGAGGCGGCTCAGCCGCCCGCTGGTGCTCGGCGCGGCAGTCGCCCTCGTCGACCGTGAGGGGCTCGCGGCCCTGACCATGCGCCGCCTGGCGGCGGACCTGGGCGTGGAGCCGATGGCCCTCTACCGCTACACCGACGGCAAGGCGGCCCTGCTGGACGGTCTGGTGGAGGCGTTCTTCGAGGAGGTCAACGAACGGCTGCGCACCTCCGCGCGGCAGTCCCGCGGCGACGCCGTACCGGCCGAGGTACCCTGGCGGACCGAACTCCAGCGCGCGGCGCGGGCGTTCGCCTGCGTGGTGCACGCCCATCCCGAGATCCTGCCCGTGGTCGCCACCCGGCCGCTCGCCGTGCCCGTGGCCCGGCGGCCGCAGGCCTGGCTCCAGCTCACCGAGCACCTGCTGGCCGTCCTCGCCCGCGCCGGCTTCGACGACGCCATCGCGCTGACGGTCTACCGGACCTTCGTGGCGTGGACCCTCGGCTGCCTCCTGGTGGACAAACGCCAGGTCGTCGACGATCCCGACGAGCCGGACGTCATGTTGCGCCTCGGCCTGCACCGACTGCCCGCCGCCGCCTACCCGCGGCTGCGCGCCCTCGTCCCCCGCTTCGCCGACTACGACGACGAGCGCGAGCTGATGACCGGCCTCGACGCCCTCCTCGGCAGCCTGCCCGGCCCCCCGCTTGACGCCTTCTACCAGGGCGGAGCACCCTGAGATTACGACGTACACATCGGGCATATGCCTACAGCACATCAACTGCGCGCGCTCCTCGCCCGTTCCACTCGCGCCGCCGGGCGCCGCCCCGGCAGCCCGACGGCGCCGGAAGAAGCCGTCATGCCCAGCACCTCCGAACACCGCCTGCGCGTGCGCGTCACCGCCCGGGACGCCGACACGCTGCGCGCCGTGTTGCTCGACGCGCAGCCCGACCGTGCCCACCCCCGCCAGCTGGACGACCGCAGCTGGTGCGTCGACGCCTATGTGACCGCCGAGCAGGCCGCTGACCTCCCACGCGAAGGCGTCTACGTCACGACCGTCGAGGACGCCACGGCCGTCGGCCGCGCCCGCCAGGCGGAGGTCGGCGAGGGCGACCGGTTCGCCGCGCCCGACGCGTTCCCCCACGGCCTCGCCGACAAGCTGCGGGACGCCTAGGAGGACGCCATGACCTACCTGAACATCATCGAGGTCGACTCCGCCGTCACCAGCCTGGCCACCACCTTCCCGGCGACGAGCGAACTCATCGACCTGCCCGAGTCCTCGGTCGAGGGCAGGGCCTGCCACGCCCTGCGGATCGGCTCCGCGCCGGCCGGCACCCACCGCTGCGCCGTACTCATCGGCGGTGTGCACGCCCGGGAGTGGGGCAGCTGCGAGATCCTCGTCGACCTCGCCGCCGACCTGCTGGAGGCCTACGCCGCCGGTACCGGCCTCGGATACGGCGGCACCCGCTTCACCAGCGGCCAGGTGCGCAGCATCGTGGACGGACTGGAGCTCGTCGTCTTCCCGCTGGTGAACCCGGACGGCCGGCACTACAGCCAGACCGTCGACCCGCTGTGGCGCAAGAACCGCAATCCGGCGCACGCGGGCGGCGACGCCGGGCGTGTCGGCGTCGACATCAACCGCAACTACGACTTCCTCTTCGACTTCAGGAAGGCCTTCGCCCCGAGCGCCCCGGTACGGGTCTCCGACGACCCGGTCTCCGAGGTCTACCAGGGACCCGGCCCCTTCTCGGAACCGGAGACCCGCAACGTCCGCTGGCTGCTCGACCAGCATCCGCGCACCCGCTGGTTCGTGGACGTGCACAGCTACTCCGACGACATGCTGACCAACTGGGGAGACGACGAGAACCAGTCCCACGACAAGGACGAGTCGTTCCGCAACCCCGTCTTCGACCACAGACGAGGACTGGGCAACGGCACGTACGGGGAGTACATCCCGAAGGGCGACGCCGACGACTCCATCGTGCTCGCCGAGCAGTTCTGCGCGGCCGTCCACGGGGTGGCGGGTCGTACCTACACCGCGAAGACCGGCTTCCACCTGTATCCGACCTGCGGAACCAGCGACGACTACGCCTACGCACGGCACTTCACCGACCGGTCGAAGGGCAAGATCCTCGGGTTCACCGTCGAGTGGGGCGCGGCGGAGAGCGACGACGCCACCAGCTTCCACCCGCACTGGCCGCACATGAAGCAGAACATCCTGGATGTCGACGCAGGGCTCGTGCAGTTCTGCCTCACGGCCCTGTGAGACCCCGCACCCGGACCTCGCACCCGGCGGGGGGGGGGGGGGGGGGGGGGGGGGGGGGGGGGGGGGGGCGGGGGGGGGGGGGGGGGGGGGGGGGGGGGGGGGGGAGGGGGGA
>NZ_JBVJVZ010000011.1:66777-208279 GCF_055603245.1 Streptomyces sp. NPDC037290 | reverse complement strand
CGTTCCCCCCCCCCCCCCCCCCCCCCCCCCCCCCCCCCCCCCCCCCCCCCCCCCCCCCCCCCCCCCCCCCCCCCCCCCCCCCCGCTGCTCCCAGGAGCTAGGGGGTCCAGTGGTAGAAGAACGCATGTAGTCGCCCAGGTACGGCAAGAACTGGGCGACGGGGACGCCGGCCGGCGCGCGGTGCGGCACGAGCGGCGTCACCTTTCTCTCTCTTCAGCTAGGGGTAGAGGTAATACTCTGCGTCACGATGCGAGGGGTGATCATGGCGTGCCTGCAACTGCCGTCGTGACCGATTCTGAGCGGATCTCACCGATCTCTTTCGGATCCCCCGCACCGCTCCTGGCCAGGTAATCGGTCTGTCGTACGACGCTTCATACCAGAGCGGGACGCTCCTCGGGTGCTTTTGTCAACTGCCCACCGCACATGATGCGCAGGCGACTACTGTGAGTGGCCGTCGCGTCGCGGGGCCGGATTCGCCGGTTCCGTCGGCCGACGCCGCGTTGACGCATGCCCGCCTCGCGCACCGCGTGAGGACCAGGCCCGACGGACCAGTACGAGGACGCAGATGTCTCACCTCCGAGCACCGGCCACCCGCGCCGACCGCCGCGAGGGCGGCCGGCACGGGCGACCGGTCGGACGACCCGCTCCCGCACTGCGCGAGACGCCCATACGGCCCCAGCTCATGCGGCTCGCCGTGCTGCCGCCCCTCGCGGTCGCGCTCAGCGCCACCGCCGCCGTCCTGTTCAGCATCCGCTCCACCGGCGCACACACCGGCCCCGTCCTGTGGGCCGTACTCGCCGGAGCGGCCACCGTGGCCGTCGCCGGCATCCTCATCGCCGCCGTGGCCGCCGACCGGGCCGCCCGCTCGGTCTCCGACCGCGTCGACGCGCTGCGCCGTACCGCCGCGCGCGGCGAGGCCGACCTGCATGCCCTGGTGGACGCGCTGCGTCAGGGCGAGACCCCGCCGCCGTGCTCGGCGCGCCGCCGGCCGCCCGAGGACGCCGACGACTTCGAACTGCTCGCCGCCGACCTGGCCCGTGCGCACGACGGCGCCGTCACCGCCGTCGTGCGCGCCGCCCAGCTCTCCAGCCAGGCGGGCAGCGAGCAGAAGCTGGAGGTCTTCGTCAACCTCGCGCGCCGGCTGCAGTCGCTCGTGCACCGGGAGATCTCGATCCTCGACGAGCTGGAGAACGAGATCGAGGACCCCGACCTGCTCAAGGGCCTCTTCCACGTGGACCACCTGGCGACCCGCATCCGGCGCCACGCGGAGAACCTCGCCGTGCTCGGCGGTGCCGTCTCCCGGCGCCAGTGGAGCAACCCGGTCAGCATGACCGAGGTGCTGCGCTCCGCCATCGCCGAGGTCGAGCAGTACTCCCGGGTGAAGCTGGTGCCGCCCATCGACGGCGAGCTGCGCGGCCACGCCGTCGCCGACGTCATCCACCTGCTCGCCGAACTCATCGAGAACGCCTCGGTGTTCTCCGCCCCGCACACCCAGGTGCTGCTCCGCGCGGGCCTCGTCGCCTCCGGACTCGCCGTGGAGGTCGAGGACCGCGGGCTCGGCATGCCCGTCGGTGAACAGAACCGGATGAACGCCCTGCTCGCCGACCCCGACCAGGTCAACGTCGCCAGCCTGCTGGCCGACGGCCGCATCGGCCTCTACGTCGTCTCCCAACTCGCCCGGCGGCACGGCATCCATGTGCGCCTGCAGACCAACATCTACGGCGGTGTGCAGGCCGTACTCGTCGTCCCGCAGGCGTTGTTGGGCGGGGCGCCCGGGGTGCCCGGCGCGGTCGCCGGAACGGGTGCAGTCCAGCCGCACGCTCCTGCGGACACCGGCACGGCACCCCACGTACGGCTCCAGGACCAGGGGCATGCCCAAGGGCATCCGCAGGGGCAGCGGCTCGTGGCTGCGCCGGAGCAGGGACACGGGCACGGGGCCGGACAGGTGCGGGGCCCTGTGGCCAGGCCCGCGTCGGTGCCTGGCGTGCGGCCCGGCGAGGCGAGCCCCGCGCAGGTCGACCGTGCCGGGGCAGGCGCAGGGGACGCTCCGCCCGCCTCTGGGGCCCCGCTCGCCCCAGCGGGCGGGGCCGCCGGTTCGGATGCGGGCCAGGCTCCGGTGACCGGGCGGCGGCGACACGCCCAGCGCGGCAGCGGGCGGTGCGTCCCCGAGAGCGGCGCGGGCGGCGGTGACGGAGGGCGGGACGGCGGTGTCCCGGCCCCGCTTCCGGTGCGGGGCGCCCGACAGGAGCGGGCCACCCCCGCCGCGGCCGTGCCCGGCATCACTGCCGAGGACCGGGCGGCGGTCGAGGCCCACAGGGGCGTGCTGCCCACGCCCCGCACCGGGAACACCGTGCGGGGCACCATGAGCAAGCCCCCGCTGCCCCGCCGCCGTGCCCAGGAGCACATCGTCCCGCAGTTGCGCGGCGGCCCCGCGCCCCGTCAGGACGCCGACACCGTCCCGGGTCACGACCCCGGGCTGATGGCTGCCTTCCAACGCGGAATCGGACTCGCCGAGGCGCAGCAGCACATGGAGAGCCAGGAGCCCGCCGCGCTGGAGTCGAGCCATCTGGACTTCGGTCATCTGGACTCCGGCCACCTGGATTTCAGCCACTCGGACTCCAGCTACCCGGACTCCAGCCTTCCGGATTTCAGCCTGCCGGGGTTCAGTCAGCTGGGCTCCACGCACATGGGCTCAGGCCACATGGACATGCACGACATGGATCCGTCGCACGCGGCCCCACTCCACATGGACCCGTCCCACACAGCCTCGGCCCACACGGAGTCAGCCTACGTGGACGCGGCCCATGTGGACGGGGCCCACATTGAGTCCCCCCACCCGACCCACCATCATCTCCGCCCCGCACGACCGCAGTTGGCCGAGCCGACGCGCGCGCGGCAGTCTGACCACATGGGCCCGGGCCACACGGGCTCGACCCACATGGGTGCGGATCACAGCAACCCGCCCCTCATATCCCAGGAGCGCACCCCCGCGCCCACATCCGACGGTGCCCGCGGTGCCGGCCGGCCCGACGGGAGCGCCCCGGCCGGATGACCACCCGCACCTACCCACCCCCACCCGCCCCCACCACCCGAACCGCCCCACACCCAGCGCTCCCACAGGCCTTACGTACCCCAAGGAGTCGATCCACCATGGCGAGCGATGCGCCGACCGCCCACGCGTCCGACCTCGACTGGCTGCTGAGCGGCCTCGTACAGCGTGTACCGCACACCACCAGCGCGGTGCTCCTGTCCTGTGACGGGCTCGTGAAGTCCGTGCACGGTCTCGACATCGACAGCGCGGACCACATGGCGGCCCTGGCCTCCGGCCTGTACTCACTCGGCCGCAGCGCGGGCGTCCGCTTCGGCGACGGCGGGGACGTCCGCCAGGTCGTCGTGGAGCTCGACTCGACCCTGCTGTTCGTCACCACCGCCGGCTCCGGCACCTGCCTCGCCGTGCTCGCGGGACGTGAGGCCGACGCGGCCGTCCTGGGCTACGAGATGGCGATGCTCGTCAAGAGCGTCCGCCCCTACCTGGTGACCGCGCCCCGGCAGCCCGCCGTCGAACCCACGGCGACGAGGCCTTGAGCGTGGCCGCAGCCGGCGACGGGCCCTGGCTGGACGAGGCGGCCGGACGGCTGGTACGCCCGTTCACGGTCAGCAACGGACGCACCGAGCCCAGCATCGCCCTGGACCTGATGTCGCAGGTGATGGCCACCGGCGTCACCCCGCTCGGCTACCTCGGACCCGAGCACGCCCAGGCGCTCGACCTGTGCCGGGCACCCGTCTCGGTCGCCGAGGCCGCCGCGCATCTCAAACTGCCCGCGGCGGTCACCAAGGTGCTGCTCTCGGACCTCGTCGACTGCGGGGCGCTGACCACCAAGCCCCCCGTCTTCCACCACACACCCACTGACCGGTCTCTGCTGGAGGCAGTGCTCGATGGACTACGACGACAGCTCTGACCCGTTCCCCACCGCGTTGAAAATCCTGGTGGCGGGCGGGTTCGGGGTCGGCAAGACGACCTTCGTGGGCGCGGTCAGCGAGATCGCGCCGCTCAGCACGGAGGAGCTGCTCACCACGGTCAGCGTCGGCACGGACAGTCTCGACGGCGTCGAGAACAAGATGGAGACCACCGTCGCCATGGACTTCGGCCGGATCACCCTCGATCAGGACCATGTGCTGTACCTGTTCGGCACACCGGGCCAGGAGCGGTTCTGGTTCATGTGGGACGAGCTGTCCGAGGGTGCGCTGGGCGCGGTGATCCTCGCCGACACCCGCAGGCTGCAGGACTGCTTCGCGGCCGTTGACTTCTTCGAGGAGCGCGGGCTCGGATTCATCGTCGCCGTCAACGAGTTCGACGGCGGCTACCGCTACGACCCCGAGGAGGTGCGTGCCGCCATCGACCTCGACCCGGGCGTCCCGGTCGTCCGCTGCGACGCCCGGATCTCCAGTTCCGGCGTACAGACCCTGCTCACCCTCGTACGCCACCTCCTCGCCCATGCCCCGGCGCCCGCGCCGAGCCATGGCGCCCACATGTGATCCCGCCCTACCGCCCACGGAGCCGCTATATGAGGTACGCCCACAGCGCCGGAGCCCGGCCATGACGTACGAGCCGCCCCGGCCGGTCCGGGGGCTGTTGCTCACCCCCGAGGACAAGGAGGCCCCCGCACGTGTCCACCGGTTGCGGCTGCTCGGCCTGGTGGACCGTCCCGACCCGGCGCTGGACGTCTTCGCGGAGCATCTCGCGCGGCTCACCGGCGCGCCCTACGCCATGGTCAACTTCATCGGCGAGGACCTCCAGTTCTTCGCAGGGCTGTGCGTCCCCGCCGTCGCGCCGTTCCTCCGGGCGGACGGCAGCAGACCTGAGCTCGGCCGCGTCCTGCCGCGCGACCACGGGTTCTGCCCCCATGTGGTGGTCCGTCGCAAAGCACTGGTGCTCGAGGACGTCCGCGACTATCCGCGGTTCGCCGGTAACCCGGTCGTGGACGAGTACGGCATCCGCTCCTATCTCGGCGCGCCGCTCATCGACAGCTCCGGCATGGCGCTCGGCACCGTGTGCGCGGCCGACACCGAGCCCCGGGCCTGGGGGAGGTCCGGCCTGGAGGCCATCAAGGCGCTGGCCGCCGACCTCGTCGTACGCCTCGAACGAAGCGCCGAGGACGGTCTTCCCCTGTGAGGGCCGACGAGGGCCCGCTCGCCCAGGCGGCACAAGGGGTGTGAAGGAAACCTGTGGCGGCGGTTAAGAAAAGCTCGATGGACCCGTGGCCCGCGCATACGGCAGATTGCAGGGTGATTCCACCCCTCTGACCCGGTGCGGGCTCCTTCGGCGTGCCCGTGGGCCGGGATCTCACCCACAGGAGCCGCACGAGTGAAGGCGCTGGTCAAGGAGAAGGCGGAGCCGGGACTCTGGCTGACGGACGTCCCGGAGCCCGAGATCGGTCCCGGTGACGTACTGATCAAGGTCATGCGGACCGGTATCTGCGGCACCGACCTGCACATCCGGGCCTGGGACGGCTGGGCGCAGCAGGCGATCCGCACGCCGCTCGTCGTCGGGCACGAGTTCGTCGGGCAGGTCGTCGAGGTCGGGCGGGACGTGAGCGACATCCGTATCGGCGACCGGGTGAGCGGCGAGGGACACCTGGTGTGCGGCAAGTGCCGCAACTGCCTGGCCGGCCGCCGTCACCTGTGCCGGGCCACCGTCGGCCTCGGGGTCGGGCGCGACGGTGCCTTCGCCGAGTACGTCGCCCTGCCCGCGTCCAACGTCTGGGTGCACCGCGTCCCCGTCGACCTCGACGTCGCCGCGATCTTCGACCCGTTCGGCAACGCCGTGCACACCGCGTTGTCCTTCCCGCTGGTCGGCGAGGACGTCCTGATCACCGGCGCGGGTCCGATCGGCCTGATGGCCGCCGCCGTCGCCCGGCACGCGGGTGCCCGCAACGTCGTCATCACCGACGTCAGCGAGGAGCGCCTGGAGCTGGCCCGCAAGATAGGGGTGAGCCTCGCCCTGAACGTCTCCGAGTCCACGATCGCCGACGGCCAGCGGGAGCTGGGCCTGCGCGAGGGCTTCGACATCGGCCTGGAGATGTCCGGCCGCCCCGAGGCCATGCGGGACATGATCGCCAACCTGACGCACGGCGGCCGGATCGCCATGCTCGGCCTGCCGGCCCAGGAGTTCCCGGTCGACTGGGCCCGGATCGTCACCTCGATGATCACCATCAAGGGCATCTACGGCCGCGAGATGTTCGAGACGTGGTACGCGATGTCGGTGCTGCTGGAGGGCGGCCTGGACCTCGCCCCCGTGATCACCGGCCGCTACGGCTTCCGCGACTACGAGGCCGCCTTCGCCGACGCCGCGAGCGGCACGGGCGGCAAGGTCATCCTCGACTGGACCGCGTAACTCCCCCGATCAGCAAGCACCTTCAGGAGAGACCCCCATGTTCGACACCGTCCGTGACGACCTGCGCGCCACCCTCGACGAGATCCGGGCCGCCGGCCTGCACAAGCCCGAGCGGGTCATCGACACCCCGCAGTCCGCGACCGTCAACGTCTCGGCCGGCGGCCGCCCCGGCGAGGTCCTCAACTTCTGCGCCAACAACTACCTGGGCCTCGCCGACCACCCCGAGGTGATCGCCGCCGCCCACGAGGCCCTCGACCGCTGGGGCTACGGCATGGCCTCCGTCCGCTTCATCTGCGGCACCCAGGAGGTGCACAAGCAGCTGGAGGCCCGGCTCTCGGCGTTCCTCGGCCAGGAGGACACGATCCTGTACTCCTCCTGCTTCGACGCCAACGGCGGTGTCTTCGAGACCCTGCTCGGCGAACAGGACGCGGTGATCTCCGACGCCCTCAACCACGCCTCCATCATCGACGGCATCCGCCTGTCCAAGGCCCGCCGCTTCCGTTACGCCAACCGCGACCTCGACGACCTGGAGAGGAAGCTCAAGGAGGCGTCCGACGCCCGCCGCCGGCTGATCGTCACCGACGGCGTCTTCTCCATGGACGGCTACGTCGCCCCGCTGCGCGAGATCTGCGACCTCGCCGACCGCTACGACGCCATGGTCATGGTCGACGACTCGCACGCCGTCGGCTTCGTCGGCCCCACCGGCCGCGGGACCCCCGAGCTGCACGGCGTCATGGACCGCGTCGACATCATCACCGGCACCCTCGGCAAGGCCCTCGGCGGCGCCTCCGGCGGCTATGTCGCCGCCCGCGCCGAGATCGTCGCCCTGCTGCGCCAGCGCTCGCGCCCGTACCTGTTCTCCAACACCCTCGCCCCGGTGATCGCCGCGGCCTCCCTGAAGGTCCTCGACCTGCTGGAGTCCGCCGACGACCTGCGCGTCCGGCTCGCCGAGAACACCGCGCTGTTCCGCCGCCGGATGACCGAGGAGGGCTTCGACATCCTCCCCGGCGACCACGCCATCGCCCCCGTCATGATCGGTGACGCGTCGCAGGCGGGCCGCATGGCCGAGCTGCTGCTGGAGCGGGGCGTGTACGTGATCGGCTTCTCCTACCCGGTCGTCCCGCAGGGCCAGGCCCGTATCCGCGTCCAGCTGTCCGCCGCGCACTCCACGGACGACGTCAACCGCGCGGTCGACGCGTTCGTCGCGGCCCGCGCCGAGCTGGCGGCCTGACCAGGGGGATCGCCCTGGGATAATCGAGGACATGATCGAGGCACGGCGGCTCCACATCCTCCGTGCGGTGGCCGACCACCGCACGGTCACCGCGGCGGCCGCCGCGCTCTATCTCACCCCCTCGGCCGTCTCCCAGCAGCTCACGGCCCTGGAGCAGGAGACCGGTCACCGGCTGGTCGAGCGCAGCGCCAAGGGCGTACGGCTCACCCCGGCCGGTGAGATCCTGCTCAGCCACACCAACGCCGTCCTCGCCCAGCTGGAGCGGGCCGAGGCGGAGCTGGCGGCGTACGGCTCGGGCGAGGCGGGCACGGTCACCGTCGCCGCCTTCGCCACCGGCATCGCCCAGGTCGTGGCCCCGGCCGTGGCCCGGCTCGCCCACTCGGCACCCGGCATCCGTATCCGCGTCCAGGACGCCGAGGGCGACGCGAGCCTGCCCATGGTGCTGGACCGGCAGGTCGATGTGGCGGTCGCCGTGGAGTACCGCGGCGCCCCGCCCGCCGACGACCCCCGGCTCGCCCATGTCCCGCTGTACGCCGAGCCGTTCGACGCGGTCGTACCCCTCGGCCACCGCCTCGCGGACGCCGTCGAGATCCCCCTCGCCGAGCTGGCCAAGGACTCCTGGATCGGCCCGTACCCCGGCAATCCCTGCCACGACGTGGTCGTCCTCGCCTGTGAACACGCAGGCTTCCAGCCCCGCCTGGAGCACTCCTCCGACGACTTCCGCGCCGTCGTGGCCCTCGCCTCGGCCGACGCCGGCGTGGCCCTCGTACCGCGCTCGGCGCTGAACGGCATGGACCTCACCGGCGTCGTCGTACGTCCGGTCGACGGCGTGGCTCCGACCCGCCGCGTCTTCGCCGCCGTACGGCGCGGCGCCGAGGGCCACCCGCTGATCCGTCCGGTGCTGGAGGCGCTGGCGCGGGCGGCGCAGGAGGCGTGAGGCTTCCGCGACCCGGTCTGCCCACCACGGTGTACTGCAAGCGGTTCGGAGGATGACTGTCAGTGGCAGGAGCTACGGTGCGTTGCATGCCGGACGCAGAAGACGTACGCCGTATCGCCCTGTCCCTGCCGGACACCACCGAGAAGACCGCCTGGAGCATGCCCACGTTCCGGGTGGCCGGGAAGATGTTCGCGACCCTGCCCGAGGACGAGACGTCCATCGCCGTGCGCTGCCCCAAGGAGGAGCGCGACGAACTGGTGGCGGCCGAACCGGAGAAGTTCTGGATCGCCGACCACGAGGCCCAGTTCGCCTGGGTCAGAGCCCGGCTCGCCGCGCTGGAGGACGAGGACGAGCTGCGCGACATCCTCGCCGACTCCTGGCGGCAGGCCGCCCCGCCCCGACTCCTCGACGCCCACCCCGAGTTGGGGCTGCCGCCCGGGGAGTGAAAATCCCCGGTGCGGGCGGGGTCCCCATGGCATGATCCCGCGCGGCACAGCCGTGGTGGAACACCGCAGGGGCGGCGGGGAGGGGCATCCGCGATGAGGGGAACGGGCGCACGGCACGACATCACCGCGCGGGGGGCGGGCGCGGCCGGGCCCGGCGGGCGGGCCGTCTGGTCACGGGACTTCGCGCTGTTCTTCGTGGCCCGGGCCGTCGCCCGCCTCGGCGACACCATGCTGCCCGTGGCCCTCGCCGCCGGCCTGCTGGAGCACGGGTACGGCGCCGGCGCGGTCGGCCTCGCCATGGCCTCGACGGCGGCGGCGTTCGCCGGTCTTGTGGTCTTCGGCGGGGTCGTCGCCGACCGGTTCAGCACCCGCCGGCTGATGATCGGCGCCGATCTGGTCCGGCTCGTCACCCAGTCCCTCGCCGCGTGCCTGTTCTTCGCGGGGCACGTGGTGCTGTGGCAGATCTGCGCCATCGGCGCGGTCAACGGCGTCGCGGGCGCGGTCTTCCAGCCCGGCGTGGCCAGTACGGTGCCCCGGCTGGCCGCCGACGTCCAGGGCGCGAACGGCGCGATCCGCATCGCCGAGTCCGCCGCCCAGCTCGCCGGCCCCGCCGTCGCCGGCCTGCTGGCCGGGTTCGCCTCGCCCGGCAGCGTGTTCGCCGCGCACGCCGCCACCTACGCGGTCAGCGCCCTGTGTCTGCTGCTGCTCCGGCTCCCCGCGCTGCCAGGGGCCGCGCATGCCGCCACCGGCCGGGGCATGCGCGCCTTCCGGGCCGATCTGGTCCAGGGCTGGCGGGAGTTCCGGTCCCGGACCTGGCTGTGGGCGGTGATCGCCGTCTGGTGCCTGTACATGATCGCCGTCTGGGGCCCGAGCGTCCCCCTCGTCGCCACGGAGGTCGTCCAGCACCACGGCCCGCGCGCCTACGGCCTGGTCAACTCCGCCCTCGGCGCGGGCACGGTCGTCGGCGGCCTGCTCGCCCTCCGGTTGCGGCCCCGCCGCATGCTCCGTGCGGGCGCCCTGTCCCTGTTCGCCTTCTTCGGCTTCCCGGCGGCCGTCGGCGCGGGACTCGGCGTACCGGCGATGGCGGCCGGTGCGGCCGTGGCAGGCGCCGGGATGTCCTTCTGGGGCGTGATGTGGGCGACCAGCGTGCAGACGCAGGTCCCGCCCGACGTCCTCAACCGCATCCACGCCTACGACGTGGCGGGCTCCCTCGCCATGATGCCGGTGGGCCAGGCCCTCGCCGGCCCGGCGGCCGACGCGCTCGGCGCCGGCCACGTCCTGCTGGTCTCGGCCGCGGCGAGTCTGGCGGTGGCCGCGGCCCTGCTCGCGGTGCCCGCGGTACGTGACCTGGTCCGCGCCGACGCGCGCGCAGCCACCCGCTGAGCGCAGGTCCGTGCAGGTGCCCCGCGCCGCCGCGTGCTCAAGCGGTCCGACGGGCCGGCGCCGCGAACCGCCCGATCCGCTCGCGCAGGCCCGCCGGGTCCAGGCCGTGGGCGGCCACGTGTTCCTCGACCGTGCCGTAGCGGCGCAGCTCGCGGCGGCCGACGCCGAGGCCCAGCACCCGGTGCGGGACGTCCGCGAGTGCCTCGTTCACCGCGCCCGTCGACGTTCCCGCGAGATACGGCTCGACCAGTACGACATCGGTGCCCGCCGTCCCGGTGGCCCGGCGCAGTCCGGCCGCGTCGAAGGGCCGTACCGTCGTCGCGTAGAGGACCGTGACGTCCATGCCCTCGGTGGCGGCGAGGACGGAGTCCAGGAGCGGGCCCACGGCGACGACCACACCGCCGCGGCCCTCGCGGACCGTCACGAAGTGCTTGCCGTCGATCTCCCGGCCCTCCCGGTTGGCCTGCACCGAGAGCCGTACGTACACCTTGTCGTCACCCGCGGCCACCGCGTGGCGCAGCAGCGTCTCGGCCTCGTCGGGATGCCCCGGCACATGCACGGTCCAGCCCTCCAGCGTGTCCAGCAGGGCCACATCGCCCGGGGCCATGTGCGTGTAGCCGCCGGCCGGCCAGTCGAACGAGGCGGCCGCGCTCACCAGCACCGCCCCGGTGTCCTGGTGCCCGAGATCCAGCTTGACCTGCTCGAACGGCCGCTCCACGAGAAAGCTGGCGAAGGTGTGCACGACCGGCCGAAGCCCGGTGAGCGCCAGCCCCGCCGCGGCTCCGACCAGGAGCTGCTCGCGGATACCGACGTTGATCACCCGGTCGGGATGCCGTGCCATGGCCTCGCGAAAGCCGTCCTTGCCGATCTCTGCGAGGACGACCGCGACCCGAGGGTCCTCGTCCAGCAGCCGGGAGACGACGGGGGCGAAACGGTCGCGCATGGTGTCCATGAGGAGGTGCCCTTTCCGGAGAGCAGGAGAGCAGGAGAGCGAGAGAGGGAGGAGCGGGTGACGGTCAGGCGTTCTTGGGCTCGACGCGGGCCACGACGACGTGCGGCCGCCCGGCATGCGGCGCGGTGAACGCTGCGTACAGGGCCTCGTGGTCGCGCCCGTCGACGGTCACCGCGGACCATCCCGCGGCCTCGAACCGTGCCGCGATCCCCCCGGGCAGCGCATGGCTGGCGGAGGAGTTGTCGATGACCACGGCGTGCAGCCGCTCCAGGCCCGCGGGCCCGGCGAAGGCGATCGCCTCGTGATTGCTGCCCTCGTCCAGCTCGGCGTCCCCGATCAGCACCCACACCGCCGGGTCGTGCAGCTCCTGCGCCCGCAGCCCCAGCGCGGTGCCCACGGCGATCGGCAGCCCGTGTCCGAGCGACCCGCTGCCGATCTCCGCCCCCGGCACCAGCACCCGGTCCGGGTGATGCCCGAGCGGGGAGTCGTACGCCCCGAACCCGGGCAGCCATTCCTGTGGCACGAATCCCTTCGCGGCCAGTACCGCGTAGTACGCCATCGGCCCGTGCCCCTTGCTCAGCAGGAAGCGGTCCCTGCCCGGATGCTCCCGCTGCTCCGGCGTGACCCGGAGCACCCGGTCGTAGAGCACCCACAGCACGTCGAGCGTGGAGGTGGCCGCCGGGCCGTGCTTCTCGTCGCCGGTCATGAGACTCATCAGGCCGGGCAGGTCGTCGTAGCCGTACGTGCGGTCGTCATCCGCGGTGATCGTCATGCCGTGATCGTGCAACCTCAACCAAGCTTGAGGTCAACCAGGAAAGTGAGGCGCGCCCACCGATCCGAGTGCGGTATTGTTTCCCTGCGCGTTTCGACCGGGGAAACCCCAGGTCAAACGGCATCGGGACGTGGCGCAGCTTGGTAGCGCACTTGACTGGGGGTCAAGGGGTCGCAGGTTCAAATCCTGTCGTCCCGACAGAACGGCGAAGCCCGCTGACGTGGATCATCGATCCAGGTCGGCGGGCTTCTTCGGGTTCGGGGGGGGGCGATGCCACCCGTCGCGAGGCACTTGCCGAAAGTTTCAGCAAGTTCTTGCCGCGCCCCCGCCCCGCTGTTTGACTCGGCTGACGACGACAGCCCGAGAGGATCCCGATGGCCACCGACATCGACGTCCTGGTCCTGGGGGGCGCGGGCGTGGACACGATCGTCCACGTCCCCGAACTGCCGCTCCCGTTCTGCGACAGTTACATGATCCGGCCCGGAATCACGACCCGCGCGGGGCAGAGCGGCGACTTCGTCGCGCTCGGACTGACCGCGCTGGGCCTGCGCACCCATCACCTCGACATGATCGGCGACGACCACGAGGGAGACCTGGTCCGCGCCCTCCACCGTGACCACGGCATTCCCCTCACCGCGATCCCGCAGTCCGCGGGCACCAGGCGCGCGGTCAATCTCGTCGGACCCGACGGGCGGCGGCTGTCCCTCTACGACGACACCCGCGCCCATGCGTCGGACCGGCTGCCCGAGGCGACGGTACGGGGGCTCGCCGCCGCCAGCCGCCACGCGCACGTCGTCATCACCCACCCCTGCGCGCAGGCGCTGCCCGTGCTGCGCGAGGCCGGCGTCACCCTCTCGACCGACCTGCACAACTGGGACGGCGTCAACCCGTACCACGAGCCGTTCGCCCTGCAGGCGGATGTCGTCTTCGTGTCCGCCACCGCCCTGGCCGACCCGGAGCGCACGATGCGCGACATCGCCGCCCGCGGCCGGGCCCGGATCGTCGTGGCCACCGCCGGCGCCGAGGGCGCCCGCCTGCTGGCGGACGGCGAGGTGACGCACGTACCGACGGTCACGCCCCCCGCCCCGGTGGTGGACACCAACGGCGCGGGCGACGCGTTCGCCTCCGGTTTCCTGCTCGGCTGGCTGAACGGCGAGGACCCGCGGCGCTGTGCCCTGTACGGAGCGATCGCCGGCGCTCACGCCTGCACCGTCCCGTCGACCCGCACCGATGCCGTCACCCGCGCGGAACTCCTCGCCCGGGCCGCCGGGGCGGTGCAGCCCGCCGGAGGACACGGATGACGGCTGCCTGCACTCCGGGAGCGAGACCGGGTACGCGACCGGGGACACGACGGGGTGGTCCTCGGCGCGGGGGTGGGTGGGGCGGAGACCGGCGAAGGCTCTGACAGGAACCCTTCGACCCTCCGCGTCAGGACAGGGGCTGGGTGTCCCGGCGCGACACCGCCAGGTACGCCACGAAGCCCACGATCGCCGCCGTCCAGGACAGCGTCACCGGGCCAAGCCCCCAGTCCAGGCCGCCGCGCCGGGTCGGCAGGGCCATCCAGTCGGCGAGGGACGCGCCGAGCGGGCGGGTGAGGACGTACGCCGTCCAGAACGCGGTCACCGCGCCCAGCAGGCCCGCGCGGTGGGTGAGGGCCGGGACGCAGATCGCGACGGCGAACAGCGCGACCGAGCCGACGTAGCCCAGGCCGATCGTCGCGGTGAGGTCGCCCGCCGCCGTGCCCAGCGCGAACGTGGCGAGGACGGCCGCCCAGTAGTAGACCTCGCGGCGCCGGGTGCGGATCGAGTGGATGGACAGCGTGCGCTCGGTCCTGTACCAGAGCGCGAAGACGGCGGCCAGGGCGAGGAGGAACAGCGGGGTGGACAGGGTGTAGGGGACGCCGACGGCGACGTGCAGCGCGTCCGCGGCCATCGTGCCGAACACGCTGACCATGACGATCGCCGTCCAGTAGACCCAGGCCACGTACCGGCGGACGGTGAACTGCAGCACGAGTGACGCCGCGAAGGCCAGACCGCCGAGACCGACCGCCGGGATCGGCCCCAGAGTGTGCCCCAGGAAGTCGGAGGCGGTCTCGCCCATGCCGGTGGTGAGGACCTTGATGATCCAGAAGTAGACGGTGACCTCCGGCACCTTCGTCGCGCTCTCGCGTATGCGCGCGCGGGCGTTCCCGCGAGGCCGGTCGTCCAGGACGTGCTCTGTGCTCATGGCCCGCACCCTGGCACGTCCAACTGTGCTTTCCCCAGCCCCCTTTGCCATTGTTTTGGGGCTTCTGGTGCAGCTGTTGCCACGGGTGGCGGCGAACCTGAACGCGACCTGAACGGGGCACGGAAAGCCCTGGTCAGCGGCCCGACCGGCCTGATAGACAGGCGGGTCGGGCGGCCGCCGGGCCGCCGGCCTCAGTACGTCAGGCCCACATGGGCGAGTGCCTGCTTCAGCAGCACCCCGTGTCCGCCCGGCATCTCGCTCTGCACGGCGGGGGAGGCGGCCTCCTGCGGGCTGAACCAGACGAGGTCGAGCGCGTCCTGCCGGGGACGGCAGTCGCCGGTCACGGGGACGATGTAGGCGAGGGACACCGCGTGCTGGCGTGGGTCGTGGTACGGCGTGATGCCCGCCGTGGGGAAGTACTCCGCGACCGTGAAGGGCTGCAGGGACGCCGGGACGCGGGGGAGCGCGACCGGGCCGAGGTCCTTCTCCAGATGGCGCAGCAGGGCGTCGCGGACCCGCTCGTGGTGCAGGACGCGGCCGGAGACGAGGGTCCGGCTGACCGTCCCCTCGGGGCCCATCCGCAGCAGCAGCCCGATGCTGGTGACTTCGCCGCTGTCGTCCACGCGCACGGGCACGGCCTCGACGTACAGGATCGGCATCCGGGCCCTGGCCATTTCCAGCTCGTCCGTGGTCAGCCAGCCGGGCGTCGTCTCGGTCATGTCAGACATTGCTTGATCATACTTTCCGGGCGGGGCGTTTGCCGGGGTCACGGGCCGGGTCGTCGTCGGACACGGGCGGTCCGTAGAGGCGTCGGGCGTTGTCACGGCCCGTCCAGGCCGCTATCCGCAGGGCGTCGGGCAGACTCAGCTCATCCGCGTCGAGGCGGGCCTGGAGCAGATCGGCGAGCCCTTGGCGGAAGCACAGGGCGCCGAGGTGATGGAATTCGGCCACTGCGTAGGCGTCGGAGCTGTACAGCAGTTTGCGGAACGGGGTGATCTCCAGCGCCTCCTCCAGCACGGCCCGGCAGCGGGCCGGGCCCGTGTGGTGCAGGGCGAGACCCACGTCCAGGTACACCTGCTCGAACACCGCGGCCAGATAGGCGGCTTGGCGGTGGTACGGCCAGCAGTGCAGCAGCAGCACCGGGACCCTGCCGGGGAGCAGGCGCAGCCAGTCGGTCAGCAGGGCCGGATCGGCGTGGTGCAGCCGCAGGTCGGCGTCCCCGAACCCGGTGTGCAGCTGCAGGGGCAGGCCCAGGTCCACCGCGGTCCACAGCAGGTGCCGTACCAGGACCGGGTCGGCGAGGCGGCCGCCGTCCGCGAGCCAGTGCCGGGCGGCGCCGGTCACCTCGGTGTCCGTCGGCCGGGCCGGGTCCAGGGCGAAGCCGGTGCGGTAGGCGGCCACCGACTTCACCGCGACCACGCCCGGCCGGCGTACGGCCTCCTCGGCCGCCGTCCGGAAGGCGGCCGCGTACCCGTCCGGCTCCACGCCCCGCGCGGCCACCGCCTCCGCCACCTGTTCCAGGCGTACGACCTCGAAGGCGGCGGCGCCGGCGGCGTCCGCCAGCTCGGCCGGGGAGGTGAGCGGGTGCGACGCGTAGCCGGTGTCCACCAGGAACACCCCGGCCCGCGCGGCGCGCAGGAAACGGCGGTTGACCTCCTGCCAGCCCAGGGTCGAGCGGCGGGCCGCGTAGTCGGCCGGCGGCGCGTGCCGGGGCAGGTCCAGCAGGGGCGCGCAGTGGCGGCGTACGGCCACGCCCGCCGGGGTGTCGAACGGCGAGACGCCGGGCCAGGCCTCGCCCTCGGTCAGCAGCGACGCGAACTCCGCGGACGCGAGGTCGGCCGTCACGGCGCCGTGGCAGTGATGGTCCACCAGCTCCAGCTCGGCGAGGGCCTCGTGGACCGGTCCCGGCGTGACCACGGTCAGTACACCCAGCGGTAGGCCGCCGCCACCCGCTCGTCGTCGAGGCCCTCGACGGCCGCCGCCTCGCCGAGCCGTACGGCGGTCACCGCGTCCGCGAGGACCGGGCCCAGCGCGGCCCGCAGCACCTGGTCCGTGCGGAACTCCCGGGCGGCCTCGGACAGGGACCGCGGCAGCCGCCGCACGCCGAGGGCCGCCGCCTCGTCCGGGCCGTACCGGGCCGGGTCGCCGGTGATCTCCGCCGGGAGGCCGAGGGACGAGCCGAGCCCGTCGAGGCCGGCGGCGATGACACAGCCGAGGGCGAGATAGGGGTTGGCGGCCAGGTCGACCGGTTTCACCTCCAGGTTGGCGTCCCGCGCCCCGCGGCCCGCCGTGCCGGTGACCATCCGCAGGGCGGCCTCGCGGGTCTCCCGGCCCCAGGCGGTGAACACCCCGGCCCACTGCGACGGTCTGAGCCGCAGATAGCTGGCCGGGCTCGGCGCGGTGACCGCCGTCAGCGCCGGGAGGCGGGCCAGGATCCCGGCGGTGAAGGACTCCGCCGCCGGCGTCATGCCGTACCGGCGCTCCCCGCCCGCGTACAGGTTCGTACCGTCGCGCCAGCAGGACAGGTGAAGATGACCGCCGTTGCCGACGCCCTCGGCGGACACCGCGGGCGAGAACGAGACCCTGAGACCGTGCCGCTGGGCGACCGCCCGGACCGTCTGCCGTACCAGCACGCTGCGGTCGGCCGCCGCCACCGGGTCCAGGGCGCCCACCGAGACCTCGAACTGCCCCGCCGCGTACTCGGGGTGGAGCTGGTCGACGTCCACGCCCTGCGCGGCGAACGCGGCCAGCAGCTCGGCGCAGTAGTCGCTCAGCTCCACCTGCCGGATCCCCCCGTACGCCGGACCGGACACCGCCGGCACGAACTCCCCGGACGGTGCCGAGCCCAGCCCGACCGCCCACTCCACCTCGATCGCCGCCTCGAAGGTGAGGCCGTGCCGTTCGGCGGCGCCGGCGACGATCCGGCGCAGAAGGGTCCGGGCGCAGCCGGGGTGCCGCTCGCCCTCCTGGGTGATCCGGTCCACGGGCGCCCAGGCCCAGCCGGGCTGCCCGGCCATTGCGACCAGCTGGTCCAGGTCCGGGTAGAGCCTGAGGTCGCCGTCCGGGGAGCCGAGGACGTCGGTGGTGACGATCGAGTCGTTCGCCAGGAAGGTGTCGAACACCGGGGACATGCCGACACCCCAGGACACCGCCGCCTCCAGCCGCGCCGTCGGGATCGTCTTCACCCGGCACACCCCCGCGGTGTCCACGTAGGCCAGCACGATCCCGCGCACGTCCCTCGCGGCGAGGTGCGCGGTGAGTGCGGCGACCCGGCGCAGATCCTCCGGACGCCCGCCGGGCACGGGGTCGGCAAGGGTGGTCATACGTCCTCCTCGGCTCACGTCCTCCTCGGCGGGGCGGCCCGGGGCCGGTGTCAGGGTTTCACGGCGACCGCGCCGAACTGCGGCACCGCGGCGGCGGACGCCGACCCTGCGCGCCACTGCGAACAGGGCACCAGACCCGGCTCGACCGGTTCGAGGCCCTGGAGGAAGCCGGCGATCTCCGCGCGGCTGCGGGCGGTGATCGGCGGGGTGGCGTTGGCGTTCCAGAACTCCATCGCGGCCACGTTGCCCTCACCGCCCACGTCGGCGTCGTGGGTCGGGTGGGTGAGGACGAGGTGGCTGCCCGAGGGGAGCGCCGTCATGAGCCGCCGCACGATGTCGCGGGCCTCGTCGGTGTCCAGCACGAAGTTCAGGATGCCGAGCATCATCAGCGCGACCGGCCGGGTCAGGTCCAGGGTCTCGGCGGCGCGCTGCAGGATGCCGTCCGGGTCGCGGACGTCGGCGTCGACGTAGTCCGTGACGCCCTCGGGGGAGCTGGTGAGCAGGGAGCGGGCGTGCACGAGCACGATCGGGTCGTTGTCGACGTACACGATCCGGGACTCGGGCGCGATCCGCTGCGCGATCTCATGGGTGTTGTCCACGGTCGGCAGGCCGGTGCCGACGTCCAGGAACTGCCGGATCCCGCGCTCGGCCGCGAGGAACCGCACCGCTCTGGCCAGGAACTCCCGGTCCGCGCGGGCCACCGCCCGGATCACCGGGAACATCCCGGCGACGTGCTCACCGACCCGCTGGTCGACGTCGTAGTTGTCCTTGCCGCCGATCCAGTAGTTCCACACCCGGGCGTTGTGCGCCACGGAGGTGTTCAGCTTCACCGGTCCGGCCGCCGGGGAGTGGCCCTCGGTCACGTCGCCGCCCTTCTCCGCTTCTCGGTGCTCCGCCGTCATTGTGCCGCCCGCTGATCGCGCTGTCCCGCAAACGCGTACCCCGGGCGGTTCGGGGCGGCCGAAGGGGCGCCCCGGCACATGAGGAACACTGGACCGGTACGCCGTCCCCGACCGGAAGCAGGACATGCCCGCCACGCCCGCCCCCCTCCTGGACGTCCCCGGCCTGCCCGCGGGCCCCGCCGACATCCGGCTGATCGTCACCGACATGGACGGCACGCTGCTGGACGACGCCAAGCGGATCCCCGACGGCCTGTGGCCGATGCTCGCCGAGCTGCGCCGGCGCGGGGTGCTGTTCAGCCCGGCGAGCGGCCGGCAGTACGCCACGCTGGCCGGGCAGTTCGCGGATGTCGCCGAGGGCATGGTGTTCATCGCGGAGAACGGCACCTACGTGGTCCGTGACGGGGTGGAGCTGAGCTCCGACACCCTCGAGCCGTCCGTGGCCGCCGGTGTCGCGCGGACGGTACGGCGGCTGGTGGCGGCCGGTGTGGACGTCGGCGCCGTGGTGTGCGGCAAGCGGTCGGCGTACGTCGAGCGGACCGACGAGGCGTTCCTGGCGGAGGTGCGCAAGTACTACGTCGAGCACCGGATCGTCGAGGACGTCACCGCCGTCGAGGACGACGTGATCAAGGTCGCGCTGTTCGACTTCGGGCCCGCCGAGCACTCCACCGCCCCGGCCCTCGCCGAGTTCGCCGCCACCCACCAGGTCGTCGTCTCCGGCGAGCACTGGGTGGACGTCATGAACCGCACCGCCAACAAGGGCAGCGCGCTGCGCGGCCTGCAGCGGGCCCTCGGCGTCACGCGGGCGCAGACGATGGTCTTCGGCGACTACCTCAACGACCTGGAGATGCTCGACGCCGCCGACTGGTCCTTCGCCATGGCCAACGCCCACCCGGAGGTCGTCCGCCGGGCCCGCCACCTGGCCCCGTGCAACAACGAGGACGGAGTGCTGCGGACCATCTCCCGCGTCCTCGGCCTGTGACCCGGCGGCCGGCCGGGCACCGGGTCCGTGCGTCAGCGCCCGGGCTTGCGGCCCACGGCTCCGTACAGCGAGACCGGTCCCGCACCGTGCGGGTCCCCGTCCGCGCGCCACGCGTCGACCGGTACGACGCCCGGTTCCAGCAGGTCGAGTCCCGTGAAGAACGCGGCCACTTCGTCCCGGGAGCGTGCGACCAGGGTCACTCCGCCCGCCGCGTAGGCGGCGATGCCCTTCTCGACGTTCTCCGGTTCGAAGTCGGCCGTCATCGTCGACAGCACCAGCAGGCTGCCCGGCGCCAGCGCGTCGACCAGCGTCGAGACCACCTCGTGGGCGCCGTCCGCGTCGGGGACGAAGTGGAGCAGCGCGATCAGGGAGAGGGCCACCGGCCGACCGAGGTCCAGGACCTGGGCGGCCTGTTCGAGGATGGCCCGCGGATCGCGCGCGTCGGCCTGTACGTACTCGGTGACGCCCTCGGGCGTGCCGCGCAGCAGCGCGTTCGCGTGGGCCGGCACGATCGGGTCGTTGTCGACGTAGACCACGCGTGCGTCGGGCGCCACGGCCTGGGCGACCTGGTGCAGGTTCGGCTCGGTCGGTATGCCGGTGCCGATGTCCAGGAACTGGCGGACGCCGTCCTCGGCGAGCGTGCGCGTCACCCGGTGCATGAACGCCCGGTTGGCGCGCGCCGCCCGGCCGGCGCCCTCGTCGATCGCCATGATGCTGCGGCCCAGCTGCTCGTCGACGGGATAGTTGTCCTTGCCGCCGAGGAACCAGTCGTACACCCGGGCCGGATGCGGCCGTGTGGTGTCGATGTGCTGCGCGGCCGGTCCGGTCCCCGTCACGTGTGCTGCTCCTTCGCTCCCACCCGATGCGAGGAGCAGTCTGACACGATCATCCGGTGCGGCGGAGACAGTCTTCGGCCACCTCCTTGTCGAGTGCGGCGCGCACCAACGCGGCGGCGAGGGAGGCCGGTTCGGCGTCCCCGGCCAGCCGCGTCAGCTTCTCGGGGTCCTTCGGCAGCCCGAGCCGCCGCGCTCCGTCGAGCGCCTTGCCGTCGATGTAGGGCGCGATCCCGGGCCACACGCGCTGTGCCTCGCGCAGGAAGATGTCGGCGCCGGCCGGGCCGACCCCCGGCTCCTCCTGGAGCAGTCGCCTGAGTTCGCCGGTGTCGCCGTGCGCCTCCTCGTGCAGCCGGCGCAGGTCCCCGGCCCAGCGGTCCAGCAACAGCTCGGCGCCCTCCCCGAGTTGGGTGGCGGTGCGCTCGTCGTAACGCCGGTAGCCGCCGCGGCCGAGCGCGTCCACCCGCTGCTGCCAGTCGGCCTCGGCCATGCGGCGCGGGCTGTCCAGGTGGTCCTCGTGCAGGGCCTGCGCGGTGGCCACCGCGACCGAGGCCCGGATCCGGGCGCTGAGCAACAGGGCCAGCACGAGCAGCCGGTACAGCGGCTGCGGGGTGTCCTTCAGCCTGATGCCCGCCTCCTCGGCGTACGTCTGCCCGTAGGCGGACACCAGCTCGTGCAGGACCCGTTCGTCGCGGTTCATGACCAGGGCCTCCCGGTCTGCGGGTGGAGCGGGTGCTACGGCTTGAGCGGGTCGTGGCCCAGTGTCATCAGCCGGTGGCGGCGGGCGTCGTCCGCCGCCGTCTCCGGCTCCGGCTCGTTCTCCGGGTCCACGAGGGCCTCGACCGTGTCGACGACCTTGTGCATCACGCGGATGTCGTCGTCGGTGAGGTCGGTGCGGCGTTTCTGGAGGATGGCGAGGACATGCTGCCCGGTCGGGGTGCCCGCCTCCTCGGGCAGGGGCTCCGTCTCCTCCGTGGCGTCACGGACCCGGAGCCAGGCCGCGAGCTCCGCCGACGTCATGTTCACCACGCGGTGGAAGTCCTCCCACAGCGCGTCGAGTTCGAGTGTGTCCGCCATGGGTTTCCCCTTCCCTGAGGGTGTGTCGTGTCAGCCGGGGGCGTTCTCGCGCGGGTGGTTCTCGGCCTCGAACATCCAGCGCTGCTTCTCCAGGTCGGCGGTGATCGAGATCAGCAGGTCCTGGGTGACCGGGTCGGGCTTCTCCGTCGCCGCGATCCGCTCGCGCAGCCGGCCGATGGCCGCCTCAAGCGAGGACACCATCAGCTCCACCACCTCGGTGTCGCGCAGCCAGCCGTCCTTGGTGCCGGGCAGCGCGAAGGTCCCCGCGACGGTCTCGGGCCGGCCGTCCGGGGACACGCCCAGCGCGGCGGCGCGTTCGGCGACCGTGTCGGAGTGGGCGCGCGCCGTCGCGACCACCTCGTCCAGCTGGAGGTGGATCGACCGGAACCGCGGACCCACGACGTTCCAGTGCGCCTGCTTGCCGATCAGCGACAGCCCGAGCAGGTCCACCAGGGTCTCCTGCAGGGCGTTCCCGGTGACGCCGAGGGCCTCCTCGGGCAGCGTGCTCTTGACCACGGTCATGGTGCGTCCGTCCCCTTTCGTCGTTCTTGCCCGCAGGGGCGGGTGCCCAGTGCCCTGGGGGGTAAAACAGGCCTGGTCAGCGGGGCATTGCCGAGTCCAGGAAGCGGAGCACCTCCGCGAAGACCTCCTTCTTGCCGGTCTCGTGGAACACCTCGTGCCGGGCCCCGGCGAAGATCCGCTCGGTCAGCCGGCCGCCGGCGAGCCGCTCCACGCCGGTCCGGCTGCCGGGCAGCGGCACCAGTCGGTCGTCGTCGCCGTGCAGCCACAGCAGCGGCAGATCGCCCACGTTCCCGGCCTTGCCGACGACGTCCAGGGTCCGGGCGAACGCCTCCAGCGTCGGCCGCTTCATCGGCCCGTGCCACACCAGCGGATCGCGGGAGTAGGCGGCGCCGACGGCCGGGTCCCGGGACAGCGCGGCCGGGCTGACCGGGGTGTCCGGGATCTCCGGAAGGGCCAGCAGCCGGCCCGGCAGCTCCCAGGCGCCGATCACCGGCCCGGAAAGGACCAGCGCGCTCAGCTCGGTGCCGTACCGCTGGGCGTAGCGGGCCGCGATCAGTCCGCCCATGGAGTGGCCGACCAGGACGAGCGGCAGGCCGCCGGGGTGTGCGCGGCGGGCGAGTCCGGCCGCCGCGTGCACGTCGGTGACCACGTCCTCGAAGTCCTCGATCAGCACCCTTTCCCCGGCCGACCTGCCGTGGCCGAGGTGATCGGGCGCGTACACGGCCGCCCCGTGCCCGGTGAGGACGGCGGCGAGCTCGTCGTAGCGGCCCGCGTGCTCGCCGTACCCGTGCGCGATCAGGGCGAGGTACCGGGGCGCCGGGTGCGGCCACTCGCGCACGGCGACCGAGCCGTGGGTGCCGTCGAGGGTGTGCTCGCGGACGTGGGGCATGTCTCCTCCGCTCTCCTGCGCCGACTCGGTGAAGGTCAGGGGGATCTTCCCAGGGGGCCGGTCCGCGGTCTATAGTCCAAAACTAGCAGTGCTAATTAAGTGTCCCGTGTGGTCCGCTGATCGACAGTGCCGTCGATCGGTCGTAGGTCAGGAGTCGAAGCCGTGCGTCCCGTCCACTTCGCGGCCGCCCGCCGCACCCCCATCGGCAAACTGCGCGGAGCGCTGTCCTCCGTCCGCCCCGACGACCTGGCGGCGACCGTGGTCCGCCACCTGGTGGCCGACGTGCCCGCCCTCGACCCGGCCCGGATCGACGACGTCTACTGGGGCGCGGCCAACCAGGCCGGCGAGGACAACCGCAACGTCGCCCGCATGGCCGCCCTGCTCGCCGGCCTCCCCGACTCCGTGCCCGGCGCCACCGTCAACCGGCTGTGCGCCTCCGGCCTGGAAGCGGTCACCGCCGCCGCCCGCACCATCGCCGCCGGTGAGGCCGACATCGTGATCGCGGGCGGCTCGGAGTCGATGAGCCGCGCCCCCTTCGTGCTGCCCCGCCCCGACGAGGCCCTGCCCCAGCGCATCGAGACCTGCGACACCCGCCTCGGCTGGCGTCTGGTCAACCCGGCGATGAAGGAGCTGCACGGCCTGCTGTCCATGGGCGAGACCGCCGAGGAGGTCGCCGAGCGGTACGGCATCTCCCGCGAGCGGCAGGACGCCTTCGCGCTGCGCAGCCACCAACGGGCCGCCGCCGCACGCAAGAACGGCCACTTCGACGACGAACTGCTGCCCGTGGAACGCCCGGACGGGATCGTGGTCGAGCAGGACGAGTGCGTGCGCGAGGACACCTCGCTGGACAAGCTGGCCCGCCTCAGGCCGGTCTTCCGCCAGGGCGGCACGGTCACGGCGGGCAACGCCTCGCCGATGAACGACGGCGCGGCCGGGCTGCTGCTGGTCAGCGAGGAGGCCCTGAACGAGCTGGGCCTGGAGTCCCTGGGCCGCTATGTCGCGGGCGCCTCCGCCGGGGTCCACCCCGACGTGATGGGCATCGGCCCGGTCCCCGCCACCCGCAAGGTGCTGGCCCGGGCCGGCTGGGACGTCGCGGGTCTGCAGGAGGCGGAGTTCAACGAGGCGTTCGCCGCGCAGGCACTCGCCTGCGTCGACCAGCTGGGCATCGACCCGGACCTGGTGAACCCGACCGGCGGCGCCATCGCCCTCGGCCATCCCCTCGGCTGCTCGGGCGCCCGCATCCTCACCACCCTGCTGCACCGGATGCGGCGCACGGGCGCCGAGCGGGGGCTGGCGACCATGTGCGTGGGGGTGGGGCAGGGCAGCGCCGTGCTGGTCGAGCGGCACTAGCGCTTTTCCCACGGGGGGATCCGGTCGGTCGAGCCACAGCTAGGAAACGGAGCACCACTCCATGGCAACCCTGTCCGTCGCCGCCATTCTCGCCGAGAACGCCCGGCGTCGACCCGACAAGACCGCGCTCGTCGAGGGCGACCTGCGGCTCACCTTCGCCGAGGTGTGGCGCGGGGCGCTGGCCCAGGCGGGCGCGCTCACCGGCCTCGGCGTACGGCCGGGGGACCGGGTCGCCCTGATGGCGCCCAACACCGCCGAGTTCCCGCTCGCCTACTACGCGATCGCGGCGGCGGGCGGAGTCGTCGTCCCCGTGCATCTGCTGCTGTCGGCCGGCGAGGTCGAGCACGTCCTGAGGGACAGCGGGGCGAACCTGCTGCTCGTCCACCCCGGGCAGGCGGCGACCGGACGCGCCGCCGCCGAGGCCACGGGCGTCCAGGTGACGGTGCTGGGCGATGAGTTCGACAAGCTGGCGGCCGGCGCCGAGCCGCTGCCGTCGTACGTCACCCGCGCCGTCGACGACCCGGCGGTGATCTTCTACACCAGCGGGACGACCGGCGTGCCCAAGGGCGCGGTGCTCAGCCACTTCAACATCGTGATGAACGCGACCGTCAACGCCTTCGACGCCAACGACGTCCGCGCCGGCGACATCGCCCTCGGCGCGCTGCCGCTGTTCCACGCGTTCGGCCAGACCGTGTCGCTCAACTCCACCTGGCGCGCCGGAGCCACGCTCGTGCTGCTGCCCCGCTTCGACGCGGCCCGCGCCATCGAGCTGATGGCGAAGGAGGGTGTGAACACCTTCCACGGCGTGCCGACCATGTTCGTCGCCCTCGCGGCGGCGGCCCAGGACGCCGAGGCGCTCCCGGAACTGCGCCTGTGCATCTCCGGCGGCGCCTCGCTGCCCGTCGCCGTGCTGGAGCGGTTCGAGGCCGCCTTCGGGGCGAAGGTGTACGAGGGGTACGGCCTCTCGGAGACCTCGCCGACGGCCACCGTCAACCAGCCCGTGTTCGGCACCAGGGCCGGCACCATCGGCCACCCGCTGTGGGGCATCGACGTGGAGATCGCCCGTGCCGAGGTGGAGGGCCGCATCGAACTGCTGCCGCCCGGCGAACTGGGTGAGGTCGTCATCCGCGGCCACAACGTCTTCTCCGGTTACCTCGGCCGCCCCGAGGCCACCGCCGAGGCGGTCGTGGACGGCTGGTTCCGCACCGGCGACCTCGGGGCCAAGGACGACGAGGGCTTCCTGAGGATCGTCGACCGCAAGAAGGACGTCATCATCCGCGGCGGCTACAACGTGTACCCGAGGGAGGTCGAGGAGGTGCTGATGCGCCACCCCGGCATCGCCCAGGTCGCGGTCATCGGCCTGCCCGACGACCTGCACGGCGAGGAGATCTGCGCGGTCGTCGTGCCGGCGCCGGGCAGCGCGCCCGACGCCGCGGCGATCACCGAGTGGTCCAGGGAGCACCTCGGGCGGCACAAGTACCCGCGGCGCGTGGAGTTCACGGACGCGATGCCGCTCGGGCCCAGCATGAAGGTGCTCAAGCGGGAACTCCGGGCGCACTACGCGGACAGGCCGTAGCGGACGGCGCGGGCCGCTCACCGCAGGCGGCAGGGATCACCTGGCGAGACGGTCCTTACGCCGGAGGGTTGTCCGGACATAGCATCGGTCCCCGCATGAACACGATGACGCTCTGGCACATATCCGGCGGGGAGTTCGCCGCGCTCGCCTTCGCGGCCCTGCTCGTCGGCTTCTCCAAGACCGCCGTGAGCGGGGCCAACACGGTGAGCCTCGCGATCTTCGCGGCGGTCCTGCCGGCCCGCGCCTCCACCGGTGTGCTGCTGCCCGTCCTGATCGCCGGGGACGTGCTCGCCGTCCTCACCTACCGGCGGCACGCCCACTGGCCCACCCTGTGGCGGCTGTTCCCGGCCGTCGCGGCCGGTGTGGTGGCCGGCACGCTGTTCCTGATGTGGGCCGACGACGGGATCGTACGGACCTCGATCGGCGCGATCCTGCTGCTGATGGCCGGCGTCACCCTGTGGCGGCGGCGCCGGCCGGAGACCGCGGAGCGGGCGGAGGAGCCGGACGCGGTGGGAAGCCGGGCGGGCCGGATGACCGCGCGCTCGTACGGCGTGCTCGGCGGGTTCACCACGATGGTCGCCAACGCGGGCGGCCCGGTGATGTCGCTGTACCTGCTGTCGGCGGGCTTCCGGAAGCTTGGCTTCCTCGGCACGTCGGCGTTCTTCTTCCTCATCGTGAACGTCTCGAAGGTGCCGTTCAGCGCGGGCCTCGGTCTGATCGACGGGCGGTCGCTGCTCCTTGACGCCGCGCTCGCGGTGTTCGTGGTGCCCGGCGCGCTGTTCGGCACGTGGGCCGTGAGCAGAATCAACCAGCGACTCTTCGACCAGCTCGTGATCGTGGCGACGGTCGTGGGCGCGGTGCAACTGCTACTCCGCTAGCCCCAGCAGCGCCGGAAGGTCCGCGAAGGAGTCCAGGACGTGGTCGGGGGTGCCGCTCGCGCCCTCCAGCGTCTCCTGCTGGAACTTCCCCGTCCGCACCAGCACCCCGGTGAGCCCGGCCCGTTGGGCCGCGAGCACGTCCGACTCCACGTCGTCGCCCACCATCAGCGCCTGCCCGGCGCCGACGCCCAGCCGGGCCAGCGCCGTCTCGAAGAACACCCGGGACGGCTTGCCCGTCACCTCCGCCTCGACCCGGGCCGCCCGCTCGAGACCGAGCAGAAAGGCCCCCGAGTCGAGCTGCAGCCCGGCCTCGGTCCGCCAGTACAGGTTGCGGTGCATGGCGACCAGCCGGGCACCCCGTTGGAGGTGTCCGAAGGCCCGGTTGAGCGCCGCGTAGTCGAACTCCGGCCCGGCGCCGCCGAACACGACCACATCAGCGGCGTCGTCATCGTCGGCCACGAACGTGACGTCACCGAGGTCCTGCGCGATGTCCCCGCTGTTGACCAGCGCGCAGCGGGCGCCGGGGTGGTGCTCGTTCAGGTGGGCGGCGGTGACGGAGGGCGCGGTCAGGACCTCCTCGGCCGCCACGTCGAAACCGGCCCCGCCCAGCGTCTCGGCGATCGACGCCCGGGTCCGGGACGTCGTGTTCGTCACCAGCGCCACGCCGAGCCCCGCCGCGCGGACCGCGCGCAGCGCCTCCACCGCACCCGGCAGCGGCTTCCAGGAGACGGTGAGGACACCGTCGATGTCGATCAGCACGGCACGTACGGATTCGATGGCCTCCATACCGAGACCGTAGCGACCCGGACGCCGGACGGGCCCGTACGACCTCGTACGCTCACCCCTATGCCTGCGCACGTCCTGATCCTCGGCGGCACCACCGAGGCCCGCCGCCTCGCCGCCGACCTCGCCGCACACCCCGGGGTCCGGGTCACCACGTCCCTGGCGGGCCGGGTCGCCCGCCCGGGGGCGGTCGCCGGCGAGCTGCGGATCGGCGGCTTCGGCGGTGCCCAGGGCCTGGCCGACTGGCTGCGCACGCACCGCGTCGACGCCCTGGTCGACGCCACCCACCCCTTCGCCGAGACCATCACGGCCCACGCGGCCCACGCGGCGGCCGCCACCGGAGTGCCGGCGGTGGTGCTGCGCCGCCCCGGCTGGCGGCCGGGCCCCGGCGACCGCTGGTACGACGTCCCGTCCCTGGCCGCGGCAGCCGACGCGCTGCCCGGTCTCGGCCACCGGGTGTTCCTCAGCACCGGACGCCTCGGCCTCGCCGCCTTCGCCCACCTGACGGACCTGCACTTCGTCGTACGCTCGGTCGACCCGCCCGGGCCGCCCCTGCCCCCGGACACCCAACTGGTCCTCGCACGCGGTCCGTTCACCGTGACGGACGAGACGAACCTGCTGCGCACCCACCGCATCGACGTCCTCGTGACCAAGGACAGCGGCGGCGAGGCGACGGCCGCGAAGCTGACGGCGGCGAGGGAACTCGGGCTGCCCGTGATCGTCGTACACCGCCCTGCGCTGCCGCGGGGCGTCCCGGCGGTGCCCGACGTGGCAGCCGCCCGGGAGTGGCTGGACCGCGTCACGGCATGAGGAGGCGTCAGGCGTCCCCGGGGTTTCTGCGCAGCAGGTACGTGTCCATGATCCAGCCCTTGCGCTCGCGGGCCTCGGCCCGCACCCGCTCGATGCGCGGGCCGGCCTCGGCGATCGGGCCGGAGACGAGGATCTCGTCCGGAGTGCCGATGTACGCGCCCCAGTAGATGTCCATGTCGTCGTCGGCGTACCGCCGGAAGGCCTGGTGTGCGTCCAGCATCACGACCACGTCGTCCACGCCCTCGGGGAAGCCCTCCGCCAGCCGCCGCCCGGTGGTGATCTGCACCGGGCGGGCCACCCGGTTCAGGCCCGTGCGATGCCGGGCGACCAGCGCGGAGACGCTGCTGATGCCGGGTATGACGTCGTACGCGAACGCGACCGCGCCCCGCTCCAGGACCTCCTGCAGAATCCCGAGCGTGCTGTCGTACAACGCCGGATCGCCCCACACCAGGAAGGCGCCGGTGCCGTCCTCGCCGAGTTCCTCGGCGATCAGCCGCTCGTAGATCCCCGCGCGGGCGCTGCGCCAGTCCTCCACGGCCGGGGAGTACGCCTGGCCGCCCGCCCGGCGGTCCCGCTCCGGGTCACGGGCCTCCACCACCCGGTACGACCCCTCGGGCAGATGCGCTTCCAGCATGTCCCGGCGGAGCTGGGTCAGATCGCTCTTCACCTCGCCCTTGTCGAGCAGGAAGAACACGTCGGTGCTCCGCAGCGCCCTGACCGCCTGCAGGGTCAGCTGGTCCGGGTCGCCCGCGCCGATACCGATGACATGAATCTTTCGCACGCCCCGAGTCTGCCGCATGCCACTGACAGCGGGTGCGCCGCCTCCACACGCCGTACCCGGGCACCCGTCACGTGATGCGTCAGGAGCGGAGCCGGGGCGCCTCGGCCGTCGCGTCCACGGGCCGGCCCCCGCTCTCCACCCGCCCCGCCAGTTCGCGCGCCCACCGGGCGAGCCCCGCGAGATCGACCCCGTAGGGCCGGTCCTCGCCCTGGTCCCTCTCCCATTCCTCGACCGCCCCGGCGCCCCGGCGCAGCAGGCGCGCACCGCCGACGGCGTTGCCGCGGGCCGCGTGCGTGAGCCCGACCGCCAGCTGGGCCAGGCCCCGCCACAGCGCGCGCTCCTCCCGCGGCCCCGACTTCCAGGCGTCCTCGAACACCTCGTGCGCGTGGAACGGCTTGCCCGCGTCCAGCAGCTCCTGCGCCTGGGCGACCGTCTCACGCGGCGTCCGTACGACGCCCTCCGGCTGCCGCGCGACGCCCTGCGCGCCGTACGGCAGCGGGCGTCCGAGCCCGTCCCGGGGCCGGGCGTTGCGCGCCCGCCCCTCCACGTCCCGGTCCCTGGCATCCGATGCGCCCGCACTCGTCATACGGCCGATTGTCCCCCGCTCCGCCCGGGCCCTCTTCGGCCCACCACCGCACGTGGGGTAAAGTGCTGTTCGCGCGATCACGCGGGGCACCGTGGGTGAGCGCATCGGGACGTGGCGCAGCTTGGTAGCGCACTTGACTGGGGGTCAAGGGGTCGCAGGTTCAAATCCTGTCGTCCCGACTTGTGAAGACGCAGGTCGGAGGCCGTGTCGGAGTGATCCGACACGGCCTCTTGCCGATCCGGGCCGTGCCGGCAGGAGCAGGGCCATGGCGTGGAACGCCGGCGCGCAGCTCACCGCGAGCCGGGCGCCGGCCGAGTTCCGTCAGACGTCCGCCAGCCGGGCCTCCTCCAGGTCCAGGGACCGCTGGAGGCGCCGCCGGGTCGTGTCACTGATGCGGTGGGCGTCGTACAGCCGTTGCAGTTCCGCCGACTCCACGGCGATCAGGTCCCGGCGCAGCTGGCGGTAGACCCGGTCGGCGGACTCGGTGGCCGCCGCCGTGCCGTTGCGCTCGGCGAGGCGGTCGCGGGCGTCCGCCAGCCGGGCGTTCAGGCCGCGGCGCAGCCTGTCCAGGACGACGTCCGGTACGGCCTCCAGCTCGGCGAGTTCCTCCAGCCGGGCGAGCCCGGCGTGGGCGAGGCGGGAGCGGGCCTCGATCTCCTCACGTTCGGTGTGGGCGGGCTCCAGGGCGATGCCGGAGGCGCGGACGACCGGGGCGAGGGTGAAGCCCTGGACCACGAGCGTCACGACCACCACGGACGTCGTCAGGACGAGGACCAGGGGGCGGTCCGCCAGTGCGCTGCCGTTCTTCGCGACCTCGGGGATGGACAGGGCGGCGGCCAGTGGCATCACCCCGCGCGTGCCCGCCCAGGTCAGCACCACCGGGATCCGCCAGTTCAGCCGGCTGGCCCCGCCCTTGCGCTGGACCACCGTCGACAGCGGCGCGATCCACAGCAGCCGTACGGCGACGAGGGTCGCGGCGACGGCGAGGGCGTACAGCGGCCAGGCCCGGTCGCCGTCGGCCAGCGCCCGCACCTGCGCGGGCAGCGCCAGCCCTATCAGGGAGAAGACCACGCTCTCCAGCAGGAAGACCACCGTGCCGTACACGGCGTGCAGCTGGAGTCTTATGCGGGCGTCGGTGAGCCGGTCGCCCCGGCCGCCCAGGACCACCCCGGCGACCACGCACGACGTCACCCCGGAGGTGTGCGCGACCTCGGCCAGCAGATAGGACGCGAACGGGGTGACCAGGGCGATCACCGTCTCCAGCACCGGGTCCTCGGTACGGCGCCGGATCAGCATGATCACTCCGGCGACGGCGGCTCCGATCAACGTGCCACCGCCGGCCAGCAGCAGGAACTGGCCACTGGCCGCGCCCCAACTCGCCGCGGCCGACGCGATCGCGATGCCGGCCGCCACCCGGACCAGCACCAGTGAGGTGGCGTCGTTGAACAGGCTCTCCGCCTGGACCAGCACCTGCGCCCGCGGGGGCAGGGCGAGTCTGCGGCCCAGCGCGGTCACCGCGACCGGGTCGGTGCTGGCCAGCACCGCGCCCAGCACGAACGCCATCGGCCAGGTAAGCGGGGTGACGACGACCGCGACCGCTGCGACGGCCGCTGCCGAGGCGAGGACCAGGCCGATGGCGAGGACGCCGACCGGTTTCCACACCGCCCGCAGCTCCCGCCAGGGCATGTCCTCGGCGCTGGCGTACAGCAGCGGGGGCAGCACGACGAGGGCGATGATCTGGGGGCTGATCCGGATCTGCGGGGTGCCCGGCAGCAGCGCCACGCCGAGACCGGCGAGCACCAGCAACGACGGCGCCGGAATCCGCCAGCGGCGCGCGAAGGTCGCCACCACGGTGGCCAGAACGACCAACGCGAGTACCGTGCCGACGCTGCGCATGCCGTCCCCCTGGGGCTACCACGGGGAGCCGCTCTGGCTCTCCGGCCGACCAGACTTCCCGGCACACCGCTTTCACCCTATCGGCCCCGGTCGCGTCAAGGCAGTGTCAAGGTGCTCGTGATCGGCGCCAGGGAACCGCCAACGCTCGCCCCGGCCGGCTCGCCGAAGGGTTTCCTCGGGGAGTCCCTCCCCTGCAGGGCAGTTGATCGAGTGAGCGGAGCGCGTCGGCGGCGATGAGCGCTGTTCGCGATCGGGGTGTTCGTCGGCCTCACGATCGCCCAGGTGGGCACGGTCCGGCACCGGCTCCGGGAGCGCGGGCGGGGCCGGCAGCAGAAGGCGCTGCTCAACGGCTTCGGTGCGCTGCTCACCGGGGGTGCGACCGTCGTCGTCACCGCGAGCAAGTTCACCGACGGCGCCTGGCTGATCGTGATCGCGCCGCCCCTGCTCGTGTTCGCCTTCAAGACCGTGCGCCATGCCCTTCACCAGGCGCGTCAGCATCCCGTCAAGGTCGCCGGGACAGCCGTCAGCGTCCCGTCAGGGCAGGTCCGGGACCCGGGGGCACCGGGCATAACGTCGACGGCGAGCCCCGGTCCGCCTCCCCGCGTCCGGGGCCCCAGATCACTCGCTCCCTGCCTTTCGGGAGGCACCCCATGGCAGAACTTCTCCACGACGACGACCCCGAGCCCTCCGATCGCTTCCCGGCCGGCCCCCTGTACGTCCCGGTCCGGCCGGGGCCCTCCGGGTGCGCGGCACGGCTCTTCCGCACCCCGCTCGGTGGCCGCACCGCCGTCGGCTTCACCTCCGCGCACAGGCTGAGCAGGACGCTCGGCCGCGACCAGGCGTGGATCCGCCTCGCCGAGCCCGCTCTGCGTGCGCTGACCGCCCCGCTCGGCATTGCCACCGTCACGGTGGACCCGCAGTTCACCGCGCCGGCTCCCGGGCCGCTGGGGACGAGGACGCCCGAGCCGACACCGGCCCTGGCAGCACGGATCGGCTGAGAGGGAGCACACGATGACCACCGTTCACGAACCCACCGCCCTCACCACGTCGGCCGACGTGTCGGTGTGGCCGGCCTCCACCACCGAGCCTCGCCACGGCGACCTCGCCGTGGGCGGCGTACCGCTCACCGAGATCGCCGACCGCTTCGGCACCCCCGTCTACGTCCTGGACGAGGCCGAGGTCCGCGACCGCTGCCGTACCTATCGGAACGCCTTCCCCGACGCCGAAGTGCTGTACGCCGCCAAGGCGTTCCTGTGCCGGGCCATGGCCCGCTGGGTGGACGAGGAGGGTCTCGGCCTCGACGTCTGCTCCGCCGGTGAACTCGAACTCGCCGTCACCACCGGCTTCCCGCCCGAGCGGATCGTGCTGCACGGCAACGCCAAGTCACCGCGCGACCTGGACACCGCCCTGCGCCTCGGGGTCGGACGGATCGTCATCGACAGCCCCTCGGAGATCGCGCGGCTGGCGGCGGCCGTCGGCCCGGACGGCAGCCAGAAGGTCATGGTCCGGGTCGTCCCGGGGATCAGCGCCGGCGGCCACGAGAAGATCCGCACCGGCACGGACGACCAGAAGTTCGGCCTCGGCATCTGCGACGGCTACGCCCAGCACGCCATCACCCGCATCCTCGACCAGCCGCAGCTCGAACTCACCGGTCTGCACTGCCACCTCGGCTCGCAGATCACCAGCGTCAAGCCGTACCTGGTGGCCGTCCGGCGCATGGTCGGGCTGATGGCCCGGCTGTACGAGCAGCACCGGCTGGTCCTGCCCGAGCTCGACCTGGGCGGCGGCCACGGCATCGCCTACCGCCCCGGCGAGGAGGCCCTGGACCTGACGGCGCTGGCCCGCAAGGTCCGCGCGGAGCTGGCCGACGCGTGCGCGACGGCCGGGCTCCCGGTGCCGCGCCTGATCATCGAACCGGGCCGGGCGATCGCGGGCCCCGCGGGCGTCGCGCTGTACCGGGTGCTTTCTGTCAAGCACACCGGCGAGACGGTGTTCGTGGCCGTGGACGGCGGTATGAGTGACAACCCGCGCCCGGCTCTGTACGGCGTCCGGTACGCCCCACGCCTGATCGGACGGCACAGCGGGGCGCCGGGCGCCCGGGTCACCGTGGTGGGCCGGCACTGCGAGGCGGGCGACGTCCTGGCCCCCGGTGCCGAGCTGCCCGCCGACGTACGCCCCGGCGACCTGCTTGCCGTTCCTGTGGCCGGTGCCTACCACCTGTCGATGGCCTCCGGCTACAACCTGGTCGGCCGCCCGCCGGTGGCCGCCGTACGGGAGGGCACGGCCCGCCTCCTGATCCGCCGGGAATCCCTGGAGGACATCCGCAGCCGGGACGTGGGCCTGTGACCCGCCCGCACCCCTGATCTCCCGGGCGGGCCGGTCTTCCCTCCCTCGCCGGCCGGCCCGCCCGGGCCGTACCGGGTTCACATCCCGTCGTCGCGGCCGGCTTCGCCGCCGGTCGGAGGCCGTCTTCTCATGGGGGAGGAGGCGGCCTCCGCCGTCGTCCGTGGGTCCTCCTGCCGGTCGTCCTTCTGCCCGCCCCCGTCGGGGCGCACCGGTCTGTAGTCGCCGGTGGCGATCTTTGCCGCCATCGCGGCGAGCTGCCTGCAGGCGCGCGCGATCTCGTGCTGGGTCTGGTTCCGCTCGCTGATGACCGCCGAGAGCAGCAGGGCGGTCAGCGCGGTGGACCCGTTGAACGCCTGCAGTGTGATCATTTCGGTGAGCAGGTCGTGCCCGGTGAACGGGCCCGATCTCTCGGCCGCGGCGATGATGGCGAAGGTCGACACGACCAGCGCGCAGGGGGCGGCCCCCGCCAGCTGGAAGCGGAAGGCCGCCCAGATCAGCAGCGGGAAGCCGAGGAACAGCAGCGGCGTGCGGTTGGCCTCCAGGAAACCGACGCCTACGGTGGCGGCCAGGAGCAGCAGCCCCTCCACCCACCGGGACGGCGGCGCGTCCTTCGGCAGGCGTGCCGAGCGAAGCACGAGCAGGACCGGTGTGACCAGCAGGACGCCCATCGCGTCGCCGGTCCACCAGACCGACCACGTCGGCCAGAAGTCCCCGGGTCCGAGCGCACCGGCGAGGACCAGGGTGCCGGTGCCCGTCGTCGCGCTGACCAGCATCCCGGTGAACGCCCCGAGGAAGATCAGCGTGAGCGTGTCCCGCAGCCGGTCCAGCTCGTTGCGGAACCCCGCACGGCGCAGCAGCGCGCAGGAGCAGAGGGGCGCGAGGGTGTTCCCGGCCGCGATCGCCAGCACGGCCGGGAGGGACGGCCCCAGTGAGACGTTGACCAGGAACGCGCCCAGGGCGATTCCGGGCCACAGCCGCGGGCCGCGCAGGAGCAGGCTCGCCACCGCGATGCCGCTCGGCGGCCACAGCGGGGTGACCTGGCCGCGCACCATCTGCTGCAGCAGTCCCAGTTTGGCCGAACCGAGGTACAGCGCGGCGGTGGCACAGATCTCCACGGCGGCCAGGCCACCGCTTCCCAGCCGTGCACGCCGCGTGTCGGACATCGGAGGACCTTCGTGTCGACATCGCCCCGAGGCCATCATCCGCCGGTTGGGCCGGATCCTCCACGGCAGCGTCGCCGGGGCCCCGCGCTCAGGCGGCCGGGGCGCGCAGGGCGAGGATGGCCATGTCGTCGTGACCGTCACTGGGGTGGTGATCGGCCAGAGCCTGGACGAACTCCGGCAGGGGCAGCGCGGCGTGCGTCACGGCCAGGTCGGCGAGCTCGTTCAGACTCTCGTCGATGGGCTGGTCGGGATGTTCGATCAGACCATCGGTGAAGAAGACGACGGTGGCGCCGGCTGGAAGGGCGCGGGAGTGGTCCGGACGGGGCTGCCCGGAGTCGACGCCGAGCGGCAGCCCGGGCTCGGCCAGCAGGTAGGCCGCGTGCCGCTCACGGGTGAGCAGCAGGGGCGGGACGTGGCCCGCGGTGCTCCAGCGGATGCGCCACCCCCCTCCCTCCGGTTCGATGCGGGCCAGAGTGGTGGTCGTGACGGGGTTGTTCGTGATGGCTTCCAGGGCCCGGTCGAGCCGGGCGAGGACCGCGCCGGGCGGGTTGCCGTGATCGAAGACCAGGGCGCGCAGCATGTTGCGGGTGGCGGCCATGGCGGCCGCGGCCTGCAGATCGTGGCCGACCACGTCACCGATGACGACGGCCACCACGCCGTTGGGCAGGGGGATGGCGTCGTACCAGTCCCCGCCGAGCTGGCTGGGCTCGGCGGCGGGACGGTAGATCGCGGCGGCCGTGAAGGGCCGTACATCGGGCAGTGTCGGCAGCAGAAGCCGCTGGAACTGTTCGGCGCCGCTGCGCACCCTTTCGAAGAGACGAACGTTCTCGACCGCGATGCCGGCGGCGCCGGCCAGGGCGACGACGACGTTCTCGTCATGGACGTCGAAGGGCTTTCCGTCACGCCGCTCGGAGAGGTACAGGTCGCCGTAGATCCTGCCGCGCACGCTGATGGCCACGCCGAGCAGGGTCCGCAGGCACGGGTGGCCGGCCGGGAACCCGGCGGACGAGGGATGGGCCCGGATGTCGTCGACCCGCAGGGGCTCGGGGTAGCGGATCAGGTGACCGAGGACGCCCAGACCACGTGGCAGGCCCGCCGTGGCCAGAGCTTCGCGTTCCTGCTCGGACAGGCCGACCGAGATGAACTGCCCCAGGCTCTCCCCGGACTCGTTGAGCACGCCCAGCGCTCCGTAGCGGGCGCCGACCAGGTCCATCGCGGTGGTCACGATACGGTGCAGCACCGCGGGCAGCTCCACCTCGCGGCTGATGGCCACCACCGCGTCCAGCAGGCCCTGCAGCCGGTCCATGGAGGACATCAGGCCGCGCAGCTGCTCGTCGATCCGGCCCAGCTCGGACCGCAGCCGCAGGTGCAGATCGGGCAGCTGCCGGCGCGGTTGCCGCCCTCCCTTCTGCGCCGCCATCACTGGCGCCCGGTGGCTCGATGCGCCTCGTACGTCCGAGCCGATATGTCCGGCCCCTGACTCGAGCGGTACATTCCGACCTCCTGACCCGATTGTGGCATCCCGCTCCCGGCCCGGACGTCTGGCCGCGACTCCATGACCGTCCTGCCCTGGACAGGAGAGGACGGCCGACCGGCAGTGCCTCCGGGTGGCCGTGGACGAACCACGCCGGTGGACGAACCACGCCGGTGGACGAACCACGCCGGGGGCGCCGGCGCCTCAGCCCTTGCTGGAGCCCAGCGTGAGGCCGCTGACGAACTGGCGCTGGAGGGCGAAGTAGACAACCAGGGTCGGGATCGCGGTCAGCAGGGAGCCCGCCGCGACCAGGTTGGGGTCGGTGAAGTACTGGCCGGAGAGGTTGTTCAGGGCCGAGGTGATCGGCATGTTCTGGCCGGTCGAGATGAGCACCAGCGCCCAGAAGAAGTCGTTGTAGATCCAGATCGACAGCAGGGTCGCCAGGGCCGCCATCGCCGGCTTGCACAGCGGCAGGGTGATCTGCCAGTACAGCCGCCACACCGACGCGCCGTCGACCAGCGCGGCCTCGGTCAGCTCGTGCGGGAGCGAGCGCATGTAGTTGCTCAGCACGAACGCGCAGAACCCGGACTGGAACGCCACGTGGATGAGGACCAGGCCGAGCGCGGAGTCGTACAGCTTGCCGCTCTGGGTGATGCCCGGCAGGTTCGTCAGCAGGTACAGCCGGTACAGCGGGGTGATGATGACCTGCTGCGGGAGCAGGTTGCCGGCCGTGAACACCAGCAGGAGCGCCAGATTGAGCCGGAAGTCGAAGCGGGCGACGTAGAACGCCACACAGGAGGACAGGAACAGCGTCAGCAGGACGGCCGGTACCGCGATGACCAGCGTGTTGCCGAAGTAGTGCAGCATGTCCGACTGCTGATACGCGTTCGTGAAGTTCTCGTACGTCAGCTTGTCCGGCCAGGAGACATAGCCCTTGGTGCTGGTCTCGCTGTACGGCCGCATGGCCGAGAAGACCGCCCACAGCAGCGGCGCCAGCCAGGCCAGCGCCGTACCGGCGAGGAAGACGTGCAGCAGGACGCGGGCCGGCCGGATCGGGGCGCGCCGCTTCAGCGGCAGGGTGGTGCTGGTCATGCGCGCCGCTCCTTCCGGAAGGTGGCGATCAGGTAGGGGATGATCACCGCCAGGGAGATCACCAGCAGGACCACGGCGATCGCGGAGCCGTAACCGATGCGGCTGGACTCGCCGATGATGTTGTTGGTGACCAGGATCGACAGCAACTCCGTGCCCTGGGCACCCTTGTTGAAGACGAAGACCAGGTCGAAGGCGCGCAGCGCCTCGATGATGGTGACGACCAGCACGACCGTGTTGGTCGGGCGCAGGGTGGGGAAGATGACGCTCCTGAACGTCTGCCACTCGTTCGCGCCGTCCAGCGCGGATGCCTCCCTGAGCGACGGGTCGACGCTCTTCAGACCGGCCAGGTAGAGGATCATCATGTAGCCGGTGTGCCGCCAGGACGCGGCGATGAGGACCGCCCACAGGTTCAGGTGCGGATCGCCGATCCAGTCGATGTAGTGACCGGGCTTGTTGGCCCCGATGATGCTGTTGATCAGGCCGGTGTCCGGGTTGTAGACCAGCTGCCAGACGAAGCCGATGCACGCCATCGAGATGACCACCGGCAGGAAGAACGCGGTCTGGTAGACCCGGCTGAAACGGATCCGCTTGTCCAGCTGCACGGCCAGGAACAGGCCGAACGGCGTCGGGATCAGGATCAGTACGACGAACCAGATCGCGTTGTGCTGGACGGCTGGCCAGAACTGCGGGTTGTCGCTGAAGAGTTGGCGGAAGTTGTCCAGGCCCACCCACTTGATCGAGCCGAACCCGATGCCGTCCCAGGTGGTGAAGGCGAGGAAGATCGAGGCGATGGCGGTGACCCACACCAGGAGCACGTGCAGGATCGTCGGCACGCCCGCCATCAGGGCGAGCGTGAACCGGTCACGGCGGGTCAGCAGGCGCCGGTGGCCCCGCGTGACCCGCTTCTTCTCGAGCGCGGGCCCCGGAGGCGGCACCGCGGCCGCCTCCGGGGTCTTCGTCGTCGTATCGGTCGTCATCGGGCCGCTCACTGGGACGCGAAGATCGTCTTCTTCTGGCGCTCGATGGACGACAGCAGGCTGTCCACGCCCTTGGGGTTCTGCAGGAACTTCTGCAGGCCCGGCTGCATCACCGTGGAGGTGAAGTCGGGCCGGGAGTCGCGGTCCATGAACTGGGTGAGGCTCTTGGCGCCGCTGATCATGTCGAACGCCTTCTTCTGCAGCGCCGAGTAGGCGGAGGTGGAGGCCTTGCTGGAGGCCGCGACCACACTCGGGTCGGTCTTCAGGTACAGCTCCTCGGCCGCCGGGGTGCCCAGGTACTCCAGCAGCCTGACGACGCCGGCGTGGTTCTTCGGGGCCTTGCTGACCATGAAGCCGTCGGTCGGCGCCTCCACCGTGTCCTGGCCGTACGCGGGGTTGATCTCCGGGAAGGGGAAGAAGTCGAGGTCGTCCAGGTCGGCCTGGTTGGTGAACTGCTGGGCCACGAAGGAGCCGAGGAGGTACATGCCGGCCTTCTTGGCGACCAGCGTCTGCGCGGCGTCCTGCCAGGTCCGGCCCATGAAGCCGTCCTGGTGGTAGGGGAGTATCTCGGCCCAGTGGTCGAAGACGGCCTTCACCTTGGCGTCGGTCCAGGACGCCTTGCCCGCCATCAACTGGACGTGGAAGTCGTAGCCGTTGAGCCGGAAGTTGATCTGGTCGAAGGTGCCCATCGCCGGCCACGCGTCCTTGTCGCCGAAGGCGAGCGGGACCAGGCCGTCCTTCTTCATCTGCTTGCACAGGCCGACGAAGTCGTCCCAGGTGCCGGGGACCTTGTAGCCGTGCTGCCGGAAGACGCTTCTGCGGTAGAAGACCGCCCAGGGGTACGTCGTCAGCGGCACGAAGTAGTACTTGCCGTCCTCGCCCTTGCTGAGCTTCTTCATCGCCTCCGGGAAGTTGTCCCCGATCTTCTGCCACACGTCGTCGACCGGAGAGGCCAGCCCCTTCGCCGCGAAGAACTGCATGCGGTAGCCGGCGAACCAGTTGAACACGTCGTCCGGCGTGCCCTGCAGATACGAGTTGATCTGCTCCTGGAAGGTGTTGTGGTCCTTCGTGTTCACGTCGACCGTGACGCCGGACTGCTTCTTGAACTCCGCGTACACGTTCGTGAAGGCCTTCTTCGGCACGGCGTCCGAGGCGTTCGAGCCGAGCGTGACGGTCTTCGGGTCGGAGGAGGAACCGCTGCCTCCGCAGGCGGACAGCAGGGGTGTGCCGACCCCGGCGAGGAGGGCGGCACCGCCCGCGGTGCGCAGCACCGAACGACGGCTGGGACCCGGGACGGAAAGACCGGAGGGGGAGAGGCGCATGGCGGCTCCTGAGGAATACAGGGCTCGGTCAAGGGGATGAGTTGATCATCGAAAGGTCGTCGAAACCGCTCAGAAATCAACTCGACCGAACATCGTGGGCGTAATAACAGCCCCATGTCCGCTCATGAGTCAATAGGCCGGGTCGCGCTGGGGTGTCTCTTGCCCGAAACGTAATCGTCACGTTCACCTGCAACTTTGTTGAAGACGGGGCAGGTGGTTCCGTTTCAGGTCCTGACCAGCAGTTGGAAGTCGAAGGCGTAGCGTGACGCCCGGTACGCGTGGCTGCCGTACTCCACCGGCCGGCCCGTGACGTCGTACGCGGTGCGCCGCATGGTGAGCAGGGCCGCGCCCTCCTTCTCGTCCAGCAGGGCGCCCTCCTCGGCCGTCGCGCTGCGCGCGCCGACGGACTGGCGGGCGCTGTGCAGGACGATCCCGGCGGACCGCATCATGTGGTACAGACCCGTCGACTCCAGTCGTTCCGTGGGCAGTTCGAGGAGCGAGGCCGGGAGGTAGTTGCACAGGAACGCCACCGGATGGCCATGGGTGCGGCGCAGCCGCTCCAGTACGGTGACCTCGTTGCGCAGCACCCGGGTGGTCGGGCCCTGTCCGGCCGACTCCAGGTCGTCGTAGAGGCTGCTGAGTTCCAGTGGCCGTCTGACCTTGCTGTGCACCACCTGGGTGCCCACTCCGCGGCGGCGCACCAGCAGGCCCTTGTCGACCAGGGACTGGATCGCCTGGCGCACGGTGGGCCGGGACAGGCCGAGCCGTACGGCCAGGTCGACCTCGTTGCCCAGGAGGTCGCCCGGTGCCGGCGCGCCGTGTTCGATGGCCGCCTCCAGTTGCTGGGCGAGCTGGTGGTACAGCGGTACCGGGCTGGTGCGGTCCAGGGTGAAGCCGATGGAGTCGAGCGCGCGATCGCCCGGTGCCGTTCGCTGGGGGGTGCGGTGTACTGGGCTCATGCCGCTCAGGTGTAGGTCCCGGGAGGGGAGGGTGTCAACGGTTTGTACTTACATTCGGACCACCTTGTGAAATGATGTCTTAACAAAGTATTGACAGCGGGCCCCGGCAGAAGCTTGTATCCCGTCCCAACGCAACAGCGTCCCTTCCCCTCCCCGTCGCACAGTGAGGTGCAGGAAAGATGGACCGCTCTTCTCGCTCACGCTCCCGCAGACTGGTGCCGCTGGTGGCCGTGGCCGCCGCCACGGCCCTCACCCTCACGGGCTGCGCGAGCGCCCACGGCGGCAAGAAGGCCGAGGAGGCGGCGCAGAACGCCTCGGCCGGCAAGGCCAACACCCCCCGCATGACGGTCGCGCTGGTCACCCACCAGGCACCCGGAGACACCTTCTGGGACACCGTCCGCAAGGGCGCGGAGGCCGCGGCGGCCAAGGACAACATCAAGCTGGTCTACTCCGCCGACCCCAACGCCGGCAGCCAGGCGAACCTGGTGCAGAACGCCGTCGACCAGAAGGTCGACGGCATCGCGGTCACCCTGGCCAAGCCCGACGCGATGAAGACCGTCATCGGCAAGGCGGAGCAGGCCGGCATCCCGGTCGTGGGCCTGAACTCGGGCCTGGCCGACTGGAAGAAGCTCGGCCTGCTGGAGTTCTTCGGGCAGGACGAGAGCGTGGCGGGCGAGGCGTTCGGCGACAAGCTGAACACCACCGGCGCCAAGAAGGTCGTCTGCGTGATCCAGGAGCAGGGCAACGTGGGCCTGACCCAGCGCTGCGACGGTGTGCAGAAGACGTTCAAGGGCACCACTGAGACGCTGTACGTGAACGGCACGGACATGCCGTCCGTGCGGTCGACCATCACGGCCAAGCTGAAGCAGGACTCCGCCATCGACACGGTCGTCACCCTCGGCGCCCCGTTCGCGCTGACCGCCGTGCAGTCGGTGGGCGACGCGGGCAGCAAGGCCAAGGTGGCCACCTTCGACCTGAACAAGGACCTGGTGAAGGCCGTCCAGGGCGGCACGATCGAGTTCGCCGTCGACCAGCAGCCCTACCTGCAGGGCTACCTCGCGGTCGACGCGTTGTGGCTCTACAAGAACAACGGCAACTACAGCGGCGGCGGGGTCCAGCCGGTGCTGACCGGTCCGGCCTTCGTCGACAGGTCCAACGTCGACAAGGTCGCCGAGTTCGCCGCGAAGGGGACCCGGTGATGAGCATGGCCCAGCGTGCTGAGCCGACGGTGACCACGCCGTCGGGATCCGGTGGCAAGCAGACCGACGGCCGTACCGTCCGCCGCTCGCCGGCGCTGCGGCTGCTGGCCCGCCCCGAGGTGGGTGTCTTCCTCGGCGCGGCCGCCGTCCTGGTCTTCTTCCTGATCGCCGCGCCCACGGTCCGCCAGGGCAGCTCGATGGCCACCATCCTCTACCAGTCCTCGACGATCGGGATCATGGCGCTGCCGGTGGCCCTGCTGATGATCGGCGGCGAGTTCGACCTGTCCTCCGGTGTCGCGGTGATCTCCTCGGCGCTGACCGCGAGCATGCTCAGCTACCAGCTGACCCTGAACGTGTGGACGGGTGTGATCGTCGCCCTGGCCGTGTCGCTGGCGATCGGGTTCTTCAACGGCTGGATGGTGGTCAGGACGGGCCTGCCCAGCTTCCTGATCACGCTGGGCACGTTCCTGATCCTGCAGGGTGTGAACCTGGCGGTGACCAAGCTGGTCACCGGCAACGTCGCCACCGACGACATCAGCGACATGGACGGCTTCGGCCAGGCGCAGAGGATCTTCGCGTCCTCCTTCGACGTGGGCGGCGTACAGGTGAAGATCACCGTGGTGTGGTGGCTGGTCTTCGCCGCGCTGGCCACCTGGGTGCTGCTGCGCACCAGATACGGCAACTGGATCTTCGCGGTCGGCGGCAACAAGGAGTCCGCGCGGGCCGTCGGTGTCCCGGTGACGTTCACCAAGATCTCGCTGTTCATGCTGGTCGGCTTCGGCGCCTGGTTCGTCGGCATGCACAACCTGTTCTCCTTCAACACCGTGCAGTCCGGCGAGGGCGTCGGCCAGGAGCTGATCTACATCGCGGCGGCCGTGATCGGCGGCTGTCTGCTGACCGGCGGCTACGGTTCGGCGATCGGCCCGGTCTTCGGGGCGTTCATGTTCGGCATGGTCAACCAGGGCATCGTCTACGCCGGCTGGAACCCCGACTGGTTCAAGGCCTTCCTCGGCGTGATGCTGCTCGGCGCCGTCCTGATCAATCTGTGGGTCCAGCGCACGGCGACCCGGAGGTAAATTGCGATGACCGACAAGACCACCCACGGTGCCGTCCTCGCCGACACGCCGACCGCCGGCGACGGGCCCCTGGTCGAGCTGCGCGGCGCGGGCAAGTCCTACGGCAACATCCGGGCCCTGCACGGTGTCGACCTGACGGTGCACGCCGGGAGGGTGACCTGCGTCCTCGGGGACAACGGCGCCGGCAAGTCCACCCTCATCAAGATCGTCTCCGGGCTGCACCAGCACACCGAGGGCACCTTCCTCGTCGACGGACGGACGGTGCGTTTCTCCACCCCGCGCGAGGCCCTCGACCGCGGTATCGCCACCGTCTACCAGGACCTGGCCACCGTCCCCCTGATGCCGGTGTGGCGCAACTTCTTCCTCGGCTCGGAGATGACCAAGGGCCCCTGGCCGCTGCGCCGGCTGGACATCGCCCGCATGAAGAAGACCGCCGACGCGGAACTGCGCAACATGGGCATCGTCCTGGACGACATGGAACAGCCCATCGGCACCCTCTCCGGCGGCCAGCGCCAGTGCGTGGCCATCGCCCGCGCCGTCTACTTCGGCGCCCGCGTCCTCATCCTGGACGAGCCCACCGCCGCCCTCGGCGTCAAACAGTCCGGTGTGGTGCTCAAGTACATCGCCGCCGCCCGCGACCGCGGCCTGGGCGTCATCTTCATCACCCACAACCCCCACCACGCCTACATGGTCGGCGACCACTTCAGCGTGCTGCGCCTGGGCACCCTGGAACTGTCCGCCGACCGCAGCGAGGTCAGCCTGGAGGAGCTGACCAACCACATGGCCGGCGGGGCCGAACTCGCCGCCCTCAAACACGAATTCGCCCAGGTACGCGGCGTCGACACCGACGAACTCCCCGAAGAGAGCGACCTGACCGCACCCGTCGCGCCCTCCCCGGAAGGAACCCCCTGACGATGGCCACCCCCACCCCGCTGGACCGGATCCGGGTCGGCTCGGCCCCCGACTCCTGGGGCGTCTGGTTCCCCGACGACCCGCGGCAGGTGCCCTGGGAACGCTTCCTCGACGAGGTCGCCGAGGCCGGCTACGACTGGATCGAACTCGGCCCCTACGGCTACCTCCCCACCGACCCGGCCCGGCTCAGGGACGAGGTGGCCCGGCGGAACCTGAAGGTCTCCGCCGGCACGGTCTTCACCGGCATGCACCGCGGCCCGTCCGTCTGGGTGGACACCTGGGCCCACGTCAGCCAGATCGCCGCGCTCACCCAGGCCATGGGCGCGCGGCACCTGGTGGTCATCCCGTCCTTCTGGCGGGACGACAGGACCGCCGAGATCCTGGAGCCGCCGGAGCTGACCGCCGAGCAGTGGGCGCACCTGGCCAAGGGCATGGAGCGGCTCGGCCACGAGGTCAAGGAGAGCTACGGCCTCGACATCGTGGTCCACCCGCACGCCGACACCCACATCGACACCGAGGCCCACGTCGAACGCTTCCTGGACTCGACCGACGCAGAGCTGGTCAACCTCTGCCTGGACACCGGGCACTACGCCTACTGCGGCGGGGACAGCGTCAAGCTCATCGAGACCTACGGCGAGCGCATCGGCTACCTGCACCTCAAACAGGTCGACCCGGACGTCCTCGCCGAGGTGGTCGCGCACGAGGTGCCGTTCGGGCCGGCGGTGCAGCGCGGCGTGATGTGCGAACCGCCCTCCGGCGTGCCCGAGTTGGGGCCCGTCCTGGAGGCCGCGCAGAAACTGGGCGTCGAGCTGTTCGCGATCGTCGAGCAGGACATGTACCCGTGCGAGCCCGACCGGCCCCTGCCGATCGCGGTGCGGACCCGGCGGTTCCTGCGCTCCTGCGGGGCCTGACAGGATTCGACCGCGACGGGGCCGGGAACCAACCCGGGCACGCGGGCGTTGTGTACGACGACGGGGGATGCCCGCGCAGACGGGAGGACGAGATGACACACCGCACGGAACCCCGGAAACCGGCCCAGGACGCGACCGACCCGGCGCTCGTGCGCCGTGACCGCTTCGGCGCGCTCCCGGAGCGGATACGCCCCGAGGACACGGTCGAGACCAAGCCGGCCACCCTGCCCGACCCGGCGCGGGACACGTACAACCCCGACGAGTGGCTGATCCGCTACTGCGGCTGAGACACGGGTACGGCGCCGGGCACCTCCGCCCGGCGCCGCCCGCATGTCTCAGGGCTCCCGTACCTCCGCGACCGTCACCGGCCGGTGCGCCCGGAGGGACAGGGTGCAGGCCTCGGCGATCCAGCCCGCCTCCAGGGCGTCCTCGATGGTGCAGGGAGACGGCCGGGTGCCGGCCACGACCTCGGTGAACGCGGTGAGTTCGGCGCGGTAGGCGTCGGTGAAGCGGTCCATGAAGAAGTCGTGCGGGGTGTCGGCCGGGAAGGTCACGCCGGGTTCGACCGAGCGCAGCGGGAGCTTGTCGTCCAGGCCGACCGCGATCGAGTCCGTGAAGCCGTGGAGTTCCATGCGCACGTCGTAACCCCGGGCGTTGTGGCGGGAGTTGGAGACCACCGCGATGGTGCCGTCGTCCAGGGTGAGGATCGCGCCGGTGGTGTCGGCGTCGCCCGCCGCCTTGATGAAGTCGGCGCCCCGGTTGCCGCCGACCGCGTACACCTCGGTGACCTCATGGCCCGTCACCCAGCGGATGACGTCGAAGTCGTGCACGGAACAGTCCCGGAAGATGCCCCCGGACGCGGCGACGTACGCGGCCGGCGGCGGCGCAGGGTCCAGGGTCGTGCAGCGGACCGTGTGCAACCTGCCCAGCTCACCCGCCCGTACGGCGGCTCGCGCCGCGGCGAAGCCGGCGTCGAAGCGCCGGTTGTAGCCGATCTGGATCGGCACGTCGCTGTGCCGTACGGCCTTCAGGACCTCCACCCCCTCGGCCATGGTGCGGGCCACGGGCTTCTCGCAGAAGACGGGGACACCGGCCTCGACACCGGCCCGGATCAGCGCCGGGTGGGCGTCGGTGGCCGCCGCGACGACCAGGCCGTCCACCCCGGCCGCCAGCAGCGCCTCCGGGGAGTCGGCGACCTCGGCGCCGAACCGCTCGGCGGCGGACTTGGCGGCGTCCGCGAACGGGTCGGCGACGACGAGCGACTCCACGGCGTCCAGTCCGGAGAGGGTCTCGGCGTGGAAGGCGCCGATGCGGCCGAGGCCGAGGATTCCGATACGCATGTGCTCCGCTGCTCCTTGTGTGTGGTTGCTTGTCCGTCGCTTCTTTTGGTCACGAGAGCGAGACAGCTCTGCCATTGTTGTCAGTACAAACCCCTCGAACAATCAGCAGCAAGCCATCAAAAACCCCTCAAGGAGCCGGGCCATGGGCCACCCGTTCCCCATCCGGGAGATCGCACGTCAGGCGGGCCTGAGCGAGGCCACCGTGGACCGTGTGCTGAACGGCAGGGGAGGGGTGCGCGAGAGCACCGCCCAGGAGGTGCGCCGGGCCATCGCCGACCTCGACCGGCAGCGCACCCAGGTGCGGCTGGTCGGCCGTACGTTCATGGTCGACATCGTGGTGCAGGCCCCCGAGCGGTTCACCACCGCCGTGCGCGCCGCCCTGGAGGCCGAACTGCCGTCCCTGCATCCGGCCGTGGTCCGCTCCCGCTTCCACTTCCGCGAGACCGGCCCGGCCGCCGAGCAGGTCGCCACGCTGGACCGGATCGCCCGGCGCGGCTCCCAGGGCGTGCTCCTCAAGGCACCGGACGTCCCCGAGGTCACCGCCGCCGTGGGCCGCCTGGCCGCGGCCGGCATCCCGGTCGTCACCCTGGTCACCGACCTGCCCGCCAGCGGCCGGCTCGGCTACGTCGGCAGTGACAACCGGGCCGCCGGTGCCACCGCCGCCTATCTGACGGGCCAGTGGCTCGGCGACCGGCCCGGCAACGTCCTCACCAGCCTCAGCAGCGGCTTCTTCCGCAACGAGGAGGAACGCGAGATGGGCTTCAGGAGCGTCATGCGGGCCCGGCACCCGCAGCGCACCCTGGTCGAGATCGCCGAGGGCCAGGGCCTGGACGCCACCCAGTACGACCTGGTCCGCGCCGCCCTGGAACGGGACCCGGAGATCCGTGCCGTGTACTCCATCGGCGGCGGCAACGACGCCACCCTGCGCGCCTTCGCCGACCTCGGCCGGGAGTGCGCGGTGTTCATCGCCCACGACCTCGACCAGGACAACACCCGGCTGCTGCGCGAGCACCGGCTGTCCGCGGTGCTCCACCACGACCTGCGGCACGATCTGCGCGAGGCCTGCCATGAGGTCATGCGCTTCCACGGCGCCCTGCCGCCCGCCGGCCCGCTGCTGCCGTCGGCCGTCCAGGTCGTCACGCCGTACAACATGCCCGCGCCGACGGACGGCTGAAAGGGAGCGATGACACGCACCGAAGCGGTGGAGATCGAGGGCGTCCCCATGGTCGCGACCCTGGTACCGGGCCGCGGCGGCATCGGGCTGCTCGCCCTGCACGGAAGCAACGAAGGGGGCACGGCCCAGCTCGCCGAGACGGTGGGCCGCCGCTGCGGCGCCACCAGCCTCGTCTTCACCCAGCCGGGGGCACGGCGGCCCGTGCACGTCCCCTCGCCCCGCATGGCGGCCGAGCACTGCGCGTTGCTGCGGGAGTTCCTGACCCGTGTCGCCCTCACGGTCTCCCTGCACGGCCATATGCGCCCCGAGGCCCCGCGCACGGTCTTCCTCGGCGGCGGCAACCGGACCGCGGCCCGCGTCCTCGCCGAGGCGTTCGCCACCGGGGCCCCGCAGTTCCCCGCCGCCGTCGACCTGGCGGAGATCCCGTCCGCACTGCGCGGCGTGCACCCGAGGAACCCGGTCAACCTGACCCGCCTGGGGGGAGTCCAGGTGGAGCTGCCCCTCCTGGCCCGCACCAGCGCCGGCGCCGACATCCCGCCGCCCCCGGTGACCGACGCCCTGACGGCCGGGGTGGAAGAGCTGCGCAAGGCGACGCCCTGAACCGGAGTGCTCCGGCGGGACGCGGGGAACCGCGCGCAGGCGCCGCGTCGCTTCCGGCAGCGCGCTCAGCCGGCCTCGACGTCCACCCAGGAGCCCTCCCGGGCGGATCGCGTCATCGCGTCCAGCGCGGCAGCGCTCCGCACCGCATCGGCCACGGTGGCGCCGTACGGCGTGCCGTCGGCGACGGACCGTAGGAACCGGTACGCCTCGATCACCTTCAGGTCGTCGTACCCCATCGCGTTGGCCGCCCCCGGCTGAAACGCGGCGAACTCACCGGCACCCGGCCCCACGTACACCGTGCTCACCGGCTGGTCCTGGTAGGCCGTGCCCCGGCTCACCGCCAGCTCGTTCATCCGCCGGAAGTCCCAGAAGACGGCACCCCTCGTGCCGTGCACCTCGAAGCCGTAGTTGTTCTGCTCGCCGACCGAGACCCGGCACGCCTCCAGGACCCCGCGCGCGCCGGAGGCGAACCGCAGCAGGCAGCTCACGTAGTCCTCGTTCTCGACCGGGCCGGGCTCGCCGCCGGAGGCGAGGGCGTGGCCCGCGGTGGCGCCGGACGGGCGGGCGCGCTGCGGGAGGAAGATCGCGGTGTCGGCGGTGAGCGAGGTGATGTCGCCGAGCAGGAAGCGGGCCAGGTCGGCGCCGTGCGAGGCCAGGTCGCCGAGCACCCCGCTGCCGCCTCGCGCCCGCTCGTACCGCCAGGTCAGGGCGCCGTCCGGATGGGCCGCGTAGTCGCTGAACAGCCGGATGCGGACGTGGGTCACCGTCCCGATCCCACCGGAGGTGATCAGGTCGCGGGCGGCCTCGACGGCGGGCGCGTTGCGGTAGTTGAAGCCGACCGCGCCCTGCACACCGGCCGCGGCGACCGCGTCGGCGACCGCGCGGGCGTCCTCGGCGGTGAGCCCGACCGGCTTCTCGATCCAGATGTGCTTGCCCGCGTCGGCCATCGCCACGCCGATCTCCCGGTGCAGGAAGTTCGGGGCGGTGATGCTGACGGCCCGCACCCGTGGGTCGGCGGCCACCTGACGCCAGTCGCGGGTCGCGGCGGCGAAGCCGAACTGCTCCGCGGCCTCCTCGGCCCGCCCCGGCACCTCCTCGGCGACCGCGATCAGCCGAGGGCGCAGGGGAAGCTGCGGATAGTGGTGCGGGAGACGGGCGTACGCCTGGGTGTGCACCCGGCCCATCCAGCCGAACCCGACGACGGCGACACCCAGTTCCTCCACCATGACAGCCCCTTCACGCCCTTCACCACAGCCGTTTGGACCGGTCCATGCCCTGTCCAGGACACCTTTGTGCGGACATGGCCAGGGTGTCAACCCTTTGACAGAGCGGCACGCCACATGGAACGGTCCACACCATGAGACCGCCGACGATCCGCGACGTGGCCGAACGGGCCGGAGTGTCCAAGTCGCTGGTCTCGCTGGTGCTGCGCGGCTCGGGACCGGTCAGCCCCGAGAAGCGGGAGACCGTGCTGCGCGCCGTCCGCGAGCTGGGCTACCGGCCCAACGCGGCCGCCCGCAGCCTGAGCGAACAGCGCACCCGCACGATCGGCGTCCTCCTGGACGACCTGCGCAACCCCTGGTTCGTCGACCTCCTCGACGGCCTCAACTCACCTCTGCACGCCGCCGGTCTGCACATGCTGCTCGCCGACGCCCGGCTGAACCGGCGGATGGGACACGACCTCGCGGAACCGTTCCTGGACCTCGGCGTCGACGGACTGGTGATCGTCGGCACGGTCCCCGAGACGGGCGGTCTCGGCGCGCTCGCCCGGCGCATGCCCGTGGTCGTGGCGGGCGCCCGCGAGCCCCGGCCCCAGGGCGTGGACGTCGTCGCCGGGGACGACGAGCACGGGGCCCGGCTCGCCACCGAGCACCTGCTCGGACTCGGTCACCGGCGGATCGCCCACCTCGCGGGGCACGGCGCCGTCGGCGCACTGCGCCGGCGGGGCTACGAGACGGCGATGCGCGCCCACGGCGCCCACCCGGTCGTCGAGCCGGGCGACCTGACCGAGGAGGGCGGCTACCGGGGGACCGTACGCCTGCTCAGCCGCACCGAGCGGCCGACGGCGCTGTTCGCCGTCAACGACATGGCCTCGGTGGGCGCCCTCTCGGCGGCCGAGGAGCTGGGCCTGAGGGTGCCGCGCGACCTCTCCGTGGCCGGCTACGACAACACCAGCATCTCCCGGCTCCGGCACGTCTGGCTGACCACGGTCGACACCGCCCCCTACGAGATCGGCCGGCGCGCCGCACGCTGTCTGCTCGACCGGTTCGAGCGGCCGGACGGCGAGGGGCGCGTCCACCTCGCCGTGCCGACGCTGGAGATCCGGGGGACGACGGCGCCCCCCGGCGACGACCTCACAGGTTGATCGCGTACGCCTTGCGCAGCGTCTCGTGCACCGTCCACGTCGTACGGTCGCCCGCGCGCAGCACCGCCATGTCGCCCGGCCCCACCCGCAGCGTCGGCCCGTCCGCGACCTCGATCGTCGCCGAACCGCTGATCACCACGAACAGCTCGTCCGCCTCCGTGTCGGTGACCACGCCCGGCGTGATCTGCCAGACGCCGCGAATCTGCCGGCCGTCCGGCGACTCCCAGACCACCTTCCCGGTGACCTCCGGGTTCCCGGAGACGATCTGTTCCGGGGCGAGGGGCTCGGGTTCGAGGTCGGCGTCGGGGATGTGAAGCGCGAAGCTGTGTGTCATGCGGCGACCCTAACCAGTGCCCCGCGCGCCGCGCGGCCGACAGTGTGTGGGACAACGGGGCTGGTCAAGGGACACTTCGTCGGTCCGCGTGGACTGGCGGCCGGGCGCGGCACGGGTGATCGTGGGGGACATGGCTGACTCCACGGCGGTCGGCACGGTACCGCCCCGGCACCACGGCACCCGCGAGGCCGTCCTGTTCGGGGGCGTGTACGGCTCCGTCCTCGCCAGCTCGATGGTGGCGGCCCTCACCCAGTACGGGCACACGTCCGCCAAGGTCCGTGGCTACGACGCCGCCTGGCTGCTGGTGACCGCGCTCGCCTCCGCCCTGGCCCACGGCTACGCCCACTACATCGCCGAACGCGCCCCGCACCGCCGGTGGGACGTGCTGCGTGCGATGCGGGACGAGTGGCCGCTGGTCATGGCCGTGCTGCCCACGGTCCTCCTGCTCGCGGGGGCGCGGCTCGGCTGGTTTCCCGCGAAGGGCGTCGAGTACGCGGCCTTCGTCCTGAACATCGTGATCCTGTTCGTGCTGGGAGTCCTCACCGCCCGCTGGTCGGCGCGGCGGTGGCCGATGGCCGTGCTCATCGGGGCGGGGGACGCGCTGCTCGGGGTGTTCGTGGTGGTGGCGAACGCGCTGATCAAGTAGACGGCCCCTGCCGACGGCGGAGTCAGCGGCCGGTGCGGACGCCGTCCAGCGCGATCGCGAGGACCCGGTCGCGCTGGGCGTCGTCGTCGAACGCCGTGGCCGTGATCCCGGCGACCATCCGCAGCAGGTCGGTGAAGTCCATGTCCGCCCGGGCCACGCCCGCCCGCTGGGCGCGCTCCAGCAGCGGGCCCCCGGCGGCGTACATCGAGTCACGGCAGGTCTGGAAGATCTCCGACTCGTCGTTCAGCGCCTCGCGCACCGCGCGCTTGGTGACCATGTACCCGGCGAACCGGTCCAGCCAGGCCGTCAGCGCCTCCCACGGCTCGAGCTCGCTGACCTCCTCGGCGGCCCGGCACAGGGCGTCGACCTCGTCGGCGTAGACGCTCTCGAACAGGTCCCGGCGGGTGGGGAAGTTCCGGTACAGGGTGCCGATGCCGACGCCCGCGCGGCGGGCGACGTCCTCCAGGGAGGCGTCCGATCCGTGCTCCGCGAACGCCTCGCGGGCGGCGGCGAGCAGGGCGTCGAAGTTGCGGGCGGCGTCCTTGCGGTGCGGCCGGCGGGCCGCCACGATCTCGCCGACGGGGAACGACGTGGCCGTCACTGCTGCCTCCCAGAGGGAATCGATGAACCGGAGGAACGCATCCGCTTCGGTTGAACCGGAGGGGTGCCTCCGCTAGAGTGGAGGCGCACCTCCACTTTAGCAGTGCGGGGGCGGCTCCGCCCTGGGCAGACGTGCCCCGCAGCAAGGCCCCCCTCGCCCAACCCCAGCGCTCCCCCTCGGAGAGGCTCTCTCATGCCCCGCAAGTCCACGCGCCTCACCTTCGCGGTCCTCGCGACCGGCACGGGCGTGTTCTCCATGCTGCAGTCGCTGATCGCGCCGGCCCTGCCGACCGTCCAGCACGCCCTGCACACCTCCCAGTCCACCGCGACCTGGGTGATGACGGCGTACCTGCTGTCCGCCTCGGTCTTCACCCCGATCCTCGGCCGCGTCGGCGACCTCGCCGGCAAAAAACGCACGCTCGTCGCGGTCCTGACGGCCGTCCTCGCCGGCTGCCTGATCGCCGCGCTCGCCCCCAACATCGGCGTCCTCATCGTCGCCCGCGTCGTCCAGGGCGTCGGCGGCGCCCTGTTCCCGCTGTCCTTCGGCATCATCCGCGACGAGTTCGCACCCGCCGAGGTGAGCGCCAGCATCAGCAACCTCTCCGCCGTCATCGCCGCCGGCGGCGGAGTCGGCATGGTGGCCGCCGGGCCGATCGTCTCCGCACTCGACTACCGCTGGCTCTTCTGGATCCCCGTGGCGATCGTCGCCGCGACGGTCCTGATCGCCCTGGCCTACGTCCCCGAATCACCCAAACGGGCCCAGGGAAAGGTCAGTTGGTACGGCGCCGGACTGCTCTCCGCCTGGCTCGTGGCCCTGCTGCTGCCGCTGAGCCAGGCCGGACAGTGGGGCTGGGGCTCGCCGAAGGTGCTCGGCCTGTTCGCCGCCGCCGTCGTCCTGTTCGCCCTGTGGCTCACGACCGAGGCCCGCTCCCGCACCCCCCTGATCGACCTGCGCGTCATGCGGCTGCCCGCGGTGTGGACCACCAACGCGGCCGCGCTGCTCTTCGGCGCCGGCATGTACGCGATCTGGTCCTTCCTGCCGGGCTTCGTCCAGACGCCGTCCGCGGCAGGCTACGGCTTCGGCGCCGGCGTCACCGCCTCCGGCCTGCTCATGCTGCCGATGCTGCTGGCGATGTTCCTCTCCGGCATCCTCTCGGGCCGCCTCGAACCCCGCGTCGGCGCCAAGGCGCTCCTCACCACGGGTGCCGCACTCGGCGCGCTGGCCTGCGGATTCCTCACCCTCTGGCACGACGCCCAGTGGCAGATAGCCGTTGTCGCCGGACTGTTCGGCCTGGGCATCGGCCTCGCCTTCGCCTCCATGGCCAACCTCGTCGTCGGCAGCGTCCCGCCCGAACAGACCGGTGCCGCGACCGGCATGAACGCCAACATCCGCACCATCGGCGGCTCCATCGGCGCCGCGCTCACCAGCGTCCTGGTCACCGGCCGCCTCCAGCCGTCCGGCCTGCCCTACGCCTCCGGCTACACCCACGGCTGGGCCCTGCTCACCGTCCTCTGCCTGGGCGCGGCCGGCGCCGCCCTCCTCGTCCCGACCCGCCACCCCGGCCGCCTGACGCCCCCCGCCACCCCGGAGGCGACACGGGCACCCGCCCAGGTGCGGTAGGGTTGACCTGCGTGATCACGCGGGGCACCCCGGGTGAGATCGCAACGGGACGTGGCGCAGCTTGGTAGCGCACTTGACTGGGGGTCAAGGGGTCGCAGGTTCAAATCCTGTCGTCCCGACTCTGCTTTCCGCAGGTCGGAGGTCGTCCTCTCAGGAACGAGAGGGCGGCCTTCCGTGCGTCCGGAGCCCTCGCAGCCGGGCCGCCAGCTCCCCCGGCAGGCCGTCTCGGTTGGCCGCGGTGAGGCGGACGACCTCGATGTCGGCGCGTCGTTTGAGGGCGTCGGTGAACGGATCGCGGTGCGCGTGGACCGTGGCGACGACGTCGACGTCCGCGGCGAACAGCGTGATGACCGCGTCCCGGAAAGCCGTGCAGGCCAGTTCCATCCGGCCCAACTCGTCGATGAGCACCAGCCGCCCTGCCGCCTCCTCGGCCATGGCCGGCCGTAACGACGGCACCGCCAGCCGTTCCATGACGCCCAGGTCGACGCCGTATCTCCCTACCCGCGGCGGACCAGGGAAGCCGACATGGGCGAGCATCTCCCGCCGGCCCGACAGGGTCTCCAGGGCGAAACCGACCCGGCTGCCGCCCTGCCGGACCTCCTCCGTGGTGAATCCGGTGGCCGCGCGGGCGGGCAGCAGCGCGGCCAGCCGGCGCAGGGCGGTCGTCTTGCCCGCACCGGGGCGGCCCTCGAGCAGGATCCTCGTCGGCATGCCCTCATCTTCATCGCTCCCCGCGGGGGCGGCCGGGTGCTCTCGGCCGAACGGGCGCTTTGGTACAAGGACCGGTGTGCGCGCCGCCGTTGTCCGGGTAGGGCGGCGCGCATGAGCGGAATTGAACTCAGCAGCACCGCGTTCGCCGACACCACGGTGATCCCCCGCCGCTACAGCGGGGAGGGGGAGAACATCTCACCGCCCCTGACCTGGTCAGGGGTGCCGCACGAGGCCACCGAGCTGGTGCTCCTGTGCGAGGACCCGGACGCACCGGGAACGAGCTTCCTGCACTGGCTGGTCACCGGCGTCGATCCGGGGACGACCGGAGTGCCGGAGGGCCAGGAGCCCCGGGGCGGCCTGCCCTGGCCCAACGGCTTCGGGCACGTGGGCTGGGGAGGGCCGATGCCGCCGCCGGGGCACGGCCCGCACCGGTACTTCTTCCGCCTGTACGCCCTGTCCGAGCCACTGCCACTGCACGACCGCCCGGGCGTCGAGGACGTGCACCGGGCCCTGAAGGGCAGGGAACTGGCCTCCGGCACTCTGGTCGGGACCTACCAGCGCCCTCAGCCCGAGGTATGACTCCGCACCGCCAACCGGTGGCCGGTCGTCGCGTCGGTCACGGTCCTCGACCCGAGGACCGTGTGCAGGGTCGCGCGGGCCGGGCCCATCCGGGCGTCAGCCGGGCAGACGACGTCCGCGCCCGTCCGTGTGGTCACCTGCACGGTGAGGAGGACCCCCGTGAGGGTCTCGGATACCCGCAGACGAGGAGAGTCGTCGCACCCACCCGACTGCGTCATGACCGTGAGCGTGCGGTCGTCGCCGCTCACCGCGACCGGTTGAGTGATCGCCTCGGTCCTCGTGACGGTTTTCGCCCCGGCTGCAGGGGATACGGAACATCCCGTCAGGACGGCCAGGGCCGCGATGACCACTGACACAGGGCGACGATCAAGCATGTATGTCTTCACAGTAGACCGACGCCGGCGTGAGCCGATTCGTTCACGTGACACGCGGGTTCGTCGCCGGCTGCGGACATTCCCCACCCGGGGCGGCTGCACAACCCCCGTGCCCCAGACCGGACAGGCCTGGGGCACGGGGCGTGGGGGAGGGAAGCGGCTCTCAGCCGACGCGCCGCGAGCGCCGCGCGCGGCGGACGGCGAAGCAGGCGCCGAACAAGGCGGCGACGGCCGTGGCGACGGCGGTTGCGGTGGCGCCCCTCGCGGTCGCCGTAGGCGCGGCGACCGCGAGGGGCGCGGCCGCACCGCCGTAACCGCCGCCCTCGCCCGCCCGGTCGTATGCGGACCCCGGGAGCTTGTCGCCGTACCTCGCTCGCACCAGGCGCTGGTAGGAGGTCAGGGTCACCCCACCCTTCCCCACAGCGCGCCGTGCGTCGGGGTCGAGCGGCAGCACACGGCCGTCGCGCACCACGTACCAGGCGTCGATCTGCGGTTCCTGGAAGACGGTTCCGAGGCCGTGCGTCTGGCCGACGTAGTCGGTCTCGTCACCGCCCGTCGCGATGTTGACGACCTTCCACCCCTTCGCCGTCCGCACGGTCCACACCGAGGCGACCTGGCCGTCCACCGAGACCGCCTTGCTCGCGACGAACTGCGGGTCGGCGACCGGGGCGCCCGGACGTCCGGCGACGAATCCCGGGTCGAGGAAGTAGACGGTCACCGACGGCCCGACCAGGTGCGGCCGGGCCACGCCCCGCGCGATCGCGCCGTTTCGGGCGAAGAAGCGCGAGAGCGTGCGGAGGGTGGCCGGGGCTGACGCCGCCCCGCGCGCCTGAGCGGTGTCGGCGGCGGTGAAGGGCGCCGGGAAAGGCGCGGGGAAGTCGCCGGCCGGCGCCGCGTGCGCGGTGCCGGGGACGAGTACGCCGAGGGCAGCGGTCGCGGTGAGCACCCCGGCCGCCGCGCGCTTCCGGATGGACCTGCGACCGACGGACGCGCACCGGTGCGTCGACCGGTGCTTCGGTGACGTGCGGACCGGGGTCATGGGGTCACGCTCCGATCCCGTAGAGCGAATGGGTCCACGTGAACGAGTTGTTGCTCACGTAGTAGTCGTAATCCCCCCAGTTGTAGCGGTAGTTGGAGGGCCATGGGTCACCCCAGTAGACCTGCGTGCCGGAGGCGTCGTAGCCGTAGAGCACATGCATGTGCCCGCCCCCGGAGCTCCACTCGATGCGCGTCTCGACGGGGCGGTCGGCGCTGATCTCCGTCTGCACGGTGCTGTAGCGCAGATAACCCCGCACGTACGTACCGGGGTTGATGCCCATCCAGTCGAGGGCGTTCTGCACGTCGCCCAACGTCGCCTGCCAGTTGCCGCAGGTGCTGCCCTGCGGCCGGTTGAAAGCGGCCTCGCAGAACTGGTTCTGGGTGTAGGTGCGGCCGAACCACGACGCGATGGTGTTGCCGCTCGCCGCCCAGCACCAGTTGCTGTTCTGCTGCGCCTGCATGGTGATGTCGAGGCGCTTGGCGGCGGGAACGGCGAAGTGAGCGGTGGCGGCCCGAGGAGTGCCGTACGGAGCGGAGGCCAGAGCGGCGTGAGCGGTGGCCGTCGGCACGAGCGCGGCCGTGAGGACGGCGACGGCCGCGAGGCTCGCTGACGCCGGGCGTCTACGCCCCCCGGTGGTGGTGGACATGGCGTTCCTCCCAGTCAGGGTGGGGGTGGAGGAGCGCGTCCGGACGCTGTGACAGCAGCATCGATCTCTTGTCGGGCCTCGGTCAATGAAGTTATCCACAGGGCTGGCGGCGAAGTGAATCCCACCCGTACGGTTGTGAACACCACCGCGGGTACCAGCAGGTGGCGGCGGGAGCAGCGTCCGGTTCCAGGGCGGGATTGTGAATGTCCACAAGTAAACAATCAGTGGGGGTGGGGGGAGGGGAGGGGGCCCCATGGCAGCAAACAGCGCCGAACTCGCCGAAGCCCTACGCGCCGGCCCGTTCTCCGCCGCGCTCCGGGCCGCGCTCGCCGCACGCGGGCTGGCTCTGCACCGCGTACAGCACCGGCTCGCCCAGCGCGGCATACGTGTCGGTGTGACCAGCCTCAGCTACTGGCAGCGCGGGGTGCGGCGACCCGAGCGGCCCGAGTCGCTTCGTGCCGTCACCGCACTGGAGGAGGTCCTGGAGCTTCCACCGCACGCCCTCACCCGCCTGATAGGCCCCCGGGCCACCGGCGACCAGCCCCCCGCGCGCCCGTATCGCACCCTCCTCGAACCCGCCGCCGCGCTCGAATCGCTGCTGGCGAGTCTGTCGGCACCGGCGGACGGCGGGCTGCACACCGTGATCCACTACGAGCACGTGCACATCGGTGCCCACCGGGAGCTCGCCGCGCGCGACTCGCACCACGTCGTACGGGCCCACCGCGACGGCGTCGACCGCTATCTCGCCATCCATCACGGCGACCCGGGCTGCGACACGGAACGGGTACGGGTACGCGGTCTCGGCAACTGCCGGGTCGGGCGGATCCGGCGCCACGGACCTTCGGGGGTGATCGTCGTCGAGCTGCTCTTCGACGGGCGGTTGAGTGCCGGGGAGACCACCGTCCTGGGGTACCGCTTCGAGGACGGAACCGGGGCGCCCAGCCATGAGTACGTGCGCGGCTTCACCTACGGCGGCGGTCAGTACGTCCTGCAGATCGGCTTCGACCGCGCCGCCCTGCCCGTCCACTGCCGCCGCTTCGCCCGCCCCTCGGCGACCGCGCCCCGCGAGGCGGTCGCCGATCTGACGCTGAACGCCCACGGCTCGGTCCACCTCGTGGAGCAGCAGCTGCGGCCGGGCGTCCTCGGCATCACATGGGAGTGGGACTGAAGCGTGCGGCACAAGGCCGCGCCCGGGCTCCACGAGCCGGCGGCTCCCCGGCCGGGCGCAGCTCTACGGCGCGAGGGGCGGGGACAGGGAATCGGTCGTCTCCGTGGGCCTGTGCTGCCGGCGGGCGGCCATCACCGCGTAGACGATGACACCGGCGAACAGGAACAGCGCGCCCTGGTACACCGCCGCGTAGCCGGCGCCGGCCATCAGCCAGAGGGAGAAGGCGGCCGCGATCGCGGTGATGACCGAGTCCCGCACCAGACGCGTGCGGTCCACCGACCTGCCGGAGACCAGGTGGAAGATCTGCGCCGCCGTCGCCAGCAGGTACGGCACGGTCGCGGTGAACGTGGTGACGAGGACCAGGACGTCGAAGACCTTCGCCGAGCCCGACAGGTAGTTGTACGCGGTCAGCAGCGAGGAGAGGACGACCGTGACGGCGACGCCGGCCGTGGGCACGCCCCGGCGGCGGCGGCCGAAGGCGGCCGGGAACAGGCCGTCCTTCGCCGCGGCGTACGGGGTCTGGGCGCTCAGCAGCGTCCAGCCGTTCAGACAGCCGGTCATCGACACCAGTGCCGCCAGCGCCACCGCCGTACCGCCCCAGCTGCCGCCGAACATCGCGTTGACGGCGTCGGAGAAGGGGGCCGTGGAGGTGACCAGCCGGTTGTGCGCGACCGTGCCGAAGACGGAGAGTGTGCCCAGCAGGTAGACCAGTGCGGCGCCCGCGGTGCCGATGACGGTGGCGCGCCCCACGTTGCGGCGGGCGTTGTGGACCTCACCGGCGCTCACCGCGGCGGACTCCACCCCCAGGTAGGAGAAGAGCAGCAGGGCGGCGGAGGCGGAGACGGCACCGATGGCGCCGTGACCGCTGGTGTTGAACGGCCCGAGCCGGGACGGGTCGAAGAAGAACAGGCCGCCGACCGCGACGAGCAGCAGTGGCACGAACTTCAGCACCGTCGACACGAGCTGGACGGCACCCACGTACCGGGTGCCGGCGAAGTTGGCGAGGGCGGGGAGCCACTGCAGGGCCAGGGCGGCCAGGCAGGCGCTCCAGCGGTGGCCGCCCACCGGGAGCAGCACGTTCAGATAGCCGACGGCGGCGACGGCGAGTGCCGCGTTCGACACCCAGGTGGTGATCCAGTACGACCAGGCGGCGAGGAAGCCGGCGAAGTCACCGAAGGCCTCGCGGGCGTAGACGTACGGGCCGCCGGTACGGGGGTCGCGGGCGGCGAGCCGGCCGAAGACCAGGGCCAGCGCGATCGCGCCCACGGTCAGGACGGCGAAGGCGACCAGGCTGACGGTGCCGTAGGGGGCGATGGAGGCGGGGAGCAGGAAGATGCCGCCGCCGATGATGTTGCCCATGACCAGCGCGGTCGCGACCGGGAGTCCGAAGCGGCGGGCGTGCCTGCTGGTGGTGCCGGGGGTGCCCGCGGGGGGACCCTGGTGAGCCTCCGAGGGGGCCGGAGCCGACGGCGGGGCGGTTCCGGTGACGTGCATGGGGTGGACCTCTCATCGAACAGATGTCCCAGGATCGCCGGGACGCCTGCCATGGTCGGGGACGCCCCGGTCTGGCGCAAAATCGCCGTTCCTTGTCCTGTGACGCCTGCCTGATCATGCAAAAAGTGAGGTCAGGCGGCCAGGGCACCGCGAGATGTGCGGCACTGTCCGGACGGTCGCCGTCAGTCCCCGGCCGCCGCCCACAGGCTGCGCACATGTCCGAGATGCCGGGTCATGATCGCGTGTACGGCCTTGTCGTCCCGCTCCAGCAGGGCGTCGAGGAGTTCCAGGTGTTCCTCGGCCGAGGCGAGCAGCCGGCCGGCCTCCACCAGGGCCGTCAGGCCGTAGAGGCGGGAACGGCCGCGCAGGTCGGCCACCACCTCGACCAGGTGGGCGTTGCCCGCGAGGGCCAGCAGGCCGAGGTGGAAGCGGGTGTCGGCCTCCACGTAGGCGATCAGGTCGCCCGCCACCGCCGCGGTGACGATCTCGCGGGCCGCCGGGCGCAGTGCCTCCAGCGAGACGCGGTCGGCGGTGCGGGCCAGCTCGACCACGGTCGGGATCTCGATGAGGGCGCGGATGTGCGTGTACTCGTCCAGTTGCCGGTCGGAGACCGCGGTGACCCGGAAGCCCTTGTTCGGCACCGTGTCGACCAGGCCCTCCTTGGCCAGGTCCAGCATCGCCTCCCGTACGGGGGTCGCCGAGACGCCGAAGCGGGCGGCGAGCGAGGGCGCGGAGTAGACCTCGCCCGGCCGCAGCTCGCCCGCGATCAGCGCGGCGCGCAGCGCGTCGGCGACCCGCTCGCGGTAGCTGCTGCGCCGGCCGCCCAGCCTGGGGAGTTCGGGCATCTCCGTGCCTCGCGCGTTCTGTGCCATGTCACGCATCACCGGGGTGAGTGTAGAGGATGGTCTAGAGGACGAAGCCCTCCGGGAAGGGGTCGGTGGGATCGAGGAGGTACTGGGCCGTTCCGGTGATCCACGCACGGCCGGTGAAGCTGGGCAGGACCGCCGGGGTGCCGGCGACCTCCGTCGTGTCCAGCAGGCGTCCGGTGAAGTGGGTGCCGATGAACGACTCGTTCACGAACTCGGTGTGCAGCGGCAGTTCGCCTCGCGCGTGCAGTTGCGCCATGCGCGCGCTCGTGCCCGTGCCGCACGGGGAGCGGTCGAACCAGCCCGGGTGGATGACCATGGCATGGCGTGAGTGCCGTGCCGTGGCACCGGGCGCGTACAGGTGGACGTGGTGGCAGCCGCGGATGGAGGGGTCCTCGGGGTGCACCGGTTCCGCCTGGGCGTTGATCGCCTCCATCAGCGTCAGACCAGCCGTGAGGATGTCGTCCTTGCGGGCGCGGTCGAAGGGCAGCCCGAAGGCGTCGAGCGGAAGGATCGCGTAGAAGTTGCCGCCGTAGGCGAGGTCGTAGGTGACCGTGCGGCCGTCGGGCAGGGTGATCTTGTGGTCCAGTGCGACGGCGAACGACGGCACGTTCTGCAGGGTCACGTTCCGCGCCGCGCCGTTCTCCACCGCCACCTCGGCGACCACCGGCCCCGCCGGGGTGTCGAGCCGGATGGTGGTCACCGGTTCCACGACCTCCACCATGCCGGTCTCGACCAGCACGGTGGCGACCCCGATGGTGCCGTGGCCGCACATCGGGAGGCAGCCGGAGACCTCGATGTAGATGACGCCCCAGTCGCAGTCGGGCCGGGTCGGCGGCTGCAGGATCGCGCCGCTCATCGCGGAGTGGCCGCGCGGCTCGTTCATCAGCAACCGCTTGACGTGGTCGCGGTGGTCCCGGAAGTACAGTCGCCGTTCGTTCATCGTCGCACCCGGTACGGTGCCGATCCCGCCGGTGATCACGCGGGTCGGCATGCCCTCGGTGTGCGAGTCGACGGCGTGCAGGACGAGCTTGCTGCGCATGGTCAGGCTCCTTGGGCGAGGCCCGCGGCGACGGCCTTCTCGGTGGCCGCGCGGACGGCTGCCTCCTGTTCGGGCAGCAGCGGCACGCGCGGCGGGCGCACCGGACCGCCGTACCTTCCGACGACGTCCATGGACAGTTTGATCGCCTGGACGAACTCGACCTGCGAGTCCCAGCGCAGCAGCGGGTGCAGTTGCCGGTACAGGGGCAGCGCGGCCGTGAGGTCCCCGGCCGCCGCGGCGCGGTACAGCTCCACCGAGGCGCGCGGGAGCGCGTTCGGGTAGCCGGCCACCCAGCCCTTGGCGCCCGCCGCGGCCAGCTCCAGCAGCACGTCGTCGGCACCGGCCAACAGGTCCAGCTCCGGGGCGAGTTCGGTGATCCGGTAGGCGCGCCGGACGTCGCCGGAGAACTCCTTGACGGCGTGGATGTGGCCCTCGCCGTGCAGCCGGGCGAGGAGTTCGGGCACCAGGTCGACCTTGGTGTCGACCGGGTTGTTGTACGCCGCCACGGGCAGGCCCGCGCGGGCGACCTCGGCGTAGTGGGCGAGGACGGAGCGCTCGTCGGCACGGTAGGCGTTGGGCGGCAGCAGCATCACCGACGCGCAACCGGCCTCGCCCGCCTGCTCGGCCCAGCGCCGGGCCTCGGCCGAGCCGTACGCGGCGACGCCCGGCATCACCCGCTGGCCGCCGATCGCCGCGACGGCCGTCTCCACCACGCGGGCGCGCTCCTCGGGGGTGAGTGCCTGGTACTCGCCGAGCGAGCCGTTGGGTACGACGCCGTCGCAGCCGTTCGCGACCAGCCAGGCGCAGTGCTCGGCATAGCGGTCGTGGTCGATCGAGAGGTCGTCGCGCAGGGGGAGGGCGGTGGCGACGAGGACGCCGCGCCAGGGGCGGTTCGGTGCGTGGGTCATGCGGGATCCCCAATCCAATGACGTGTGACATATTACTGAGCGGTGCGGCTCCTGAACAGGTCGCTGTCCAGGGGGTCGAGAGAGGGCGGGTGATCAGGCGTCCGGCAGGTCGGCCAGGACGCCGAGCGGTACGGGGCGGGCGAAGGGCCGGCGCCCGGGCGTGAGCGGGCATCCGGTCAGGCCGGCCACGGCGGGTGCGCACACCCGGCCCTGGCACCAGCCCATCCCGGCTCGCGTGAGCAGCTTTACAGTGCGCAGATCACCCGCGCCGAGCGGGCCGGCGGCCGTACGGACCTCGCCGGCGGTGACCTCCTCGCACCGGCACACCACCGTGTCGTCCGTGATGCGGTCCGCCCAGCCGGCGGGCGGCGCGTACACCGTCTCGAGGGCCGCGAAGAAGGCCCGCTGCCGCGCCCTGGCCCGGGCGGCCGCCGCCCAGGAGCGCGGCTCGGGGACGGTGCCGTACAGGCGGGCGGCGATCGAGCGGCCGGCGATGTGGCCCTCGGCGAGCGCGAGGGCCGCCCCGCCGATGCCGGTGGTCTCCCCGGCGGCCCAGACCCGGGGCACGTCGGTGCGCTGCTCGTCGTCGACCCGTACGGCCGTGCCGGTCAGGGTGCAGCCGAGGGTCTCGGCCAGATCCGTGTGCGGCAGCATGCCGTGACCGACGGCGAGGGTGTCACAGGGGATGCGGCGTTCACTGCCGGGCCGGATCCGCCCGTCCCGCTCCAGTCCGGCGACGGTGACCGCCTCCAGCCGGTCGGTGCCGTGCGCCTCCACCACGGTGTGCCGGGGCAGCGGGCGCACCCGGTGCCGCAGCAACCGCCCGGCGTACCAGGCGCCTTCGGCGAGTTTGCCGGGCTCCGCTGCGAGGGCGGCACTGCCGCGCAGCACGGTCCTCGGGTCAGCGGACTCGACCAGTGCGGCCACGCGCGCCCCCGCCGCGGCGAGCCCCGTCGCCACCGGCAGCAACAGCGGTCCGGTGCCGGCGACCACGACCGTGCGGCCGGGCAGCACCAGTCCGCCCTTGAGCATGGCCTGCGCGCCGCCCGCCGTGACGACACCCGGAAGCGTCCAGCCGGGGAAGGGGAGGACGCGTTCGTAGCCGCCGGTGGCGAGGAGCACGGCGTCGGCGCGGACGGTGACCCCCTCCTCCTGCCCGGGGCCGCGCAGGGCGTGCACCCAGACGGAGTCCGACTCCCTTTGGATGCACCAGACATGATGATCCGTCAGATGGGTGATGGCGCCGGCCGCGATGTGCCGGCCGATGCCGTCCCGCAGCCGTTCCCAGGTGCGCCACTGATGGTGCAGTGCCTCGGGGCGGCGGGCGCCGAGGGCCCGGGCGGGCTGCCGGTAGAACTGGCCGCCCGCCTGCTCGGCCGCGTCGACGAGGGTGACCCGCACGCCCCTGGCTGCCGCCGCCAGCGCCCCGGCCAGCCCCGCCGGGCCCGCCCCCACGACGGTGAGATGCGCCCGCTCAGTCATGCTCCCGTCCCGTCCCCTCCTGGGTGCGGATCACGTCGCCCGGACGCACCGGCACCAGGCAAGCCCGTTGGTTCGCCCGGCCGTTGACGGTCACCAGGCAGTCGAAGCACACCCCGATCCCGCAGAAGACCCCGCGGGGCCGGCCGGCGTCGCGGGTGCTGCGCCAGGCCGTCACGCCCGCCGCCCACAGCGCCGCCGCGACCGTCTGCCCGGGCAGTGCGGTGACGGGGCGGCCGTCGAAGGTCACGGTGAAGGCCTCGCCCGGCCGGGCCCGGGTCAGCTCCAGGGGGTTCACGGGGTGTCGCCTCCGTCGGTGTCGTCTCGCTCGAACCGTTCCGGACGGAACGGCGTGAGATCCCCTTCCGGTGCCTTCCCGGTGAGGGTCCGTGCGATCAACTGCCCGGTACCGGTGGCCAGTCCGATGCCGGCGCCCTCGTGCCCGCACGCGTGGAACAGGCCGGGTGCCCGGGGGTCGGGGCCGATCGCCGGGAGGTGGTCGGGCAGATACGGCCGGAAGCCCGCGTACGTCCGCAGCGCGCGCACCCGCCGCAGGAACGGGAACAGTCCGATCGCCCCGGCCGCGAGCGCCCGTACCGCGGCGAGCGAGAGAGAGCGGTCGAATCCGACCCGCTCCCTGCTCGCACCGATCAGCACCGGGCCCGCGGCCGTGCCCTCCACCACCGGCGAGGTGCGCAGCGCGGCCGAGTCGCTCGCCACGTCGGCCACGTAGTCCGCGGCGTACACCTTGTGCCGGACCATGCGCGGCAGCGGCTCGGTGACCAGGACGAAGCCGCGCCGCGGGAGCACCGGCAGCCGGACGCCGGCGAGCGCCGCGAGGCCGCCGGCCCAGGCGCCGGCCGCGTTCACCACCGCCGGCGCGTGCAGGTCGCCCCGGTCGGTGCGCACGCCGGCCACCGCGCCGTCGGCCGTGCGGAGCACCCCGGTGACGGTCCAGCCCGTGTGCAGGCGGGCGCCGGAGGCGCGGAGCAGATGGGCGGCGGCGAGGGCGGGCATGACCTGGGCGTCCTGCGGATAGTGCACCCCGCCCGCCATGCCGCCGGCCAAGTGCGGTTCCAGGGACGGGAGTCGGTCCGCGGGGACCGGGTCGGCCACGACACCGGCGGCCCGCTGGCGGTCGGCGAACGCGTGCAGTGCGGTGAGGGCCTCGGGCGTGGAGGCGACGACCAGGCCGCCCTTGGGCTCGTACTCGACCGCCGTACCCAGCTCGTCGCCGAGCCGTTCCCACAACCGGGCCGACAGCAGGGCGAGGTCGAGTTCGGGGCCCGGTTCCTTGTCGGAGACGAGCAGGTTGCCCTCGCCCGCGCCGGTGGTGCCGCCGGCCACCGGCCCCCGGTCCACCACCCGTACGTCCAGGCCCGCCCGCGCGGCGTACAGCGCGCAGGCCGCACCCACCATTCCGGCTCCTACGACCACGACGTCGCAGGTCAGTCGTTTCGGCACGTCAGTACTATGTCACATGTTGCTGATTCTGAGGAGGGCCCGGGAGCCCCTTTCGCGCCGCTGCGGCCGCCGGGGGCGTGCACGCCCCCTTGACGTCGCCTGGAGCCGGATCGACACTCCAGTCAGGGAATCCTAGTGAACAGGTAGGGAATCATGACGCGCCTCGAAACGGTCACCGGCCACGCGGGCCGGACACCGTTGCGCGCACCCCTGCTCACCTCCCGCCGTCACATCGACCTGCTGCGCGTCTGCAGCGCGATCGGCCGCCACCGCTGAGCCGGGGCCCTTTGGCCCACCGGCCGGCGCCGCACGCCGGCGCGCCCATCCGCATGTCCACCACCCGGGGAGACGTATGTCCATCACTCCGCTCGCCGCCGTCCCGTCCGTCCACCGCGCCGCCCCCGTCTTCCGGGGCCGGCTCGGCCGGGACGCCCGCAGCGGCCACTACGCCGTGCCGCACCGCTACCGGCTCCATCTGTCGACCGCCGGCCCCGCGGGACTGCTCCTCGCCGTAGGGCACAGCCTCCTGGGCCTCGACGACGGCTGTCCGGTGACCTTCCTGCCCGCCGTCCCGGACTGTCCCGGCGGCGGCCACTCCGCGCTGCGCCCGCTGTACGAGGCGAGCGCCCACCACTACACCGGACCGGCCCTCGGGCCCGTGCTCAGCGACGACTGGTCCGGTCGCATCGTCAGCACCCACGCCCGCGACATCCTGCGCGACCTCGACCGTTTCCCGCACGAGGAACGGGTCTGCCTGTACCCGTGCGGCCTGGAGTCGGTGATCGATGCCGTCGAGCGGATGTGTGCCGAAGGGATCGAGGAGGCCGCCCAGCGCGCCGGACGGGCCGGTGCCGACCCCGCCGAACGGGCCGCCGCCCTCGAGGTGCTCCTCGACACCCTGGGCCGGCTGGAGAACCGGCTGACCGGCGAGGAGTACCTGGCCGACGACCGGCTCACCGCCGCCGACATCGAACTGTGGGTGGCGCTGGTGCAGTTGGACACCGTCCACCGCTGTCACCTCGACGCCTCCGCCGTGCACCGCATCGCCGGCCACCGTGCCCTGTGGGCCTACGCCCGTCGGCTGGCCGCTCACCCGGCCTTCGGCCGCCACCTCGACCTCGACGGCATCTCCCGCCGCCACCACGGCCGTTGCCAGGGCCTGGAGGCCGCCGGAGCCGCCGTCCAGATCCTGGACTGGGCGGGCCACGCGGCGGATGCCGGGGATGTTTCCCGCAGGTGAGAGCAGTCGGGTGACGTCCAGTAGGCGGACGGCCGTTGACATTCGGACGGTCGGCTGCCTTACTTGCGGCTCAGCACGGTCATGAGTGTCAGCACCAAGCCCTGGCTCGCTGACCGGCAACCCTCGCATCGCGGTGGGGTGCCCCAGGTGACGACCGGACCGGAATGACGTTTTCGGTAAGCGCGAGGGCCCCGCGGGGCCGGAACAGTGACAGGTGACGCCATGCACGCAGTTCCCAGGACGGCCGCGAGCCGCCCCCAGGGCCGCGTACGGTCGTACGCCGGGCTCCTCGTCGCCGACCGCGCCGTCGACCTGCTCCGCGTCAACAGCGCACTGTGTACCGCACCGGGCCGCGCCCGCTGCCGGGGCTGACGACTCCTTCCAGCCCCTCGCGTTCCCGAGACCCGCCGCCCGAGCGGTGTGCCGTTGCCCGCCCCCCGGCTCCCGCGCGCTGCCGTGCGGTGACTCGTGCCGCAGTCGTCGCCGGTCGCCGTACCCGTCCTCGTCCGTGCGCCGCGGCATGGTGACCGTGGGCAAGATGTCCAACGGCGCGGCCGAACAAACCGGGCTCAATGTCTCGGAGGTCAAGCCGATCAGCGCCGAACTCCCGCCCGCCGTCCGCAGGAACGGCACCCTGAACAGCAAGGGACTCCGCCTCCGTGTCCGTCGGTTTCACCCCGCGCCGCCGCAGCCGCATCGCTCAGGTACACAGCCCGACAACGACCGGCAGAGCGGGAACAACCGCGGCCGGCCGCGCGTTGTGACTCATGACGAGAACCGCCAGGCGGCCGAGACGGCCCGCCGCAGCCGACGGACGGAGGTGACGGCCGTGACCCGTGTGCTCCCGCCGCCCGTCCCGCGTCCGTACCGCTCCGTCCTGCTGCACTCCCGGCCGCACATAGACCTCCAGCGCGTGTCCGCCGCGCTCTGTCGCCACTGACCTTCTCCCCGGCCACAAGGCCACCCTCTCCTCCTGCCGTGCTCGCACGCGCCGACGCCTGCCCTCGCGGGCCGGTGTTCCCCGACGGACATCAAGGAAGGCACCGACGTGTCCTCAACTTCCGCTTCCCACCTGCACCTTGCCGTCGCCCTGGACGGCACCGGCTGGCACCCCGCCTCCTGGCGCGAGCCGGTCGCCCGCCCCCGTGACCTGTTCACCGCCGCCTACTGGGCCGACCTCGTCGCCGAGGCCGAACGCGGCCTGCTCGACTTCGTCACCATCGAGGACGGCCTCGGCCCGCAGTCCTCGCACTTCCTCGACCCCGACGAGCGCACCGACCAGGTACGCGGCAGGCTCGACGCGGTCCTCGTCGCCTCCCGCGTCGCCCCGCTCACCCGGCACATAGGCCTGGTGCCGACCGTGGTGTCCACGCACACCGAGCCGTTCCACATCTCCAAGGCGATCGCCACCCTCGACTACGTCAGCTCCGGCCGTGCGGGCCTGCGCGTACAGATCAGCGCCCGGCCGAACGAGGCCGCCCACTTCGGCCGCCGTACCATCGGCCGGATCGAGGCCTACGACAGCCCCGCCGCACAGGACGTGATCACCGACCTGTTCGACGAGGCCGCCGACTACGTCGAAGCGGTGCGCCGGCTGTGGGACAGCTGGGAGGACGACGCCGAGATCCGGGACGCGGCGACGGGCCGCTTCATCGACCGGGACAAGCTGCACTACATCGACTTCGAGGGCCGCCACTTCAGCGTCAAGGGCCCCTCGATCACGCCCCGCCCGCCGCAGGGCCAGCCGCTGGTCACCGCCCTCGCCCACCAGACCGTCCCGTACCGTCTCGTCGCCCGCCAGGCCGACATCGGCCATGTCACCCCGCACGACGTGGAGCAGGCCCGGGCGATCGTCGCCGAGATCCGCGCCGAACAGGAGGCGGCGGGCCGAGCCGGTGAGACCCTGCACGTCTTCGGTGACCTCGTCGTCCTCCTCGACGACAGCCGGGCCGAGGCGCAGGCCCGCCGGGCCCGGCTGGACGAGGCCGCGGGGGAGCAGTACACCAGCGACGCCCGGATCTTCGCCGGCACCTCCACTGAACTCGCCGACCTGCTCGAGGAGTTGGCGGCCGGTGGACTGACCGGATTCCGGCTGCGGCCCGCCGTCGCGGGTCACGACCTGCCCCGCATCAGCCGCGACCTGGTGCCCGAACTCCAGCGCCGGGGCCGCTTCCGGGACGCCTACGAGGCCTCCACCCTGCGCGGCCTGCTGGGCCTCGCGCGCCCCGCCAACCGCTACGCAGCAGCCTGAACCGGAGAGGACGACCGCACCGACATGAGCAAGCCGCTGAAGCAGATCCATCTGGCCGCGCACTTCCCCGGTGTCAACAACACCACCGTGTGGAGCGACCCGAAGGCCGGCAGCCACATCGAGTTCAGCTCCTTCGTGCACTTCGCGCAGACCGCCGAGCGCGCCAAGTTCGACTTCCTGTTCCTCGCCGAGGGCCTCAGGCTGCGCGAACAGGGCGGCAGGATCTACGACCTGGACGTCGTCGGCCGCCCCGACACCTTCACCGTACTGGCCGCGCTGGCCGCCGTCACCGACCGGCTGGGCCTGACCGGCACCATCAACTCCACGTTCAACGAGCCGTACGAGGTGGCCCGCCAGTTCGCGAGCCTCGACCACCTCTCCGACGGCCGCTCCGCGTGGAACGTCGTCACCTCCTGGGACGCCTTCACCGGCGAGAACTTCCGCCGCGGCGGCTTCCTGCCGCAGGACGAGCGCTACTCCCGCGCCAAGGAGTTCCTCGCCACGGCGAACGAACTCTTCGACTCCTGGCGCGGCGACGAGATCCTCGCCGACCAGACCACCGGCACCTTCCTGAAGGACGCCCGGGCCGGCGCCTTCGTGCACCAGGGGCAGCACTTCGACATCCACGGACGGTTCAACGTCCCGCGCTCCCCGCAGGGCCGCCCGGTGATCTTCCAGGCCGGCGACTCCGAAGAGGGCCGTGAGTTCGCGGCGGCCGGCGCCGACGCGATCTTCAGCCGCTACTCCACGCTGAAGGAGGGCCAGGCCTTCTACACGGACGTCAAGTCCCGCCTCGCCACGTACGGCCGCCGCCCCGACCAGTTGCTCATCCTGCCCGCAGCGACCTTCGTCCTCGGCGACACCGACCAGGAGGCCGCCGAGCTCGCCCGCGAGGTGCGCCGGCAGCAGGTCAGCGGCGCGACCGCCATCAAGCACCTGGAGTTCGTCTGGAACCGCGACCTGTCGGCGTACGACCCGGAGGGCCCGCTGCCCGACGTCGACCCGGTGGTGAGCGAGGACCACATCTCCCGCGGCCGCGCCCAGGTGCGCATGTACCGGGACCCGATCGCCATCGCCCGCGAATGGCGGCAGCTCGCCGAGGCCAACAAGTGGTCGATCCGGGACCTGGTCATCAACACCGGCAACCGGCAGACCTTCGTCGGTTCCCCGGCCACGGTCGCGCAGACCATCGACGACTTCGTGCAGGCCGACGCCTCCGACGGCTTCATCCTCGTCCCGCACATCACCCCCGGCGGGCTCGACACCTTCGCCGACAAGGTCGTCCCCCTGCTCCAGGAGCGCGGTGTGTTCCGCACCGAGTACGAGGGCACGACGCTGCGCGACCACCTGGGTCTCACCCACCCCGACGCGGGCGCCGCCGCGCCGGAGCGGGCCGCGTCGTGACGTTCCTCGCGACCGCCCCGACCGTGCACCGGCCGGACGGACGCCGCCCGCCGTGCCCGCGACCGCCGTGATCGTCGGCCGGACGCCCGGTGGGCCGCTGATCCCGCGGCGGGCGTGGCCGCGGGCGTCACCTCCCCCGTGGGTGACGCCCGCGACCCTTCCCCCGGTGCCGGACTGTGGTCATTGCCGACCGTGCGCCGTCACCAGCACATGACCGCTGTCTCCCCTCCACCCCACGTGGAGTACAGGCGGACCCGGACGACATAGCGCCGGCCCTTGACGAGCCGGACCCTGACGGCGGCGTTGTCCGGCGTGCCGCCGTCGTCGTGCCCCGCGAGGAAGCGCGGCTCCCCGTCGCGTTCCTCGAAGAGCACCAGCACGCTGTCGGCGTCGCCGAAGGTGCCCACGGTGTAGTCGCGGGTCTCGGGCGGCTCGACGGTGAAGTCGGCCTGCTCGCCCGGCCCGAGACCGAGCGGCACCGACCGGAACGGCACCAGCGCGGCCGGCCCCACCGGGCCTGTGGGCGGGTACCAGCGCAGCACGAACTCCTTGTCGGCCGGGGACGGGCCCCCGGACGGAGCCAGCCCCCCGCGGTACTGCTCCGGCTCCAGCACCAGCCCCGGCCCGAACGCGAACGTCATCACCGACTGCGGGTCCCACACCGAGGCGCTCGCCTCGCCGGCGTCCAGGGCGCGCAGCACGTTCGTGTACGTCGTCTCCCGGCTCCAGAAGTTCGGCGGACCGGCCAGCTCCGCGTACACGGCCTCGTCGTCCCAGTGCAGCCCGGCGTAGGGGCTCTGGTGCTCGTGCACCATGCCGAGCGCGTGCCCGATCTGGTGCAGCACCGTGCCGCGCTCCCCGGCCCCGGTCACGTCCCAGCCCAGGTTCATGGTGCGCTCGCTCCGGCCGACCGACAGCGCCTCGCGCCCCACCGCCGACCAGGAACCCCCGCCGCTCTGGAACCCGATCCGCAGCTCCGCCTCGCCCCGGTCCCCGACCTCGGCGAACGTGACCCCGAGACCGAGTCCCTGCCACTCGCGGAAGCAGTCACGGACCACGTCCCGCTGTTCCTCGCCGCCGGCCCACGGCACCCGGCGCAGCTCCCCGGTCCCCGGCACCGGGATCACCGAGGCGTCCGGGCCGTCGAAGAACGCGTAGTGCAGCACCGTGCCGTTGACCCACATCCGCCGTCCGGCCGCGAGCGCACCCAGGCGCTCGGCGGTCAGCCCCGGTCCGTGGGACGGGGCCGGCTGCCGCGGCAGCGAGCAGAGGCGTCGGGTCATGCGGCCAGCGTGCCGCCCATCGGCGCCGGGCGCCTGAGTCGGGGGCTACTCAAGTCTCCCTGTATCAAACCTGAGTACGCGCGCTCTGAACGATGTGAGGACTTACGAACAGGACGCGAACATGCGGGAGCTGCCCTGGCCGTTCACCGGCCGGGAGGACGAACTGGAGCTGGTGCGCTCCTCGTCGGCCGCCGGCCGGCCCGGCATCGTGGTCACGGGACCGGCCGGCCACGGCAAGACCCGGCTGATCACGGAGGCGGTCCGGGGCACGGAGCACGCCCGGGTGACCGGCACGCCCGAGGCCCAGGACCTGCCCTTCGCGGCCTTCGCCCACCTGCTGCCCGACACTGTCGCACCGCACCGCGCGGTGCGGATCCTGTCCGGCCTGCGGCTCCTCGTCGTGGACGACGCCCATCTGCTCGACGAGGCCTCCGCCGCGCTCGTCCACCAGCTCGCCGTGCAGGGCCGCACACGGCTCGTCGTCACCGCGGTGGACGGCGTGCCCGTGCCCGGCGCGGTGGCCCGGCTGTGGACCGGGGAGCTGCTGCCCCGGCTGCCCCTCGCACCGCTGCCCTGTGAGGACACCGCCCGCCTGCCGGCCGTGGCCGAACTGGAACCGCTCACCGTGCGCCGTCTGCACCGGATGTGCCGGGGGGATCTACGGCTGCTGCGCGACCTGGTCGCCGCGCTCGGCCCGGCCGGAGGGCTCGTCGGCGTCCCGGACACCGGTGAGCGGGCCTGGCGGGGCCCGCTGCCGCTCACGCCGGCCCTGCGGGAGAGGCTCGGCCCGGTGCTGGAGCGTTCCGCGCGCGGCGAACGGGACGTGCTCGAACGCCTGGCGTTCGCCGAGCCGTTGCCGCTGCCCCTGGACGAGCTCGACCCGGATGTCCTGGAGGGTCTGGAGGCGGACGGTCTGATCCATCTCGACGACCGGGGCGCCGTCACCCTCGGCCACCCCCTGCACGGACCCGCGCTGCGCGCCATGGCCGGCCGGGTGCGCGCGCGTCGGCTGGCCGGTGCGATGCCCTTCGCGTACGAGCCGGCCCTGGAGGCCGAACGGCGGATGCTGCTGCGGCGGATCGGGCAACTGGACGTCCGGCCGGTGCCTACGCCGGTGGGGGAGTGGCTGGTGGCGGAGGGCACCCCGGTGCCGGCGGGGTATGCCGCCGTGCGTGCCCGCTTCGCGCGGCTGCGGGGCGAGGTGCGGGACGCCGCCGCCTGGGCCCGGGAGGGGCTGCGGGGGGCACCCGGGGACACGGCGTGCGGGGAGGAACTCCGGCTGGCCGACGGCGAGTCGGCGGCGAGCCGCGGTGACGACGCCTACGCCCGGTACGACGCCGTACGCCTAGGTGCGGCCGAGGAGGCCGCCGGGCGGCTGCCGGCGGACAGTGTGTTCGCACGGCACGCGGAGGCGCTGGCACGCGGGGACGGGGCCGCGCTGGACCGTGCCGCCGAGGAGCTCGAGGACCGTGGGTTCCTGCTCTTCGCGGCGGAGGCGCGGTCGCAGGCGGTGCGGGGGCACCGGGATCCGCGTGCGGCTCGGGTGTCCCGGACCCGGGCGGTCGCGCTCGCGCGGCGGTGTCAGGGCGCGCGCACGCCGGCGCTGGCGGGGCTGGTCCTCGGTGAACTCACGGCCCGGCAGCGGCAGATCGTGACGCTCGCGGCGGCCGGGCTGAGCAATCGGGAGATCGCCGAGCGGCTGACGTTGTCCGTGCGGACGGTGGGGAACCATCTGTACAGCGCGTACAGCCGGCTCGGTACCGGTGACCGGGGAGCGCTGCCGTGGCTGTGCGAGTCGGCCTAGTGTCCGCCGGGTGCCGGTGGTGTGTCCTTGGCCGGGAATCGCGCCCTACGCCGCCCCGAAGGCCGCGAACGCCCAGCCCGTCGCCTGGTGGAGCGGGTCCTCGGGAAGGGCCGTCCGGGCGTCCCGCAGGGCCTCCGCCAGGGACAGGCCCGCGTCCAGGCTCTTGTGCAGGGCCAGCATCAGGGGCACCACCGCCGCGTCGTTGACCGGGGCGCTGCTCGCCACCACCCCGGCCGTGCCCAGCGGCAGCAACGCCGTGACCAGGCCGAGGAGTTCGTCGGCACCGACGGAGGCGAGGCGGGCGGTGTCGCAGCTGGAGAGGATGATCCGGTACGGGCTGCGGGCGAGCCGCTCGAAGTCGTGCACGATCAGCGGGCCGTCGGCCATGCGCAGGGCCGAGAACAGGGGACTGTCGGCGCGGAACGTGCCGTGGGCCGCCATGTGCGCGAGGGCCGCGCCGTCCAGGTGCTCCAGGACATGGGGGACCTGGGCCCTGTCGCCTTCGAGGACCGTCGCCGACGTGCCGTAGCGGTCGGCCAGTTCCGGTACTTCCGCGCCGCCGGTCGCCAGGCCGGGCCCGCGCACCAGGACGTGCCGGCCGCCCGGCGGTGGCTCGGTCTCGCGGGCGCGCAGCCAGCTGCCCGCCGACGGCGACACGCTGAGCACCCTCTCGCGCAGCGCGGGCAGCAGGGCCCACGGCACCCGGTGCAGGGCCCCCGGCGGCACGATCACCACCGGTCCCGTGCCGAGGTGTGCCGCCGCGCCGGCCAGGAGCAGCTCCTGCAGGCGCAGTCCGGCGGCCTCCACCAGGGGCAGGCGCGCCTCGGCGCCGGGGTGGGCGAGCCGCCGCAGGCCTGCCTGGACGTGCTCGGCCTCGGCGACCGCCTCGGCCAGCGGGCCGCCGGCGAACCGCCGTACCCGGCCCTGGCCGCACAGCAGGACGTGCACCCGGCCGTCGACCACGGCGAGTTCGACCAGGCGTGCCTCGCCGAGCCGGTCCAGCAGCCGGGCCCCGTCGAAGCGGTCGCCCTCGTGCGGGGCGGCGCCGCGTATGTGGTGGGTGCGGGAGCGGATCTCCCGTTCCAGGCGCCGCTGTTCGCGCTCCAGCGCGGGAACCGGGCGGCCCTCCATCCGGGACTCCTCCGCGCGCGCCGCGATCTCCCGGTACGCGGTCAGGCCGCTGAGCAGCGCCGGATCGGCCGGCGGCCGGGTGGGCGGCGCGGACAGCACCGTCGCCCGCCAGCGCTCGCTCCACTGGAGCAGCCGGCGCGGGGAGCCGTGGGCGAGGCTCACCTCCTGGGCCAGTGCGGCCAGTTCGGCGCCCTGCGCGGTGACGTGGGCCCGCAGCTCCGAGGCGCCCAGCGTCATTCGGTGGTCGTCGAGCACGTCCAGGCCGCGCCGGCAGGCCTCCAGCACACCCCGCCGGGAACCGGCCGCGCGTGCCCGCAGCGCCTGGGCCGCCCAGCCCGTCACCCGGGCCGGCGGCGGACCGGCGTGCCGGCTGCGCGCGGCCACCGCGAGGTGCCGCTCCGCGTCGGCCGTCCAGCCCAGCGCCAGGGCGATCCGGCCCGCGAGCAACGACGCCTCCGGCGCGGCGGGCGAACCGAAGGAGGCCAGCTTCCCGGCGACCGCCGCCGCGTCCGCGACCAGCCGGCCCGAGCGCCGCCCGGCCGTCACCCGCGCCTCGATCAGCACCAGACGGGCGTGGGTCTCCCACCACATCCGCCGCTGCGCCGCGAACAGCCGCACGGCGACGGCGGCGCGGGCCACGGCGGTGTGCGGGTCCCCGGCCGAGCGGGCGGCCCGCGCGGCGGCCAGCAGCAGCTCGGCCTTGCGGGTGGACTGCCCGCCGATCCGGTCCAGCAGCGCGATCGTCGCGTCCGCCTCGGCCAGCGCCTCCGGGGCGAGACCGGCCGCCATCAGCACCTCGCAGCGCCGGATGGACAGCATGTAGGTGGGCGTGCCGAGTTTCGCGTACCGCTCCTCGGCCTCGTCGAGCAGCCGCAGCGCCGCCGGGATGTCCCCGGACCGGAACGCGGCGAGCCCGCGGCTCTCCACCGCGTCGGCCTTGTCGTGCTCCTGGCCTGTGGTGTCCCACAGCCGTTCCGCCGCCGAGAAGTCCGCGACCGCCCGGTCCACCGCGCCGAGCGCCAGATGCACGGTGGCCCGCAGGGTCAGCGCCCGTGCGGTCCAGATGTCGTCGCCGGCCTGCCGCAGCACCGGCAGCGCCCGCCGTACGTCCTCCAGGGCCTCCCGGTGGTGCCCCAGCACCCACCACACGTACGCCCGCCGGTACAGCACCCGGGCCCGGGTGTGCCCGCTGCCCCGGGCGACCCCGCGCTCGAAGGAGGTGAGCCCCTGCCGCGTGCGCCCCGCGTGCACCAGTGCGACCCCGAGCGTCGCGAGCACATCCGCCTCGCGGTCGGCCGACTCGGCGCGCGCGGCCAGGTCGCGGGCCCGGCGCAGATGCCCGAGCGCGATCCGCAGATCGCCGAAGTCCCGCTGCCAGATGCCGAGCACCTGGTGGGCGACGCTGGCGTGCAGCGGCGGCGGAGCCGCGTGCAGCACCTGTTCCGCGCGTGCCCGGGCCTCGCCCGGGTCGGCGAACACCAGGGGCAGCAGTTCGAGGACCGACTCGCTTCCCGCTGTCACGTCTCGCATGGTAGTGGCCTGCTGTATCAGACGGTGTCCCCCCGACTCTCACTGTCGAACACCGTCTGCAGGGGGAGGACACGTCATGGCACCACAGCGATTCCACGAGCAGTTCGCGCACATCCAACGCTCCATGCCCGGCGTCGCGCTGGCCATGGGCCCGCAGGAGGACGGCCACTTCCTCTACGAGAAGGAGGTCGTCCTGGCCCGGGACGGCGAGGAGGCCCGCGTCGTCGAGGACACCGTGCGCGCCCACTTCACCGCGACCGAGGGCCTGGTCCCCGACCACGTCCGCCGGGACGGCCCCGACGGGGGCCGCACCGGTGTCACCCGCATCCGGGTCGGTGACCCGAGTTCCGGCGAGGACACCGTCCCGCACGCGCTGCGCGCCCTGCGGGAGGCCGAGGACCGCCAGGGCCGCCGGCTTGTGGGCCGCAACCACGTGGTGCACATCGCGGTCAACGCCTGCCCCGGCGACGAGCCGGTGCCCGTCGCGCGCACCCGCCCGGCCAACCCGGCCGCCACCGACGTACGGTACGACGCGGCGAGCGCCGTCGGCGTTCTCGTGATCGACACCGGCCTCGTGCACGACCACCGCTCCTACCCGCTGCTCGCCCACACCACCGGCGACGCCCAGGCGGCCGAGACGGACGCCGAGGGGGTGCTGCGCCAGTACGTCGGCCACGGGACGTTCATCGCGGGGATCCTCGGGGCTGTCGCGCCCAACACCGACGTGACCGTCCGGGGCACCCTGAACGACGCCGGGGCGATCCTGGAGTCCGAGTTCGGCGCCCGGCTCTTCGAGGCGGTCGACCAGGGCGGCTGGCCCGACATCATCAGCCTCTCCGCGGGCACCCCCACCGAGGACGGCGACGGCCTGATCGGCCTGGACGCGTTCATGCGCGAACTGCGCGAGCAGCGCACCCTGCTGGTCGCCGCCGCCGGCAACAACTCCAGTGACACGCCGTTCTGGCCCGCCGCCTACGCCGCCCTTCCCGAGTACGCGGACAGCGTGCTGTCGGTCGGCGCGCTGCGCGCGGACGGCGACGGCGAGGCCTGCTTCAGCAACCACGGTCCCTGGGTGCGGGTCTACGCCCCCGGCGAGCGCCTCACCAGCGCGCTGACCGGTTTCGGCACGCCCGTGCCGTACGTGTACCAGCACTCCACCTACGACGCCTGCCGGTTCGGCTTCGACTACCCCTGCACCTGCCAGTTCCCGCGGCACACCGGTGTGCTGAGCGAGGGCCGTGAGAGCACCGGGGCCAAGCCGGACCAGGTGATGTTCGACGGGCTCGCGCAGTGGAGCGGCACCTCCTTCGCCACCCCGGTCGCGGCGGCCCTGGTCGCCGCCCATATGACGGCGCACCAGGAGCGCGACCCGCGCGCGGCGCGCACGCGCCTGCTCGCGGCCACCACGGACACCGCCGAGGTGCGCGGGGCGCACGTCCCGGCGCTCCGGCCGCCCACCTGGCGCCCCGTCCCGGTCGTCGTCCCGGCCGTGCCCGCATGAGGGCCGGAACCCTCCGCTCCACGGCGTACCATGACGTGCCGTACACAAGGGGTGGAGCCGTGGACCGAACAGAGGTCGGCGCGTTGGTCCAGTCCGCCGTCGACGGGGACGCCGCGGCCTGGAAAGCACTGGTGGAAGGGATGAGTCCGCTCGTGTGGTCGGTGGTGCGCGCCCACCGGCTCTCCGACGCCGACGGGCACGAGGTCTACCAGACCGTGTGGTTCCGCTTCGCCCAGCACCTGGGCCGGATCCGCGAGCCCGACAAGGCGGGTTCCTGGCTGGCGAGCACCACCCGCCACGAGTGTCTGAAGGTGCTCAAGGCCCTGACCCGGCTGACCCTGACGGACGATCCGCGGGTGCTGGACCGGGCCAGCGACGACCGGACCCCGGAGGAGTCGCTGATCGATTCGGAGGAGGCGGCGGACCGGGCCGAGCGGGTCCGCCGCCTGTGGCAGGAGCTGGAGGGGCTGGGGGAGCGCTGCCGGCAGCTGCTGCGCGTGCTCATGGCCTCCCCGCCGCCCAGCTACGGGGAGGTCTCGGCCGCGCTCGGTATCGCGGTCGGCAGCATCGGCCCGCTGCGCCAGCGCTGTCTGCGCCGGCTGCGGGCCCGGATGGACGCACGGGGTGCGGCGTGAACGACGACGAGAACCGGTTCCCGGGACAGGACGCGGGCTCGCCCCGACCGGACGGGGCGGACGGGGCGGAGGAACTGGCGGACGCCCTGCTGGAGGAGGAGCTGCGCCAGGCCGCCGCCGTCCTGGACCCCGTACCGGACGTCCTGCGCCAACTCGCCCTGGACGCCTACGCCCTGCACGACCTGGACGCGCGGCTCGCCGAGCTGACCTTCGACTCGCTCGTGGACGCGCTGCCGGTCCGCGGTGTCACGGACGCCCCGCGGATGCTGACGTTCCGCGCCGGTGAGGTCACCGTCGACGTCGAGGTCACCGACGACGGGCTGATCGGCCAGGTGCTGCCGCCGCAGTCGGCGCGCATCGAGGTGCTCGGCGGCCCGCAGACCGCCCGCCCGGTCACCGTCGACACCCTCGGCCGCTTCAGCAGCGACACCGCGCCGGCCGGCCCGTTCGCCCTCAGGCTGCGGGCCGGCGCGGAGGTGATCGTCACGGAGTGGCTGCGGGCCTGAACCGGTCAGGGGGACCAGGTCACGGGCAGCGTTCGCGGGCCGCGGATCATCGTCCTGTGCCGCCACCGCACCTGGTCGGCCGGCACGGCGAGCCGGAGCCCCGGCAGCCGGTCCAGGAGTGTGTCCACCAGCAGTTCGGTCTGCAGCCGGGCCAGCACCGCGCCGGTGCAGAAGTGCGGGCCGTTGCCGAACGCCACATGCGGGTTCGGAGTGCGGTCGGGGTCGATGCGGTCCGGGTCCGGGAAGACGTCGGGGTCGCGGTTCGCGGCGAGGTAGGAGACGTAGACCGGCTCGCCCGCGGCGATCCGGTGGCCGGCGATCTCCACGTCCTCCCGCGCGATGCGGGCGAGCCCGACCGTGCTGCGGTGCGGGATGTGGCGCAGCAGTTCGTCCAGCACCGGACCGCGCGCCTCGGGACGAGCCCGCATCCGCGCCATCAGCTCCGGCCGGGTCAGCAGCAGGTACAGCATCTGCCCGCAGTTGTGCGTGACGGCCTCGCCGCCGATCTGCAGCGGACCGGCCAGCCCGACGGCCTCCTCCTCGCTGATCTCCCCGCCCGCCACGGCGCGGCCGAGCATCGAGTAGACGTCCCCGTCGGTGCTGCCCGCGCGGGCCCGGACGACGGAGGTGATCCAGCCGTACAGGCCGTTCTTGGCCTGGGAGGCGGCCTCGGCGCCGTGGGTGGAGATGATCTCCCGGGTCCAGGCGTGCACCCGCGCCCGGTCGGCGGCGGGTACGCCCATCACCTCGCTGACGACGGTGAGCGGGAACGGCTCCAGCACCCGTTCGACCAGATCGGCCGGCGGCCCGTCCCGTACGACGCCCTCGACCAGCTCGTCCAGGACCGCCTGCGCGCGGGGCCGCAGCCGCTTCATCGCCCGCACCGTGAAGGCGTCGGCGATCGGCTTGCGCAGCCGGTTGTGGTCGGGCTGGTCGGCCCAGGCGAGCGAGCCGGGGCGGGGCGCGAAGTCCGGTGCCAGCCGGGTGATCTGACGCCGGGTCACCTCGCGGCGGCTGAACCGCGGATCGCTGGTGATCAGCTTCACGTCCTCGTAGCGGGTCGCCAGCCATGCCCAGCCCTCGCCGAACGGCAGCCGGATCCGGGACAGCGGACCCTCGCGCATGAGGCCGGCGAGCACCGGGTCGAACTCCGTGCCGTCCAGGTCGGACGCGGGCCAGTCCCGGACGGGCGGCCGGGGCTCCCGGCCGGTGGACGCGCTGGTCTCCACGGTCGTCATGACGTCCACCCTGGTACGGACGGTGTGGGCTGTCCTGCTGGAGTGGTCCAGGCGGAGGCCCCTCAGGGGCGCTTCAGACGGCGTCCACGAGTGCGGCCAGCGCGTCCGCCAGCCGTTCCAGGCCGGGCCCGGCCGGGCCGCCCGGCTCGGACATGTAGGTGTCCCGGCGGATCTCCACCATCAGGGCCGAGACCCGGGCGTCGCGGCCGTGGAAGTCCAGCGGTACGTACGTCCCGGCGAACGGGCTGTCCAGGCCCGTCTCCCCGCAGGCCGCGAACGCCTCGCGGGCCGCCTCGGCCAGCTCCGGCGGGGTGTGGAAGGCGTCCGTGCCCAGGCAGACCGGCGGACGCGGGCCGCGGGCGTGCAGCTCGTAGGGGAGCGGCTCGCTCGGATAGGAGTGCACGTCGATCACCACCGCCCGCCCGGTCGCCGCCAGCCGCTCGGCGACCGCCTCGGCCATGGCCCGTGCGTACGGCCGGAAGTACCGTGCCAGCAGCGGCTGCGGATCGGTGTCCGCGGGACGCAGCGCGGCGCGGTGCGTGGTCCGGGTGTACACGGCGCCCATGCCGACGGCCGTCATCTCCTCGCGCTCGTCCGGGAACCGTTCCGGGTCCACGACCAGCCGGGACAGCCGGTTCACGAACCGCCAGGGCGTGACGCCGGCGCGTGCGGCGGCCCGCTCGGCGAGCTCGGCGGTGTGCGCGTCCGTGATGTGGTCCAGTTCCCGCTCCAGCGCGGCGTCCCCCAGCACGATCCCGGCCCGCACGTCCGCGGGGACGGCCCGCGCGGAGTGCGGGACGTGCAACAGCACGGGCGAGTCGGGGGCACCGGGGAGGAGTTCGTACGACGGCACAGGCTCGGTCACGGGCAGCTCCGTTCTCGGTGGACACGCCTCCGCCCCGGCCGGGGTCGCCGACCGGGGCGGAGGATCACTCAGGTGCGCGGCCTGCGCGCCGCGGGCACCGACCCGGGCGCGGGCGCGGCGGGCGTCAGTTCAGGGACGCCAGCGCCTCGTTCCAGGTGGCCGACGGGCGCATGACCGCGTCCGCCTTGGCCTTGTCGACCTGGTAGTAGCCGCCGATGTCGGCCGGGGAGCCCTGGACCGCGACCAGTTCGTCCACGATCGTCTGCTCGTTCGCGGCGAGGGCCTCGGCGAGCGGCGCGAACGCCTTGGCGAGGTCGGCGTCGTCGGTCTGCCGGGCCAGCTCCTGCGCCCAGTACAGGGACAGGTAGAAGTGGCTGCCGCGGTTGTCGATGCCGCCGACGCGACGGGTCGGGGACTTGTCCTCGTTGAGGAAGGTCGCCGTGGCGCGGTCGAGGGTGTCGGCGAGCACCTTGGCGCGGGTGTTGCCGGTGGCCGCCGCGTACTGCTCGAAGGAGGGCACGAGCGCGAAGAACTCACCGAGGGAGTCCCAGCGCAGGTAGTTCTCCTTGACCAGCTGCTGGACGTGCTTCGGCGCGCTGCCGCCGGCGCCCGTCTCGAACAGGCCGCCGCCCGCCATCAGCGGGACGACCGACAGCATCTTGGCGCTGGTGCCCAGCTCCAGGATCGGGAACAGGTCGGTCAGGTAGTCGCGCAGGACGTTGCCCGTGACCGAGATGGTGTTCTCGCCGCGGCGGATGCGCTCCACCGACAGCTTGGTGGCCTCGACAGGCGACAGGATCCTGATGTCCAGGCCCTCGGTGTCGTGCTCCGGCAGGTACTGCCTGACCTTGGCGATGAGCTGCGCGTCGTGGGCGCGGGTCTCGTCCAGCCAGAACACCGCCGGGTCGCCGGTGGCGCGGGCGCGGGTGACGGCCAGCTTGACCCAGTCGCGGATCGGGTCGTCCTTGGTCTGGCAGGCGCGGAAGATGTCGCCCTGGGCGACCGGCTGCTCGATCAGGACGTTGCCGGCCCGGTCGACCAGGCGGACCGTGCCGGCGGCCGGGACCTCGAAGGTCTTGTCGTGGGAGCCGTACTCCTCGGCCTTCTGAGCCATCAGGCCGACGTTCGGGACCGAGCCCATGGTGGACGGGTCGTAGGCGCCGTTGGCCCGGCAGTCCTCGATGACGGCCTGGTAGACACCGGCGTAGGAGGAGTCCGGGAGGACGGCGAGGGTGTCGGCCTCCTGGCCGTCCGGGCCCCACATGTGGCCGGAGGTGCGGATCATCGCCGGCATGGAGGCGTCCACGATGACGTCCGAGGGGACGTGCAGGTTGGTGATGCCCTTGTCGGAGTCGACCATGGCGAGGGCCGGGCCCTCGGCGATCTCGGCGTCGAAGGAGGCCTTGATCTCGGCGCCCTCGGGCAGGTTCTCCAGGCCCTTGAGGATGCCGCCGAGGCCGTCGTTCGGGGTGAGGCCGGCCGCCTTGAGGGTCTCGCCGTACTTCGCGAACGTCTTCGGGAAGAAGGCGCGCACCACGTGACCGAAGATGATCGGGTCGGAGACCTTCATCATCGTGGCCTTCAGGTGCACGGAGAACAGGACGCCCTCCTGCTTGGCGCGGGCGACCTGCGCGGCGAGGAACTGCTCCAGCTCGGCGACGTGCATGACGGAGGCGTCGACGACCTCGTCCTTGAGGACCGGTACGGACTCCTTCAGGACGGTGGTGGTGCCGTCCTCGGCGACCAGCTCGATCCGCAGCGCGCCGTCCTCGGCGATGGTGACGGACTTCTCGGTGGAGCGGAAGTCGTTCTCGCCCATCGTGGCCACGTTGGTCCTGGACTCGGAGGTCCAGGCGCCCATGCGGTGCGGGTGGGTCTTGGCGTAGTTCTTCACCGAGGCCGGGGCACGGCGGTCGGAGTTGCCCTCACGCAGCACCGGGTTGACGGCGGAGCCCTTGATCTTGTCGTAGCGGGCGCGGATCTCGCGCTCCTCGTCGGTCTTCGGGTCGTCCGGGTAGTCCGGCAGCGCGTAGCCCTTGCCCTGGAGCTCGGCGACGGCGGCCTTGAGCTGCGGGATGGACGCCGAGATGTTCGGCAGCTTGATGATGTTGGCCGCGGGGGTCTTGGCCAGCTCGCCCAGCTCGCTCAGCGCGTCCGGGATGCGCTGGTCCTCGTTCAGGTACTCCGGGAAGACGGCGATGATGCGCCCGGCCAGCGAGATGTCCCGGGTGGTCACGGGCACACCGGCCTGCGAGGCGTACGCCTGGATCACCGGCAGGAACGAATGCGTCGCCAGGGCCGGGGCCTCGTCTGTGTAGGTGTAGATGATGGTCGAGTCAGTCACCGGGTGCTCCGCTCCACGTCTGCAACATTGCTCGACATCAAGATATCTCGTGATGGAGTCCGGCTCGACAGGGGTCCTGACCGGAAATCGTCTCCGCCGGTGGAACCACCCGGGCGCTCTCGTGGTCATGACAAGCGAGCGCGCGCCGGCCATGCGCGATCGCTCACCGACCGGCGGCCGGCCCTGACCCTCCGGCCGCCCCGAGGAGGTCTACGGCCAGGACCTGTCCGGCTTCCTGCGCGACTGGCTGTACGGCACGAAGACCCCGCGCATGCCGGGCCACCCGCACTCTGGACGGTGACCCCGCCGGCTCGTCCCTCACGGCCCCGCACCGCAGGCGCGCCGGCCAGTGGCACGGCCACGACGAGAACTCCGCCACGCTCTGAGTCAGCCCCCGCGGCCGGGACCCTCTCCGCCCCCGCCCGCTGTCTCCCGCTCGATCCACCGGCAGATCACGTCCACCACGTACACGTGCTCGGCCCGGGTCAGCTCGCGCCCCTTCGGGATCCCGTGCCAGCGTTCCAGGCAGCCACGGCAGCAGGTGGCGGTCGCGTGCTGCGCGACGAAGACCGGGTGACCGCGGTACGGCGTCTGCTTGCCGTCCTTGTACGGCGCGGCCGGTGCCAGCCGCTTCGCGGTCAGGTCGTACGCGTGCCACCGCAGGGTCGCCGGCCCCTTCAGCTCGGCGGTGGCCCGCTCCCGCCCGCGCAGGTGGAACCTCGCCCGGAACGGCTGGCGCGCGATCGCGTCCAGCCGCTGGTCCAGGGAACGGGGGTCGGGCGGGGTGCTCATGCTCCTTCGAGCATACGAGCAGTGCCACGAGCTACTCGACGGCCCCCGGGACGACGTCCTCCCCGCTGCGCTGGTGCGGGATCAGCACCGCGCCCTGCTGCAGTGCCACCGTGCGGGTGGGGGCCGGGATGCTGATGCCCTCCGCGCGGTAGCGGCGGTGGAGGCGCTTGATGAACTCGTGCTTGATGCGGTACTGGTCGCTGAACTCGCCGACGCCGAGGATCACCGTGAAGCCGATCCGGGAGTCGCCGAAGGTGTGGAAGCGGATGGCGGGCTCGTGCTCCGGGACGGCGCCCTCGACCTCCCGCATGACCTCCGCGACGACCTGGGCCGTCACGCGCTCCACGTGCTCCAGGTCGGCGTCGTAGCCCACCCCGACCTGCACCAGCACCGTCAACCGCTGCTCGGGGTGCGTGAAGTTGGTCATGTTGGCCTTGGCGAGCTGGCCGTTGGGGATGACCACCAGGTTGTTGGACAGCTGGCGGACCGTCGTCTGGCGCCAGTTGATGTCCACGACGTAGCCCTCCTCGCCGCTGCTCAGCCGGATGTAGTCGCCGGGCTGGACGGTCTTGGAGGCCAGGATGTGGACGCCGGCGAAGAGGTTGGCGAGGGTGTCCTGCAGGGCGAGCGCCACGGCGAGACCGCCGACGCCCAGGGCGGTCAGCAGGGGCGCTATGGAGATGCCGAGGGTCTGCAGGACGACCAGGAAACCGATCGCGAGGACCAGCACCCGGGTGATGTTGACGAAGATGGTCGCCGAGCCCGCCACGCCCGAGCGGGACTGGGTGACCGTACGGACCAGACCGGCGATCACCCGGGCCGCGGACAGCGTCACCACCAGGATCAGCCACACCTCGAGGATCTGGTCGGTGTGGTGCCGGACGGGCGGGGTCAGAGGCAGGACGATCCCCGCCGCCGCCAGCCCGCCCGCGATCGCCGCCCAGGGAACCACCGAGCGCAGCGCGTCCACGATGACGTCGTCACCGCTCCAGCGGGTCCGCTTGGCGTGCCCCGCCAGCCAGCGCAGCAGCGTGCGCGACAGGAAGGCGAGCAGCAGGCCCGCCGCCACGGCGATCCCGGCGAGTACCAGGTCGTCCAGGGTCAGCGAGCGGTTCACCGGTCACCGCCGAAGGGGTGCGTACCTCGACGGATGTGAGATTGCGTCACGTTGTCACCTGCTCGATGTGCGGGATGTGCGAGCGCGCCGGTCCCAGAACCCCGGTGACCGGCGCGATCGCTCATCCTGCCGTATCCGGCACACCAGTTCGTACCTGGACCGGCGCTCTTCGGGCAGGTGGCTCAGACGATGCCCTCCGCGAGTTCGGCCTGGTCGCGGTCGCTGCCGTACGCGGCGGAGGTGGGAGTGCCGTAGGACCGGCGGGCGACGTACCACCAGACGCTCGCCAGGACCAGCACCACGGCGAGCGCCACCGAGGCGTAGTTCATCGTGTCGACGGTGACCGGCGAGGCCTGCGGCAGGCAGAACAGCACGGTCACACAGGCCACCCAGATCACCGCGATCCAGCCGACCGGCCTGCTCCAGCGGCCCAGGTGCCACGGCCCCGGCCGGAAACGGTCGCCCGCGCGCAGCCGCAGCAGGACCGGGATGGCGTAGGCGGGGGTGATGCCGATGACGTTGATGGCGGTCACCGCGTTGTACGCCGTCGCCGAGTACAGCGACGGCAGGGCGAGGACACCGGCGACGATCACCGACAGCCACACCGCCGCGACCGGCGTCTGGGTGCGTGCGCTCACCTTGCGCCACAGGTGCGAGCCGGGCAGCGCGCCGTCCCGGCTGAACGCGAACACCATCCGGCTGGCCGCCGCGACCTCGGCGTTCCCGCAGAACAGCTGGGCGATGATCACGACCAGCAGCAGCGCGCTCGCGCCGCCGGTGCCGAGGCCGTCCAGCAGGATCTGCGCGGGCGGCACGCCGGTCGCGGTGGTGCGCGTGGCGTCGTAGTCCTGGATGGCGAAGGTCAGACCGGCGAGCAGAACGAAGCCGGCGATCCAGGACGCCCAGATGGACCGCACGATGCCGCGCGCCGCGGACACCGAGGCCTGCGAGGTCTCCTCCGACAGATGGGCGGAGGCGTCGTACCCGGAGAAGGTGTACTGGGCGAGCAGCAGGCCGATGGCCGCCACGTAGAGCGGGTTGTGCCAGCCGGTCTCGTTGACGAACTTCGTGAACACGAAGGACGCCGACCGGTGGTGGTCGGGGACGATCGCCAGCGCGCCGACGATGAGGGCGACGCCCGCCAGATGCCACCACACGCTGACCGAGTTGAGCAGGCTGACCAGACGGACGCCGAACAGGTTCAGCACCGCGTGCAGCAGCAGAATGGCGCAGAAGATCAGCATGGTCCTGCCGGGCGTGGGCTCGAAGCCCCACTGGAGGTTCGCGAAGGCGCCGGTGAACAGCGCGGCGCCGTAGTCGATACCGGCGATCGCGCCGAGCAGACCGAGCAGATTCAGCCAGCCGGTGTACCAGCCCCAGCGGCGGCCGCCGAGCCGGTCCGCCATGTAGTACAGCGCACCGGAGGTCGGGTAGGCGCTGGTGACCTCGGCGAGCGCGAGACCGACGCACAGGACGAACAGGCCGACGCCCGCCCAGCCCCACAGCATCACGGCGGGACCGCCGGTGTTCAGGCCGAAGCCGTACAGCGTCATGCAGCCGGACAGGACCGAGATCACCGAGAAGCTGATCGCGAAGTTGCCGAAGCCGCCCATGCGACGGGCCAGCACCGGCCGGTAGCCGAGTTCGCGCAGCCGCTGCTCCTCGTCCTGCTGGTGCAGGCCCGGGGAGGGCGCGGGATCGGGGGTGGGGGACATGCGGGGACCTCCGGGTCGACGAGCGGGGGGACAGGGTGCGTTCAGCGGACCGTCACGGGCGGGAGCCGTCCGCGGCGGCCCGGCAGCGCTCGCGGGCCTGGGTGAAGACCTCCACGGCACGGGAGCGGTCGGGCGTGCGGTACATCCACGGCGGGGGTGTGAAGTACGGGCCGACGGCCTCGAACACCCGGGCCGCGTCGGGGAACCGCAGCGATCCCCACAGGGCGTGGGCCAGGTGGTTGAGGTCCAGCAGTGAGCGCTCGTCGCGGTGCGTGTGCTCGAACCAGGACCGCAGGGCGCGCCCCGCCTCCCGGGCCGCGTCCTCCGCCACCCAGTGCAGGTCGAGCGCCGCGTCGTGCCCGCTGTCGCGCCGGTAACGCTCGACGCGGACGTACAGCGGCAGCACGTGCAGCGCGGAACCGGCCGGGGCCCGCGCGGCGGCCCACTGCGCGTACGCGGAGGCCTCCGCGAGCCGGCCCGAGCCGCTCCGCGCGTACAGGAACTGCAGCATCCGGTGGTGGGCCTCGCGGTTGTACGGGTCGCGCTTGGCGGCCTCGGCCAGCAGCCCCCAGGGTCCCGGCGGGAGCACCGGCTCGGGCGCGGCCACCCGGTGCTCCTCCCACCGCTGATCCGGATCCAGCTGGGCCAGCGCCAGCAGACACACCCAGGGCACCGGGTCCTGCGGGGCGGTCCGGGTGGCGGACTGGGCGGCGTCCCAGGCCTCGATCCACAGCTCGTGGGTACGGCGGTGCCTCTCCCGCTGGGCCCGCAGGGCCCGCTCCACGCCGACGCGCGCGTGCATCACCGCGGCGTGGACACTGTCCGGCTCCTCCGTGAGCCAGGCGCGCACCACGTCGGTGCCGGCGGCGGCCGCCGCGAGGACCTGGGTGCGCTGGGTCCACTGCCACCCCCGCGCGGTGTCCGCGAGCAGCGCGCGCATCGCCATCCAGCGGCCGGTGCGCAGGTCCTGGAGCGCGGCGCGCAGGTCGTTGTCGGGGCCGGCGGGGTCGTAGGAGGGACGGGGGCCTTCTCTGGCCATCAGGCGTCGGCCCCGGGGTCGCGTAGCAACTGCCCTCCTCTGGGCGGGGATCGAGAGGTGGTGCGCCGGTCGGCCGTCACTATAGAGGCGTGGGTTCCGCCTTGCCATTGTTGCCAACTCAACCATCTGGCCAGGCATGTTGGGGGCCGGGATGAGCTTGACGCGGACGCGGCGCGACGGCAGGCTGACACGGTGTGATCTTCGGGGCCGAGAGGGAGAAGGCGTGATGACCGGGCCGGTGCTCGCCGTCGACCAGGGCACGTCCGGCACCAAGGCCCTCGTTGTCTGTCCGGAACGAGGCGTCCTGGGCACCGGGTTCGCCGGGGTCCGCCCCCGGTACCTGCCCGGTGGACGGGTCGAGGTGGACCCCGCCGAGCTGTACGACTCCGTGGTGCACGCCGGCCGGCAGGCGCTCGCCGAGGCCGGCGAGGACGTCGTGGCCCTGGGGCTCGCCAACCAGGGGGAGACCGTCCTCGCCTGGGACCCGGCCGACGGCCGCCCGCTCACCGACGCCCTGGTGTGGCAGGACCGGCGCGCCGAGTCCCTGTGCACCGAACTGGCGGCACACGCCGAGGAGTTGCGCCGCCTGACCGGCCTGCCCCTCGACCCGTACTTCGCCGCGCCCAAGATGGCCTGGATCCGCCGCCACCTCACCCGCGAGGGCGTCGTCACCACCTCCGACGCCTGGCTGGTGCACCGCCTCACCGGCGCCTTCGCCACCGACGCCGCCACCGCCGGCCGCACCCAGCTCCTCGACCTGGACGGGACGCGGTGGTCGCCGAGGGCGCTGGAGGTGTACGGCCTGTCGGACGAACGGCTTCCCCAGGTGACCGACAGCGCCCAGCACATCGGCACGACAACGGAGTTCGGCCAGGAGATCCCGCTCACCGGTCTGGCCGTCGACCAGCAGGCCGCCCTGCTCGCCCAGCGGGTCACCGCCCCCGGCGCCGCCAAGTGCACCTACGGCACCGGAGCGTTCCTCCTCGCGCACACCGGCGACCGCCCCCGGCGCGGCGACTCCGGCCTGGTCAGCTGCGTGGCCTGGCGGCTCGCCGGCACCACCGGCTACTGCCTGGACGGCCAGGTCTACACGGCCGCCTCCGCCGTCCGCTGGCTCACCGGCCTCGGTGTCATCTCCTCCGCCGCCGACCTCGACCCCGTCGGCGGGGCCGTCCCCGACAGCGGCGGCGTCACCTTCGTCCCCGCGCTCGCCGGGCTCGCCGCTCCCTGGTGGCGCGGCGACCTGCGCGGCTCGCTCACCGGACTCGGCCTCGACACCGGGCCGGGCCATCTGGTGCGGGCCCTGTGCGAGGGCATCGCCGCCCAGGTCGCCGAACTCGCCGACGCGGCCGCCACCGACCTCGGCACCCCGCTGGACACGCTCCGCGTCGACGGCGGCCTGACCCGCTCGGCGCTGCTCATGCAGACCCAGGCCGACCTGCTGCAGCGCCCCGTCGAGGTGTCCGCGCTGCCCGACGCGACCGCCCTCGGCGCGGCCACCCTGGCCCGTCTCGGCGCGGACCGTACCCTGGCCGTCGAACAGGCCCTGCCCGACTGGAAGCCCGCCGCCGTGTACGAACCCCGCGTCACCGCCGACCAGGCCGCCGAACGCCGCGCCCGCTTCCGCACGGCCGTGGCCGCCCTGCTCGGCTCGTGACCTCCCATGACCGTCACCTGGGAGGGCCCGCTGCCGAGCCGGACGTACGACGTCGTGATCGTCGGCGCCGGAGTCGTCGGCTGCGCCCTCGCCCGTGAACTCGCCCGCCGGCCCCGCCTGGACGTCGCCCTGGTCGAGGCCCAGGACGACGTCGGCCAGGGCACGTCCAAAGCGAACACGGCGATCCTGCACACCGGTTTCGACGCGGCCCCCGGGACGCTGGAGGCCCGGCTGGTCCGCGAGGGTTACGAGCTGCTGGGCGCCTACGCCGCCGAGACCGGCATCCCCGTCGAACGCGTGGGCGCGCTGCTGGTCGCCTGGGACGAGGAGCAGCTGACCGCCCTGCCCCGGCTGGCCGGGAAGGCCCAGCGCAACGGCTGCCACGCCACACGCCTGCTGGGCCCGGAGGAACTGTACGCCCGCGAACCGCACCTCGGCCCCGGGGCGCTCGGCGCCCTCCACGTGCCCGGCGAGAGCATCATCTGCCCCTGGACGACGACCCTGGCGTACACCACCCAGGCGGTCCGCGCCGGAGTGGAGCTGCACCTGAACACCGCGGTGCGGAAGGTGACGTGGCAGGAGGGCCACCACCACCTGACGACGTCCCGGGGCGCGCTCCGCGCCCACCGGCTCGTCAACGCGGCCGGACTGCACGCCGACACCGTCGACCGGCTGCTCGGCCACGAGGACTTCACCGTCACCCCGCGCCGCGGCCAGCTCCTGGTCCACGACAAGCTCGCCCGCCCGCTCGTCCGGCACATCCTGCTGCCCGTGCCGACCGCGCTCGGCAAGGGCGTCCTGGTCGCGCCGACCGTCTACGGCAACGTCCTGCTCGGTCCCACGGCCGAGGACCTCGACGACAAGCGGGCCACGGGTTCCACCGCCGACGGCCTGGCCGGACTGCGGGAGAGGGGCCGCCGGATCCTGCCCGCCCTGCTCGACGAGGAGGTCACCGCCGTCTACGCCGGCCTGCGCGCGGCCACCGGCCAGGAGGACTACCGCATCGCCGCCCACCCCGAGCAGGGTTACGTCACCGTCGGCGGCATCCGCTCCACCGGCCTGACCGCGTCGATGGCCATCGCCGCCCACCTGGCCGGCCTGCTGGCCGGCACCGGTCTCGACCTCGGGCCGGTCCGCGAGCCGGATCCGCCGGCCATGCCCAACCTCGGCGAGGCGTTCCCGCGCCCCTACCAGCGGCCCGAGCTCATCGCCGCCGACCCCGAGTACGGCACCCTCGTCTGCCACTGCGAGCGCGTCTCCCGAGGAGAGATCCGCGACGCCCTCACCGCTCCGATCCCGCCCCGCACCCTGGACGGCCTGCGCCGCCGCACCCGCGCCCGCGCGGGCCGCTGCCAGGGGTTCTACTGCGGCGCGGCAGTACGGGACCTGCTCGAACGGGGCCTTGCCGGGAGCACTTCAGCGACCTGGGATCCGCAGGCGGGGGAGCCGGTGCGGCGAAGGGCGTCCGGAAAGGGCCGGGCATGACGAGCCCGCGCCGTGTCGACGTCCTCGTCGTCGGTGCCGGCCCCGCCGGCCTCGCGGCCGCCGCCCGGCTGGCCGCCGCCGGTGCCGGGCGCGTCGAGGTACTGGAGCGGGAGGCCGAGGCGGGCGGAGTACCGCGGTACTGCGCGCACGGCGGCTTCGGCACATGGACGCGTCCGCTGACCGGCCCCGCGTACGCCCGCCGACTGACGGAGGCCGCCGACCGCGCGGGCGCGGTGCTCCGGACCGGGGTGACGGTCCTGGACTGGGCGGAGACCGGCCGACCGGCACCCGGGAACGGGCGTGCGGCTGAGGGGTCCCCGGTGGCGTCCCCCGCGCCCGGTGAGGGCCTGGCGCTCCACGCCGTCGGCCCCGGCGGGCCCGAGACCATCGGGGCGGGGGCCGTCGTCCTCGCCACCGGTGCACGGGAACGCCCGCGCACCGCTCGGCTGGTGCCCGGCACGCGGCCGGCCGGCGTCTACACCACCGGCGAACTCCAGCAGGCCGTCCACCTGTTCGGGCAGAGCATCGGCACGCGCGCGGTCGTCGTCGGCGCCGAGGACGTCTCGTACGCGGCGGCGGCCACCGTGCGTGCGGCCGGCGCCGAGGTCGTCGCCCTGGTCACGGAGCACCCCCGGGCGCAGACCGGCCGGGCCCGCGTCCAGACGGCCCGGCTGGGCCACGGCATCCCGCTGCTGACGGACACCACGGTCGCCGAACTCCTCGGCCACGGCCGGCTGTCCGGCGTCCGGGTCCGGCGTCACGACGGCCGTACGGCCCTCCTGGCCTGCGACACCGTCGTGTTCACCGGCGACTTCGTCCCCGACGACGAACTCGCCCGGCGCGGCGCCCTCGCCCTGGACCCCGGCACCCGCGGCCCCACCGTCGACGGTGCCCTGCACACCACCCGGCCCGGAGTCTTCGCCGCCGGGAACCTCCTGCACGCCGTCGAGCGCGCCGGTACCGCGGCCGGCGAGGGCACCCGGGTGGCCGCTGCCGTCCTGGACTTCCTCGCGGGCGCCCCCTGGCCGGATCCCGGGGTCCCGCTCACCGCCGAGGCACCGCTGCGCTGGGTCGCCCCCAACCGCATCGACCCGGCCGCACCGCCCGCCCGCTACGTCCTGCGCACCGGCGCCCCGCTGACCCGCCCGGTCCTGCGGATCCACCAGGACGGCCGGCTCCTGCACCGCGAGCGACCGGCACTCGGGACCGCGCTCCCGAACCGCACCCTGACCCTCACCGCCCGCTGGCACGACCGCGTCGACCCGAAGGGCGGCGAGGCCCGGCTGAGCGTCGGCTGAACGGACTGCGGGGACGTCAGCCCTCACCGACCACCGCGGACCGGCATCCAAGGGCACCGCTGTTCGCGGCCGTCAGGCGGACTGAAGCTGCGCGCCCTTGCGGTGATGCGGACCGCGCGGTCCGTAGTCGACCTCGGCCCCGTGGTTGCTGCTGGCGGCCACGGGCGCGGGGATGTCGTGGGGGTCCATGACCGACTCGATGAAGATCATGGTGTCGTTGGGCTGCGCCAGGGCGTTCCGCAGGTCCGCGGGGGTCCTGGCGACGAACGACTTCGCCGTGGTGGCCGGGCACAGGACCTTCGGCAGATCTGCGTACGCCCAGTTCGCGATGTCGTTGTAGCGCTCGTCCCGGCCGAGGTAGCCGCGTTCGATGGTGTACCCACCGTTGTTGATCAGCAGGATCACCGGCTTGTGGTCGTGGTGCAGGATGGTCGAGAGCTCCTGCGCGGTCTCCTGGAACGAGCCGTCGCCCACGAACAGCAGGTGGCGACGCTCCGGAGCGGCGGTCAGCGTGCCGAGCAGCGCCGCGACCGAGAAGCCGATCGAGCCCCAGTTGACGGATCCGACGAAGGTGCAGCCGTCCGGCAGTTGCACCCCGAACAGGGCATAGGAAGTGCCGTTGTCGACCAGCAGCACGTCGCCGGGACGCACGTACTCCTGGATGGCCTTCCAGTAGCCGGTCTGCGTCAGCTCGGCCGTGTCGTCGGTCTGCGGCAGAGACGGGGGCGGGGGCCGGCGAATGGCACGCTCGTCGGCCTGCGGCGCGGCCTCGACCACACCGCGGAGCACTTCCTTGAGCGTCACGGCCTGGAAGTTCTCCACCCCGACGTCGGCCGAGTGACCGCGCAGGTGGATGGTGCCGGCCGGCAGCTTCGCGGAGAAGTCGCCGGTGGTCACCTCGATCGGCCTGTATCCGATGGCGAGCAGGCACTCGCTGTTCTCGACCGCTTCGATCGTTTCCGGCGCGCTGGCCTTGCCGTTGTAGATGCCCACGAAGTTCGGGGACGTCTCGGTGATCACCGCCTTGGCGGTGCTGCACGCCGCCACCGGCAGCCTCATCTTCTCGGCCAGCTCCATCACCTCTGCCGCGACGTCGAATCGATCCACGTCCAGGTCCACCAGAATCGCCGCCGAACGCGCGTGGGACAGGTGGCTCACGATCGCGGAGACGCACGAGCGCAGCCGTTCCGGATCGCTGGGCGGCTGGTCGAGCACGAGCGGGTCGGCCGGAACCTCGATGTCGAGGTAGGCGATGTCGGAGGGCAACTCGATGTAGACCGGGAGTTTCTCCCGCCAGGCCGTGAGGATCAACCGGTCGATCTCCATGGCCGCGTTGCGCGGGGTCAGCCGGACCTGCGCGGCGGTCACCTGCGCATAGGCTGCGAGGAAGCGGTCCCAGGTGCCATCGGCCATCGTGTGGTGCATCCCGAGGCCGCGGTCGATGGACCGCAGTGGGATGGAGCCGCAGATGGCGATGACCGGGACGTGCTCGGCGTAGCAGCCGGCGACCCCGTTGATCGCGCTCATGGCGCCCACGGCGTTGGTCACCAGGAACGCGCCCATGCCCTTCAGACGTGCGTAGCCGTCTGCCGCGTAGGAGGCGCTCAGCTCACTGCAGTTGCCGACCCACTCCATCGTGCCGCTGTCCTGCATCTGCTGGAGCAGCTCGAGGTTGTAGTCGCCCGGGACGCCAAACAGGTGACCGATACCGGCCTCCGCCAGGCGGCGGAGCAGGAAGTCGCCGATCGTCATCCGTTGGCTCTGAACTGTGGACATCGCGAAGCCCTCATGTGGGAAGTCAGGTGATGCGGGAGCTTCACGCTATGGGCCTGGCCGGCGCGCCGCTTCAGGAAGGACTCCAACCGGGTGGAGCGCTACGGGCGGGCCCGGAGCAGCCGCCCTCCGCAGCGGTCGCCGGCACACCGCGCACCCCACCAGGTGCGTCGCGTTCACACGTCCGTGAACGACCCGTGCCGTCCGGCGCCGGAGGCGAAGCGTGCGGCGCCCTGCGTGCTCTGTGCCAGTACGCCGATGCCGTGGCGGAGTTCACCGCGCATCGCCGTGTCCTCGTCCAGCCCGTGCTGGTCCAGGACCGACGCGCGGTCGCTGCGCAGGCAGGCCTGGGGGAAGCGGGCGATGTCCGCGGCCAGCGCCTCCGCCTCCGCGCGGGCGCGGCCGGCCGGGACCAGGCGGTTCGCGAGGCCGATGTCGTAGGCCTCACGGGCCGGTACCGGGCGGCCGGTGAGGATCATGTCCATGGCCCGGCCGGCTCCGATCAGCCGGGGCAGCCGTACCGTGCCGCCGTCGATCAGCGGCACGCCCCAGCGGCGGCAGTACACCCCGAACACGGCGTCCTCCTCCGCGACCCGCAGATCGCACCACAGGGCGAGTTCGAGGCCGCCCGCGACCGCGTGACCGGCGACGGCGGCGATCACCGGCTTCGACAGCCGCATCCGGGTCGGTCCCATCGGACCGTCGCCGTCCTCCGCCACCCGGTTGCCGCGCCCGGTTCCGATCGCCTTCAGGTCCGCGCCCGCGCAGAACGTGCCGCCCTCGCCCCACAGCACCGCCACCCGGGCCCCGTCATCGGCCTCGAACTCCCGGAACGCGGCGGCGAGTTCGGCGGCCGTGGGACCGTCCACCGCGTTGCGGGCCTCCGGCCGGGACAGGACGACCGTGGTGACGTGTTCGGTGCGCTCCACGCGGACCGGCATGGGAGACCCTCCTCCGGACGACTCGGAAGGCCACTCTCCCTCAGATCACCTTCAGCCGTACCAGCGCCCCCAGCGTCAACGCCCCCGGCAGCAGCGGTACCCACACGGTGATGATGCGGTAGGCCAGCACCACCGCCGTGGCCACCGCGGCCGGGCCGCCCACCGCGACCAGCGCCACGATCAGGGCCGCCTCGACCGAACCCAGGCCCCCCGGCGTCGGCACCAGCGCCACCGCGACGGTCGCCGCGAGGTAGGCGAGCGCCATGTGCGCCACCGGCACCGGCAGCCGGAGCGCCTGGCCGACCGCGGCGAGGCCGGCCGCCTGCAGCGCGGGAAAGGCCAGCGACCCACCCCACAGGGCCAGCGCCCGGGCCGGCCGGGTGTGCACCGACCGCGCCTCACCGAGGGCGTCCCGCACGAACGCGTACACGCGCGTGCGCAGCGGTCGTACCAGCGCCGTGACGGCCGCCGCCGACGCCAGCAGGCCGGCCGCGCCCAGCAGCAGCGGCAGGGCCGAACCGTCCGGCAGCAGGGGGCCGAGCCGCAGCGCGTCGGGGAAGGCGAGGAGCAGTACGCACAGCAGACCGAGCCGGCCGACGGACTCGGCCAGCAGATACAGGGCGAGCGCGGCGGAGGAGCGGGCGAGCGGCACCCCGCACACGGTCATGAAGCGCAGGTTGACCGCGCCCGCGCCCAGCCCGGTGGGCAGCAGGTGGTTGGCCGAGGCCGCCGCGAACTGGGTGGCCAGCAGCCGCCCCTTCGGCAGCGGCTGCACCACCGCGCCCTGCCGGGTGAACGCGGCGGCCACCCAGGTCAGGCAGGTGGCGCCGGCCGCTGCGAGCAGCCACGGCCAGGAGGCGGTGCGCAGCTGGCCGAAGCCCTCGGCGAGCAGGGAACGGTTGCGCAGGGCGATCACGGCGACGAGCACCAGCGGCACCAGGCAGAGCACCTGGCGCACGGGGACGCGACGGGGGAGTCGTCCCCGGGGCAGTGGGGGAAGCGGGACGGCAGTCACATCCGCAGAGGGTCTCCGCGCCACCGGAACGGTGGGTGAATGGGCAGGAACATTGACCTCAATGAAGCTTGAGGTTCTACGTTCTCTTCCATGAGTATGGAGACCACCGCCTGGACGCAGCTGCACAGCGTGATGAACGCGCAGGCAGAGCGCCGTCCGTTCGCCCGCGCCACGCTGCGCCGTATCGCCGCCTTCGCCCGCCCGCACCGCGCGGGCATCGTCCGGTTCGTGCTGCTCGGGGTGGTGACGGCACTGCTCGCCGTGGCCACGCCCGTGCTCGCCGGCCGCGTCGTCGACGCGATCGTGGCGGGGCACGCCTCCGGCACGGTGGTCCGCCTCTCCCTGCTCATCGCGGCCGCCGCCCTCGCGGAGGCGGGGCTCGGCATCCTCGGGCGCCGCCTGTCGGCGACGCTCGGGGAGGGACTCATCCTCGACCTCAGAACGGCTGTGTTCGATCATGTGCAGCGCATGCCCGTCGCGTTCTTCACACGGACTCGTACGGGAGCGCTGGTCAGCCGTCTCAACAACGACGTGATCGGTGCCCAGCGGGCGTTCGCCAACACCCTGTCGGGCGTGGTGAGCAACCTGGTCACCCTGCTGCTCACCCTCGCGGTGATGCTCACGCTGTCCTGGCAGATCACGCTGCTCGCGCTGGTGCTGCTGCCGGTGTTCGTGCTGCCGGCCCGCCGCATGGGCACCCGGATGGCCCGCATGCAGCGCGAGGCGGCGGCCCTGAACGCGGCCATGGGCACCCGGATGACCGAGCGCTTCTCGGCCCCCGGCGCCACCCTGGTCAAGCTGTTCGGCCGCCCCGAGGAGGAGTCCGCCGAGTTCGCGGCCCGCGCCGCGCGGGTGCGGGACATCGGGGTGCGTACGGCCACGGCCCAGTCGGTGTTCATCACCTCCCTCACCCTGGTCTCCGCCCTCGCGCTGGCCCTCGTGTACGGCCTCGGCGGCTGGTTCGCGCTGCACGGCACCCTGCAGGCGGGCGCGGTCGTCTCCCTCGCCCTGCTGCTGACCCGCCTCTACGCGCCGCTCACCGCGCTCGCCGGAGCCCGGGTCGAGGTGATGAGCGCGCTCGTCAGCTTCGAGCGGGTCTTCGAGGTGCTGGACCTGAAGCCGCTCATCGAGGAGAAGCCGGACGCCCGCGCGGTCCCCGAGGGGCCGGTCGCCGTCGAGTTCGACGACGTCCGCTTCTCCTACCCGGCCGCCGACCAGGTCTCGCTCGCCTCGCTGGAGGAGGTCGCCGCCCTCGACACCCGCGGCGGCTCCGAGGTCCTGCACGGCGTCTCCTTCCGCGCCGAACCCGGCCAGACCGTCGCCCTCGTGGGCTCCTCCGGCGCGGGCAAGTCCACCATCGCCCAGCTGCTGCCGCGCCTGTACGACGTCGACGCGGGCGCCGTCCGCATCGGCGGGGTGGACGTCCGTGACCTGACGGCCGCCTCCCTGCGCGGCACGCTCGGCATGGTCACCCAGGACGGCCACCTCTTCCATGACACCGTGCGGGCCAACCTGCTGCTGGCCCGCCCGGACGCCACCGACGACGACCTCTGGGACGCGCTCGGCCGCGCCCGCCTCGCCGACGTCGTACGGGCCCTGCCCGACGGGCTGGACACGGTGGTCGGCGAGCGCGGCTACCGGCTCTCCGGCGGCGAACGCCAGCGGATGACCATCGCCCGGCTGCTGCTGGCCCGTCAGCGCGTGGTCATCCTGGACGAGGCCACCGCCCACCTGGACAACACCTCCGAGGCGGCCGTCCAGGAGGCCCTCACCGAGGCCCTGGAGGGCCGGACGGCCGTGGTGATCGCCCACCGGCTGTCCACGGTGCGGGCCGCCGACCAGATCCTGGTCGTGGAGGCCGGCCGGATCGTGGAAAGCGGCACGCACGAGGCGCTGCTGGCGGCCGGGGGGCGGTACGCGGAGTTGTACCGGACGCAGTTCGCCGAGGTGCCGTCGGTGTGAGCGGGGCTGGGGCTTCGCCGTAGGGGGCCGGGGTTTCGCCGTGGGGTGCGGGCCCGGGCCCGGCCGCGGGTCCGGGTGAGTTGAGGCCGCACCCCTTGACTCCGTTGGTCCGGACCTTTATTTTCACGCCTTAAACAAAGCCTGTGGATGCCTCAACGCCCTCGTGTGTCAACGGCGTTGGGGCACCCCTCATGCGAAAGGCCGCCCCCCACATGGCCAAACCTCTCCCCGCCGCAGTCTCCCTCGCCGTGATCACGCTCTCCGCCGGACTGCTCACCGCTTCCCCCGCCCAGGCCGCCACCGGGTCCGTCACCGGGCTCGCCGGCAAGTGCCTGGACGTCGCCGGGGCCGACTCCGCCGACGGGACGCCCGTCCAGCTCTACGACTGCAACGGCACGAACGCCCAGCAGTGGACGGTCGGCAGCGACGGCACCCTCCGCGCCCTCGGCAAGTGCCTGGACGTGACCGGCAACGCGACCACCGACGGCGCCAAGGTGCAGCTGTGGAGCTGTACCGGCGGCGCCAACCAGAAGTGGACCGTCACGGCCGCCCACGACATCGTCAACCCACAGGCCGACAAGTGCCTGGACGTCACCGACGACAACTCCGCCAACGGCACCCGGATCCAGATCTGGAGCTGCAGCGGCGGCGCGAACCAGAAGTGGACGGCCCCCTCCGGTGGCGGGAACACCCCGTCCACGCCGATGGCCGTCGCGCCGTACCTGTACAACGGCTGGGGCAGCCCGCCCGATCCGGCCACGATCACCCAGGCCACCGGCGTGAAGTGGTTCACCCTCGCCTTCGTGCTCAGCAACGGCTACTGCAACCCGCAGTGGGACGGCAGCCGTCCGCTGACCGGCGGGGCCGACCAGCGGACCGTCACCACCGTGCGGGCGAACGGCGGTGACGTGATCCCTTCCTTCGGCGGCTACAGCGGCAACAAGCTGGAGAGCTCCTGCTCCAGCGCCGGTGAACTCGCCGCTGCCTACCAGAAGGTCGTCAACGCCTACGGCCTGAAGGCGATCGACATCGACATCGAGGCCGACGCCTACAGCAACGGCACCGTGCAGCAGCGGACCGTGGACGCGCTGAAGACCGTGAAGGCGAACAACCCCGGCCTGAAGGTGTACATCACCCAGGGCACCGGCCAGTCCGGCCCCGACACGAGCCTGATCAACCGGGCCGCCTCCTCCGGGCTGGCCGTGGACGCCTGGGCGATCATGCCGTTCGACTTCGGCGGCGCCGGTCAGAACATGGGCAACCTCACCACGCAGGCCGCGGAGGGCCTGAAGAACGCGCTGAAGAACGCCTACCACTACAGCGACGACCAGGCCTACCGGGACATGGGCATCTCGTCCATGAACGGGATCACCGACAACAGCGAGACCGTCACCGTGAACGACTTCCGGACCATCCTGGCCTACGCGCAGTCGCACCACCTCGCCCGGCTCACCTTCTGGTCCGCCAACCGCGACCGCCCGTGCACCGGCGGCCCCGCCGACAGCTGCTCCGGAGTGAGCCAGTCCGACTGGGACTACACCCGCGTCCTCGCCGGATACACCGGCTGACCCCCACTCCCGGACCAGGAGACCTTGTGCTTCCCTTTTCCCGGCGCCGCAGACCGACAGCCGCCGCGGCACTGGCCGTCGTCGCCGTGTCCCTGCTGACCGCGGCCCCCCACGCGCACGCGGCCGCCACCGCGCCGCCCACCGGTGACGTCACCCTCCTGAACGCGGCGAGCGGCAGGTGCGTGGACGCCAAGGCGGCCGCCACCGCCGACGGCACCGTCGTCCAGCAGTACGGCTGCAACAGCACCACCGCCCAGCAGTGGAACCTCACGACGACGAGTGACGGCTACGTCCGTGTCGCCAACGCCCACAGCACCAACGAGGTCCTGGACGTCACCGGCGTCTCCACCGCGGACAACGCGGCCGTGCAGCTGTGGGCGTACGGCGGTGGCGCCAACCAGCAGTGGCTGCCGGTCGACGCCGGCGGCGGCGCCTACCACTTCGTCAACCGCAACAGCGGCAAGTGCCTCGACGATCCCGGCGCCTCGACCGCCGACAGCGTGCAGTTCGTGCAGTACACCTGCAACGGCACCGCCGCCCAGCGCTTCCAGGTGGTCCCCGTGACCCAGTCGTCGAGCAACCCCGACCTCGGCCCGAACGTCGTCGTGTTCGACCCGTCGATGTCGTCCTCCACCATCCAGAGCACACTGGACTCCGTCTTCAAGGAGCAGGAGACCAACCAGTTCGGCTCCCAGCGCCACGCCGTCCTGTTCAAGCCCGGCGCCTACCGCGCGGACGTCAACGTCGGCTTCTACACCCAGGTGCTGGGCCTCGGCCTGACCCCGGACGCGGTCTCGGTCAACGGCGCGGTGCACGCCGAGGCCGACTGGTTCCAGGGCAACGCCACGCAGAACTTCTGGCGCGGCGCCGAGAACCTCTCCGTCAATCCGGCGGGCGGCGGCGACCGTTGGGCGGTCTCGCAGGCGGCGCCGTACCGGCGGATGCATCTGCGCGGCAACCTCGCCCTCGACGACGGCGGCTGGTCCTCCGGCGGCTACCTCGCCGACAGCAAGGTCGACGGGCAGGTCAACTCCGGTACCCAGCAACAGTGGATCACCCGTAACTCCCAGCTCGGCAGCTGGACCGGGGCCAACTGGAACATGGTGTTCGTCGGCAGCCAGGGCGTCCCCGCCACCAGCTTCCCGAAGCCGCCGTACACCACCGTCGCCCAGAGCCCGGTCATCCGCGAGAAGCCCTTCCTGTACGTCGACGGCGGCGGGAACTACCAGGTGTTCGTGCCGTCCGTGCGCACCGGCTCGACGGCCACCAGCTGGGCCGACGGCAGCCCGGCCGGTACCTCGCTGCCGCTGAGCCGGTTCTACGTCGTCAAGCCCGGCGCCACCGCGGCGCAGATCAACGCGGCCCTCGCGGCAGGGCAGAACCTGCTCGTCACACCCGGCGTCTACCACCTCGACCAGACCCTGAAGGTGACCCGTCCCGACACGGTCGTCCTCGGCCTCGGGCTCGCCACCTTCGTCCCGGACAACGGCATCACCGCGATGACCGTCGCCGACGTCGACGGCGTCAAGATCGCGGGCCTGCTCTTCGACGCCGGCACCACCAGCTCGAAGACCCTGGTCGAGGTCGGGCCGGCCGGCTCCACCGCCTCCCACGCGGCCGACCCGACCTCCCTGCACGACGTCTACTTCCGCATCGGCGGCGCGGCCGTCGGCAAGGCGGCCACCGGCCTCGTCGTCAACAGCGGGAACGTCATCGGCGACCACATGTGGATCTGGCGCGCCGACCACGGCAGCGGCGTCGGCTGGACCAGCAACACCGCCGACACCGGGCTCGTCGTGGGCGGCGACGACGTGACCATGTACGGGCTGTTCGTGGAGCACTTCCAGAAGTACCAGGTGATCTGGAACGGCAACGGCGGCCGCACCTACTTCTTCCAGAACGAGATGCCGTACGACCCGCCGAACCAGTCCGCCTGGATGAACGGCGCCACCCGCGGCTACGCCGCCTACAAGGTCGCCGACTCCGTCACCAGCCACCAGGCGTACGGCCTCGGCAGCTACTGCTACTTCAACGCCGACCCGAGCGTGACCGCCGACCGTGCCATCGAGGTGCCGGACAGCCCGAACGTCCGCCTCACCAGCATGGTCACCGTCTCCCTCGGCGGCACCGGCACCATCAGCCACGTCATCAACACCACCGGAGGACCGTCGGACTCCTCGGGCAACGTGGCGGACCTGGCCCGCTACCCGTGAGCGAAGGGGTGGCCCTCGGGACGTGTGAGGTGCCGTCGCGTGGATACGCGGTGTGAACGGCACCAGGGCCCGTCCGGAAGGCCACCCTGCCATGACCAGCAAAAACGAACCTGCCCGGGACTCGGAGATCACCCTCCGGGTCAACGGGAAACCCCATACCCTGCACATCGACCACCGCCGGACCCTGCTGGACCTGCTCCGGGAGGATCTCGGCCTCACCGGCTCGAAGAAGGGCTGCGACCACGGCCAGTGCGGCGCCTGCACCGTGCTGGTCGACGGCCGCCGCGTCAACAGCTGCCTGATGCTCGCGGTCGCCCTCGACGGCAGCGAGATCACCACGGTGGAGGGCCTCGGCGGGGACGGCGAGGAGCCGCACCCGCTGCAGCGGGCCTTCCTCGACCGCGACGCCTTCCAGTGCGGCTACTGCACGCCGGGTCAGATCTGCTCCGCCGTGGGCATGATCGCCGAGGCCGCGGCCGGTCATCCCTCCCACGTCACCGACCCCGCGGCCCCTTCCGGCCGGCCCGTACCGCTGGACCGGTCCGAGATCCGCGAGCGCCTGAGCGGCAACCTGTGCCGGTGCGGCGCCTACCCGCGCATCGTCGAGGCGGTGGAGGACGTGATCCGGTGAACGGCTTCGGATACCTCAGGCCCGCCGGCGTCCAGGAGGCCGTGGAGGCCTGGGCCGCCCACCCCGGCGCCCGCTATCTGGCCGGCGGCACCAACCTGGTCGACCTCATGAAGCTCGGTGTGGAGCGCCCTGCCGTCCTCATCGACGTCGGCCGGCTGCCCCTGGACACGGTCGAGGAGCTGCCCGACGGTTCGCTGCGCGTCGGCGCCACCGTCCGCAACAGCGACCTGGCCGCCGACCCGCGCGTCCGTGACCGCTGGCCGGCGCTGTCCCAGGCCCTCCTCGCGGGCGCCTCCGGGCAGCTGCGCAACGCCGCCACCACCGGCGGCAACCTGCTCCAGCGCACCCGCTGCCCCTACTTCCAGGACCTGGACAAACCCTGCAACAAACGCGAGCCGGGCAGCGGCTGCGGCGCCCGGGACGGCGTCCACCGCGACCACGCGGTCCTCGGCCACTCCGAGCACTGCATCGCCACCCACCCGTCCGACATGGCCGTCGCCCTCGCCGCCCTCGACGCCCAGGTGGAGCTCTACGGCACGGACGGCACGCGGCGGCTGCCGGCGGCCGAGTTCCACCGGCTGCCGGGCGAGCACCCCGAGCGGGACACCTGGATCCGCCCCGGTGAACTGATCACCGGTGTGCTGCTCCCGGCCGCGACCGCCGGTGTCCCGTCCGCCTACCGCAAGGCCCGCGACCGGGCGTCGTACGCCTTCGCCCTCGCCTCCGTGGCCGTCGTGCTGCGGGTCGCCGGCGGTGTCGTCGACCAGGTGGGCATCGCCTTCGGGGGGCTCGCCCACCGGCCCTGGCGGGCCCGGCACGCCGAGCTGGCCCTGCTCGGCGCCTCCGCCACGCCCGCCGCCTTCGAAGGCGCCGTGGACCTGGAACTCGCGCACGCCGAGCCGCTGCGGGGCAACGCCTACAAGGTGCCCCTCGCGCACAACCTCGCCCTGGACGTCCTGAACCGTCTCGCCCCGGCACCGGCGCCGGCCTGAGCCGACGCGGGAGCAGCGAGGAGAGCAGGAGGAACTCATGACCGGCAACTCCCCGGGCAAACGGCACCCCGGCGCCGGTACCGTCACCGACGCCTCCGGCGCGCGCGGGGTGGCGCGGGGGTCGGGTGCCGGTAGCGTCACCGAGGCCTCCGGGGCGCGTCTGCTGGAAGGGCATCCGCGTCCCGGCGGAGCCCTTGGTGCCCCCGTTGAGCGGCGGGAAGGGCGGCAGAAGGTCAGCGGTGCCGCCCGTTACGCCGGTGAGCACCCCGTGCCCGGTCGCGCCCACGCCTGGCCCGTGCCCGCCGCGATCGCTCGCGGCCGGGTGACCGCCGTGGACACCTCGGCCGCCCTCGCCCTGCCCGGCGCCCTCGCCGTCCTCACCCCGGACGACGCACCGCGGCTCGCCGAGCCCGAGGACGCCACGCTCGCCCTCCTGCAGGGCCCGGCCGTGCCGCACCGGGGCTGGTGCGTGGCCCTGGCCGTCGCCGAGACCCTCGAGGCGGCCCGCGCCGCCGCCCGTGCCGTGCGTGTCAGTTATGCGGAGCAGCCCCACGACCTCGTCCTGGACCCCGGTCACCCGGACGCCTATGAACCCGAGGAGGCCAACGCCGGCTACCCCGGCCGCGTCGAGCACGGCGACCCGAAGGCGGCCTTCGGCGCCGCCGAGGTCCGCGTCGACACCGTTTACCAGGTGCCGCCGCTGCACAACCACCCCATGGAGCCGCACACCAGCACCGCTCACTGGGACGGGGACCGGCTCACCGTGTACACCTCCAGCCAGGGCGGTACGACCGTGCGGGAGGTGCTCGCCCAGCTGTTCGGACTGCCCGAGGACCAGGTCACCGTCGTCTGCGAACACGTCGGCGGTGGCTTCGGCTGCAAGGGCACCCCGCGCCCCGACGTCGTCCTCGCCGCGATGGCCGCCCGGCACACCGGCAGGCCCGTCACCCTCGCCTACCCCCGCCGGTACCTGCCCACGACCGTCGGCCACCGCGCCCCCACCGTGCAGCGGCTGCGGCTCGGCGCGCGGACGGACGGCCGGCTCACCGCCGTGCTGCACGAGGTGACCACCCACACCTCACGCGTGACGGAGTTCGTGGAACAGGCCGCGGTGCCCGCCCGGGTCATGTACGCCGCTCCGGCCCTGCTCAGCACCCACCGCGTGGTCCCGCTGGACGTGCCGAGCCCGTCCTGGATGCGCGCACCCGGCGAGGCCCCCGGCATGTACGCCCTGGAGTCCGCCATGGACGAACTCGCCGACGCTCTCGGCATGGACCCGGTGGAGCTGCGCGTACGCAACGAACCCGAGCGCGAGCCCGGCAGCGGCAAACCGTTCAGCAGCCGGCATCTCGTCCAGTGCCTGCGCGAGGGCGCCCGCCGCTTCGGCTGGGCCGAGCGCGACCCCCGTACCCGCTCCCGCACCGAGGGCCCGCTGCTCATCGGCACCGGCGTGGCCGCGGCCACCTACCCGGCCGCCGCCGTCCCCGCCACCGCGACCGCCCGGGCGCTGCCCGACGGCACCTTCGCCGTCCGGATCAACGCGACCGACATCGGCACCGGGGCCCGTACCGTCCTCGCCCAGATCGCCGCCGACGTCCTCGGCGTACCCGTCGACCGGGTCCGCACCGAGATCGGGCGCAGCGACCTGCCGTCCGCATGGCTCGCCGGCGGTTCCATGGGCACCGCCTCCTGGGGCTGGGCCGTGCACGAGGCGTGCGCCCGGCTGGCGTCCGCGCTGGCCGCGCACGGCGGACCGCTGCCCGCCGACGGCATCGAGACCCGCGCCGACACCGCCGGGCAGGCCGACGCCGACAGCCCCTACGCCCGGCACGCCTTCGGCGCGCACTTCGCCGAGGTCGCCGTCGACACCGTCACAGGCGAGACCCGGGTACGCCGGCTGCTCGGCATCTTCGCCGCCGGGCGGATCCTCAACGCCCGCACCGCGCGCTCCCAGTTCACCGGGGGCATGACCATGGGCCTGGGCATGGCCCTCACCGAGAGCAGCACCCTGGACCCCGCGTTCGGCGACTTCACCGAGGCCGACCTCGCCTCCTACCATGTGCCCGCGCACGCCGACGTCCCCGACATCGAGGCCGACTGGATCGACGAGGAGGACCCGCACCTCAACCCCATGGGCAGCAAGGGCATCGGCGAGATCGGCATCGTCGGCACCGCCGCGGCCGTCGGCAACGCCGTCCACCACGCCACCGGGATCCGCTTCCGCCACCTGCCCCTCACCCCCGACCGGATCCTCACCGGCCTGCACGCCGGGGGGTGACGGTGCCGGGACCGACCTGGGAGTACGACGGTTACCGCCCCGAGGAGGAACGCCTGCGGGAGACCCTGTGCACCCTGGGCAACGGCTATGTCGCCACCCGCGGGGCACTGCCCGAGTGCACCGCCGACGACGTCCACTACCCGGGCACCTACGCCGCCGGCTGCTACGACCGGCTCACCTCCGAGGTCGCCGGACGACGGGTCGAGAACGAGGACATGGTCAACCTCCCCAACTGGCTGCCGCTGCGCTTCCGTCCGGCGGGCGGCGCCTGGCTCACCCCGGACACCGCCCCCGTCACCGAGCACCACCAGACCCTCCACCTCGACCCCGGCCTGCTGGAACGCCGCACCGGCTACGGCCTCGACGGCGGAGCCACGCTCCAGGTGCGCCAGCTGCGCCTCGTCCACCAGTCCGACCCCCATCTCGCCGCCCTGCGCACCGAGTTCACCGCCGAGGGCGCCGATCTCGACTTGGAGGTCGAGGCCGCGCTCGACGGACGCGTCACCAACTCCGGTGTGGCCCGCTACCGGGACCTGGACGGCCGGCACCTCGTCCATGTGCGGACCGGCATCGCCGCGCACGACACCGTGTGGCTGCGCTGCCACACCCGTACCTCCCGCACCGAGTTCGGCCTCGCGGCCCGGCTGACCGCCGACGCGCCGGTGATGGTGGTGCCCGAACCCGAGCGCGCCGTCCAGCACGTGCGGCTGCGGCTGGCGCCCGGCCGTACCGTCACCGTCGACAAGACGGTCGCGCTGCACACCTCGCACGACCCCGCCATCGGTGACCCGCTGGACGCGGCCGTCGACCGGGTGGGCGACGCCCCCGGCTTCGACGCCCTGCGCCAGTCGCACACCGCGGCCTGGGAACAGCTGTGGCGGCGCACCGCGCTCGAGGTGCCGGGCGAGGCGGGCAGCATCCTGCGCCTGCACCTGTTCCACGTGCTGCAGACACTGTCGCCGCACACGGCCGACCTCGACGTCGGCGTCCCCGCGCGCGGACTGCACGGCGAGGCCTACCGCGGGCACGTGTTCTGGGACGAACTCTTCGTCCTGCCCTACCTCAACCTGCACCTGCCCGAGGTCTCCCGCGCGCTGCTCCACTACCGGCACCGGCGCCTCGACGCCGCCTGCCACGCGGCCCGGGAACTCGGCCGGCGCGGCGCGCTCTACCCGTGGCAGAGCGGCAGCGACGGGCGTGAGGAGACCCAGCAACTCCACCTCAACCCCCGCTCCGGCCGCTGGCTGCCGGACCACTCCCGGCTCCAGCACCACGTCGGTTCGGCGGTGGCCTACAACATCTGGCAGTACTGCGAGGCGACCGGCGACATCGACTTCCTGCACGGCGAGGGTGCCGAGATGCTGCTGCACATCGCCCGCTTCTGGGCGGACTCGGCCTGCTACGACGACCACCTCGGCCGGTACCGCATCCGGGGCGTGGTCGGCCCCGACGAGTACCACGACGCCTACCCCGGCGCCGCCGCACCCGGCCTGGACGACAACGCGTACACCAACGTCACCGCCACCTGGGTGCTCGCCCGCACCCTCGAACTGCTGGACCTCCTGCCCGAGCCGCGCCGCCGGGAACTCGCCGAGAGCGCCGGGCTGGAGGACGACGAGCCCGCCCGCTGGGAGGAGATCTCCCGCACCCTCCACGTGCCCTTCCACGACGGGGTGATCAGCCAGTTCGAGGGCTACGGCGACCTGGCCGAGCTGGACTGGCACGGCTACCGCAGGCGGTACGACGACATCCGGCGCCTGGACCGGATCCTGGAGGCGGAGGGTGACACCGTCAACCGGTACAAGGCGTCCAAGCAGGCCGACGTCCTGATGCTCGGCTACCTCTTCTCGGCGGCCGAACTGCGCGCGCTCTTCGGCCGGCTGGGCCACCGCCTCGACGAGCACACCTGGACCGAGACCGTCGACCACTACCTGCACCGCACCAGCCACGGCTCCACCCTCAGCGGCCTGGTCCACGGCTGGGTGCTGACCCGCGACCGCCGCGCCGACGCCTGGGCCTTCGTCCAGGAGGCGCTGCGCGGCGACATCGCCGACCTGCAGGGCGGCACCACCGGCGAGGGGATCCACCTCGGCGCCATGGCCGGCACCCTCGACCTCGTCCAGCGCGGACTGACCGGCCTGGAGACCCGCGGCGGCGCCCTGTTCCTGGACCCCGTCCCGCTGCCCGAACTGTCCTCCTACGGCTTCTCCATCCGCTACCACGGCCACTGGGGCGTCCATCTGCGCCTGCGCAGCGGCCTGCTGGAGATCGCCGTACCGTCCTCCGACCGCGGGCTCATCGACATCTGCCTGCGCGACCGTGTCGTACCGGTCGGGCCGGGGGAGGCGGCACGACTGGTCGTACCCGAGTGAGCCCCCGCCACCCACTGTGAGTGGTTCATTGCCAAATGCCCGGACATGCCAGTAAATTCCCGACAACCGCATCGAGATGTCACCGGCAGACGGGGCCCAGGATGAGCACGGACGACCGCGTCGCGGTGACGACCGGCATCGCACGACTGCACGCGTCGCCCTCGCTCGCCGGGCCCGGCCGGCTCGGGCTGGTGACCAACCACACCGGCGTCCTGCCCGACCTGCGCCCGGCCGCACCCGCGCTGCTGGAGGCCGGCGCGCGGCTGGTCGCCCTGTTCGGCCCCGAGCACGGGCTGCACGGCACCGGCCAGGCCGGTGAGAGTGAGAGCGCACGGACCGACCCCGCCACCGGCCTGCCCGTGCACGACACCTACGGGTGCGGCGGCGAACGCCTCGACACACTGCTGCTCGACAGCGGCGTCGACGCGCTGGTGTACGACCTGCAGGACATCGGGGCCAGGTACTACACCTACGTGTGGACCATGTTCGACCTGATGGTCTCGGCGGCCCGTACGGGCGTGCGGTTCGTGGTCGCCGACCGGCCGAACCCCCTCGGCGGACTCGTCAGCGAGGGACCGCTGCTGGAGGAGGCCTGGGCCAGCTTCGTCGGGCGCGCCCCGACGCCCGTCCGGCACGGCCTCACCTGTGGTGAACTCGCCCGGTACCTCAACGCCGCACTCGTGCCCCACGTCGCGGGCCGCGCAGCCGACTTGACGGTGATCGAGGCCCTGGGCTGGCGGCGCGCCATGGACGCGGAGGCCACCGGCCTGCCGTGGGTCGCGCCCTCGCCGAACATCCCGACGTCCGCCACCGCGGCCGTCTACCCCGGCACCTGTCTGTTCGAGGGGACGAACATCTCGGAGGGCCGGGGCACCACACAGCCCTTCGAGATCGTCGGAGCCCCCTACATCGACGCGCGGTTCGCCCCCGCGCTCGCCGAACTCGCCCTGCCCGCAGTGCACTTCCGTGACCTGCGCTACGTACCGACCTTCCACAAACACGCCGGACGGCCGCTGCGCGGGGTCCAGCTGCACATCACCGACCGCGAGGTGTTCGCTCCCGTGCGCACCGCCGTCGCGATGCTCGCCACGCTGCGGCGGCTCTACCCGGACGACTTCGCCTGGCGCACCACGGACGGCGGCGCGGAGGGGACCGGCCACCGTCACTTCATCGACCTGCTGTGGGGCTCCGACCGGCTGCGGCGCACCCTCGACGCGGGCGACGACCCGCTGCCCCTGTGCGACCCGCCCGGGCCGCCCGGCCGCTGGGCCGGAGACGATGCGCTGCTCTACGCCTGAAACCCGCTGACGCCCGCAAAGGACACCCCGTCGATGACCGATCGCACGACCCCCGCCACGACGTCCCGGGCCGCGACGCGTGGCTTTCGCGCGGGCGACGGGCCGAAGCTGGTGGAGGCATGGCGGCGGAGCGCGCCGGCCGATCCCCTCACCCCGGACCGCTTCCGCTCGCTGGTGCTGCTCGACGCCAACTTCGACCCGGAGGGGCTGCGCGTCGCCGTCGACGGGGACCATGTCGTCGGCGCCGCCTACGCGGTGCGCCGGCTGACGCCGATGACCGGTACCGACCTGGAGCCGGAGCAGGGCTGGATCCCGTTCTTCTTCGTCGACCCGGCAGCCCGTGGGCGGGGACTCGGCCGCCGGCTGCTGACCGACGCCCTCGACTGGCTGCACGGGCACGGCCGCACCCGGGTGGACTTCGCCTCGTACACCCCGAACTACATCCTCCCCGGCCTGGACGCCGAGGCGTACCCGGAAGCGGCCGGGCTCCTTGCGTCCCTGGGCTTTCGCACCCTGTACGAGGCGGTGGCGATGGACCGGGGCCTGGTCGGCCATCGCCTCCCGGACGACGTCGCATGCCGCTTGGGCGAACTCACGGCGTGCGGCTACCGGTTCGCCACCCCGTCCGACGACGACCTGGTGGACCTGGTCGCGCTCGCCGGGAACCACTTCAACCCGGACTGGGCGCGCGCGATCCGGGACTGCCTGGCCGCGGGGACGCCGCTCGACCGGATCGTCGTCGCCCGGGACCCCGCGGGCCGTCTGGTCGGCTGGGCGATGCACGGCGCGTACGAGTCGGTGGACGAGCGGTTCGGCCCGTTCGGTGTGCTGGCGGAGACGCGCGGCACCGGGCTCGGCAAGGTCCTGCTCCACCTGGTCCTGGAGCGGATGCGGGCGCGCGGTGCGCACTGCGCGTGGTTCCTGTGGACCGGTGAGCGGTCGGCGGCGGGCCATCTGTACCGCAAGGCGGGCTTCACCACGACCCGGGTGTTCCGCGTGATGCGACGGGAGGCCGCCCGGTGACGCGGTCGGGCCGTACCAGGACAGGCAGCGGACTGAGCCGCCGTCACTTCGCGCTCGCGCTTCCCTCGGCGCTGCTCACCGCGGGCTGCGCCGCGCCGCGCCCGGGCACCGGGCGGCCCGGGGACCCGATCGTTCTCACCCTGCTCTCCCACTACACGAGCGGGGAGCTGAAGCAGGCACTCCAAGGCCCGGTCGACGAGTGGAACACCACGCACGACCGGGTCAAGGTGCAGACGAAGGCCGTCGAGTTCACGGACCTGCTGACCACGATCATGGTCCGGCAGGCCGCGGGCCAGGGCGCCGACATCCTCCACCCCTGCTGCCTGTGGAACGGCCAGCTCGTCCAGGCCGGCGTCCTCGGGCCCGCTCCGCCCGAGCACGCCGAGGAGATCAGACGCGGTTACAGCGAGGCCGCGGTCGCATCGTCGTCGGTGGCAGGCAGGGTCTACGGCTACCCCACCGAGGTGCAGACGTACGCCCTCTACTACCACAAGCGGCTGCTGCGCGAGGCCGGCGTCGACGGCCCCCCACGCACCTGGCGGGAACTGGAGGAGACGGCCCACCGCACCGCCCGGCGGGACCGGTACGGCAACACGCTGGTCCAGGGCTTCGGGCTGTCGACCTACGACGACTCCACCACCGTCGGCCAGACGCTCGCCCTGCTCAACGCCGCCGGCGGCAGGTTCGTCGCCCCGGACGGCAGACGCACCGCCATCGACTCACCGGCCGGCCGGGCCGTGTTCGCACTGGAGCACCGCCTCGTCGCCGAGGGGGCGAGCGATCCCGGCGTCAACGTCTACAAGGCGTTCCCGTCCGCGCAGGTCGCCATGGTGATCAGCGCCGGCTGGTGGACCGGGAGCCTGAAGCCCCTGATGGGCAGGGACTACCGCGAGGTCGGCGTCGCGCCCGTGCCCGTCCCCGAGGCGGACGACCGGCGCGGCACGCTCTCCACCGGCTTCATGCTGGGCGTCAACACGGCCAGCAGGCACCCGCGCGAGGCATGGGATTTCCTGCGCTGGCTCAACTCCGAGAAGGTGCGCGTCAAGAAGGGCGCGGCGGCCACCCGGATGAGCGCTCTGCAGGTGTCGGTCGGCTCCCTGACCGGCCGAGCCGACGACATGCGGACGCTCCTCGGCGCGGGCGGCGATCCGAACCTGCGCCCGTTCCTGGACGCGCTGGCCTACGCGGTGCCGGAACCGAACGGCCCGGGCGCACAGCGGGCCAAGTCGCTGCTGCGCGAGAACATCGAGGCGCTGTGGACGGGTCAGCAGTCCGTCGACGAGGCCCTGCACACCATCCGCCGTCAGGTCGACCAGGAGGTGTCCCGCGCATGGTGAACGCCCTGGCGCCGGACACGGCCGAACAGGCCCACGGCGCGCGAGCCGCCGGGCCCGCCGTCGACGGCCGGATGCGCCACCGGCGCCGCCAGACCGTCGTCGCGTACCTCTTCCTGGCGCCGACGCTGCTGTTCTTCGCCGTCTTCCTCGTCCTTCCGCTCGGCTTCGCGCTGCTGCTGTCGATGTCCCGCTGGGCCGGGTTCGACCTCGGCGACATCGAACCGGTCGGCCTGGACAACTTCACCGGCCTCTTCGCGGACGGCTCGACGTTCCTGACGCCGATCCTCACCAACACCCTGCTGTTCGCCCTGGGCACCGTGGCCCTCGCGCTCGCCGGCTCCGTGCTCGTCGCCACCTGCATCGACAGGCTGCGGTTCCAGGGGCTGTGGCGCACCCTGTACTTCCTGCCGATCGTCACGACCGTCGTCGCCGTCGGCAACGTGTGGAAGTACATGTACGAGCCGGGCGGCCTGGTCAACGGCGTCCTCAACGCCCTCGGGCTCGGCTCGGTGGCGTTCCTGCAGGACCCGGACACCGCGCTGCCCTCGGTCGTGGTCGTCCAGGCCTGGGCCTCGGTCGGCTCGGCGATCCTCGTCCTGACCGCCGGGCTGAAGTCCGTTCCCGAGTCGTACTACGAGGCCGCCGCGCTCGACGGCGCCGGGGCCGTCACCGTGTTCTGGAGGATCACCCTGCCGCTGCTGCGGCCGTCCCTGCTGTTCGTGTGCATCACCCAGTTCCTCACCGGCCTGCAGTCGTTCGCGCTGATCATCGTGATGACCAAGGGCGGCCCGGGCGACGCGACCGGCGTGGCCGCGCTGGAGATGTACCGGCAGGCCTTCTCCTACGGCGACTGGGGCACCGCGAGTGCCGCCGCCTTCGTGCTGTTCCTGGTGGTCCTCATGGTCACCCTGGTGCAGCTGTGGATCTTCCGGCGCACGGGGGAGGACGCGTGAAGGGGCCAGGACGCGTGAAAGGGGCAGGACGCATGAACCGGCGCCGCTTCCCGTGGCTGTCGTACCTGGTGGTCGCGACCGGCGCCGTGCTCACGGTGGTGCCGTTCCTCGACATGGTGATGACGTCCTTCAAGGGACCCGGCGAGGCCGGCACGCTGACGTACCGGTTCCTGCCCGAGGCGTTCGACCTGTCCAACTACCGGGCGGCGATCAACCAGCTCGACCTGCCCGTGCTCTTCCGCAACAGCGTCGTCGCCACCACACTGATCACCGGATCGGTGCTGCTCACGTCGTCACTCGCCGGCTACGCGCTCGCCAAACTCCGCTTCCCCGGCCGGGACTTCGTCTTCCGCCTGGTCCTGTCGACGATGATGTTCCCGCCGTTCCTCTTCTTCGTCCCGCACTTCCTGATCCTCGTGCACTGGCCGCTGGCGGGCGGCAACGACCTGTTCGGGAGCGGTGGCGCGGGCCTGACCGTCAGCATCGTGGCGCTCGCCGTGCCGTTCCTCGTCAACGGCTTCGGGATCTTCCTCACCCGCCAGTTCATGCTCGGGATCCCGGACGAGGTCCTGGAAGCCGCGCGCATCGACGGGGCCGGGGAGTTCACCGTGTGGTGGCGGATCGTGCTGCCGCAGACCACACCGGTCCTGGTCACGCTCGGGCTGCTGACCTTCGTCGACGCCTGGAACGAGTACATCTGGGCGCTGCTCGTCTCGACCGCGAACCCGGGCGTGATGACCCTGCCCGTCGGTATCCAGCTCCTGCAGGACTACGTCGACCCGACCCGCACCATGCCCATCGTCATGGCCGGACTCGTCCTGAGCATCCTGCCGGTCCTGGTCCTCTTCCTGCTGCTGCAGAAGTACTACATCCGAGGCGTCATGCTCAGCGGCCTCAAGTGAGGCGGGCCCGCGAGCGGGGTAGGCAGGCGAAGAGGGGAAGGAACCTGCGGAGATGAGCGCGAGCGACGTGGCCCTGCGGGTGCTGGCGGTGGACGACGAGGAGCCCGCGCTCGAGGAGCTGCTGTACCTCCTGGGGCGGGATCCACGGGTCGGCGACGTGATCCCCGCGGCCGGCCCCGCCGAGGCCCTGCGCCGGCTCGGCCGGGCCGCGGAGGACGGGCCCGACGGCACGCAGGCCGTCGACGTCGTCTTCCTCGACATCAACATGCCGGGACTCGACGGACTCGAACTGGCCCGGCTGCTCGGCCGGTTCGCCGCACCACCGCTGATCGTCTTCGTCACCGCCCACGACGACTTCGCGGTCCGCGCCTTCGACCTCAAGGCCGTCGACTACCTGCTCAAGCCGCTGCGCAAGGAGCGCTTCGCCGAGGCCGTACGGCGGGTCGCCGAACTGGTCCGGGCCGGTCAGGGGCCCCGGCCGGCCGCGCCCGCCGGGGCCGTACCCGAGCCGGCGCCCGCCTTCGGCGACCAGGTCCCCGTGGAACTGGGCGGGGTGACCCGGTTCGTGCCCATCGCCGACATCACCCATGTCGAGGCACAGGGCGACTACGCCCGGCTGCACACCCCGCACGGCAGCCACCTGGTGCGTGTGGCGCTGTCCACCCTGGAGGAGCAGTGGCGGGCCCGCGGCTTCGTGCGCATCCACCGCAGCCGGCTCGTCGCACTCGGCCGTATCGAGGAACTCCGCCTGGACGGCGGCAATGTGACCGTACGGATCGGCGAGCGCGTCCTCGCCGTGAGCCGGCGCAACGCCCGGGAACTGCGCGACCTCCTGGCCCGGCACGCGGCCGGCCCGGGCCGTTGAGCGCCGGAGCGATCCCCCGGGTGGCGGACCTGTGGCGATTCTCGCCGGCCGGCTGTCGCCACGGTGGTCCGCTGCATACACTCGCCGCAGCACAAGGTGATCACCGCGGCGTCGGGGAGTGCGGCATGGGTGCGGAATCCGTCCCTCGCAGGGAGGTGGTCACCGGACGGCCGAGCTCCTCGGGCGGTACGGCCACGCCGCGCCCGGCGCCTCCGCCACCGCCTTTATTCCCGGAGCCCGTACGTCAGTTGATGCGACGTCAGCTGCGGGCGGCACTCATCGCCACGGCCCTCCTCGTCGTCCCGCTCGGCCTGCTGCCCGTACTCCTGCGGGCCCGGCCGCTCGCCGACGCAGCCCCCCGCGTCCCGCCGGCCGTCTGGCTCCTCCTCGGCGTGGCGCCGTACCCCGCCCTGCTCGCCATCGGCCTCTGGTACGTCCGCCGCGCCGAGCGCAACGAGACCGGCACGACTGCCGGCGACGCCCCCGCGGAACGCCTCTGAACATGCGCCGACCATCCGCCGGGGCCGGCCGGTGAACCAGACGTACGGCGTCGTGGGCGTGACCGCCGTGATCATCGCCACGGTCCTCGTCGGCGCGCTCGGCCTGCGCGTCTCCCGCACCACCTCCGACTTCTACGTCGCATCCCGTACGGTCGTGCCGCGGCTCAACGCCTTCGCGGTCAGCGGCGAGTACCTGTCCGCCGCCTCCTTCCTCGGTGTCGCCGGACTCGTCCTCGCCCAGGGCGTCGACATGCTGTGGTTCCCCATCGGCTACACCGCGGGCTTCCTGGTGCTGCTGGCCTTCGTCGCCGCCCCGCTGCGCCGCTCCGGCGCCTACACCCTGCCCGACTTTGCCGAGGCCCGGCTGGAGTCCCGGGCGGTGCGGCGGATCGCCGGGGTGCTGGTCGTCGGGATCGGCTGGCTGTATCTGCTGCCCCAGCTGCGCGGTGCCGGCCTCACCCTCCGGCTGCTCACCGGCGCCCCCGGCTGGCTCGGCGGGCTGGTCGTCGCCGCCGTGGTGACCGCTGCCGTCGCCGCCGGCGGGATGCGCAGCATCACCTTCGTCCAGGCCTTCCAGTACTGGCTGAAACTCACCGCCCTGCTGGTGCCCGTGGTGTTCCTGCTGTTCGCCTGGCGCGCCGACCACGCCCCCGCCCCGGCCTGGGACGACCGGCCCGTCTTCCACCGCTCCACGCAGGTGCGTATTGAGGCCCCGCTCACCCTCACCGTGCACGAACCGGTCCGCGTGACCGCCTCCGGAACCGTCGACGGCCGTACGGTGCAAGGGACTTCGCTGCGGCTCGGCGAGGGCCGCCACCGGATCGGCGCGCCCACCGCCCTGCGCTTCCCGGCCGGCGCCCGCGTCCCCCTGCCCGACCGGGCGCCCGACCGCACCGCACCCTCCAGCTGGGCCAAGCCGCTGTCCTCGGACCGTGAGCAGCACGGCCTGTACGCCACCTACGGACTGATCCTGGCCACCTTCCTCGGCACCATGGGCCTGCCGCACGTCGTGGTCCGCTTCTACACCAACCCCGACGGCCGAGCCGCCCGCCGCACCACCGTCAGCGTGCTCGCCCTGCTCGGCGCGTTCTATCTCCTCATCCCCCTGTACGGCATGCTCGGCCGCCTGTACGCACCCGACCTGCTCCTGACCGGTGACACCGACGCCGCGGTCCTCGTGCTGCCGCAGCGGCTGATCGGCGGCCTCGCCGGGGACCTGCTCGGCGCCCTCGTCGCCGGCGGCGCCTGCGCCGCCTTCCTCTCCACGGCCTCCGGACTCACCATGTCCGTCGCGGGCGTCCTCGCCCAGGACGTCCTGCCCCGGCTCGGCATCCGCCACTTCCGGCTCGCCACCCTGCCCGCGATCGCGGTGCCGACCGCCGCCGCCGCGGTGGTCAGCGACCTACCCGTGGCCGACGCGGTCGGCCTGGCCTTCGCCGTCTCGGCCTCGTCCTTCTGCCCCCTGCTCGTCCTCGGCATCTGGTGGCGGGGGCTGACCCCGCACGGCGCGACCGCCGGGCTGCTCCTCGGCGGCGGTTCGGCGTTCACCGCGGTGACGGCCACCATCGCCGGCGGTGCCCGTTCGGGCTGGCTGCACACGCTGCTGGCCTGGCCCGCGGTCTGGTCCGTGCCCGTGGGCTTCGCGGCGATGGTCCTCTTCTCCCTGGCCACCCGCGACCGCGTCCCGCCCGGTACCGCCGCCACCATGGCCCGCCTGCACCTCCCCGAACCCCCGACCGCCCGCCGCCCAGGACCGGCCACGACCTGACGGAGACCCACGTGCCCACCACCGCCCGCCCCGCCGGCCCGGACCCGCGTCACCCGTGACCGTCCTGAGCACCGCCGCCCTCGCCCTGGCCGGTCTCGCGTTGTTCGTGCTCGGTGTCGCCCTCGGGCACGGCGCGGCTCGGCGGCAGCAGGAGCACTCGGCCGACAGCGACGGGGCACGTGCCCTCACCCAGGCGCTGCACACCGCCGCGCTGGCCGCGGCACCCCTGCGTACCGGACTGACCCCGGACACCGCCCGCAAGGCGGCCCGCAGACTGCGCCCCCTGCTCGGCACCCCGGCCCTCGCCCTCACCGACGACACCTCCGTGCTCGCCTGGGACGGCGCCGCCGAACACCACCGCGCACAGCTCGCGGCCCAACTCGCCCGGCCGCCCCGCGCCCGGGCCTTCCCGCTGTCCTGCGACGAGGCCGGCTGTCCCGTCCGCTGGGGCGCCCTGGTGCCCCTCACGGCCGACGGCACGGTCCCCGGTGCCCTCGCCGTGCTGGCCGCCGCCGAATCCACCGCCCTGCTCCGGGCCTGCGGGGAAGCGGCGCGCCGGCTCTCCCTGGAACTCGAACTCTCCGGCCTCGACCGGGCCCGCACCAGCGCCCACGAGGCCGAGGTCCGCGCTCTGCGCGCCCAGATCTCCCCGCACTTCATCTACAACTCCCTGGCGAGCATCGCCTCCTTCGTCCGCACCGATCCGGAGCGCGCCCGTGAACTCCTGCAGGAGTTCGCCGACTTCACCCGCTACTCCTTCCGCCGGGACGGCGACTTCACCACCCTCGCCGAGGAACTGCGCTGCATCGAGCAGTACCTGGAACTCGCCCGCGCCCGCTTCGGCCGCCGCCTCCGGGTCACCCTGCGCATCGCCCCCGAGGTCCTGCCCGTGACACTGCCCTTCCTCTGTCTGCAGCCGCTCGTCGAGAACGCCCTCAAACACGGCCTGGAGGAGGCGGTGGAGCGCAGCAGCGTCACGATCACCGCCGAGGACGAGGGAACCTGGGCCCGGGTCGTCATCGAGGACAACGGCGTCGGCATGGAACCGGAACGCCTGCGCGCGATCCTGCGCGGCACCGCCGGACCGGCCACCGGCGTCGGTCTGAGCAACGTCGACCGCCGGCTGCGCCAGGTCTACGGTGACGACCACGGCCTCGTCATCGAGACCGGCGTGGGCGCGGGCACGAAGATCACCCTGCGTCTCCCGAAGTTCCGCCCGGGCATCCAGGCCCCGCCGCCGTGACCCGGCCGGTCAGCCGTCGTCCGAGGAATGGCACCCTTTCGGGAACGAGGTGTCGCCGTCGGCCGTGGCGAGGAAGAAGACGTCGATCCTGACCTTGCCGGACGGCCCGCCCTTCCAGTAGCCGCGCTTGGGCGCGTTCCTGAAGCGGGAGAACCCGCCGGTGATCATCGAGTTGACCTTGTCGGCGGCCTCCTGGCCGGGCCCGGGGTCCGGCGCCGTACCGAAGGAGAGCACGAAACCCGCCGTACGGTCCGCCACCCCGGCCCCGCGCAGCTGCGCGCCGAACTGCTTGCGTACGGACCCGGCGCTGCCCGTCCGCACGGTGAAGCTGCACGGTTTGAGGACCAGCCCGCGCTCCGCCGGCTGGGTGCTCGGTGGCGGGCTGGACGGCGTGCTGGGCTTCGGCGTCGCGCCCGTGCGCTGCTCGCGCGGCAGCGAGCCCAGTGCGATCACCAGCAGCAGCAGAAGCAGGTCGGCGAAGAGCCACCCGGCGAGCAGCACGGTGCGCCCGGCGGCTGCCCGCTGCGGCGGCCGGCCGCTCACGGCCGGCCCCGGTACGGCGGGTCGGCGTTGTCCAGGCCGCCGGACGGAAGATGCCCGGCGCGGCTGTCGAGGCGGTCGACGAGCTGCCAGATGCTCCGGGTTGAGTCCACCAGGTTCTCCGCCCGCTCGGTGAAGACCAGCAGCGTCTCCCCGAGGCTGCGGGCCAGTTCACGCACCGAGGCGACCGCGAGGTCGTGCCGGTGGATCTCCTGCCCGGTCGTCTCCTGGGCGCGCCGCAGATCGCCGGCGAGCGTCTCGATGGCGGCGCGCAGCCTCGCCTCGTCCTCGGCGCTCTGCTCCCGGATCCGGATCAGGTCCTGCGCGAGTTGGCTGGGCGGGGTGAGTCCCCGGATCAGCCGGGTCAGTTCGTCGACCGTCTTCGTCCAGCCGTCCAGGGCGCTCTGGATCCTGCTGCCGGGCCCGGTCTCCAGCGCGGCCGTGATCTCCTGGGCGGTCCGGTGCAACGCCAGTTGCAGTGCCTCCGTACCGGCGTTGAGCTGGGAGGCGAGCTTCTCCGCGCTCCGGCTGTCCAGCGGCTTGCCGGCCGGCCGCGCGGGCGTGGCGAGCAGGAACGTCGCCAGGGCCAGCTCGGTGGCGAGCTGCCCGCGCTCCTCCTCCCGCGACAGCCGCCGCTCCCGGCTGCGCTGCAGGGCGTGCAGCACCAGGGTCAGCGCGACGACGACCAGGATGAGCAGCGTGACGTGGAGCGCGGACGTGCCCAGGGTCACGGTGGTCGCCTCGGGCGGGCTGCCCTGCGGGAATCCACGGGCCCAGCCGAGCAGGAAGGGGTCCTGGCTGCGGGTCGCGTCATAGGCGTCCAGGGCGCCGCGCAGCCGCCACCAGGTGAGTGCGATGGGCGCGAACACCAGCACGTCGCGGGCGACTCCGAGCCAGCCCTCCAGGGCGCCGCGGTCCTTCGAGGGCGCGTCCGGGAGCAGCACCTCCGGGGGGTAGGCGGCGACCAGATCGGTGCCGGCGAGCGTGGCACCGCCCCGTTCGAGGTCGGCGACGACATGGTCGAGCACCCGGGTGTCGGAGCCGTCGGTGCGGGCACGGTTCGCCAGGGCGCGGATCCGCCCGGCGATGCGGTCGAGTTCCCCGTCGGTGCCGGTGCGTTGCGCGGGCACCGACCCGGGGTTCGGCGGTGTTGCCTCTTCAGTCGATGTCATGCGGCGTCAATCGTGTCGTCCGGCGGTCGGTGTGGGCAGGCGCGGCGGGTGGGCCGAGGTCAGGGCATCGAGGTCAGGGCATCGAGGTCAGCAGGATGTAGCCGAGCGTGCAGAGCAGCACGAACAGGAGCGCCGACACGAAGACCACGGCCAGGCCGTCGAGCTGGCCGAGGCCTCCGAGCCCGCGCCTGCGGTCGTCCGCCGGCGCCTGCGGACCGCCACCGGCGGGCGGGTCGGCCGGACGCCGGCCCGGCTCCTGCGGCGGGGTCAGGGGGTCCCACCGGGCGCGGTGCTCCGCCCCCGGGCTCGCGGCGGCACCGTAGGGCTGGGACGGGGCCGGCCCGGTGGAGCCGTACCAGGGCTGGGTACCGGCCCCGGCCGGCGCGGTCGTCCTGCCCGGCACCGCCCCGCCCGGACGCGGCCCGTGGGCGGGGCGCCCCCCGCGGGCGAGGTAGCCGTTGTCGCGGAGGAACTGCTCCGAGATCTCGTACCGGATCCGCTGCTCGGCCCCGTCGTCCGCGGCCAGTTCCAGCGCGGCGGCGTACAGACCCAACGGCGCCTGCACCCCGGCGCGTTCCACCAGGGTGGCGGCCGCCGCGCCGTCCAGGCGTGGGCCGTGCGCGGCGAGGAGCAGCTGGCGGAAGCAGTCGACCTCCTTCGCGCGGTCGCCGCGCGCGATGCGGTCCACCGCTTCGAGCAGCAGGTCCTGCTCGTACCACACCTGTGCGGCGGCCGGGCTGTGACCGGCGCCGGCGAGGTGGTGCAGCACCAGGTGCATGGCGTCCGGGAAGTAGCGGGTGTAGCGCACGACGAGGTCCAGCAGTTCGTCCGCCGGGCTGGCGGCGAAGAGACCGGTGTGGTCCAGTGCGTCGGCGGGCATCGCGAGGTCCAGGGCCGCGATCACCAGCCGCCGGTGTCCGCTCCTGCTCAGGTCCAGGCCCTCGTGCGGCACCTGCCGGTGGAAGACGTCGGTCACCGACGACGGCTTCGGTTCCGCGTCCCGCGTCGCCTCCACCAGTGCGTCGGTCCCCTGTCCGGCGAGGCAGGCCTCCACGGCCTCGCTCGTCAGCAGGTCCCGCAGCTCGGGATGGCGTGCGGCCCGCTTCTCCAGGCGGTGCCAGCGGCGCAGCGCCTCGATGAGCCACTCCGCGGGCTGCTTCCTCAACTCGCCGGTCATGTGCGCTCGTTCATGGGCGAGCGCGCCGCGGGCGACGGCACGCTCCAGCAGGGCGTCGTCGAGGAACACGTCCAGCCGTACCCGCGGATCGGAGATCCGCCCGTCCACCACGCGAACCGTCCGCCGCCAGGCGTCCACGTCGTCCGCGCCGTGCAGCGGGTGCCGCGGGCGGATCCGCTCCAGTGCCGCGTGTCCGGCCTCCCGGTACAGCTCCACCAGCTGGGTGGCGAACCGGCCGGTGTCCGTGTCGGGCGGGGGCTCGGTCACGTCGACGCGCCGGCGCTGGTTGATGTACATCGACTGGGGCGGGCGGGCGGCGAGGAACACCACCCGGGGCTGATGGGCGCCCTTGTCGGTGGACTCCCGGCTCGCGAAGGTCCACGGCCGGCCGGACACCGGTCCGGCGATGTCCAGCAGGGCCGTCATCGTCGGCAGGGCGAGGTGCGGACGGGTGATGACGCTGAAGTCCTCGGCGGGCTCGGCGAGTACCCGGGCGACGAGCGCGGTGAGCTGCTCGGCCGGGACCTCGGCGACTCGGTCGCGCAGCGCGGCCAGCCCGGGCCGCGCCGCCTCCCTGAGGTCGTCGAGGCCGAGTGCGGCGAGGTCCGCGCCGGTGCCGTCCGGTTCGCGGTCCAGCCAGCCCGGCCAGTCGTGCAGTCCCAGGGCGAGCTGTGCGTCGATCGTGCGCGGGTCGCCGACCAGGACGTGGGTCAGGGTGGCGCCGCCCCGGCCGTGCGGGTTGCGTGAGGGCAGCTTGCGCAGGACGGCCGCCTCGTCCTCGAACACCAGGTGGACGAGGCTGGCCGTCAGTTCCGGCTGGTCGCCCTGGCCGTCCTGGGTGGCCCAGACGTACTGGAGCCGCTTGGCCCAGCGGTCGAGGGTGCGCAGCCCGGAGTGCGCGACGGGGCGGACTCCGGCGTTGCCTTCGTGGTCCCGTTCGGCCCAGCCGAAGAGGATCTGGTCGACCGTCGTCATCGGACAGCTCCCGGGCCGAGGTCGTCGGGGTCGAGGACCCCGCACATGGCGAAGAGGGCGAGCATGGGTTTGAGGGTCCGGCGCGGCGCGAAACTCCCGTGCGGGGAGCGCTGGACGCCGTCCGCCTCGACCGCCTTGTGGCCGGTCGCGGTGGTGAAGTGCAGCGTGGAGCGGGCGCAGCGCACGAAGGGGGCGAGCCAGCCGGCGGCGCCGCGGGAGCTGAGGAAGGCGTAGGCGTCCTCGCTCTCCTGCTCGACGGTGGCGAGCTGCAGCTCCTCGTCCGGGGAGGCGTTCTGGAACCAGCGGTCGACGAGCGGCTCGTGGTGCCGCAGCAGATCGCACTTGCCGACCACGACGGCGGCCGGCAGCGGCAGGAACTGGGAGCCGTCCACCCCGTGCAGCCGCCCGATCTTGTCGAGGACGACACCGAAGGACGGGTCGCCGGTGACGCTGCCGCCGGCGGCGGTCAGCCCGCGGATACGGGTCGGGTCGACCACGAAGACCAGCGCGCTGACCGCGCCCAGGAACGGCACCTCGGCGTCGTGGTCGGCGAGCCACTCGCCGGAGACGTCGAAGAAGGCGACGGCGACGTTGCGTCCGGTTCTGCTGTTGTGGATCCACAGGGCGTCGGTGAACTCGGGTGGCTGGGCCGGGGTTCCGGCCAGGCCCTGCCCCTGGTCCAGGAAGGGCCGCACGACGTCCTTCAGGTAGCGCTGGTGCAGCTTGAGGTCGAGCCCGCCGACGACCAGACCGAGGCGGGCCATCCGGTCGACGTCGGAGAGCATGCCGAGCATGGCCGCGAGCAGATGGCTCTTGCCGGCCGCGGACTCACCCACCACGCCGATGACCAGGGGCTCGCCGAAGTCGCCGTAGCGTCCGGGCAGGACGTGCGGCTCACCGCCGCCCGTGCACAGCCGGTAGGCGTCGAGGCGGCGGTGGTTCCCGAGCACGTCGTCCTCGCCCTCGAGAGCGGCGAGCGGTTCGGGCCGGCCGTCGGCCGTGAGGGTGACGGTCTCGGCCGTCGCCCAGTCGACCATGCTGAGGCAGATGGGGCACCTCACCTTTGCTGACATGTCACTGCTCCCCTCAGACCAGCGCCAGGACGGCGATCAGCACGCCGAGGAGCGTGACGGCCAGCGCGGCGGACAGGACGACGGCCCGCCGGCGCAGCACGAGCATGCCGGGGCGCGTGCCCGGGGGAGCGGCGGGCGGCTGGGGGTACGCCGGTCCGTGCTGCCGCTGGTTGAAGGCGTACTGCCGGGCACGCAGCTCGTGGAAGTGCTGGCGGGCCTGCTGTTCGAGCTCGGCGAGCCGGGGCGGCCCGGACGTGCCGGGGCCCGTGCCCGGGCCGGGGCCGGTGCTGCGGCCCGCCTGGGTGTCACGCCGCAGCCGGAGCGTGTATCCGCTGACGCGCTGGCGTGCCTCGTTGGTGAAGACCCCCTCCAGCAGGTTGCGCTGGCTGGAGTCGAGCCAGCGCACCCGGTCGCGCATGTCCGCGGCCGTGGTGGCCTCCTCGCCGGTGGCGAGGTGGAAGATGACGGCGCCGGCGGAGTAGACGTCGTCCCGGCAGTCGGCCCGGCCCTGGCCCTTGGCCTGTTCCGGGGACCGCCACGGGTCGGTGCCGGCCGCCGCGCCGCGTGGTTCGCCCTCGTCGAGGCTGAGACCGAAGTCGGCCAGCTGCACGGAGGTCCCGTCCCACCACAGGGTCTCGGGCCGGATGTCCCGGTGCACCAGACGCAGGTCGTTCAGTTGCCGCAGCACCGTGAGGACGCCGTCCACGACGGCCCACAACTGGCCCGCCTCCAGGGGTAACTGGTCGACCGCCTCGGACAGGGGGCGGCCGCGGCGGGTGGCGACCAGGAAGGGTGCCCGGCCGTCCGGGCGATAGCCGATGACACGGCTGAGTTCGGGCGGGTACCGCGTGACGCCGAGCCGGCGCACCAGTACGTCGGCCGTCCGCACGGTCCGTTCCAGCTCCCGGCGCGCCGCGTCGGTGTGGGCGATGCGCTGTACGACGCGCTCGCCGCCGCTGTGCACCAGCAGACCCGGACGCTCCCGGAATCCGTCCCGGGACCTCTCTCCCTGGCGATCGAAATCGATCTCGAAGATCGATTTTCCCGCATCGCGGCCACCACAGGTGATCATTTCCAGACGCTCGATCAAGCCCGCCCCCGATAAGTGTGCTGCGGAATCCGAAACTACACCCGCGAAGCGTCACTGCGCGTACCCTTCTCACCAACGGCCCGACATGGGACGGCAGTTGGCTCGGGGGACGAACAGATGGCCAATCCGACATGGACACACCTGCGCGATGCCGGCGCATTCGAAACACTGGGCGAATTATTTCCGGACGCGGCCAGCGGTCACGCCTTTCTGGAGGACCTCGGAATCAGCCCCGCCCTGCTGCCGCCGTTCGCCCAGCTGCCCGCCGCCTCCTGGTGGCGCACGGTCTGCCGGACCGTTGGCCAGGGCCGCTTCGAGGACGTCACGCTCGGCGACCTCGTCACCGCGGCGGCAGCCCTGTACCCCGGGCACGAGGGCCTCGCCGCGCTGGCCGGCCGGGGCACCGCGACACCACTGCGGGTGCTGTGCCTGATGTCCGCGCCGCTCGACGAGGCCCGGCTGCGCCTCGGCGCCGAGCAGCGCCTCATCCGCGAGGCCGCGGCCCGCTCCGCCGGCCGGCTGACGGTGGAGGCCCACCCGGCGGCCCGGGTGTCCGACATCCTGCCCCAGCTCCAGACGGTCCGACCGCACATCGTGCACTTCGCAGGACACGGCACGGACGACGGCCGGCTGCTCTTCGAGGACGAGAGCGGCACCTCCGCCCCGCTCCCGGTCGGATCCCTCGCCGCGGCCCTCGCACTGCACGCGCCGCTCGACTGCGTCGTCCTCAACTCCTGCTGGTCGGCGGCGTACGCGGACGGCCTGCTCGACTGCGCCGGCACCGTCGTGGGCACCAGCGGCGAACTCCCCGACGCCGCCGCCCTCGCCTTCGCCAGGGGCTTCTACGAGTCCCTGGCCCACTCGGGCACCGTCGACCGGGCCTGCGAGGCCGCCCGCGCCGCCCTCGTACTGAGCGGCCACGGACCGGACGAGATGCACCGCTGCTCGGGAAGGGGCCGCGCGGCATGACGACGCCCGACACACCCGCCGCCACCTCCGCACCCGCAGGTGTCGCCAGCGCCTTCGAGCGTGGGCTGCAGCGCGGCGACAATCCGCAGGTGGCCGGTGCCGACGGCCCGGCCTCCACCACCCTGGACTCCCGCTGGCTCGGCACCTGGCGCCGGCCCGGCTCCCCGCGCCGCGCCCCCTGCCGGGTGTGCGGCCACACCTTCCGGCTGGACGACACCGTCTATCTGCGCCACACCGACGACGGCAGACTCACCGACGTCACCCACCACCTGCGCAACCTGCCCTGCAGCGGGGAGGCCCCACCCGCCGACCCGCCCGACCCGGGGGCGCAGGCCGCCTTCTTCCACGGCGTCGACACCACCGACCCCCGGCCGGACACCCTGCACACCGTACGGCTGATGCCCGGCGACCCGGTGCTCGGGCACCCGCGGCAGCGCAACGCCTGCTTCGTGTGCACCCACACCTTCCGGCTGTTCGAGACGGTGGTCGTCTGCCCCTGCTCGCCCGAGGAACCCGGCTGCCGCAAGGCCGTGCACCAGGACCCGGCGCGCGGCCTCGGCTGCTTCGAGCAGTGGCGCAGCGAACTGACCGTCCAGCAGTGCCCGATGAACTTCCGCACGCTGAGGCGGACCTGACATGGGACGCTTCGACCGGCACGCCCTCATCACCGGCTGGGACCAGCAACGGCTCGCCCGGGCCACCGTCGTCGTCTGCGGGGTGGGCGCCCTGGGCAGCCAGTGCGCGCAGGCGCTCGCCCTGGCCGGCGTCGGCCGCCTGGTGCTGTGCGACCCCGACGCCGTCTCGGAGTCGAACCTCAGCCGCGCCCCGCTGTTCCGCGCCGACGACATCGGCCGGCCCAAGGCCCCCACCGCGGCCCGCCGGCTCACCGAACTGTCCCCGGTGACCCGGGCCGAGGCCCGCACCGCGCCCCTGGTCAGCGGGGTGGGGCTGGCGGAACTGCGGGACGCCTCACTGGTCGTCAGCTGCCTGGACAGCCTGGCGGCCCGGCTCCAGCTCGCCGGCCGCTGCCAACTGGTGGGCACGGCCCTGCTGGACGCGGGCACCAGCGCCTGGGGCGGTGAGATCCGGCTGTACGAGCCGTCCGGGCCCTGCTTCGGCTGCGGCCTCACCCCCCGCGACCGCGCCGCCCAGGACGACCCGTGGGCCTGCGCCGACGCCGTCGCACCCGAGGCCGGCGCCTCGGCACCCGTCTCCGCGCTGATCGGATCGTGGCTGGCGGTGACCGCGGTACGGCTGCTGTGCGGTGCCCCCACCAGCCCCGGCGTGATCCGCGTGGACGCCGCCGGCGGTACGGCGACCCCGGTCACCGTGCCCCGTGACCCCGACTGCCCCCTGCATCGCAGGATCCCCGCCGACCTGGTGGCTCCCGTCCCGGACACGGTGCGGTCCACCCCGGCCGATCTGACCGACCATCTGGCCCCCGAGGAGACCGTGATGACCTGGGCGCCGCTGCCCGGCTCCCCGCCCACGCGCGAGTCCACCCGGCTCGCCGACGCGCCCCCGGGTTCGCGGCTCGCCGACCTCGGCGTGGCGCCGCGCGAGATCCTGCCGGTCCTCAGCACCGGCCGAACCCGCGCAATCCGCTACCTGGAACTGGCCGAGGCCGACGGGAAGGGAACACCCCGATGACCTATGAAGCGGGCAAGCTGCCCCCCGAGATCAAACGTGAGCTGGTCGACCTGCTGGCCGATCTGTACCGCACCCAGAACCAGGCCGAGGAAGTCCTCGAGGACATGGACTTCCCGCCGCAGGCCCGGCCGCGCTGGGACGCGGGCCAGGAGGTCGTCGCCTACTGGCGGCAGGTGGTGCGTGCGCTGGAGCTGGGCGCCGTACAGCGGGACGGCGTACGCCAGTTGCTGGACACGGTGCTGCGCCGCTGGCCGGGCAACCACGTCCTGCAGAAGATCCGCGCCTTCCTCGACGAGGAGGACCGGGAGCACGGCGGCACCGCCCTGAACGCCGACACGCTGTACCGCACGGTGGAGTTCGTGGGCAGCGAGGCCTACCCCGAACTGCTCAGGCTGGTACGCGAGCTGGTCGACGCCGATGCCGTCCAGCTGTACGCCGGCCACCGGCAGGCCGCCTTCCGGGTCGCCGCGATGCTCCCGGACCGCCTGGACCAGCTGCGTGAGCGGGCCGCGCGCATCGCACCCGACGTCGAAGTGCTCTACGGCGAGTACGACTTCCGCCCGACCCTGTACACCCGCCTGGAGGTCATGGGCCCCGACGGCCAGCAGTTCGAGATCCCGTACGTGCCCAACACGACCCTGCCGAGCGAACTCGTCCCGGCCGTCTGGGCGCAGTACCGACCGGAGGTCGCCCAGGACGCCAACGGGCATCTGCTGCGCGCCGTCGTCGACTTCCGCGACGAGAGCGGCGAGGCCCGCCGCCTCGACCCGGAGCAGCCCCTCTACAACCAGGGCGTCCGCGACGGCGGCCAGTTGCAGATGTCGGCCGAGTCGACGGCCGGCGTGGATCCCTGGCTGCGCCAGGAGGCGCTGACCCGGGCCCGTGACGATCTCGTCGACTTCGCCGCCGAGCACGACGAGTTCACGCTGGTCTTCATGGACGACGACCGGCTGCCCATGGAGTACAAGGTGGAGCTGCACGTCCCCGGCTTCGCTCCGCCCGACGACCTGGAGTCCTGGCCGCTCGAACCCCGCCGCATCGACCAGCACGAGCTGATCATCTGGATGCCCTCGGAGTTCCCCATCCAGGCCCCGCGCGTGCGCTGGCGGTCCGACGTGTTCCACCCGAACATCGCCCGCGACGAGGACCGCAGGGGAGCGGTGTGCCTCGGCCCGCTGATGACCGACTACACACCGGACCTGAGCATGTACAAGCTGTGCCTGATGCTCATCGACATGGCCCGCTACCGCAACTACGAGATCCTGCCCCACGACTACCGGATGGCCATGGACTTCGACAGCCTCGTGCAGGACATCATCGAACGCGGCGGATACCTCGACGGGGACGCCGCCGCCTGGGCGTTCTCCTGGGAGGGCCAGGAGCGCATCAAGGAGATCGGCGGCACCACCTGGCTGGCCCGGGCGGGTCTGACCGAGCGGGCCGACCGCTCCCGGTTCCTGGCGGTCCGGCGCGGGAAGGCGAGCGCGGATGAGTGAGGAGAACCGCGCCGGCGCGGCCATGGTGCTGCTCTACAAGGGCACGTCCTTCGACCTGGTCGGCAAGATGACCCTGTCCTCGCTGATGGTCGAGGGACTGCGCCGGGACCTGCCCGACGGCGAGCCCGACGAGCCGCTCATCATGCATCTGCGGTACGTGCGCAGGCCGGACCCCCGGCTGGTGGACGGCCCGCGCACGATCCACAACCTGCGCAGCCAGATCGGCCGCCTCGGGGTGATCGTCTCGCAGGGCGGTGAGACCGTCATCGACCGCGAGTACCCGGTGCGGGAACTGCTCGGCCCGGTCCTGCAGCACGTGGTGCAGCAGCTCGACCCCGACGAACAGGTGTGGGGCTTCTGCATCGACCATCCCTCCCTGAGCGGTCTGGCACTCGGCCGCTCGACCCCCGAGGTCGAGGGCACCATGGACCTCAACCTGCGGGAGAGCAGGCGCAGTTTCACCGTGCGCAAGGTGGCCGAGCCGCCCGTGCCCGGCGTGGACCCGGCGGACCTGGGCATCGACGCGGCCGGGCTCGGCCAGGTGACCGTCCTGCTGTCCGGCGACATCCACGGCCATCTGCACCAGATGAAACTCTCCCGCCGGCTGGAGGAGGGCGGCTTCCTGCTCGGCAGGGTCCTGCGCGTCCTCGGCCCGGAGCGCGCGGAACGGGCGAGCGACGACGGCGAGGCGCCGGCCGACCGCTATCTGGTGGAGATCAACGAGGTCACACCGGCCGAGCACTCGGGCGCCGGAGCGCTGCACTTCACCTTCACCGGGGACTCCTTCCGCGACGTGAACCAGCGCATCACCACCTCCGGACAGGACCGGCAGCTGATGGGCTGGTACCACACGCACCTGTTCTCGGGGAACGAGTCGGGTCTGTCGAGCATCGACGTCGATCTGCACCTCGGCACGTTCCGCCAGCCCTGGCAGGTGGCCGGACTGATCAATCTCACCGGCGAGGAGCGGCTCCTGCGTTTCTACGCACGCTCCGGCGACTCGGTGCGCGAATGCGAACAGTGGGTGAAAGATGACCGCGGTCGATACCGCCTTGCGCGTGCTGCTGTGGGCGACGACCGCTGACGGCGGCGCGGCCCCGCGTCCGGCACCACCCGAGGGCGAGCTGACGGCTCCGCAGGAGCTGGCCGCGCCGCCGCCCGACGTCACCGCCGCCGTCATCCGGCTGGCGGCGCAGTCGGCGGCCCGGCTGCGGCTGGAGGCCCTCGCGGCCCGCGAGCGGCGGCCGGTCGGGGCCGGCGCCCTGCTGCTGGCCGCCGCCGTCGGCGCACGGGCCCAGGCCCACCTGGCGGCCGGGGCGGTCCGCGCCGTGCCGCCCGCCCGCTCGCTGTGGGACGTGCTCGCCCATCACGCGGTGGTCGCGCCCGCGCTCCCGCACATCGCCGACCCGGCGCTGGCCGGCCGGCTGCGGGCCGCCTCACCGCTCACCGCCCTGCTCGACCGCCCCGACCCGGTCGGCGAGACCGACGCCGAACTCCTCCTGGAGGACGTACTGCTGACCCATCCGCAGGGCCGCCGCCTGATCACCACCGTCTACTGCGAGGCCCCCGCCTCCCCGGCCCAGGCCCTGTGGCGGGGCCGGCTGCTCGACCAGCTCCGGATGAGCGAACGGGAGCTGGTGATCGACGTGTACGAGGCGGCCCTGCTGCGCCACACGGAGGCACACCTGTCGCTGATACGCCGGGCCCGCGCCGCCCTGGCCGTGCCACCCGACCTGACCGCCGCCCGCCCCGTCGCCCAGTGGTGGGCCGCCCTCGCCCGGCTCGAGCGCTCACACCGGCGCCTGTTACGGGCCCGCTCGGGCATCGGCACCGCGTACCTGGCGGGCGTGCGCCTGTTCGGGCAGGTGGAGCGGCTGGATGCGGGTGGGGGGAGTCTCACATGACGGTGACGGTGCGCCGGCGGCGGGTGCGGGGCCGCCCCTCGGGAGTGCCTGCGTATCGGCAGAGGGAACTGCTGGAAGCGAGTGGGGGGAGTCCCGCATGACCACGTCCGTGCGCCGTATCTCCGTCGTCGCCCGGGACGAGGCGTCCCTGGCGGCGCTGCGCCGGCAGCCGCCGCACATCACCGTCGAACAGGCCCTGGCCTCGGGGCCGTACATGCTGCTGCTGCCGCTCCCGCCGGGCTGGGACGTGCTGCGCTGGGAGACCGTCTCGCCCGAGCTGCTGCTCCAGTCGGAGCTGCCGCACGGCACCCCGCTCTATCCGCCGTCGTACGCGCCGGCCGCACCCGCCACGGCCACCCCGCCCGACCTGACCAAGCCTCCCGGCCCGGCCGGCACCGCCGAGCCGCCCCGCGAACAGGCCGCGCCCGAGGAACCGGTGTACCGGCACCCGCAGCCGAAGGAACTCCACGAGGACCAGGCCACCGTCCTCGCCTACGGCCGGGACATCGCCCAGGTCGCCTCGCTGCTGAGGGCCCGGCTGTCCGTGCTGGTGGTGGCGGAGAAGCCGGTGGTGCCGCACCTGTGGCGGGAGATGGCCTCGCGGGCCGGACTGCGGGCCGAGGTGCTGGAGGAGCCCCCCGAGGGCGAGGACGGCGACCCGCAGGAGCAGCTGCCGCCCGGCGAACAGCTCATCCCGGTGCAGCAGAACCCGCGCCAGCGCCTGCTGGCCCGGCTGCGCGAGCTGGTGCGCGCCCTCAACGACGACACCGTACTCGTCGTACAGCACCTCGACCTGCTCGCGGGCGGCGCCGACGGACAGCTCTCGCCGGAGGCCAGGGAGGTGACCGAGCTGCTGCACGGGGCGCCCGAGCGGGTGATGCTCGCGTTCGCCGCGCCCTCGCTCTCGGTGCCCGAGGTACTGGCCGAGCGGTTCAGCACCCGCGTCACGATCACCGGCGTCCCCCGCACCGTCTGGTTCCGCGACGATCAGGAGGAACAGCCGCTGGGCCGGGCCCTGGTGACGGTGGACGAGGCCGAACGGTTCGACCGGTACGACCCCATCGAGTTCTACAAGCACGTCGCCGGCATGAACCCCGTACTGCTGCGCCAGGCCATGCGGTACGCCGTGAGCGTCCACAAGGACCACCCGGCGCCGGCCGCCCGCGACCTGTACTCCACGATCCGGGCGTTCAAGGCCCAGATGTCCAGCAACTTCGAGGTGCCGGACGTCGGTTTCCCCGACATCGCCGGATACGACGAGGTCAAGGCCCACATCCAGCGGGCCATCGACATCGTGATGGGCCACCACCGGCTGCCAGCGCAGTACGACCACCTGCGCACCAAGCTGATCCCGCGCGGCTTCATCTTCCACGGCCCGCCCGGCACCGGTAAGACCCTGTTCGCGAAGGCGATCGCCAACCGGATGAACGCCACCATCCTGGTGGTCTCCGGCCCGGAGGTCATGGGCACCTACGTCGGTGAGAGCGAGCGCAACGTCCGGGAGATCTTCGCCGAGGCACGCCGCAACGCCCCCTCGGTGGTGGTCTTCGACGAGTTCGACTCCATCGCCTCGCGCCGCTCGGAGCACTCCGACGGCGGCACCCGCGCCGGCAACGCCGTGGTCGCCCAGATCCTCACCGAGATGGACGGCTTCCGGCCGGAGGTGCCGACCCTGGTGATCGGCACGACCAACCGGCTCAACCTGATCGACGAGGCCCTGCTGCGGCCCAGCCGCTTCGAGTCCATCGCCATCGACCTGCCCAACGACGAGGCCCGGCTGAAGATGATCAACCTGCACGCGGCGAAGTTCGGCATCGACGTCGGCGGCGGCGTGGACGAACTCATCGCGTCGGCGCTGCGCGGACGCAACGGCGACGACATCCACTCGGTCTTCCGGGACGCCTTCGTCGCCGCCCACTTCCAGGACCCGCCGGTTCCGCCCACACCCGAGCAACTGGGCCAGATCGTGGGCCAGTTGCAGCGGAAACGGCGCGAGCAGCGCCGCTCGGGCAGGCGCTGACACCGTGGCGGCCACGAGCGGCACGAGGAAGGAGGCACGGTGAGCTGGGGCCAGGACACCGTCGACACCATCAGGGACCTGGAGTACGTACGACGGCGGCTCGGCGACGAGTTCGTCGGCCGGGACCGCGCCGTACGGCTGCTGCAGCTCGCCGTGGTCTGCCGGGAACACGCGCTGCTGCTCGGACCCACCGGCACCGCCAAGAGCGAGCTCATCTCGGCGCTCGCCCGGCACATCGAGGCCCGCCACTTCAGCTATCTGCTCACCCGGTTCACCGAGCCGTCGGAGATCTTCGGCGCGCTGGACTTCGAGCAGTTCCGGCAGGGCACCTACCAGGTACGCACCGAGGGCATGCTGCCGACCGCCGAACTCGTCTTCCTGGACGAGGTGTTCCAGGGCAGCAGCGCCATCCTCAACACCTTGCTGACCCTGCTCAACGAACGTCGCTACCACAACGGCGCACGAGCAGAGAACGCCCCGCTGATCAGTCTGCTGGGCGCCACCAACGAGATTCCCGACGACCCCGGCCTGACCGCGTTCTCGGACCGCTTCCTGATCCGGCTGCAGGTGGAGCCGGTGGGCGGCACCGATCTCGAGCGGCTGCTCCAGGTGGGCTGGGAGCACGAGGCCCGCCGGTTCACCGCCGCCGTCCAGGCCGCCGAACAGGCGCGGGGCACGGACACCTCCGCCCGGACCGGCGCACACCGCACCTCGGGCACGGTGACCGTCGAACGGCTCGGCCGGCTCACCCTGCGGCTCAGGGACGTCGAACTGGATCCGGTGCTCGGCGAACACCGGGAACTGGTACGGCAGTTGCTGATCCAGGGGGTCCGGCTCTCGGACCGCCGGCTGGTGCGCAGCCTGAAACTGGTCGCCGGGGCCGCGCTGCTGCGCGAGTCGCGCACCGCCGAGCCCGTCGACCTGTGGCCGCTCGCCCACATCTGGACCGACCCGGCCGACCGCACCACGGTGGAGGAGGCCGTCCAGGCCGTGGTGGAGAAGCACGGCGGGGAACCGGCCGGACGGCGCCGCCCCGACCACGAGATCCTGCTCGACGCCCGGGAGATCGGCGCACCGCTGACCGCCGGCCGGCGGCCCAGCGAATGGAGCGTCGTCGAGGGACTCCACAAACTCGCCGATCTGTCACGGGAGTTGAGGGAGCATCCACCCGTGAACACCCAGACCGAGGCAGAGCTGTCTCGTATCATTGCCGAAGTGAACGCCCTGCTCGACCAGTTCGAGTGAGGGCGGGAACACACGAGGGGGTACCCCAGCATGTGCAATCCCCGACGGGTCCGTGTCCGGGCCTCCAGCCGGCTCACCCGCATGTGGCAGGAGGAGCTGCGCCGCACCGGCCGGGCCAGCGCCGAGGTGGCCGGCGAGGCCACACTGCGGGAGGAGTTCGGGACCCTGCTCGGCGCCCCGGCGCGCCGGGCGTTCGAGGACGCGCTCGGCGCCGACACCCGGTGGACCTGGCAGGACGGCGCCTACCGCCTCGAGACGGACGGCGGCACGGTCGTCTACCACCTCGACACCGGTGAGATCGAGATGACCGCCCGGCTCAGCGACGTCGTGACCGCCGAGGCCGAGGTGACCCGCACCCTGCAGGGCACGGTGGAGGTGAACACCACCGCCGAGCACACCGCGAAGTACTACGACGACAGCTGGGCGGGCCTGAGCAGGTCGGTGGCCGAGCGCACCGCCCGCGCGCAGGCCCAGGAGCGCGCCGACCGTGAGGCCGCGGAGCAGGCCGCCCGGCAGGAGGAGCGGGAGCGGCTCGCCGGACAGCGCAGACTGGCCGGACAGCGCGACGAGATCGACGCCGAGGCCCGTACCGAGGCCGAACGCCGGGCCGCCGCCGAGGCGGAGCGGCGCCGCGAGGAACTGGAGCGGGACGCCGAGGCCCAGCTGCGCGACACGCGGACCGGCTTCCTGCGCCCGGTGCACGAGGTGCTGGCCGTGGCCTACCGCGACGCCATCGTGGCGTACGCGCGCGAGCACGGCGTGCAGGACATCCAGGTCGACGAGACGGACGGCACGCTCAACATCCAGTTCGAGATGGAGGCCTGAGCGATGCGGGTCAGGGTCGAGTTCCGGTACAACGCCGAGACCGGCGAGGTCGAGCTGTTCCAGGTGGACGACATCGGCCGCACCACCCGGGTCGAGGACCACGACGCCACCCACGACGAGATCGCGTACGCGATCGGCCGGGTGCTGGACCGCAGGCCCGGCGTGGCGGAGGCGGTACCCGGCCGGGAACGCGAACCGCACCTCGGGCAGCTGCCCGCGCAGACCGACCCGGCCGACGGGGAACAGCACCACGAACCGAGGCGCGCCCACGAATGACGAGACCGCCCGACCTCCTGGTGCGCGCCGCCCACTGCTACGAGCAGACGGGCGACTACGCCCAGGCCGCCCGCTGCCACGACGAGGCCGGCCATCCGCTGAAGGCGGCCGAGCTGTGGGAACAGGCGGGCGACCCGGTGCGCGCCGCCGACCGCTGGCTGCGTGCCCGCCGGCCGAGCCGGGCCGCCGCGTGCCTGATGTCCGCGCGCCGGTTCGAGGAGGCGGCCGAGTGCTTCGAGCAGGGCGGCGACCTGCTCGGCGCCGGCTGGACCCTGGTCACCCTCACCCGGTCCTACGCCACCGCCGAGCACCTGTTCGCCGTCGCGCAGCCGCGGACGGCGGGCGAGCGGCTCAGGCGCCGGCTGGGCCGGCAACTGGCCGCGGCCCGGGCGTACGGCGCGCACGAGGCCCTGCTGCGCACCCTGACGGGCGTGCCGGAACGGATCGGCTCGCTCACCCCGGCGCGGGAGCGGGCCGAGGTCGAGACCTGGGCGGTCACCGCGGCGGACCACATCCGCCGCCCGGACCTCGGCGCCCTGGTCTTCGCCGCCTCCTACCGGGCCGGTGTCAGCGGCTGCGCCGACCGCTGGCAGCAGTGGGCCGCCCGCACCCTCGGCGACACCACCGGCGTGCCCGCCGGACCCGCGCCGCCGGGCCCGGCACGGGCGTAGGCGAGCGGCATCGGCACATCCACACCTCGGGGGATCCATGAGCTATCTGAGACCGCGCAAGAAGCGGACGCTCCCGCCGGTCCGCCCGGCCGGACGCTTCCAGGCGCACCCCGTGACCCCGCAGAACCACAGCATGCCGCCCGCGCCCCCGGACGAACCCCCGGCCACCGACCCGGGGGAGCGCGGCGAGCCGGCCGACTGGTCGGCCGTCGTCCGGTTCCCGTCCCCGCGCGCCGCCCTCGGCCATGTCGCGGCGACGGCGGAACTCGGCCCGCCCGGCCTGCGCAGATCGCCCTACGACCCCTCCGTGTGGGCGCTGCTCACCCCCGGCCACCAGCCGGGCCTGCCGCTGGCGGCCGGGTACGGCGGCGTGGTCTGTGAGGCCGACGCCGACGGCCTGCTGTGGCCCGACCGGCCCGCCGCGGGCGTCCCGCGGGCCATCGGCGAGCTGTCCACCGTCGCCGGATGGGAGCCGGTGCCCCTCGCCGAACTCGCCGCCCACAGCCCGGTGGCCGACCCGCCGCCCGGCCTGAGGGAGGTCGCCGTCCTCGCGCCCGGCGCGCTGGGCCGCTGGCTGCTGCGCCGCTGCCTGGCCACGGGCGTGGCGACCACCTTCACACCCGTCGAGCGGCTCGGTCCGGACGGCCGGGCGGACCAGGGCTGGCTGCTGCTGCGACTGCGTGCCGCGGACGGCTCCGTACCCGCCGGACTGGTCGAGGCGTGCGGCAGGCTGCCGGGAACCGTGGCCTGCCGGGCGGCCGACCCGGACTGCCGGCTGCTGATCGACGTGCGGCTGCGGCTTTTGCTGGACGACGCCGTACTGCTGGAAGAGGTCCCGCCCGCGGAGCACCTCGTCGTGGAACGGGCCGTGTCCGGACCGCCCTGGCAGTGGCGGCCGCTCGGCGAGGCGGCCGCGGGTGAACTCCTCGACGCACGCCCGGTGCTGGGCACCGCCGCCCCCGTCCGCATCCCGGTGCCGGTGCCCGCCCTCGGGCCGCCGCTGCCGGTCCGCCTGGTGACCAGCGCACGGGCCCCGCACCGGGTCGACGCCGTGCTGATCGCGGACGGCGAACTCGACGCGCTGCGCCGCTTCCTGCGCACCCGGCCACTGCACGAGACCGCGGTGGTGGCCTTCGGACCCGGCCGCCACCTGGTGACCGAACCGCCCGGACTGTGCCAGGCCCTGCCCTTCGGCACCCCCGTCCACCAGGCCGGTCCGGGCGCCCTGTACCTGGAGAGCGGCTGTGTGCTCAACCCGCCGCTGCCGGACACCGCACGCGACGAGGTCCTCGGGCTCGGCCCGGACGTCATCACGGTGCTGTGCCGCGACGGCGCCTGGCGGCTGCGCCTGGCCGACGTACGGCCCGCCTGGCAGCTGTGGGTGCCCGCGCCGCCCGCCTTCGCCGCCGGACTGTCCGAGCCCGCGCGGGAGCTGCTGGACCGGCTGGCCGGGGTGATGCCGGAAGCGGAGCCGGCCGCACCGGCCGCGGTGCGCACCCCGGAGGCCGAACGGCGGCGGCTGAACCAGGTCGCCATGGAACACTCCCTGCGCGGCGAGTACCGCAAGGCCGCGGAACTGCTGGAGCAGGCGGGCCACTTCCAGCGCGCCGCCCAGATGTACGAGCGGGCCGCCGCCGAGCTGGGCGAGGGCCTGTGAGCACACCGCCGGCCGGCGCCTGGAGCGCCCAGCACATCCTCACCGTGCCGGCGGCCGGCGCCGGCGGCCTGTGCCTGTCACCGGACGGCACCGGACTGGTTGTGGCGCACGGCGGAGCGGTCGTGCGGTACGACGACGAGGGGCGGGTCGTGTGGCGGCTGTCCTGGCCCGGCCCCCCGCCCGGTGCGCACCCGCGCCCCGGCACCGACGCGGCGGTGTGGACCCCCGACGGCGACCGGCTGTTCCTGCTCGGCGCGGGCCATCTGGTCCTCCTCGACGCCGACACCGGGGAGCCCGTGGAACTGCCCGACCAGCTCCACACCGAGGGCGAGATCACCGCCCTGGCCCTGTCGCCCGACGCCCGGCTGCTGGCGGCGGGGCTGCGGACCGGCGACGTCCTGCTGCTGTACCGCGCCGAAGGCACGGTGATCCGGTTGCGGGGGGTCGACCCGGTGGTCGACGTGTGCTGGATACCCGGCCGGCAGGACACCCTGTGCGTGGCCACGGCGACGTCCGCGCAACTGTGGGAACCGCACGGCGGCACCATGACGGGCACGCTCGGCGGGCTCTTCGAGGGCCTGCGCCGCGTGGCCTGCTCCCCGGAGGGCCGGGCGATCGCCGTCGAGGACTACGCGGGGCTGCGGCTCCTGGACCCGGGCTCCGGCCGGGAACTGCGCCGCGAGTTCGTGCCGTACCGCATGAATGCGCTGACGTTCAGCCACGACGGCTCCCTGCTGATCGCCGGTTCCGAGCTGGAGGGGCTGCGTGTCCTCGGACCGCGCCTCGACGCCCTCGGGCAGCTGCCCGGCCACATCACCGGACCCGGCGACCTGAGCCTGTCGGCGAGCGGGCTGTTCGCCGCCCGGCTCGACACGGACACCCTCGCCGTGTGGGAGCCGTCCGGCGCGGTGCCGCGCCCGCACCGGCGCCGGGACCCGGCCGCGCAGCGCCGCTGGGCCAATGCGATGGGCGTCACCGTCGGAAAGGTCCACACCCGCACCGGGGAACGGCCCCCGGGGGTGCTGCGCGCGCTGCGCCTGCCGGAGGCCGGACTGGGCTGTGTCGCCCCGGCCTTCGTCTGGTCACCCGACGGCGCACGGCACTGGTGCGAGTCCGGGCCGGGCCGCGTCCTCGAGTACGCCGCCGACGCGACCCGCCCGCGCGGCGAGGCACCGGTGCGCAGCTTTCCGCACGGCTGGTACGACGCCGCCTGCCTGGCCGGCGACCGCCCGGTCCTGGTGCTGGCGGCCCACTACGAACAGGGCGTCAACCGGCTCGTGGACCCCGTCGACGGTGCGGTGCTCGCCGAACGCGCGGCGGGCCAGGCGGTCACCGCCGACCCGGTGCGCCCGCTGCGCTGGGCGGCGCCCGAGCCCGGCGCCGCCCCCCGGCAGTTGCTGGTGCACGACCTCGCCCAGGACGCCGGCGGTCCGCAGCGGCTGCCCGTGGAGGACGGGGTGCGCCGGCCCGCCTGGTCCCCGGACGGCCGGCTGCTCGCGGCCGGCACCCGCGGCCGGGTGATCGTCTGGAACACCGGACCCGCCGGCCGGTGCCGGCGGGTGCGGGTGCTGGACTGGCCCGACCCGCAGGCCATGGTGTGCCATCTGGCCTGGTCCCCGGACGGCAGCCGGCTGGCCGCCACGCCGGGCAGCGCCGGCGGCCCGGTCGTGGTCTGGGACACCGCCACCTGGCAGCGACGCCAGACGTTCGGCGAGGCCGGCGGCCGGGACTGGGCGCCCGCGCTGTCGTGGTGCGCCGACTCCCGGCTGCTGGCGTTCGCGTCCGCCGACCAGGACTCCGTGGCGGAGGTCTGGGACGCCCAGGAGGCGCGCCGGATCCGGGTGCTCGTGCCGCCGGACGGAGTCGGCGGGCATCTGTGGACGCTGCGCTGGTCACCGGTCGGTGACCAGCTCGCGGCCACCTACAACTCCGGCGCCGCGGTCCTGTGGGAGCTGTTCACCGGCGGTCCGCGCACCGCCGCCGCGCCGGTCCCGCCGAGCGGCCAGGAGGAACTGGTACGGCTCGCCGTGCTCGCGGCCGTCCACGGGTTCGGGGTGCCGCTGGACCTGCTGGCGGACGTGCTGGCGCTGCTGCACGGCACCACCCCGGCCCGGCTGCGGGCCCTGGCCGACCACCGCGGACTGCACGCGCTGCGTGAACTGGGCTGGCCCGGGCCGGCCTTGGCGGGTCTGGCACTGCTGCTGGTCGCGGACCTGCCCGCGGACCCGGCGTACCTGGCCCCGCCCGAGGTCACCCCGGCCGATCTCGCCCAGGCCCTGGGCCGGGCGCTGACCGGCTCCTCCATCCCCGCCCGCAGGTCCGCACCCCTGCTCACCGAACTGACCGCGGCGCTGGGCACGGTGGACGACCGGCTGGTCGCGCTGCTGCGCATCCTCGGCCCCGAGGCGGTGGCCGCCGACCCCACGCTGCCGGCCCGGATGCGCCGGCTTCCGCTGTCCCTCACCCCGCCCGGACCCGCGCAGCGCGCCCTGCTGGGCCTCAGACTGCTGGACGGCGACACCGGCCTCGCCATGGGCGGCGCGGGCGGCACCGGCCGCTCCGGGCTGGCCCGGCACGGCCCCGCCGACCGGCTGCTGCCCACCCAACTCGCCCTGCCCACCGACCTGCTCAGGGCCCGGCACGCGCGGGACGAGCTGCTGTACCGCACGAGCAGCGGCCGGCTGCCGCGCGATCCGCACGGCCTGGTGCTGCTGCTGGACGACACGCCCGCCACGCACGGCAAGGTGGGTTCCGTGCTGCGGCTCGCGGCCCATCTGATGGCCGCCACCGTGATCGCACTGGGGCGCCCCTGCGCCCTGGTGCCGCTCGGCGAGCCGTGGCGGTCGCGGACCCTGCAGGGCCCGGAGGACCTGGTCCACGTGTGGGCCGCCGGCCCGCTGACGGCGGGTGACGTGGCCACGGCGTTCCGGGAGGCCGAGGTGGTGGCCGCCCGGCTCACCGCCGACATGTCCGGGCCGCCCCGGATGGTGCTGCTGTCGCACCCCTACCTACGGCCCGTACCCCGGCCGGGACTGCGTGAACTGCGCGTGCACTACCCGCACATCCCCTGGCGGGAACCGGCCCGGCACCGCCAGGTACTGCCGCCGGAGCCGTCACCCGAGGAACTGCGGGCGGCCCTGACGGCGCTGCTGACGGACGAGTGAGACACCGGGTCGCCGCGCGGTCAGCCGCAGAGCATCTGCTCGATCGCGTCCGGTCCCAGCGTCTCCAGCAGCCGCTCCAGCACCTCGGGCCGGAAGGCGTCGCCGAGCACCTGGACGCCCCCGCCGTCGACGCGGATGCTGATCCGTACGAGGCGCCCCTCGGGATGCTGCTCGTACTCCTCGGGCTGGATCAGGTCGGGAACGTGCTCGACCATCCGGTAGTCGGCCATGAGGTCACCATCGTCCTTCCACCGCGGTGCCGCACCGCGGGCACCTGCCGTCTTCGAGAGCGTTCCCGCCGAGGGCCCAGATGTCCCGTGCCACCACGGTGGTACGGCACCCGGGGCACCGGGTGGCCCGCCCCTCGTCACCCAGGGCCCGCTCGACGTACACATGCCGCAGCCCCTCCTCGTGCCCGATCCGCACCCCGGCCTCGAGGTCGGCCACCGGCGTGGGCGCGTGGCCGGTGCGGCGGTGGGCGGGCGTGGCCCGGACCAGGTGCCAGGGGATCGCGGGGTCCAGCGCGGACAGCGCCCGGGCGATCGGGCGCAGGGTGCCGGGGCCGGCGGTCAGTCCGGGGATCAGCGGGGTCGACACCTCCACCCAGACACCGCGTTCCCGCAGCCCGGAGAGCGCGTCGAGCACCGGCCCGGGCCGGGCGCCGGTGAGTTCGCGGTGGTCGCGTTCGTCGAGGGTCTTCACGTCGACGTTGACGGCGGCGACATGGCGTGCCGCGAGGTCGACGGCCTCGGTGGTGAGGAAGCCGTTGCTCTTCCAGACCACGTCCACACCGAGCGGACGGCCCGACTCGGCCAGCGCGGCGGTGAGTTCGATCGCCAGCGAGGGCTCGGTGTAGGAGATCGCGACGCAGCCCGAGCGTCCCGCGGCCTGTCCGGCCACCTCCGCCGGATCCACCGGCTCGGCGTCCCAGCGTACGGACTCCACCCGGCCGTACTGGGACATGCGGTGGTTGATGCAGTAGTCACAGGCGAAGGTGCAGCCGGGCGCGGCGAGGGTCAGACAGGGGGTGCCGGGCCGGTAGTGGTACAGCGGCTTGCGCTCGACGGTGTCCCAGTGCCGTACCGACGACGCGAAGGTCGCGGTCTCCAGCCGGTCCCCGGACCGGCGGCGCACCCCGCACAGACCCGTCTCGCCGTCCTCCAGCGCACAGCGGAAGGGGCACAGCACGCACTGCACCAGGCCGCGCCGCGGCCGGTGGAGGACCGCCGGCGTCCACTGCATGCCCATGTACCGTCCCCCGTCCGGTCGGTGCGCTGGGGCCAGCGTAGCCCCGGCCCGCTCAACTCATCCGGAAACCGGGTGACTTGGTGCTCACCCGAAGACCGCTCGGCCCGGATCGGGCGTGGCGTCGAGCGCGGCCAGCACCGTGCGCCCGGCCTCCGTGTGCGCGGCACGGCCGTCCCCGGCCGAGGAGTCCGCGGACCATCCGGCCCGCGTGCCGGCGGACCGCAGGCGCAGCACCTCGGTCAGGGCCCGCTCACCGACGGCCTGCCGGTCGTACGCGGACGGATCGCAGCGGAAGGCGAGGGCGGCCGCGGCCAGCACCCCGGCCGCCGAGGCGCACCGGGACGGGCCGCCCGCCAGCAGCCGCCGCGCTCCCTCGGACACGTCACCGGGGGGGGGGGGGGGGGGGGGAGGGGGGGGGGGGGGGGGGGGGGGGGGGGGGGGGGGGGGGGGGGGGGGGGATGGTGGGGGGGGGGG
>NZ_JBVJVZ010000011.1:0-66768 GCF_055603245.1 Streptomyces sp. NPDC037290 | reverse complement strand
GGGCGTCTGCGACCAACCCCCCGCCCGCGAATACCCCCGGGAATGCCCCCCCCCCCATCCCCCCCCCCCCCCCCTCGGCCACCCCACCGCGACCGGGCGGCCCCCCGCCCGCGAGCAGTTCGGTGAGCGACAGCCCGTCCAGCCCGGACCAGCCGCCCCGCATCAGCGCCCCGGCCACGACACGGGTCTCCCCATCGTCACCGCTGTCGTCCGGTGCGCCCGGGTGCCCGGCCAGCCGGGCGGCGGCACCGGCCAGCTGCAGCCGGGCCCCGGGCGGCGGATGCGGGCCGTCGAAGTCCCGCTCGTCCACGTCGTCCCCGGCGTCCCCGGCGTCGAGCAGTTCCGCGAGCACGGCCGCGTAGGCGGGCCCGCACAGCACGGCTGCGCAGACATCGGCGAACGCCTCGCCCGACCACCGCTCCCAGTGGACGGCACGCGCGGGGGGCAGACCGGCCGTCCCGACCCGCCGGCGGATCTCGTCGCCGAGGCCGCAGTCGTCGTCGATGTGGTGCGCGGCCTCGTGCGCCACCGTCAGCAGGGCGGGCGGATGGGAGCCGAAGAACCAGGGCACGTCGATGACCGGGAACGGCAGCCGCGCGGCGGCCTCGCGGCCCGCGCGGGTGTGGATGCCCCCTCGGGGCAGCAGATCGTGGTAGGCGCTGCCCCGGCGGTGGGCGCGGGGCGAGGCCGCCCGGCTGAAACCGACCAGCGGGGGCTCCCTGCGGCGGGCACCGGCGAGCTGCAGGACCGGGCCGTAGCACTCCCACGCCAACTCGTCGGCCACCTCCAGGAAGCGGCGGTAGTCACGGACGCGGCGCAGCAGGAACCGGGTGCGGTAGAAGTCCCACACATGGTGCAGGTCCAGGACCCGGCCGGGCACGTCGGCGCCGCGCCCGTCCGCGAGCCGGGCCCGTACGTCGGCCACTCCCACGCCGAGCAGCGCGAGCACCGCGTCCAGCTGGCTGTGGTGCTTCTCCAGCGGGCCACCGGCCCGGCTCGCGCCCTGCCACCGGCGCAGCTCCTCCTCCAGCCCGGCGACGGCGTGCAGCCGGGCGGCGGCGCGCCGGACGGAGAGCGGGGCCGGCCCGGTCAGGACGCGTCCTGGGCCGGCTCGGGCTCCGGCTCGACCGGCTGCGGCGGGGCCTCCAGCACGGCCGACGGGTCGTCGGCGGCCTGCTCCAGCAGCAGGGGCGGCACCGGGTCGGCGTCGAGTCCGCGTCCCGGCTGCACGGGCCCGTACTCCTCGCGCACCCCGCCGAGCCAGGTGCCGCGCAGCCGTACGACCCGGAAGAGCGGTGTGAGGGACTCACCGATCCACTGGAAGCCCAGTCGCCGGCCGCCCGCGAGCTGCGCCGAACCCGCCAGGTCCAGCAACTGCAGCGGTCCGGCGCCGACGGACGCGGTCAGGCGCAGCTCGGCCGAGGCACCCGCCTCCGCGGCCACCAGCACGGCGGCCGCGTCGGCCCGCACCACCTCGGTCACGGCGAGCAGTGCGGTGTCCCACCGGCCCTCCCAGTAGCGGCGGACGAGCGCACCGGCCAGGGCCCGGGTGTCCGCGACCCCGCTCCCGGTCAGGCCCCGGTACGCCACCAGCGCGGCACGCTGCCGGGCGAACCGCAGCAGCACTCCCGCGTCCGTGTCGACGAGGGCCGTGAAGAGCGGGTCCGTGGCACCGGACACCTTGAAGCGGACGTCGATCCCGCCACCGGCGTCGTGCACGAAGGCACCGCGGGCCTCGGGCGCCGTCTCGTCGAAGGTGATCCTCCGGTCGGCCAGCGTCCCGGCCGCCCGGACGGAGCCCCGCGCGCCGTGCAGGACGTCCCCCACGGTCACCTTCTGCAGCAGGGGCCAGGTCAGCCACCAGTCCCCCCACGCCTCGCGCATGGCGTCCCGGTACACGGCGAACGCATGGACCACGCCGTTCAGCTCCTCCCCTGTCCCGCCCGAGCCCTTGCGCGCAGGCTAGCAGCGCCGCCCCCGGGACACGCCCGAACTGCCCTGTACCCCAAGGGCTTTGGCCACAGATACGCGCGCCACCGGGCCGTCGCCTCCCTGCCGCCGTCTCCATCCATGGATGGAGAGCGGTGGAGAGCCCCGGCCCTCTCTCCATCGACCCGTGGGTGGTGGTGATCCACTGCGTACGGGGAGCAGTCTTGAGTCATGGGCTCTCTTCACTCGGCACTGGTCCTGATCACCAGCGTCTGCGTCCTGATCTTCGTGGTGGCCTGGATCGCGGGCGCCGTCTACTTCGGCGTGAAGCGCCACGCCGGCGCACGCGACTGGGTGCGCGCACTGCCCCGCACCCTGTCGCGTCGCCTGCTGCTCGCCGCGGGCGTCTTTGTGTTCCTCACCCTGGTCGGGCACTCCGAAGACCTCTGGCGGCATCTGCAGTACTGGCAGCCCGCGTTGGCGCTCCTGGGTGCAGTGCTGGCCATGGCCTCGACGGCCCTGCTGCTGTGGGCCCGCTGGGTCCTGGGGACGATGTGGGCCGGCGTGCCGACGCTCCAGGAACACCACGAGCTACGGACGGACGGCCCCTACCGGCTGGTCCGCCACCCCATCTACACCGGGCTGCTCGGCCTGGTCACCGGCTCCATGGTGGCCCGCGGCTTCGGCGTCTGGGTGGCCTTCCTGGTGGTCGCCGTCCCCTGGCTGCTGCGCCGGGTCCGGGTCGAGGACGCCCTGATGGCCCGGCAGTTCGGCGCCGTCTACGACGTCTACCGCGCCGAAGTCCCGGCTCTGATCCCCCGAATACGTCCCACGGCCCACCGGGCCGGCAGCGGCCACGGCGGGGCGACTCCGGCCGGGGGCACGGGAGCGCGGTGACGTCGACCGGCGGCGCCCGCTCCGGCGCCGTTCAGGACCGCTGGATTTCCGTCACCGCTGACCCACGCGCCCGTGGAGTCCCGCCCGGCCGAGAAAAAGATCACGCCGGGCGGATGCGGTCTTGGCCGTGCACGCGGGGCGCGGTACGGTCTGTCCGATATCGACGACGGCGAGACGGAAACCGGTGAGAACCCGGCACGGTCGCGCCACTGTATGCGGGACGCCCCCTGCGGCGTCCCGTGAGTCAGACCCGTGGCCGTCGTCCTGTGCACCACCGAGATGGGACGCGAACTCCCAGAGGAGGGCCTGCCATGGCGCAGACCGTCGCTCAGCCGACAGCCACCACCCCCGTCGTTCCCGCCAAGCTGCCGCTGAAGGCGATAGCTCCCTGGGCGGTCTTCTTCGGCATCCTGATGCTGGTCCTGCTCTACTTCGTCGGCGCCGAGCAGGGCGCCACCTCCGTGTTCAACGGCACCGGCGTCCACGAGTGGGTGCACGACGCCCGCCATCTGCTCGGTTTCCCCTGCCACTGACGCGGGGGGACACCGCACGCCCATGAACTCCGCAACCGTACGGAACCTTCTCGTACGGGGCATGCTCGCCGGCCTCGCGGCCGGCGTGCTCGCCCTCGTCGTGGCGTACCTCCTCGGTGAGCCGAACGTCGGCAAGGCGATCAGCTTCGAGGAGGCCCACTCCCACGAGCATGAGATGGAGGTCGTCTCCCGCTCCCTGCAGTCCACCGCCGGCCTCGCCACCGGTGTCCTCGTCTACGGGGTCGCCTTCGGCGGCGTCGCCGCGCTGGCGTTCTGCTTCGCCCTCGGCCGCGTGGGCCGGTTCGGTCCGCGCGCCACGGCACTGCTGCTGTCGGGCTGTGCCCTGCTCGCCGTGTACGTCGTGCCGTTCCTGAAGTACCCGGCCAACCCGCCGTCGATCGGCAACCCCGACACGATCGGCAAGCGGACCACCCTGTACTTCCTGATGATGCTGCTCAGCGTCCTGCTGGCGATCGCCGCCACCCTCCTGGGCAAGCGCCTGGCTCCCCGGCTGGGCACCTGGTGGGCGACGGTCGTCGCGGTGACCGCCTTCGCCGTCGCCATCGGCCTGGCCTACCAGTTCCTGCCCGCCGTCAACGAGGTGCCCAAGGACTTCCCGGCCACCCTGCTGTGGCGGTTCCGGCTCTCGGCCCTGGCGATCCAGACCGTTCTGTGGGGAGGGTTCGGCCTGCTCTTCGGCGAACTGGCCGAGCGGCTGCTGAACCCCGAGCCGGCGACGTCCGCGAACGGACGAGCGGTTCCGGCCGCCCACTGACTCCTTCCGGACCACAGCCGTACGGCACAGGGCCCTTGGAACCATCCAGGGGCCCTCGGCGCGCGGGAGACGCCCATCTCGGCCGCCATGTGGGCGATCGGGCGGTGCCGGCCGCTGCACGAGTCGCGGTCGTCCCAGCGGGGGACAGCGGAGCATTGCGGTGCATCACCCGCGTGCCCAGCGCCAGGGATCGACAATCGCATGGGCAGCCCGGACTCCAGCAGCGTGCGGATGGCGACCAGACGTCAACAACCCCATGTCCCGCAACACCTAGCCGGCGTCCGGCGCGGTGAGCGGGCGGCCCAGTCGCAGATTCCAGCGCCCGGCCCGGCCGCTGAGCTCGGTCACCGTCAGCGGCGGCACATCGAGGCGCCAGAACAGCGTGTCGGACATCCCCAGCGCCCCGACGACCGCGGCCCGCACCACCTCCGGCTCCACCACGGCGACCGTACGGCCCGCCACGGCCTGAGCCTCGGCCAGCCACCGCGCGATCCTCCCGCACAGGTCCCGCACGGACTCACCCCCGTGCGGCGCGCAGCCGGGATCGGTGAGCCAGCGGCCCAGCGCCTCCGGCTCGGCGGCACCCACCTCCTCCAGGGTCCGGCCGCGCCAGCGTCCCACGCCCAGTTCCGCCAGCTCCGGCACCGGCACACCGTCGAGCCCCAGCGCCGCGGCTGTCTCCCGGCAGCGCGTGCCGGGGGACGTCACCACACGCACCGCGGCGGGCAGCGCCCCGGCCGCCGCCCGGGCCCGGGCCGCGCCGACGTCGTCGATCGAGCCGCCGTCACCGAACCGGGCCTGCCGCAACGACGCACTCATGGCGGGAGAGACGAGAAGGACTCGGCTGGTCACGCGGTGGCTCCTGACGCTGTTGTCATGTGCTGCGGGAATCGGAGTGTACGGATCCCGATGGTCACGGCCATGACGGGCCGGCGGACGCCGACGGGACGGTGCGTGGCCACATCCGGCACGCAGTGTCCACACTGGATGGGCGGGGCCGTGGGAGGTTTCCCACAGCCGCGTCGTGGCCGGCCGAGGCCGTGTCGGCGGGAGGTGTGCATGTCCGTGCAGGTCCCGGAGCGGATGCCGGGCGCGTCACGCCTGGTGGCGTGGTTGCGCGACCGCGATCCGGAGCTGGCGGCGACGCGGCGGGCCGGGCGGACCGCGATCGTCATGCCGGCCCTGTTCGCGCTGTGCGGTCAGGTGTTCCACTCTCCGACCATGGCGAGTTTCGCCGCGTTCGGGTCCTTCTCGATGCTGCTGCTCGTCGACTTCAGCGGGCCGATGGTGGAGCGGCTGCGGGCGCAGACCGGGCTCGCGGTGGCCTGGGCGGTGCTGATCTGCGTGGGGACACTGGTGGCGCCCGTCACCTGGCTCGCCGTCGTCACGACGCTCCTGGTGGGCTTCGCCGTCCTTTTCTCCGGCGTCGTCAGCTCGCTTCTGGCGGGCAGCACCACCGCGCTCCTGCTGGCGTTCGTCCTGCCGGTCACCACACCGGTGCCGCTGTCCCTGCTGCCCGACCGCCTCGCGGGCGCCGGGCTGGCGGCAGCGGCGGCCTTGCCCGCCGTCTGCCTGCTGTGGCCGCGGCCCGTCGCCGATCCGCTCGGCGCGCCCGCGGCCCGGGTCTGCCGTACGGCCGCCGCAGACCTGCGCACGGACGCCTCCGGTCTGGGCGGGCAGGGGCCGGTGGCCGACGCCGCGCAGCGCCGGGCGGCAGCCGACCGGACCGCCGACGCCAGTGCGGAACTGCGGCGCGCCTTCGACACCACCCCGTACCGCCCCACCGGCCTGTCCACGACGTCGCGCGCCGTGGTCCGCCTGGTCGACGAGCTGACCTGGCTGAGCACCATCCTGGCGGACCGACCCCCCTACACCGACGAGCCCCCGGCCTGCGATCCGGCCGCGCGCACGGTGCGCCTCGTCGCCGCCGACGTCCTCGATCACGCCGCGGACCTGCTGATGTCCCTGCGGGGGGACGCCGGCCCGCTGCGGACCTCCATGGAGGAGCTGCGGCGGACCATGCAGGGGATGGAGAAGACGTCCACCGGGCGCCTGCCCGCCGATCACCCGGGCGGTGACGGTCCCGCGGAGGCCGTCGGGTTCATCGCCACACTCGACCTGTCCTTCCGCGCCCAGGAGCTCGGGTACGCCGTCCTGCAGATCGCCGGCAACATCGAACTGGCCGCCACGGCATGGCAACGCCCCTGGCTCGACCGGCTCCTCGGCCGTGAACCGGGTGCACGGACCGCACCGCTGGCCCTGGCCCGCGAACGGGCCGCGGCGCACCTGGGACTGCGCTCGGTGTGGCTGCACAACAGCCTGCGCGGCGCCGTGGGACTCGCCATCGCGGTGCTCCTCGCCGACCTGACCGGGGTACAGCACTCGTTCTGGGTGCTGCTCGGCACCCTGTCCGTACTGCGCTCGAACGCGCTCAACACCGGCCAGAACGCCCTGCGCGCGGTGCTCGGCACCATCGTGGGCTCCTTCATCGGCGCCGGTCTGCTGCACCTCATCGGGCACCACGGCACCGCCCTGTGGTTCCTGCTTCCCGCCGCCGTCCTGGTGGCCGGGATCGCCCCGGCGGCCATCTCCTTCACCGCGGGGCAGGCCGCCTTCACCGTCACCCTCGTGGTGCTCTTCAACGTCGGCCAGAACCCCGACTGGCACATCGTCCTCTTCCGCGTGCAGGACATCGCGCTGGGCTGCGCGGTCAGCATCGTCGTCGCGCTGTTCTTCTGGCCCCGCGGCGCCGCGGCCGCCGTCCACAAGGCCCTCGCCACGGCGTACACGGACAGTGCCCGCTACCTCGTCGACGCCGTGCACTACGCCCTCGGCCCCGCAGACCCGGAGGATCCCGGCGGCGAACCGGTGCGGCAGAGCCACGAGGCAGCGGCCTCCGCCCGGCGCCTCGACGACGCCTTCCGCACCTACCTGGCCGAACGCGGCGCCAAGCCCTTGTCCCTGGCCGACATGACCGCACTCGTCACCGGCGTGGCCGCGCTGCGCCTGGCCGCCGACGCCGTCGTCTCCCTGTGGCAGGGAGCCGCTCCGACGCAGGCGAACCACCCCCGCACCGACGCCCACCGTGCCATCGCCGGCGCTGCCGCATGCGTCATGGAGTGGTACTGCGGCTTCGCGGCGAGCCTCGGTCACAAGGCCCCCATCCCCGATCCCGTTCCCCTCCGTCCCCAGACCGCATCGCAGCTCGCGGAGTCCGTCCGTACCGACCTCGTCGACGGCCGGGGCCAGGCCACGGCCACCGCCGTCCGCCTCATCTGGACCGGCGACCACGTCGACGCCGCCCGCCGCCTCCAGCCGAGCCTCGCCGCGGCGGCGCAGGGGAACGCCGTCCACTGACACACAGGTCGCGCTGCCCGTCCTGCTCGCGATCCCGTTCCAGTGGGCGCGCGCCGAGGGGGCCCGGACCGCGGTCCGGCACCGTCCCCCGACCGGGTACGTCCCTGGTGGGAGACGGAACAGAACGACGTGGCCGCCAGGATCCGCCGCCGGCGGGGGACGACTGACACGGCCCAGGCGGTACGGCGTGCCGTCAGCCGGTGTCCGCGGTGCGGGCGTTCCAGCGCTCCTCGACCTTGGCCAGGCGCCAGTAGGCGATCGCCACGGCCCAGACGACCACGAACAGGCCGGCGATGACGTAGCCGACGTTGTCCAGGTCCAGGCCCGCGATCCAGCCGGAGACGTCATCGCTCAGACCCAGCTTGTCGTGCAGCACCCCGATCAGCTCGATGGTGCCGACGAAGAAGGCCACCGCGATGGACAGGCCGGTGATGGTGAGGTTGTAGAACACCTTCCGCACCGGGTTGGAGAACGCCCACTGGTAGGCGAAGTTCATGAACGTGCCGTCGAGGGTGTCGAACAGGCTCATGCCCGCCGCGAAGAGGAGGGGCAGGCACAGGACCGCGTACCAGGGCAGGCCGGCGGCGGCGCCGTTGCCGGCCAGGGCGAGGAGCAGGACCTCGGTGGTGGTGTCGAAGCCGATACCGAAGAGGAAGCCGAGCGGGAACATCTGGCCGGGGCGGCGGATGGACTTGGTGAGACGGCCCAGGATGCGGTTCATGAAGCCGCGCGAGTCGAGGTGGGCTTCCAGCTCGGCCTCGTTGTAGCGTCCGGCGCGCATCGCCTTGAACACGCGGGCGATGCCGACCAATGCGACGAGGTTGAGGGCGGCGATGAGGTAGAGGAAGCCGCCGGAGACGGTGGTGCCCACGGTGCCCAGGACCTGGTGCGTGCTGGAGCCGTCGTTCATCAGGGTGCCGGCGAGCTTCGCGCCGCCGGCGACCAGCGCGGCCATGACGACCACCACGCTGGAGTGCCCGAGCGCGAACCAGAAGCCCACCGACACCGGCCGCTTGCCGTCGGCCATCAGCTTCCGGGTGGTGTTGTCGATCGCGGCGATGTGGTCGGCGTCGAAAGCGTGCCGCATGCCGAGGGTGTAGGCCGTGATGCCCAGCCCGACCCCGAACGCCTTGGTCCCGACCTCGTAGTGGTGCGGGACCACGAGCAGGAAGAGGATCCCGAAGGCGACCACGTGCAGAGCGACGATCACGGCCAGGAGGCCGGCGGTTCGGACGGTGTCCTCGCGTCGCCAGCGGAAGGAGGCGGCGCCGGTTTCGGGCACGCCTTGGGACACGGTCATACGGTCACGCTCCAGCACCTCGTGGATCAGCTTCGTGCTGCCGTGGCCGGTCTCCTGGCTGACGGGTCATCGCGCCCGCCCCTGCCTTCCCGGCCGTGAGGCCAGTGGCATCGCATGGGGCGGGAACTCCCCGATCACAGTGGCGAGGGCCGCTCCGGACTGAGCCCCTGAGGGACTGTCACCGGTCTTCCCGAACACCACGGCCCGCCCACCCTAGAAGGCAGAAGGTCGAGGCTGCAAGGCTGCACAACTGATTAGGTGTGGAGGCTCACGTCGGCGACTGCGATGATGAGCGCATGCATCTCGTCCCCGCGGAACGTGCCGGGCAGCGGACCATCGACGGCCACCGGGTCTGCGACGCCATCGCCGCCGTCGGTGACCCCGGGCGTGTACGCGCCTTGGCCGACCGTTTCGCCCTGCTCTCCGATCCCGGGCGGCTGTCCCTGCTGCTGGCCCTCCACGAGGCGGGCCCGATCGCCGTCTCCGACCTGGCCGTCGCCACCGGGATGCGGGACACCGCCGTGTCCCAGGCCCTGCGGCTGCTGCGGACGGCGGGCGTCGTGGAAGGCGAGAAGGACGGCCGCGTCGTGCGCTACCGACTCGTCGACGGCCCGGTCTCCGCGCTGCTCGAACACTGCGCGTCGACCGGCCGGTTTCCGTGAACGTCCGTCCACCACCACCTCCACCTCGCCGTCGCGGACCGTGACCCGGCCGGGTGCTGCGGCGAACGGCTGTGCCGGCAGAGGGCGAAATACACCCGCGGCAGCCGGAGTTGGCTGCACGGTTTACGGGCCGGCAGCTTCAACGGCGCCGCCGAAAGCTGCCGCACCGCACCGCACCGCCCGCTCGGTCAGCCTGACCGAACCGGGGTTGTCAGTCCGCAGGCGGGGTGAGGACGGTGCGGTCGAACGGTCCGCCGTGTGCGGCGGCGTACTCGACGGCGTCGTTGACGGCATCGAGGGGGAAGGTTCGCATCCGTTCCGGACCGAGATCGAGCGCACCGGACGCGATGAGTCGGATCATGCCGGTGTTCGCCGAGCGTGGGTACATCCACTGGCCGCGCACGGTGACCGAGTTGCGCATGATCCACGGATAGGGGAGTCCGAGGTCGGCACCGCCGAGCATGCCGACGCCGCCCATCAGGACGACGCGGCCGTACTCGCGAACGGTCATGGCCGCCGCGCGCACGGCCGAGGTGGGCGCGGCGGGCGGGAGCAGGTCGAGCACCATGTCGATCCGTCCCTCGGCGGCGGCGGACATGGCCGCGCGGTCGGTGTCCTCGTCTCCGGTCAGTTCGACCGGGCGCACGCGCGGGCCGAACCGGTCGGCGAGGAGGCCGAGCGCCCCGCGGTTGCGGCCCGGCGTGATCACCCGGGCCGCCCCCATGGCGAGCGCCACGGCGACCGCGGCGCTGCCGAGGTTGCCGGTGGCTCCGCTGACGAGCAGTGTTTCGCCGGCCTCGAGGCCGCCCGCCAGCAGCCCTCCGTAGGGGATGGCGTACACGCCGAGCGAGGACCAGCGCGCCGGGTCGTCCTCCGCTTCCCGGGGCAGTGGGTAGACGTTCTCCGTCGGCAGCCGCATGAGTTCCGCGAACGCCCCGTCGTGCAGGTGCCGGGCGAGCCTTGCGCCGCCGTCGCCGCGGGAGCTCCAGCCCTGCAGCGTGATGTCGGGGGTCAGCGCGTCGTCACGGGAGCGGACGGTGCAGTCGCACCACACCAGGTCGCCGACGCGCAGCCGGGTGGCGTCCGGACCGATGCTGACGATCCGTGCGACGCCGCCGGTGCCGGGGACCACAGGGGGCTCGAGCGGGTAGTTCCGCCGGCCGCCGAAGACCTCCCCGGCGTACGGGGCGACGCCGGCCGCCAGGACCGCGACCAGCACCTCGCCACCGCCTGCCACGGGATCGGGCATCTCCAGCACGGTGAGCGGTGCACCGAACTCCGTCAGGACTGCTGCTCGCATCTGCGACCTCCTTGATCGTCCTGTTTTGAGGCTAGGAGCGCGGAGGGCATGCGCCAAGCGACGATCTCGCATCTGTGGTATGCGTGGTGCGCATGGACTTCTCCAGTACCGCTCTGCGGGTCCTGCGGCAGGTGGCCGAGTCGGGCAGCTTCACCGCGGCGGCCTCCCAGCTCGGCTACACCCAGTCGGCGGTCTCCCGCCAGGCGGCGGCCCTCGAACGGAGCGCGGGTGCCGTCCTGTTCGAGCGCCGCTTCGACGGGGTGCACCTCACACCCGCCGGCCTGACCCTGCTCCGGCACGCCCGTACGATCCTGGACTCCGTCGCAGCGGCCGAGCACGAGCTCACCGGATCCGTTCCGCAGACGGAGCCGGTGCGGCTGGGGATCTTCCCCAGCGCCGGGGCAGTGATCCTGCCCGGTCTGCTCACGCGCCTCGCGACGGACACCCCGAGCCTCACGGTCACGACGCGTGAGGGCACCACACCGGGCCTGCTCCGGGCCCTGCGGGCAGGCTCGATCGACGTCGCCGTGCTGACGTCCCGCCCGCCGCACCGGCCGTCGGACGGTGAGTCGCCCCGCCTGCACATCGAAACCGTCGAGGACACCGAACTGCTCGTGGGAGCGTCGACCACCGGCTTGTTCGCGGGCCGCACCACCGTGTCCGTCGACGAACTCGTCGATGCCCCCTGGATCACCACTCCGTCCACGGGTGCCGAGCCTCTGCTCGGCGTCTGGCCCGGCCTGCCCGGGCGGCCGCGCATCGTCCACAGCACGCGCGACTGGCTGACGAAACTGCAGTTGGTCGCGGGTGGTTTCGGGGTGACAACCGTCCCGTCCCGCATGTCGCCGGTGCTGCCGCACGGCGTGAGCCTGCTGCGCGTGGACGGAGTACCCCCCGAGGTCCGCCGGATCCTCGTGGCCCGGCTTCCCGGCCCGGCGGCCCCAGGAACCACGGCCGTCATACGAGCGATCACACGGTGAACCAGGCCCCTTGGGCCCGCGGACGGGAGCTTGCTCATCAACGTCAGCCCCCTCAGCGCCCGACAGTGGTCAGCAGGCTGTGGAGGATGGGGCCGGCGGACCCGCCGCCGGTGATTCCCTGTTCCACGCACGCCACGGCCACGTTGCCGCGGTGCGGGTGGACGAGCCCTCGGACGGCGCCCCGGCCGTCAGCGCGGGACGTCCATGTCGCCGGCAAGACCGGCACCTTGCCGACGGTGCGCAACGAGGTGGGTGTCGTCGTACCCCGACGGCGGCCGCTACGCCGTCGCCGTCTTCACCAGAACCGCCAACACCGCCGCCTCCCTCCCCGCCGCCGACGCCGTGATCGGTACGGCCGCGCGCATCGCCGTCGACGCGCTGCGTGCCTTCTGACGGCCCGCGGCGCGCAGACGTACGGGGACGGCCAGGTCGGCCTGCTGCGACGGCTGGATACCGCACCTGCTGACGGGCCGCCGCCAACGGCATGGTGCAGACGAATCCCGGTGCCGGCGGTGCGCGTTCAACCCGTGGCACCGGTCGAGCGCTGCCGGCGAGGTTGCGGACGTCTTCCCGGCGGCTCGTTCGAAGGGTTCAAGGGCAGTCGATGACCTGACCTGCCCAGGACAGTCCGCCTCCGAACGCGAGAAGCAGGACCGGTGCGCCGGTGCGGAGTTCGCCCCGTTCGACGAGTGTGGACAGGGCGAGAGGGACGGACGCGGCCGACGTGTTGCCGGACTCGACCACGACATGGGCGATCACCGTGCTTTCGGTGGCCCGGTTCGCCCGGATCTGGCGTCGGCGCCTCGCCGCCGAGGTGCGCGCAGCCGTGGCGGCGGGCGAACTGCCGGCGGACACCGACCCGGAACAGGTCGTGTACGAGCTGGTCGGCCTCTATCTGGCCCTCAACCAGGAGATCCACCCGCGCCCGGGGCGGAAGCTTGCGACTCATTAATACGATTCCGTAGTATCCGAAAGCGTGAAGTCCGAAACCGCATCACCTGCCCCGTCGGTGCTGCTGACCTTGCAGCGCGCCACCCATGCCACCTTGCAGCTGATCGCCGCCGAGCTCGTCGACCTCGATCTGACCGCCTCCGAGATCAACGCCCTGGCCAACCTCGCGGACGGCAAGGGCCGTACCGTGTCCCAGCTGGGCGCTGCCGTCGGCACGCGCCCCACCACACTGACCGGCGTGCTGGACCGGTTGGAGCGACGCGGTCACATCACCCGGGGCACGCGGGCCGGCGACCGCCGCTCGGTGCTGATCCAGCTCACCGAGTCCGGACGCGCCACAGCGGCCCTGATCAGGCAGACGCTGGCCGACCTCGAGAGCCGAGCGTTGGCCGGACTGCCTGCCGGAGCGATCGCCGGGTTCCACGCCGTGCTGGATGCGTTGATCAAGGACGGGGCATGAGCACGAACGAACACGATGCGAACGAGCAGACGTCGGCGTTCACGGAGCTGATGGGGGAGGTGATGGCCGCTGCCGAGCGGTTCGGGCACCGCCAGCACGTCCACCTCACCTGGCTGGCCGTGCGGCGCTACGGAACCGACGCGGCGGTGGACCTGATCAGCGACGGTATCCAGCGCACCGCCCGCTACGCAGGCGCCCCGCAGAAGTACAACGCCACCGTCAGCCGTGCGTGGGTCGAGCTGGTCGGCCACCACGCGGACCAGGAGGACGCCGGCGACTTCGACGCCTTCACCGACCAGCACCCCGCGCTGCTCGACAAGAAGCTGCTCACTCGCTTCTACCAGCCCTCGACGCTGGCCGGCGCCCGGGCCAGGACCGGCTGGGTCGACCCCGACCTTGCACCTTTTCCCTGGCAGCACACCGACGGGCGAGGCGGAACTGCTCGGCCGCGCCTTCTGGTACACCTCGACGGCAGGTACGAGGGAGGGCTCGGCGGCCACCTCGACCTGGACCGGGCCGCAGCCGGCGAGGCCCACGCCAGGCTGGACGCCGGTCGGACCGGCGGCGTCGTCATCGGCGGGGACGGCGACTGAAACCGACAGTGGCGTACGTCGGCGCGATGGGCTCGACACGTTGGGTATCTGTGCAGGCCAGAGTCCCTGCTGACGCACCTCGGGTCAGCAACTGCTCGCCCGCGGCACAAGGTCCTCCTTCAAGGATCGCGACTCGATTCGGGACTGATCTCGGGATGTCAGGTCACTCCTCGTCCTTTCCCGCCAACACGTTGATCAGTGGCACGAGAAGGGGGTGGACGGAGAAGTCGGAGGCCCGCATTTCACCCGGTGGGTACTTCGTCTCCAGCATCGGGACCGCCGTCTCCGCGATCGTGCCCAGCTGACGCAGGCGGCCGCTGATGCGCCCCGAAGCTGCCGTGGTCGTGGCGCATGAAGCCGACCGAACCGAGGTTCCTCGGGCCCGGCCAGGAACACGGCACCGGGGCGCTCGCTCTGCGCGATCTTGAAGCCGTGCGTGTCGTCTCCGGCACCGCGTCAGGGCACTCCACGCGGGCTGCCCACCGAGTGACGCGCGGCCTGCTCGTGGCGCACAGGACGTACCGGATCCCGGAACCGCTCAGGGCGCGGTCGCGCCCTCGGAGCTCATGAGGCGAACGTGGGTACACGCCCAGGTCACGCGTCCGCCGCCGGCCGGGCGTGGACCGCTGTGGCTGTTCGGACGCGTTGTGGTGGCGACCGCCGCGGTCGGACCGCACGCTGGCGAAGTGAGAACGAGCCGCCGCGCACAGAGCGGCGGCGGAACTCCGGGAGGACCGTGTGACCGCTTCGTCGCCCGACACCGACGCACCGCCGGCCCGGTACGACGACCTGCGTGCGCTGGTGATCAACTGCACCCTCAAACGCTCACCGGAGACGAGCAACACCCAGGGACTGGTCGACCGCTGCACCGCCATCATGGACGCGCAGGACGTGCACGTGGATGTCGTACGGGCGGTGGACCACGACATCGCGACCGGTGTGTGGCCGGACATGAGGGAGCACGGCTGGGAGACGGACGCCTGGCCCGAGCTGTACCGGCAGGTCATGGCGGCCGACATCCTGGTGCTGGCCGGACCCATCTGGCTGGGCGACAACAGCTCCGTGACGAAGCGGGTGATCGAGCGCCTCTACGCCTGCTCCAGCCTGCTCAACGACGCGGGACAGTACGCCTACTACGGCCGCGTCGGCGGCTGTCTGATCACCGGCAACGAGGACGGCGTCAAGCACTGCGCCATGAACGTCCTCTACAGCCTCCAGCACCTGGGCTACACCATCCCGCCGCAGGCGGACGCCGGCTGGATCGGCGAGGCGGGCCCGGGCCCCTCGTACCTCGATCCGGGCTCGGGCGGACCGGAGAACGACTTCACCAACCGCAACACCACCTTCATGACCTGGAACCTGCTGCACCTGGCCCGGGCGCTGAAGGATCTCGGCGGCATCCCCGCCTACGGCAACCAGCGCACCGCCTGGGACGCCGGCTGCCGCCGCGACTACGAGAACCCCGAGCACCGGTAACGCGATGCCCAGGGAAACCGGCGGGCGGCCGTCGGGGTCGGCTGCGGCGGCTGGGCGACCGTGCACAGCCGAGGGCTGTGCACGGCCTCGGGCCGCTGCCCGCGTCCCGGGCCGTTCCGGGCGGTGAGGGGAGTCCCCGTAGCCGGCTGCGCCGCAGATCGACACCCTCGCCCGCACGCTCGACTTGGCGCGTCCCCGTGCCCGCACCGGCGCGGGCGGCACCGGCCGCCGACGGCGACCGGAATCTGTACATTTGTGAAGTAGGGATCACGACTGTCGGTCGTGCGGTTGCAGGGCCATGCATGAACCTCGCAGGCGAGGGATTATGTCCGACTTGAGTGCGCCGATCGTGGCCACGTTCCTCGTGTACGTGGCCGTCATGATCGGAACAGGTGTCTGGGCCTACCGCCGTACGCACACCTTCGCCGACTTCGCCCTGGGCGGCCGCAGGCTCCCCGCGTTCGTCGCCGCCCTGTCCGCCGGGGCCAGCGACATGTCCGGCTGGCTGTTCCTCGCCTTCCCCGGAGCGGTGTACGCGGCCGGGGTGGGCGCCAGCTGGATCGCGGTCGGCCTGGTGCTCGGTACGTACCTCAACTGGTTGTTCGTCGCGCCGAGGCTGCGCACCTACACCGAGCGCGCAGGGAACGCGGTGAGCCTCTCGGCCTACCTGGAGGAGCGGTTCGAGGACCGCACACGGATGCTCCGGATGGTCTCGGCGGCGGTGACCCTTGTGTTCTTCACCGTGTACGTGGCCAGTGGACTGGTGGCCGGCGGGCTGCTCTTCGGGCACATCTTCGGCGCCGGTTTCCGGCTCGGGGTGGCCCTGACCGCCCTGGTGATCGTCGTCTACTCATGCCTGGGCGGCTTTCTGGCCGTGAGCCTGACCCACGTCATGCAGGCCACGCTGATGTTCCTCGCCCTGCTCGTCCTCCCCGTCGTGGGTATCGCGACGCTCGGCGGCTTCGGTGCGCTTCGTGACTCCCTCGACAGCAAGACGCCCGGCCTGCTGGACATGGGTGCCAAAGTCGACTTCACGGACGGCCGGTGGTCGGGGGGCGGCGGGACGCTCGGCATCGTCTCGATCATCTCGTTGCTCTCGTGGGGCCTCGGCTATTTCGGGCAGCCGCACATCCTGGCCCGCTTCATGGGCATCCGCAGCACCAGTGCCGTACCCGCGGCCCGTCGTATCGAGACCGGGTGGGTGGTCGTGGTGCTGGCCGGTGCCACGGTGGTCGGCCTGCTGGGCATCGCGCGGTTCGGCACACCGCTCCATGATCCGCAGACGGTGTACATCGCTCTGAGCCGGACCCTGTTCAGTCCGTGGGGCGCCGGCGTGATGCTGATCGCGGTGCTCGCCGCGATCATCTCGACCGCGGACAGCCAGCTGCTGGTGTCGTCCGTCGCGCTCACGGAGGACTTCTACCACGCGTTCCTCAAGCGGCGCGTCTCGGACGAGGCACTGGTGTGGGTGGGTCGCTCCGCCGTCGTCGCCGTGACCCTCGTGGCCTCCGTGATCGCGCTGAGAGGCGGCGAGCTGCTGGGGATCGTGGGTTACGCCTGGGCGGGCTTCGGGGCCGCTTTCGGCCCGGTGGTCCTGCTCTCGCTGTACTGGCCGCGCATGACCTGGGCGGGGGCCATGGCCGGGATCGTGTCCGGCGCGGTCACGGTGCTCCTGTGGCGTGTGGTCAAGCCGCTGCACGGCCCCTTCTGGTCGGGCGTCTACGAGATCATTCCGGGCGCCCTGGTCGCCACGGTCGCGGCCCTGATCTTCGGCAGGTTCGTCGGCCGGCCTCCGAAACGGGCCTTCTGGCGGATGCCGGGCGGCGGGGTGAGCCAGCTGATGCTGACCCCCTTCCTCAGCCACGCGCCGGTCGGCATCGCCGTTCTCGACACGGATCTGCGATACGTCTGGGTGAACGAGCCGCTGGACCGCGAGATCCCGCTGAAGCGGCGGCTGGGGCGGCGGATGGCGGAGGTGTTGCCGCAGGCCGAGGCCGACGCCTTCGAGGAGAAGATGCACGAGGTTCTTCGGACCGGTGCGCCGGTGATGGACTTCGAGTACCGCGGCGCCGGCTACACGGTGCACGACCGGGGCCGCGCGATCTCTGCCTCCTTCTTCGCGATGAAGGACCGCCACGACCGGAATGTCGGTGTCTGGTACATGATCATCGATGTCACCGAGCGGTGGCGTGCGCAGGAGCGCCTGGCCCTGCTCAATGACGCCGCTGCGCGCATCGGCAGCACCCTGGACGTGACGCGGACCGCGCAGGAACTGGCCGACGACGCGGTGCCGGCCGTCGCGGACTTCGTCGCCGTCGACCTGCTGGACTCGGTCACGAGGGGCGAGGAGCCGGCCCCAGGGCCGGTCGGCATGTCCCCCGTCATCCGCCGTGCGGCCCAGCGGTCGGTCCGTGAGGGATGCCCCGAGGCGTCCCTTGCCGTGGGGGAAACGGTCCGACGTGCGCCCGCGTCGCCCGTGACCCGCTGTCTGCTGGAGAGCAGGACCCTCGTCGAACGGGTCCTTGACCGCACCAACAGTCCGTGGGTGACCGTGGACGAGACGCTGGGCGCCTCGTTCCTGGACTACGACTTCCGCTCGGTGATGGTGGTCCCCGTGCGGGCGCGCGGCGTCACCCTGGGGGTGGCGACGTTCGCCCGGTCCCGGCGGCTGGGGCCCTTCGAGGACGACGACGTCCGCCTCGCCGAGGAACTCGTCTCCCGTGCGGCGGTGTGCATCGACAACGCCCGCCGTTTCACCCGTGAGCGTACGGCGGCCCGATCCATGCAGCGCTACCTGTTGCCGCAGGACCTGACGGGAGGGTCCGCTCTCACCGTGGCCTCGTGGTACCTCCCGGCGGATGCCCCCAGCGGTGTGGGCGGCGACTGGTTCGACGTGATCCCGCTCTCCGGAGCACGGGTCGCCCTGGTCGTCGGCGACGTGGCCGGGCACGGCATCAACGCGGCGGCGACCATGGGGCGCCTGCGCGTCGCGGTGCGCACGCTCGCCAACCTCGACCTGGCTCCGGACGAACTGCTGGCCCACCTGGACGATCTGGTCATCGGCCTCATGGGGGCGCACGACATCGATGCTCCGCTGGCGGCCGAGGGCGAGGCGACGGGCACCGCGTTCCTGGGCGCCACCTGCCTGTACGCCGTCTACGACCCGGTCAGCAGGCTGTGCTCCATGGCCCGGGCCGGTCATCTCCCGCCGATGATCGTCGCTCCCGACGGCGCCGCCGGCATTCTGGACCTGCCCGCCGGACCGCCACTCGGCCTCGGCTACCTCCCGTTCGAGTCCATCGAGACCGAGCTGGAAGACGGCAGCCTCCTCGCCCTCTACACCGACGGCCTCATCGAGTCCGTCGACCGGGACATCGACGTCGGGCTCTCCCGGCTGGGCGGTGCCCTCGCGGCCCCGCTGCCGACCCTGGCGGAGACCGGCCGACGAGTGATCGACAGCCTGCTGACGGGTCCGCCTGCCGACGACGCGGCCCTGCTCCTCGCCCGTACGCGTGTCCTGGCTCCGGACCGCGTCGCCTCCTGGGACCTGCCAAGCGATCCGGCTGCCGTCGCGCACGCCCGCGACCTCGCGGCTCAGAAGCTGACGGAGTGGGGCCTCCTCGATCTCACCTTCACCACGGAACTCATCGTCAGCGAACTGGTGACCAACGCGATCCGCCATGCGGCCGGGCCGGTCTGCCTGCGCTTGATCCGGGATCGCGGCCTGATCTGCGAGGTCTCCGACGCCAGCAGCACCGCGCCACGGCTGCGTCACGCACGGACCACCGACGAGGGGGGACGGGGCCTGCTGATCGTCGCCCAGATGGCCCGCCGGTGGGGGACTCGCTACACGAAGACCGGCAAGATCATCTGGACGGAGCAGGTCATTGCGGCCGAGCCGATCGGCTAGCCGGGCGGATCCGCCATCGCCGCACAACGTGGCTCCAAGGGCTCCCGCAGCCGGGGCAGCGGGACGCTGACTGTCCGTCGGGCTGCGGTGACGGAGGGGCGCCATGCCCATGTAGCTCCGCGCCGGGTCGTGGTGGACCCACGGGCCGACATGGGCCTCCATGAGTGCGGCCGTTCCCCGTGCCGATCCGTGCCGAGGGCTCCAGGGCGAACGGAACCGACTCCACAAGGTCGACGAGGGCATGGTCGGCCAGCAGGGGCACGGTGAGGCCGGCCAGTTCCTGCCCGGTCTGCATGACGTCGAGGGTGCTGCCGATGCGCGTGCCGGCTTCGCTCGGGATGGCAAGGCGCTCGCGTGCCCGTCGGTTGCTGGCCGGACGGCCACCGGCCCGGACCAGCCGCCCCGGGCCCGGCACTCCTCGCCGTGCACCGAAGCGCGCACGCCGTCCTCGCCCGATGCCAACACCTGTGCGGCGGACCGGCCCACCACCTCACCTGGTAGTGACGAATCGATCAGTTGCGTTCGGCCGAGACAGTGCAATGATGGATTCATCAGGACTGTCGGATTTATCGTGGTGCATCCAGATGTCAGCCTCACTCACGAACCGATTCGAACGCCGTCGGGCTGAGACCCGGCAGGCACTCGTCCGCGCCGCGCGGGGGATCCTGGCCGAATCCGGCGACACCGGCGCGAGCATTCGGGCCATCGCCGAGCGCGCGGACGTCGGCTTCGGCTCCTTCTACAACCACTTCACGTGCAAGCCGGACCTGTTCGCCGCGGCCGTGGCCGATGCGCTGGAGGAGTACGGCCGGGCCATCGACGCACGCCTGCACCGCGTCACCGATCCCGCCGAGCGCCTCGCCGGCGGCTTGCGGCTCAGCACACGTCTGGCCGACTCGCACTCGGAAATCATGCGGATCCTGTGTCACAGCGAGCTCGGCCGCATAGGCGCCGGCCATGGGCTGGCCCCGCGCGCGAGGCGCGACATGGAGCAGGGTATGACGTCGGGCCGCTTCGCCGTGGTCGATCCGGTCATCGCCCTGACGGTGCTCAACGGCAGCCTGCTGGCGCTCCTGGAGCTCTGGTTCAACCGGCCCGAGGCCGATATCCACCAGGCCGCGGACACGATGGCGCAGATGTTCCTGCACATGCTCGGCCTGCCACCGGACGAGGCCTGCGAGGTCGCCCGACGTCCGCTGCCCGCTGCGGCCTGAATCCCGGACTCTGCGCCGGCATCGTCGTGCGACAGGCCGGGCGGGATGCCGCTGCCGGCACACCCGCACGCAAAGTTCCTGCACGGGCCGCAGAAAGCCGGCCCGACGCCTCACACCGCCGCTGTGGATGAAGCGAGTCCTGGCGCAGTCGACCACATCCTCCGAGGGCTGCCCGGGATCACAGGTGGAGGAGCAGGTGTCGGGGGCCGCGGAGCATGGCGTTCTGCCGGTACGGGGGCGGGTCCTCGACGAGGCGTGCCGTGCCGAGGTGGGGGAGCAGTGCGCCGAGCGCGGCCTGCGCTTCCAGACGGGCGAGGGGTCCGCCGTAGCAGATGTGGATGCCGCTGCCGAAGCCCAGGTGCTGGTTGTCAGCCCGGGCGGGGTCGAACCGGTCGGGGTCGTGGAACCGCTTGGGGTCGCGGTTGCCTGACGCCAGCGCCAGGATGACGGACGCCCCTCGGGGGATGGGGGTGCCGGCGATGTCCATGTCGGCGTGGGGGATGCGTTCGCGCATGTGGACAGGGGGTTCGTAGCGCAGCAGTTCCTCCACCGCTCGCGGCAGCAGTTCGGGTTCACGGCGCAGGTGGTCCAGCTGTTCGGGCTGGCGCAGGAAGGTGAGCACCCCGTTGGTGACCAGGTTGACCGTGGTCTCATGACCCGCGATGAGCAGGAGCACGGCCGTCTCCGCGAGCTCCTGCTGGGTGAGCCGCAGGACAGGATCCGGCTCGTTGACGAACGCGGAGAGCATGTCGTCGCTCGGCTTGCCGCGGCGCTGCTCGGCGAGGTTCAGCAGGTACCCGCCCATCTCCAGCCGGGCCTGGTCGCCTGCCTTGTCCGTCTCGGTGGTGTCCGCGCCGGGCCGGACGTCAGCGGCGGCAACGAGGGCGTCGGACCAGGCCCGGAACAGCGACTCGTCCTCGCGCGGCACGCCGAGCAGGCGGCAGATGACCGTGACGGGAAGCGGATACGCGAAGTCGTCGACGAGATCGATCTGCTCACCCGTCTCGAAGGACGCCACCAGCTCCTCGGTGATCCGGTCGATCTCGCCACGCATGCCGTCGACGCGGCGGGGGCTGTGCGGCGGGCCGAAGGGCCGCATGGCCAGGGTGCGCAGCCGGTGGTGTTCGGGGTCGTCGAGCCGCAGGAAGGGCAGCTGCTGTGCTTCCCCGCCGCCGGTACGGGGATCGGCACTCATCCGCGGGTCGTGGAGCAGGGCGGCGATCTCGTGGTACGTGCCGATCAGGTAACTGCCGTCAGCCTGCTGAACCACGGGACAGGCCTCGCGGAGCTCCGCGTACAGCGGGTAGGGGTTGGGGCGGCTGGCGTAGTCGGTGATGCGTGCCAGCAAGGTCTCGGAGGCCATCGTGGCTCCTCGTGGTTGAACGGTACGCGGGCTACACCACGGTCAGCCGGCGGTCGGGAAGGTGCCCGGTGAGCGCGACGGTCGGGCCGTGGGACAGCCCCGACGGATCCGGTACGTCGGACGGGATCGGGACGTCGGCCGCGATCGCCCGGTCGGCCGCGCCGGGCGGGGGCGGGAACGGGGCGGCCGTTTCGATCAGGTGCCGGTAGTAGTCGAGCGCCTTGGCCATGTCGACGGTGACGGCGGCAGTGACCCGGCCCTGGTAGCCGTAGACCATCGCGAGCCGGCGCGCCTCCAGGGAGCCCTGGGCGATGACCACGTGGTCGGAGTAGGTGGGCACGCCCACCGACTTGATGTTGAGCCCGAACTGGGTCGACCAGAACACCGGGACGGCCAGGTGCGGGCGCTGCAGTGGTCCCGGGTTGACCATGTTGTGCGCCGCCACCCCGGCCTGCTCGACCGCGTTGCCCCAGTGTTCCAGGGACAGCATCTGGTAGCCGAACAGCGGGTGCGGGAAACGGGAGACGTCGCCGGCCACGAAGACGTCGTCGGTGACGATCCCGTACATGTTGAAGGCGCGGCACCCGGCGTCGCAGGCGATCCCGCGCGGGCCCGCCGCCAGCCCGGACTCGGCCAGCCACTCCACGTTGCGGATGGCGCCCAGCGCCACGACGCACACGTCCGCGTCGACGCGGCTGCCGTCGGACAGCTGCGCGCCGGTGAAGGCGCCGTTGCCGTTCAGGGCGGTGACCGTCACCCCGGTGCGCAGGTCAACGCCGTGGTTGCGCTGCATGACGGCCGCGAGCTTGGACAGGGTGCCGCCGAGCGCGCCCACCAGAGGCGCGGGGCCGCGTTCGGCGACCGTGACCTGCAGCCCCAGTTCCCGGCAGGCGGAGGCGATCTCCGAGCCGGTGAAGCCGGCGCCGATCACCAGTACCCGATCCGGCCGGGCGGCCATCCGCTCGGCCAGGCCTTGCCCGTCCTCGCGCGTGCGCAGGGTGAACACCCCGTCCAGGGCGGCTTCCTCAGGGTTGGGCCAGGGGCGTGCCCGGGTTCCGGTGGCGATCAGCAGCCGGTCGTACGGCAGCGACTCGCCGTCTTCCAGCAGAACCCGTTTGGCCAGCAGGTCCACACCGGTGGCGGGTACCCCGAACCGCCACTCGGCCTGGGGGTCGCGCCGCATCGGCAGTTCGGTGGTGTCCGCCGTCGCCTGCCCGAGCAGCACCTGCTTGGACAGCGGCGGACGGTCGTAGGGCGCGTGGGGTTCGTCCCCCACCACGGTCAGTGAACCGGTGAAGCCCTCCTCGCGCAGCGCCTCCGCGGCCCTCAGCCCGGCCAGTGACGCTCCGACGATGACGATCCTGCCGTCCTTCAGGTCATCGGGCACCGCTGGTCACCTCTTCCCCGAGGAGGATCGCCTGCACCGGACACGCCGCCGCGGCCTGACGCACGCGCTCGACCTGGTCGTCGGGTACGGCCGTGGCGTACAGCAGGCCTTCCTCGCCGTGCAGCTCGAACACGTCCGGAGCGAGGAACACGCACTGGGCGTAGCCCTGGCAGCGAGTGAGATCGACAACGGTCCGCATCCTCATCACTTCCTCCGCTGTCTCACCCCCCCCTCATCTCCAGCATGGCCGGAGAACCGGGGGCTCGCACGGTGACTGCCGAGCAACGCCCCTCGTCCGCCCTCGGCCCAGGGCCCGGTCGAGGCTGAATGCCGCACTGATGAGAGCGAGGTGGGTGAACGCCTCGGGGAAGGTGCCCAGTTGCTCGCCGGTGCGGCTGATCTCCTCGGCGTGCAGGCCGACATGGTCGGCGTAGGTCAGCATCTTCTCGAACGGCCAGGCGGGCTTCGTCCAGGCGGCCTTCGCGGGTGAGGGCTTCGACGTACCGGAAGGAGCAGATGGAGAACGTCCCCTCGTCGCCGCCCTCGTACTGGACGAACGCCCGCCGGGTGGGCGATCAGCCATCGTCCAGGATCCGCCAGTAGATCGTGTCCCGGCCCTTCCCAGCGGTAGAGCTCCGTGGGCAGGCCTCGTTTCAGGGCTCTGTGAACGGCGCGGTCGACGGCCGCCCAGCACATGAGACGGGAGCAGAGGAACTTCTTGCGTCCGCCGCGGGTCTCCCACACGCTCTCGTCCGGCTCGTCCCCGTGCTCGCAGACCCAGTCCACCAGATCGCACGCCGCACGCCACAGGCGCCGAGCCGCGGTAGCCCTCCAGGTGGGAGAGCTCGCGCCGATCCAGGCGTAGCGGTAGTCCCACTTCCGGCCCCCGCCGAGCTGCTCGGGCAGGCTGGTGGTGGGGGCTGCCACGATCGCGCCGGTGGGGGCGTAGGTGAGCACCTTCAGTGTCAGCGCGGAGCGGTGCACCAACTCCCGCCAGCGGCCACGACACCGGGACTGCTGCAGCCAGCCCCGCCAGAAGGCGACCGTGGCGGTGAACTCGGACTCCGCCTCGGCCTGGGAGCAGCCGCGCGGCGGGGTCTCGCCGCCGACACGCTCGAGCGCGAAGACCGCCGTCTCGCCCTGGGCGAGTGGGAACTCGGTCTGCACGTCGTTCTCTTCGCTCTTCAGCGGCACCGTGGCGGTCAGCGCCAGTGACAGTGCCTCGGACGTGAGTACGGCGGCCTGGGCCAGCATCCGTACGGTGTGCGGTTGGGTGCCGTAGCCGAACCGGGAGCAACCCGGGCCCGGAACGGGATCCTCCCGCAGACGCAGACCACCCGCCGGATCAGCCTGTGGCGGTCGACATCGGCAGCATCCCCACCGGCATGAAATCCTGGATCTCCCCCAGGTGCCGGCCGGCACGGCGCTGCAGTGCTCCGGTCACTTCGCCGTACAACAGCCCGTGAACACGGCGCACAGTGTGGCGGCAACGTGCGGGATCTCCGGTGCCGGCAGTCTCGTCCGCGACCAGGGCACTGCGCCCGCTGAGCCGTCAGTCGAGGTCGGGCAGTGGGCGCCGGGTGACCTCACGGGCGTCGTCCGCGGGGAGGCCGAGCATCCGCAGGACCATTGCGGCCAGTTCGGAGGCGGTCTCGTCGCCGTCGAGGTCGGGGCGGGCCAGCCGTAGCGCCACGAGAGACATCAGGGTGCCGCCCACGGCAGACAGGGCGGTGGTCGCGTTGGCGCAGTCGAAGCGGCCCGAGGCGATGCCGATCTCCAGGTCGCGCAGCGCTCGCGGCGCCAGACCGCGGTCGGAGTGGATGTAGGCCAGACCACGGTCACGCAGGATCCGCGTGAGCTCGGGGTGGGAGTCCGCCATCCTGGCGGTGAGCCGGAATCCGACGGCGACCAGCTCGGCCGGATCGTCGATCCCTTCCACCCGCTCGTCAATGAGCTGACCGAACTCGTCCAGAGCGTCGGTCACCGCGGCGTCGAACAGCTCCGTCTTGGACTCGAAGTGGTTGTAGAAGGAGCCGAAGCCCACGTCCGCGCGCTCGGCGATGGCCTGAATGCTGGCGCTGGTGTCCCCGGTCTCAGCGAGGATCTGTCGGGCCGCGCGGACGAGCGCCTGACGGGTTTCGGCACGGCGCCGCTCGAAGCGGTTCTTGGGCGGGGCTGACGTCGGCATACGGCGAGTGTAACCGCCGTCGCGATGAGTGTGCCATTACTGATGAGATCCTCAATTATTTGACCACATCCTATTGACGATGAGACTTGGCAAAGCTGATGATTTCCTCATTACAGCAGTGTTGCTTGGAGGACACCATGTCCCACATCTCCGTTAACAGGGCTGATCCGCCGACGCCCCATCAAGGCCTCCACAGCGAGCAGGGAGCCCTTCGCGGCGAACACCCCGGCCGGTCCCGTGATCCCCTGATCAAGGCGGCGGACCTGGCCTGGCTGGAGTTCGAGAAGCCGGACCTGGACCGGGCCGAGGTCTTCGCGCGCGACTTCGGGTTCGCGATCGCCGCCCGCACCGAGGAGGAGCTGTGGCTGCGCGGCACCTTCGCGGGCCCACCCTGCATGGTCATCCGGCGTGGGCATGCGTCCCGCTTCGTCGGGCCGGCGTTCCGCGCGGCCGAGCGCACCGACCTCGACCGGCTGGCCGCAGCCACCGGCAACACCGTCCGGGACATCAACGTACCGGGGGGAGGGAAGTCGATCTCCCTGCTCGACCCCTCTGGCCTCCCGGTCCGCGTCGTGTACTGCGGCGAGCAGCTGCCCGCGCTGCCCGAGCAGGAGCCGCTGACCCTGAACTCCGGCACGGACCACCGTCGTACGAACACCACCCAGCGAGCCCCGCGCGAGCCGTCGCGCATTCAGCGCCTCGGTCATGTGGTGCTGGAGACAAGAGTGTTCGCCCGCACCCTGGACTGGTACCTGGACACCCTGGGCATGATCGTGTCCGACTTCCTGTTCCTCGACGGCCAGCGTCAGCGCGGGCCGACCATGGCATTCATCCGCTGCGACCAGGGCAGCCTGGCCGTCGACCACCACACACTGGCCCTGCACCTGGGTCCCGGCACCGGATACGTCCACTCCGCCTACCAGGTCACCGACCTCGACTCGATCGCCGCCGGCGGCGAGTACCTCGCCGAGCGCGGCTACAAGCGCAGCTGGGGGATCGGCCGGCACATCCAGGGCAGCCAGCTCTTCGACTACTGGCGCGACCCCGACCACTTCATGCTGGAGCACTTCGCCGACGGCGACCTCTTCTCCTGCGACCTCGAGCCCGGCTGGGCGCCGATGTCGGCGAGCGGCCTGGCCCAGTGGGGCCCGCCGGTCACCCGCGACTTCCTGGGGGCCAATCCGTCCCCGGCCAAGCTGCGCGAGGTCATGCATGCCCTGCGCGGCGACAACGAACTCGACCCCGCACGCCTGCTGGGCCTGATGAAAGCGATGAGCTCATGAGCACCAACGTCCTGCGCACCCCCGACGGCTGGTGGGCCGTCCGCGACGAGCGCGCCGTCCGCATCGACACCAAGGCCGTCACCACCGCCGAACTGCTCGCCGACCGGGACGCGGTCCGTGAGGCCGCCGCCTCCACCGACAGCGGCACGCCGGTCGTCGACCTGGTGGCGCTGCCCCCGGTGACCACCCCCTGCCGGGTGGTCGCCCAGATGGTCAACTACCGCAGCCACGCCAAGGATTCCGGGTTCACCGGCGACATACCGCCCACCTTCTTCCGCAAGGCGTCCGGCTCCGTCAGCGGTCCCCACGACACGATCGTCCGCCCGTCGCACGTCAACTTCCTCGACTACGAGGTGGAACTCGGCCTCGTCATGGGCGCACCCCTGCCCGTGGGCACCGTCGTCGAGGAGCAGGACCTGCCGCGCTACGTCGCCGGCCTCGTCCTGACCAACGACGTCAGCGCCCGCGACGTGCAGCTGACCAAGACCCAGTTCTACGAGAGCAAGTCCTATCCGACCTTCACGCCGACGGGCCCGTACCTGGCCTTGCTGGAGCCCGAGGACTTCGCCCATCTGCTGAACCTGCGGCTGCGGCTGAACGTCAACGGCGTACCGCGCCAGGACCGCACCCTCGCCGACATGATCGTACGGCCCGCGCAGGCCCTCACCCTGCTCGCCCGCTTCCAGACCCTCGACACGGGTGACCTGCTGCTCACCGGTACTCCGGGCGGCACGGCCCTGAAGGCCCCGCCGAAGCCGGTCGCGAAGATCAGTGCGCTGCTGCCGCCCGCGGTCAGGTGGAAGGCGTTCTTCAAGGGGCAGGCCAAGAACCCCCTCTACCTGCGCGACGGCGACCTCATCACCGCCACGATCGCCACCCCGGATGGGCGGATCGACCTCGGCGAGCAGCGGAACGCCGTGGCGGACGCGAGGTGAGCGCCGCAGCAGCCCGCAGACCGGTGGTGATCATCGGCGCGGGACCGGTCGGGGTCACGGCCGCCCTCCTGCTCGCACGACACGGAGTGCGCAGCCTGCTCCTCGAACGCCACCGGGACATCTACCCCCTGCCGCGGGCCGTCGTCGCGGACGACGAGATCTGCCGGATCCTGCAGAGCGTCGGCGTCCACGAGGAGTTCGCCGCAGCCGCACGCCCGGCACCGGGCCTGCGGCTGCTGGATCCCCGGCGCCGCGTGATCACCGAGTTCCCGCGCTCCCCGCACGGTCACCACGGCTTCGCCCAGACCAACATGTTCGACCAGCCTGAACTGGAACGCCTGCTGCGCGATGCCCTGAAGCGCCGCCCCGAGTGCGAGCTGTGGGGCGGGGTGGAGGCCGTGTCCGTCACGCAGCCCGCCGACGGTACGGCTCCGGTGCGGGTGGCCTTCCGCCGCGACGGCAGCGACGAGGAGGAGTACCTGTGGGCCGACGCCGTCCTCGGCTGCGACGGCGCGGGCAGCATCACCCGGGAGGCCATCGGCGCCGTCTGGGAGGACCTGCACTTCGAGGAGAGCTGGCGGGTCATCGACGTGCGCACCAGCCGCCGGGTGAACAGCTGGGACGGCGCCGAGCAGATCTGCTGCCCCACCCGTCCGGCCACCTACATGCGCGTCGGCGAGGACCGCTACCGCTGGGAGTTCCGGATGGCCGAGGGCGAGCCCCTGGACGGCCCGCAGGGGCGGGCGCGCCTGCGGGAGCTGGTAGCCCCCTGGGTGGATCTGCCGTCCGACGGATCGGAGGACGACGACTTCGAGGTGATCCGGCAGGCGCAGTACACCTTCCGCGCCCGCCTCGCCGACCGGTGGCACCGGGGACGCGTCTTCCTGCTGGGCGACGCCGCCCACCTCACCCCGCCCTTCATCGGGCAGGGGCTGTGCGCGGGCCTGCGCGACGCCTACAACCTCACCTGGAAACTGGCCCGCGTCCTTCAACAGGGCGCACACGACGGCCTGCTGGACACATACGAGCGCGAGCGCAAGCCGCACGCCCGCCACCTGATCCGTGTCGCGGTCGCCGTCGGCTGGGCAATGACCGGGGGACAGGACCGCGGAGCGGCGTTCCGCCGAACTGTGGTGGGCACGGCGTGTCGCGTCCCCGGCATGACCGCGGCGGTGAGCCGTGACCTCAGCCCCGCCCTGACCGCCGGTCCACTCGTGCGGCGCCGCCCCCGGCTGACGGGCCGCGTGCTGGCCGGCACCTTCTGCCCTCAGCCCTGGGTACGACACGACGGCAGGCGAGTGCGCCTGGACGACGTCCTCGGGGACTCCTTCGCCGTCCTGACCGCTGTGCCGCCGACACCGCGGATGACGGCCGTGTCCTCTGCACTGGGCGCACCCGCGATCCACGTGGGCGACCTGGGGGACGACGGGACCCTGGCCGCCTGGCTGTCACGCGGCCGGGCGGACGCCGTCCTGCTGCGCCCCGACCGCGTCGTGATGGACACCGTCCCGACCGGCACCGGTGACTTCACCGGCGCCGCCGCCTGGGCTCCCCTGCTGTACACGGCCCGCCGCCCCGCCGAAGCCCGGCCCGCACCCTGACGAGGAACACCACACCATGACCACCCCGCGCTCCACGCCCTGTCCGGAGCCCTTCCTGCCGCCCGACCCCCAAGCGGCCGCCGGCAGCCGCATCGCGGACTTCGCCCGCTGGGCCGCCCGACACCAGGGCGCCGAAGGGATTCCGGACCCGACCGACTACCAGGCCCTGCACCACTGGTCCGTCACGGACCTGGAAGGATTCTGGGCCGCGGTGTGGGAGTACTTCGACATCGACGCCACCACTCCGTACGAGCGGGTGCTGGCCGAGGAGACCATGCCCGGCGCCCGCTGGTTCCCCGGCGCCACCCTCAACTACGCCCACCACGCGCTGCGCAACCTGCACCCGGACGCACCCGCGATCACCGCACTGGACGAGACCGGAGCCGGCTACGAGATCACGGGCAGGGAGCTGCGCGCCCAGGTCGCCTCCGTCGCAGCCACTCTGCGCGATCTGGGTGTCGGACAGGGCGACCGGGTGGTGGGCTACCTGCCCAACACCCCGCATGCTGTCATCGCCTTCCTCGCCACTGCCAGCCTGGGCGCAGTGTGGTCGGTGTGCGGGCAGGACTACGCGCCCAAGGCCGCCGCCGACCGCTTCGCCCAGCTCGAACCGACGGTCCTCATCACCGCGGACGGCTACCTCTTCAACGGCACCACGCACGACCGCCGGGCCGCCTCGCTCGACCTGGCCGCCGCCCTGCCGACGCTGAAGGCCACGGTGCTTGTGGACCACGTGGACCTCGACTGGCCCGAGGGCGGGCACACAAGGCTGAGTGTCCCGTGGGAGGAAGCGGCCTCCCGTACCGAGTACCTCACCATCACTCCGGTGCCGTTCGACCACCCACTGTGGATCGTCTTCTCCTCCGGCACCACCGGCCTGCCCAAAGGCATCGTCCACGGCCACGGAGGCGTCCTGCTGGAACACCTCAAGACCCTCGGTCTGCACAGCGACCTGGGCGTCGGAGACCGCCTGCTGTGGTACACCACCACCCACTGGATGATGTGGAACCTGGCCGTCTCCACCCTGCTGACCGGCGCCGCCACCTGCACCTACGACGGCAGTCCCGCGCCGGTCGCGCGCCCGGACATCCTGTGGGAACTGGCGGCCCGCCACAAGGTCACCGTCTTCGGCACCAGTCCCCAGTACTTGCTGGCCATGGCCAAACTGGGCATCGACCCCGCCGTGCACGACCTGTCGGCGATCCGCGTCATCGGCTGCACCGGCTCCGCCCTGCCCGCCTCCGCCTACCCCTGGGTCCGCGACCACGTCGGCGCAGGCATCCAACTGGCCTCCACCAGCGGCGGCACGGACGTCGTCTCCGGCTTCGCCGGCAGCGCCCCCACCACCCCGGTGTGGGCGGGCGAACTGTCGGCACCCAACCTCGGCGTGGCGCTCGCGGCGTACGACGGCGCGGGACGGCCGGTCGTCGACCAGGTCGGCGAACTGGTCGTCACCCGGCCCATGCCGTCCATGCCGCTGTACTTCTGGAACGACCCCGACGGCAGCCGCTACCGAGACGCCTACTTCGGCGCCTACCCGGGCGTGTGGCGGCACGGCGACTGGATCACCCTCACCTCCCACGGCTCGGTGATCGTGCACGGCCGCTCCGACGCCACCCTCAACCGCAACGGCGTACGCCTGGGCAGCGCCGACATCCACGACATCGTCGAACATCTCCCTGAGATCGCCGAGGCCCTCGTCATCGGTGCGGAGGAACCCGACGGCGGTTACTGGATGCCGCTCTTCGTGGTCCTCGCCGACGGGGTCGACCTGGACGACGCGCTGCGCGAGAAGATCCGAGACGCCATCCGCACCGGCGCCTCACCCCGCCACGTCCCCGACGAGATCCTCGCCGTACCGGCCATCCCGCACACGAAGACCGGCAAGAAGCTCGAGGTCCCCGTCAAGCGCCTCCTCCAGGGCGCCCCCGCCGAGCAGGTCCTCAACCCCGCGGCGGTCGACAACCCCGAACTGGTCGCCTACTTCACCCGGTTGGGCGCAGAGCGCACCAGGCGGTCAGCACACGACATGTGACTGGCGACCAAAGGCTCGGCTCCAACAGAGCCTGCCCCGACGCGTGGTGCCAGGGCGGAGATCCCGCCCAGGCACCGCACCCTCCGCAACACCGAAGTCAGAGAGAAACCGTGAGTATGACCGACCGCGCACCGCAGACGCTCGATGTCCTCGACGACGCCGGGCGAAAGCTGCTGTTCACCGAAGCCCGCACCGCGAACACCTTCGCCGACGTGGTCGTCACCGACGACGAACTCGCCATGATCTGGGAACACGCCCGCTGGTCGCCGAGTGCGGCCAACAGCCAGCCTCTTCGTGTGCTCTTCGTGCGCACCAACGAGGGCAAGGAGCGCCTGGTCCGGCATCTCGACGAAGGCAACAGGGCCAAGACACTTCAAGCACCGGCCGTGGCGGTCCTGGCGTACGACGTCGACTTCCACGAGCAGATGCCGGCGGTCTTCCCGGCTCGCGGCGAGATGCTGCGAGCGGCGTTCGCCGACCAGAACGACAAGCGCCAGATTCTCGCCTCCTACAACTCCGCCTTGCAGACCGGCGTGTTCCTGCTCGCGGTGCGTGCGGCGGGGCTCGCAGCCGGTCCCATGGCGGGCTTCGACAGGGTCGGCGTGGACGAGGAGTTCTTCGCCGGTACCAGCTGGCGTTCGCACTTGGTGGTCAACATCGGTCACCCCGGTGCCGACCCGTGGTTCCCGCGGCTGCCCCGTGTGCCCGTCGAGGACGCCGTCGCCTGGGCCTGACGGCGAGGCCGGACTCGTAGCACTGCTGCCGCTGCGGGCAGCCTGCCGCCGGCGGGCGGAAGCTGCCCGCAGCGGCGCCCTGCGGTCGCCTACTTCGCCCCGCCACGGCGACGAAAGGCGTCGACGGTGCGGCCGCCCCCCGATCGAGGGCGCTGGGAGGCGCCCATTGACCGCCCCGTGTTACGGCGAGGTGGGCCGGTGCGGGGAGCGGAGGACGAGCAGGGTGATCTCGCTGGGGGCGAAGATCCGGAACGGCGGGCCCCAGAAGCCGGTGCCGCGGCTGGTGTAGAGGAGGGTGCGGGGGCTGTGGTGGCTGAGGCCGGCGAGGGCGGGCTGGTCGATGCGGACGAGGTGGTGGAAGGGCCAGATCTGGCCGCCGTGGGTGTGTCCGGAGAGCTGGAGGTCGATGCCGGCGGCTGCCGCCCGGTCGACGAACTTGGGCTGGTGTGCCAGGAGCAGGACGGGCAGGTCGCTGTCGGCGCCGTCCAGGGCTCCGGCGAGGTGCGCGCGGTGGCCTGCCAGGCCGGAGGACTCGGCGGTGACGTCGTCCACGCCCGCGACGACCAGGGTGTCGCCTCCGCGTTCGAGCAGCAGATGGCGGTTGCGCAGCGGCTCCCAGCCCAGCTCGTCCATCAGGTCGACCCAGCCCTGGGCCTCGCTGTAGTACTCGTGGTTGCCGGTGACGTACACACGGGCCCGGGTGGCCCGCACCGTACCGAGCGGGAGGGCCTGGGCGCGGCGGCGTTCGGCCGTGCCGTCCGCGATGTCGCCGGTGTGGCAGACCAGGTCCGCTTCCAGGCTGTTCACCGTCTCGCACACCCGCGCCGACCACCGAGACCGATCGAGCGGGCCGTAGTGGGTGTCGGTGATGAGGACGACGCGGGTGCCGTCCAACCCGGCACCCAGCCGCGGGAGTTGCACGTCGAGCCGGCGCACGCGTGGTACGCGGCGGGCCTCGGCGTACCCCCAGGCGAGCAGTACGGCGGTGACGCCGAGGACGGCCCAGGTGACGATTCGGGCCCGGTCCTGGCTCGAGCCGACGCCGGCCACGGTCAGGGCGAGCCGCAAGAGGACGCCGAGCAGAACGGACCAGGTGAACAGGACCCAGCTGCTGCCCAGCAGGGTGTCACCGACGATCGCCGCCCGGTCCTGCTGGCGCCGGCCATGGCCGCGCCCCATCGCGAGCGGCATGCACAGGAGGCTGAGCGCGAACAGGGCGCTGCCGGCCAGCGTGACGGGCAGCGGCCAGTGCTGGCCGGTGTACAGGAGCACCCAGCAGGGCACGGCCCACAGCAGGACGGGGGCGATCAGCGGGATGTACCGCATCAGGCGGTGCAGTCGGCTCTGCCGCGGCGCTTGTGCCTCACCCTCGGCGGGCCGGGTGTTGCTGGTGGCGGTCACGCTTCCCCTCCCTGACCAGGATGCCGTCTCGCGCACTGTATCCCGGGGTACGCGGATACCGCGGGGCGTGCGCCGCTCCGGAGCGCGTGAACGTCAGCTGGTGCGTGATGTTCTGAACTGGTTTGCGTGGATCGCTGGTCAGGGGGAGGCGTTGCGTCACGCCTCTGAGTGACGGGTGAGGTCAGGGGGTGTGAGGGTGTCGAGTTGTGCTGCGAGGTCGGGGTGGGTGGTGGCCAGATGGGGGCGGGTGTCGCTGAGGGGGCGGATGAGCTCGGCGGGGTCGTCCTGGGCGAGGGCGGCGTGGAGCTGGCTGAGCGGTTGGCGGGCCGCGGTGGGCAGGTCGGTGAGGGCGGTGATCTGGCCGGCGATGCGGCGAAGATCCGCCGCATTGCGGCGGGCCCAGGTGGCGGTGGTGCGTTCGGCGGCGCGGCGTTCGCGGGTGGCCTGGACGCGTTGTTCGCCGGTGGTTCCGGCCGGGCCGGGCCGGCCGCGCAGGTAGCGGCGTTCGGCGGCCTGGCGGCTGGCGACGCCAAGGGGGTGGGCGAGATCGGCCCAGCTGGCGCCCGCGTGGCGGGCGGTTTCGATCAGGCCGGTCTCCCATCCGGCGAGCTGCTCGCGTACCTGCCGCAGCAGCAGGAGCGAGGCAAGGGCCTGCTCCGGGCCGATGTCATGGTTCTCGCCGGTGCCGGGGTCCTTGTGCTGGGCGGCCTGCAGAGCGTCCTCTATGGCGTGAAGGGCTGCCGCGGCGGCGAGGAACGACGCCGGGCTCGGAGTGTCGGCACTGGACGATGCCGGCTGGTCGGCCGGGGTCATGGGCACCTCCCTCAGATGGTCATCCTTTGGACGACGCTACGTTTGTCATCCATTCGATGACATGTTACAACGGTGTCAGTGAGGCGCATTGGCAGCAACTGCCCGAACTCCCTGGAGGTGTCTTCCGATGTTGATGCGCACTGACCCCTTCCGTGAGCTGGACCGGCTGGCTCAGCAGCTGGTGGGCCCGGGCACCTGGTCCAGGCCGTCCCCGATGCCGATGGACGCCTACCGCGAGGGCGACCAGTACGTGGTGGCCTTTGACATCCCCGGCGTCAGCGCGGACGCGATCGACATCGACGTCGAACGCAATATGCTGACCGTCAAGGCCGAGCGCCGGCCCGGGACGAAGGCCGACGACGTACAGATGGAGCTGTCGGAACGGCCGCTGGGCGTCTTCTCCCGCCAGATCGTGCTCGCCGACACGCTGGACACCGAGCACATCCAGGCCGACTACGACGCAGGCGTGCTCACCCTGCGCATCCCGATCGCCGAGCGCGCCAAGCCCCGCAAGATCGCCATCGGCGTCGGATCCGGCCACAAGGAGATCTCCGGCTGAGCCGGACCCCGTGAGGGGTGAACAGCGGCGGAGGACGGGTACCTGATTTCCCCCCTCGCCCGTCCTCCGCGCCCGTGGGCCTGAGGAAGGGGTGACAGCTGACGTGACAGTGCGACGGGAGGCGTTCCTCCAGCATGTGAAGGAACGCGGCGAATACGACACCCTGCAGGAAGCCGAACGCGCGGCCCGCGTGGTGCTCGCCCTGCTGGGCGCACACCTGGTCGGCGAGGTACGCGCCCAATTGGCGGCGCGTCTGCCGGAGGGCTTCGCCCTGATCCTTCTCAACCCGCTGCAGAGCGCCGAGCCGCTACCCCCGGAGCGGTTCGTGCGGGCGACCGCGGCCTGGATCGAGGGCGCCACCGAACAGACCGCGGCCTGGGATGTCAGCGCCGTCCTGTCCTCGGTCGCCGACGCCACCGGCGACGACCTCCTCAAACAGATCCTGCTCCAGCTCCCCGCAGGCTACGACCTCCTCTTCGGCCGCCCCCAGCCCACCTGACCACCCACCCCCGGTGACCCGGTGACCGCACACCGGGCCACCACGACCTGGTGACAGAAAGGCAACCACCGCAGTGATGTCCGACCACAGCGCACCGCTCCAGCAGCCCTACGGCAGGGCGTATGAGCAGATGCTGGAAAAGGTCCGCTACGACGGCGCCTACCCCACCCGGGAGAAGGCCGAGGAAGCCGTCCGCCTCGTCCTTTCGGGACTGGGACGCCAGCTGACCGGCGACGAACGCGTCGAACTGGCCGCCCGCCTCCCCGTCGAGGCCGCGCGCATCCTCACCGCCCAGATCCCCGACACCCAGCCGCTGGGCGGCTGGGCCTTCGTCAAGGACCTCGCCGCCCGCACCGGCGCCTCTCTGGCCACCACCCGCTGGGACACCGGATCCGTCTTCTCCGCCGTCGCGGCCTTCGCCGGCCCCGACCTGCTGACCCGCATCCTGCGCCAGCTCCCCTCCGGCTACGCGCTGCTGTTCGGCCACGCCGAACTCACCCAAGCCGCCTAGGTCTGGGGCCTGTCCGGCGGATCATGCCGGAGTCGCGGGGCTTTCCGGCGCCCCAGTATGCCGGTGACCGTGCTGCGTACACGCGCAGCAAAGCGTGCGTAGCGCGTCACGGTCACCGGCATCATGCTGACGCGGCCAGGGCCGCCACGCGGTTCGACACCGACGCTGGAAGTACCTCTCATACGCGCTCCGAGGATCGCAAACAGGCACTTCAAGCGGGATGGCCCGCGTCAACCGGCCCGGGCTGCTGCCCACGGGCCTCTTGCGAGCGCTCGCCGGCGTGTTCGCCACCGCGACGTTCGGCCTCATCAGCAGCGAAATCCTGCCGGTCACCTCTACGCGGGGCCGCTCCGCGACGCGGTGTTCACCCTGCTGTCGATGACCGCGCTTTCCCGCGGCACCTGAGCGGCGTCTCCCGCCACAATCTGCACGACGTGTCCGTCGACGTACCGCTCTGCGTACTGACGGCGGTGACGGGCGTGTCCGCTTCCGGAAAGTCGACGCTGGTGACGCAGGTGCTCGCCGGCCGTCCGCGGCCACCCCGGACTCGTACCCGAGGAACCCGACGAGGCGCAGCTGGAGGTCGACGTCCAGGACGCGTCGGGGGCCGAGTCGTTCGACCGGCTGGTCCGGGCCGGCCAACGGCCCATCGGCCGAACTCCCCGGTCCGACCTGGCCACGTACACCGGGACGTTGGACGCCGTGTGCAAGCTGTACGCGGAGACGGACGAAGCCAGGGCGCGCGCCTACTCGGCCGGACGGTTCTCCTTCAGCGTGCCCGAAGGGCGGTGCGAGACCTGCCGGGGCGAAGGATTCGTCGCGGTGGAACTGCTGTTCCTGCTGTCCGTTGAAGGCGTTAACGCTCCGCGTGTGCGCCTGCGGGATCGGCGGCCGCCTGAACGAGGTTGTGCTCCAGGCGTTCCAGAGTGAGCAGGGCCGCGGTCCGCTCGTCGGCGGACATACCAGCGGTCGAGAGGTCCTCGAGTTGGCTCCAGATCCGCTCGACCTCGCGGCGCAGGGCGTGGCTCGCCGCTGTGGGCTCGATGAGCGAGGCGCGCTTGTCGGTGGGGTCGGGGCGGCGGCGGACGAAGCCGGCCTGTTCCAGGCGCCGGACGGTGCGGGTCATGGTGGCCGCGTCGGAGTCCAACAGGCGCACCAGGGCGGCCTGCCGCTGGGGACCCAGCTCCCACAGATGCATCATGACCAGCTCCTGGCCCGGATGCAGCCCGATACGGCGCAGCAGCTGTCCGGCGAACATGCGGTGCAGGCGGGCCAGGCGAAAGATCGCGTGACTGATCGGACCACTGCCGGCCGCGGCCGGCACCGGGACGGTGGCCTCCTGTCCCGTTTCCGTGGAACTCCCTCCGGCTTCCGGGGCGAACTCTGCCATCTCTCCCTCACTTTCCTGTCCGAGCAACTTGATCCTATCTGCCGGTAGGCGATCCGACAGCTCCTCCCCGCTTCGGTCAGCGATACGCGCAGTACAGATACGTGATGCACGTCACGCAACCCTCCCAAGAATGAACGCGCGGTATTTACCTGTTCGGACAGGTGATTTACTTGTTCGGACAGGTAAATGCCATGGTGCGGGCCAGCGGGTCCGGGCCGCAGAGCTGCACTCATCCCGAGGAAGAGACCATGACCACTGCATTCGAGCCGATCGACCTGGGCGGCCGCCGCCTGACCAGCCGCGTCGTGATGGCGCCGATGACCCGCAGCCGCGCCTACGGGCCGGGCGCCGAGCCGACCGAGCTGATGGCGACGTACTACGCACAGCGCGCGGGCGCCGGGCTGATCGTCACGGAGGGCATCCAGCCTTCGCCGGTCGGCCAGGGCTACCCCGACACCCCCGGCCTGCACACGACCGGTCAGGTACGGGCGTGGCGGACGGTGACCGACGCCGTCCACCGCGAGGGCGGCGTGATCTTCGCGCAGCTGATGCACACCGGCCGGATCGGCCACCCGAGCCTGCTCCCCGATGGTCTGGTGCCGGTGGGGCCGTCGGCGGTGGCCGCCAAGGGCCAGGTCTTCACCCATGAGGGGCCGAAGGACTTCGTGACGCCGAAGGAGCTGAGCGAGGCGGAGATCCGGCAGACGATCGCCGACTTCGCCGCCGCGGCCCATCACGCGATCGAGGCAGGGTTCGAGGGCGTGGAGATCCACGGCGCCAACGGCTACCTGATCCACCAGTTCCTCGCACCCGGTACCAATCAGCGCACCGACGGCTGGGGCGACGGCACCGAGGGCCGGATCCGCTTCGCCGTCGAGGTCGTCACGGCCGTGGCCGAGGCGATCGGCGGCCACCGGGTCGGCCTGCGGATCTCGCCCGGAAACCCGTACAACGACATGTCCGAGGACAACCCGGGCGAGGTCTACTCCGCCCTCCTGGACCGGCTCGCCGGCCTGGAGCTTGCCTATCTGCACCTGATGGAAGGCCCGGACCGCGGCCTGACCGCGTCGCTGCGCAAGGCGTGGCCCGGCACGTTCGTCCTCAACCCGTTCACGCACCCCGACGCCACCGGCCCCGACGCGCTGAAGCTGATCGAGGACGGCAGCACGGACATGATCGCCTACGGGGCCCTGTTCCTGGCCAACCCCGACCTGCCGCGTCGCCTCGCCGCGGGCGGTCCGTTCAACACCCCGGACCCGTCCACCTTCTACGGCGGCGACCACCGTGGCTACACCGACTACCCGACCCTGGACTGACGTCCGTCGCCGCGCTGCGGCCTGCCTGGATTCCGCGTTGCACCAGCGCGATCGCCCTGTGCGTGTTCGCGCCGGTGCTCGCGACCGCTCGTGCTCGTGCCGGTATTCGATGCCGCCGTACCGGCCGAAGGTCGATCAGAAGTCGGCTCCTGCACCGCTGCCGGCGCTCGATGTGCGGCTGGGGCGTGCCTCAAGACCGCGCGGGCGTGGGGTCGATGGTGGTGAGCCACTGGGTGACGAGGGTGTCGATGAACTCGTCAGTGGCTTCGGCCCGGTCGAAGAAGAGGCGGACGAGGAGGGGGCCGTGGAGCAGGCTGTACTGCTCGTCGGTGATCTGCAGGCCGGACGGTTCCAGGAGCTTGTTCAGTGCGGCGAGGCGGTCCTCCATGATCCGGGCCATGGCCTGGGCGCTGTCGGCGTCATGGTCGGCTTCCGCGGCGATGGCCAGCGCGGCGGTGCGGGTTGCGGGGACGGTAGGGCCGGCGCGCAGGCTCACCAGCCAGGCAGTGGCGACAGCGCGTACGTCGGTGCCGGGTTCGGGGTGGCCGACGTCGGGGCCTTGCAGGGTGACGTCGGAGAGCAGGGCCGCGCGGCCTGGCCAGTGCCGGTACAGGGTCTGACGGGTGACGCCGGCCCGTTCGGCCAGCAGCGCGGTGGTCAACCCGGTCAGCCCGACCTCGGGCAGCAGCTCACGGGCGACGGCCAGGATGCGGGCGCGGGTGCGCCGGACGCGAGGGTTGTCCGGATTCGGCTGACGCCGGTGGACGGGCCGGCGCCAACATCGACCCCACCTGGAACGACCCGACGGCACCCGCGCGGCTGGCACAGCACATCGAAGAAGAGTCAAGCCGTACCGGACACCTGCCCGGCACCTACGCGCCGTGCCCGACCTGCGAAGGCGCCGGGTACGACGCCGAAACGCTGGAAGTCACCTGCTGAGGCAAGAACATCGCGGAAGCAGCGCGAGGTGGGACCGGGGTACCTGCGGCTCGGCCAGCCCGCGACGGAACTCAGCGGCGGTGAGGCGCAACGCATCGAACTGGCCACCGAACTGCGGCGAGCCCGCCGCGGGCACGCGCTCCACCTGCTCGACGAGCCGACGGCGGGGCTGCACCCGTCGGACGTCGCGCTGCTGCTGCGACAGTCGCACCGGCTCGTCGAGGCCGGGCACACGGCGAGGACCCCCGTGCGAGCGTGCTCCACGGCACCCTGCACATCGACTCGCACCTGTGGTCGGCCTGGCGGCCTTCCTCATGTTCGGTTCCGCGGCGACCGCCCAGCTGGTGCTGGGCCGCCTCCCACTGCCCCGGCTCCTGACCGTGGGGGCAGTGGTCCTTCCGGTCGGCCTGGTCCTGTGCGCCGTCGCCCTCCACCACCCGGCGCTGGCTCCGGCTGCTGTTCAAGGGAGACGTCGAACGTGCCGGTTCAGTGGCCGAGCCCGCCTCCGCCTCACGCGCGTTTGGCTCGCCGGTGACATGACGTCACGTCCTGTGGGCAACTACTGAAGCGGCGCACGTACGCAACACGCGGAGGGCACGGCGACATCGGTGGGCGTGCTGCAGGGTGCGCGCGGCCCCGCCGAGTAGTTGTCGGCGGTTCGGCGCCGTGTGTCCATGCGCGGTTGCGGTCGCACATGTGCAGCACTGCCGGTAACGGCTCGGGCCGGCCGCACCGGTTGTCGCCGGGCAGCCCCGCGACGACAACCGGGCCGACGGGTCGTACCGGCCTCGTGCGGCCTCGCGGCTCATTGCCGAACCGTTGGCTCCCACGGGACGTGGTTCTCGCGTCCGGCCCGCCACCAGCCGGGTGCCACATCCTTCGGTGTTCCAACCCGCGGACGGCAGTTCACCTGCCGTCGATCTCGGAATCGTTCACCAGCCGAGCGCGTCGTCGTCCGCCCGCGCATCCCGGCTTGGCGTGACCGGGCATGGGCGGTGGCAGGTGAAGCCGAGCCGGGTCAGCGCCCGGCGCATCTCGGCCACCGGGAAGTCACGGCGGTTCTGCCTGGTGACCACTTCTCCCAGCTGCATCACGGGGTAGACGCGGCGGTCGATGGTGACATACACACCGGTGACGGGTTCGGGCGGGACGCCGGTCATGGACTGTTCGATCTCGATCTAGGTTAGGTCGAAGGGGTACCGGGCGATGAGACAGCGCATGGCTGCCTCCACGAAGTGGGGGGAATGCCGGGGACGGTGACCGGGTGACGGCGGTCGGGCGGGGTCGGTACGACGGTCAGGGCGTGAGAGCGAGCACGCCCAGGGCGTAGCCGTGTTCGTCGATCACGGGGGACACGTCCAGCGTCCGGATCCGCATGGCTGCCTCCGCCTCACCGAGTATCGATGTGGACGAGGTGAAGGGCCCGCGGTCGAGTGGGATGTCCCGCAGCCGTGTCCGGTCGCTGTACCACGAGCCGCCGCGGTGTGCGGCGAGCTGGGCCCGGGTGACCAGTCCTGCGCACCGGCCGTCCTCGGCCCGGAGGAGCAGATGCGGGACACGCGCGCTGATGAGGACGGACAGGGCCACGTCGACCGCCATGTGGTCGTCGACCTGCGGCCCGGGAGCATGCATGGCGTCCCGGGCGGTCAGGCCGGTGCCGTCGCCGCTGTCGAGCTTCTGTGTTCGGGGCGGAAACGTCGTCAAGGGCTTCTCCTCTTCGTTGGCGCGGGACAGCACGGGCGACTGCTCGTCCCGACCGCAGGGAGCGCTTCCCCGGGCTTGGGCTATGGGTTGTTCCTCGGTGCAGGCCGACGGCCCCGGGCGGCGGCCCGGCCGCTTCCGCCACGGCCGGCCCCCTGGCCGCTCCTCCCACGCCCGGCGGCCCGGCTCCTGCGATGCCGGCCGACGGATCCCCCGCCCTCGGGCCGTCCTTCGACCGGTGCGGCGAGGACGACGGGCACACCGGAGGGGGTCCGGGCGCCGGTGATGCGCTGCAGTTCGGCCTCGCCCGGACGGATCCGCACGGTGTGCGGAGTGATGCCGGCGTCACCCATCAGACGGTCCACCGCGCGGCGCTGGTGCGGCAGCACGAGGGTGACGACGGTGCCGGACTCGCCGGCGCGGGCGGTACGGCCGCCGCGGTGGAGGTAGTCCTTGTGGTCGCCGGGAGGGTCGACGTTCACGACGAGGTCGAGGCCCGTGACGTGGATTCCGCGGGCGGCGACGTTGGTGGCCACCAGGGCCGTGACGTGGCCGTCCTTGAACTGGGCGAGCGTCCGGTTGCGCTGTGACTGGGATTTGCCGCCGTGCAGGGCCGAGGCTCGTACCCCGACGGACAGCAGGTGCTTGGTGAGCCGGTCCACCGCGTGTTTGGTGTCCAGGAACATGATCACGCGTCCGTCGCGGGCGGCGATCTCGGTCGCGGCGGTGTCCTTGTCGGCGTCGCGCACGTGCAGCAGGTGGTGCTCCATGGTGGTGACGGCTCCCGCGGACGGGTCGACCGAGTGCACGACGGGGTCGTGGAGGTAGCGGCGTACCAGGAGGTCGATGTTGCGGTCCAGGGTGGCAGAGAACAGCAACCGCTGGCCGCGGGCGGGGACTTGGTCGAGCAGCGCGGTCACCTGCGGCATGAACCCCATGTCGGCCATCTGGTCGGCTTCGTCCAGCACGGTGACGGCGACCCGGTCCAGTTGGCAGGCCCGCCGCTCGATGAGGTCCTTGAGGCGGCCGGGCGTCGCCACGACGACCTCGGCGCCGTCGCGCAGCGCACTCGCCTGGCGGCCTATCGGCATGCCGCCCACCACGGTGGCGAGCCGCAGCCGTAGGGCGCGGGCGTAGGGGGTGAGCGCGTCGGTGACCTGCTGGGCCAGTTCCCGGGTGGGGACGAGGACGAGGGCGAGCGGCTGTTTGGGCTGGGCCCGCTGTCCGTCCAGGCGGGCCAGTACCGGCAGGCCGAAGGCGAGCGTCTTGCCCGAGCCCGTCCGGCCCCGGCCCAGGACGTGCCGGCCGGCCAGAGCGTTCGGCAGGGTGGCCGCCTGGATCGGGAAGGGCACGGTCACCCCCTCGGCGCCGAGCGCGGCCAGCAGCCGTGCGGGCATGTCCAGTTCGGCGAACGTCTCGACCGCCGGCAGTGGCTCGGTGAGGGTGACCGGCAGGGCGAACTCCTGTCGGCGCGGGGCGGAGCGTGCGCCCTGGCCAGTCTTTCGCCCGGTACCCGGACGGGGGCCCTGGCGGCCCGTCCCCTGCGTACGGAAGCGGCTGCCGGAAGCGGTGCCGGTGTGACGGGGGGTGCGGTTCATGGAAGAACCTTCCTCGATGCGGCGTATCGAGGAATTCCGTCCAGCGGCGATGACCGCACGAGGATTCGCAAGAATGAGCCGAAGAAAAAAGAGCCGGGCCTCGTGACGCTGGAGCGGGGACGGCCGGCGGTCCGGAAAACCCGGAAAACGGGAAAATCAATGAGCTGGGGCCCGTACCCCAAGAGCACGGGCCCCAGCCACATGATGCGCGAACCTCTGGCTCGCGACGATTCGCGTCTGCGTCAGGCGGGAACGATGTTCTCGGCCTGCGGGCCCTTCTGGCCCTGCGTGACGTCGAAGCTGACCTTCTGGCCTTCCTGAAGCTCGCGGAAGCCTCCGTTGCTGATGATGTTCGAGTAGTGGGCGAACACGTCAGCGCCGCCGCCGTCCTGCTCGATGAAGCCGAAGCCCTTTTCCGCGTTGAACCACTTCACGGTGCCAGATGCCATATTGAATCTCCCTTGGGGGGCAGTGCCGGACTCCGCACTTTGCGGAGCCGAGTCGCCGCGATGATCACCCCTCCGGAAAGATCCGGAAAGCTCTGCAAAGAAAAAAATCTCTGGCAACCAAAACTGCAACTGCTCTCACGTTAACACAGGCCGGGTGGAGACGGTCATGCGTTTGCGGGAGTGTCCGGCAATTACCCTCCCGCGTAGGGGCGTATTTCTGTAGTGGCGGGACTAGGTATCTGCGCCGTGCTCGTCCAGCTTCCGGCGTGACGCGGCCTCGACGGGGGTGCCCTGGTCGACAAGCTCACGGGCGCGGCGGCGATGCGCAACTGGCGGCGGGAACAACGGCGGTGGCCGCCTTCCGAACGCAGAGGAGCGATCAGTCCGACGTCCGGCTTTCCGGGGACGCGGCGAGGGACCCGGGCGTGCCCGGCACTGGTCTCCGAAGGATCCGGCACCGTCCGCGTCGTGCGGCAACCCTGACTCGGGCAGGCACGGAGATGTGGACTTGCCGTGACAGATCTTCCCCTCTGCCCGGCGGCGGACAGCGACGCGGCGCCCCGCTCGGTCGCCTCCGGTGGCACGACCAGAAGGTCCTGCGCCCGTGTCCGGGTGCCATGGGTTTTGAGAATCAGTCCCTGCTCGGCATCGGGATACTGCGCGTTCCCGTGGCCCTGCCTCCCCCTGCTGCTGACCCCCGGCAGCCGACCCGCCGCACGAAGGCACTCTCCGGTGCGAAATACTCTCCCGATGACCTCACGCACGTCCCCGATCAGCCGGCCGATCACCATACGGAGGGCCGTCGCGCGGGATGCCAAACGGCTCACGCGCCTCGTGCGTGGCTCGGGCGCCTACGAGGGCAAGTACGCAGCCGCAGTCGCGGGTTACCGGGTCGGCCCTGATTACATCGAGGCCCACCGCGCCTTCGTGGCCGTCGGCGCCGACGAGCATGGAGACCGGGTCCTCGGGTTCTACTCGCTCGTCCTCGCTCCACCGGAGCTCGACCTGCTGTTCGTCGCCGACGAAGCGCAAGGACGGGGTATTGGACGACTGCTCGTCGCGCACATGCAGTCCGAGGCCCGTGCCGCCGGGCTCGACCGCGTCAGGGTCGTGTCGCATCGTCCCGCCGAGGACTTCTACCACCGGACCGGTGCAGTGCGGATCGGGACCGCGCCGGCGAACCCGCCGGCCGTACCGTGGGACCGTCCCGAATTCGAGTTTCGCATTCCTTCGGAATGACGCGGTGTGCCGGTCCGCAGGGCACCGGCCTCGCCTGCATGATGGCCGGCCTGCCGGAACCTTGCCGTTTTCATAGATCGTGACAGCTGGGGTACGCGGGGTCCGTGGATCACGTGGTGCTACCGGGCGTCTACGTCCCCCAGGAGGACGCGGCCCTGCTGGCTGGAGCTCCGTCCGAGGAGCCGCTCCCGCCGGGCGTGGCCGTTCTCGACGTGGGCACCTGTACCGGCGCTCCGGCCCTTGCGGCGGGGCGTCGGGGCGGCCGGGGGACCGGAGTGGATGTGTCTCGGCGTGCTGTGTGCACCGCCCGGCTCAACGCCGCGCGGGCCGGGCTGCGGGTCCGGGTACGGCGCGGCCATCTCTTCGATCCGGTGCGCGCTGAGTCCTTCGACCTGATCCTGGCCAGTCCGCCGTATCTGCCGGGACCGGATGGGCCCTGTCCTCCGCGTGGTGCCGCCCGGCCTGGGGTGCCGGCCACGACGGACGCATGGTCCTGGACCGGATCTGCGAGGTGGCGCCCCACCTGCTGCGGCCCGCAGGGGATGCTGCTGCTGGTGCAGTCCGCGCTCGGCTGTCCGGAGCGGACCGTGAGGCGTCTGCGGTCGAACGGCCCGAAGACCCGCAGCGACCCAGGGGCGGCGGATCGCGTTCGGGCCCGTGATGCGCCGCCGCGCGCACCGGCTACGGCAGCGGGGACCGTTCTCCCTGACCGAGAACGAGGAAGAACCGGCGTCGTCCGCGCCGAACTTGCAGAACCCGTCACACGGGCTGGTCTGCCGCAACCCGGTCAGAACACCGATGGCGGCGAAAACCCACACGCCCGGCTCCTGAAAATCCGCCGCTCGCACTTCGGAACCGCCGCAACCAAGGGAGTCTGCAGATGAACGCCCCTGCGCATCCCGGTGCGATCCAGCGCCGCTCCACCGGACGAGGTGTCGACATGAAGCTCCTCGGCATCTATCTCAACGATCACCTCGCGGGTGCGACGGCCGGCACGGAACGCGCCGCCCGTCTGGTGCGCACCGCCCGGGGTTCCGCGCTCGGACGCGCGCTTGAGCCTGTTGCTGCGGAGATCGCCCAGGACCGGACAGCGCTGATCGGCATCATGCGGGATCTCGGCGTTCCCGTGCGCCGCTACAAGGTGTGCGCAGGCTGGACGGGCGAGAAACTGGGGCGGCTCAAGCTCAACGGCCGCCTGGTACGGCGCTCCCCGCTGGGTCTCCTGTGGGATCTGGAAGGGCTGCGGCTGGGGGCCGAGGGCAAGACGGCCGGATGGCAGACCCTGCGTCGGCTCAGTGCGACGGACCAGGGCTTGGACCCTGCCCAGCTCGACACACTGATCGAACGAGCCCGACAGCAGCAGGAAACGATCGAGGAGTGGCGCGCCCGCCAGGCCGAGGAAGCGCTACGCACGACGACCGGCTGAGCTGTTGCTGCCAGATGGCGGTCCTCCGGAGCTCACCGACCACAGTGAGCGCGACGGCAGGGGGTTCGCCCGGACACAGGTGAGGGCGGACTGTCCGAGTATCACCTCCGCCCGGGTGGTGACCTCGTCGGGAGACCGGCACCGGGTACTTCGGCTGCCGCACGCCCGACGGCGACTTCGACCCGCCGAGATCGCCGACAAGGCCGCACACGATCACGTCACGTGCGTGTCCCTGAAGCTGTCGCAGGGCGCAAAGCCCGGTATTGGAGGCGGGCAAGGGGTCCTGGCGGACCGTGCATGGCCCCCGGAAGGGCCCTCCCGAGGCGTGTACGGGAAGGCCCATCGGAGAAAAGAGACGTCGTCAGTGCCTGAAGGCGTCCTTGGCCTTCTCCTTGGCCTCACGGGCATCGCCCGTGCTCTTTTCCGCCTGTCCTTCGGCGGCCAAGCGGTCATTACCGATGGTGCTTCCCACGGCCTCCTTGGCCTTGCCCTTGGCCTGCTCGGTCTTCGCCTTGGCCTTTTCGCCGGCAGTCATGGAATGCGCCTCCTCATTGTTTCGGTGCTGTTTTCGCTGTAGCCCGTGCCCCGGCTCTCCTTGCACAAACGAGGCAGAGCTGCGGAATGAAGGAGCAGTCGCGGGGCATACGGCGGCTCAGGAGGTTGATAACCATGGTTCCGTTGCTGCTCGTTCTACTTCTCGCACTCGTCCTTTTCGGTGCCGGTTTCGCCGTCAAGATGCTTTGGTGGGTGGCCCTCGCCGTCCTGGTGCTGTGGCTGCTCGGCTTCGTCATGCGCTCCACGAGCGCCGGGGGTGGCCGCGGCCGCTGGTATCGATGGTGACCTGACCCGTACTCACCCCTTCGTGTCGTAGGGCCTGGCTGACACCGGCCAGGCCCTACGGGCTTGGACGCGAATGTGGTGCGGTGGAGACAGGGTGGGTACACGCCGAAGAAACCTGCGCGGCCCCTGGCAATTCCTGCCTCCGCCTATGTCGCCTGTCCTGGTGTGGGCGGTTGGTCGACCAGGAGCCGAAATTTCTCTACCACTCCTGAGTCGCTCGATGGGCATCATCCTGCTGGCCATCGGGCTCATCCTGTTCCTCCTCGACTCCGTGGGGACTCCATCGGCGGCCGACGCCACTACTGGTACGCCCCCCGACGCCCCGACGAGAGCCGCCGGGCCGGCTCCGGAACGCCGGCGGGTTTTCCGGCCGGACCGGGCGGGTGGCCTCTCAGCGGGGGACGCGCCCGCTCACAGCCCTGCCCCTAGATCGCGTGGCGGCAGGCATGGGTGGAAAACGAAGGGGTAGCCGGGGCATCGTCGGCCGTTTCACAGCGGGCCGTGGCACGAGTTCTAATCCGGGAGGGGACCTACATGGCGCTCATGAGCACGCCGGACACGCAGACCACCGAGCTGCCCGAAGTCGCCGACCCCACGCAGGTGGCGCCCAAGGATGCCCGCGAACTCTCCCGGTTGTTCTTCGAGCAGCTGGCAGTGCTGGAGGAGGGCACGCCCGAATACAGCTACGCGCGCAACACGCTGATCGAGATGAACATGTCCTTGGTCCGCTACGCGGCCGGCCGGTTCCGCAGCCGCGGACCGGAGGAGATGGAGGACATCGTCCAGGTCGGCATGATCGGCCTGATCAAGGCGATCGACCGGTTCGAGCTGTCCCGCGAGGTGGAGTTCACCTCCTTCGCGATCCCCTACGTCGTCGGGGAGATCAAGCGGTTCTTCCGCGACACCACCTGGGCCGTGCACGTTCCCCGGCGGCTGCAGGAGGCCCGCGTCCAGCTCGCCCGGGCCACGGAAGAACTGCGGAGCCGGTTGGGCCGCACGCCGACGGTCAAGGAACTGTCGGAGCTGATGAGCCTGCCCGAGGACGAGGTGGAGGAGGCCCGTCTGGCCGCGAACGGCTACAACTCCTCCTCCCTGGACGCCGCCATGGGCGGCAGCGAGGACGGCGAGAGCGTCCTCCAGGACTTCATCGGCGTCGAAGACACCGACCTGGAGTTGGTGGAGGACTTCCACTCCCTGGCCCCGCTGATCGCTGACCTGGATGAGCGCGACCGGCAGATCATCCACATGCGGTTCGTGGAGGAACTCACCCAGGCCCAGATCGGCGAACGCCTGGGCGTCTCCCAGATGCACGTCTCCCGGCTGCTGTCCCGCTGCCTCGCTCGCCTGCGCGAGGGCCTGCTCACCACCGACTGACAGCCAGCTGTCCGCATCCCGCCTGACATGGCGCCACGGCCCCGAGCCAGGGGTGCAAGGAGTCGCGAACGGTGGGGTGACAGGCTATGACGTCATCGAGACCGACGATCTGGAAGAGGCGTGCGACGGAGGCACCGGGTGCTGCCGCCGTAGCCGGCTCCCGGCGCTTCGCGCGGTTCGCAGGTGGTGGTGAGAGCGTCGGTGCCGCTGGAGTCCATGAACGTGACGTCGTCGAGGTCCAGCACCGTCCGGTACGAGGCGACGCCGTGAGTAGCTGCGGCATCGAGAAGTCCCGTCGGAGAGCGGCCTTCCTGGTGTAGCTGCGGTAGAAGCACACGCACCATCCATGGAGAAAAACTGTCATGGTGATAGTAGACATTCCGCCGCGGCGGGGTTAGCGTTGTCTCCGTACCCAGAAGTCGAAGTGGGCACAGCAGGCACGAACTGCTGTGCAGGTAGATCAGAAGGACACGGCCCCAGTGGGGCTGTGAGCAGCACCCGCGGTATCCGCGCAATCGAAAGGTAAGGAGCAGAACGCCATCAGGATCGCCCGGGCGAGGAAGCAGTCCGCCCGGGTACGACGCAAGGCCCCGGATTGGAAGGTGGTCCCCGGTCACGCATTCGCGATCCCCGCAACCCCGCCCTCCCAGGCGGCACCTGCGGAAAAAGAAGGCCGGCGCAACGCGCCGGTAGATGGTGTTGAAAGCTCGGGGCCCGGGTGCCGTTCTGGCACCCGGGCCCCCCGACGCGTCCCCGAAAGAAGAGGTCTATGCCGCCTGCCGGTTCCCGTCCCGTCGGCCCTCTCGACGATGACGACTACCCCGCCTACACGATGGGCCGGGCCGCCGAGATGCTCGGCACCACCCCTGCCTTCCTCCGTGCCCTCGGTGAACACCGCCTGATCACCCCGCTGCGCTCCGACGGCGGCCATCGCCGCTACTCCCGGTACCAGCTGCGCATCGCCGCCCGAGCCCGCGAACTCGTGGACCAGGGCACCCCCATAGAGGCCGCCTGCCGCATAGTCATCCTCGAAGACCAGCTCGAAGAGGCACAGCGCATCAACGAGCAACTGCGCGCCGAGGGCGGCAAGCCTCAGCCGAAGACATCAGCCTGACCAGAGAGAACCGCGAGCGGGCGTGATGCATGTAGTGGGTGACGAGGGGCGAACCCGGGGGAAGAAGGAGCGGCAACCGACAGGAGGTTGCCATGGATGGCGGGGGTCTGGAACTCGGGCAGCTTCTGGCCGCCGCTGAGGCGGCACCCCCCCGGGGAATCCGTCGGGTACTTGCTGCGAGGCTCCCCAGTTCACCCTCGCGGCAGGGCCGGTGCCGGCCGACGACATCGGCGGCGACACCTACGACTACACACTCGATCGCGACACACTGCACCTGTCCACCGACGCCATGGGCCACGACACCAACTCCGCGCTGCTCCGCACGCCCTCGTTGACCGGGCGTGCAACGCGTCGCAGGGAACCTGGGGTTTCGTGCAGAGCCGGCGCAGCCCCCTGACACCGGACCGCGCCCTGGGCGGGCCGCCGGAACGCTGACCGACTTCGAGCGACTCGCCCTGCTCGCCGAGACCAACACCCAGCTGACGTCCACTTCGACACCGTGAAGGCACACTTCGGGGCGCCTCGGCATGGCGTCAGCCCAGCGGGTGGGTCGTGTCGCGGAGCGTGGTGAGGACAGAGGCGTACATGCGCGTCTTGATGGTGCCGAGGCTGTCGCCGGCCTTGCTCGCGTGGGCCTGGGCAAGTTCGAGGGCGGCGGTGCGCAGGGCGCCTTCGTCCACGGCCTGGTCGACGATTCCGGCGGCGGCTGCTTCCTGGCCGCCGAAGCGGCGGGCGGAGACCATGACGTGCTGGGCCGTCTGCGGGGTCAGCCGGGACTGGATGAGGGCGGACATGCCGGGAGTGAAGGGGATGTTGATGTCTGCCTCGGGCAGGCACCAGAAGCCCCGGTCGGCGCGCATGAGACGGAAGTCGTGGGCCAGCGAGAACATCGCTCCGGCGGCGAACGTGTGTCCCTGCAGCGCGGCTACGGTGATCAGCGGCAGGGACAGGAACCTTGCGAACAGGTCGTGGACGGAGTTGACGTAGTCCTGGCGCTCGTCGCTGTGCGCGGCGAGCCGTTCGAGATCGAGACCGTTGGAGTAGAACTTCCCGGTCGCGGCGGTCACCAGGGCGCGGGGGCCTTCGGACTTCTCCACCTCGTCGATGGCTGCGCTGACCGAGGCGATCCAGTCGGGGTGGAAACGGTTCTCCCCGTCGCCGAGGTCGAGAACGAAGACGGCGTCGTGGCGGTCGAGCGTGGGCATGAGGGCTCCTTGGAGACGTATCGGTGGGGCAGGGCGGATGGGTCGAGTGGGCGTCGGGGGCTGCTGGGCCGCAGACCGGGGCTGGGGGCTGTCACCTTCCGGCGAAGCGGGCCGGCCGGCGCTCGATGAATGCGGTGATGCCTTTGGCGTCGTCTCTCCGCCGCCGGAGCGGAGGTCATCCGGCAAGTGCTCGCCGGACCCGGTGGCGCAGGGGGGCCGTGGCCAGCAGGCCCAGTGCCAAGGTCGCACCGGCGAGGAGAATGCCGGTGAGGGCCGGCTCCCCGCGAAGTGCGGACGCATGGATCCAGCGGATGGTGAAGTTGGTGGATGCCGCGACCGGGAAGCTGAAGATCCACAGGCCGGGATGGAACGAGGGCTGGCGCAGTTCGGGGACGAGGAAGGCGACGAGGAGGACGGTGAAGAGCAGGATCCCGGCGAAGCCGTAGCCGACGGCGTCGAAGACACCCTTGTGGGCTGCGATCCAGGCGATTCCGCCGGTCGCCGGTGGGATGGTCAGGACGGTGAGGGCCGGGCGGGCGGGCCCGGGCAGGGGGCCACCGGTGACGAGGCTGCCGAGGATGACGGTGCCGAAGGCGAGCCAGTACAGCAGCCCCACCGCGAAGGCGGCGTCGGCGACGCCGGGCAGTCTGAGCGTGGAGGCGACGGCGCTGGCGACGAAGGGCGCCGAGGAGACGGGCAGCAGATAGCCCGGGTGCAGGGCGGTGCTGCTCAGGGCGCCCGTGAGCCAGTGGGCGAGCAGACGTGCAGCGATGAAGGCGGCCAGGACGAGGAACACCGCGTAGACCCAGCGTGCCCCGGTGAACTCGAACCGGGAGAAGTGTCCTGTGATCAGCATGCCGATGATGGGGACGTACCCAAGGGTGAAGCCGTCGCCGGGATGACGCAGGTCGTGGCGCAGGTTGCGCCATCGGATCCCGCCATGGCGCAGGTACTGGGCCACCAACACCAGCCAGATCAGTCCGCTGAGGATGAACAGCGCGTCGCTGACCTGCAGAGCGGGCGGAAAGGTGGTCACCGCCGCCTGCCAGGCTCCGCCGAGGCCGGCGGTGCCGAGGGAGACGGACAGCAGCCTGATCCGTGCGGCCCGGGTGGCGTGGGGACCGTTGACGTCGGAGACGATCTCGGCGGCTGGACGCGCAGGCCCGCTGCCGCGTGGGGCCGTGCTGGTGTGCTCTGTCGTATCGACCATGTTGGTCATGGGGGAACCTCAAGGGGATTGCCACGGGGCGGGCCGGGACTCGCCTGCCCAGCGGCGTGGGTCGTGGCGGGGTCAGGCGTCCACGTCCAGGACGACGCGGAAGCGGGCCTTGCCCGAGAGCATCCGCTCGTAGGCGTCCATGGCGTGGGTGAAGGGCATGGTCTCGGTGGCGGGCCGGATGCCGTGGGCGAGGCTGAAGGCGAGGTTGTCCTCGTTCTGGATCGACGATCCGGTCAGGCTGCCCACGATGCGGCGGGTGCCGAAGATCAGGTCGGGCGTGGCGACCGTCAGCGGGTCCGGGGCGGCGCCGACCACGACCAGGCTGCCGCCCGGGGCCAGTCCGCGGACCAGGGGGTTCATGGACGTACCGCTGGATGCCGTGGCGACGATGAGCGAGGCGCCGCCCAGGTCGGCCAGCGCCGTGCCGGGGTCGGTGCTCGTGCTGTCGATGTACTCGTGGGCACCCAGTTGCCTGGCGAGTTGCTCCTTCTCCCGGCCGCGGGCGATGGCGGCCACCCGGTGTCCGAGGCTGCGTGCGTACTGCAGAGCCAGGTGACCGAGCCCGCCGATCCCCTGTACGGCGACCAGGGAGCCCGCGCGGGTGGGGGCCTGCTGGAGCGCGGTGAGGGTGGTCAGTCCGGCGCACAGCAGCGGGGCCGCCTCGACGGCGGGCATGCCGTCGGGGATGCGCACCAGTCCGCTCGCGCGGGCGTAGGCCACCTCCGCGTATCCGCCGTCGATGGTGGTGCCGGTCTGTTCCTGGTCCAGGCAGTTGACGAAGTCGCCGCGGCGGCACGGTTCGCACTGCCAGCAGTGCCCGTTCAGGAAGCCGACGCCGACGCGGTCGCCGGGCCGCCAGGCGGTGACGCCCGCGCCCACGGCGTCGATCACGCCGACGATCTCGTGGCCGGGGACGACGGGGCGTGACGGGTCGGGGCGCAGCCCCTCCACGGCCAGCACGTCGGAGTGGCAGACACCGCACGCCTGCACCCTGAGCCGGACGTGTCCGGGCTCCGGGTCGACCAGCTCGCGCTCGACGAGCCGGAGCCGGTGGACACCGGTGGCCTCGAAGGCTTGGTAGGCGGACATGACGTTGCTCCTCGGTGCTGCCTCTGCCGACGCGGGGGAGGGCCGAGGGCGGGCGGGGACCGGCATCCAATATGACCGGTCGCTTTAATATGACCGGTCGCTTTAAATTTAGTCAAGCAGGCCCGAGGAGGCTGAGCCGTGGGTCACGTGGCGTCGGGCGGGTGCCGCGTCTCTGAGGACTTCGGTTTGACCTGCGGTAAGGCGACCGGACATATTGGCCGAGAGGTGGTGGTGAGGATGGCACGCGCGTCCAAGCGCGAGGAGATCGCGCAGGCGGCCCTGGAGCAGTTCCGCACGCGGGGCTTCCATGCCACCGGAATCAGCGACATCACCTCGGCGGCCGGGGCTCCCAAGGGCTCGTTCTACAACCACTTCGCCAGCAAGGAGGAGAGCGCCCTCGAGGCGCTGAGCCGCTACGCCGCCGGGTTGCGGTTCGACCTGCTCGACACGCCCGGACGCCCTGCGCTGGAGCGGCTGCGGGCGCACTTCGAGTTCCTGGGCGCGGACACGGTTGCCAGCGGCTTCGCCCGAGGATGCCTGGTGGGCAACCTGGGCGCGGAGGTGGCGGACCACTCCGAGGAGATCCGCTCCGCCGTCCAGGGCGGCTTCCAGCGGTGGGCCGCGCGCATCCGGCGGGTGCTCACCGAAGCACAGGAAGCGGGTGAGCTGGACGCCTCACTCGACGTCGAGGAGGCCGCGCTGTTCATCCTCAGCGCCTGGGAGGGCACGCTGATCGCGGCCCGGGCCGACAAGTCCCACGCCCCCTTCGACGCCTTCTTCCACATGGTCTTCGGCGTCCTCCTGCGCTGATCGCAGCCGGTCGCTGAAGACTCGCAGCCACCGCCGCCCACGCCATTGTTCCGCGGGCCCGCACGGCAGGTGCGGACGAGCCTGAGCGTCTCAGCGCACCACTCGTCGTGCAGCGGCCTATGGGCGCTGCGGGGGGACAGCTTGCTCGGTCCAGACCGTCTTCGCGTCGTTGGTGTAGCGGATGCCCCAGTTGTGTGCGAGCTGGGCGCAGATGAACAGGCCGCGGCCGCCTTCGTCGACGGACCGTGCGTGGCGCAGCCGCGGGGCAGAGGCGCCGCGGTCCTGGACCTCGCAGGTGAGGGTGCGGTCGTTGATGAGGCGCAGTCGTACGGGTGGGGCGCCGTACCGCAGGGCGTTGGTGACAAGCTCGCTGACGATTTCCTGCGTGTCGTAAGCGGTGTCCTGGTCGATGCCCCAGGCCGCGAGTTGGTGCCGGGTGTGCCGCCGTGCGAGGGCGGGGGCGGTGGGCGCTTCGTCGAGTGGCCAGGTGGCCACGTGGTCGGCGGGGAAGGGGTGGGTGCGGGCGAGAAGCAGGATGGCGTCCCCGGGCATGGCGTCGGTGCGCACCCGGTACAGGACGTCGTCGCACAGGTCCTGGAGGGGCCGGTCGGCGTCGGCGAGCATGCGTCGGAGCGGCTGCGGGTCGCTTGTGCCGTCCTGGCCCTGTACGACGGACAGGAGTGAGGTCGTGTAGAGGGCGAGTACGTCTCCGTCGGCAAGGGTGACGTTGGTGGTGGTGTACGGGGGCCCTCCGCCGCCGCCGAGGGCACCACCGGCGGCCAGCTCGACGACTCGGGTGCCGCAGGCGGGGCCGGCGACGAGGGGCGGGGGGTGTCCGGCGGAGGCGATGGTGCACGTGTGAGTGAACGGGTCGTAGAGCACGCACAGGCACGTCGCGCTGAGGGGCTGCCCGCGCACGGGATCGCCGGGTGGCAGCGCCCTCCGCTCACGTGCGAGACGTGCCATGGCGTCGTCGAGCCGGGCGAGGAGTTCGTCGGGTTCCAGGTCCAGTGCGGCGAGCGACAGCATGGCGGTCCGCAGCTGCCCCATGGTGACGGCGGTGTGGATGCCGTGGCCGGCGACTTCCCCGACCACCAGGGCCGTGCGGGCGCCGGGCAGGGCGCAGGCGTTGGACCAGCCACCCGCCCCCCGGTCGTCGGCCACGTACAGGCCGGCGGTCTCGATCGCGGTCTGCGAAGGAGGTGCCGGGGGCAGCAGATGGCGCTGCAGTGCCGCGGCGATGGTGTGCTCGCGGGTGTAGCGGCGGGCGTTGTCGATGCCCAGGGCGGTGTGCGTGGCCAGTTCCAGAGTGAGGGCGAGTTCCTTCTCGTCGAAGCCGTCGGATCGCCGGCTGCGGTAGAGACTCAGCAGTCCGAGCACCTTTCCGCGCAGCGTCAGTGGTGCGACGAGCAGGGCACGTGCGCCGGATGCGCGAATCGCTGCGGCCCGCGCCGGATCGGCCGCCAGCCAGGGCGTGTCGGGGCCCAGGACGATCGTGCGTGGCTTGAGGTCGGCCAGTGACTGCGCATAAGGGGTCGGGAACGGCATCGCGCGGACGTCTCCCACCGGATGCGCCCGGGACTGCTGATCACCGCCGCTGTTCCCGAAGGCGGCCCGGCGCAGTGGCACATCCCGTCCCAGGGGGCTCAGCGGTGGTTCCTCTCCGCGCACCACCGGCTCCACCACTTCCACCACGGCGATGTCGGCGAACCCGGGGACCAGCGCGTCGACCAACTCCTGGCAGGTGGCCACCACGTCCAGGGTTTGTCCCACCCGCTCCCGGACGGCATACAGGGCCTGGACCGCGCGGCGTGCCTTCTCCTGTCCGGTCATGTCGTGTGCCACGACCACCGCCCCCGGTGCGTCGTGCAGGGGCAGCACCGAGAGGGTGTGCGTGTGCTGGGGCTCGCGGTCCGTCCGCATCACGTGGTCGGTCGTCGGCGTACCCTCCGCCATGGCCCGGCGCAGGATGTGCTCCAGTTCGCCGGGGGATGAAAGGGGCCACGCATCGGCCAGGGGGCGTCCTCGGATCTGCCGTGCGCTCGCGCCGGACAGGGCCTGCGCGGCAGCGTTGGCCGACACGACATGCAACTCCTCGTCCACCACGAACAGAGCCCCTGCCGTGTGGGCGGACAGTGCCTCGAGCACCGCGGTCTCCATGCCGGGCACCATCCCGCTCGCAGGTGGCAGGAAGATCTCCCACGTCACCGAGCCGTCTTCGCGCAGCGCCGGCTGCACGCTCAGGCCACGGAGGGCGGCTCGCGCTGCACCATCGCGCAGGGCGTCATGCCAGCAGCCCTCCGCGGCATCACCGTCTGGGGCGGGGCCAGAGCCGACCAGGTCGGTGGCCGGCCGCCCGACCACCTCGCCCGCCGGGCGCCCCCACAACTCCTCCGCTCGGTGGCTCCACAGCACGACCACGCCTTTGCCGTCCACGATCATCAGGGGCGTCTCACCGGCCACGGCAACCACCTCCGCCTTCCAGCTTGCCCGGCGGTCAGGGGCTGCGCCGCCGCAGACCGGCACCCAGCTGCGGGTCTGCACGAAGGGTGCTACGAGAAGACCCATCGGTGGCCCTTGATGCCGTTCGGCGCCCCCGGCCGGAGGACCGACTTCACGGCCGAGCGCCGAGCGAGTCAGCATCGAAAAGGCCGACGGCCGCGTCGTGGCCGAACGCAGCCAACCGCGGACGTCGTTCACCGGGCACGACCTCAACACCCCGTGGGACCCACTGGACCGCGCCTACTTCAACGGATACGCGCTGTGGACGTATCTCACCTCGCCCTTCCTGCTGGCGATGCCCGGTTTCGCCGTCACCGTGATCGAACCATGGCGGGAAGGGGACGAACTCTGGCGGGGCTTGCGGGCCACCTTCCCGTGCCACATCGCCGGCCACAGCATTCAGCAGGACTTCTACTTCGGCCCCGACCGTCTCCTGCGTCGGCACGACTATCACGTCGACATCGCAGGCGGATTCGCCGCGGCACAGTACGTGTACGACACCGTGGAAGCGGACGGTATCCGCCTGCCCACCAAACGCCGGGCCTACCGAAGCGACGCGGACAACCGCCCGATCCTGGAACGGACCATGGTCTCCATCGACGTCAGCAACGCTCGGTTCTCCTGACATCGGGCCTGTACGTGGCGCGTGCTGGGCGGGACTGGTGGCTGCGCGCCTTGTACCGTCTCAACGGCGGGCTCAGCCACCAAGGTCGGCCAGCCAACGCAGCGCGCTGAGACTCGGCAGGAACAAGTACTCGCCGCCACGGGTGATGACGAAGCGCTCGACGCCGTGCAGGCGACGCCGGACGGGGCGCTGGGGGATCGTGAAGACGCCCGTGCCGTCGTTGTCGCCCGTGAGCAGGTCCTTCTCCACATCGAGGCCGGTGAAGTTGCCGTCGTTGAACCACTGTGACTTCACGAACTCGAACTGGCGGTCGAGGTGCGCGTTGACGGCGATGAACACGATGCCGCGGTCGGCGCCGTCGTCGTCCAGGGTGCCGGCCGGCAGCGGCGGCCCGTAGCTGGTGCTCCGCCGGATCAGGCGGTGGAGGTCGACGTCACCGATGATCTCCGAGTCACGCGGATTGGCACGCCTGGCGTGGGCGCCACGGGGGCAGACCGCGCCATGCGGATCGGACGCGTAGGCGAAGTCGTTGTTGCGCTGCTCGTCCGACCCCAGGTCCGGGTCGTCGTGCTCGGGCGCCAGGATCAACGGGGCACCGCTCGGCCAGCGGCCCACGATCTTCGCGGCGAGCAGCGACTCCTCTTCCGGGCTGCCGGCGCTGTCGTGGAGATAGCGACGGAAGGCGGCGACGCGTGTGTGCAGCTTCCGCCAGACCACGAACGTGCCGTTACGGCCCAGCACGTCCGGTTCCGGCATCGGGGGCAGGTTCCCCGTCTCGTCGGGATAGCCCAGCACGAACTCGCCGGCCTTGAGCGTGGGACCGCCACCGGGTGGACTGTCCGCGCCGCTGCCTTCCACCGCTGGGTTGCTGATGCCGTCCTTGTAGCCGAAGCTGGTGCGCCCCGAGGCCAGTTGGTACAGGTCCTGCCGGTACACCACGTGAAGACCGGGAAGCTGCGCGCGCGCCTGGCGGGCCCGTTCGAGAACGACTGCCAGCGACTCCTGGTCGGCGGCGACGAGGGACAGGAGGACGTGCACCTGGCCGGTGCCGAAGGGCGGCTCCCAGTGTGCGGGCGCGCTCTCGCCGGTGTCGCCCAGGAACTCGGCCCGCGCCGCCATGCCCTGCCGGAACTCCTCGGGGAAGCTGTTCAGGGAGGTCTGTGGCACCCGGAGCGCTTCGAGCCCCCGGTACGTCACCGCGACGTTGAGGAGCGCCGGGAGCGGGGGCTGCCACCAGTTGGCAGCGGAGTCGACCAGTCCGGCCAGGCGCCCCATCAGCTCACGGCCGGCGCCGGGGTCGTCCACACGCAGCAGGATGTAGGTGCCGACGTACGGTGACGGCCGGGTGCGCAGCACGATGCCCTGGATCTCGTCCAGCTGCAGGGCCGGGCCTTTGACCGTCGTCATGTCGTCCCCTCAGTCAGACTTCGGCCGATTTGTATCAATTTTCTGATCTATCGGTGCTGTCCGACACGGCAGGTCGCGCGATACACGAGCGCTCGGGCGCGTGGGGTCGGCCGAAGGGCGAGGTTCTGCCGGGCAAGGTCAAGGGCCCGCTGAGGGTCGGCGCCGACCGTCAGCCAGAACTCCGCCGCGTGATCGGCGTACGCCTCAGGGTGGCGCGCCATCAAGTTCTCGTAGCGAGCAGCGGCGTGGGCGCGCCGGAACTCTGCCTCGGCCCCCGGCTCCCGCGTGCCCAGGATGCGGGCGAGCTGGGCCTCGTAGTGCGGATCGTCGCTCGCCGGCGCAAGTCGGCGCAGGCGTCGGATCGCCACGGCGGCCCTGCCTTCGGCGGCATCGATCTCGGCGAGGTGGCCCTGCGCCGGCACGTAGGCCGGCAGCCGGCGAACCGCCGACTCCAGCCAGACGTGCGCGCGTGCGAGGTCGCCCATGGACAGCCATGCCTGCCCGCACTGGAATTCGAGTACCGCGAGCGGGAAGGGACTCACCCCGCGGTAGCCGCGTCTCGCCGCCAGGAACCACCTCTCGGCCTCGGCCACCTCGCCGCGCTCGGCATGGCAGCGACCCAGGGCGGCCAGGGCGTGGAAGTCGTGCCGTCGCAGCAGCGCGTTCTGATGCAGGGCGAGCGCCTCGTCGTACCGCCCGACCGCCTGATGGATGGCGGCCCGCTCCTCGTCCAGGGTTCGCCGATCGAGTCCCAGCTCGGCCGCCGCGTCGAGATCGGCCAGTGCTGCCGGGAACCGATGAAAGAGGGCGGCCAGCCTGGCGCGGGCCACATGAGACTGCGGATCGTGCGGCGCCTGGTCGACGAACGCCTCGGCCAGTGACGCGGCGCGCTCGGCCTCGTCGATACGGCCCAGCACGTGCCCGCGCAGAGCGGTCAGCTCCACCAGCTCGCCCCACCCTCCACCGGTCAGGCTTCCCCGTCTCGCCTGGCCGGTGAGGCCCTCGATGCGTGCGTCTAGGTTGCCCCCGCGATCACACCGGCCGTCGTCGCCGGACCGTCGGCAAGATCGAGTCGCATCCCGTTGCTCACACAGCCGGCCGCGGAGCTGCCCCTCATCGGCTTGCCGCGGGCGTGGGAACGGACACGGGCACAGGCGGGTCGGGGTTGGGCGGTGCCAGGTACGGGAACTCCCGGGAGGCCGGCGCGGTCGCCCGGTCGACGCCGTCGCTGACCCGCGGGCCGTGGAAGGCGTTGACGATCAGCGTGTACAGCGTGTCGATGACGTCGTCGTTGAGCGTGCGGCCGCCGCAGGTCGTGTGCGCCCGCCTCTCCAGCAGGGCGCGCTCGATCTCGAAGTAGCTGTCCTCGGCGTACGGCTTGGCCACGTCCACGACCAGGAAGTCGGCGAGCAGCAGGTCGGTGAGCGGATGCGCCCCGTCCTGGTCCGTCTGCCAGTCGAGCTTGCCGTCCAGACCGTCGAAGAAGGCCAGGTTGGCGTTCAGCCGCGAGCGGTAGGCACCCAGGTAGTGCGACCCCAGCTGGAATGGATCTTCTTCGTTGTAGAGATCGCGCAGATCCACGATCCTGTTCGCGGTGTCGACCCCGTTCTCCGACATCAGGACGTTCTTCACCTCCGGGCGGCCGAGCCGTTCGAGGCGCAGGGGATAGGGGCCGGCCGTGACGGTTTCCGCGGCAACGGCGAACATGGTGCCCGAGGCCGGCCCGAGCAGCCTTGCCACATCGAACTCGACGACGACGGTCAGGACATCGACACCTTCCAGCGAGTTGGTGCCCATCGGGAGGAAGGCGAGCCGCCGCTGCGCCCGTGTCTCCACCTCCTTGCCGACATCCATGAAGAAGGGATCCAGCCGCAACCCCGCGTAGACGCGCACGCCATGGTCCTCGCCGCCGCGCTCGTCGTTCACCTGGAACGCGACCGCCTCCCCGCCCGGGAGCACGCAGGTTCCCCGCTGCGTCACCTCCCCGTCGGTGTCCGACTCAACCGGGCCGGAGAACGTGCAGGTGAACGCATACTCATCGGCGCCCAGCTCGAAGAGTGCACCGGAATGATCCGCCCCAATGGCTGCGGGACGGACCCGGAACCGGTAGCTGGCGGCGTCGGAGAACAGGGCCCCGGGTCGCGCATTGGGAAAGACATCCATGACGAGGACGAGTCGTCCCGTCCGGGAGGGGCTGGGAAAGGCGTAGAGGTCGGCGAGGTCGATGGCTGGGTCGACCTCGGCGCGGGTACCGGAGAGGTGGTCGGACATGGCGGTGCGACCTTCGCTGAAGGGCCGGGTCCGGCGATCACGCGCCGGTGCCGGGCCGCCTGGATGATGTTCCAGGTGCCACGGCCACGGCACCTGGGAAAACAACTCCTGGGGAGGGGCTTCCGACGGACGGCCCGCCGAGGGGGCCTCGACCGACGGGGGCCATGCCGTCAGTCGGCCGCCGCATCCAGCAACGTGTTGAACGCCTGTGTGACCTTCTGTGCCTTGGCGGTGTCCTGGACCGTCATGGTCGGATTGGAGGCGTACCACATGTCGGCCTCCACGATCTTCGTCGCAAGCCAGTCGACGATGTGCGGATCGGCCGCCCCGGGATAACCCTCCGCGACACCTTCGAACATCTCGTCGAACCATGGCGCGGCGTTGGCGAAGATGTCCGCCATGTACGGCTTGAAGTCACCGTCATAGGTGACCGCGCCGATGACCTGCGTGTCGTTGTTGATGAACGTGACGCGGAAGTCGTGGACAGTACCGACGAGCTTTTCGTAGCGAAAGGCATCGTCCTGGATCTTGGCGGCGTTCTGGCGGAACCTCTCCGCCCCGCCCGGCTTGGCATCGAAGAGAACGGTTATTTCCGCGACCTCCCCGACCCGCTTGCCGTAACCGTCGGGCTGCCTGGCCACTGTCGGAGTCGCGTCCGCCGGAGTCGCCGACGTCTCGGACCTTTGCGTCGTCATGACTCCCTCTCCCTTTGATCTTCTCCCGGCCGGTCTGCGGGCTCCTTCTCCGCTCCGAGGTTGTTCGAATTCTTCCCACTGCCAGCTTTGTCGCCCCGCGGGGCGTCGGCAAGACGATCACGACAGCATGGGTCGCAGGCTCAGGAAGGGTCCTCCGCAACCGGCTTTGAGCCGGAGTCGAGTCGACGGCGGCCGTCGAGGGAGCGGGCCGTGGTGTGCGGCCGGTGCAGGTGGTGGGCGCCGTAGCGGTCGATGTCCAGGAGCGCGGCGTCGTCCCCGGGCTCGTGGCCGATGTGGTTCAGCAGGGCGCGATGGATGTGGCGGACCAGGGCTTCGGGTCAGGACGGGGGCGCGGAGGCGGCCCGCTCGGGCGAGGGGGTGGAAGGCTCCTTCGGGCGAGCGGGCTTCGATGACGCCACTCACCCGGATCGTGCTCGGTGTCGGCGACGTCTTCCAGGCTTCTGCAGCCGCTCACCTCCAGGCCCGCGGCGAGTTCGGGCAGGGTGCCATAGCGGTGCGCGCCCTCGCGGAACGCGCCCAGCACCATGGATGCCTCGCGGATGGCGGCCAGTCCCTTGCCGCGGACGTTCGCCGATGATCACGCGGGTGCTGCGGTCGGGGCGGGCGATCGCGAACAGGTCGCCGCCACCTGCGCGGGTCTCGTCCTCGGCCGCCAGGTACAGCCGGGCCACCCGCAGCGGCCCGATCCGGCGGCGTGGTGGCCGCAGCAGTACGAGCTGGCCGCCTCGGCCACCGACCGTGCCCGGTTCAGCTCCCGGCTGCGCCGCTCGCGTACGTGGCAGACGAGGACGACCAAGGCGGACAGCAGCGCCAGGGCAGTGATCTGCGAGAGGTGGTTGGGTGTGGCCGGTCCGCCGTGGAACACGGCGATGAGCACCTGGGCGGCCACAGCCGGTGCTCCGACGAGGTCGGTCAGTCGCGGCCCGGCCAGGGACGCGGTCAGGGCCGGCGCGATCACGAGCAAGGGGGCCCAGGGGGACGTCTTCACGACTACCGAGTCCGCCGCCATCCCGGCCGGCACCGCCACATGACCCTGGCCATGGCCGCCCACACCTGCCTGACCGTGGCGCGAGCCCGCGAGCTGCATGCCGGGAAGGCATAAACGGATCCTCCCAGCTCATCCACCTCAGCCTCGCTGAAAATGGATTGGCAGTCGTTAGGGTCGTCGCATGACTGATTCACTCGATGACGTACTGGGCCACCTCGATGCGTGGCTGGGGGCTAACGTGCCAGCGGATTATGCTGCGTTGAATCCTCCGGCTACGCAGTATGATATCGACGCCCTTACTGACCGACGGTTCGATCTGCATCCCGATCTCGTGACGTGGTTGCGGCGTCATGACGGATCGTCCGCCACCAGCCATGCGGGCCCAGGAGTCATCCTTCCCGGGGGTTTCATCTTGCTCACCTCGGCTGGAATGCGTGACGGTCAGCGGTGGATGGAGGAAGGCATCGCTGAGTGGATCGATGCGAACGAGTCGGAAGACCCTGACCTACGTGACATTTACGACGGTGTGTATGGGTACTCGTTCCACGTACGGTGGGTTCCGATCGCCTCTGATCTCACGGGCGGGAAGCTCATCGTTGATCACCGTGCCGGAGACGGGTTCGGGAACGTGCTATACGGCCTGCAGACCGGTGACACGGACGCGCCGGTGAAGGTTTGGGACAGTCTTCATCAGATGTTCCAGCGGCTTCTGGGAGCTCTCACGGAGGAAGCTCCCATGCGCCTTGCCGACTATGCCGAGCCGCAGACGCCAATCGTGAGCGGCGCAGGTCACGATGCACACGTGATGTGGGCATGAATGGTTTCTCTGTTCTTGTTCGGACGCGGTTTCGATGGTGCCGTGGGGGTCTTTCTTGGTCCAGTGGGCGAGAGTGGTGAAGGCAAGGCACCCTTCCGGCACTGGTCGTTGTCGATGAAGTCGACGCCGGGGGCGTTGTAGTCGGGGTCGGGGAGTTCGAGACCGGTCATCCGGCCGCCGGGCACGTCGAGTTGCCGGGCACGAAGGCGACCGCTCCCACCACCGCACCCGCTGCCAGGGCGTGGAGACCGCCGGAACGGCCGTCCGCATCCTGGACCGGACGGCCCACGCCGCCCGCCCAGCTGTTCCACCTGCTGGACCGGCGTTGACATACGTCCGTGGAGTTGTGTTAATTACCGCCCAGAACGGTCATGAGCGTCAGCGACAAGCCCTGGCTTGCTGACCGGCAACCCTCCCACCGCGGTGGGGTGCCCCAGGTGACGACCCGACCGATGATGTTTCGGTAAGCGCGAGGCCCCTGGGGCCGGAACGGTGACGGTGACGCCATGTACGCAGCCCCCCGGACGGCGACGCGCCGCCCCCAGGGCTGCGCACAGCCGTACGCGAGTCTGCTGACCCTGCTCGTCGCCGATCGTGCCGTCGATCTGCTCCGCGTGAGCAGCGCACTGTGTACCGCACCGGGCGGCCGCGCCCGCTGTCGAGGCTGACACCTCCCCGCAGCCCCCGCACCTCCTGACGCACACCGCGCCCCTCGCGGTGTGCCGTTGCCCTCCCGTCCCCGGTACCTCGCCGTCGTGTGCGCCGCCGCATGCCGCCGTGCTTCCGGGGCGTTCCCACCCAGCCGGAGCCCACCATGAGTGAACCCCCTGGTGCCACCGTCACCCTCGCCGAGGCGCCGACCACCGACGAGCCGTCAAAGCTCCTGACCGCCCAGCGGGTTCTTCCGCTGCGGCGGCCAGGCCGCTGGATCGTCACCGCGGTCGTGCTGGTCCTCGTAGCCCAGTTCGTGCACGGACTGGTCACCAACCCCTTCTACCAGTGGGACCGCTGGAGCTACTGGTTCCTGCGCCCCACCATCCTCGACGGCCTGCTGATCACCCTCGAAGTCACCGCCTACAGCGCGGTGCTGGGCCTTGCCGGCGGCATCGTGCTCGCACTGGGCCGGCTCTCGAAGAGCCCGGTGCTGCGCGCGGTCAGCTGGACCTACGTCTGGGCGCTGCGCTCCATCCCGCTCATCGTGGTGCTGATCTTCCTCTACAACTTCAGCGCCCTGTACAAGACGTTGAGCATCGGCATCCCCTTCGGCCCGGCCTTCTTCTCCTTCGACGAGTCGAGACTCGCCACCGACATGGTCGTCGCCGTCGTCGGCCTCAGCCTCAACGAGGCCGCCTACGCGGCCGAGGTGGTACGCGGCGGCATCCTCTCGGTCGACCAGGGCCAGCACGAGGCGGCCGCGGCGCTCGGCCTGCCGAAGGGCTACCAGTTCCGCAGGATCGTCTTCCCGCAGGCACTGCGCTCGATCGTCCCGAACTACGTCAACCAGCTCATCGGCCTGATCAAGGGCACCTCGCTGGTCTTCTACGTCTCCCTGCTCGACCTGTTCGGCTCCGCGCAGACCATGGGCTCCACCTACCCCGGCGACATCGTGCCGCTGCTGCTGGTCGTCACCGTCTGGTACCTGGTCCTGACCAGCGTCGTCTCCGTCATCCAGTTCTACGTCGAGCGGCACTACGCCCGCGGTGCCACCCGCAGCCTGCCGCCGACGCCGCTGCAGAAGCTCCGCACCGGTCTCACCGACCTGCGGGCCCGTATCCGCCGGGAGGCCGCTGTATGACCGCCAAGACGCGCGAATCCCTGGCGGACGTCGAGGCCGCCACCGTCGAGGTCCACGACGTGCACAAGTGGTACGGCACCCACCGGGTGCTGGACGGCGTCGACCTGACCGTGCGCCCCGGCGAGGTCACCGTCATCCTGGGCCCCTCCGGCTCCGGCAAGTCCACCCTGCTGCGGATCATCAACCACCTGGAGAAGCCGGAGATCGGCTACGTCAGTGTCAACGGCGAGCTGATCGGCGTGAAGCGGCACGGCGAACGGCTCAAGGAACTCAGTGAGCGGGCCATCCTCACCCAGCGCGGCCGGATCGGTTTCGTCTTCCAGAACTTCAACCTCTTCCCGCACCTGACCGTGCTGGACAACGTGGCCGCGGCACCCGTCGCCACCGGCCGGCTCGGCAAGTCCGAGGCACAGGAACTCGCCCGCGAACTCCTCGGCCGCGTCGGCCTCGCCGACAGGACCGGCGCCTACCCCCGCCAGCTCTCCGGCGGACAGCAGCAGCGTGTCGCCATCGCCCGCGCCCTCGCACTGCGCCCCGGCGTCATCCTCTTCGACGAGCCCACCTCCGCCCTCGACCCCGAACTGGTGGGTGAAGTCCTCGCTGTCATCAAGGACCTGGCGACCAGCGGCACCACGCTCCTCATCGTCACCCACGAGATCGGCTTCGCCCGCGAGATCGCCGACCGGGTCGTCTTCATCGACGGCGGCAGGATCGTCGAGCAGGGGCCGCCCTCCGAGGTCCTCGACAAACCGCGGCACGAGCGGACCCGGGACTTCCTCAGCAAGGTCCTCTGACCCGCCGCATCCCCAAGACCTCCCCCACACCACCCTCACCACCTCCAGCGACAAGGAACGTCCATGCGCACCCACTTCACCCGACGCAGCCTGATACGCGGCATCACCGCGGCGACCGCCGTCGCCTCCCTCGCCACCGGGCTCGCCGCCTGCGGTGGCAACAGCGACGCGGCCACCTCCACCGACGCCGCCAAGGCCGGCGAGGTCGTCATCGGACGGGTCTCCAACGGCGCCGCCACCCAGACCACCATCAAGGTCTCCGAGGTCAAGGCGATCAGCGCCGAACTGCCCGCCGACGTCAAGAAGAGCGGCAAGCTGGAGATCGGCATCGGCGCCCTGCCCGCCGGGTTCCCGCCGCTGGCGTACGTCGGCAACGACCAGAAGACCCTCACCGGCTCCGAGCCCGACCTCGGCCGTCTGGTCGCCGCGGTGTTCGGGCTCAAGGCCGAGGTCAGGAACTCCACCTGGGAGAACCTCTTCGTCGGCATCGACAGCGGCAAGGCCGACGTGGCCTTCTCGAACGTCACCGACACCGAGGAGCGCAAGAAGAAGTACGAGTTCGCCTCCTACCGGAAGGACAACCTCGCCTTCATCGTGCCGAAGAAGAGCACCTGGAACTTCGACGGCAACTACGAGAACCTCGCCGGCAAGACGATCGCCGTCGGCTCCGGCACCAACCAGGAGAAGATCCTCCTGGAGTGGAAGGACAAGCTGGCCAAGGAGGGCAAGAAGCTCACCGTCAAGTACTTCCAGGACAGCACCAGCACCTACCTGGCCCTGAACAGCGGCAAGGTCGACGCCTCCTTCGGCCCCAACCCCGGTTTCGCCTACCACAACCGTCAGGTGGCCAACACGCCCAACGCCACCCGCACTGCGGGCACCTACTCCGGCGCGGGCGCGAGCCTGCAGGGCCTGATCGCGGCAACGGCGAAGAAGGACAGCGGACTCGCCAAGCCGCTCGCCGACGCCATCAACTACCTGATCAAGCACGGTCAGTACGCCGAGTGGCTCAAGGCGCACAACCTCTCCAACGAGGCCGTCGCCAAGTCCGAGGTCAACCCGCCGGGCCTGCCGCTCGACAACTCCTGACCACCACGCGCCGGGGACTCCACCGTCGCCCCGCGGTGGAGTCCCCGCGCGCTGGACACCCCGAGCCGCACCCCGGAGACCGCCACACCATGTCCGTCACCACCCTCGACACCACCTCCTCGCACATCCTGGACAACCCCGCCTGGGCCGCGCTCACCGGCCCCCACGCCCTCCCTCATAGCCTTAAGGGCATGGGCGGTACCCCCATCGCCGAACGCATCGGCCACGCCGCTCGCTCTCACCAGGGCGTGGCTCCCTTCCCCGCCGTCTCCGACGAGGACGACCCGCGCGCCGGGGGGGGACCCCCCCCCCCCCCCCCCCCCCGCCGCCCCCCCCCCGCTCGCGGGGCGAGCAAAAACCCGCAAGGATGCGAGGGCGAACACAACACAACACACGGCCCAACCATCGC
>NZ_JBVJVZ010000010.1:55914-304684 GCF_055603245.1 Streptomyces sp. NPDC037290 | reverse complement strand
GCGGTGAGGGTGTTGTTGGGGCCCTTGCGGAACGTCGTGCCGATGGGGTGGACGGGGGGCAGGTAGACGACGTCGAAGCCCATCGCGGCGATCGCCGGCAGCCGGCGCGCGGCGGTGCGGAACGTGCCGTGCGGCTGCTCGGCGGTGCCCTCGGAGCGGGGGAAGAACTCGTACCAGGAGCCGTACAGAGCGCGTTCCCGCTCCACCAGCAGCGGCATCGGATCGGACGCGGTGACCAGCTCCCGCAACGGATGCCGGGCGAGCAGGTCGCTCACCTCCGGCGCCAGTGCCGCCGCGAGGCGCCAGGCGGCCGGCCGGTCCTCGTCGCGCAGCGCCTCGACCACGTCCAGCACGAGGGGCCGTCGCTCCTCGGGCACTCCGGCGGCCGCGCGCTCGTACAGCCGGGCGCCCTCCTCCAGGACCAGTTCGGTGTCGATGCCGGCCGGGATCTTGATCTGCGCATGGTGCCGCCAGGTCGCCAGCGGGTCGGACCAGGCCTCCACCGTGTAGGTCCAGCGCCCCGGTTCGCCCGCGGTGACGGTGGCGCCCCAGCGGTCGGTGCCCGGGGCGAGTTCGCGCATCGGCGTCCACGGGCCTGGACGGTCCTTCGGATCACGCAGCACGACGTTCGCGGCGACGGCGTCGTGACCCTCCCGGAAGACGGTGGCGGACACCTCGAACGACTCACCGGTGACCGCCTTGGCCGGCCTGCGCCCGTGCTGGACCACGGGGCGTACGTCCAGGACGGGGATCCGGCCGAGGGTGGCCTCGCCGGGGCCGGGCGGCGCGCCGGCGGGGCCGGGCACGCGGGCGGCGCGCTTCACGGCCTTCTTGGCCGCCGGCTTCTCCGTCGGCTTGGCCGCCGTCTTCTTGGCCGTCCTCTCGGCCGTTTTCTTGACCGTCCTCTCGGCCGTCTTCTTGGCCGTCTTCTTGGCCGTCTTCTTCGCCGCTGCCGTGCTCTTGCTGCTGCTGCTCGGAGGTGGTGACGAGTGGTGCGTGGCGGGCATGACCGCTCCTGTCCGCGTCAACGTGGGTGTGGGCGGATGGATGTGGGGAGATGGGTCCTGCGGAGGTGCTGGGTGACGCCTGTGGGGTGTGTACCGGAGGAGCCTTCCCACCCTGTTCGGGTGGGCAATCCGGAACTTTGTTAACTACTCCCGCGTATGTCCACCCACAAGACCGGCCCCCTTCTTTCCGCATGCCCGATGCCCGCCTCCCCACGCCCCGACACCCCCATCGGGCGCGTCCCCACCGACCCCCCGGTAACCACTACCGTCGATGACGACGACGAGACGTACAGCGCCGTGCGTCTCACTCCGTGACGCGTCCGAGGTGGCATGTGAAGGCGATCCGTCGGTTCACCGTCCGTCCCGTTCTCCCCGAACCCCTCCGGCCGCTGAGTGACCTGGCGCGCAATCTGCGCTGGTCCTGGCATGCGGAAACGCGCGATCTGTTCCAGTCCGTCGACCCCGAGGCCTGGGCCGCGGCCGGGGGAGACCCGGTGCGGCTGCTGGGCCGGGTGCGGCCCGGGCGGCTGGCCGAACTGGCCGCGGACCGGCGGTTCCTGCGCCGGCTCGGCGCGGTCGCCGACGACCTCGACGACTATCTGACCGGCGACCGCTGGTACCAGACACAGGCGGACGGCCTGCCCGCCGCGGTGGCCTACTTCTCCCCCGAGTTCGGCATCACCGCAGCCCTGCCCCAGTACTCCGGCGGCCTCGGCATCCTCGCCGGGGACCATCTGAAGGCGGCCAGCGACCTGGGCGTCCCCCTGATCGGGGTCGGTCTCCTCTACCGGCACGGGTACTTCCGGCAGTCCCTGTCCCGTGACGGCTGGCAGCAGGAGCACTACCCGGTGCTGGACCCCAACGAGCTGCCCCTCACCCAGCCGAAGGAAGCCGACGGCAGCCCGGCACAGGTCTCGCTCGCGCTGCCCGGCGGCAGGGCCCTGCACGCCCGGATCTGGCTGGCCCAGGTCGGCCGGGTGCCGCTGCTGCTGCTCGACTCGGACGTGGAGGACAACGACCTCGGCGAACGCGGGGTGACCGACCGGCTCTACGGCGGCGGCAGCGAGCACCGGCTGCTGCAGGAGATGCTGCTCGGCATAGGGGGTGTCCGGGCGGTGCGGACGTACTGCCGGCTCACCGGGCACCCGGAGCCGGAGGTGTTCCACACCAACGAGGGGCACGCGGGCTTCCTGGGCCTGGAGCGGATCGCCGAACTGTGCGAGCGGGGCCTCGACTTCGACTCGTCCCTGGAGGCGGTGCGCGGCGGCACGGTCTTCACCACCCACACCCCCGTCCCGGCCGGCATCGACCGCTTCGACCGGGAGCTGGTCGCCCGGCACTTCGGAACGGACGCCGAGCTTCCCGGCATCGAGGTGGACCGCGTCCTGCGGCTCGGCATGGAGACCTACCCGGGCGGCGAGCCGAACCTGTTCAACATGGCCGTGATGGGGCTGCGGCTGGCCCAGCGGGCCAACGGCGTGTCGCTGCTGCACGGCCAGGTCAGCCGGGAGATGTTCGCGGGACTGTGGCCGGGATTCGACGCCGAGGAGGCGCCGATCACGTCCGTGACCAACGGAGTGCACGCGCCGACCTGGGTCGCTCCGGAGGTGCTGCGGCTCGGGGCCCGGCAGGTCGGCTCCGAGCGGGCCGAGGACGCGCTGACCGTCGGCGGCTCCGAGCGCTGGGACTCGGTCGCGGAGATCGGGGACCAGGAGATCTGGGAGCTGCGCCGCACCCTGCGCGAACAGCTGGTGCTGGAGGTGCGGGACCGGCTGCGGGCGTCATGGCGCCAACGGGGGGCCGGGAACGCGGAGTTGGGCTGGATCGACGGAGTGCTGGACCCGGACGTCCTCACGATCGGCTTCGCGCGCCGGGTGCCGTCGTACAAACGCCTGACGCTGATGCTCCGCGACCGCGACCGCCTGATGGAGCTGCTGCTCCACCCGGACCACCCGATCCAGATCGTCGTGGCGGGCAAGGCTCACCCGGCGGACGACAGCGGCAAACGCCTCGTCCAGGAACTGGTCCGCTTCGCCGACGACCCGCGGGTCCGCCACCGCATCGTCTTCCTGCCCGACTACGGCATGGCGATGGCGCAGAAGCTCTACCCCGGCTGCGACGTCTGGCTGAACAACCCGTTGCGCCCCCTGGAGGCCTGCGGCACCTCCGGCATGAAGGCGGCGCTGAACGGCTGCCTGAACCTGTCCGTCCTGGACGGCTGGTGGGACGAATGGTTCCAGCCGGACTTCGGCTGGGCCATCCCGACGGCGGACGGCGCGGGCATGGACGTGGACCGCCGGGACGACATCGAGGCGGCGGCCCTGTACGACCTGCTGGAGCAGCGGGTGACCCCGCGGTTCTACGAGCGAGGGCGGGGCGGGTTGCCGGACCGCTGGATCGCGATGGTCCGCCAGACGTTGAGTCTGCTGGGCCCGAAGGTGCTGGCCGGCCGCATGGTCCGCGAGTACGTCGACCGTCTCTACGTCCCCGCGGCGCAGGCGCACCGCGCGCTGACCCCGGACACCGCGAGCGAACTGGCCGCCTGGAAGGCCAGGGTGCGGGCGGCGTGGCCGGGCGTGAGCGTCGACCACGTGGAGACGACCGCCACGACGGCCACGGCGGAGCTGGGCACGACGGTGGGCCTGCGGGTGCGGGTCGGCCTGGGCGCGTTGTCGCCGGACGACGTCGAGGTGCAGGCGGTGTCCGGCCGGGTGGACGCGGAGGACCGGATCACCGACGCGACGGTCGTCCTCCTGAAGCCGGCCGGCACCCCGGACCTGGAGGGCCGCCTGCTGTACGAGGGCCCGCTCGCCCTGGACCGCACCGGCCCCTACGGCTACACCGTCCGCATTCTGCCGAGCCACCGCCTCCTGGCGTCCGGCGCGGAGATGGGACTGGTGGCGGTGCCTTCGGAGGAGGGGGCGGAGGGGGCGGGCGTGTTGTTGCGGTGACCGTCCCGCCCGGACGCGGCTGCGCTACGGCAGCGGCAGTCCGAGGCCCGAGCAGTCGTTCCCCCCGGCCGGGTCCGGCGCGTACAGCCAGTACACGGTCGCGAGCAGAGCCAGGGCCAGGAGCAGCCCGGCCACCGCGGACACCACCGCGAGCCCGCGCCGTTCGGTGCGGGGGAGGGCGAGGAACACCAGCAGACCCCCGACGGCACAGGCGAGACCGGCCCATGAGGTGACGTACATCCGCGTGGACGGCCCCAGGTACCGGCAGTTTTTGAAGGTGTCCGAGTCCCAGGCCAGACGGGCGGCCAGCAGTACGGCGGAGATGCATGCCGGCAGGGCGACGAGCAGGACTCGGCGGCGCCGGGCCCCGGGACCGGGCGAGGGGACCGGCGCGGGGGTGTGCAGAGGTGGGGTCATCGGTACCAGCCCGGGTCGGGGACGCACCGCAGGTGCTGTGCGCCTTCGTTACGGCGTCTTCTTCAGGGCCTCGATGAAGAGGGCGAAGGACCCGGCCGGGACGGTGAGGGTGCCGACGGCCGGGTCCTTGGAGTCGCGGATGGATGTGCGGGTGGCGGTGGTGGCTATCTCCACGCATTCGTTGCCGTCGCCCGGGCCCGAGTAGGACGACTTCCGCCAATTGTCCATGGGGAACCTCATAGGTCCTTCGCCAGTCTGTGGATGAGTTCACGCGATTGCTCGGGGTCGAGTGACGCGGCCTCCACCTTACGGAAACTCGTTCGATAGGTCTTGAGCTGAGCCTCGGAATCGATGAAGGCCGAGCCATGCAGTGCGTCGCGGACCAGCGTGGCGGCGTCGGCGAGGGAGCGGGGTCGCGCCTCGCATGGACGGTGGGTGAGTTCAGCGGCTGCGGAGCAGGTGGATGGGGGCGCGGGTGTGGCGCGTGCCTCGGCCTCAAGACTTCGCGGCGTGGAGCGATTGGCAGATTTGGGCCACGGGGTGGAGTCAGTGGGGACGCAGGCGGGGATGGATGTGCCTGGCGGCGTGGCCCAAGACTGCCAATTTGCCGCAGTGGTCATCACATCAGCACATTGCCGGGGGCAACGCGGAACGGTGAGGCGTCGGGCAGGTCGGCTGGATTGCGATCCCGGCAGGTGGGAGTGGATTGCGGTACCGAGCGAGTAGCCGCGGCCTGGTGCGGCCGCGGCTACTGTGCAAGGCCCGCCTAACGGAGGTGCCCCGTGTCGTTGAGCAGGTGTACCGACGCGTTCCCCTCCGCGTAGTACGCCACCACCGACAGCGACGCCGCTGCCAGTTCCATCCGGAAGAGTGTCTGTGCCGGTGCCTCCAGGGCCAGCCGCAGGAGTGTTCTCAGGGGGCCGACGTGCGAGACGACCAGCACCGTTTTCTCCGCATGCCGTGTCAGCAGTGCGTCCCGCGCCGCCGCCACCCGTCGCGTCACCTCCTCGAACGGCTCGCCGCCGCCGGTGGGTGCCGCCGTGGGGGACTTCAGCCATGCCGTCAGGTCGGCCGGGTGGCGCTCGCGGACCTCGGCGAAGGTCAGGCCCTCCCAGGCGCCGAAGTCGGCCTCGCGCAGGTCCTCCTCGATGTGGACGTCCAGGCCCAGCCGGGCGGCGACCGTCTGTGCCGTCTCCCGGCAGCGGCGCAGCGGTGAGGCGACGATCGCCTGCACACCGCCGCGGGCGGCCAGCAGTGCCGCGGTCGCCTCGGCCTGCCGCCGCCCGGCCTCCGACAGCGACGGATCCGGGCCACCGCTGCCGGAGAACCGCCTCTCGGGTGTCAGCGGTGTCTCACCGTGCCGCAGCAGTACGAGAGTCGTCGGCCTGCCCCGGCCCGCGAGGCCCGGGAGGCCGGGGAGTCCCGCGTCCGTCGCCTTGTTCACCACAGGCTGCGGAACTCCTCGTCAGTAGTCGATGCGGTCGGACTTGGCCAGCCACGCGTCGAACGGCGCCGTGCGGTTGGGCAGGTCCAGGTGCTCGACCGACATCGGCCACATCGCCGCGGGCTTCTTGTCGAACAGGTCGTAGAACTTGCGGTCGTCGAAGCCGGCCACCGCGGCATCGTGCCGGTCGGCGGAGTAGACGAGCCGGTCGACGCGCGCCCACAGCGCGGTGGACAGGCACATCGGACACGGCTCACACGAGGTGACCAGGGTGCAGCCCGCCAGCGAGAAGGTGCCCAGCTCCCTGCAGGCGGCGCGGATCGCGCTCACCTCGGCGTGCGCCGACGGGTCCAGGGACGAGGTGACCTGGTTGTTGCCGAGCGCCACGACCTCGCCGTCCTTGGCGATCAGCGCGCCGAAGGGACCCCCACCGTTCAGCACGCTGTTGGTGGCCAGCGTGATCGCCTTCTCCATCCAGACGCGCTCGACGTCCTGGATGTTCGTTTCCTGGGTCTGCGTGGTCACGGTTGCTCCTTTTTCGAAGAGGTGTGGGGCTTGCGGGAGGGGTCTGGTCGGCCATCAGGAGGCCGCTGCCTCGGTGACGAGACAGTTGCCGAGCGTGAGGTTGGTCGATCTCCGTCGCCCTGATCGGTGATCGTCTGCACCCTGGAGGTACCGTGCACATGCGGCCGCGTGCTCGTCACGGCGGCTTCTTCGTCGTGTACACCGAGTCCCACACCGCGCGCCCGGCCCCGAGGCCGGCCGGGACGGTGTCGCGGTCGTCGAGTTCCGCGGTGACGGCGGTACCCGGATCGGGGCACGCGGTCTCGACCTGGTGAGACAACGTCTCAGTCAAGGCTTTCCCCCTCGTCGGGTCGCCATCCGCCTTCTCGTTGCGACTTGTACGAGGAGTACACAGGTAACCGGGTGATGTCGGCCAGGCGTGGAAGGCATGAAGGAGCCGCAGGCTGAGGCCATGTCTTTCGGAGCTTCCTACAAGCGCCGGCCCGGGCCCCTGGCCTGCGGAATCTTCCCCATCGCGGGGGTCCTACGGGGTGATCTCGCCCCTTATTCCTCGGACAGCGGAGCGCACAGCCTGCGCAGGACCGCACCGCAGCGGCGGGCGTACGCGTGCTGGAGGCCTCGGGTGGCCGGGCCGCCTGCCTTGGCGTACCACTTGGCCCCCCTGCTGAAGGCCGCGACCGTCAGCCACACCGTGCCGTCGCCCGTGCGGTCGACCACGAAGGCCTCCTCGCCGCACTCGGGGTGGCCCGCCAGGGTGCCGTAGGCCCAGCCGGCCCGGCGGGGCTCCTCGGCCGTCCAGACGACGCGGCAGGGGGCCTTGATCAGGCCGGCCAGGGTGACCGTGACGTCGGTGCCGGGGGCCGCGCGGTGGGCGTCGGCCTGGATGCCGACGCCCAGCTCGCGGTGCATCTCCCAGGTGAGGACCGCCTCGGCGGCCCGCTGGAAGACCTTGTGGCCCTCGCCGAGGCGGGTGCGCACGAGCATGGGGTGGAAGCCGGGCGGGCAGTACGTCAGGTCGTTGCGGGTCGCGCCGACCGGCTCGTAGGTGAAGGGCGCCGAGGACATGGGTCACAAGCGTAGGGCGGCACCCGGGACGTCTTCCGTCCGGGTGCCGCCCGATTCCCCAGGAACTGTGCGCCTAGTTGACGTTCACGGCCGACCAGGCGGCCGCCACCGCCTTGTACTCGGTGCTGGAGGAGCCGTACAGGGCGGACGCGGCGGACAGGGTGCCCGCGCGGGCCGCCTTGTAGTTGGTCGTCGACGTGAAGTACGTCGTCAGCGCCTTGTACCAGATCTGCAGCGCCTTGTCCCGGCCGATGCCGGTGACCGTGGAGCCGTTGGAGGTCGGGGAGTTGTAGGTGACCCCGTTGATCGTCTTCGAGCCGCTGCCCTCGGACAGCAGGTAGAAGAAGTGGTTCGCGACACCGGACGAGTAGTGGACGTCCAGGTTGCCGACGGAGGAGGACCAGTAGTCCGCCGAGCCGCCGTCCTTGCTGGGCTTGTCCATGTAGCGCAGCGGGGTGCCGTCGCCGTTGATGTTGATCTTCTCGCCGATGAGGTAGTCACCCTTGTCGGACGCGTTGTTGGCGTAGAACTCCACGCCGGTGCCGAAGATGTCCGAGGTGGCCTCGTTCAGGCCGCCGGACTCGCCGGAGTAGTCGAGGCCCGCGGTGTTGGCGGTGACGCCGTGGCTCATCTCGTGGCCGGCCACGTCCAGCGAGGTCAGCGGGTCGGCGTTGCCGTCACCGTCGCCGTAGGTCATGCAGAAGCAGCTGTCGTCCCAGAACGCGTTGACGTACGAGTTGCCGTAGTGGACGCGCGAGTAGGCGCCGACGCCGTCGTTCTTGATGCCGCTGCGGCCGAACGTGTTCTTGTAGAAGTCCCACGTCTCCGCCGCGCCGTAGGCGGCGTCGGCGGCCGCGGTCTGGTCGGAGGAGGAGGTGGAGGCGGTGCCGGTGCCGAAGACGTTGGTCGAGCTGGCCACCAGGGTGCCCTTGCCGGACGTCTTGCGGGCCAGGTTGTACGTCTTGTGACCGCCCCGGGCACCGTCGGTGAGCTGGTACGTCGAGCCCGACTGCGTGGTGTTGAGGCTGACCGTGCCGGAGTACAGCGTCTTGCCGGTGCCGGTCGCGTTCTCGATGCCCTGGTACTGGAAGAGCTTCTTGCCGGTGGCGGCGTCGGTGATGACGTGCAGCTGGTTCGGGGTGCCGTCGTCCTGCAGACCGCCGACGACCGTCTCGTAGGCGAGGACGGGCTTGCCGGAGCCGGCCCAGATGACCTTGCGGGCGCCGTCCGCGGAGGTCTTGGCGGAGCCAAGGGTCCTGGCGGCGGACACCGCGGCCTTCTCGGCCCTGGCCGCGGTGAGCTGCGGCTTGAGCGAGGCCACCTTGATGGTCGCCTTGGTCGCTCTGGTGACGCCCTCGGTCCTGCCCGACTTGGCGGTGTGGACGACGAGGTCGCCGCCGAGCACCGGCAGGCCCGCGTAGGTGCGCTCGTAGCGGGTGTGGACGGTGCCGTCGGCGTCCTTCACGACGTCCTTGACGACCAGCTTCTCCTTGGCCCCGAGGCCGATCTGCCGGGCGGTCGCGGCCGCGTCGGCCTGCGCCTTCTGTATCAGGGAGGTGCGGGCGGCGGCGGACAGCGCGGTCGGCGCCGCGGCCGAGGTCCTGGCGGCGGCACCGGCCGGGGTCTGGGCGGAGGCGCTGGTGGCCAGACCGGTGGAGATGAGGGCTCCGGCGGCGACGGCGGTGGCGATCACCAGAGTGGTGCGCTTGTGACGCGCGTAGCGGGGGGTCACGCAAGCTCCTTCGTGTGGGGAGTCCGGTCAGCGTGGGGTTACTGGCCGGGACGATGTGGTGAAGCTCTGCGGCGGGTGAAGGAAGAGTGGCATCAGGGGCGCGTACATGTCAGGGCCCTGAAGTGATGTTGGCCGAAAATCAACTGTCCGAGAAACGTTGCAGGTGTGTTAACGGGTGCCGTCCGAGGGTGCCGGACCCTCGGACGACCCCCAGTTCCCGGGGCTGTTGCTCTCCGTTTACGGGAACGTCAGCTTCCAGCCGTTGATCGTTCCGGTGTCGTAGGTGGCCTGATCCTGCACCTTGAGTTTCCAGGTGCCGTTGGCCGGTTCGGCGGAGGCGTTGACCGTGTAGGTCTCGTTCACGTTGTCCGCCGAGTCCGAGGAGCTGAAGTTCTTCAGCCGGTAGGCGGTGCCCGACGGTCCGACGAGGTCGATCACCAGGTCACCCCGCCAGGTGTGCGTGATGTTGACGCTCACCTGGAGGTTGCTGGGCGCGTTTCCGCTCCGGCCGGAGACCGTGATGTTCGAGGTGACGGCCGGTCCGTTGTCCGGGATGGCGACCGGGGTGTTGCTCTCGTACGACGTACCGCCGCCCCCGCCGCCTCCGGAGCGCGAACCGACCGCGACGCCCGCCCACGCGTCCTGCACCGCCTTGTACTCGGCGCTGGAGGTGCCGTACAGCTCACCGGCCGCCGCGAGGGTGCCGGTGCGGGCGCCCGCGTAGTCGGTGGTGGACGTCCACTTGGTGGTCAGCGCCCGGTACCAGATCTGCAGCGCCTTGTCCCGGCCGATGCCGGTGACCGGAAGCCCGTCCGCGGTCGGTGAGTTGTAGCTGACGCCGTTGATCACCTTGGCGCCGCTGCCCTCGCTCAGCAGATAGAAGAAGTGGTTGGCGACGCCCGAGGAGTAGTGCACGTCGAGGTTGCCGACACCCGAGTACCAGGAGTCCGCCGAGCCGCCGTCCTTGCTGGGCTTGTCCATGTACCGCAGCGGGGTGCCGTCGCCGTTGATGTTGATCTTCTCGCCGATGAGGTAGTCACCGGGGTCGGAGCTGTTGTTGGCGTAGAACTCCACGCCGGTGCCCATGATGTCGCTGGTCGCCTCGTTCAGGCCGCCGGACTCGTCGCTGTAGTCGAGGCCCGCGGTGTTGGCGGTGACGCCGTGGCTCATCTCGTGGCCGGCCACGTCCAGCGAGGTCAACGGGTCGTTGTTGCCGGACCCGTCGCCGTAGGTCATGCAGAAGCAGCCGTCGTCCCAGAAGGCGTTCACGTACGAGTTGCCGTAGTGCACGCGGGAGTAGGCGCCGACGCCGTCGTTCCTGATGCCGCTGCGGCCGAACGTGTTCTTGTAGAAGTCCCAGGTCTCCTGCGCGCCGTAGTGGGCGTCCGCGCCCGCCGTCGCGGCGTTCGACGTGGTGCCGTCGCCCCAGGTGTCGTTGCTCTGCGAGAAGAGGGTGCCGGTGCCCGAGCTGCCGTGGTTCAGGTTGTACGTCTTGTGGTTGCCGCGCGCCCCGTCGGTCAGCGTGTACGTCGACCCCGAGTGGGTCGTGGTCAGGTTCACCTGGCCGCTGTAGCGGGTGTTGCCGACGCCGGTCTCGATGCCCTGGTGTTCATGGAGCTTCTTGCCGGTGGTGGCGTCGGTGATGACGTGCAGCTGGTTCGGGGTGCCGTCGTCCTGGAGGCCGCCGACGACCGTCTCGTAGGCGAGGACGGGCTTTCCGCTCGCCGCCCAGATCACCTTGCGGACGGAGTCGGCCGCCGGCCTGCTGCCGCCGAGGGCCCTGGCCTGCTGCACGGCCTGCTTCTCGGCCGCGGCCTTCGACACGGCCGGGGTGAGACCCGCGACCTTCAGTGTGGCGCCGGTGGCCTTGATGACATCCATGGTCTTGCCCGACACGGACGCCACGACCAGGTCGCCGCCGAGCACCGGAAGGCCGGCGTAGGTGCGCTCGTAGCGGGTGTGCAGAGTGCCGTCGGCGTCCTTGACGACGTCCTTGACGACGAGCTTCTCCTTGGCGCCGAGGCCGAGGGACCGGGCGGTGGCGGCCTTCGTCGCGTCGGCGTGACGTATCAGCTCGACACGCTGCGAGGGGGTGAGCTTGACGGCCACATGGGCCGGATTCACCTTGCCGGACTGCGGCTCGGCCGGTGTGGCACTGGCCGCGCCCGACTGGACGGCGGCGGCGATCAGGGCGGCGACACCGGCGAGGGCGACGGTGGCGGTGCGGCGTTGCGCTGCGTGGGAGGTGCGTCTGCGAGAGGAACTGCTTCTCAACACTGACTCCTTCTGCGTGACCGCGGGTCGCGCGGCCAGGGGAGACCGGACGGTGGGTTGGGACGTCCGGGCAGAACAGGGCGTTACGCGGAACCACGTGCAGGCCGATCGTGCACAGCAGGTGGAGCTGTGGGGTTGCTGTGAGTCGGCCAGGGAAGAGTGACAGGGGATCACGGCGCCTGTCAGGACCGCGTCACAAACTTGGCCGGAAATGGTCCGTTGACCGGATGTTCATGTTCGCTATGCGGACCCGTCACCGGGGGCCGGGACCCGTGGTCCCGGGCCGCCCGGCGGAGTCCCCGTGCCAGGTCCGCCACAGCGCCGCGTAGGCGCCGTCGGCCGCCACCAGGTCCTCGTGGGTGCCCAGTTCCGTCAGGCGGCCGTCCTCCATGACCGCCACCCGGTCGGCGTCGTGGGCCGTGTGCAGGCGGTGGGCGATGGCGATGACCGTGCGGCCCTCCAGGACGGCGGCGAGAGCGCGTTCGGTGTGCCGGGCCGTCGTGGGGTCCAGCAGGGCGGTGGCCTCGTCCAGGATCAGGGTGTGCGGGTCGGCCAGCACCACCCGGGCCAGGGCGAGTTGCTGGGCCTGGGAACCGTCGGTGGAGCTGCCGCCCGCGCCCAGCCGGGTGTCCAGGCCGTCCGGCAGCCCACGCACCCAGTCGTCGGCGCCGACCGCGGTGAGCGCCGCCCACACGTCGGCGTCCGTGGCCTCCGGCTCGGCGATCAGCAGGTTGTCCCGGACCGTGCCGAGGAACACATGGTGCTCCTGCGTCACCAGGACCACCTGACGGCGCAGCAGCTCCGGCTCCAGGTCGGCGACCGGCACCCCGCCCACCGTCACCGCGCCGGTGCCGGGCCGGTCGATGCCCGCGAGGAGCCTGCTGAGGGTCGTCTTCCCGGCGCCGGAGGGGCCCACGACCGCGAGGCGCTCCCCGGGCCGTACCGTCAGGTCCACCCCGCGCAGCACCTCTCCGCCGCGTTCATAGGCGTACCGGACCCCGCGCACGTCGATCCGGTCGTCGGCGGGCACCGGGGCGCCGGCCGCGCCCGCCGCCCGCGCCGGGCCGACGCTCCCACGCCGGGTGGTGCGCGCCGGGCCGTCGGTGTCCCGGTGCGGTGTGCGCACCCCGCCGGGGATCTCGTCGCGGGCTGCCTGCACCGGGCCGTCGGTATCCCCGCGCGGCGTGCCCACCGCGGCGGCGATCCGCCGGCGCGGCGCCTGTGCCAGCCCCTCCACGCGCGCGAACGAGGCGCCGCTGCTCTGCAGTTGCTCCACACGCATCAGGACCTGGTCCAGTGGCTCGGTGAACTGCCGCAGATACAGCGCCGCGGCCACCACCGCGCCGACCCCGACAGCGCCGCGCTGGTGCAGCCATCCGCCGAGCAGCAGCACGCCCACCACGGGCACGCCGTACGTCACCTCGACCGCGGGGAAGAACACCGTCCGCAGGAAGAGGGTGTGGAAGCGGGTACGGCGGGACTCCTCCAGCGCGTCCCGGCTCGCCGTGATCCGCCGTTCCCGCAGCCGGAACGCCTCGACGGTCCGGGCCCCGGCCGCCGTCGAGGCGACGATCTCCGCGACCTCGGAGGTGGCCGCGCCCTCGGCGAGATAGCCGTCCCGGGCCCGCCGCAGATACCAGCGCAGCGCGAGCCAGATCGGGGTCAGCCCGAGCAGCCCGAACGCCCCGAGCAGCGGGTCGAGCGCGAACACCGCGCCCAGCACGAACACCGCCTCCACCGAGCACACCAGCAGCTCCGGGCCGACGTCGCGCAGCATGCTGCCCACGGTCGCCACGTCCGCCGTGCCGCGCGCCGTCAGATCGCCGGTGCCTGCCCGCTCCACCACCGACGCGGGCAGCGCCAGCACCCGCTCGACGTACTCCTCACGCACCCGGGCCAGGGTCCGCTCCCCGAACCGGTAGCCGACGTACCGCGCCCAGCGGGCCAGCAGCAGCTGGGCCAGCGCGCACAGCACGATCCACGGTGCGAGCCGGTCCACCGCGCCGACCCCCTGCCCGGCCCGCACGTCGTCCACGATCCGCCCGACCAGCCAGGGCCCGACCAGCCCCGCCCCCGCCGCCAGCGCGTTCAGCAGCAGCGCGGCGGCGAACGCCCGCCCGTCGGCCCGCACCAGCCGCACTGCGGCCCGCCGCACCCGCCCCCGGTCCGCAACCGGCAGCAGCCCCTCACCCACCGTCACCGCCCGCCCCCTTCCGCGCCCCGGCACGCGGACTGCCGTCGCCCCGGTCCCGCGTGCCCCGTCACCGTGCTGCCCCTTCCGCGTTTTCGGCGCCCTCCGTGTCCCGGGCCACGAGGGCCCGGTAGGCCGGCTCCGCCGCGAGCAGTTGCCGGTGTGTGCCGCTGGCCGCGACCTTGCCGTCGACGAGGAACACGACGGTGTCCGCGCGGTCCAGCACCAGCGGCGACGTGGATGTCACCACCGTCGTACGGCCCTCCCGCGCCTCCCGCAGCCGCCGCGCGACCGTCGCTTCGGTGTGCGCGTCCAGCGCCGAGGTCGGCTCCACGGCGAGCAGCACCTCGGGGTCGGCGAGCAACGCCCGCACCAGGCGTACCCGTTGCCGCTGCCCGCCGGACAGGCTGCGGCCCTGCCCGGCCACCGGCGAGTCCGGCCCGTCCGGCAGCCCGCGCACGACGTCCTCGGCGGCGGCCGCGTACAACGCCCGGCCCAACTCCGCCTCACCCGCCGTGCGTTCGGCCGCCACGACCTCCCGCAGGGGCCCCGCGAACAGGTCGGCCTCGTGGTCCGCGACCAGGATCCGCCGCCGTACGTCCGCGAGCGGGACCGCGTCCAGCCGCACCCCGCCCCATTCGGCGTCGGTCGGTCCGAACCGGCCGAGCCGGTCGAGGACGGCGGTGGCCTCGGCGGGCTGGGCGGCGGCCAGCGCGGTGAGCCGGCCCGGCGCCACCCGCACCCCGGACGCCGGATCGTGCAGTCCGGCCGGCCCCTCGGGCGCGGGCAGCGTGCCCTCGTCGGGCTCCGGCTCAAGGCGCAGCAGCCGTACGACACGGCGCGCCGCCACCACACCCCGGTTCAGCTCGTAGGCCATCTGCACGAAGAAGGCCACCGGGCCGATCAGCACCGCCACATAGCCGTACACCGACACCAGCTCGCCGATGCTGATGGACCCCTGGGCCGCCAGCCGGGCCGCGAGCCAGGTCACCACGGCAAGGAACAGCGTGGGCAGCCCCACACCGAGCGCCTGCACCCAGCTGGCCACCGCACCCACCCGGTAGCCCTGCGCACGCAGCCGCTGCGAGTCCACGCGGAAGGCGTCCGCGAACAGCCCCTTGCCGCCGAGCCCGTTGAGGACCCGCAGCCCGCCCGCGAGGTCGCCGATGCGGGCGGTGAGCACGCCCTGCCGCTCCCGGTACCCGCTCTCCGCGCCCTGCAGTCGCAGCGTCAGCGGCCCGGTGAGCAGCGCGATCACCGGCAGCCCGAGCAGGACGACGGCGGCCAGCGGCACCGAGACGGCGAACAGCAGCCCGGCCACCACCGCGTACACCACCACCGAGCCGACGCCCGGCCCGACCACGGTCAGCGCCTGCGCGACGGTCAGCACGTCGCCGACCCCGATGGTCACCACCTCACCGGCCTCCGCCCGGCGCCCCAGCGCGGCCCCGAGCCGCACCACGTGGCCCACGACGACCTTCACCGTGCGGAAGTTGGCGTCCATCCGCACCCGGGTCATCGTGCGGTGCCGCATGATGCTCAGCCAGGCGTTCACCGTCCCCGCCGCGAACATCACCCCGGCCCACCCGGCGAGCACCCCCAGCCGCCCCGGCAGCAGCCCGTCGTCCACGGCCCGCGCCATCAGATACGGCTGCGCGGCCATCAGCACCATCCACACACTGGCCAGCAGCGCCCCGGCCGCCGCCCGGCCCGGCTGGCACAGCACCAGCCACCACAGATAGCGCCAGCCGCCGCGCGTGTCGGGCGCGCCCGGATCCTCGTACGCGTCGATCATCCATCCCCCGATCGGCTCGCCCCGCCGGCAAACCTCGAACCTATCGGGGCCGGGGACGCCCGCTCCATCGAATAACGGAGCCCCTGCTCAGCCCAGGATCCCCCGGTCGTACCCCACCGCGACCGCCGCCGCCCGGTCGTTGACGCCGAGCTTGGCGTACAGATGGGTGAGATGGGTCTTGACCGTCGCCTCGCTGATGAACAGCTCGCGGGCGATCTCGCGGTTCGACGTGCCCCTGGCGACCAGGACCAGCACCTCGCGCTCGCGTGCGGACAGCGGTTCGGCGCCGGGCCCCCGCGGGGTGCGGACCGCGTGCACCAGCCGGGAGGCGACGGCGGGGGAGAGGACCGTACGTCCCTCGGCGGCGGCCCGGACGGCGGTGAACAGCTCGTCGCGCGGGGCGTCCTTGAGGAGGTAGCCGGTCGCCCCCGCCTCGATCGCGGGCAGGGTGTCGGAGTCGGTGTCGTACGTCGTCAGGACGAGGACCCGGGCCCGGGCCCCGCGCCGGGCCAGCTCGCGGATGGCGTCCACGCCGGAACCGCCGGGCATCCGCAGGTCCATCAGGATCACGTCCGGATCCAGGGCCGCGGCCCGGTCGACCGCCTCCACGCCGTTCGCGGCCTCGCCGAGCACGGTGAAGCCGGGGGCGGACTCGAACATGCCGCGCAGGCCGTCGCGCACGACCGGGTGGTCGTCGACGATGAGCAGGGAGATGGTGGTGTCAGCGGTCATCGCGGACCAACGGTACGCGAGCCGACACCGCCGTACCGTGCCCCGGTTCCGACTCGACCGTGAGCGAGCCCGCGATGCGTTCGGCGCGGGCCCGCATGCCGTCCAGGCCGAAGCCTCCGCTGCGGGTGCGGGGCGCTACGGCGGCCGGGTCGAAGCCGGTGCCGTCGTCACGGATGTCCAGCGTGACCTCGTCGCCCATGAAGGACAGGGTCACCCCGACGCGGGCCGGGCGGGCGTGCCGGGCCGCGTTGGACAGGGCCTCCTGGGCGATGCGCAGCAGCGTCGCCGAGACCTCGTCGTGCAGCTGCTCGGCGGTGCCGGTGACCGTGAAGTCGGCACGCGCACCGGTGCGTTGGCCCCACTCGGCGACCGTCTTCTTCAGCGCCTCCGGCAGCCCGTCGGCGGCCAGGGCGACCGGGGCGAGGTTGTGCACCGAGCGGCGGGCCTCACCGAGGCTGTGCCGGGCGAGCGCGGAGGCACGCTCCAGGTGGGTGCGGGCGGTGTCCAGGTCGGGGGCGTTGGCGACGACCTGGAGCTGGGCGATGATCCCCGTCAGGCCCTGGGCGAGGGTGTCGTGGATCTCGGCGGCGAGCCGGCGGCGCTCGTCGGCGACCCCTGCCTCCCGGGCCTGGACGAGGAGCTGGGCGTGCAGCGCGGCGTTCTCGTCGAGGGCCTGCTGCAACGCCGTGTTGGTGCGCTCCAGTTCATCGATGGTGTCGGCCTGGACCACGGCGCGGGCCTGTTCCTGCTGGGCGTACCGGGTGAACAGGGTGACCAGGCCCATGTTGACGGCCAGGACGAGGAAGAAGCCGGTCCACTGGACCAGCCCGTGCGGTGGCCAGCCGCCCACCTGGCCGCCGGCCATGGTGACGGCGGTCAGGAAGAGACCGGGCAGCACCAGTCGGCGGGGCAGGTCGATGGAGGCGGTGTAGTAGCCGATCACGGCGTAGAAGGCGAAGAACGGGTTGAGCCAGGACAGCACGAAGCCGATGGCCCAGCGCAGGAGGTAGAGGCAGACACCGGCCCGGTGCGGCTCCGGCCGCCTCCGCTTCACCCTCGCCCAGTACCCCTGCAGCACGGCGGCCGCGGCCACCAGCACGGCCGACTGGGCCATCTCGTGCCGGTCCATGCCGACCGGGCGCGCCGAGATGGCCGCCGCGACGGTACCGGCGACCAGCAGTGCCCAGGGCCCCCACCTGTCGAAGCGGGCCCGGATCTGCGGTTGCACGGCGGCCGTCATCCCACCAGTGTCCGGCACGGCGCGCTCACTCCCAGCGGAACCAGCGGGCGGCACCCGCCGTCAGCAGCACCGTCCACAGCGCGAGCACGCCCAGGTGCGTCCAGCCCGGCCAGTGCCCGGCCGCCGCCTCGTTCAGGGCGCGGGCCGCCGCACCGAACGGGGTCAGCTGCACCACCCGCGCCAGGGCGTGCGGCATCTCCTGGACCGGCAGCCACACGCCCGCGCAGAACATCATCGGGAAGAACACCGCCGATCCGATCGCACTGGCGATCTTCGTGGTGCGGGACAGCGCCGAGACCACGGAGCCGAGGGCGAGCGCGGCCGCCACCGCGAGGAGGAGGGCGAACAGATAGCCGCCCGGTTGCTGAGGCACGGCCACGCCGAAGGCGACCCGGCCGACCACGATCACGAGCAGCGCGGAGGCCAGGCCGACCACGCCCTGCACGGCCATCTGCGCCGACAGCAGGGCGGAGGGCCGTACCGGCGTGACGGACATCCGGCGCAGGATGCCGCGCTCCCGGTAGCCGGTGAGGACCGGCGGCAGCCCCTGCACACCAGACATGATCATGGCGATCAGCACGGCCACGGGCACATAGGCGTCGATCGGCCGGATCCCGCCCATCGACTTGTCGACGTCCCGGAACGAGGGGATCGAGCCGAGGATCACCAGCAGCAGCGTCGGGAACAGGAAGATCCAGAAGACGGCCGCGGGCTCCCGGCGGAACAGGCGGAACTCGGTACGCAGCACGGCGGTGTTCATGCCGCGGCCTCCTTGGTCAGGTCCAGGAACGCGTCGTCCAGGGTCGCGTCGAGAACGCGGAGCTGGTGGGCGGTGACGCGGTGGCGGGCGAGCAGGGTGATGACCGCGTTGACGGTCTCGTCGGTGCCGGAGAGCGTGATCCGGCCGTCCTTGTGCTCGATGGAGGCGAGCTGCGGCAGCGCGGCGAGCTCACCCTCGTCCAGCGGCGCGGACGGTGTGAAGCTGATGACGGTGGCGCCCGCCGAGCGTCGAATGAGCCCGGCCGGGGTGTCCAGGGCGGCCACGCGGCCCTTGTCGATGACCGCGATCCGGTCGCACAGCCGCTGCGCCTCCTCCATGAAGTGGGTGACGAGCAGCACCGTGACCCCGCTGGCCCGGACGTCCTCGATGAGCTGCCAGGTGTCGCGGCGGGCGCGCGGGTCCAGGCCGGTGGTCAGCTCGTCCAGCACCACGATCCGCGGACTGCCGATGAGGGCCAGCGCGATGAACAGCCGCTGCTGCTGGCCGCCGGACAGCTTGCCGAACCGGGTGCCGAGCTGCGCCGTGAGCCCCAGGCGTTCGGCGAGGGGCCGCCAGTCGGCCGGGTTCGGGTAGAAGGCCGCGTACAGCTCCAGCGCCTCCCGCACCGTGAGCTTGGCCTGCAGTTCGCTCTGCTGGAGCTGGGCGCCGAGGATCCTCGCGACCTCGTCGTGGTCGGCGACCGGGTCGTGACCGGCGACCCGGACCCGGCCGCCGTCCGGGACCCGCAGTCCCTCGACGCACTCCACGGTGGTGGTCTTGCCGGCGCCGTTCGGGCCGAGGATCCCGAAGATCTCGCCCTCCTCGACGGCGAACGAGACGCCGTCGACGACGGCCCGTCCGCCGTACGACTTGCGCAGATCGGTGACTTCGATGACGGATGACATGCCTTGAGCATCCCGGGCGGGCGGGCCCCGGCACATCGGCCGGCCCGCTCGGGCCCGCATCGTCCGATCGGTTGATGCGGCCCTACGACCCCCGTGTGCGGATGCTCGGACAGCCAGGTCGCAGGACCGACGGCGGACCCGGGTACGGCCAAAACCCGGTGGGCGATGTCAGTGCCGGTCCGTACGCTCGCGGTTGATGCCCACGACACGTGCAACCACCGCGACCGACCGTTCCGCCGTCCGCACGCTGCTGCGCCTGTGGCCGTACGTCCGCCCCGTGCGGGCACGGCTGTTCACGGCCGCGTTCGTCGCGATCGTCGCCTCCTGTACGGGGCTGGTGATCCCGCTCGTGCTGAAGTGGATGGTGGACGGGCCGGTCGCCGGCCGGGACCCGGCGGGCGTCCGGCTCGGCGCGCTGTACCTGCTCCTGCTCGGCATCGCCGAGGCGGTCCTGTTCGGTATACGGCGCTGGCTGGTCGCCCGTCCGCTGGCGCACGTCGAGGCGGAGATGCGGGCCGGGCTCTACCGCCGTCTGCAGCGGCTGCCCGTCGCCTTCCACGACCGCTGGGCCTCCGGCCAGCTGCTGTCGCGGGGCACCACCGATCTGATGCTGCTGCGCATGTTCCTCGCCTTCCCGCTGACGTTCCTGCTGGTCAACGGGGTCACGATCCTCGTCGGCGTGGTGATCATGCTGATGCAGGACTGGGTGCTGGGCCTGGTCATCCTCGGTCCCGCCATCCCCGTGATGTGGACCTGCGCGGTCTTCGAGCGGCGGTACGCCGAAGTGGCGCGGCGCGCGCAGGACCAGGTCGGCGACCTGACGACGGTGGTCGAGGAGAGCGTGCTCGGCATCCGCATCATCAAGGGCTTCGGCCGGCACCGCAGCCAGGCACGGTCGTTCCGCGAACTGTCCGTCACCCTGCGGGGCACGGAGCTGCGCAAGGCGCGGCTGCTGGCCGCGATCTGGGGTGTCATCGTGACGCTGCCCGAGCTGGCGATCGGGGCGGCGCTGGTGCTGGGCGCGGTCCGGGTGGCCGACGGTGACCTGTCGGCGGGCACCCTGGTGGCCTTCCTGAGCACGGCGCTCGCCCTGCGGTGGCCCGTGGACTCGATCGGGTTCCTGCTGGCGATGAGCCAGGAGGCGGCGACGGCCACGGAGCGGTACTTCGAGGCGATGGACGAGGAGCCGGAAGCCGTCGTGGCCCCCCGGGCAGCGGCATCCCGCGAGGGTGGGCAGGCGAAACCCGCCACCACCGGACTCCGCTTCGAGAACGTCCGGTTCCGCTACCCCGACGCACCCCCCGGCTCCCCGCCCCTGCTCACCCACATCGACCTCCACATCCGCCCCGGCGAGTCCATGGCCCTGGTCGGCGCCACGGGCAGCGGGAAGACGACGCTCACCGCCCTCGTCCCCCGGCTGCACGAGGTCACCTCCGGCCGTATCACCCTGAACGGCGTCGACATCGCCGCGATGTCCCTGGAGGAGCTGCGCGCCAGGGTCGCCGTCGCCTTCGAGGAACCCACGCTGTTCTCCACGAGCGTCGGCGAGAACGTGCTGATGGGCGCGGCGGACGGCGCGGGCGCGGCGGACCTCGACCGCGCCCTCGCCGTCGCGCAGGCCGGCTTCGTGCACGCCCTCCCCCAGGGCACCGACACCCGCGTCGGCGAGCAGGGCCTCAGCCTCTCCGGTGGCCAGCGCCAGCGCCTCGCGCTGGCCCGCGCGGTGGTGGGCAGACCGGAGTTCCTGGTGCTGGACGACCCGCTGTCCGCCCTGGACGTGCACACGGAGGCCGCCGTGGAGGCCGCGCTGCGGCAGGTCCTCGCCGGCACCACCGCGCTGATCGTGGCCCACCGCCCGTCCACCGTGCTGCTCGCCGACCGGGTCGCCCTGCTCTCGGGCGGCCGGATCGCCGCCGTCGGCACCCACCGGGAACTGCTGCGCGGCAACGCGGAGTACGCACATCTGATGTCCAAAGACGCCAGGGACACGGAGGACCCCCGTTGACCACCACGACCGCCTCCACGCCCACCGCCGGGGACGACGAGCTCCCCGGCCCGCACCGCGAGAGCGGCGGCGGTGACGGGGACGTCTTCGACCGGGACGTCCTGCCCTCCCCGCCCGGCGCCACGGCCGCCCTGCTGCGGTCCTTGCTCGCGCCCCTGAAGGGCAGGGCCGCCCTCACCACCCTCCTCCTGCTGCTCCAGCAGGCGGCGGTGCAGGCGGGCCCGCTTCTGGTGGCGTACGCCATCGACGACGCCGTACCGGCGTTCCGGGACCACCGGCACGGTCCGCTGATCGCGGTGGCCGTGGGCTATCTGCTGTGCGCGCTGCTGTCCGGCGCGCTGCAGTTCGCGTTCATCGAGGCCTCCGCCCGGGTCAGCCAGGACGTGCTGCTCGATCTGCGGGGCCGGATCTTCCGGCACGCGCAGGCGCTGAGCATCGACTTCCACGAGCGCTACACCTCCGGGCGGCTGATCTCCCGGTCCACCACCGACGTCGAGTCGCTGCGCGAACTGCTGGGCGACGGGCTCCAGGAGCTGGTGACCGTCGTGCTGTCCTTCGTCTACATCTCGGCGATGCTGCTGTGGCTTGACCTCGGCCTGGGCGCGGTCGCGGTGGCCTCCTTCGTGCCGCTGTACCTCCTCATACGGCTCTACCAGCGGCGGGCGGGACGGGTCTACCGGGCGCGGTCCACGGCGATCGCGGCCGTGATCGTGAAGTTCGTGGAGACGATGAACGGCATCCGTCCGGTGCGCGCGTTCCGCCGGGAGGCCGCGAACGACGCCGAGTTCGCCGTCCTCAACCAGCGGCACGAGCGGACGAACGGGGACGCCCTGCTGGAGATGGCCCGCTATGTGGTCGGTTCGCGGCTGGTGGCCAACACGGCGGTGGCCGGGATCGTGCTGTGGGGCGCCTACCGGGTGGCGTCCGGCTCGCTGGAACTGGGCGTCCTGGCGGCGGCGGTGCTGTATCTGCGCCGGCTGTACGACCCGATCGACCGGCTCGGCATGTTCCTGAACTCCTACCAGTCAGCGGCCGCCTCCCTGGAGAAGATCGCCGGTCTGCTGGCGCAGGCCCCGTCCGTGCCGGAGCCCGCGCAGCCACGTGAACTTCCGCCGCCGAAGGACGGCTTCCCGGGCCGTGAGGTCGTCTTCGACGGCGTCCGCTTCGCCTACCGCACCGGCGGCGAGGTGCTGCCCCGCTTCGACCTGACCCTCCCGGCGGGGCAGACGGTCGCCGTGGTCGGCTCCACGGGTGCGGGCAAGTCCACCCTCGCCAAGCTCCTCGCCCGCTTCTACGACCCCTCCGGCGGCCGTGTGCTGCTGGACGGGGTGGATCTGCGCGAGCTGTCCGTGCCGGAACTGCGGCGCGGGGTGGTGATGGTGACCCAGGAGGCGTTCCTGTTCTCCGGCACGGTCGCCGACAACATCGCCATCGGCCGGCCCGACGCCACCCGCGAGGAGATCGAGCGGGCGGCGAAGGCGATCGGCGCGCACGAGTTCATCAGCGCCCTGCCCGACGGCTACGACACCGACGTCCGCAAGCGCGGCGGCCGGATCTCCGCCGGTCAGCGCCAACTGGTGGCCTTCGCCCGGGCGTTGCTCGCCGACCCGGCGGTGCTGATCCTGGACGAGGCGACCAGCTCGCTGGACATCCCGGGTGAGCGGGCCGTGCAGCGGGCCATGGCGACGGTGCTGCGGGGCCGTACGGCGGTGGTGATCGCCCACCGGCTGTCCACCGTGGAGATCGCGGACCGGGTGCTGGTGATGGAGCACGGCCGGGTCGTCGAGGACGGCCGGCCGGAGGAACTGATCGGCGGCACGGGCCGGTTCGCGGATCTGCACAGGGCGTGGCGGGAAAGTCTGGCGTAGGCACCCGGTTCAGCGGGCGTTCACCCGGGCTATGGTGGGTGGTTGACGGGCGATCACGCCTTCGGCGGCGCCGCTCGGGGCCTCTCCGCCCGGCGCGATGTCAAGGGCGCGTCAAGGCCACGCCTCGTCCTGTCCTCCCGTGGATAAACGTTCAATCAAGGGAACTCTCGGTCGGGCAAAGGGGTCTACTCGCATAGATGATCCCGGTGCTGTCATGCCCACGACCGCCCGGAATCTCTGCCGGGCACCGCACCGGGAGAACCCCACATGTCCCGAATACCGCGCCCCCTGGTGACCGCCCTCTCCTCGTTCGCCCTCGCCGCCGCCGGCCTCACCGTCACCACCGGCTCCGCCCACGCCGCCAGTTGCAGCCAGGCCTACCTGCCCCTGCCCGACTCGGCCTGTACGCCCGGCGCCCTCAACCCCGACGTCACCCAGGACACCATCGACTCGACCATCTGCGTCTCCGGCTGGACCGCCACCGTACGGCCGCCCAGCTCCTACACCACCGCGCTGAAGAAACAGCAGATCGTCGAGTACGGCTACTCCGACACCAACCTCTCGGACTACGAGGAGGACCACTTCGTCCCGCTCGAACTCGGCGGAGCCCCGAAGGACCCGGAGAACCTCTGGCCGGAGCCGCACTACGGCGACGAGACGTCCTCGAACAAGGACACCGTCGAGAACAAGCTGAAGAAGGCGGTCTGCGCCGGTGACGTCAGCCTCACCGACGCACAGAACGCGATCATGACCGACTGGACGACCGCCCTCTCCAGCCTCGGCCTGAGCTGAGCCTTCATCCGGGATCCGGCGGCCCGCACCCTCTCAGGGCCGGGCCGCCCACCCCTCCCCGGGAACCCGCGGATCCCTACGCGGCCGGATACGGGAGCAGGCCGCTCGCGATCCGCTCCCAGCTCGCCCTCAGCTCGGCCAGCAACTCCGGCCGGTCCGGGGCCAGATCAGCCTGCTCCCGCAGGTCGGCCCCGAGGTCGTAGAGGTGGTCGACGCCGTCGGCGTCCTGGTAGTACTTCCAGTCCCCGCGGCGCAGCGCGCGGTTCGCGCGGACCCGCCAGAACAGGTCCCGCTCGGGCAGCCGTTCGCCGCGCAGCAGGTAACCGGCGAGGCTGGTGCCGTCGAGCGGGTGGTCGGGGTCGGGCCGGGCGCCGCCCAGCTCCAGCAGGGTCGCGGTCCAGTCGGGTGAGAAGTTCGGCTCGTGGCTGACCTGGTGGCCGTCGATGCGGGCCGGCCAGCGCACGATGGCCGGCACCCGGATGCCGCCCTCCTGGAGCACGGACTTCTCACCGCTCAGCGGCCACAGGTACGACCAGCGCTCGCCGCCGTTGTCACTGGCGAACAGCACCAGGGTGTTCTCCTCCTGCCCGGAGCGGCGCAGCGCGTCGAGCACTTCGCCGACGGCCGCGTCCAGGCTCTGCACCATCTCGGTGTACTTGGCGACCGAACCGCCGTCGTGGTGGCCCAGGGCCTTGGTGACCTCCGCCTGGGACTTCGCGGCCCGGATCCTCGCGGCGATCTGCGCGCCGGTCTCCTCGTCGCCCTCGGCGAGCCAGGGCCAGTGCGGGGTGGTGAAGTTGAGGTTCAGCAGCCAGGGCCGGTCGTGCTCGCGGCCGACGTACTCCACGGCCCGCTCGGTCAGCACGGTCGTGTAGTACCGCAGGTCCTTGTACTCGGCGTCGCCCTCGTACAGGTCGTACGTGCCGAGCTGGCCGAGCTTGGAGAAGTACTCCAGGACGCCGCCGAAGTTGCCGAAGAACTCGTCCCAGCCGGACCTGGTGGGGCTGTGGTCGGGCAGCCAGCCGCAGTGCCACTTGCCGATCATGGCCGTCGAGTAGCCCGCCTTCTTCAGCAGGGAGGCGAGGGTGGGGTGGTCCGGATCCAGACCCTGGGTCCGGTCGGCGACGGGCTCCGCGAGGCCGCCCTCGGTACGGCCCGGGTAGCGGCCGGTGTAGAGGCTGAAGCGGGTGGGGGAGCAGGTCGCCGAGCCCGAGTAGGCGTCGGTGAAGCGCACACCCTGGCGGGCCAGGCGGTCCAGGTGCGGGGTCTTGATGTGCGGGGCGCCGTAGCAGGACAGATCGGCCCAGCCGAGGTCGTCGCCCAGGATGACCAGCAGGTTCGGGCGCAGGGCGTGGGCGGCCGTCGTACGGGCCCGGAAGGGGCGCTCGGCGGGGACGGCGCCACGGACGGCTTCCGCGGGGGTCGCGGCGGCGCCGGCGACGGCGGTGACCGCGCCGCCGCCGAGCAGCCCGCCGAAGGTACGGCGTGAGATGTCGGGCATGCGGGATCCTCGAAACGGCCGTACCCAGGGACAGGGCACGGCGAGGGCAAGGAGGGAAGAAAAAAGGGGGAGAGAAGAACGCCGGGGTGACTTCGGCTCAGCGACAGATGGCGCTGGACTGCCGGCACAGATCGACGTGACGCCGCTCCACGAGCGCGACGTACGCGCACCGGTGTTCCGTGGCAGGCCTCATGATCAGAAGACCGTGCCAGGGGTCGGCCGGGCCGTCAAGAAGGTGTCCGGCAGGCGGGATCACGGCGCCCCCGCTCGAAGAGGGCGTGGCCCGCGTGCCGGTACCGGGCAGGGGCGCTCACACCGGCTCAGACCACGCGCAGCAGCAGCACCGCCCGCTCCGGCACGGTGACTTCCGTCCCCGCCGCATGGACCGTGCCCGGGATGTCCGCCTGCTCCTCCCGGGAGGTGTCCACGATCACCTCGTACCGCTCGGCCCACGGCGGCCCCGGCAGCACGAAGCCCGTCGGGGCGTCGCCCGCGTGCAGGACCGCGAGGAAACTGTCGTCCGTGACCGGCGCCCCCCGCTCGTCCCGGCCCGGGATGTCCCGCCCGGAGAGGTACATGCCGAGCGTGGCCGCGGGGGCGTACCAGTCGCCCTCGGTCATCTCCACGCCCCGCGCGGTGAACCAGGCCAGGTCGCGCAGTCCGTCCGCCGAGTGGGCGCGGCCCGAGAAGAAGGCGCGGCGGCGCAGCACCGGATGCCGGTGGCGCAGGGCGATCAGCCGGGAGGTCAGGTCGCACAGGGGCCGCCAGGCGGGGTCGTCCAGCAGGGACCAGTCCAGCCAGCTGATCTCGTTGTCCTGGCAGTAGGCGTTGTTGTTGCCGCGCTGGGTGCGGCCGAGTTCGTCACCGGCCACCAGCATCGGCACGCCGGTGGACAGCAGCAGGGTGGTCAGCAGGTTGCGCAGCTGGCGGCGGCGCAGGGCCCGGATCCGCTCGTCGTCCGTCTCTCCCTCCGCCCCGCAGTTCCAGGCGCGGTTGTCGTCGGTGCCGTCCCGGTTGCCCTCGCCGTTGGCCTCGTTGTGCTTGCGCTCGTACGACACCAGGTCGCGCAGCGTGAACCCGTCGTGCGCGGTGACGAAGTTGACGGAGGCGAACGGGCGGCGGCCGCCCCAGGCGTACAGGTCGCTGGAGCCGGACAGCCGGTAGCCGATCTCGCGGACGTCCGGCAGGGCGTGCCGCCAGAAGTCCCGGACCGCGTTGCGGTAACGGTCGTTCCACTCGGTCCACAGCGGGGGGAAGGCCCCCACCTGGTAGCCGCCCGATCCGATGTCCCAGGGCTCGGCGATGAGCTTCACCCGGCGCAGCACGGGGTCCTGGGCGATGACCGCCAGGAACGGGGACAGCATGTCGACGTCGTGCATCGAGCGGGCCAGCGCCGCCGCGAGGTCGAAGCGGAAGCCGTCCACGCCCATCTCGGTCACCCAGTAGCGCAGCGAGTCGGTGATCAGCCGCAGCACCTGGGGCTGCACCACGTGCAGGGTGTTGCCGCAGCCGGTGTAGTCGGCGTACCGGCGGGCGTCGTCCTGGAGCCGGTAGTAGCCGCGGTTGTCGATGCCCTTCAGGGACAGGGTCGGACCCAGTTCGCCCGCCTCCGCGGTGTGGTTGTAGACCACGTCGAGGATGACCTCGATGCCGGCCGCGTGCAGTGCGCGCACCATCCGTTTGAACTCGCCGACCTGCCCTCCCGTCGTACCGGAGGCGGCGTAGGCGGCGTGCGGGGCGAAGTAGCCGATGGAGTTGTAGCCCCAGTAGTTGCGCAGGCCCCGGCGGAGCAGGTGGTCCTCGTGCGCGAACTGGTGGACGGGGAGCAGTTCGACGGCCGTCACGCCCAGGCGCACCAGGTGCTCGATCGCCGCGGGGTGCGCCAGCCCGGCGTACGTGCCGCGCAGGTCCTCGGGGATGCCCGGGTGCAGCTTCGTGAAGCCGCGCACATGCAGCTCGTAGATCACCGAGTCCGCCCAGGGCGTCTTGGGCCGCCGGTCGTCGGACCAGTCGTCGTCATCGTGCACCACGACGCCCTTGGGGACGTACGGCGCCGAGTCCCGGTCGTCGCGCACGGTGTCGGCGACGTACTGCTCGGGCCAGTCCCGGACGTGCCCGTACGCCTCCGGCGGCAGCCCGAACTCCCCGTCCACCGCCCGCGCGTACGGGTCCAGCAGCAGCTTGGCCGGGTTCCAGCGGGCGCCGGTCCACGGGTCCCAGCGGCCGTCCACCCGGTAGCCGTACCGCTGACCCGGCAGCACGCCCGGTACGAAGCCGTGCCAGATCTCGTGCGTCAGTTCGGTCAGCCGGACCCGGGTCTCCCGCCCCCGCTCGTCGAACAGGCAGACCCGGACCGCCTCCGCCCCGCCCGCCCACAGCGCGAAGTTGGTGCCGGCGACCCCGTCCGGGCCCACCCGGAACCGGGCGCCCAGCGGCGTCGGGGCGCCCGGCCACACCACCGGGGACGGCACCGCGGCGCGCCGGGCGCCGTTCACCACGGCCGGCTGCTGCCCGGTCCCGGCGGCCGGCTCCCCGGCCGGTGCCCGCTGCTCGGCTGCGCTCGTCACGTGTCGGCCCCTCTTTCAGTGGCTCGCCCCCGGGGCGGCGCAGTCGGCCGTGCCGACGGGCCGAGCGTGCCCCTCGGCACACCCGGCCGGCCGGTACGGCTGCGCCCCGACGGCAGGGGGCGCCCTCTGGATCGCACTTTCCGTCCCTTTCAGCGGTCCGATCCAAGAAGGCGCCCCCTCCGGCGCGGGCGCGGCGGCTCCCCAGCGTGTCGTCCTTCCCTCTGTTCTGCCCAGTGCGTGGGTCGCACTCACGTTTCCCCGGGGCGGGCCCGGTCGTTGAGTCCCGCGTGAGGCACGTACAAGGACGCGCGCGGCGCGCGTGGGTCGCGCTGGCCGCCGTAGTGACATCGGCGGCACTGCTGGCAGGCTGCTCTTTCGGGGGCTCCGGCCCGCTCGGGCTGGGCGGAGCGCTCGGCAAACCCCCGGCACCCGAGGACGTCATCCATGTCACCCCCGACGACGACAGCAAGGCCGTCCGCCCCGACCAGCGGCTGCTGGTGCGGGTGCCCGACGGGCGCCTGGAGAAGGTGACCGTCGTGAAGTCGCAGGACGCCCAGGACTTCCCGGTCCCCGGGCACATCAGCGAGGACGGCATGACCTGGCGGCCGGACCGGGACCGGCTGGCGCTCGCCGCCAAGTACACCGTGGACGTGGTGGCGCGGGACGCGGGCGGCCGCCGCTCGGCCCGGCACACCACCTTCACCACACTTGTCCCGGATGAACGGTTCATCGGCTACGTCACCCCCGAGAACCGGGCCACCGTCGGCACCGGCATGATCGTCTCCCTCACCTTCAGCCGGGAGATCACCGACCGCGCCGCCGTCGAACGGGCCATCCGGGTCAGCGCCCGCCCGGCCGTCGAGATCCGCCCGCACTGGTTCGGCAAGAGCCGACTGGACTTCCGCCCCGAGCAGTACTGGAAACCCGGCACCGAGGTCACCGTCGACCTCCACCTGCGGGACGTCCAGGGAGCGCCCGGCGTCTACGGGCTGCAGGACAAGACCTTCTCCTTCACCGTCGGCCGCAGCCAGGTCTCCCTGGTGGACGCGGAGGAGCACACCATGGAGGTCCGCAGGGACGGCCGGCTGCTCGCCACCGTGCCGGTCACCGCGGGCGCCCCGAAACATCCCACCTACAACGGCAAGATGGTGGTGATGGACATGCTGGAGGTCACCCGCATGAACAGCCAGACGGTCGGCCTCGGCGCCGAGTACGACATCCCCGACGTCCCGCACGCCATGCGGCTCACCGACTCCGGCACCTTCCTGCACGGCAACTACTGGAACCCGGACGCCCCCGGCGTCGTCAACATCAGCCACGGCTGCGTGGGCCTGAGGGACGTCAAGGGCGGCAGTTCGGACACCCCCGCGGGCTGGTTCTTCGACCGCAGCCTCATCGGTGACGTCGTCGAAGTCGTCAACAGCAAGGACAAGACGGTCGCCCCCGACAACGGCCTCGGCGGGTGGAACATGGGCTGGAAGGAGTGGAAGGCGGGCGGCGCGGTGAAGTAACCGGGTGAGGGGCCGGGGTTCGGGCGGCGGTGACAGGCGGAAGTTGCGACGGAACGGTGACATTCGCCTGACACCCTGCTCAAAACCGGGCGGTTAATATGCGCGGACCAATGTGGTGGGGAGCGTGCCGGACCAGGTCCGGCGAGGGGAGAACGCGTTGAACGTGCGGCCTATATCGGGGGCGTCGGGGGCGGGGCGACGAGGCCGTGGGGGGCCGGCTCTCATAGCCGGCGCCCTGGTGCTCTGCCTCGCGGCCTGCGGCGGGGGCGGCGGCAAGGGTGCGGGCAAGGACAAGGACGGCGGCACGCAGCAGGCGGGGCAGCAGTCCACCGCCACCGTGACCATATCGCCCAAGTCCGGTGCCACCGGCGTCGACACCAGCGGCGCACTCAAGGTGGACGTCGCCAAGGGCAAACTGAGCGAGGTCACCGTCAAGGACGCCAAGGGCCGGGCGGTGGCCGGCACCATCACCGGCGGCGGCGCGTCCTGGACGCCGTCGGCCCATCTGGCCGCCTCCACCAAGTACTCCGTGCACGCGGTCGCCAAGGACGACCAGGGCCGCGCGGCCGCCGAGGACTCCTCCTTCACCACCCTGACCCCGAAGAACACCTTCCTCGGCTACTTCACCCCCGAGGACGGCTCCACCGTCGGCGTCGGCATGCCGTTCTCCGTCAACTTCACCCGGGGCATCACCCACCCCGACGCCGTCGAGAAGGCCATCACGATCAGGACCGAGCCGGCCGTCGACGTCGAGGGCCACTGGTTCGGCAACGACCGCCTGGACTTCCGGCCCGAGAAGTACTGGAAGGAAGGCACCAAGGTCACCGTCGACCTGAACCTGGACGGGGTCGAGGGCCGCGGCGGTGTCTACGGCAAGCAGCACAAGACCATCAAGTTCACCATCGGCCGCAACCAGGTCTCCGTCGTGGACGCCAAGAAGCACACGATGAAGGTCACCCAGGACGGCAAGGTCATCAAGACCATCCCGGTCACCACCGGCAAGCCCGGCTACGACACCTGGAACGGCCAGATGGTCATCAGCGAGAAGCTGGCGGTCACCCGCATGAACGGCGAGACCGTCGGCTACGGCGGCGAGTACGACATCAAGGACGTCCCGCACGCCCTGCGCCTGACCACCTCCGGCACCTTCCTGCACGGCAACTACTGGGGCGGCGGCGCCTTCGGCAACTACAACGCCAGCCACGGCTGCGTCGGCCTGCGTGACGTCCGCGGCGGCTACGACAGCTCCACCCCGGCGGCCTGGATGTTCAGCCACTCGATCATCGGCGACGTGGTGGTCGTGAAGAACGCCCACGACCGGACGGTGGACCCCGCCAACGGGTTCAACGGCTGGAACATGTCGTGGGCGGACTGGACGAAGTGACCCCTCACTGACGTACGGACCCGGTGCTGTGATCCACGGCACCGGGTCCATTGTCGTTAGTGGCCGTTAACCTGACCTGCATGACCGTCTCTCTCGAAGTCGCCGAAGGCGTCGGAACCCTGCGCCTGGACCGTCCGCCGATGAACGCGCTGGACGTCGCCACCCAGGACCGGCTGAAGGAGCTCGCCGAGGAGGCCACGCGCCGCGACGACGTGCGCGCCGTGGTGATCTACGGCGGCGAGCGGGTGTTCGCGGCGGGCGCGGACATCAAGGAAATGCAGAACATGGACCACACCGCGATGGTCCTGCGCGCCCGGGCCCTGCAGGACTCCTTCACGGCCGTCGCCCGCATCCCCAAGCCCGTCGTCGCCGCGATCACCGGCTACGCCCTCGGGGGCGGCTGCGAGCTGGCCCTGTGCGCCGACTACCGCATCGCCGCCGAGAACGCCAAGCTCGGCCAGCCCGAGATCCTGCTCGGCCTGATCCCGGGCGCCGGCGGCACCCAGCGGCTGCCCCGCCTGGTCGGCCCGTCCAAGGCCAAGGACCTCATCTTCACGGGCCGCCAGGTCAAGGCCGACGAGGCCCTGGCGATCGGCCTGGTGGACCGGGTCGTCCCGGCCGCCGAGGTGTACGAGCAGGCGCACGCCTGGGCCGCGAAGCTCGCCCAGGGCCCGTCGATCGCCCTGCGCGCCGCGAAGGAGTCGGTCGACACGGGCCTGGAGACCGACATCGACACCGGACTGGCCGTCGAACGGAACTGGTTCGCGGGCCTGTTCGCCACCGAGGACCGCGAGCGCGGTATGCGCAGCTTCGTGGAGGAGGGGCCGGGCAAGGCGAAGTTCCTCTGAGCTCCGGCGAGTTCCGCCGGCCGTCAGCGATGTGAACTTCCCCGTAACTCCTGCGGGTCCTCTTGCAATTGACGCCTCGTCTCCTCCGGGTCCCTCGATGGAGCGGTTTATGGGAGCCTTAAGGCAACCTTAAGCCTGCTCGGTCGAGGGAGCCTGTCGATTGCCCGGAAGTGAGCCGTCCTCGCAGGTCAATCGGGCCCTACCGACCAGTGACATGCCGTTGGCATATGTCGGTCGCCCGGCGGAGGCCGGGGGCGTACAGGGGGCGTATTCCTCCGGAACGGCCCCCAAGACGGCCCCGGGCCGCCATCATGGGGGCATGGCGGGGCTGGAGGGCATCGAACAGCCGCGGGGACACAGCCGTGCGGCCGCGGCACGCTGGTCGCCCGCGGTCGAGGACGAACAGGCGCTCAAGGCGCTCGAACTGTTCGGCAACCCGACGGAGGCGGAGGTACCGCTGCCGTCCCGTCCGGAATCCGCGGCCACCGCCCGCCGGCTCGCCCAGGTCGTCGTCCTGCGCACCTGGCGGCTGACCCCCAAGCTGGCCGAGGACGCGGTCTTACTCGTGTCCGAACTGGTCGGCAACGCCGTCCGGCACACCGGCGCCCGGGTCTTCGGCCTCCGGATGCGACGCCGCACCGGCTGGATCCGCGTCGAGGTCCGCGACCCCTCGCGCGGCCTGCCCTGTCTGATGCCGGTGCAGGAACTGGACGTCAGCGGTCGCGGACTGTTCCTCGTGGACAAGCTCTCCGACCGATGGGGCGTGGACCTGCTGCCGCGCGGCAAGACGACGTGGTTCGAGATGCGGGTTGCCGACAGGTAGCGCGTGCACGACATCGTCCTTACGGCGACCCGAAATCATCCTCCTTTCGGGCCAATCGGCGGTTTTCTTACCTAACGCCCCTTAAATGGTGCGGGTGACCACCACCAACCGACGCGAGGTGCTGCGCGCGGGCGCCGGGCTCGTCGCCGGCGGCGCGCTCGCCGCCGGTTGCGGCGCGGGCCACGCCGCCCCGTCCCCCACCCCGACCGCCACGTCCCCGTCCGACGCCTCCGCCTCCGACCGGCCCACGGCCAGCGCCAAGGCGGCCCCCGCCCCGCGCGCCTACCCCGCACAGCCCGCCCAGATCACCCACGGCCCGCGCAACCGCCCCCAGGTCGCCCTCACCTTCCACGGCCAGGGCGACCCCGCGATCGCCCACTCCCTGCTCGCCACGGCCGAGCAGCACGGCGCCCGGCTCACCGTGCTCGCCGTCGGCACCTGGCTCGACGAACACCCCGACGTCGCCCGACGGATCCTCGACGGCGGTCACGACCTCGGCAATCACACCCAGCGGCACATTTCCGTCAACGCCCTGTCCGAGGCGGCCGCCCGCAAGGAGATCACGGACTGCGCGGACCGGCTCAAGCGGCTCACCGGATCCATCGGCACCTGGTTCCGTCCCTCCCGCTCGCCGACCGCCTCCCCGCTGGTCGCCCGGCTCGCCCGCGCCGCCGGTTACCCGCACGTGCTGTCGTACGACGTCGACTCGCTCGACTACACCCGCCCCGGCGCCGCCGCCGTCACCCGCAACGTCCTCGCCGAAGTGCGCGGCGGGTCGGTGGTGAGCCTGCACTTCGGGTACCCGGACACGGTCGCCGCCCTCCCCGACCTCCTCCACGAACTCGGCCGCCGCAAACTGCGCGCGGTCACCACCACGGAGCTGCTGAGCTGATGCGAACCATGAAAGCCGCCCGCCTGCTGGCCGCCGGTGCTGCCCTCACCGCCCTGGCGCTGCTGTCCGCATGCGATTCCGGCTCCTCCCGCCACGAGAACGAGGCCGTCGTCAGCAAGGCGCCGGTGCAGCCGCGGGTGAACGAGGCCCGGGTGAACGTGCTGCCCGGGATGCCGCCCGTCGAGGACCCCAAGGACCTCTACTCCGCCGACCGCCCGGGCCTGCTCTCGCCGGTCGTCAGGGACTTCCCGTCCCGGGTGTACGTCCCCAACACCAACTCCGACACCGTCACCGTCATCGACCCGAAGACCTACAAGGTCATCGACACCCTCCCGGTCGGCCGGCAGCCCCAGCACGTCGTACCGTCCTGGGACCTGAAGACCCTCTGGGTCAACAACGACCTCGGCAACAGTCTCACCCCGATCGACCCGAGGACCGGCAAGGCCGGCAAGCCGGTCGCCGTCCACGACCCCTACAACCTGTACTTCACGCCCGACGGCAAGTACGCCGTCGTCATGGCCTCCATGGACCGCGCGCTCGTCTTCCGCGACGCCCACACCATGAAGGTCGTCAAGTCCGTGCCGGTCAGCTGCTACGGCGTCAACCACGCCGACTTCTCACCGGACGGACGCTACTTCATCGTCTCCTGCGAGTTCAGCGGTGAGGTCCTCAAGGTCGACACCGCGAAGATGAAGGTCCTCGAGCAGGAGAAGCTGCCGTTCCACGGAGCGATGCCGCAGGACGTCAAGATCTCCCCGGACGGCAAGCTGTTCTACATCGCCGACATGATGGCCAACGGCGTGTGGATCCTGGACGGCGACAAGTTCACCCGGCCCCGCTTCCTCTCCACCGGCAAGGGCGCCCACGGCCTCTACGTCAGCCGCGACTCCCGCGAGATGTACGTCTCCAACCGCGGCGAGGGCACCATCTCCGTCTTCGACTTCAACCAGAAACGGCTCACCAAGAAGTGGCGCCTGCCCGGCGGCGGCAGCCCCGACATGGGCGGCGTCTCGGCCGACGGCAAGGTGCTGTGGCTGTCCGGCCGCTACAACTCCGAGGTGTACGCCATCGACACCGGCACCGGCAGGGAGCTGGCCCGTATCAAGGTCGGCCGCGGTCCGCACGGTCTCGCCGTCTACCCGCAGCCGGGCCGCTACTCGCTCGGGCACACCGGCATCTTCCGCTGACGGAAGGTCAGGGGGACACGCCGCCGAACGGGTGATGATCCACCGTCCGCCGCCGGTGAGCCGCGATCGTGTCGGGCATGATCGCAACTCGCCTGCGGCGGCGGTTCGTTGCCGCCGTCCTGTCCCTCGGCGCCGTCCTCGCGACCACGGCCGCCACCGCCCCCACGGCCCCTTCCCGCACGGCCACCGGCTCGGCGGCCCCCGCCAAGGCCGCCCCCGCCTGCCCCCAGTTCGACGACAGGATCAAGGCCGCCGCCGACCGGCGCGTCGACATCGACCGGATCACCCCGGCGCCCGCCTGGCGCACCACCTGCGGCACGCTGTGGCGCAACGACAACCGGGCGCCGGAGACCATCTTCGAAGAGGGCTTCCTCCCGCGGGACGTGGTCAACGGCCAGTACGACATCGAGAAGTACGTCCTCGTCAACCAGCCCTCGCCGTACGTGTCCACGACGTACGACCACGACCTCTTCAAGACCTGGAAGTCCAAGTACAACTACTACATCGACGCACCCGGCGGTATCGACGTCAACAAGACCATCGGCGACACCCACAAGTGGGCCGACCAGGTCGAGGTCGCCTTCCCCGGCGGCATCGCCCGGCAGTACGTCATCGGCGCCTGCCCGGTGGACAAGCCGACGAAGACGGAGATCCTGGACGGCTGCGTCAGCAATCCGTACTACCGCCCGTGGCACTGACGGCGGGCAGCCGGTGACCTCGGCCGACTGACGGCCGTGATCAGGGCCGAGCAGCAGCCCCCGAGGTCCCAGCAGGAGGCCGGCTGGGTGGCCGCGGCGCTGAAGGCCGGACCGGGCCGTTAATCTGACCAGCGTCAGTACGCCAGCACGGCATGAGAAACACGACCAAAAGGGGCGGATCGGTGGCGGACATCGAGGAAGCACGCAAGCAGTTCCAGCGGATCGACGCGGACGGTGACGGATTCATCACCGCCGCCGAGTTCAAGTCCGCCCTGGCCCAGGAGGGTGACTGGAACGTCACCGAGACGGTCGCCGCGGCCATCATCAGGACCCGCGACCTCAACGGCGACAAGGTCCTGTCCTTCGACGAGTTCTGGGCCTACCTGAACAAGTGACCGCTCCCTCCCCCGCAGGGGAGGGGATTCCCGGCTCAGGCCGGACCGGTCCGAAGGAGCGCCACGCGTGCGGAGCCCTGCCTCCTGGGGGCAGGGCTCCGCACGTCACCGCGATCAGCTACGGCTGCCTGCTCACCGGATGGCCGCAGCGCCGGAATACCACCCGCACCGACAGGGTTGTCACCCACACAGACGCATGCACATGCATGAAAAGAGCCTGGAGGGCCTGTCATGAAGATCGGCATCATCGGCGCGGGGAACATCGGCGGCAACCTCACCCGGCGGCTCACCGCCCTCGGCCACGAGGTGTCCGTGGCCAACTCCCGCGGCCCCGAGACGCTCAAGGAACTGGCCGAGGAGACCGGCGCGACCCCCGTCCGGGCCGAGGAAGCGGCCGAGGGCGCCCAGGTCGTGGTCGTCACCGTCCCCCTCAAGGCGGTCCCGGACCTCCCCTCCGGCCTGCTGGCCGGCGCCGCCGAGGACGTGGCGGTGATCGACACCAACAACTACTACCCGCAACAGCGCGACGGCCGTATCGCGGCCATCGAGGACGAGGGCCTGACCGAGAGCCGCTGGGTCGAACGCCACCTCGGCCACCCGGTGATCAAGGCCTTCAACGGCACCTACGCCCAGGACATCCTGGACCGCCCCCGCCCTGCGGGCGACCCCGAGCGCCTCGCCCTCCCGGTCGCCGGCGACGACGCGCAGGCCAAGCGGACCGTCCGCGCCCTGATCGACGAACTCGGCTTCGACACGGTCGACGCGGGCGACATCGACACCTCCTGGCGCCAACAGCCCGGCACCCCGGTCTACGGCCTCCGCGCAGGAGTGGAGGCCGTCACAAAGGCCCTGTCGGACGCCTCCCCGCACCGCCCGGCGGACTTCCGGGGCTGAGCCCACAAGGCCTACGGCGTGGCCCACTCCTTCAGCGCGGCCTTGCTCGCGAAGTGGGCCACGTCCTGGTCGTGCGGCGTGCTGGTGTACTGGTGGAAGAGCCACTTCGCCTTGATGCGGGGCTTGCCGGCCGTGACGTAGTCGGCGATCCAGAGGCCGTCGCCCGCGTAGGAGGTGGTATCGACGTTCAGCCAGAAGTCGCGATTGCAGTAGAGCACGACCCGGTTGTGCGGCCGTAGCTCCTTCAGCTTGCGGATGAAGTGGTCCTTCTCCGCGTTGCTCGCGCGCGTTCCGTCGCCCGTGGTCTCCCAGTCGACCGCGAGGACGTCGCCGGCGCGCTCGGGGGCGTGCTGGACGAAGTACTCGGCCTGGGCGGTGAGGTCGCCCGGCCACAGGAAGTGGTAGAAGCCGACGACCAGCCCCGCGTCGCGGCCCCTCTTGGTCTGCGCGGTCAGCCGGGGGTTGACGTACGAACGGCCCTCCGTCGCCTTGATGAAGACGAAGGAGAGGCCGTCCGTGCCGTACGCGGAGGACTGGAATGCGCTTACGTCGATGCCATGCAGCATGCAGGAGTTGTGCCCCGTGCCGCCCGATCCGGAACCTCAGCCTCGGGTGGTCACCGAACTCAGCACCGACGCCGGCTTCGCCGACCAGTCGGAGGTGATGAGGCTCGCGTGGTCCTTGGCCAGCAGGACCAGCCGGGCGGCGACTTCGGCGTCCGTCGGGGTGGTGGAGGAGATGGCCGGCGACACGCTGTGGGCGTCGGTCATGATCGAGACGTAGTGGTTCGCGGAGTAGAACGCGGTGTCATAACCGCTGTTGACGTAGGTGGCGGCGTCACCGTCGAAGAACACGAACCAGGGCCGGATCGAGGCGTCGTAACGGCTGACGCGAGGGTCTGCGTTCGCGGCACCCAGCACGGCCGGGAACGCCTGCGCCTGGCCGATCTGCCCGGTCGCGTACAGGTCGCGCAGATGGTCGCCGTACTCCTGGTCCGTCCAGTAGTGGTCGAACGGGTTCGACTGCTCCACCGTGCCGGGGATCAGCTCGAAGAGGAACTTGCCCCTGAGGGAGTCGCGGGAGGGCCAGGCGTTCGCCTTGGCGGCGGCGTCCAGGGAGGAGTACGTCCCGCCCAGCAGATCGGCCGGCTTGTAGACGCTGTTGCCGAGCTTCTGGGAGACGAGCGTGTCGAACTCGTCCGGTCCCATGCCCGCGTTGTTGTTGAAGCCGACCTTCATCTCGACCTTGATCACGATCGGCGGGTGGTCGGGGTGGAGCTGGTTCCAGGCGGCCATGTTGTCCAGGCAGCTGCCGAGGTCCTGGTTGCGGCTCTTGCTGTACAGCTCGCCCGGTGTCTTCGCGGCCTCACAGTTGTTGTCGTTGCCCAGCGGGTTGCTGTGGCTGACCCGCCAGCGGTGACTGAGGCTGTCCACGTACACGTCCAGCTCCAGCAGCGAGGCGCCGGAGTCCAGCGCCTGGGCGAAGTACGTGTACTTGGCCTTGTCGTACGCGTTGTGCGTGCCGATGGCGGTGGTCTCGGAGAACTTCGGCGCCGCCGCGTGCGCGTTGCCCGGCCCCATCACCAGCAGAGCGGCGGCCCCCGCGAGTGCCGCGATCCGTCTCACTGCTCCCATTGCCCAACTCCCTTTTACTTCTGTCGAGTTGGCGGCAGCGTAGGAGTGAGCGGTTACTGCACGGTAGCCCCTGGAGGAACATCAACCACTTTCCGGCCCGGTGTGACGTTCGGGCCCGCCGCGTGGCAGCAGCCTGGATTCTGGGGCGCTCCGATAGATGGGGAGCCATGGGCAACGGCCCTGTACCTGGCGAGAAAGACACGTTCGCTACCTGGGGGCTTTCCCTCTGTGCACTGCACTACAACCACTTCCGGTACTACGACCCCGAAACAGGCACGTACCTGACCTCGGATCCGCTGGGTCTCGAGCCGGCACCCAATCCCAACAGCTACGTCGGCAACCCCCTCGCATGGGCCGACCCTCTGGGGCTCGCGCTCTGTGCCAAGGCCCAATGGGAGCAGAGAGCCGACTTCAGTAGCCAGAAGGTGATGAGTAAGAGGCTGTCTCACGTGGCAAGTTCCGCGAGCGTCATCAATAGCTCAGGGCGGTGGCCATGGCCGGGTCAGCGCTGCCGGTCATTGCGGTCCACATACGGGATCTTGAGGCCATGAGTAGCCCATGGCAGGCTCATGACGCATGATCGATGAATTCGCGAAGGGCACCCTGCACGGGCGACTGCGGCGGGACCGCAAGGCGCTGCTCTGGAAGCTCGACGGCCTCTCCGAATACGACGCCCGCCGACCTTTGACAGTGACCGGGACCAACCTCCTCGGCCTGGTCAAACACGTGGCCAGCGTCGAGGCCAGGTATTTGGGCGAGGTCTTCGACCGGCCGTCCCCAGAGCCGCTGCCCCGGTGGCAGGACCACGACGGCAGCGATCTGTGGGCGGCTGAGGACGAGGCACGCGATCAGATCATCGAGTCCTACCGGCGCACGTGGGAACACTCAGACGCGACGATCGACGAGCTTGCCCTCGATGCCCCGGGCCACGTGCCGTGGTGGCCAGAGCCTTATGCCAACACGAACCTGTTCGCCATCCTGGTGCACGTCCTCGGCGAGACCAACCGGCATGCCGGGCACGCCGACATCTTGCGCGAAGGCGTGGACGGCCGAACCGGGATGCGCCCCGAACACGAGATGCAGATCGATGAGGACGCCCGCACCGCCTACTGCGCGATGATCGAGCAGGCAGCCAGATCGGCCGCATCAATCGAGGCATAGAAAGCTATCCCCAGTGACTTGAAGCCTGATGTTCGAGCGGCATGATGCCCGCCGTGAGTGCTGATCTGTCGTAGCGTCTGGTTCCTGATGCGCTCTGGAGGCTGGTCGCCCCGTTACTGCCGTCGTTCGCGGCTCGACCGCAAGGTGGCGGGACCGCTCCGCGCGACCAGCGGGCCGTGTTCGCCACAGTGGTGTACGTGCTGACCAGCGGCTGTGCCTGGCGGCATCTGCCGCCGACGTTCGGCACGTCCTCCGCCACCTCGCATCGCCGCTTCACGGTATGGACCGAGGTCGGCCTGTGGCGGCGGCTGCATCGGGCGGTGCTGGACGAAATCGAGGTCCGGGGCGAAGCGGACTGGACCCCGGCGATCGTCGACGCGGCCTCCGTTCGCGCCAAAAGGAGGGATCGCTGACAGGGCCGAACCCGGTCGATCGCGGCAAGAAGGGCAGCAAGCTGCACGTGCTGTCCGATGCTCAGGGCATGCCTCTCGCCGTCGCCGTGTCAGGTGCAAACATGCACGACAGTTTCGCCCTCAAGCCGCTCATCCTCGGCATCCCCGCAGTCCGGTCCCGCCGGGGGCCACGGCGGCGCCGGCCCGTCAAACTCCGCGCAGACAAGGCGTACTTCTCCGCCGAACACCCCATCTGGCTGCGCGAGCGCAGGCTCGTCGCGCGCATCGCGCGGCCAGGCATCGAGTCCGGCGAACGCCTCGGTCGGCACCGCTGGAAGATCGATAGGAAGTACGACAGCCACGCGCAGGACTTCGGCGTCGCTGGAAGTCGGAACAAACAGACTCTTGCTCAGTTCCAGCAGGCCATGCGAGACCACATGCTCGCCCCGGACACCAAGATGTACCGGTACGACTACCGAGGGCAGGAACAGGCGTGGGCTCCGAAAGGGCTTCCTTACGTAAGGACCTGCAGTGCAGCAGATCAAGAATCGTGACGTCCTCGAGACCGTCCTCTCCGATACCGGGAACTTCCGCGAGGACTGGCTCGCACGAGTCCAGGCCATCTCGGTCGCTCCGCTGGCCGCGCACCTCCCACCGGGGCGAGACACTGTTGAGCGACTGGCGGCGGGAGCGCGGGGGACTGGTTCCGCAGCTGTTTTCGGGGCGCCGCTCGCTGAGAGGTTCGCCGAGTGGCCAGTGGTCACCGGGCCAGCCGAACCGGACGCGCTCCTCGCTGTCAGCGCACAGTGGCCGGGCACGCCAGGCTTGTTGCTGGTCGCGGACAATTTCCTGGGGGCTGTGCTGTGCCAAGGCGGCTACGCTCTGGCAGCAGGAAGCCCGGAGTTCATGAGAGGTGCTGTGGCCGAGGGTACTGACAGGGCCCGGGCGGAATTCCAGCGCTACGCTCGCAGAAGCCCCGCGGGCGAAGTGGAACTCTCTGTTGTCTCCAGCCACTACCCTCCGCAGACCAGGGCGTTCAAGTCGGCCGGGGAAAGCTCCGCTACCAGTCATACCGGGCAACAGATCGATCTGATGCGCTCTCTCGCGTCCCGTTCGATCGACGGCCCCTCCTTCGCCAGACGGTGGCTCGACGAGCGGCGCCGGGGCATGGACGCGGGCGAGCGTATGAGCGGGGCTTTGGAGAACGCGCTGGACGAGGTCTTCTATGCATTGGAGGACTACAGCATCGATCCTGACCTCAGAGACCCGGACGACCTGACCGATGAGGAACTACGGGACCGAGTGGCCGCCGTACTGGACCGTTTGACGTGAGCTGCTCGGCGGGAAGAGTGTCAGCGACCACGCGGCCGTGTCTCTTCCGAACGAGGAGACGTAGATGATGATGGGCCGGCTCGGCGGGTCTCCGACTCTTTTCGTGTCTCCCGGGCATCTGCGGTTTCCGGACGCTGTCATGGGGGCGGCCGCCGCCGTCATCCTTGGCCGGCTCCGCTTCCGTGGGCTCCAGTTCGGAGACGCCGTCCGTGGTGGCTGACGCCGCCTTGCGTACGCGTTCCACCGCGTCCAGGTGCTTGCCGACCTCGCCCTCGAACAGCTCGGCGAGCTCCTCCGGGGACTTCTTCACCAGCCCGGCCAGGAGGGCCCGGCTCGCTCGAGGTGGTCGATCTTGGTCCTGGCCTCCTTGCGTTCCGCCACCAGTACCGCGATGTCGGTCGTCGAGTTGAGCAGGTCCAGCCGCCACTTCGCGTAGTCCGGACCTTTGCCGGACATCTCCGCGCGGCGCTCCGCCGTGTGACCGAACCCGACCAGGTCGGCGTACGCCTGCGTCTTCTCCATGACCGTCGTGTCCACGCGGCTGACGTCCTCGGAGATGCTCATGATGAACGCCTGCCCGTCGTCGACGCTCTTGATCGCGTCGAGGGTGTGCTTGTGGCCGTGCCGGCCGGCTGCGCCCAGCAGCTTGCCGGCATGGCGTGCTTCGACGAGGGTGACGGGGCTTCCCTCGCCGGAAGCCGGGGAGGCCGTCCGCCGCGACTCGACATGCAGTGAATACCGCGAACCCTCAGGTCAGCGGTCGATTCTCTGGCGTCTTCCCGGGGATTTTCCGCCGCGTAGGCAGGGAAGGCCCCGGCAGCGCCGAGAACACGGACGCGCTGGTCAGGGCCTGCCTACTTCCTCAGCACTCGATGATGTTCACAGCCAGCCCACCCCGAGCCGTCTCCTTGTACTTCACCGACATGTCCGCGCCGGTGTCCTTCATGGTCTTGATGACCTTGTCGAGGGACACCTTGTGGGAGCCGTCGCCGCGCATGGCCATCTTGGCGGCGGTGACCGCCTTCACCGCGGCCATGCCGTTGCGCTCGATGCACGGGATCTGGACCAGGCCGCCGACCGGGTCGCAGGTCAGGCCGAGGTTGTGTTCCATGCCGATCTCGGCGGCGTTCTCGACCTGCTCGGGGGAGCCGCCGAGGACCTCGGCGAGGGCGCCCGCGGCCATGGAGCAGGCGGAGCCGACCTCGCCCTGGCAGCCGACCTCGGCGCCGGAGATGGAGGCGTTCTCCTTGAAGAGCATGCCGATCGCGCCGGCGGCCAGAAGGAAGCGGACCACTCCGTCCTCGTCGGCACCGGGCACGAAGTTGATGTAGTAGTGCAGGACCGCCGGGATGATGCCGGCCGCGCCGTTCGTGGGGGCCGTCACCACGCGCCCGCCCGCCGCGTTCTCCTCGTTCACCGCCATCGCGTAGAGCGTGATCCACTCCATGGCGTGGGCCAGCGGGTCGCCCTCGGCGCGCAACTGGCGGGCCGAGACGGCCGCGCGGCGGCGGACCCGCAGACCGCCCGGCAGGATGCCCTCACGGGACATGCCGCGCTGCACGCACTCGCGCATCACCCGCCAGATCTCCAGCAGGCCCGCCCGGATCTCCTCCTCGGTGCGCCAGGCCCGCTCGTTCTCCAGCATCAGGGAGGAGATCGACAGGCCGGTGTCCTTCGTCAGGCGCAGCAACTCGTCGCCGGTGCGGAAGGGGTACTTCAGGACCGTGTCGTCCAGCTTGATCCGGTCCGCGCCGACCGCGTCCTCGTCCACGACGAAACCGCCGCCGACCGAGTAGTACGTCTTGGAGAGCAGCTCCGCGCCGCTCGCGTCGTACGCCCATATCGTCATGCCGTTGGCGTGGTACGGCAGTGCCTTGCGCCGGTGCAGGACCAGGTCGTCGTCGAAGGAGAACGGGATCTCGTGCTCGCCGAGGAGCGTGAGGCGGCCCGCCGTCTTGATCCCCTCCACCCGCTCGTCGGCGGTCTCCACGTCCACCGTGCGCGGCGAGGCGCCCTCCAGGCCGAGCAGGACCGCCTTGGGGGTGCCGTGGCCGTGGCCGGTCGCGCCGAGGGAGCCGTACAGCTCGCAGCGCAGTGACGCCACGGAGCCGAGCAGCTCCTCGTTGCGCAGGCGGCGTGCGAACATGCGCGCCGCACGCATCGGGCCGACCGTGTGGGAGCTGGACGGGCCGATGCCGATCGAGAACAGGTCGAAGACCGAGATGGCCACGGTCACTCCTCAAGAAGGCAGTACAGGGGGTGGTGGGGCACCCGTCCTCCGGGTGCCCCGCCGGGGACTTACTTGTTCAGGCCCGCGTACAGCGGGTGCTTGTCGGCGAGCGCCTTCACGCGCGCCTTGAGGGCCTCGGCGTCGTAGGACGGCTTCAGCGCCTCGGCGATCACGTCCGCGACCTCGGCGAAGTCCTCGGCCGTGAAGCCGCGGGTCGCCAGGGCGGGCGTGCCGATCCGGAGGCCCGACGTCACCATCGGGGGCCGCGGGTCGTTCGGGACCGCGTTGCGGTTGACCGTGATGCCGACCTCGTGGAGGCGGTCCTCGGCCTGCTGCCCGTCCAGCTCGGACTCGCGCAGGTCCACCAGGATCAGGTGCACGTCCGTGCCGCCGGACAGCACGTTCACGCCGGCCTCACGCGCGTCCGCCGCCGTCAGGCGCTCGGCGAGGATGCGCGCACCCTCCACCGTACGACGCTGGCGCTCCTTGAACTCCTCCGAGGCGGCGACCTTGAAGGAGACCGCCTTCGCCGCGATCACGTGCTCCAGGGGACCGCCCTGGAAGCCCGGGAAGACGGCCGAGTTCAGCTTCTTCGCGAAGTCCTTGCCACGGGCGAGGATGATGCCGCCGCGCGGACCGCCCAGCGTCTTGTGGGTGGTGGAGGTGACCACGTCGGCGTACGGCACCGGGTTCGCGTGCAGACCGGCCGCGACCAGGCCCGCGAAGTGCGCCATGTCGACCCACAGGTAGGCCTCGACCTCGTCGGCGATCCGGCGGAAGGCGGCGAAGTCCAGCTCACGCGGGTACGCCGACCAGCCGGCGATGATCACCTTCGGGCGGTGCTCCTTGGCGAGGCGCTCGACCTCGGCCATGTCGACCAGGCCGGTCTCGGCGTCCACGTGGTAGGCGACCACGTTGAACTGCTTGCCGGAGAAGTTCAGGCGCATGCCGTGGGTCAGGTGGCCGCCGTGGGCGAGGTCCAGTCCGAGGATGGTGTCCCCGGGCTGGGCCAGCGCGAACAGGGCCGCCTGGTTGGCGGAGGCCCCGGAGTGGGGCTGCACGTTGGCGTACTCGGCGCCGAACAGCTCCTTGATCCGGTCGATGGCGATCTGCTCGGCGACGTCCACGTGCTCGCAGCCGCCGTAGTAGCGGCGGCCCGGGTAGCCCTCGGCGTACTTGTTGGTCAGCACCGAGCCCTGCGCCTCCATCACCGCGAGCGGCGCGAAGTTCTCGGAGGCGATCATCTCCAGCGTGGACTGCTGGCGACCGAGCTCGGCGTCGACCGCGGCGGCGATCTCCGGGTCCAGCTCGTGCAGGGGCGTGTTCAGGACGGTCATGGGGCTACGACTCCTCAGCCGGCGTTCTGGGCGGTGTACTCGTCGGCGGAGAGCAGGTCGGCCGGCTCCTCCGTGACGCGCACCTTGAACAGCCAGCCGCCCTCGAAGGGGGCCGAGTTCACCAGCGACGGGTCGTTGACGACGTCCTCGTTGATCTCGGTGACCTCACCGCTGACCGGCGAGTACAGGTCGGAGACCGACTTGGTCGACTCCAGCTCGCCGCAGGTCTCGCCCGCGGTCACCGTGGAGCCGACGTCGGGCAGGTCGGCGTAGACCACGTCGCCGAGCGCGTTGGCCGCGAACTCGGTGATGCCGACCGTCGAGACGCCGTCCTCGGCGGCCGACAGCCACTCGTGCTCCTTGCTGTAGCGCAGCTGCTGGGGGTTGCTCATGGCCTGAATTCTCCTGTACGCGCGGGAGTGCTGGTGAGGGGGGACTGCTGGAGACGTGCGTGAGCAGCGGTGATGTGCCCGACGTCACTTTCACAGGTACGACTCAGAGGTACGACGGTGTCACTTCTGGCGCTTGTAGAAGGGCAGCGCCACGACCTCGTACGGCTCGTGGCTGCCCCGGATGTCCACGCCGACGCCCTCGGTGCCCGGCGCCGCGTGCGCCGCGTCGACGTACGCCATGGCGATCGGCTTGCCCAGGGTGGGGGAGGGGGCGCCGGAGGTGACCTCGCCGATCACCTCGCCGCCCGCGACGACGGCGTACCCGGCGCGCGGGACGCGGCGGCCCTCGGCGACCAGGCCGACCAGGACGCGCGGCGGGTTCTCCTGCGCGCGGGCGGCGGCCCGCTGGAGCGCCTCGCGGCCGACGAAGTCGCCCTCCTTCTCGAACTTCACCACCCGGCCGAGCCCGGCGTCGAAGGGGGTGAGCGAGGTGGTCAGCTCGTGCCCGTACAGCGGCATGCCCGCCTCCAGGCGCAGCGTGTCCCGGCAGGACAGGCCGCACGGGACCAGGCCGGCGCCCTCGCCGGCCTTGGTCAGGGCCTGCCACAGCTCCACGGCGTGCTCCGGCTTCACGAACAGCTCGAAGCCGTCCTCGCCGGTGTAGCCGGTGCGGGCGATCAGCGCGGGGACACCGGCGACCGTGCCGGGCAGGCCGGCGTAGTACTTCAGGCCGTCCAGGTCGGCGTCGGTCACCGACTTCAGGATGCCGGGGGACTGCGGGCCCTGGACGGCGATCAGCGCGTACGCGTCCCGGTCGTCACGGACCTCGGCGTCGAAGCCGGCGGCGCGCTCGGTCAGGGCGTCCAGCACCACCTGGGCGTTGGAGGCGTTGGCGACCACCATGTACTCGGTCTCGGCGAGCCGGTAGACGATCAGGTCGTCCAGGATGCCGCCGTCGGCCTGGCAGATCATGGTGTAGCGGGCGCGGCCGACGCCGACGGAGGCGATGTTGCCGACCAGGGCGTGGTCGAGGAGGGCGGCCGCGCCGGCGCCGGTGACGGTGATCTCGCCCATGTGGGAGAGGTCGAAGAGACCCGCCTTCGTGCGCACGGCGACGTGCTCGTCGCGCTCGGAGCCGTAGCGCAGGGGCATGTCCCAGCCGGCGAAGTCGGTCATCGTCGCACCGAGCGAGCGATGCACGGCATCGAGCGCGGTGTGACGGAGTTCAGTGCTGCTCATCGGTCGGTCGTCTCCCAGGGCAACAGGGATGGGGCGAGGAACGTTCCTCCCCATCTGTCATCGGAACCTGAGAGGTTCGCCAGGACCGCCACGGGGACGATCACGGCTTGCACCTTGGGTGGGGCCACTGTCGCAGCGGCCCGCTTTTCAGATGTGCCTCGCCCGCGCGGTAACGGGGCCTGAGAGATTCAAGGGAGGGACTTGCTCCTTCGGCGCCCCAGCGAAGGCTGCTGGGGACTCTCCCGCGCGGATTCAAACGGCCGGTATGCAGTTGGCGGGCACATCATTGCACGGCGTGCGGGCTTTTGTAACCGACCTGTGGCAGGACGCGGACCCCGTCGCCAACAGCGTCCATTACCTTCTCTTTACGGATCGCGGGAATGACGATGACCGAGCCGACAGGGGAGGACGATCACGGTGAACAGGACCCCGGTGTACGCCACCGTCACCACCGGCATCGCTGTGCCGAGGCAGCGCCGGGCCCCCGTCCCCGCTCCCGCCCCGGCCCCGGTCGTCCGTGACCTGCGCGACCGTGCCGGGCACGGCCCGCGCGCCCTGGTCTTCGGGCCCCGCGACCTCGCCGTGATCACCGGCCTGCCCGGCAGCGGCAAGTCCACCCTGATGGGGCGCGCGGTCGCCGGTCACCGCATCGACTCGCAGGACACCCGCGACCGCTTCGCGGCCCGCCTGCCCCGCGCGCTCCCGTACGCGCTGTACCGCCCCCTGGTCCGCCTCGCCCACTACGCCGGGCTGCGCCGCGCCCTGCGCAGCGGGGAGGGCGTCGTCGTCCACGACTGCGGCACCCAGCCCTGGGTGCGCGCCTGGCTCGCCCGCGAGGCCCGCCGCCGCGGCGGCACCCTGCACCTGCTCCTGCTCGACGTGGCACCCGAGACGGCCCGTGGCGGCCAGCGCGAGCGCGGCCGGGGCGTCTCCCGCTACGCCTTCCGCCGCCACCGCCGTACGACCGCCCGGCTGCTCGACGCGGTCGAGCGGGGCGAGCTGCCCGCGGGCTGCGGATCGGCGGTGCTGCTGGACCGCGCGGCCGCGGACGTCCTGCAGCGGATCGAGTTCACCGGGTGAGGCAGATCGCGTTCGGAGGGTGAGGGGCTGTCACAGGTACCCGCTAGCCTTCTTGCTCACAGTGGTTCCCAGCAGGCGGTAGGCAGATGGACTTCCCGGCGGACATTCCCGCGGACTTCCCGGCACAGGCGCACCCCCAGCCCCACGGCGGCTGGCCCGGCAACGAGCTGGAGGAGGTGCTCTCGGCCTCCCTCGGCATACCCGCCGCGGCCGGCCGGATCCTCGAGGTCCTGGGCCGCAGCCTGCTGTGGATCCCGCTGCCGAGCGGCGGCGGCCCGGACAGCGGCCCGCTGGACCTGCCCACGCTGGACATCGGCGGCCAGACGTACGTCCCGGTGTTCAGCTCCGAGGAGCAGCTGCGCCAGGCGGCCGGCTCCCACATGTCGTACACGATCGCCCCCGCCGTGGAGTTCGCCCGCGGTCTGCCCCCGCAGGCCGGCATCCTGGTGAACCCCGACGCCCTGGTCGGCATCCCGCTCCCGCCCGAGGCGGTGGCCGAGCTGTGCCGCGCCGGCCGCACCCCGCTCGACGGCCCGGGCACCGGCGGCCGGGTCCGTCTCTTCGAACCCGACTGGCAGGACGACCCGGTCGACTTCCTCTCCGCCGCGTCCGCCGAGTTCGCCGAGACCGGTGTCGTCCTCACCGCCCGCCGCTGCCTGGCCGCCATCGAGACGGCCGACCCGGTCATGTTCGTGGGCGTGGAACTCTCCCAGTGGGAAGGCGACCTGCGGACCCTTCCCATGCAGGCCCTCGGCCGGGCCCTGGGCAAGGTCCCGGTCACATGGCCGGTCAACCTCGTCCTCCTGGACGTGACGGACGACCCGGTGGCCGAATGGCTGAAGTCGAACGTCCGGCCCTTCTATCTGCACGGTCACTGAGTTCGCCCGGGGGGCGCGGGGAACCGCGCGAGTACCACCCACGCATCCGCACCCGCGCACGCACCCAGGACCCCGGGCTACTGGGCGCTTAAGCTGTCCCCACACACGGGGGCACGAAAAAGAGAAGGGCACGACAGGTGAGCGCGAGCCACAGCGGCAGCGTCGAGCACATGCTGCGCCAGGTCACCCCCGGCCGCTACGACGCCTACGAGGCCCTGCTGCGCGCCCTCGCCACCCCGTCCTCCGGCCAGATCTGGATGCTGCTGTGGCACGGCCAGGCCGGCTCCCCGGACGCCCAGTACGGAAACATGGAGGTCGACGGCTTCCAGTACGCCCCCTGCGTCACCTCCGCCCAGGAACTCTCGGCCAGCGGCTGGAACCGGTCGTACGAGGTCGTCGACGGACTCGACGTGGCCCGCACCCTCTACCCCGACCACTACGGCCTCTGGCTCAACCCGCACGCCCAGGGCGGCGGCGTCGGCATCCCCTGGCTGGACCTGCGCCGCATCGCGACGGGCCTGGACCGCCAGCCCGCAGGACCACTCCGGCTGACCGAACCCGGCATCGAGATCCCGCAGTTCTACGCTCTGCTCGCGCAGAACGCCCACCGCACCCCGGCCCTGCGCTCCCTGCGCCGCGCCTGGGTGCAGCCGGCGCTCGGTGCGCCGTACCTCTCCATCGGCCTGGACGTGTACGACACCTCGCCGGCCGCGGTCGACTCGGTGCGCGCGATGATGCAGCAGTCCGTCGGCGCGGTCCCGGAGGGCCTGCCGGTGTCGACGGTCGCGATGACCGACGACTACGACCCGGTCGTGATGTGGATGCGGGCCAACGCCCGCCCGTTCTACGACCGTGAGGCCCACGCCGCCCCCCAGCCCCAGCTCCAGGCCTCCCCCCAGGCGCCGGCCACCGGCTACGGCTATCCACCGGTGCCCGGACGCTACTGACCTGCACATAAGGGCCATAAGGCCCTTTCTCCACGGCGGTCCGTCCCCTCCTCACCGTCCGTTCGCCGCAACTCCCTGTCCGTATAACAGGAAACGCCTGCTTGCATCACGGTTGCGCATCCATTCCACGTCAAGGCTGGCGGCTGATCGCGCAAGCGTTGAAGACTCCCCCTTCAAGGGGTTCGCCCCTGTGTACGACGGACTGTTTGATGCCGCTACCAGCGGCAAGTGCGGGCCGGCTACCGCCGGTTGAGAGGGGTCCCAGCCTGATGACGGCACCATTGCACGAGCCGACCGCGGAAGCGGCCCCGGGTGCGGCAGAGGAAGCGGCGGTCGCGGCCACCGACGCGAAGGCCGTTCAGGGCCGTTCCCTGGGCCGGATCGCCTGGGAACGCCTCAAGCGGGACAAACTTGCCCTGACGGGCGGCGTCGTCGTGCTCCTCCTCATCGTGATCGCGTTGCTCGCACCGGTGATCACGAGCCTCGTCGGCCAGGACCCGGACGTCTATCACGAGAGCATGATCGATCCGCTGTTCGGCACCCCCAAGGGCTCCCTGGGCGGCATCAGCGGCGACCATCTGCTCGGCGTCGAACCGGTCAACGGCCGCGACATCTTCGCGCGCATCGTCTACGGTGCCCGGATCTCGCTGCTCGTCGGCTTCCTGTCCGCGGTCGTCGCGGTCGTGCTGGGCACCGTCCTCGGCATCCTGGCCGGCTTCTTCGGCGGCTGGGTCGACTCGGTCATCAGCCGGGTGATGGACGGCCTGCTCGCCTTCCCCCAGCTCCTGTTCATCATCAGCCTGGTCTCGGTGATGCCCAACCAGATGCTGGGACTGACCGGCACGGGCGTGCGCCTGCTCGTGATGATCCTGGTCATCGGCTTCTTCGGCTGGCCCTACATCGGACGTGTGGTCCGCGGGCAGACCCTCTCGCTGCGCGAACGCGAGTACGTCGAGGCGGCCCGCTCCCTCGGTGCCGGGCAGTTCTACATCCTCTTCAAGGAACTGCTGCCCAACCTCGTGGCGCCCATCATCGTGTACACGACGATGATGATCCCGACCAACATCCTCACCGAGGCCGCGCTCAGCTTCCTGGGTGTGGGCGTCAAGCCGCCTACGGCTTCCTGGGGTCAGATGCTGTCCAACGCGATCGACTACTACGACTCGGATCCCATGTACATGGTGGTTCCTGGCGTGGCGATCTTCATCACCGTGCTCGCCTTCAACCTCTTCGGTGACGGCGTGCGCGACGCGCTGGACCCCAAGGGCTCCCGCTGAACTGCCGTACCACAAGCGACCCGTGGCACCTGGCACGGGGTCTCTCATCTAATCCGGAGGATCCGAGATCGTGACTACCCAACGCACCTCAGGGCGGCGCAAGCAGGCCATGGCCGCTGCCGTAGTGGTCGCCGGGCTGCTGACCACGGCGGCGTGCGGCGGTGGCAAGGACGACAGCGGCAAGAACGGTGCGGCCGGCTTCGACGCCGCCAACAACAAGGTCGCCCAGGCTTCGCTCGCGAAGAAGGGCGGCGAGCTGAAGTTCGCCAGCGCCCAGGACGCCGACTCGTGGGACACCACCCGCGGTTATTACGGCATGGCGTGGAACTTCATGCGCTACTACAGCCGTCAGCTGGTCACCTACAAGACCGAGCCGGGTCAGACCGGTGCCGAGGTGCAGCCGGACCTCGCCACCGACATGGGCAAGGTCTCGGCCGACAAGAAGACCTACACGTTCACCCTGCGTGACGGCATCACGTGGGAGGACGGCAAGCCGGTCACCTCCAAGGACGTCAAGTACGGCATCGAGCGCATCTGGGCGCAGGACGTCCTGTCCGGCGGCCCGACGTACCTGAAGAACGTGCTCGACCCCAAGAACGCCTACCAGGGTCCGTACAAGGACAAGGCCGCGGACCACCTGGGCCTGAAGGCGATCGACACGCCGGACGACAAGACGATCGTCTTCCATCTGCCGCAGGCCAACTCGGACTTCCTGCAGATGCTGGCGCTGCCGTCGGCGTCCCCGGTCCGCCAGGACCAGGACACCAAGTCCAAGTACGCGCTGCACCCGTTCTCCTCGGGCCCGTACAAGTTCCAGGCGTACGAGCCGGGCAAGGACCTCGTCCTGGTCCGCAACACCAGCTGGAAGCAGTCCTCGGACCCGGTCCGCAAGGCGTACCCGGACAAGATCAGCATCAAGTTCTTCACCAACGCCAACGACATGGACCAGCGCCTGATCGCGGGCGACTACGACCTGGACCTGAACCAGACCGGCATGTCGCCGCAGGGCCGCACCGTGGCCCTGAAGGAGCACAAGGGCAACCTGGACAACCCGGTCTCCGGCTACATCCGTTACGCGGTGTTCCCGCAGAGCGTGAAGCCGTTCGACAACATCCACTGCCGCAACGCCGTCATCTACGGTGCGGACCACGTGTCGCTGCAGACCGCGCGTGGTGGCCCCATCGCCGGTGGTGACATCGGCACCAACATGCTGCCGCCGTCCGTCCCGGGCGCCGAGGGCCAGAAGTACGACCCGTTCCAGATCGCCGGCGCGAACAAGAACGGCAACGTGGCCAAGGCCAAGGAGGAGCTGAAGGCCTGCGGCAAGCCGAACGGCTTCAGCACCACCATCGCCGTCCGCAACAACAAGCCGGTCGAGGTGGCCACCGCCGAGTCCCTCCAGGCGTCGCTGAAGAAGATCGGCGTCAACGTCCAGATCGACCAGTACGACGGCTCGCAGACCACCGGCATCATCGGTAGCCCCTCGAACGTGAAGAAGAAGGGCTACGGCATCATCATCATGGGCTGGGGTCCGGACTTCCCGACCGTCCAGGGTTACGGCCTGCCGCTGTGGAACAGCAAGTACATCGAGCAGAGCGGCAACAACAACTACGCCCTGATCAAGGACAAGACGATCGACGGGCTGTTCGACCAGTACGTCAAGGCGACCAGCCCGACCCAGCAGGCCGGCATCGCCCAGCAGCTCAACCACAAGGTCATGGAGGGCGGCTACTACCTGCCGTTCACCTTCGAGAAGTTCATCAACTGGCGCTCCTCGCGACTGGCCAACGTGTACACGACGAACGCGTACAGCGGTATGTACGACTTCGTCAACCTGGGCCTGAAGTCCTCGAAGTAACCCCGGCACACCCGCCGTACGGCACGAAAGGCAGGTGAAGGCCGGCGCGGCGTGACCGCGGGCCCCCGGACGACCTCCGGGGCCCGCGGTCCGCGGCGGGCCGTAAGCTGTGCTCGCTTACCTCATCAGGCGGCTGTTCGCCGCCGCAGTGATGCTGGTGGTCATCATCACGGTGGTCTTCTGCATCTTCTTCGTCGTCCCCAAGTGGGCGGGCGTCGACATCGCCACGAGCTTCGTCGGCAAGCAGGCCGACCCGGCCGCCGTCGCGGCGGTCCGGGAGAAGCTGGGTCTGGGCGACCCGGTCTACGTCCAGATCTGGGAGTTCTTCAAGGGCATCTTCGTGGGCCGTACCTACTCGGCCGGCGGCGATGTCACCCACTGCGCGGCGCCGTGCTTCGGCTACTCCTTCCGCAGTGAGCAGGCCGTGTGGCCGGTGCTGACCGACCGCTTCCCGGTGACCCTGGGTCTCGCGCTCGGCGCGGCCGTGCTGTGGCTGGTCTTCGGTGTCGCGGCGGGTGTCCTCTCCGCCCTCAAGCGGGGCAGCCTGTGGGACCGCGGCGCGATGGTCGTCGCGCTCGGCGGTGTCTCGCTGCCGATCTACTTCACCGGTCTGCTGTCGCTGGCCATCTTCAGCTACGGCCTGAACCTGATCGACGCCCAGTACGTCCCGCTCAGCTCGAGCTTCACGGGCTACTTCGGCGGCATGATCCTTCCGTGGATCACGCTGGCCTTCCTCTACGCGGCGATGTACGCGCGCATCACCCGCGCCACCATGCTGGAGATCCTCGGTGAGGACTACATCCGCACGGCGCGTGCCAAGGGCCTCAAGGAACAGGTCGTCATCGGCAAGCACGCCATGCGCTCCACGATGACCCCCATCCTGACCATGCTCGGCATGGACCTCGGCGCCCTCATCGGCGGCGCGATCCTGACCGAGACCACGTTCAGCCTGCCCGGCCTCGGCCAGAAGGTGCTGGACGCGATCAAGAACCAGGACCTCCCCTTCATCCTCGGTGTCACCCTGATCACCTCCCTCGCGGTGCTGATCGCCAACCTCGTGGTGGACATCCTGTACGCCGTGATCGACCCCCGAGTGAGGCTCTCATGACCGAACTCAGCAAGACCGGAGCGGCCGTGGGCGAGCCCACCAGCTCCTCGCCCGCGTCGACCTCCTTCCTGGAGGTGCGCGACCTGAAGGTGCACTTCCCGACCGACGACGGTCTGGTGAAGTCCGTCGACGGGCTCAGCTTCCAGCTGGAGAAGGGCAAGACCCTCGGCATCGTGGGCGAGTCGGGCTCCGGCAAGTCCGTGACCTCGCTCGGCATCATGGGCCTGCACACCGCCGGCCAGTACGGCAAGCGCAAGGCGCAGATCTCCGGTGAGATCTGGCTGAACGGCACCGAGCTGCTCTCCGCCGACCCCGACCACGTGCGCAAGCTGCGCGGCCGGGAGATGGCGATGATCTTCCAGGACCCGCTGTCGGCGCTGCACCCGTACTACACGATCGGCGCCCAGATCGTGGAGGCCTACCGGACCCACCACGACGTCGACAAGAAGACCGCCAAGCGCCGTGCGGTCGAGATGCTCGACCGCGTGGGCATCCCGCAGCCGGACAAGCGGGTGGACAACTACCCGCACGAGTTCTCCGGCGGTATGCGCCAGCGCGCCATGATCGCCATGTCGCTCGTGAACAACCCCGAGCTGCTGATCGCGGACGAGCCGACCACCGCGCTCGACGTGACGGTCCAGGCGCAGATCCTGGACCTCATCCGCGACCTGCAGAAGGAGTTCGGCTCCGCGGTCATCATCATCACCCACGACCTGGGCGTCGTCGCCGAACTGGCCGACGACATCCTGGTGATGTACGGCGGCCGCTGCGTCGAGCGCGGTCCGGCCGAGAAGGTGTTCTACGAGCCCCGCCACCCCTACACCTGGGGTCTGCTCGGCTCGATGCCGCGCCTGGACCGCGACCAGCAGGAGCGCCTCATCCCGGTCAAGGGCTCCCCGCCCTCGCTGATCAACGTGCCGTCCGGCTGCGCCTTCAACCCGCGCTGCCCGTACGCCGACGTCCCGAAGGACAACCTGACCCGCACGGTCCGCCCGGAGCTGACCGGGGTCGGTGACAACCACTGGGCCGCCTGCCACATGTCGCAGGAGCAGCGGGAACGGATCTGGACCGAAGAGATTGCGCCGAAGCTGTGAGTGAGAAGGCCAAGGACGAGGCAGTGAGCATCCCTGCCCAGAGCGACGGCGACGGCGTGGCCGAGGAGACCTCCGGTACGGCCACCCTCACCAAGGACGCCGCGCCCGGCGAGACCCTGCTGAAGGTGACCGGGCTGCAGAAGCACTTCCCCATCAAGAAGGGCCTGTTCCAGCGGCAGGTCGGGGCCGTGCGTGCGGTCGACGGCATCGACTTCGAGGTCCGCTCCGGTGAAACCCTCGGTGTCGTGGGCGAGTCGGGCTGCGGCAAGTCGACGATGGGCCGGCTGATCACCCGGCTGCTCGAACCGACCGCCGGCAGCATCGAGTTCGAGGGCAAGGACATCACGCACCTCGGCGTGAGCGGCATGCGTCCCATGCGCCGCGACGTGCAGATGATCTTCCAGGACCCGTACTCGTCGCTGAACCCGCGCCACACCATCGGCACGATCATCGGGGCCCCGTTCCGGCTCCAGGGCGTCGAGCCCGAGGGCGGCATCAAGAAGGAAGTGCAGCGGCTGCTGTCGGTGGTCGGCCTCAACCCCGAGCACTACAACCGCTACCCGCACGAGTTCTCCGGCGGTCAGCGCCAGCGCATCGGCATCGCCCGCGCGCTCGCCCTGAAGCCGAAGCTGGTCGTCGCGGACGAGCCGGTCTCCGCGCTGGACGTGTCGATCCAGGCGCAGGTCGTGAACCTCATGGACGACCTCCAGGAGGAACTCGGCCTGACGTACGTGATCATCGCGCACGACCTCTCGGTCGTCCGGCACGTCTCGGACCGCATCGCGGTGATGTACCTCGGCAAGATCGTCGAACTCGCCGACCGGGACGCGCTGTACAAGGCGCCGATGCACCCGTACACCAAGGCGCTGATGTCGGCGGTGCCGATCCCGGACCCGAAGCGGAAGAACGCGAAGAGCGAGCGCATCCTGCTCAAGGGCGACGTGCCCTCGCCGATCTCGCCGCCCTCGGGCTGCCGCTTCCACACCCGGTGCTGGAAGGCGACGGAGATCTGCAAGACCACCGAGCCCGCGCTCCTGGAGCTGAGGCCGGGTCAGCGGGTCGCCTGCCACCACCCGGAGAACTTCGCGGACCAGGCTCCGCAGGACACGGTCCTGCTGACCGCCGCGAAGGAGGCGGCCGAGCTGGTCGCCGACGAGGTCCTCGCGGAGTCGGCCGAGACGTCGGCGGCGGTGGCGGCGGTGCTGGCGGAGGAGACGGCCGAGGAGGCAGCCGAGCCGGCGGCCGAGGAGGCTGCCGAAGCGTCCGAGTCCGAGCCCGGTGCCGCGTCTGGTTCCGAGTCCCAGGAGTCAACCGACAAGTAGCGCATGACAACTGGGCAAAGTCATGTACATGCCCGAGCGGGAGAGTGCACAGTCGTCCGTGTCCGGCCATTGATCGGCACGCTGGAAAGGGACGACTGATGGCACTCTCCCGTTCGGCACGTCTGGGGACCCTCGCGACCGCGGTGGCCTCCTTATTCCTCATCGCCGCGGCCCCAGCCCCCACCCAGGGCGCCCCCGGCATCGGCGACTCCTACTTCCCGCGGCTCGGCAACGGCGGCTTCGACGCGCTGCACTACGACCTCGACGTCGCCTACGCCCCCGGCACCGGCCGCCTGGACGGCCGTACCACCCTCACCGCCCGCGCCACGCAGAACCTGTCCTCCTTCGACCTGGACCTGCAGCAGCTGGACGTCAGCTCCGTCGCGGTCGACGGCAGACGCGCCACGTTCACGCGCGACGGGGACGAACTCGTCATCACCCCGCGGCACAGCCTCGCCCGGGGCCGGCACTTCCGGGTGACCGTCACCTACGGCGGCACACCCCAGCCCCTCGGCGGGCCCATCGTGTTCGGCTCCAAGTACGGCTGGATGAAGACCGCCGACGGCGTCTTCGTCGCCTGTGAACCCAACGCCGCCTCCACCTGGTTCCCGTCCAGCGACCACCCCTCCGACAAGGCCACCTACGACATCCGGATCAGGGCGCCGAAGGGCCTGACCGCCGTCTCCAACGGCCGGCTGCTGTCGACGCACGACAAGGGCGGCTCGACGTACACCCACTGGCGCGAGTCGAAGCCGATGGCGACCTACCTCGCGACCGCGACCATCGGGAAGTTCGACGTGCGCACCGGCCGCACCCCGGGCGGCATCCCGGTCTACGTCGCTGTCGACCCGGTGCTGAAGAACAGCAACAAGGTCGACGTGTACGCCGTGACCGCCGCCGCGACCGACTACTGGTCGCGGGTGTTCGGGCCGTACCCGTTCGAGGAGACCGGCGCCATCGTGGACGACATGCCCGAGGCCGGGTTCTCGCTGGAGGTGCAGAGCAAGCCCGCCTACTCGGCCGTGCGCAACGAGTCGACCATCGTGCACGAGCTGGCCCACCAGTGGTTCGGCGACTCGGTGAGCGTGCGCCGGTGGAAGGACATCTGGCTGAACGAGGGCTTCGCCAGCTACGCCCAGTGGCTGTGGGCCGAACACAAGGGCACCCGCTCGGCGCACGACTCCTTCCTCGCCGCCTACGACGCCATCGCGGCCGACTCGTCCTTCTGGAAGGTCAAGGTCGCCGACCCGCAGCGCGACACGATGTTCGCCTCCGCCGTCTACCAGCGCGGCGCGATGACGCTCCAGGTGCTCCGCGAGCGCATCGGCGACAAGGCCTTCTTCAGGCTGCTCCCCGCCTGGACCGCTCTCCACCGGTACGGCAACGCGAACACCGCCGACTTCATCCGCCTCGCCGAGCGCGTCAGCGGGAAGCAACTGGACGACCTGTTCGACACCTGGCTGTTCACCACAGGGAAACCCTCCCTGTGAGCCTGGCTTTGTAAGGTTCACGCCCGGCGACAGGTGAGAATACCGAGGTGCAGCTCCAGCAACTCTTCAGTCCCTCCGTCCAGCACACGCTCGATGTCGTCGGCATCTTCGTGTTCGCGATCTCCGGCGCCCTGCTGGCCGTCCGGAAGAACTTCGACGTGTTCGGCATCGCCGTGCTCGCCGAGGTCACCGCGCTGGGCGGAGGGCTGTTCCGCGACCTGGTCATCGGCGCCGTGCCCCCGGCCGCCTTCACCGACCTCGGGTACTTCGTCACCCCGCTGCTCGCCGCACTGGTCGTGTTCTTCCTGCACCCGCACGTGGAGCGCATCCAGGCGGCGGTGCTGGTCTTCGACGCGGCCGGACTCGGCCTGTTCTGCGTCAGCGGTACGACGAAGGCGTACAGCTACGGCCTCGGTCTGACCGCGTCGGCGACGCTCGGGCTCGCCACCGCGGTGGGCGGCGGTGTGCTGCGCGACGTGCTCGCCAACGAGGTGCCCTCACTGCTGCGCTGGGACCGCGACCTGTACGCGGTCCCAGCGATGGTCGGCGCCACGATGGTGGTGCTGTGCATTCGCTACGACGCCCTGACCCCCCTCACCAGTGGGCTCGCCGCCGTCACGGCTTTCGTGCTGCGCCTGCTCGCGATGCGGTTCCACTGGCGAGCTCCGCGCGCGTGGAACCGCCGGTCGACGGTGACCGAGGGGTAGTGCCGGTGGTTCCGGCGGCGTTCCCGGTAAGAGAACCCGCGGTTCCGGTAAGAGAACGGTCCTGGCCCTTGGCGCGGTTCTGGCCCATCTGCAGCGTCAGCCAGCGGAACACCGTGTCGACCTGGGGCCGCCACAGCGCCATGTTGTGGCCGCCCGCACTGCGTGGCAGGAACACCACGTGCACGGTCGTCGGTGCCTTGGCGATGGACTCCAGCGCCATACCCGCCTGGTAGCCGTCGCCGGACTCGCCGGAGACGTAGAGCGCGATCGGCGGCGGCACGGCCCGCTTCTTCAGCAGCAGGTAGGGGTTGTTCTCGGCGCGCAGGGTCGGGCTCTGTGCGGCGAGGGAGTTGCGTTCGCCGATCGGGTCGTTGTAGCCGGACAGGCTCACCGCGGCCCGGTAGCGGTCGGGGTGCGCCACGGCCAGCTTGACCGCGCAGTGGGCGCCCGCCGAGTACCCGGCCACGGCCCAGCCCTTCGGTGCCGGCTGGGCGCGGAAGTTGTCCGTGACCATCTTCGGCACGTCGATGCTGAGCCAGGTGTCGGCGTTGACCTGACCGGGGATGTTCGCGCAGCCGGTGTCCACGCCGGCCAGCAGGTTGGTGCGCGGGGCGACCAGGATGAAGGGCGCCACCTGACCGCTCTGCATGAGCGGCAGCAGCTGCTCGTGCGTCTTCATGGAGCCGAACCAGGCCTTCGCCGAACCGGGGTAGCCCGGCAGCAGCTCCACCACCGGGAACTTCTTGTTGCGGTAGGCCGGGTCGTTGTACTGCGGCGGCAGCCAGACGTAGACCTCGGCGTTCACGCCCGAGACCCGGCCCTTGAGCTGGGTGACGCGCACTCCGCCGGCCGCCTGCATGCCGGGCCCGCTGGCCGCCGTGAAGGTCTGCTTGACCTTGGGCAACCGTTTCACCGCTATGCCGCCGGTGCCGTCCCGGCCCAGGTCCTGGGCCTGCTGGACGTGGTTGCCGGTGCCGAGCAGATCGGCCCAGTTGTCGTACAGGTTGTTCTGGTTGTTGACCAGAACGAAGATCAGTGTGACGGCGGTGCCCTGGGCGAACAGCAGCATCAGCACGCGGGCCGCGGCACGCAGGGCCTTGGGCCCGCGCACCCGCGACCACAGGACGAGCGGCAGTATCAGTGCAACCACGGCCAGCACGATGGTCGTGTAGAGGAACGGAGTCCCGGTGAGGCTCATGTCCCCATAGAGGGGAATCAGGGGTTCGAGGTTGTGGACGAGTCGGGGCACTTACCGAGAAATTGCCGGAACCTCACCCGACAGAGGGATCTGATGGCCTGCGGTTGACTGGGCGACTCCCTGAAAAGCTACCGCTTAGTAATTTCCTGTTGTACCGTTCACCCATGCCAGAAGCAGCTTCCGCCCCCTCCCCGTCGCGGGCCGTGATCGGCGACAGCGAGTTCGACCGCGACACCGCGGTGATCCGGCGCGAGCCCGGTGTCTACGACATCGACCTCTCGGCCGGCTGGACGATCATCAGCGCCGTCAACGGCGGCTATCTGCTGGCCGTGCTCGGCCGGGCCCTCGCGGACACCCTCCCGCACCCGGATCCCTTCACCGTCTCCGCGCACTACCTGACCGCGTCGCAGCCCGGCCCGGCGGTCGTCCGCACGGACACGATCCGCACCGGCCGTACCCTCTCCACCGGCCAGGCCTCGCTCTTCCAGTACGACGACGAGGGCAACGAGGTCGAACGCATCCGCGTCCTCGCCTCCTACGGCGACCTCGCCACCCTCCCCGACGACGTCCGTACGACCGCGACGCCCCCCGCGATCCCGCCGCCGGAGCAGTGCTTCGGCCCCGACGACGGCCCCGCCCCCGTCGAGGGCAGCTCGGCGATCGCCGACCGTCTGATGCTCAAGCTGGACCCCTCGACCCTGGGCTGGGCGCTCGGCGCGCCCTCCGGCAAGGGGGAGATGCGCGCCTGGTTCGGCCTGGCCGACGGCCGTGACGCCGACCCGCTCTCCCTCCTCCTCGCGGTGGACGCGCTGCCGCCCACCGCGTTCGAGATCGGCCTCAAGGGCTGGGTCCCCACGGTGGAACTCACCGTCCACGTCCGCCGCCGCCCGGCCCCCGGTCCGCTGCGGGTGTCCATCACCACCCGCAACCTGGCCGGCGGCTTCCTGGAGGAGGACGCCGAGGTCTGGGACAGCGAGGACCGCCTGGTGGCCCAGTCCCGCCAGCTGGCCCGGGTCAGACTCGGCTGAGCGGGGCGCGGCCCAGCCAGGCGGCCAGCTCCGCGTGGACGCCGGCCCCCTCGGGGGCCCGGCGGCGGGCGCCGAAGGGGGTCTGCGCGTCCCGCGGCCGGGAGTCGGGAAGCACCGCGCGGGCGGTGCCGAGTGCGTACTCGGCGAGTTCCGGGTCGAGGCCGCCCGCGTGGCCGATGGCCTCGGCGAGGTCCCAGGTGTGGGTCACGATCTCCATCACATAGCCGGAGAGCGCCGCGTGGCCCGGTACCTCGCCCCACGGCACGCGCACCGGGGACGTCATCCGCTCGTCGCTCTCCCAGGCCTTCAGGACGCGGACGCGCACCTCGTCGTAGGCCGCGGCCCAGCTGTCGTCCGCGACCCCGGCGGCGGTCGGTTCCACCGCCATTCCGTCGCCGCCCTCGCCGACCACCGCGATCCGCCGGGTGCCGCCGACGATGTGCCCGAGCAGGGCCCGTACGTCGAACTCGGCACAGGGCGTCGGGGCGGTGAGGTGTTCCGGACGCACGGCCTTGATGAGGGCCGCCGCCTGCTCGGTGGCACGGACGTAGACGGGGCGCGGGTCGGTGAAGCCGGTGGTGGTCATGCGATGCCTCTTTCGTGAGTCGGTGCGCCGAGCATCGCGGGATAACCTGACAACGACCGTCAACATTTGCGAGGAGCTCGTCGCGGGCGGGATTCTGGGCGCGTGAAGTCCGACCGGCTGCTGTCGATCCTGCTGCTCCTGCAGACCCGGGGCCGCGTCCCCGCGCACGAACTCGCCGACCGGCTGGAGGTCTCGGTCCGCACCATCTACCGGGACATCGAGGCCCTGTCGGCCTCCGGCGTCCCGGTGTACGCCGAGCGCGGCCGGCACGGCGGCATCGAACTCCTCGCCGGTTTCCGCACCGACGTCACCGGACTGACCGCCGACGAGTCCCGTGCCCTGTTCATCCTGGCCGCCCAGGGAGCACACGCCGCGCTCGGCCTCGACGCGGCCCTCGGCTCGGCCCTGCGCAAGGTGATGGCCGCGCTGCCGGCGCCGTACCGGCCCGCCGCCGAGGTGACCAGCCGCCGCATCCTGATCGACGCCACCCGCTGGAAGAGCGGCCCCCAGCGGGCCGTCGACCTGGCGGTGCTGCAGGACGCGGTGTTCTCCGACCGGCGCCTCAGGCTGCGCTACCGGCACAGCGGGGAGCGGGAGCCGCGGACGTACACCGTGGACCCGTACGGCCTGGTCGCCAAGGCCGGGGTCTGGTACCTGGTCGCCGACCGGCGCGGGACGCCCCGGCTGTTCCGGGCCGACCGGATCCGCTCGGCCCGCCCGCTGGACGAGCCGGTACGGCGCCGGCCGGGGGCCGAACTCGCCGACACCTGGGACGCGTTGCGGCGCCAGGTGGAGGAACGGCAGGGCGGCGTCGAGGTCACCGTGCGGGTCCGCCGTGAGCGGCTCGACATGTTCCAGCGGCTGACGGCCGCCGCGCTGACCGCGCTGCCCGACGACGACGGCGCGAGTGACTGGGTCACCGCCCGGCTGACCTACCCGGCGCTTTCCGCCGTGCGCCAACTCCTGGTGTTCTCCGACCAGGTGGAGCTGCTGGACCCGCCCGAGGCCCGCGCGGAACTGCTGGCGGCGGTCCGTTCCGTCACGGCTCTGTACCAGCGGGGCTCCTGACACGGCATCGCCCCCGCCGTCGCCCTGCCGGCGCTGAGCCCGCTGCTGCTGACCGCGTGCGGCTCGTCGTCCTCGTGCTCTGGGGGCGGGTCCGGGCAGCGGCAGGACTGTCAGTCGCCGTCCGGCATGCCCACGGGCGGCACGGCCCGGTGCCCGAGCGGGCTTCCCTTCGGTGCGCCCTCGGGCGTGTCCACCACCAGGCCGACCGGCACGCCGTCCGGGCTGCCCTCGGGGGTGGCCGCGGGTACGCCGTCGGGCCTGCCGAGCGGTGCGCCCGGCGCTCAGGGCGGGCAGGGCGGCCCCGGTGGCGCTCAGGGCGGCGGCTGCGGAGGTCCGGGTGGCGGTCAGGCGGGTGGTCAGGCCGGGCAGACCGGGGGGCGGGCCGGCGCGGGCAGGCTCGGCAGGGCTCAAGCCCGGAGCCCGGCGGCTCAGGCCGCCCAGTGGCTGCGGCCGATGCTGATGAGCCGCAGCTGCCGGGTGGCGAGCTGGGTGACGCGCTCCCGCTCCTGCGCCGGGGCCTCCAGGGCCTCCAGGAACAGTGACGCGGTGATGAGCATCTGGTCGACGTAGAGATGCGCGAGCATCAGCAGGTCGTCGTCGCTCCACCCCGTGGCCTCGGGATCGTTGGCCAGCTCGGCCTTGACCTCCTCGGCGAACCGGACCAGTTGGGCACGGATGGCCTCCCGGACCGGCTGAACCCCGCCATGTCGTTCGCGGGCGATAAACCGGACATGTGCGGGGTACGCGTCCACATGACGGGCGATCAACTCGATGGCGCGTGTGATGCGTTCCTCGCTGTCGCCCGTCGTGGACACCGTCGTCCGCACCATCGGGTGCAGGCTGCCCAGCGCCTCGTCGACCAGTGCCACCCCGAGGTCGGCGGTCGAGCGGAAGTGCCGGTAGAAGGCGGTCGGAGCGACGCCGACGGCCCGGGTGACCTCACGCAGGCCCAGGCTGCTCAGGCTCTGCTCCTCCAGCAGCGCGAGCGCCGCGTCGAGGAACGCCTGCCGGGTCTTCTGCTTCTGGGCCTGCCGAATACCGAGGGTGTGACTCATGTCATCCAGTTAACAACTGTTCTCTGGAATTGAAAAGCCGTGGAGGGCGTTAGAGTAGAAGTCAGTGAACAACTGTTACTACAACTGTTCACCGAAATTTCACACCGGCCCCATACGAGGCATCCAGGAGGGGGGATCCGATCCCATGCTGTTCCTCGTCGCCGCACTCATGCTGCTCGGTGTCGTGCTGGGCACCGTCGCCCACGCGCCGCTGACCGTCACCGCCGTCGTGGCCGCCGGCATCGCCGTGTGGCTCGGCGTGTTCGCGCTCCGCGAGCGCCACGGCCGCCGGCGTCGCACGTCGGCCAACTGACCGTCCGTCATGACTTCCAGGAGCTGAGCACCATGCAACTCACCGCACCGGTCACGAGCCGCGACGACACCCGGCCGGCCACCCGCGACGCCGACGGCATGGCCGTGGCGTCCTTCATCCTCGGCCTTCTCGGCCTGCTCGTCCTCAACATCTTCCTCGGCCCGACCGCGATCGTGCTGGCCGCCGTGTCCCTGTGGCGCGGCACCACCCGCCGTGGCCGAGCCCTGCTGGGCCTGACCCTCGGCGTGGCCGACCTGGCCGTCCTGGCCATCGCGATGCAGGTCTCCCACACCCTGTCGTGGAGCCTGTGACCCCCCGAGCCACCGGCTGACCGAGTCGGAGCCCCGAGGACGACGGGGCGACCGGACGGCCACCGCCGTGGGCAGTCGTCCCGGGCACGGGCAGGGCGACCTCGCTCAAAGGACCTCGCAGCCGAGGCCGACCGTGCGGGGGCCGTAGAATCGGGCGCACCATGGCTTACCTCGACCACGCCGCGACAACCCCGATGCTCCCGGAGGCGGCAGAGGCCCTGACCGCCCAGTTGAGCATCACGGGCAACGCCTCCTCCCTCCACGCATCCGGCCGCCAGGCACGCCGCACGGTCGAGGAGTCCCGTGAAACCCTCGCGGAAGCGCTCGGCGCCCGCCCCAGCGAGGTCGTCTTCACCTCGGGCGGCACCGAGGCCGACAACCTCGCCGTCAAGGGCCTGTACTGGTCCCGCCACGACGCCGACCCGGCCCGCACCCGCGTCCTTGCCAGCCCCGTCGAACACCACGCCGTCCTCGACGCCGTCCACTGGCTCGGCGAACACGAGGGCGCGACGGTCGAGTACCTCCCCGTCGACTCCTACGGCCGCGTCCACCCCGACGCCCTGCGCGAGGCGATCGCCCGCAACCCCCACGACGTCGCGCTGGTCACCGTGATGTGGGCCAACAACGAGATCGGCACCATCCTGCCGGTTGGTGAACTCGTCGAGGTGGCGGCCGAGTTCGGCATTCCGATGCATGCCGACGCGGTGCAGGCCGTCGGTCAGGTGCCGGTCGACTTCGCCGCCTCGGGCCTCGCCGCGATGACCGTCTCGGGCCACAAGATCGGCGGGCCGTACGGCATCGGCGCGTTGCTGCTCGGCCGTGACCACACCCCCGTACCCGTCCTGCACGGCGGCGGCCAGGAGCGGCACGTCCGTTCCGGTACCCTCGACGTCCCCGCCGTCGCCTCCTTCGCCGTCGCCGGCCGGCTCGCCACCGAACACCGCGAGCGGTTCGCCCGTGACATCGGCGCCCTGCGCGACCAGCTGATCGACGCCGTCCGTGCGGCCGTACCGGACGCGATCCTCGGCGGCGACCCGGCGCCCGAGGGCCGCCTGCCGGCCAACGCGCACTTCACCTTCCCCGGCTGCGAGGGCGACTCGCTGCTGCTCCTGCTGGACGCCCAGGGCATCGAGTGCTCGACCGGTTCCGCCTGCACCGCGGGCGTCGCCCAGCCCAGTCACGTCCTGCTCGCCACCGGCACCGACCCGGACCTGGCCCGCGGCACCCTGCGCTTCTCCCTCGGCCACACCTCCACGGAGGCGGACGTCGAGGCGGTCGCCGAGGCGATCGGCCCGGCGGTGGAGCGGGCGCGGGCGGCGGGGCTCAGCTGAGACGCGAGCGAGCGGACGCCGGGGAACGCGCCGGGGCACATGAGCGACCTACGAGGCGGGTTCCCTTCGCCGGCATTGTCCGGATCAGGTGATGGGGGTCGCCGTCGGGTCCAGTCCTTGCGACCTTCTGGCCTCTCAGCCCGAGCGTCGATGTCGGCACCAGCGGAGACGGTGTACCTCTCGTTGAAGAGATCATGTATCTCTCGCTGAAGTCGGCTACTCCGCTTGAACTCCCTCACTCGTCCCGTAGGTCTGACATTCAGGATAGAACCGCACCTACCGGACAAAAAAGAGCCTAGACCTTGATTTTTTCAGGTATCTCGCTCCCGTATCAGCTGCGTGCCCGAATCCCGCCGCCCCGTACCCTGGAAGGGCTATGACTGAGACCCCGCAGCGCCCCCTCCGCGTCCTCGCCGCCATGTCCGGTGGAGTCGACTCCGCCGTCGCCGCCGCGCGTGCCGCGGAAGCCGGCCATGACGTCACCGGCGTCCACCTCGCGCTCTCCGCGAACCCGCAGTCCTTCCGGACCGGCGCGCGGGGCTGTTGCACCATCGAGGACTCCCGCGACGCCCGCCGCGCGGCCGACGTCATCGGCATCCCCTTCTACGTCTGGGACCTCGCCGACCGCTTCCGCGAGGACGTGGTCGAGGACTTCGTCGCGGAGTACGAGGCCGGCCGCACCCCCAACCCGTGCCTGCGCTGCAACGAGAAGATCAAGTTCGCCGCGCTGCTCGACAAGGCCCTCGCCCTCGGTTTCGACGCGGTCTGCACCGGCCACTACGCCAAGGTCGTCGTCCGCGAGGACGGCTCCCGCGAGCTGCACCGCGCCTCCGACATGGCGAAGGACCAGTCGTACGTCCTCGGTGTGCTGGACGAGAAGCAGCTCGCCCACGCGCTGTTCCCGCTCGGCGACACGGTCACCACCAAGGAGGAGATCCGCGCCGAGGCCGAGCGCCGGGGCCTGGCCGTGGCCAAGAAGCCCGACTCGCACGACATCTGCTTCATCGCCGACGGGGACACCCAGGGCTTCCTCGCCGGCCGGCTGGGCAAGGCCGAGGGCGACATCGTCGACGAGTCCGGCGCCAAGGTCGGCACGCACGAGGGCGCCTACGGCTTCACCATCGGCCAGCGCAAGGGCCTCAGGATCGGCACCCCGGCCCCCGACGGCAAGCCGCGCTACGTCCTCGACATCTCCCCGGTGACGAACACCGTGACCGTCGGCCCGGCCGCCTCCCTGGACGTGAGCGCGCTGACGGCGATCAAGCCCCGCTGGTGCGGCACCGCCCCCACCGGCCCTGGCGCCTACACCGCCCAGCTGCGCGCCCACGGCGGCGAGACCCAGGTCACCGCGGAACCGGTCGACGGCGAGCTGCGCGTGACCTTCACCGAGCCGGTCCGCGGCGTCGCCCCCGGCCAGGCGATCGTCCTGTACGACGGCACGCGCGTGGTGGGCTCGGCGACGATCGCGACGACCACGCGCGCGACCGCCGCAGCGGTCCAGGGCTGATCCGCCGGACAGGCCCTGGCCGCGGCTACTCCGTCAGGAACCCGGCCAGCACCGGCCCCAGCACGTCCGGCTCCACCATGTGGGTCTGGCCCTCCAGCTCGCGGTACGCGCCCTGCGGCACCGCCCGGGAGATCTCCTGGTTCGCCTCGCGCATCCAGTCCGGGCTCGCCCCGCCCGCGACCACCAGCACGGGCACGGAGATCGCCGCGAGCCGGTCCCGGTGCAGCAGGCCGTCGCCCATGACCGCGTCGTCGTACGCGAGGCTCGGCGCGACGGCCTCCATGCCGGCCCACATCGGCGACTGCCGGGCGCCCCGGATGACCTCCTCGCCGAGGCCCGTCAGCCGCAGGAACAGCTCCACCGCGTCCCCCCGGCGGCCCTCGGAGAGCGCCTTGTCCAGCTGCTCCTTGTACGTCGCCTCCCGCTCGGCGCCGCCCTGCAGGAAGTCGGCGTACGGCACCTCGTAGACGGCGGCCCGGGCGGCCGGCAGCCCGCTCGCCACCGCCTCGAGCACCAGCGCGCCGCCCGAGGAGACGCCGAACAGCGCCGCCTCGCCGCCCACGGCGTCGATCAGCGCGGCCAGGTCCTCCACCTCGCGCTCGACCGCGTACGGCTTGGTGTCACCGCTCTCGCCGCGGCCCCGGCGGTCGTAGACGACGGCCGTGCAGCGGTCCGCGAGCCGCTGAGCCAGGGGTGCCACGGTGCCGCCGGTGGACATCGCGCCGCTCACCAGGACCACCGTGGGCCCCTGGCCGATCACTTCGTACGCGAGGGACGTGCCGTCGCGGGAAGTCGTCTTCTTGTCCATGCCCGTGCAGACTGCCGCACCGGCATCGGCTCATCGCTCACGACACGTCGGTTTCGTAGAAGCAGAAGTGATCCTTGATCCCGGCGACGTCCGGCTTGGGATCCGGGTACGCCCAGACCAGGTCGGGCGCGTCCGGCAGCGACCAGTAGGACGCGGTGCCCTTGAAGGGGCAGACGGTGTGCGTGTCGGAGGGGGTCAGCAGATCGACGCGTACGTCCTCGGCGGGGATGTAGTACCGCACCGGACAGCCCGTCTCGCGCAGCACCAGCGGCCGGTCGGTCTCCGCGAGCACCTGGTCGCCGTGCACCACGCGCACGTGCCGCTCGCCCTGTTCGACGGTGATCGTGTGTCCTTGGCTCATGACGGGACAGCACCGGCGGGCCCGTTCTTCTTCCCGCGTACGACGGAGACCCCGGACCGGGGTCGTACGGTAGGGGCCATGAACATCTGCGTCTTCCTGTCCGCCGCCGACCTCGACGAGCGGTACACGCGCCCCGCGCGCGAGTTCGCGGAACTGATCGGCAAGGCCGGGCACACCCTGGTGTGGGGCGGTTCCAACGTCGGTCTGATGAAGGTCGTCGCCGACGGGGTGCACGAGGCGGGCGGCAGACTGCTGGGCGTGTCCGTGGAATTCCTCGCCAACAAGGTGTGGCCCGGCGCCGACGAGATGGTCATCGCCGCCGACCTCGCCGAACGCAAGAAGCTGCTGCTGGAGAAGGCCGACGCCGTGGTGATCATGGTGGGCGGTACCGGCACGCTGGACGAGGCCACCGAGATCCTGGAGCTGAAGAAGCACGGCCGCACCGACAAGCCGGTCGTCCTGCTGAACACCGCGGGCTTCTACGACGGCCTCCAGCAGCAGTTCCGCCGCATGGAGGACGAGGGCTTCCTGCCCCGCCCGCTGTCCGAGCTGGTCTTCTTCGCCGAGGAGCCGGTCGGCGCGCTGGCGTACCTGGAGGAGCAGCTCGGCGTGCACTGATGCGAGCATGGCGGGCATGGCTACACATGTGATCACCGGTGCCGGTTCGGGCATCGGCGCGGCCGTCGCCCGCCGTCTGCACGCGCGCGGGGACGAACTCGTCCTGCACGCGCGCGACGCGGGCCGCGCGAAGGAACTGGCGGCCGAGTTCCCCGGCGCCCGTACCCTGGTCGGCGACCTGGCCGACCCGGACAAGCTCTCCTGGGCCTTCTCCCACCAGACCCTCCCGGACCGGGTGGACTCCCTCCTCCAGATCGCAGGAGTCGTCGACCTGGGTGAGGTCGGCGACCTGACCCCCAAGTCCTGGCGCCACCAGCTCAACGTGAACCTGATCGCCCCCGCCGAGCTGACCCGGCACCTCCTGCCCCAGCTGCGCGCCGCCCGCGGCCATGTGATCTTCGTCAACTCCGGTGCCGGCCTGAGCGCCCACGCCGGCTGGTCCGCGTACGCCGCCTCCAAGCACGGCCTGAAGGCCCTCGCCGACTCCCTGCGCCACGAGGAGCACGCGAACGGCGTCCGGGTCACCTCGGTCTACCCCGGCCGCACGGCCAGCCCCATGCAGGCCAAGGTCCACCAGCAGGAGGGCAAGGAGTACGACCCCGGCGCGTGGATCGACCCCGAGTCGGTCGCCACGACGATCCTCATGGCACTGGATCTCCCGAGGGACGCGGAGGTCAACGACCTGACGGTGCGGCCGGGGCGCTGACCCCGGCCGGGGGGTTCCGTAGGCTTCCCTGGTGAGCGAAAACAGCCAGATCACGTTTGCCGGGGCCACCGGTGTCGGGTCCATGCCCGGAGAGGACGCCCGCGAGGCCGCCAAGACCGTCACCGGCAGCTTCGAGGACTTTCCGTTCCTGCCCGAGTTGCCCGCGCGCGGACCCGGCGCCGACATGATCGGCCGCACCGCGGGGATGCTCGTCGAGCTGTACGCGCGCGTGGAGCCCAGCGGCTGGCGGATCGGGGACCGGCCGGGCCGGGACACCAAGCGGGCGCGCTCCTGGCTGGGGGAGGACCTGGACGCCTTCGAGGAGTTCACCCAGGGGTACGAGGGCGACCTCAAGGTGCAGGCGGTCGGGCCGTGGACGCTGGCCGCCGCGCTGGAACTGAAGAACGGTGAGTCCGCGCTCTCCGACGCCGGCGCCTGCCGTGATCTCGCCGCCTCGCTCGTGGAGGGCTTGCGGCTCCACCTCGCGGAGGTACGGCGCCGCGTGCCGGGCGCCCGCCTCGTCCTGCAGCTCGACGAGCCCTCCCTCACCGCCGTCCTGCGCGGACAGGTGCGCACCGCCAGCGGCTACCGCACGCACCGGGCCGTGGACCGGCAGGTCGTGGAGGCCACCCTGCGCGACGTCATCGGGGCACAGGACGGCGGACCCGTGGTCGTCCACTCCTGCGCCCCCGACGTGCCGTTCGCACTGCTGCGGCGCGCCGGTGCGGCCGCGGTCTCCTTCGACTTCGCCCTCCTCACCGAACGTGACGACGACGCGATCGGCGAAGCCGTCGAGGGCGGGACCCGGCTGTTCACCGGTGTCGTGAGCGGCACTCAAGTGCCGTTGTCAGACCCTGCCGGTAGCGTCATGGGTGTCAGGACGCTGTGGCGCAGGCTGGGTCTGCACCCGGGGCTGCTCGCGGAGGCGGTCACGGTCACCCCGGCCTGCGGTCTGGCGGGGGCCACCCCGGCCTACGCACGCCAGGCGCTCGCCCACTGCGTCCAGGCGGCGAGATCCCTCGCGGACAACCCAGAGTAACGGGAGGACGACACGGTGGCCGGCGACAAGCAGCAGGCGGAGACGGCAGTGCCCGCCGAGGCACGTGACAAGCACGCGCAGCTCGCTGAGCAGATCGAGGAGCACCGCTTCCGGTACTACGTGAAGGACGCTCCCGTCATCAGCGACGCCGAGTTCGACCGGCTCCTGAAGACCCTGGAGGCCCTGGAGGAGCAGTATCCGGAGCTGCGCACCCCGGACTCCCCGACCCAGAAGGTCGCGGGGTCGTACGCGACGGAGTTCACCGCGGTCGAGCACCGCCAGCGGATGCTGTCGCTCGACAACACCTTCAACGACGAGGAACTGGCCGCCTGGGCCGAGCGCATCGCACGCGAACTCGGCGACCAGGAGTACCACTTCCTGGCCGAGCTGAAGGTGGACGGCCTCGCGGTCAACCTCACGTACGAGAACGGCCGGCTCACGCGCGCGGCCACCCGCGGCGACGGCCGCACCGGCGAGGACATCACCCCGAACGTCCGCACGATCACGGAGATCCCGGACCGCCTGCAGGGCGACGAGGTGCCCGGCCTCGTGGAGATCCGCGGCGAGGTCTACTTCCCGATGGAGAAGTTCCTCGAACTGAACGAACGCCTGGTCGCGGCCGGTGACAAGCCGTTCGCCAACCCCCGCAACGCGGCCGCCGGTTCCCTGCGCCAGAAGGACCCGCGGGTCACCGCCACCCGCCCGCTGCACATGGTCGTCCACGGCATCGGCGCCCTGGAGGGCTTCACGGGCATGACCCGCCTCTCCCAGGCCTACGACCTGCTGAAGACCTGGGGCCTGCCCACCTCCCCGCACAACCGCGTGGTCGACGACCTCGACGGAGTACGGAAGTTCATCGCCCACTACGGCGAGAACCGCCACTCCGTGGAGCACGAGATCGACGGTGTCGTCGTCAAGCTGGACGAGATCCGGCTCCAGGGCCGCCTCGGCTCCACCGCGCGGGCGCCGCGCTGGGCGATCGCCTACAAGTACGCGCCGGAAGAGGTCAACACCAAGCTCGTCGACATCAAGGTCGGCGTCGGCCGCACCGGCCGCGTCACGCCGTACGCCCAGGTGGAGCCGGTCACGGTCGCCGGCAGCGAGGTGGAGTTCGCCACCCTGCACAACCAGGAGGTCGTCAAGGCCAAGGGCGTCCTCATCGGGGACACGGTCGTGCTGCGCAAGGCCGGTGACGTCATCCCGGAGATCCTCGGCCCGGTGGTCGACCTCAGGGACGGCAGCGAGCGGGAGTTCGTGATGCCGGGCGAGTGCCCCGAGTGCGGCACACCGCTCAGGCCCATGAAGGAGGGCGACGTGGACCTGCGCTGCCCCAACGGCCGTACCTGCCCGGCCCAGTTGCGCGAGCGCGTCTCCTACCTCGCGGGCCGCGAGTGCCTGGACATCGAGAACTTCGGCGCGGTGGCGGCCGCCGCGCTCACCCGCCCGCTGGAACCGGCCGACCCGCCGCTGGTGGACGAGGGCGACCTGTTCGACCTGACGGTGGAGAAGCTGCTGCCCATCAAGGCGTACGTCCTCGACCCCGACAGCGGTCTGCCCAAGCGGGACCCGAAGACCGGCGAGGAGAAGGTCGTCACGGTCTTCGCCAACCAGAAGGGCGAGCCGAAGAAGAACACCCTCGCGCTGCTGGAGAACATCGAGGCGGCCAAGTCCCGCCCGCTGGCCCGATTCCTGAACGGCCTGTCCATCCGGCACGTCGGACCGGTCGCCGCCCAGGCCCTCGCCCGCGAGTTCCGCTCCGTCGACCGCATCGAACAGGCCACGGAGGAGGAGCTGGCCACCACCGACGGCGTCGGCCCGACCATCGCCGCCGCCCTCAAGGAGTGGTTCGCCGAGGACTGGCACCGCGAGATCGTCCGCAAGTGGAAGGCCGCCGGTGTCTCGCTGGAGGACGAGTCGACCGGCGAGGAGGAGGGCCCCCGCCCGCTGGAGGGGCTCACGGTCGTCGTCACCGGCACCCTGGAGAACTTCACCCGGGACGGCGCCAAGGAGGCACTGCAGAGCCGGGGCGCCAAGGTGACCGGATCGGTGTCCAAGAAGACCTCGTTCGTCGTCGCGGGTGACAACCCGGGATCGAAGTACGACAAGGCCATGCAACTGAAGGTCCCGGTTCTGAACGAGGACGGTTTCGCGGTCCTCTTGGAGCAGGGCCCGGACGCGGCGGCCGAAGTCGCGCTTCCGACCGGGGAGTAGCGGTTGAAGGCCACCCGATCGGCGCATATCAGTTGCATACGGGTGGCCCGGGCGTATTCGGGCAACCGCCGACGACCGGTGCCCGTGGAAGCCTTCCGCGGCCTACTGTTGAGGTGTGCACCTGCCGTGCCCGGCTGCGGTTGGGGCAACTCCGTGCGCTCCGGGAGCGCGGGGAAGGTTTCTTCGACGCGGAGCTGCTGATGGGTGTCGGACATCGGGCCGCGTGGCGTGGGCACCGCCGGCTGTGAGAGGGACGGGAATGGAACCGACCGAGAGCGTCGCGTCCGACTCACGGCTGCGCCTGCGCCGTCGCGCGGGCGCCTGGCGAGGGACCCGGTGGACGGTGCGGGTGCACGGACGTACGCGCGGGCGGGCCCGCGTGGCCGGGCCGGGCGCCGCCCCCGACGCCCACCCGCCCATACCGGTGGGTGTCGCGCCCTCCCCCGGTCTGGCCGGCGCGGACGCCGACGCGGAGCGGCACCTGTCCTGGCCCGCACTGCCCGCGGCCGTCGTGGCCGCCGCCGCGTTCGTCCTCGGCGCCGGTTTCTACCGTGCCTTCAGCGGCCATCACGCCCTCTTCCCGTGCGGCACGGTCGGCTGGTCGCTGGCCCTGCTCACCGGCGTCATCGTCGGGCACCTCGTCATGCTGGGCCGCGCCCGCTGGTGGGGCGGCACCGGCTCCGGAGCCGCCCTCACCCTCGCCGTCCTGCTGCTGTACGGCTGGGTGCCCGCCGGCATGGTCAGCCTCACCGTCGTCGTCCTGGTCGGGATCGCCCGGCGCCAACGCTGGCGGCAGGGCGTGCTGCACGGTGCGGTGGACCTCCTCGGCATCGGCGCCGGCGCGCTGCTGCTCGGCGCGTTCGGCCGGGTCCCCAGCGTCGAGGCGCCCTGGCGGCCGGACAGCTGGAGCATCGCCACGGCCCCCGAGGTCGTCCTCGTCGCCGTCGCCTATCTCGCGGTCAGCCGCGGCCTGCAGTGGTACCTGTACGCCCCGCGCCGCGGCAAGGTGCCCACCGTGGCGCGTACCGCCCTGGTGAGACAGGGGCTGCTCGCCGTCGCCCTGCTCGGCATCGCACCGCTGCTGTGCGTCGTCGCCGTGGCTGAACCGATCCTGCTCCCGCTGTTCGCCATCCCCCTCATCGCCCTCGACTCCACGCTCTGGATGGCACGCGCGCGGGCCGAGGAGCAGCTGCGCGACCCGTTGACCGGGCTGCCCAACCGGCAGTGGCTGCTGGAGCGGATCTGGACGGCTCTGGACGACGCCGAACGCATCGGTGCGCGCGCCGCCCTCATGCTGATCGACCTCGACCGGTTCAGGTCGGTGAACGACACCCTCGGTCATCTCGCCGGGGACCGGCTGCTGCTGCAGATAGCCGACCGGCTGCGGCTCGCCCTGCCGCGCGGAGCGGAGGCAGCGCGCCTCGGCGGTGACGAGTTCGCCGTGTTACTGCCCGTCGCCGACTCCACCACGTCGGCCACGCGCGTGGCCCGCGGCCTCGTCGCCGCGCTCAGCTCCCCGCTGGACCTCGACGGGCTCACCCTCGTCCTGGAGGCCAGCGCCGGTGTCGCCGTCTTCCCGGACCACGCCCTGGACGCCGAGGGACTGCTGCGGCGGGCGGACGTGGCGATGTACCAGGCGAAAAGGGACCGTACGGGAGTGGAGGTGTACGAGTCCAAGCGGGACTCGAACACCCCGGACCGGCTCGGCCTGCTGGGCGACCTGCGCCGGGCGCTGGACGCGCACGAGGTGCAGCTGCACTACCAGCCCAAGGTCCGCTTCGACGGTCAGGTCGCGGGCCTGGAGGCCCTGGTCCGCTGGGTGCATCCCGAGCGGGGGAAGGTTCCGCCGGACGAGTTCATAGCGATCGCCGAGTCCTCCGGCCTCATGCCCCACCTGACCGAGTACGTCCTGGAGACCGCGCTCGGACAGGTCGCCAAGTGGCGCGCGCAGGGCCTGCGGGTGCCGGTGGCGGTGAACGTCTCGCCGCGTGATGTGCACACGCCCGGTTTCGCAGGATCGGTCGCGGCCCGGCTGGCCCGGCACGGGGTCCCCGCGGGCGCCCTGCAGCTGGAGATCACCGAGCATGTGCTGCTGGAGGACCCGCAGCGGGCCGCGGACACCCTCGCGGGCCTGACCGGGCACGGTGTGAAGATGTCGCTGGACGACTTCGGCACGGGGTATTCGTCCCTGGTGCACCTGAGGCGGCTGCCGGTGAGCGAGCTGAAGATCGACCGGTCGTTCGTCGCGCGGCTGGCCGTCGACAACGAGGACGCGGAGATCGTGCGCTGCACCGTCGATCTGGCGCACTCCCTCGGGTTGCTGGTCGTCGCCGAGGGCGTGGAGGACGACGAGACGTGGGAGCGGCTGCGCGATCTGGGGTGTGACGCCGTACAGGGGTGGCTCGTCGCTGCGGCGATGCCGCCCGATGAGACGACGGCGTGGCTGCGGGCCCGTGGTTCACGAGGGTGGCAGAGGCCGCGCGCCGCGTTGCCCGCCGCCGAGTAGTTCCGGGCGCGTCAGCAGGCCGGGGTCCCCGCCCGGGGCCGTGATCGGCGTCCACCCCGGTGAACAGCTCGCCGAACGCCTCCCTGAGCGCCGCCGGTGCCTCTTCCGTGGCGAACGGCAGGTCCACCAGGTGGGTGAACACCGCGTCGTGGCGGGCGGCCCGGCGCCGCGCGCAGGACGTGCACGTCCGCGCGACCGCCGCCATGATCATGATGGTCCTGCGCGGCGGCGGCGCGAAAACCGTCGCGTCCGGGATCCACTTCGCCACCGCGTTCGTTGTAATGATCAGTGCCGGACTGCTCTTCGCGGTCTGAGCGCGTCCGACAGGGGGAAACGCATCATGTCGCTGTTCGTGCCGAAGTTCGACGAGACCGTGCTGGTCAGGGACGCGGAGGCCGAGGTGGTCGGTCAGGCGCCCACTGCCGTCAAACTGCTCGCCGACAGCAGCGCCAGCGGAGGCGCGCTGTCCACCGTCCGGGTCACGCTCGCCGAGGGTGCCGACGGAGCCCGCCCGCACGTGCACCACAACTCCGCCGAGATGTTCTTCCTGCTCGACGGCGAGGCCGAGCTGCTGTCCGGCGACGACGTGGTCACCGCCCGGCGCGGCGACCTGGTCGTCGTCCCGCCGGACCGGCCGCACGCCTTCGCCGCCGTCCCCGGCAGCCCCGCCGACATCCTGATCGTCATCACCCCGGGCGTCGAGCGCTTCGAGTACTTCCGCCACCTGCAGCGGATCCGCCTCGGCGAGGTCACCCCGGAGAGCCTCCTGGAGGTCCAGGAGCTGTACGACAACCACTTCCTGAAGAGCGAGGTCTGGGACGGCCGCCACCGCTGACGGCGGGGAGTCGGGAAACCGTTTAACGGCCACCCGGCCCCGCCCCATAGGATTGGCCCCAAACCACACACACTCACCCCAGAGGATCGCTGCATGCCTGGCATCACGCGCGAGGAGGTCGCCCACCTCGCCCGGCTGGCGCGTCTGGAGCTGAAGCCCGAAGAACTCGACCACTTCGCGGGACAGCTGGACGACATCATCGGCGCGGTCGCCCGCGTCAGCGAGGTCGCCGACCAAGACGTACCGCCGACCTCGCACCCGCTGCCGCTGACGAACGTCATGCGGTCGGACGAGGTCCGTCCCTCGCTCACCCCCGAGCAGGCGCTCTCCGGCGCCCCGGCCCAGGAGCAGCAGCGTTTCAAGGTGCCGCAGATCCTGGGGGAGGAGTGACCACCATGACGGACAGCAACATCATCAAGCTCACGGCCGCGCAGATCGCCGAGAAGATCGCCTCCGGCGAGCTGACGGCCGTCGAGGTCACCGAGGCCCACCTCGCCCGGATCGAGGCCGTCGACGAGAAGGTGCACGCCTTCCTGCACGTCGACCGCGAGGGTGCCCTCGCCCAGGCCCGTGCCGTGGACGAGAAGCGGGCCCGCGGCGAGAAGCTCGGCCCGCTGGCCGGCGTCCCGCTCGCGCTCAAGGACATCTTCACCACCGAGGGCGTGCCCACGACCGTCGGCTCGAAGATCCTCGAGGGCTGGATCCCGCCGTACGACGCGACGCTCACCAAGCGGCTGAAGGCCGCCGACGTCGTCATCCTCGGCAAGACCAACATGGACGAGTTCGCCATGGGGTCCTCGACCGAGAACAGCGCCTACGGCCCGACCGGCAACCCCTGGGACCTCACCAAGATCCCCGGCGGCTCGGGCGGCGGTTCCTCCGCCGCGCTCGCCTCCTTCGAGGCGCCGCTCGCCATCGGCACCGACACCGGCGGCTCCATCCGCCAGCCGGCCGCCGTCACCGGCACGGTCGGCGTGAAGCCGACGTACGGCGCGGTGTCCCGCTTCGGCATGGTGGCGTTCTCGTCCTCCCTGGACCAGGGCGGCCCCTGCGCCCGCACGGTCCTGGACGCGGCCCTCCTGCACGAGGTCATCGCCGGGCACGACCCGCTCGACTCGACGTCCATCGACGCCCCGGTCCCGCCGGTCGTCGAGGCCGCCCGGAACGGCAGCGTCGCGGGCATGCGCGTCGGCGTGGTCAAGCAGTTCCGCGGCGAGGGCTACCAGGCCGGTGTCATCCAGCGCTTCGACGAGTCCGTCGCGCTGCTGAAGGAGCTGGGCGCCGAGATCGTCGAGCTGGACTGCCCGTCCTTCGACCTCGCCCTGTCGGCGTACTACCTGATCGCGCCGTCCGAGTGCTCCTCCAACCTCGCCCGCTTCGACGGCCTGCGCTACGGCCTGCGGACCGGCGACGACGGCCGCCACTCGGCCGAGGAGGTCACCTCGCTCACCCGCGAGGCCGGCTTCGGCCCGGAGGTCAAGCGCCGCGTCATGCTCGGCACGTACGCCCTGTCGAGCGGCTACTACGACGCGTACTACGGCTCCGCGCAGAAGGTCCGCACGCTCATCACGCGCGACTTCGAGAAGGCCTTCGAGCAGGTCGACGTGATCGTCTCGCCGACGACGCCGACCACCGCCTTCGCGATCGGCGAGCGCGCCGACGACCCGATGGCGATGTACCTCGCGGACCTGTGCACCATCCCGACCAACCTGGCGGGCAACGCGGCCATGTCCCTGCCCTGCGGTCTCGCCCCGGAGGACAACCTCCCGGTGGGCCTGCAGATCATCGCCCCCGCGATGAAGGACGACCGGCTGTACAAGGTCGGCGCCGCCGTCGAGGCCGCCTTCGTGGAAAAGTGGGGACACCCGCTGCTGGAGGAGGCTCCGTCGCTGTGAGCAAGCTGTCCAAGGCCAAGGACTTCAAGAAGTCCAAGTCCGGTACGTACCTGTCGATGGCCACCACCGCGTTCGGCGCGATCGGTGTCACCAAGCAGATCAAGAAGGCCCGCGCCGAGCACGACACGCTGCGGCTGATCGACGCCACGGTCTCCGCCGTGGCGATCGTGACCGGCCTCGCGATCCTCTACCGCGAGCTGAAGCGGCTGGGCGACGACGACGTCCTGCTGGGCTGAGAGGGAAGTTTTCACCGTGACCACCACGACCGACCTGGTGTCGTACGAGGACGCGCTGGCGTCGTACGACCCCGTCATGGGCCTTGAGGTCCATGTCGAACTCGGCACCAAGACCAAGATGTTCTGCGGCTGTTCGACCGAACTGGGTGCCGAGCCCAACTCGCAGACCTGCCCGACCTGCCTCGGCCTGCCCGGCGCGCTCCCGGTCGTCAACGCGACCGGCGTCGAGTCCGCCATCAAGATCGGCCTCGCGCTGAACTGCGAGATCGCCGAGTGGTGCCGCTTCGCCCGGAAGAACTACTTCTATCCGGACATGCCGAAGAACTTCCAGACCTCCCAGTACGACGAGCCGATCGCCTTCAACGGCTACCTCGACGTACAGCTGGAGGACGGCGAGACCTTCCGCGTGGAGATCGAGCGCGCCCACATGGAGGAGGACACCGGCAAGTCGACGCACGTCGGCGGCGCCACGGGCCGTATCCACGGCGCGTCCCACTCCCTGCTGGACTACAACCGCGCCGGTATCCCGCTGATCGAGATCGTCACCAAGCCGATCGTCGGCGCCGGCGAGCGCGCCCCCGAGGTGGCGAAGGCGTACGTCCGTGAGCTGCGCGAGCTGATCCGCGCGCTCGGCGTGTCCGAGGCCCGTATGGAGATGGGCCAGATGCGCTGCGACGTGAACCTGTCGCTGATGCCCAAGGACGCCGACAAGTTCGGCACGCGCAGCGAGACCAAGAACGTCAACTCGCTGCGTTCGGTGGAGCGTGCGGTCCGCTTCGAGATCCAGCGGCACGCGGCCGTGCTCGGCGACGGCGGCTCGATCGTGCAGGAGACCCGCCACTTCCACGAGGACACCGGGTCCACGACCTCGGGCCGCGTGAAGGAAGAGGCCGAGGACTACCGGTACTTCCCGGAGCCCGACCTGGTCCCGGTCGCGCCCTCGCGCGAGTGGGTCGAGGAGATCCGGGCGGCCCTGCCCGAAATGCCGCTGGCCCGCCGCACCCGGCTGCTGGCCGAGTGGGGCATCTCCGCCACCGATATGCAGGCGATCCTCAACGCCGGTGCGCTGGAGCCGATCGTCGCCACGATCGACGCCGGTGCCGACGCGGCCTCCGCCCGCAAGTGGTGGATGGGCGAACTGGCACGCAGCGCCAACGAGTCCGGCAAGGCGCTGGACGAGCTGGCGATCACCGCGCAGCAGGTGGCCCGGGTCGCCGAGCTGGTCGCGAAGGGTGACCTGAACGACAAGCTGGCCCGCCAGGTCATCGAGGGCGTCCTCGCGGGCGAGGGCACCCCGGACGAGGTCGTCGACAAGCGCGGTCTGAAGGTCGTCTCCGACGAGGGCGCGCTGACCGCCGCCGTCGAGGAGGCCATCGCCGGCAACCCGGCCATCGCCGACAAGATCCGCGGTGGCAAGGTGGCCGCGGCCGGCGCCCTGGTCGGCGCGGTCATGAAGGCGACCCGGGGTCAGGCCGACGCGGCTCGCGTCAAGGAGCTGATCCTGCAGAAGCTGGGCGTCAGCGAGGGCTGAGACCCGTGGTGCGGCCCCGGAGGTGTGACCTCCGGGGCCGTCCTCGTACCTCCGGGCGACAGAGTGCGCACGCGTGTCCTGTGATGTGCCTCCCACTCTTGTGAACAAGCCCACGAACGCGACAAACGATCACTTTCGCCTGCAAGAGTGTCCTGCGCTTACTCATATGTTCTTTGCGGGCTGTTCACCTCATGGACGATCGTTCCCGGTCAAAGATCCACACATCATCACTGGGAGCACGTCCGTGGCAGACCTCGCCCGTTGGTGTGTCCGGCATCGGCTGATCGCCGTCCTGCTGTGGCTCCTCGCCTTCGGCGGTGTCACCGCGGCCGCAGCAGTGGCCGGTTCGTCGTACTCGAACGACTACAGCGTCCCCGGCACCGAGTCGGGCCGCGCGGCGCAGCTGCTCGAGGACGGTTTCCCGGGTCTGGGCGGGGACAGCGACACCGTCGTCTGGCACACCGTCACCGGCACCGTCCGCGCCGCCGGTGTCAAGCGGACCATGACCCGCACCCTGCGCCGGATCGCCGCGCTGCCCGCGGTCGCCTCGGTGACCGGGCCGTACGGCAGCCGGGGCGCGCACCGGATCAGCGCCGACGGCCACACCGCCTACGCCACCGTGACCTTCACCCAGCCGGTCGAGCACATCGGAACCTCCGAGGCGCGGGCCGTGGTGCGCACCGCCAAGGCCGCCGAACGCGACGGGCTCCACGTGGAGCTGGGCGGCAGCGCGATCGGGCTCACGGCGTCCGCGCACGAGCACACCGCCGAGGTGGTCGGCGTCCTCGTCGCGGCCGTCGTACTGTTCCTCGCCTTCGGCTCGCTCGCCGCCTCGGCTCTGCCCATCGCCACCGCGCTGGTCGGCGTCGGCACCGCCTACGCCGGCATCGGGCTGCTCGGACACGCCATGACGGTCGCCGACTTCGCGCCCATGCTCGGCATGCTGATCGGTCTCGGCGTCGGCATCGACTACGCGCTGTTCATCGTGACCAGACACCGGCGCGGTCTGAAACGCGGGCTGAGCGTCACCGAGGCCGCCGTGAACGCCGTGGCCACCACGGGACGCGCGGTCGTGTTCGCGGGTGCGACGGTGTGCATAGCCCTGCTGGGGATGCTGACCCTGCGGCTCGGCTTCCTCAACGGCGTCGCCGTCGCCGCCTCGCTGACGGTGGTGCTGACCGTCGCCGCCTCGGTCACCCTGCTGCCCGCCCTGCTGTCGTACATCGGCCCCCGGGCCCTCAGCCGCCGCGAGCGGGGCAGGCTCGCCGAACACGGGCCGCGCCCGGAGCTGCCCACCGGTCTCGCCGCCCGCTGGTCGGCGCTCGTCGAACGCCGGCCCAAGCTGCTCGGTTCGCTCGCCGTCGCCGTGGTCGCGCTGCTCGCCCTGCCGGCCCTCTCCCTCCACCTCGGCACCTCCGACCAGGGCAACGACCCCCGCACCTCCACCACCCGCAAGGCCTACGACCTGCTCGCCGACGGCTTCGGGCCCGGGGTGGACGGACCGCTCACCCTGGTCACCCGGGTGGACGGCGGCGACGACGAGCTGGCCCTGGACAACCTCGACACCACCCTGCGCGCCACCCGGGGCGTCGCCTCCGCCACCCCGGCCACCTATTCCGCCGACGGCACCACCGCCTACCTCACCGTCGTCCCGGACTCGGCGCCGCAGTCACAGGACACCAGCGATCTCGTGGACCGACTGCGCACGAAGGTGCTGCCGCGCGCGGAGACCGGCACCTCCCTCGGCATCCAGGTCGGCGGGGTCACCGCCGGTTACGACGACTTCGCGGATGTGATCGTCGGGAAACTACCGCTGTTCGTCGGCGCGGTCATCGGGCTCGGCTGTCTGCTGCTGCTCGTCGCGTTCCGTTCGCTCGGCGTCCCGCTGAAGGCCGCGGTGATGAACATCGCCGCCGTGGCCGCCGCGTTCGGCGTCGTCGTCGCCGTCTTCCAGTGGGGCTGGGGCAGCGAACTGCTCGGCCTCGGCCGGGCCGGTCCCATCGAGCCGTTCCTGCCCGTGATCATGGTGTCCGTCCTCTTCGGACTCTCCATGGACTACCAGGTCTTCCTGGTCAGCCGGATGTACGAGGAGTGGCTGGAGACCGGTGACAACCGGCGTGCCGTCCGGGTCGGCCTCGCCGAGACCAGCCGGGTCATCAACTCGGCCGCGATCATCATGATCTCGGTCTTCCTGGCCTTCGTGCTCAGCGGCGACCGTGTGATCGCCATGTTCGGCATCGCGCTGGCCTCCGCCGTCGCCCTGGACGCCTTCGTGCTGCGCACCCTGCTGGTGCCCGCGCTGATGCACCTGCTCGGCGCCGCCAACTGGTGGCTGCCCGCCTGGCTGGAGCGCCGCCTGCCCCGCATCAGCATCGAGCCGCCCGAGTGCCGCGCCGCGCATGAGAGGCTCGGCGAGGTCCCGGTGGACGAACTGCGGAAGGACGAGCAGCACGATGTACGCGATATCCCTGGGTGACGACGGAGCCGAGCTGCGGCCCCTGGAGGTCTGGCACGCCGAGGAGGTCCTCGCCAACGTCGACCGGGGGCGGGAGTTCATCGGCCGGCACATCGGGCTGCCGGACGTGGTCCGTGACCTGGAGGGCGCCCGTTCCTGGGTGAGGTCGTACGCCGACAAGCGCGCTGTCGACGCCGGCAGTCTGCACGGCATCTGGCTGGACGGGAAGCTGGTCGGCGGCCTGCTGTTCCGGGTGTGGGACACGCCGAGCGGGGTGTGCGAGGCCGGCTGCTGGCTGGAGCCCGCGGCGGCCGGGCGCGGACTGGTCACCCGGGGCATGCGGGTGCTGCTGGACTGGGCCGTCGAGGAACGCGGCATGCACCGTGTGGAGTGGCATGTGTCCTCCGCCAACGAGCCCAGCATCAAGGTGGCCCAGCGGCTCGGCATGACCCGCGAGGGTGTGCTCCGCGAGAACTACCCGCACCGGGGCGTGCGCACCAGCACCGAGATCTGGTCGGTCCTCGCTCCCGAGTGGCGCGCGGCACGCGCGCGTACCGCGCACAGCGATCATTAAGGGACCTCTCAGACAGGGTCCGTACGGTGCCGGGCATGGCTACGAAGACAGAGGAAGGCGCCAAGGCCCCCGCCGAGGCGCAGAGCGACGAGACGGCGGTGGAGGCCGCCACCACCGGGGAGGAAGCCGCGCGGGCGGAGGTTCCCGAGGGGGACTCCGGGCAGGCGGACGCCGCCGGGGAGAAGCCCGCCGACGAGGAGGCCGCGGAGGAGGCCGCCGAGGAGGCGGAAGCCACGCAGGAGAACGTGCCTTTCGGGGTCGGCCAGGGCGCCGGTGCGGTCGTCTCGGCCGCGCTGGGTCTCGTCTCGCTCAGCGGTGGCTGGATCGGCACCGTCGCCGGCGCCCGCGAGCAACTCATCGGTCAGCTGCGGACCTCCTCCACCGCGAGCGTCGCCACCCAGATCAAGGCGGTCTACGGCAACGCCTGGCACAGCACCGCCCTGTGGGCCGGCCTGTTCGCGCTGGCCGCGCTGCTGACCGGTGTGGTCGTGCTCGCCCGGCCCGCCTTCGGTGCCCCCGGCCGGCCGCAGGCACCCTGGATCAGGTCGGTCGCCTGGGCCGGCGTCTCGCTCGGCGTCATCGGGCTGCTGCTGGCGGTCCTGAAGTACTCCGACGCCCTGCTCGCCCTGCCCTCGACTGGCTGAGAACGCGCGGCTCCCCGGGGCCTTAGGGATTCCATGAGCACCTTAGGGACTCCCTGAGGCCCCTTACGCGTGCGTGCGGCCCGTACGCCGCCCGAAGATGCGGAACTCTCCCCATGTGGCGCACCCCCCTGGGAGACGAAGGTGGAGGCATCGCAGAAAGCGACGCACGACACCGACTCTCCTCGAAGGACACGCCGTGATCGAGTTCGAGTACCACAAGATGCGCTCCGCCGAGCTGATCCGCGAGGCCGAGCAGCAGCGCCTGGCCCGCAGCGCCGCCCGGACCCGCCGTGCCGCCCGCCACGACAGCGCGGTCGCCGAGTCCCATACCGGCCGCCCCCGCCGGCACCGGCTCCCGCGCACCGCGTGACCACCCGGCCGACGGACGGGGCCGGGACGCAGGGCGACCGTACGGGGGTGGGCCGCCTTCCGGACCTCCCGGCCCAGGGTCGTACGACTGTCCACCCCCGTCGTGCGGCCCTTCCGTCCGTTGCTCCCACCCCTCCACCCGCCGGTACGACGATCACACCGGACCTGTGGAAAACCGGTGCCCTGCCGTCCGGCCCCCGTGCGATGCTCGGGCCCGTGGAGACCAGGTCCGTCAGTCCCGTGTTCGTCGGCCGTGCCGACGAGTTGGACACCTTGAACGACGCGCTCGCCCGCGCCCGCGCCGGCGAGCCGCAGGCGCTGCTGCTCGGTGGCGAGGCCGGGGTCGGCAAGACCCGCCTCGTCGAGGAGTTCGCCACGGCCGCCGGCCGGCACGCGGTCGTCGCCGTCGGCGGCTGTGTGGAGATCGGCGCCGACGGACTGCCGTTCGCCCCCTTCTCGACCGCGCTGCGCGCGCTGCGCGACGCCCTGCCCGAGGAGTTCGCCGCCGCCGCGCACGGCCAGCAGGAGGAACTGGCCCGCCTCCTGCCCGACCTGGGCGAGGCAGGCGCCGGCCGCCACGACGAGCAGGGCATGGCCCGCCTGTTCGAAATCACCGTCCGCCTGCTCGAAAGGATCGCCGCCGACCGGCCGGTCGTGCTCGTCCTGGAGGACCTGCACTGGGCCGACGCCTCCACCCGCCACCTCCTCGCCTACCTCTTCCGCACCCTGCGCGCAGGCAAGCTCCTCGTCCTCGCCAGCTACCGCTCCGACGACATCCACCGCCGCCACCCGCTGCGCCCCCTGCTCGCCGAACTCGACCGGCTGCGCACCGTCCGCCGCATCGAACTCGGCCGCCTCACACGCGAGGAGGTCGGCCGCCAGATCGCCGGCATCCTCGCCGCCGAACCCGACCCCGCCCAGGTGGACGAGATCTTCGAACGCTCCGACGGCAACGCCTTCTTCGTCGAGGAACTCGCCGTCGCCGCCTGCGACGGCTGCTGCACCGGACTCACCGACTCCCTGCGCGATCTGCTCCTGGTCCGGGTCGAGGCGCTGCCCGAGAGCGCCCAGCGGGTCGCCCGGGTCGTGGCAGAGGGCGGCTCCACCGTGGAGTACCGGCTGATCGCCGCGGTCGTCCGGCTCGGCGAGGACGACCTCATCGAGGCGCTGCGGGCAGCCGTCGGCGCCAACATCCTCACCGTCACGCGCACCGGCGACGGCTACCGCTTCCGGCACTCCCTGGTCCGCGAGGCCGTCGCCGACGACCTGCTGCCCGGCGAACGCTCCCGGCTCAACCGCCGCTACGCCGAAGCCCTGGAGGCCGACCCCACGCTCGTCCCGGCCGACGCGCGCGCGATGCGCCTGGCCAGTTACTGGTACCACGCCCATGACGCAGCCAAGGCCCTGCCCGCCGTCCTGGACGCCTCCGTCGTGGCCCGCCGCCGGCACGCCTACACCGAGCAGCTCGGGCTCCTGGAGCGGGCGATGGAGCTGTGGGACAGCGCCCCGCAGGAGGTGCGCTCCGCCCTGCGCCCGGCCGACTACACCGAGGCATACCCCCCGTGCGGCTGCGACCCCGCCACCACCCCGCTGCGCTGCCTCGACCTGATGGCCGAAGCCGCCGTCGCGGGCCGCTTCGGCGGCGAACGCGAACGCGCGCTGAAGATCACCAAACGGGCCCTGCGCCTCCTCGAGGACGAACCGGACCCCCTGCGCGCCGCCTGGTTCTGGGTACAGCGCTCCCGCCTCGTCCAGGCCCAGGCGCGCGGCGACGGATGGCAGGAGCTGGCCACCGCCCAGGAACTGGTGCGCGGCCTGCCGCCGTCGGCGGTGCACGCCGAGGTCCTCGCGCGGGTCGCCAACTGGTCGATGCTGCACCGGCCCGGAGCCGAGGCCTTCGTCGCCGCCGAGCGGGCCGTGGAGTACGCGCGCATGCTCGGCACCCGCGAGACCGAACTGCACGCGCGCCTCACCCTGGGCGGCCTCATGGTGGACGCAGGCGACGTCGAGGCCGGGCTGGCGCAGATGCGGCAGGTCAAGGAGGACGCCCTGACGGAAGGCGTGACCCAGGTCGCGAGCCGCGCCTATGTGAACCTGCCGTCCGAGCTGAGCGGCGTCGGCCGCACCCGGGAAGCCGCACAGCTCCTGCGCGAAGGCATCGCCTTCACCCGCCGGTACGGACTCCTCGACTCCGAGGCGTGGGTGTGGGGCAACCTCTCCCACGCGTTGTACGTGCTCGGCGAGTGGGAGGAGGCGGCCGAGGCCGCCGCCCACGCCACCCGGGTCGGCCACAGCGCCAGACCCCGCGGCGCGGGCGCCCTCAAGCTGGCCCGCCTGGCCCTGGCCCGCGGCGACCTCGCGCAGGCCGCCCGGCAACTCGCCTCCACCCGCGCCCACTACGGCGTGCTCAACCCCATGCCCCAGCAGTGGCTGCCCGTGGCACGGGTCGCCCTCGGCATCGCCGCCGCGGAGGGCCGGATCCTCGACGCCCGCGCCGAACTGCAGGCGGTCCTGGAAGCCGGTTTCCCGCCCGGCACCCACCGCGGCACCTGGCCCCTGCTGCTGGCCGCCGCCCGCGCGGAGGCCGACGCCCGGGCCCTGCCCGCCGCCGCGCCCGGCCGCGCCGAGACCCTGCACCGCCTGAGCGAGGCCGCCCGGGGACTCACCACCGGCATACCCCTGTGGGAGGCCTACGAGCAGTGGACCCGCGCCGAGTTGCACCGGGCCGAGGGCCGGGACACCGCCGACGCCTGGTCACGGGTGGTGGCCGCGTTCGAGTGCCTGGACCGCCCGTACGACCTCGCCCGGCTGCGCCACCGCCTCGCCGAGTCCCTGCTCGCCGACGGCGGCGAGGACGAGCGCTGCCGCGCCACCGAACTGCTCCGGCTGGCCGGGGCGGTCGCCGACCACCTCGGCGCCCGCCCGCTTGCCGACGCCGTCACCCGGCTCGCCCAGCGCGCCCGCCTCAGCCCACGCCGGGCCCTCGCACCCGTCGACCCGGTCACGGCCCTCGGCCTCACCAGCCGGGAACGGGACGTGCTCCGCCTGGTCTCGGACGGCCGCACCAACCGCCAGATCGCCGAGGAACTGTTCATCTCCCCGAAGACCGCGAGTGTTCACGTCTCCAACATCCTGAGCAAGCTGGGCGTCTCGGGCCGGGGAGAGGCAGCCGCGATGGCGCACCGGCTGGAGCTGTTCCCGGCCGACCCGCTCACTGCCGGTACGGCGGGCTGAGACCTACGCTGGAGAAAAGCCGTGAAGGGGAGAAGCGGGGGGAGAGGCCGTGTTCAACGCCTTCGAGGAACTGTTCGCACCCGGCCGCAAACACACCCGGGACGAGCAGAACCGGCTCGAGCTGACCCGCGAGGACGTCGGCGACAACGACCCTGGACGGGGCCCCATCGACCTGGCGTCCGGGAAGGCCGTCATACGACTGCCGGAACCGCCGCCGGCCGCCGCGGAGCCGGAGCCGACCCCGGGAGAGGGCCCGGAAGGGGAGCCGGGGGGACGGGAGGAGGCGTGAGCGGCCGGGCGGGCGCCGAGCGCTAGGCCACCTGCACCTCCAGCACCCGGTCGTCCCCCGGCTTCGGCCGTCCCCGGCCGTCCGTGTTGCTCGTCACCAGCCACACCTTGTCGCCACCCGCCGCGACCACCGTCCGCAGCCGGCCGTACGTCCCGGTGAGGAAGGCCTGCGGTGCCGCCGAGGCCTCCGTGCCCCGCAGCGGGATGCGCCACAGGCGCTGACCCTTCAGGCCGGCCATCCAGATCACGCCCTTCACCCAGGCGATGCCGCTGGGGGAGGCGTCGTCGGTGTGCCACTGGGCCAGCGGGTTCTGGAAGGCGGCATCCGAGGACCTGCCCTCGGCCTTCGGCCAGCCGTAGTCCCCGCCCGGCTTGACCGCGTTCAGCTCGTCCCAGGTGTCCTGCCCGAACTCCGAGGCGAACAGGCGCTGTCTGTCGTCCCAGGCCAGGCCCTGGACGTTGCGGTGGCCGTACGAGTACACCGGGGAGTGGGGGAAGGGGTTGCCCGGAGCCGGTTCGCCCTCCGGGGTCAGACGCAGGATCTTGCCGCCGAGGGACTGCCTGTCCTGGGCGAGCCCCCGCCTGCCGCTGTCGCCGGTGCCCGCGTACAGCATGCCGTCCGGGCCGAAGGCGATACGGCCGCCGTTGTGGACGGCGCCCTTGGGGATGCCCTTGAACACCGTGTCGGGGGCGCCCAGTTGCTCACCGGCCGGCTTTCGCTCGTCGTACAGCATGCGGACGATGCGGTTGTCCGAGGCGGAGGTGAAGTAGGCGTAGATCATGTGGTCCGAGGCGTGGTCGGGGGAGAGGGCGATGCCCAGCAGACCGCCCTCGCCGGCCGGCGAGACCCCGGAGACCTTGCCCAGCTCGGTCCTGCGGCCCGTCCGCTCGTCGATCCGGGTGATCGTCCCGTCGTCCCGGGAGGAGACCAGCAGGGCGCCGTCCGGCAGCGGTGCCAGCCCCCAGGGTGTCTTCAGCCCCTCGGCCACGGTGCGCAGCACCTTCACCGAGCCCCTGGCCGGCGGGGCCGGCTCGGCGGCCCGGCCGGAGGAGGGTGTGCCCGCTGCCGTACCCGTGGGGGGTGTCCCTCCGGCGCCGTTCGGGAAGCCCCCTCCGCCGGAGGAACAGCCGGCCGTCAGCAGGAGGGCGGCCAGGGCCAACACGGCCGGCACAGCTCGACGTTGCACGATCATGGTCCCTTCGAAGGGGTGATCCAGCGGCGGGTGGGTGATGCCCACTCGTCCAGCATCGCCTGTCCGCCCGCGTCCCGACGCCCGTTCCCTCCCCCCGGTCCCCTCAGTCCCACGACCCCCGTGCCGCCGGCAGCCGGGAGATCTCCGTCAGGTCCTCCCGGGTCAGGTGAAGGCCGGCCGCCGTCGCGTTCTCCGCGGCCCAGCGTTCCCGCTTCGTGCCCGGAAGGGCGATCACATGGCGGCCCTGGGCCAGGACCCAGGCCAGGGCGACCTGCGCCGGGGTGACGTGCTCGCCGTGGCGGAGGGCGATCCGGCGCAGGCCCGCGACGATCGGCTGGTTGGCCGCCATCATCTCGGCCGTGAAACGGGGATGGCGAGCGCGCAGGTCGTCCGGTTCGAAGCCCTCGCCCGGGGTCAGCGTGCCGGTCAGGAAGCCGTTGCCCAGCGGCATCGCCGCGAGAAACCCCACACCCCGGGCCTCGCACCAGGGCAGCAGCGCCCGCAGCGCCTCCTGCGACCACACCGACAGCTCCGCCTCCACCGCGGCCACCGGGAAGACCTGCTGCACCCGCTGCAACTGGCGCAGGGTCGTGTCGTGCAGTCCGGCCCCGGAGCGCCGGCCGCCGCGCGCGCCCATGGCACACAGGCCCAGCGCCCTCACCTTGCCCGCCCGGACGAGGTCCGCCATCGCGCCCCAGGTCTCCTCGACCGGGACCTCGGGGTCGGCGCGGTGCAGCTGGTAGAGGTCGATCACGTCCGTCTGCAGACGCCGCAGCGAGGCGTCGCAGGCCCGTTTCACGTATCCGGGGCGGCCGTTGGCCACGATGTGCTGCTCACCCACCAGCAGCCCCACCTTCGTCGACACGAAGGCCTCCCGGCGCCGCTCCTTCAGCACCCGCCCCAGCAGCAGCTCATTGGTGAACGGGCCGTACATGTCCGCCGTGTCCAGGAGGGTCGAACCCAGGTCCAGCGCCCGGTGCGCGGTTCTGAGCGACTCGTCGCCCCGCTGCCTCGACCCGCTGTACCCCCAGCTCATCGGCATGCACCCGAGTCCGACGGCCCCCACCGCGAGCGCCCCCGCGCCGATCGTCCTGCGCTCCACCTGCTCGTGAACCTCCCTCTGCCCGGCCCCCAACCTAACCTCTGCACCCGCGCGTACCTGACATAGCCTCCATGCATGACAGCTGACGTGTGGCTTCCCATCGCGCCGGAGGAGATCGAGGGGCTTCCCGAAGGGCCCCGGTACCTGTTCTGGGACGGCGGCGCCGACGGTGACCAGGAGTTTCCCGGCGACCCCGCGGACTGTGTCCTGTACGTGGTGCCGTACATGAAGCGCGGGCCGGTCAAGGTGCGTCCGCTCGAGCACCTGACCCACGTGCAGGTCATCCAGACGCTGACGGCCGGGGTCGACGACGTCACCGCGCGGCTCTCGTCCATCCGGCCGGGCGTGCGGCTGTGCAACGCACGGGGCGTGCACGAGACGAGCACCGCCGAACTCGCGCTCACCCTGACCCTCGCCTCCCTGCGCGGCATCCCCCAGTTCGTCAGGGCACAGCAAGAGGGGCTCTGGCGGAGCGAGTTCCATCCGTCCCTCGCCGACAAGAGCGTGCTCATCGTCGGCTACGGCGCCATCGGCGCCGCCATCGAGGACCGGCTCGCGCCCTTCGAGCTCGCGCGGGTGGCGCGCGTGGCGCGCTCCTCGCGCACCACGGCGCGCGGTCCGGTGCATCCGCTCACCGAATTGCCCTCCCTGCTTCCACACGCTGACGTCGTGATCCTCTCCACGCCCTTGACGGAGGAGACGAGGGGCCTGGTGGACGCCGCTTTCCTGGGCCGGATGAAGGACGGCGCGCTGCTCGTGAACGTCGCCCGCGGACCCGTCGTCGACACCAAGGCACTGCTCATGGAGCTGGAGAGCGGCCGGATCGGTGCGGCCCTCGACGTGACGGATCCCGAGCCGCTGCCGCCGGGACATCCCTTGTGGCAGGCGCCCGGCGTGCTCATCAGCCCGCACGTGGGCGGCCCCAGTTCGGCCTTCCTGCCGCGCGCCAAGCGGCTGCTGACGGACCAGCTGACCCGGTTCGTGAACCACGAGCCGCTGCGCAACGTGATCCTCACGACGGGGTCGTAGCCCACGGTTCCGGCACCCTCCGCAACCCCTCGGGCGCGGCGCGTACCCGCATCCTCCCTGGTCGTCACGGAGCGTAGAGAAGCTATGTCCCTGAGTGACGATCCTGGTGTATCGTCCCGACAGGGGCTGCGCCGCTGACCGTTCGGCGCCGGGGATGGACATTCAGATCTGTGAGGGGGGCGACGGGCGATGCACGGCCTATGGACGAACGATCCGACGCGGCGGAGCCGCCGACGGCGGCCCTGGCGCACGGCCACGCGCAGACGCGGCCATCACACCAGCCACCACAGTCACCAGCAGCGCAGGCACAGCGGTCGCAGGAGGCAGGGGCACCCAGCGCACCGGGACCGCCGGGACGCGGGAGCGGCGCAGACGGGGAGGCCCCGGTGAGTGCGCCGCCCTCTGTGACGACCGCCCTGGACGCAGCGGTGCGCGCCTCCCGCCCGCAGCAGGCGCCGCGCCGCCGGCAGGCCGTCGGCGAGGGCACGCGCGCGATGGAGCAACTCGTCCTCGCCCTGGTCTGCGCGGCCTACGCCGTCGGGGCCGCGTTCGCCTGGGGCACTGACGAAGTCGCACTGATCATGGGTGACTTCGGGCTGAGCGCCGCGGCGGGCACCGCCGCCGTCTCCTGCTTCCTGTACGCCCGCAGTCCGCGCGTCCGCTTCCGTTCGGCCTGGCTGCTGTTCGCCCTCTCCTCGACGATGGCGGCCCTCGGCAACGCGGTCTGGGGATGGTACGAGGTCGTCCTCGGACAGCCCGTGCCCAGCCCCAGCTACGCCGACCTGTTCTTCCTGTGCTTCGCACCGCCCGCCATCGTGGGCCTGCTGGTGCTCGCCAAACGGCCGGTGACCAAGGCCGGCTGGATCTGTCTGGCGCTGGACGCCTGGCTGATCGGCGGCTCGCTGCTCACCCTGTCGTGGAGTCTCGCGCTCGCCCAGGCGGCCCGGTTCGACGGACCGAGCGTCGCGCACACCGCGCTGTCGCTGGCGTACCCGCTGCTCGACATCGCGCTCGTCAGCATGGTGCTCGCGCTGCACTTCCGCCGCACACCGGGCAACCGCACCGCCGTGAACACGGCGATCGGCGCGCTCGCGGTGACCGTGATGTGCGACGCGCTGTTCACCTCGCCGCTGCTGCACAGCAGTTACCGGTCCGGGCAGCTGCTGGACGCCGGCTGGTTCGCCGGTTCGCTGCTGCTCGCCTACGCCCCCTGGGCCGCGCCCCGCGCCAAGGGCGCGCAGGAGGCGCACGTGCCGGACGGTCACACGCGCGTGGTCCACGAGCACCTGCCCGGACAGCGCGGCACGGGCCACCACCCCGTGTCCGTGCCCGCCCCGGGAGGTGAGCACAGCCGGTACCCGGCCGGCCGGCCGCTGGCCGGTTCCCTCGCCGCCCTCACCCCGTACCTCGCCGCCGCCGTGTGCACCCTGGGCATCCTGTACAACGTCCTCAACGGCCGCCGGCCCGACCACGTCGTGCTGATCACCGCGGGGTGCGTCGTGCTCGCGCTCGTCATCCGGCAGGGCATCATGCTGCTGGACAACATCACCCTCACCCAGGAGCTGGCGCAGAAGGAGAACCACTTCCGCTCCCTGGTGCAGGGCTCCAGCGACGTCATCATGATCGCCGCGCCCAACGGCGTCCTGCGGTACGTCTCCCCGGCCGCCGCCGGGGTCTACGGCCGGCCCGCCGAGGACCTGGTGGGCAGCGAGCTGGCCAGTCTCATCCACCCGGAGGACCTGGGCTGCGTGGTGCACGAGGTGCGCCGCTTCCTCGCCGCCAGCCCGCTGGAGGAACCCACCACCCGCATCGAGTGCCGCTTCCGGTCCGGCGAGGGCGGCTGGCTCAACGTGGAGTCGACGGTCAACCGCCACCACGGCGGGCTGATCTTCAACAGCCGGGACGTGACCGAAAGGGTGCGTCTGCAGGCCCAGTTGCAGCACAACGCCGAGCACGACCCGCTGACCGACCTGCCCAACCGCGCGCTGTTCACCCGGCGGGTGCAACAGGCCCTGTCCGGCCGCCGGGCCACCGACCGGGGCGCCGCCCTGCGCAACACGGCCGTGCTCTTCATCGACCTGGACGGCTTCAAGGCCGTCAACGACACGATCGGGCACCAGGCCGGGGACGAGCTGCTGGTCCAGGCCGCCCGCCGGCTCCAGGACGCGGTCCGGCAGGGGGACACCGCGTCCCGGCTGGGCGGCGACGAGTTCGCGGCCCTGATCGTCGGGGACGGCACCCGGGACCGTGCCGCGAGGGAGCGGAACATCCTGGAGCTCGCCGAGCGCCTCCGGGTGACCCTCTCCCAGCCGTACCCGATCGACGGCAACGACGTCCGGGTCAACGCCTCCATCGGTGTCGCCTTCGCCGAGCAGGGCCTCGGCGCGGGCGAGCTGCTGCGCAACGCCGACCTCGCGATGTACCGCGCGAAAGCGGCCGGAAAGGGCCGGGTCGAGCTGTACAAGCCGCAGATGCAGCAGGACGTCGTACGCAAGGCGGAGCTGGCCACCCGGCTGCGTGCCGCGCTGCACGACGGCGAGTTCGCGCTGCTGCACCAGCCGGTGGTGTGCCTGGAGGCCGGCCGGATCACGGCCGTGTCGGCGCAGGCGCGCTGGCGCTCCTCGCAGGGGGTGCTGTTCACCCCGGCCGAGTTCCTGCGGGTGGCCGAGGACGGCGACAAGACCGCCGAGCTGGACCGCTGGATCCTGCAGGAGGCCGTCGAACAGGCCGCCGAGCGGGCCGCGACCGGGCTCGTCGTACCGGTGGTCGTCCGGATGAGCGCCCGGCGGCTGCTGGACCGCTCGATGCCGCTCGGCTCCGTGGAGGCGCTGCTCACCCGGCACGGGCTGCCGCCCGGCGCGCTGGTCCTCGAGCTGTCCGACACCGATCCGCGGCTCCCCCTGGACGAGCTGGAGCGCCGCCTTGCCGCGCTCAGCCGGCTGGGGGTGCGGATCGCGCTGGACGGCTTCGGCAGCGGCTACGCGGCCATCACGGCCCTGAGGAGGCTCCCGGTGGACGTCCTGAAACTCGACCGCGGTCTGGTCGAGGGCGTCGTGGAGTCCGCGCGGCTGCACAAGATCACCAGCGGTCTGCTGCGGATCGCCGGCGATCTCGGGCTCCAGTCCGTCGCCGAGGGCGTGGACCTGCCGGAGCAGGTCGTGGCGCTGCGCGCGATGGGCTGCACGCACGGACAGGGCATGGCGTTCGCCGGGCCGCTGGACGAGTACCGGCTGCGCCGGGCGCTCGGATCCGGCCACTATCCGGTGCCGCACGCACCGGCCGAACCGGCGTTCGCGGGCGGGGCGCCGACCGCTGCGCCCCGGGCGTGAACGGGCCGCGGAGAACGGCGCGCGGGTGTAGACAGGGAGTGTGCAGGCTGTCCTGGGAGGTGGCGGTGTCCTTCGCTCACATAATGAGACGCGCGTCCCACCCACTTGACACGTGGTGTGCGCCGGGGGGAGGGTCAGTGCCATGCGCACCCGAATTCTCGTACTTGGACAGCGCGTCGGCTGAGCTGGGACCCACCGGAGGACGATCCGGAACGCCCAGCGACCACACCGGCGCGCTCCCCTCGCTTGCCTTGCGGCACGAGGGGTTTTTTGTTGCACGAGTGCCGCTCGTGCAGCGCTTGAACTCCGCACAAACCTCGCAAAAACCCTCAGCATCGAGAAGAGAATGCCGATGACCGAGCAGGCCACCGGGGCCCATCCGCAGCCGCGGCCCCGATCCGGAGGACAGCAGTCCGCCCCCGTCGAGCACGTCACGGGTGCGCAGTCCCTCATCCGCTCCCTCGAGGAGGTCGGCGCGGACACGGTATTCGGCATTCCCGGCGGTGCGATCCTCCCGGCGTACGACCCCCTGATGGACTCCACCCGGGTCCGCCATGTGCTGGTCCGCCACGAGCAGGGCGCCGGCCACGCGGCCACCGGCTACGCACAGGCCACCGGCAAGGTCGGCGTCTGCATGGCGACGAGCGGCCCCGGTGCCACCAACCTGGTGACGCCGATCGCCGACGCGCACATGGACTCCGTTCCGCTGGTCGCGATCACCGGCCAGGTCGCCTCGAAGTCGATCGGCACGGACGCCTTCCAGGAGGCGGACATCGTCGGCATCACCATGCCGATCACCAAGCACAACTTCCTCGTCACCAAGGCCGAGGACATCCCGCGGGTCATCGCGCAGGCGTTCCACATCGCCTCCACCGGCCGCCCGGGACCGGTCCTGGTCGACATCGCCAAGGACGCCCTGCAGGCGAAGACGACCTTCTCCTGGCCGCCCACCATGGACCTGCCCGGCTACCGCCCGGTGACCAAGCCGCACGCCAAGCAGATCCGCGAGGCCGCCAAGCTGATCACCTCCGCCAAGCGGCCCGTCCTCTACGTCGGCGGCGGCGTCCTCAAGGCACACGCCACCGCGGAGCTGAAGGTCCTCGCCGAGCTCACCGGCGCGCCCGTCACCACGACCCTGATGGCGCTCGGCGCGTTCCCCGACAGCCACCCGCTGCACGTGGGAATGCCGGGCATGCACGGTGCGGTCGCCGCCGTCACCGCGCTGCAGAAGGCCGACCTGATCGTCGCCCTCGGCGCCCGCTTCGACGACCGCGTCACCGGCAAGCTGGACAGCTTCGCCCCGTACGCCAAGATCGTCCACGCCGACATCGACCCGGCCGAGATCGGCAAGAACCGGGCCGCGGACGTGCCGATCGTCGGCGACGCCCGTGAGGTCATCGCCGACCTGGTCCAGGCGGTGCAGAAGGAGCACGGCGAGGGCCACCAGGGTGACTACACCGCCTGGTGGAGCGACCTGAACCGCTGGCGCGAGACCTACCCGCTCGGCTACGACCAGCCCGAGGACGGCTCGCTCTCGCCGCAGCAGGTCATCGAGCGCATCGGCCAACTCGCCCCCGAGGGCACGATCTTCGCCGCGGGCGTCGGCCAGCACCAGATGTGGTCCGCGCACTTCATCCAGTACGAGAAGCCGGCCACCTGGCTGAACTCCGGCGGCGCCGGGACGATGGGTTACGCGGTCCCGGCCGCCATGGGCGCCAAGGCCGGGCAGCCGGAGCAGACCGTCTGGGCGATCGACGGCGACGGCTGCTTCCAGATGACCAACCAGGAACTGACCACCTGCGCGCTGAACAACATCCCGATCAAGGTCGCCATCATCAACAACGGCGCGCTCGGCATGGTCCGCCAGTGGCAGACCCTGTTCTACAACCAGCGCTACTCCAACACCGTGCTGCACTCCGGCCCCGACGACATCAACCCGGAGGCCAAGGGCACGCGCGTGCCGGACTTCGTGAAGCTGTCCGAGGCTATGGGCTGCGTGGGCCTGCGCTGCGAGCGCCCGGAGGACCTGGACAAGGTCATCGAGGAGGCGAACTCCATCAACGACCGCCCGGTCGTCGTCGACTTCGTCGTCCACGAGGACGCGATGGTCTGGCCGATGGTCGCCGCCGGCACCTCCAACGACGAGATCATGGCCGCCCGGGACGTCCGCCCCGACTTCGGCGACAACGAAGACGACTGAGCGAGAGAGACGTAAAAGACCATGTCCAAGCACACGCTCTCCGTCCTGGTGGAGAACACCCCGGGCATCCTGGCCCGCATCGCCGCCCTGTTCTCGCGGCGCGGCTTCAACATCGACTCGCTCGCGGTCGGCGTCACCGAGCACCCGGACATCTCCCGCATCACCATCGTGGTGAACGTCGAGGACCTGCCCCTGGAGCAGGTGACCAAGCAGCTCAACAAGCTCGTCAACGTGCTGAAGATCGTCGAGCTGGAGCCCGGGCAGGCCGTCCAGCGCGAACTGGTCCTCGTGAAGGTCCGCGCCGACAACGAGACCCGCTCCCAGATCGTGGAGATCGTCCAGCTGTTCCGCGCCAAGACCGTCGACGTCTCCCCGGAGGCCGTCACGATCGAGGCCACCGGTTCGAGTGACAAGCTGTCCGCGATGCTCAAGATGCTCGAGCCGTACGGCATCAAGGAACTGGTGCAGTCCGGCACGATCGCGATCGGCCGCGGCGCCCGTTCGATCACCGACCGCTCGCTTCGCGCGCTCGACCGAACCGCGTAAAGCTGAACTCGAGCGAACCGCGCAAGGCTGGAACCGGGCGGTCGGCGACGACCCGTCCGCCCGGATGCCGAGATCGAGAAACTTCCCTTCCCCTCACCGGCATACGGTGGGACGCACAACCTGCACACCAAGGAGAGAACCCAAAGTGGCCGAGCTGTTCTACGACGCTGACGCCGACCTGTCCATCATCCAGGGCCGCAAGGTCGCGGTCATCGGCTACGGCAGCCAGGGCCACGCCCACGCGCTGTCGCTGCGTGACTCCGGTGTCGACGTGCGTGTCGGTCTGCACGAGGGCTCGAAGTCCAAGGCGAAGGCCGAGGAGCAGGGTCTGCGCGTGGTGACCCCGGCCGAGGCCGCCGCCGAGGCCGACGTCATCATGATCCTCATCCCGGACCCGATCCAGGCCCAGGTCTACGAGGAGTCCATCGCCCCGAACCTGAAGGACGGCGACGCGCTCTTCTTCGCCCACGGCTTCAACATCCGCTTCGGCTTCATCAAGCCCCCGGCCGGCGTCGACGTCGCCCTGGTCGCCCCGAAGGGCCCGGGCCACCTGGTGCGCCGTCAGTACGAGGAGGGCCGCGGCGTCCCGGCGATCGCCGCCGTCGAGCAGGACGCCACCGGCAACGCCTTCCCGCTGGCCCTGTCGTACGCCAAGGCCATCGGCGGCACCCGCGCCGGTGTCATCAAGACGACCTTCACCGAGGAGACCGAGACCGACCTGTTCGGCGAGCAGGCCGTGCTCTGCGGTGGCACCTCCGCCCTGGTCAAGGCCGGCTTCGAGACCCTGGTCGAGGCGGGCTACCAGCCGGAGATCGCCTACTTCGAGTGCCTGCACGAGCTGAAGCTGATCGTGGACCTCATGTACGAGGGCGGCCTGGAGAAGATGCGCTGGTCCGTCTCCGAGACCGCCGAGTGGGGCGACTACGTCACCGGCCCGCGCATCATCACCGACGCCACCAAGGCCGAGATGAAGAAGGTCCTCGCCGAGATCCAGGAGGGCTCCTTCGCCCAGAACTGGATGGACGAGTACCACGGCGGTCTGAAGAAGTACAACGAGTACAAGCAGCAGGACTCCGAGCACCTGCTGGAGACCACCGGCAAGCAGCTGCGGAAGCTGATGAGCTGGGTGAACGAGGAGGCGTAAGCCTCAGGTCAGGGGGTCGGGGCGCACTGCTCCGGCCCCCTGTTCCACAACCGCCGGGAGGACTACAAAATGTAGTTTCTCGTCCGGGTGATACTTCCGCGGTGGCGCAAAGCGACGATCGCCGCGCCACTAGACTGCTGCACAACATACGCGTCAGGCCCACAGCGTCGTGCGTCTTCCGCGGCTAGCCCCCCTCCTCCGCCTGCGGCCGTCGGGACGGCCGTCCGCATGCTCTGGACTTGTGAGGACCTCACGTGAGCTCGAAACCTGTCGTACTCATCGCTGAAGAGCTGTCGCCCGCGACCGTGGACGCACTCGGCCCGGACTTCGAGATCCGGCACACCAACGGAGCCGACCGAGCCGAACTGCTCCCCGCCATCGCCGATGTCGACGCGATCCTGATCCGCTCCGCGACCAAGGTCGACGCCGAGGCCATCGCCGCCGCGAAGAAGCTCAAGGTCGTCGCGCGCGCCGGCGTCGGCCTGGACAACGTCGACGTCTCCGCCGCCACCAAGGCCGGCGTGATGGTCGTCAACGCCCCCACCTCCAACATCGTGACCGCCGCCGAGCTGGCCTGCGGTCTGCTCCTCGCCTCCGCCCGCAACATCCCGCAGGCCAACGCCGCGCTGAAGAACGGCGAGTGGAAGCGCAGCAAGTACACGGGTGTCGAGCTGGCCGAGAAGACCCTCGGCGTCGTCGGCCTCGGCCGTATCGGCGCCCTGGTCGCCCAGCGGATGTCCGCCTTCGGCATGAAGGTCGTCGCCTACGACCCCTACGTGCAGCCCGCGCGGGCCGCGCAGATGGGCGTGAAGGTGCTGTCCCTGGACGAGCTGCTGGAGGTCTCCGACTTCATCACCGTCCACCTGCCCAAGACCCCCGAGACCCTCGGCCTCATCGGCGACGAGGCGCTGCGCAAGGTCAAGCCGAGCGTGCGCATCGTCAACGCCGCGCGCGGCGGGATCGTCGACGAGGCGGCGCTGTACGCGGCGCTGAAGGAGGGCCGGGTCGCCGGCGCCGGCCTCGACGTGTACGCCAAGGAGCCGTGCACCGACTCGCCGCTGTTCGAGCTGGACCAGGTCGTGTGCACCCCGCACCTCGGCGCCTCCACCGACGAGGCCCAGGAGAAGGCGGGCATTGCGGTCGCCAAGTCCGTCCGGCTCGCCCTCGCCGGTGAACTGGTGCCGGACGCGGTGAACGTCCAGGGCGGTGTCATCGCCGAGGACGTCAAGCCGGGTCTGCCGCTCGCCGAGCGCCTCGGCCGGATCTTCACCGCGCTCGCCGGTGAGGTCGCGCACCGCCTCGACGTCGAGGTCTACGGCGAGATCACCCAGCACGACGTGAAGGTGCTGGAGCTGTCCGCGCTCAAGGGTGTCTTCGAGGACGTCGTCGACGAGACGGTCTCCTACGTCAACGCGCCGCTGTTCGCGCAGGAGCGTGGCGTCGAGGTCCGGCTGACCACCAGCTCCGAGTCGGCCGAGCACCGCAACGTCGTCACCGTGCGCGGCACGCTCGCCGGGGGCGAGGAGGTGTCGGTCTCCGGCACGCTGGCCGGTCCGAAGCACATCCAGAAGATCGTCGCGGTCGGCGACTACGACGTCGACCTCGCGCTCGCCGACCACATGGTCGTCCTGCGCTACGAGGACCGTCCCGGTGTCGTCGGCACCGTCGGCCGCATCCTCGGCGAGGCGGGCATCAACATCGCGGGCATGCAGGTCGCCCGCGCGGCGGTGGGCGGCGAGGCGCTGGCGGTGCTCACCGTCGATGACACGGTGACCGCCGGTGTGCTGGCCGAGGTCGCCTCAGAGATCGGTGCGACGTCCGCCCGCTCGGTGAACCTGGTCTGAGGTTGCCGTCCGGGGGCCGCCGCCCCCAGGCCCCGCTTCGGCCTTGTGGTCCACGAACGCCGGACGGGCTGACTTCCGTCAGCCCGTCCGGCGTTTTCGTGCGCTGCCCTACTTCCCGTCCCCGGCCTCGACCCTGCGCAGGCTCACGGCGGCCCCCACCGCGGCCAGCGCCACCAGAACGGCTCCGGCGATCGCCGCGCCCTGGAACCCGCTGGTGAACGCCTCCCGGGCGGTGGCGACGAGGGACTGACCGGCCCCGCCGGGCAGATGCGCGGCCGTGGCGAGGGCGTCGCCCAGGGTTTCGCGGGCTCCGGCCGGCGCGCTGGACGGCATCTCGTGGCGGTAGATCGCCGTGCCGATGGACCCGAGGACCGCCATGCCGAGCGCGCCGCCGAACTCGGTGCCGGTCTCCAGCAGGGAGGAGGCCGTGCCCGCCCGCTCCACCGGGGTGCTGCTCATGGCCAGGTCGACCAGCTGGGACGTGATCGCGACCATCCCGCAGGCCAGGACGCCGGCCCCGGCGAGCACCAGCCACAGCGAGTCGGTGCCGAGGAGCGCGAGGACGGAGAAGCCGGCCGCCATGGCCGCGAAGCCTCCCGCGACGACGTACGCCCGGTTGACACCCCGCCGGACCAGCTGCGCGGTGACCGGACCGGCGAGTCCGATGAACACCGAGGGCAGCAGGCTCCACAGGGCCGCCGCCAGGGGGCTCTTGCCGAGGACCGACTGCAGGTACTGCGTGGTGAAGATGGCCGAGCCCAGCATGGCGAGGGCGGCGACGAGGTTCAGGACCAGCGCCGGGGCGAAGCCGCGGCCCTTCAGCAGGGCCGGCGGGATCAGCGGCGAGGCGGCCGTGCGCTGCCGGTGGACGAACAGGGCGGTGAAGAGCAGGCCGACGGTGAGGGAGACGACGTACAGCGGGTGCCAGCCCTCGGAGGGGATCTCCTTCAGGCCGTAGATGACGGGCAGCACGGCGGCCATCGACAGCGGGACGCTCACCCAGTCGAAACGGCCCGGGTTCGGGTCCTTCGACTCCGGCAGCAGCACCGGACCGAGGAGCAGCAGGAGCACCATCGCGGGCAGGTTGACCAGGAAGACCGAGCCCCACCAGAAGTGCTCGACGAGGATGCCGCTCATCACCGAGCCGAGGGCGATGCCGCCGGTCATCACGCCGGACCACAGGCCGATCGCCTTCGTCCGCTGGGCGGGGTCGGTGAACATCGTGCGCAGCAGGGCCATCGTGGACGGCATCAGGGTCGCGCCGCCGATGCCGAGGACCGCGCGGGCCGCGATCAGGGTCTCGGCGCTGTTCGCGTAGGCCGCGAGGAGCGAGGCGGTGCCGAAGGCGGCGGCGCCCATGAGGAGGAGCTTGCGGCGGCCGATGCGGTCGCCGAGGGAGCCCATCGTCATCAGCAGGCCGGCCAGGACGAAGCCGTAGATGTCGAAGATCCACAGCTGCTGGGTGCCGCTCGGGTGCAGGTCCGCGCTGATGGCGGGGGTCGCGAAGTACAGGACCGAGACGTCCATCGAGACCAGCAGCAGCGGCAGCATCAGCACGCCCATGGCCGTCCACTCGCGGCGCCCGGCGCGGGCGGGGGTGGCGCTGTCGGCGCCGGCGTTCGTGCTCGTCGGGTTCGTCATGCCAGAGACTGTACAAGCGTCTTAAACGCTTGTCTAGAACGGTTGTATAAGTCATCTGTCTAGGACAGGTGTATGGATCGGCGGTAGGGTGATGCGTATGGGACACCGTGAGGATCTGCTCGAAGGCGCCAAGCGCTGCCTGCTGGAGAAGGGGTTCCTGCGCACGACCGCGCGGGACATCGTCAAGGAGTCGGGCACCAACCTGGCGTCGATCGGCTACCACTACGGGTCGAAGGCCGAGCTGCTGGTGCAGGCCTACATCTCGCTGATCGAAGGCGTGGGGGAGCGGTTCGACCCCGGGCTCGGCGGGAAGGTGACGCAGCCTCCGGGGTCGCTCGAGCGCTTCCAGGAGGTGTGGACGAGCATCATTCGCACGGTGCCCGAGTCGCGGGCGATCTGGCTGCTCAGCTTTGAGCTGATGTTCCAGGACGAGCGGCTGGAGGAAGTGCGCAAACTCCTGGCCGAGGCGCAGAAGGAGGGCCGCGCCGGGCTCGCCGCCATGTTCAGCGGGGTGCCCGAGGCGGAGCTCGACCAGGAGGCGGCCGAGACCGAGGGCCGCCTCTACCAGACGCTGCTCAACGGCCTGATGGTCCAGTGGCTCTTCGACCCGGACTCGGCCACCACCGCCGAGCAGCTGACCGAGGGGCTGCGACGGGTGATCGAGGCAGCGGCGAAGAACTGACCCGAGGGCCGCTGTCGCTCACGCACCGGGCGTGCCCTGCCCCGGGACTCCGGCATGATCCGCCGGACAGGCCCTACAGCCGGGACCGTTTCAGCGCCATGTGCAGCAGCAGCCGGTCCTCCCCGTCGTCCAGGTCCAGGCCGGTCAGCTGTTCCACCCGGGACAGCCGGTAGTAGAGGGTCTGCCGGTGGATGCCCAGCTCCGCCGCCGTCCGTCCGGCCTGGCCCGCGCAGTCCAGGTAGACCTCGGCGGTGCGGGCCAGCTCACGGTGGGCGGGGGAGAGCAGCGGGCCGACCACGACGTCGTGCGCCGCCGCGGGCGGCAGCGCGGTCAGCAGCCGGTACGGGCCGATGCGCGCCCACTCGGCGACCGGCCCGAACCGCGGCTCGGCCAGCGCGGCGCGCGCCGCGGCGACGGCCTCCCGCCAAACCGTCCCCAGCTCGGTGAGACCGGTCCGGGGCTCGCCGACCCCGGCGGCGCACCCGGCACCCGCGGCCGCCCGGCCCGCCCCGGTGAATCCCGCGGCGGCCGCCGCGGCGACCCGGGCCCCCGCCCCCCGCGCCGCGCCTGCCGGCGCCCCCCGGGCCCCCTCGGCCTCCTGCAGCACCCGCGCGGCCGCCGCCAGCGCGGGCGTGCTCGTCTCCGTCGTCCGCAGCCGTACCAGCAGCGCGAGGCTCTGCCCCGACGCCCCCCACGGCAGCGTGCACAGCGCCGCGGTGTGCGGGATCGTGCGGGCGGCCGGTGCGTCGTCCGGGTCGGCCGACGGCCAGGGGGCGACGCACACCAGGGTGACCGGGCCGTCCGCGCGGGCGCCGAGCGCGGTGCGCAGTTCGGCCACCGCCATGTCCTGCTGCCAGCCGCGTTCCGCGGTGAGCACCGCCCGCAGCTCCCGGCTCAGGCCCGCCCCTGCCTCCGCCTCGTCCGCGAGGAGCGCGCCGATCCGGCCGGCCACCCGCATCGCGGCCGCCAACTGCGCGTCCGTCGGCCCCGGATCGCCGTCCAGCAGCCAGACGTAGCCGAGGACCACCCCCCGATGGCGTACCGGCAGGCAGATCCGCCCGCGGTACACCCCGGCCTCCGGGCTCGGCGGGATCCGCACCGGACCGGTCGCGCGGGTGATGCCGAAGCCCTCGAACCACGTCCGGACACCCGCCGTGGAGCGCCGGGTCAGGATCGAGCGGGTGCGCACCGGGTCCAGCGCGGAGGGATCCAGCTCGCCCTCGCTGTCGTACGCGCCGAAGGCGATCAGCTCGAAGTCGCGGTTCTCCAGGGTCGCCGGGACCCCGAGCAGCTCCGAGATCTCGTCCACCAGCTCCTGGTAGTCACCCCTGAACGCCTTGAAATCAGCCGCCACTCGGGCATTCTCCCTCATTTTCCGATGGCCTTCATACATCTGTCTGAGATCCGGGGCACGGATGCGTGACAGCTGTCGATGGCTCACGATCGGAGAGATCCTTAGGTTTCACGGTGGTTCTCCGTGCCGTACCCGAATCGTCGGGTGATGGCCGAATTGGTGCTTGTCTGTGGAGGTGCCCCGTGCTGGGTCCCGTGATTCTCGCCGCGTCGCGCAGCGACCGGATGCGACGCCTGATCTCGGCGGCCCCGGTGACCAAGCAGGTCGTCGACCGCTTCATACCCGGCGAGACGGTGGCCGACATCGTCCCGATCATCAAGGACCTCACGGCCAGGGGCCTGGAGCTGACGATGGACGTCGTCGGCGAGGACATCACGACCCCCGAGCAGGCCACTGCCGCCCGGGACGCCTACCTGGCGCTGATCGACCACCTCAAGGAGCTGGAGCTCGGCGAGAGGGTCGAGATGTCCGTCAAGCTCTCGATGTTCGGCCAGGCGCTGGACGGCGGCCACGAGCTGGCCCTCGCCAACGTCCGCCCGGTCGTCGAGGCCGCCGCCGCCATCGGTACCACCGTGACCCTCGACGCCGAGGACCACACCACCCTCGACTCGATGTTCGCCATCCACGAGGAGCTGCGGAAGGACTTCCCGCAGACCGGCTGCGTCATCCAGGCCTACCTCTTCCGCACCGAGGCCGACGCCCGCCGCCTCGCCGCCGCGGGCAGCCGCGTGCGTCTCGTAAAGGGTGCCTACAAGGAGCCCGCCGAGGTCGCCTACCAGCAGAAGCACGAGATCGACAAGGCGTACGTCCGGATCCTGCGGGTCCTGATGGAGGGCGAGGGGTACCCGATGATCGGGTCCCACGACCCGCGTCTGATCGCCATCGCCCAGGAGCTGGCCCACAAGGCCGGCCGGAAGCCCGACGAGTACGAGTTCCAGATGCTGTACGGCATCCGCAGCGACGAGCACCTGCGGCTGGCCGCCGAGGGCCACCGCATGCGCGTCTACACCGCCTACGGCACCGACTGGTACGGCTACTTCATGCGCAGGCTCGCCGAGAAGCCGGCCAACCTGCGCTTCTTCGTCCGCAGCATGATCACCAAGGGCTAGCCCGAACACCCGCTCACGTACAAGGAGTTACGGATCTCATGGACGCTGTGACCCAGGTCCCCACCCCCGTCAACGAGCCGGTGCACGGCTACGCCCCCGGCTCGCCCGAGCGCGCCCGGCTGGAGACCAAGCTCAAGGAGCTGGCCGAGAACCCGATCGACCTGCCGATGACCATCGGCGGCGAGCAGCGGATGGGCGCCGGCGAGCCGTTCCAGGTGGTCCAGCCGCACAACCACAGGGCCGTCATCGGCACCGGCCGCCACGCCACCCAGCAGGACGCGCGGGACGCCATCGACGCGGCCCTGGCCGCCGCGCCGGCCTGGCGCGCGATGTCCTTCGACGACCGCGCGGCGATCATCCTGCGCGCCGCCGAGTTGCTGGCCGGCCCCTGGCGCGAGACGATCGCCGCCTCCACCATGCTGGGCCAGTCCAAGACCGCCCAGCAGGCCGAGATCGACACGCCCTGTGAGCTGGTCGACTTCTGGCGGTTCAACGTCCACTACGCCCGCCAGATCATCGCCGAGCAGCCCCCGGCGAACTCCCCGGGCGTGTGGAACCGCCTGGACCACCGCCCGCTGGAGGGCTTCGTCTACGCGATCACGCCGTTCAACTTCAGCGCCATCGCGGGCAACCTGCCGACCGCGCCCGCGCTGATGGGCAACGTCGTGGTCTGGAAGCCGTCCCCGACGCAGACCCACGCCGCCGTGCTGCTCATGCGGCTGCTGGAGGAGGCCGGTCTCCCCAAGGGCGTCATCAACCTCGTCACCGGTGACGGCATCGAGGTCTCCAAGGTCGCCCTCGAGCACCGCGACCTGGCCGGCATCCACTTCACCGGTTCGACGAAGACCTTCCAGTACCTGTGGAAGACGGTCGGCGCCAACATCGAGAAGTACCGCTCCTACCCGCGTCTGGTCGGCGAGACCGGCGGCAAGGACTTCCTGGTGGCCCACCCGAGCGCCGACCGCGCGGTGCTGAAGACCGCCCTGACCCGCGGTGCCTTCGAGTACCAGGGCCAGAAGTGCAGCGCGACCTCCCGGGCCTACATCCCGGCGTCGATCTGGAACAGCGGCTTCAAGGAGGAGTTCGCGGCCGAGGTCGACCGCCTGACCATGGGTGACGTCACCGACCTGTCGAACTTCATCGGCGCCGTGATCGACGACCGTGCCTTCGCCAAGAACAAGGCCGCGATCGACCGCGCGAAGTCCGACCCGACCTGCGAGATCGTCGCGGGCGGCAGCTACGACGACTCGGTCGGCTACTTCGTCCGCCCCACGGTCATCGTCTCCACCGACCCGGAGAACGAGATCTTCCGCACGGAGTACTTCGGCCCGGTGCTCGGCGTCCACGTCTACGACGACGAGAAGTACGACGAGATGCTGGAGCAGATGGAGTCGGTCTCCGACTACGCCCTCACCGGCTCGGTCATCTCCAATGACCGCGCCGCGGCGGCGTACACGATGGAGAAGCTGCGCTACGCGGCCGGCAACTTCTACATCAACGACAAGTCGACCGGCGCCGTCGTCGGCCAGCAGCCCTTCGGCGGCGGCCGTGCCTCCGGCACCAACGACAAGGCCGGCGCCCCGCAGAACCTGCTGCGCTGGACCCTGACCCGCGCCATCAAGGAGACGCTGGTCGCGCCGACCGACTACACCTACCCGCACATGGGCTGACCCTCAGCCCCCCGAGCGACGGGCCGGGAAGCCTGACACAGAGCAGGCTTCCCGGCCCGTTTCCAACTCCCTCCGTCACACTGATCCCCCTGGTGCTGTGCCACGGCGGCCCGGGCCTGTGGGACATGGCAGAGTTCGAGGACCGGGAGCGCGCGCTGGAGCACGCCGTCGGGATCAACGGCATCTGCGACAGCGGCCTCGTGGAGGATCCGCAGGGATTCCGGGAGGCGATCGCGGGGTGCGGCGAGCGAGGATGGGAGCCATGACCAGCCGACTGCGCCTCGCCCACACCGCCGACCTCGAACCCGCAGAACTCCGTGAGCTGCGTGCCCTGTTGGACGCGGCCTTCGACGGTGACTTCTCCGACGAGGACTGGGACCACGGGCTGGGCGGCCTGCACGCCCTCGTCCACGACGGCGCCGGCCTCGCCGCGCACGGGGCCCTCGTGATGCGGCGCGTGAGGCATCGGGGGCGCTGGCTGCGCACCGGCTACGTCGAGGCCGTCGCCGTACGGGCCGACGTGCGGCGCACCGGACACGGCGGACGGGTGATGGGCGAGCTGGAGCGGGTGATCGACCGGGCGTACGACCTCGGCGCCCTCGGCGCCAGCGAGGAGGGCGCCCGGCTGTACACCGGCCGGGGCTGGCAGCGGTGGGCCGGCCGGGTGCACGCCCTCTCGCCCGGCGGTATCGTCCGGCTGGCGGAGGAAGAAGGGAGCGTGTACCTCTGGCCCGCGCTCGCCGGGCCGCTCGATCCGGACCAGGAGCTGGTGTTCGACTGGCGCGACGGAGACGTCACCTGACGAACCGTCATACAGCGCGGACCAGGATCTTGCCCGTGTTGCCGCCGCGCAGCATCAGCAGGAACGCCTCCACGATCCGCTCGAACCCGTCGACCACCGTCTCGTCCGCCGTCAGCGCCCCGCTGCGCAGATGCGGTACGGCGAAGTCGTACAGCTCGTCCTGAACGTCCCGGTGATCGCTCACCAGGAACCCCTCGAGGCGCAGGCTCTTCTCCACGACATCGGCGTGGTTGAAGACGACGGGCGGGGCGGCGGGGGTGTTGTACTGGCTGATCGTGCCGACCCGCACCACCCGGCCCCGTTCGCGCAGCGCGCCGATCGCCGCGCCGAGGTGGTCGCCGCCCACGTTGTCCACGACGACGTCGATGCCGGTGGGGGCGGCCGCGGTCAGCAGGTCGGTGACCGGTGCCGTGTGGTAGTCGAAGGCCGCGTCGTAGCCGGCCCGGTCCGTCAGGTAGGAGACTTTCTGCGGGCTGCCCGCGCTGCCGATCACGCGGCCCGCGCCGAGCAGCCGGGCGAAGCGGCCGGCCGCCGTACCGACCCCGCCCGCCGCGCCGGAGACGAACACGTCCTCGCCCGCGCGCAGCCGGGCGATCCGGGTCAGGGCGACGTACGCCGTCAGGCCCGTGCCGCCCAGCACGCTCAGGTGCGCCGACAGGGGCACGCCCGGGTGGTGCGGGAGGCGGCGGACCTCCTCGGGGCTCACCACGGCGTGGGTGCGCCAGCCCCGGCGGTGGAAGACGATCTCACCCTCGGGCAGCTCCGGGCTGCGGGAGGCCACGACCCGCCCCAGCGTGCGGCCCTCCAGCGGGGAGTTCAGCGCGAAGTCGCCGTCCATCATCTCGCGGTGGTAGGGGTCCACCGACCAGTAGAGGTTCTCCACCAGGGCCGTCCCGGGGGCCGGTTCGGGCACCGGGGACTCGGCGAAGCGGAAGTGGTCCGCGGTGGGGAAGCCGGTGGGGCGGGCGGTCTGCTGCACGGTGAGCGCGATCTCGGTCATGGCGGGGACGCTAGGGAGGAATGCCGCACCCGGGCAGGGGGTTGGGCTCATGGAACGCGCCGATCCATGAAACGGCCTCATACACGCAGGCGGGAGCCCCGAGTGAGCGCAGTCGACCTTTCCCCCCAGGAGCTGAGGATCCTGGTCTCCGTGGCCGACGAGGGCGGGTTCTCCGCCGCGGCCGACCGGCTCGGCGCCACCCAGTCCGCCGTCTCCCACGCCGTGCGCGGGATCGAGCGGAAGCTGGGCGTGGTGCTGTTCGAACGCGGACGGTTCGGCGCCCGGCCGACGCCCGCGGGGGAGCGGGCCGCGGCCCATGCGCGACGGGTGCTGCGCATGCTCCGGGCCCTGGCCGCCGACGTCCGGGGAGTGGACTCCGGTGAGGTCCGCGGACCGCTGCGGATCGCCGCCTTCCGCAGCACGGCCCTGCATCTGCTGCCGCCCGCCCTGGAGCGGCTCGGCGAGCGGCACCCCGGCATCGAGGTGACGGTCACCGTCGTACGCGAACTGGGCGCCGGCACCGCGGGCGAGGTCGCCGCCGGACGGGCCGACCTCGGCATCGCGACCCTGAGCGGGCCGCCGCCGGCCGGACTGGTCGGCGGAGTGCTGATCGAGGAGCCGTACTCACTGGTCCATCCGGCGGGGCACCCGGATCCGCGTGCCCTGCCGCTCGTGGACTGGGCGGAGAACTGCGGCTCGTACACGCGTGCCTGGTGGGCCGCCCAGGACTGGATCCCGGCGGCGACCGTGCGCGCCGAGGACGACGGCGCGGTGCTGTCGATGGTGGGCAGCGGACTCGGCATGGCGATCATGCCCGCGCTCTCCCTCACCGCGGCGCCGCCCGCCGTGGAGATCACCGATCTCGGGCCGGGCCGCCCGCACCGCTCCGTCGGCTACGTCACGACCCCGGAACTCGCCGCCACCACCGCCGTACGGGCCCTGATCCGCACCCTGCGTTCCCTCGGAAAGCCCCCACTCGAACGCACGGAACCCCAGCTCGGAGCGGTGTGAGCCGGCGCGCCGTCTCAGATAGTAGGAAGTCCGAGTAATTGTGCAGACAGAAGCGGGCCGCTCCCTTAGTTTTGTAGGAGCCGAACGTCTCGCTCGATCCAGCGAATGGCGGTCGTGAGCCGGGCCCCGTGCAGGCAACCCCTGCGGCCCGTCGCTCCCCGCCTCTCCGGCGTCTCGAAATCCCTTTCGCGTGCTCGCTGTTTGCCGAAGGAGACGATTCCCATGGCCGAGACGACCGTCCGCCGCCGAGTCCGCCACGTGTCCCACGCGAGCGAGTCCGACCGCAAGAACGCCGCCGCCGCCCTCCAGCGCGCCCTGGACCGCCGGGACAACGGCGGCGAGACCGGCCACTGAGCCCACCCGCCGGAAGACACCCGTCCAGGTGTCCGAATGGTGGAAGGCTCATGTCAGTAGCTGGGACGAGGAGTAGGGTGCCTGCATGTCTCGCAGCCTCAATCTCGCAGTGATCCCGGGTGACGGCATCGGCCAGGAGGTCGTGTCCGAAGGTCTCAAGGTCCTCTCCGCAGTCCTGCCGCAGGATGTGAAGCTGGAGACCAAGGAGTACGACTTCGGCGCCAAGCGCTACCACGCGACCGGTGAGACCCTCACCGACGCCGACCTCGGCGCGCTCAAGCAGCACGACGCCATCCTGCTCGGCGCCATCGGCGACCCCTCGGTGCCGTCCGGCGTCCTGGAGCGCGGCTTCCTGCTCAAGCTCCGCTTCGCCTTCGACCACCACGTCAACCTGCGCCCCTCGAAGCTCCTGCCCGGCGTCGCCACCCCGCTCGCCGGCCAGCCGGAGATCGACTTCGTCGTCGTCCGCGAGGGCACCGAGGGCCCGTACACGGGCAACGGCGGCACCATCCGCAAGGGCACCGAGCACGAGGTCGCCACCGAGGTGTCCGTCAACACGGCCTACGGCGTCGAGCGGGTGGTCCGCGACGCCTTCGCCCGCGCCCAGGGCCGCCCGCGCAAGAAGCTCACGCTGGTCCACAAGAACAACGTGCTGACCTTCGCCGGGCACCTGTGGACGAACATCTTCAACCGGGTGGCCCAGGAGTTCCCCGAGGTCACCACCGACTACATTCACGTCGACGCGGCCACCATCTACCTGGTCACCGACCCGGGCCGGTTCGACGTGATCGTCACCGACAACCTCTTCGGCGACATCATCACCGACCTCGCCGCGGCCGTCTCCGGCGGCATCGGCGTGGCCGCCAGCGGGAACATCAACCCCTCCCGCGCGTTCCCCTCGATGTTCGAGCCGGTCCACGGTTCCGCGCCCGACATCGCCGGCCAGGGCAAGGCCGACCCGACCGCCACGGTCCTGTCCGTCGCCCTGCTGCTGCGCCACCTCGGCTACGACGGCGAGGCCGACCGCATCGAGACGGCGGTCGCCGCGGACCTCACCGAGCGCGCCGCGCTGGGTGCCCGCAGCACCTCGCAGATCGGCGACGCGCTCGCCGCCCGAGTAGCCGGCTGACCCGCCGCGCCACTCTTCGAAGCCGCCGGGTCGCATCCGCACCCGGCGGCTTCTCCTGTGCCTCGCCGGGTGCCACCATCAACCCTTGGGCCGCCTTCACCCCGATTCCGTCCGCCGCAGCCCCCCGCGCGATAATCGAACGCGGAGCCGCGGTATGAGGGAATGCTCGGACGTCCTAGCACTGGCCAACGGCCGGCTGCGAGGCGTATAAGCGGCCCGTCACTACACAACCGGTGAAGGACAACACATGACGACGCCCACGATCGAGCTCAAGCCCTCCGCCAGCCCCCTCGCCGCCGCCGAGCGCGAGGCGATCCTGGCCGACCCCGGGTTCGGCCGCCACTTCACCGACCACATGGTGACGATCAAGTGGACCGAGGGCCGCGGCTGGCACGACGCCCAGCTCGTCCCGTACGGCCCGATCTCCCTCGACCCCTCCACCCACGTCCTGCACTACGGCCAGGAGATCTTCGAGGGGCTGAAGGCCTACCGGCAGCCCGACGGCTCGATCGCGCTGTTCCGTCCCGAGGCGAACGCCCGCCGTTTCCGCAACTCCGCCCGCCGCATGGCCATGGCCGAGCTGCCCGAGGAGCTGTTCATCGCCGCGCTGGACGCCCTGCTCACCCAGGACGCCGACTGGGTCCCGCCGCACGGCGGCGAGCAGTCGCTGTACCTGCGCCCGTTCATGTTCGCCACCGAGGCCGCGCTCGGCGTGCACCCGGCGAACGAGTACCTGTTCATGCTCATCGCCTCGCCCTCCGGCGCCTACTTCGCCGGTGGCGTGAAGCCGGTCACCATCTGGGTCTCCGAGGACCACGTCCGCGCCGTCCCCGGCGGCACCGGGGACGCCAAGACCGGCGGCAACTACGCCGCCTCCCTGCTGCCGCAGGCCGAGGCCGCCGCGCACGGCTGCGACCAGGTCGTCTACCTCGACGCGGTCACCCGCACCAAGGTCGAGGAGAGCGGCAGCATGAACGTCGCCTTCGTCTACGGCGACCGGATCGTCACCCCCGAGCTCACCGGCTCGATCCTGGAGGGCATCACCCGTGACTCCCTCCTCCAGGTGGCCCGCGACCTCGGCTACACCGCCGAGGAAGGCGTGATCACCCTGGAGCAGTGGCGCGAGGACGCGGCCTCCGGCGCGCTCACCGAGGTCTTCGCCTGCGGCACCGCCGCCGTGGTCACCCCGATCGGCCACGTCAAGACGAAGACCGGCGCGTGGACCCACGGCGACGGCACGCCCGGCGAGGTCACCCTCCGTCTGCGGGACGCGCTGCTCGGCATCCAGCGCGGTGTGACGCAGGACAAGCACGGCTGGATGCACCGGATCGGCTGAGGCCCGCTTTCCCGGCTGTCCGACGGGAGTGAATGGTGCGCGTGTTCGAGGCGTACCGCCACTCCTGTCCGGGTATCCACCCTGTCCGCGGGGGCGCGTGCCCCCGCGGACTGGTATGCGGGGTGACGCCCGCCACGGGGGGGGGGAGGGGCGGACATGAACGCATGGTCGCCGGTGCCACGACTGCGCTGGTTACTGCGTGCCCTGCGCACCCCGCGCCGACCGCAGAGCCTCACCGCGCTGCTGGCGCTGGCCGGCTGTGCCGCGCTGCTGCTGTGGCGGGCCTCCGGCATGGGCGCCTACCAGCAGAACCTCTTCCTCAACCTCGGCACCGACCTCGTCGGCGTGGTCATCACCGTCTTCGTGATCGGCCCGCTCATCTCCCGCGCCCAGGAGGGCCGGGTCCGTGAGCACACCCGCCTCGACTACGAGTGGTTCGCCTCCCAGGTGCACGGCGCGACGGCGTGTGTGAAGGTGCTCGACACCTTCTCCAACCTGTTCGGGCCGCAGTTCTCCGAGCGTCTGTTCCGGGGCGTCAGAACGGCCACCGCGCACGGGGCACGGGTGCAGATCCTGTTGCTGGACCCCGACTCGCTCGCCGTCATCCTGCGCGGCCGTGAACTCGGCGAGCAGAGCGCCGGCATCCGCCGCGACATCATGCGCTCGCGAGTGCCGGACTCCTCCGGTCCTAGACCCGGCTCCGAGCGGCCACCGGTTCCTGTGCGGCGGCAGGGGCCGGTGCCGTTCGGGTCGTCAGGGCCAGGTAGATCAGCCCGCCGACCGCGCCCGACAGCAGGAAGCTGCAGTCCACGCCGCCGGTCAGGCGCAGCAGCGGGCCCTGGTACGCCGGCAGGGAGACCGCCAGCAGGCCGACCGATGCGCCCAGGGCCCAGGAGACGGCCGCCCGTACGTTCCAGCCGGCCCGGTACCAGTAGATCCCGCCCCGTGAACGGCGGTTGAAGACCTGCAGGGCGTCGGCGTCGTACACACCGCGACAGCGGACGAAGCCGATGAGGGTGATGACGGCCCACGGGGTGCCGATGGCGGTGAGCAGCAGCACGAAGGACGTCATCGCGGACTGCGCGTTCCAGGCGTAGTGGCCGACGAAGACGCAGGCCGTGGCCACGATCGCGACCGTGTAGGTGGCGCGGGCGCGGGAGGCCTTCGGCAGGATCGCGTCCAAGTCCAGGCCCATGGAGTACAGCATCAGACCGGCGTTGCCGACCGAGCCGGCGGACGCGGACAGCAGCAGCGGGACCAGGTACCAGGTGGGGGAGGCCGTCACCAGCGGGCCCGCGTACTCCGTCGCCGCGTGGGCCGCGTACGCCGTGAAGGTGCCGAACAGCTGCGGCACCAGCAGGCCGAGGACCAGACCCAGCCAGGTGGCGTGCAGCACCCGGCGGCTGGTGTGCCGGGACGGCGAGATGTAGCGGGTGTAGTCGCCGAGGAGGGTGATGAAGGCGATGGGACCGGAGAGGCCCGCGGCCACCGCCGCGAGGAACCAGGTCGGCCAGAACGAGCCCAGCAGATAGCCGCCCGCGTCCGGCAGCGCCGAGGTGGTGAAGTGCGGGGCGTAGGCGAAGATCCCGAGGACCAGCAGGGCCGTCATGCCGACGGCGAGGACGCGGGACATGGCGAGCAGCACCCGGTAGCCGTAGACCGCACCCGCGACGGTCGCCGCCGCGAGCACCGCGTAGACCACCGCGTACGACACCCCGTCCGCGGGCAGCCCGAACAGCCGGCCGAGCACGCTCAGCATCACGTCGCCGCCGATCCACACGGTGAGCGCGGTGTAGCCGAGGGCGAGCAGCAGGCCGACCACCGAGCCGACCAGCCGGCCCCGGACGCCGAACTGGGCGCCGGAGGAGGTGGACAGGTTGGTGGCGGTGCGCAGCGACACCAGTGCGAGCGGCGCCGTGAAGAGGGTGCCGATCACCGTGCCCGCGACGATCGCGCTCACCGACGCCCACCAGCCGAGTCCGAAGGAGGGCGGCAGCCAGCCGAAGATGATCACTCCGAGGCAGAGGTTGGAACCGAGCAGGATCGAGACGAGGTCGCGCGGACCGCTGGTCCGCTCCTCGTCCGGGATGGTGTCGACTCCGCGCTGTTCTATCGGCATGGCTGGGTCTCCTTCGACGGCCGCCTACTGGTTTGAGCGACGCTCAATGTGACGTGAAGTCCTGCCGTCGGTCAATGCTTCTGTTTCATGAATTCTGTGTTTAGAGTGGTGCTCTAACTTGGGGATGGCAAGGAGGTGCCGCGACGTGAGACTGACCCCCACGGAACGTGACCGGCTGCTGCTCTTCGGAGCCGCCGAACTGGCCCGGGCCCGCCGGAGGCGCGGCCTCAGGCTGAACGTGCCGGAGGCGACCGCGCTGATCGCGGACACCGTGTGCGAGGCCGCGCGGGACGGCAAGCGGCTCGCCGAGGCCATCGAGGCGGCCCGGTCCGTGCTCGGCCCCGAGGACGTGCTGCCGGGCGTCGCCGACGTCGTCACCGAGGTGATGGTCGAGGCGGTCTTCGACGACGGCTCCCGGCTCGCGGTGGTCTCCGACCCGATCGGCGGCGGCCTCGGCGAGCAGGCGCCGGGCGCACTGCTGCCCGGACCCCAGCACGCCGACCCCGCGCCGGCCGTCCGGCTCACCGTCGTCAACACCGCGACCGTGCCGGTCTCCGTCACCTCCCACTTCCACTTCTTCGAGGCCAATCCGCGCCTCGACTTCGACCGCGCCGCCGCCTACGGCATGCGGCTCGCCGTACCCGCCGGGTCCTCCGTCCGCTTCGGGCCGGGCGAGAGCGAGGAGGTCGGGCTGGTGCCGATCGGTGGCGACCGGATCGCGATCGGCTTCGCCGGACTGGTCGACGGGCCGCTGGACGCGCCCGGGGCGAGGGAAGAGGCCCTGCGCCGGGCCGCCGCCTGCGGATACCTCGGAACGACGCCGGACGGAGGCGAGGAGCGATGAGCCGCTCGAAGGGACGAGAGGTGAGCCGGGAGATCCACGTCGACCCGCACGCCTACGCGGCCACCCACGGCCCGCGCGCCGGCGACCGCATCCGGCTCGGCGACTCGGGCCTGACCATCCGCGTCGAGTCCGACTCCCAGCGCTACGGCGACGAGTTCCTGGCCGGCTTCGGCAAGACCGCCCGCGACGGACTGCACCTGAAGGCCGCCGCCGTCCGCGAGACCTGTGACGTGGTCATCAGCAACGTCGTCGTGATCGACCCGGTGCAGGGGATCAGGAAGGTCTCCATCGGGATCCGGGAGGGCCGGATCTGCTCGGTCGGCCGCGCCGGCAACCCCGACACCCTCGACGGCGTGGACGTCGTGGTCGGCACGGGCACGTCGATCGTCTCCGGTGAGGGGCTCATCGCCACCGCCGGGGCCGTCGACACCCACGTCCACCTGCTGTCGCCGCGCATCATGGAAGCCTCCCTCGCCTCCGGTGTGACCACCGTCATCGGCCAGGAGTTCGGCCCGGTGTGGGGCGTCGGCGTCAACTCGCCCTGGGCGCTGCGCCACGCCTTCAACGCCTTCGACGCATGGCCGGTCAACATCGGCTTCCTGGGCCGGGGTTCGTCGTCCCACGACGCGCCCCTGGTCGAGGCGCTGGCCGAGGGCGGCGCGTCCGGCTTCAAGGTGCACGAGGACATGGGCGCCCACACCCGCGCGCTGGACACGGCGCTGCGGGTCGCGGAGGAGCACGACGTCCAGGTGGCCCTGCACAGCGACGGCCTGAACGAGTGCCTGTCGGTCGAGGACACCCTTCGCGTCCTCGAAGGCCGGACGATCCACGCCTTCCACATCGAGGGCTGCGGCGGCGGCCACGTCCCGAACGTGCTGAAGATGGCCGGTGTCCCGAACGTCATCGGCTCCTCCACCAACCCCACCCTGCCCTTCGGCCGGGACGCGGTCGCCGAGCACTACGGCATGATCGTCTCGGTCCACGACCTCAAGCCCGACCTGCCCGGCGACGCCGCCATGGCCCGCGACCGCATCCGGGCCGGCACGATGGGCGCCGAGGACGTGCTGCACGACCTGGGTGCGATCGGCATCACCTCCTCCGACGCCCAGGGCATGGGCCGCGCCGGTGAGACGGTCCGCCGTACGTTCGCCATGGCCGGCAAGATGAAGGCCGAGCTGGGCCCGATGCAGGGCGACGGCGAGGGCGACGACAACGCCCGCGTCCTGCGCTACATGGCAAAGCTGACGATCAACCCGGCCATCGCCCACGGCCTCGCCCACGAGGTCGGCTCCATCGAGGCCGGCAAGCTCGCGGACATCGTGCTGTGGCGCCCGGAGTACTTCGGCGCCAAGCCGCAGCTGGTGCTGAAGTCCGGCTTCCCGGCGTACGGCGTGGTCGGCGACCCCAACGCGGCCACCGACACCTGCGAACCCCTCGTCCTCGGCCCGCAGTTCGGCTCGTACGGTGCGACGGCCGCCGACATCTCGGTCGCGTTCGTCGCCCGGGCGGCCGTCGAACAGGGCAACGACTCGATGCCCACCCGCCGCCGGAGGGTCGCCGTGCGCGGCACCCGCGGCATCGGACCCGCCGACCTGCGCCTGAACGCGCGCATCGGAGCGGTCGACGTGGACCAGCGCACGGGCCTGGTCACCCTCGACGGCGACCCGCTGCGCTCCGAGCCCGCCGACTCCGTCTCCCTCAACCGTCTCTACTTCCTCTAGTCATCAGGGATCTCACATGACCACCCCCGCCGCCGACGGCTTCCGTATGCCCGCCGAGTGGACCCCGCACGAGCGCACCTGGATGGCGTGGCCGGGCCCCAACCCCACCTTCGACGACCCGGACGACCTCGCCGCGTCCCGCGCCGCCTGGGCCTCGGTGGCCCGCGCGATCCGCCGCTTCGAGCCGGTGACCGTGGTCTGTGGCCCCGGCCAGTCCGCCGAGGCCGAGGCCCTGCTCGGCCCGCACGTCGACACCGTCGAGCGGGACCTGGACGACGCCTGGATGCGGGACATCGGGCCCACGTTCCTCACCGACGGCCGTGGGCAACTGGCCGCCGTGGACTGGACGTTCAACGGCTGGGGCGCGCAGGACTGGGCCCGCTGGGAGCACGACTCCAAGATCGCCGCGTATGTGTCCGACCTCGCCGGCGCGAAGACGTACGCCTCGAAGCTGGTCAACGAGGGCGGCGCGATCCACGTAGACGGCGAGGGCACGGTCCTGCTCACCGAGACGGTCCAGCTGGGCCCCGAGCGCAACCCGCACTGGTCGAAGGCGGAGGTCGAGGCCGAGATCCACGCCCACCTCGGCACACAGCAGGCGATCTGGCTGCCGCGCGGCCTGACGGGCGACTACCCGCCCTACGGCTTCGGCACGCTGGGCCACGTGGACATCGTGGCCGCCTTCGCCCGTCCGGGCGTCGTGGTGGCGCACTCCCAGCCGGACCCGGCCCACCCCGACCACGAGGTCACCAAGGAGGTCATCGGCATCCTGAAGTCGGCGACCGACGCACGCGGCCGCCGGCTGGAGGTCGTCGAGGTCCCCGCCCCGACCGTCCTGGAGGCCGACGGCCACTGGGCCGACTACTCCTACATCAACCACTACCTCTGCAACGGCGGCGTCGTGCTGTGCGGCTTCGACGACCCGCGCGACGAGATCGCCGCCGGGATCTTCCGGCGCCTGTTCCCCGAGCGGACGGTGACCCTGGTGGACGCCCGTACGATCTTCGCGGGCGGGGGCGGCATCCACTGCATCACCCAGCAGCAGCCTCGGTGTGCTGGTCGGTGAGTTGACCTGCGTTTTTGTGTCATGCGACTTAGCTCTAGTCGGCCTTAGTTAGCCTTACTCGGCTTGAGTCTGCATGATCTGTCTCCCACTTGTCTCCCATGGGAGCTGAACGGCCCCCGGCGGTACGCATACCGGGGGCCGTTCTCATATGGCCAGGGTGAGGCTGTCACCCGGGGAGGTGCTGTCGCCTCACCCTGGCTATATGGTCCAACGATCGCACCGTGGCACATGACACGGGCAGATTCTTCGGGGTTGTTGGGGGTTGTGTGCAGATCCAGTGCGCGGGGTGGGGGATTCTGTTGAGGCCGCCCACCCGCGCGCAAGAGGGTGCTCACGGCGAGCCGTGAACCTGCTGCGGGCGGACGGCCCGTCCGGCGCGGGCGACACTGCAGGCTGCCCGTGCCGGGCTGTTGAGGGGGTGGCTGTCGGGGGATCAAAGAGCTAACTGTTCGAACTGGCGTACGAGTGGCATATGCCCATCCCAGCACACTGAGGTGCATCCCCGCTACACACTGTTGAGGAAATAATTGGTACTCCAGGCACATATATCTGTCGAGTGCCCGGAGCCTTGAGATTTACCCAGCCAGGTAAAGACTTTCCCCCAAGATCATTCCAGCATCGGGCGGGTGCTCGACCCCCTCCCCGCCTGGGTACCCCGCCGCCGCGCCGAGATCGGCTTACGCATCCGCGACGCCCGCCGCACCGCCGGCCTCTCCCAACTCGCCCTCGGGGACCGCATCGGCCGCGACCACAAGACGATCAGCCGCTGGGAAAACGCCTTACGCGCACCCGACCTCACCGACCTGCTCCTCATCGCCGACGCCCTCGACGTGCCCCTCGCGGACCTCGTCCGCTGATGGCGAGGCCCCGCCCATCCACCACGGGCAGACGAACGGGGCCAGTCAACACAGTTAGACGGCCGGCTGTCCGCTGCCGGAGCACGTCGTCCCATCCGGCCCCTGATGCATCGTGGTCGGCTGACCGGACTCTGAGCCGACGATGGCGCCGCAGACCGGGCAGCCACCCTCAGTCAGGCTCGGGTCAAACCGGGCGCCCGGTCGGGCGTGGGTGCATTCCATACCAGTACCTCCAGTGTGGTGGTGCGCTGATGTGGTGCTGTGCTCACCCAGCCCGGTCCGGGCTGGGGGTCTACAGGGGGCGAACGAAGTTACGGGCCCCGTTGTGCGCGAACACGGTCACCCCGGCCTGCGTCGCAGGGTTGGGCCGGTCGGTCCAGCGCGCGACACGCTCAAACTCCGGGCACTCCGCCGCGCCGATCGCACGAGTCAGCCACACGTCCGGAGCGTCGTCAGGCTGCGGAGCAGGCGACGAGAACGGGGCTCCCTCGACCGGGCTCTCGGCCTGCTCGTGCTTCTCGCCTTCGGCGGGCCGGTAGGTGATCTGCCAGCGCTCTTCCCGGCCGCCGCGGGTGACAGCGATTCCGAACGGATGCTTGCTGTCTCCGGCCTCAGCCAAGCTCTGGACGCGGCCCACGCCGGGCGTGTTCTTCACGGTGTCGATGAGCCAGTCCTGGAACCGCTGCGGGCGCATGTGGATCATTCCTTCTCTCGGCGGGTGAGTCCGACAGTCTATGAGCGACGCTGGGGCGACACGCTGACCCCCTCAGCGTTGACTGAGGTTCTCGTAGTGATCACAGAGGGCGTTCACGGAGCGAGCCAGCTTCATGGCCACAGACATGCGCACGGGTGGGTACTCGCCGATGCCCAGGCGCAGCCGCATGCTGGCCTCGCGGGTACAGGCCAGCGCGCACGCCCTGGCGATGTCATGCTTCGGCAGTCCGAGGGCCATCTCCTCAACGGCAGGGATCAGCAGCTGGATGTGCCCGCGCAGCATGAGCCGGAGCGTTTCCAGGTCGTTAGGGCCGATCGGCTTCGCATCTTCGGCGAGGAGCCGGCGCGCGCTGGCGCGCATCGTGGCGATGTCGGGCGGCACCTGGTCCAAGTCTGTGGCCGGGGCGGGCTGGGCGGTACGGTGCGTCACGTCGACTCCTCACAGTCGGCCACACCCCGGGGCCTATACGACGGTCACCGGGTTCAGCACGTTGTGTCCTAGGTCAGACCGTAGCGTGTCCTAGGACATGTGACCAGACGTCAGACGCACCCCCACCCTTACGAATTACTCGTGTCCTAGTACAGTCGGCGATGACCTAGGACGCGAGGAGACGCAATGCCCGAGACCGAACACCCCTACATGCGCGTCGCGGAACGCATCCGCCGGCGCATCCTCGACGGCGTCCTCGAAGAAGGCGCCAAGCTGCCAGCACAGCGCGACCTCGCCAAGACGGAAGGCGTCTCTGTGGCCACCCTCGGCCGCGCGCTCGATCAGCTGCAGGTCGAGGGCTACATCACAACCTCTCGCAAGGGCACGTTCGTCGCCAACGCTCCCGAGGTCGCACCCAGCTCCTACGATCGGGTCACCCGCGTCATGCGTACCGGGTCCGTTCTCGCCGAGGGTGAGACGGTCATCGTCACCAGGGCGGAGCTGATCCGGCCGCCGCAGTACGTGGCCGAGCTGTTCGACCTGGACGAGGGCGCCCAGGTAGTGCGTCGGGAGTGGCACACCGGCAAGGGCCAGCAGCGCACAGGCCTGCATGTGACCTGGTATCCCGCACACTTTGCGGCGTCTGTTCCCGAGCTGTTGTCGACGTCGACCCGCTCCGCGCCTGGACTTCTTGCGAAGATCCAGCAGGAGTCGGGCAGGACCGTCAAGGCTGGTCGTGACGACCTCCACAGCCGCGACGCCGACGCGCGTGAGGCCAACTATCTGGGCGTGCGCATCGGCTCCCCAATCCTCGCTGGCGCCCACCGACTGTGGGATGAGGAGGGTGTGATCGAGTATGGCGAGTGGTGTCTGCCGTACCGCCTGACGGTCGGGTACGAGTACACGGTGGAGGATGTCCCTCCGCAGTAAGGCGTAGGCGGCGTAGGCTTGATCCATGCCCCCCGATCTTGTGACCAGCCCTGGTCCAGTGCGATCTGCTGCCGACAAGCTGAACGAGCAGATTCGTGCACTGTGGTCGCATCCGCAGGTGCCGTTGTCGCGGGAGCAGCGGGCGGAGTACGAGCGCCTGCTTGCGGAGCTGCGGCGGGCGGAGCTCGGGGACGTCGCCACGGCGGCATGAAAAAACCCCGCCCACAAGGGGCGGGGTGGGTTGCGCGGGCCCCGTGGGCCTTCTCCCGAAGGATCGGCGTGCGCGTCCTGCCGTACTGCGATGGTAGCGTCTACAGGCTCAGCGGAGGATGTGGTCGAGGTACCAGACGCCGAACCCTGTCCACGCGACGGCAAAGCAGACGGCGCCCGCCTTCGTGTGGACCCGGAACCAGCGCCGGGTAGACGCGCTGAACGTGTGCTCCCGCCGGGCAGTACGCAGCGCCCAAGTCTCAAACGCCGCGCCCGCCACAATCAGCCCGCCCCACACCGCGTCGCCGGTGTTCACCGGCCCGCCGCCTGCCAGAGCGTCACCGCCATCGCACCGACCCCGCACACCGCCGCCAGAGACGGCAGCGGCCACCGGTTCCGCTCCAAGGCGTCCAGCCGCTTCTCGTGATCGTCCAGCGTCTTGTCCGTCTGATCGCCGCGCTGCACCAGCAGAGCCAACTGGCCCCGCTGCTCAGTGAAGCCGACCTCAACCGACCTGCGGATCTCAGCAAGCTCCAAAGCGACCGTGGACGACTCCGGCGGCGTCACGCACCCGCCTTCGCGGTCACCAGCCGGTCCTGAGCCCTGTCGGCGACCCCGGTCGGCTCCCACAACCCGAAGTGCGCCAGCACGCCGGTGCCGAAGGAGACCAGGGCGAGGACGGCGGCAGTGGCCACGCTGTACCCGCCGTGGTGCGGGCCCGCGTACTCCACCAGGAAGCCGTTCATGGTCGAGAGCGCCAGCAGCAGCACGGCCTTCACGGCGTCGCTGGTGACGTGGGTCGTGACGAGCCGGACGAGGACCGGCAGGACGATGGAGATGACGAGGCCGATCCAGTAGGCCGAGTCGAGGTTGACGGTCATGAGGTTCTCGCTTCCTGTTCGGCGAGCCAGCGCCGGACGGTCTGGTTGTGCCTGGCGTCGGCGAGCGCGTTATGCTCGCCGCTCTCCTGCTTGGGCAGGTCGTCCCAACTGAAGCCGAGTCGGGCGCGCTCCTGCTGGATGTCGTGGGTGAACATGGGGACACCCTCGGGGAGGTCGACCATGCGGCCCCACAACTGGGCGAGGCAGACGTGGTCGTAGGCTCCGTAGTTCGCCCAGAGCTGGACATCCGTCCCGGCGGCGCGGATGAAGTCCATGACCTCATTAGCGATCCGCTGACGCGGCTTCACCAGCGGGTCGCTGTAGTCGAACAGCCAGCGGCCCGGCACGGTGAGACGCCTGTCACCGTGCCCCCTCGGGAGGTGCGGGACGACGTTCTCCATCAGCCACTTGTGCTTCCGGATCCGCCGCACTGGCATGTCCCGGTTCACGGCGTAGTACTCGCGGCCGTCCTCACACACCATGCCGATGGAGATCAGCTCGATCGTCCGGCCGTCCTCCAGGAACTCCGAATCGTAGAACAGGTCAGTCACGGCGTGGCCGAGCCGGTGACGTCGACCGACACCTTGACCACCGCGTCCGCGATGGCTTCCTTGACGGCCGCCACCACGGTGGCCGTGTCCACGCCCGAGCCGATGAGGCTGGCGAGCTTCGTGATCGCCGCGGTCTGCGCGGCCTCCTGCGCGAGCAGCTTCACCGTGTTCTCGAACGTGCCCTTCAGGTACGTCTGCGGCTGCCACGTCGTGTTGCCCTTGTTCGTCTCCGTCGAGCCGGCGGCGATGTCGTCGATCCGCCAGACCGCGTCGTGGACGTCCTGCTTGGTGAAGCCCGCCATGGGGTCCTCCTCGGGGGTTGTGCCAGCAGCCCATGCGGCGAGTGCGGCCCTGCTGGGGAAGTTCGCGACGTCGTGGTCGATGTTGTTCGCCGTGCTGTACTGGTGGAAAGTCCAGCGGTAGTCGATGCCGGGCTGGCCTGCCGGCTTGCCGCCGGTGGCAATCCACAGGAAGTCGCCGCAGGTCGAGGTCTGGTCGATGGTCAGCCAGTACTCGGTGTTGCAGTACATGCCGACGCGGTGGGACGGCAGTTTGCCCTTGACGTACTTCAGCCAGGCGTCCCGGTAGGCGAGCTGCCGGGCCTTGGATACGCCTTGGTTGGCGGTGTCGTAGCCCTCCCAGTCGAAGACGATGATGTCCCCAGCCTGGATCGGCGCCTTGGAAAGGAAGTAGTCCGCTTCCGCCTGCGGCGAGTTCGCCATGTGCGGGTAGTGGTAGAAGCCGACGACCAGCCCTGCGGTGCGGGCGTGCGCGGTCTGCGCGGCCAGTCGCGGATTGGTGTACGACAGACCCTCGGTCGCCTTCACGATCACGAAGTCGAGACCGGTCGTGTCATACGTGGACGGCTGGTAGGCGGAGACGTCTATGCCGTGGATCATCACAGCCCCTTCGCGGTGAGCCAGGTGCGGGCGGCCAGCGCGAACGCGAGATCCGGGTCCGCAGGCGTGGGAGTCGGCGTAGGCGTGTGAGTGAGGGCGGGGATGGTGACGTCGCCCTGTTGGGACAGCAGCCACTGCATGTCCGTCTCGGTGACCCAGCAGGATCCGGAGTCACCCCACGAGGTGCCCCACGAGTTGTCGAGGCGGAATCGGGAGCCGTCCCAGCCCGAGCAGACGATCTCGTGCCCGCCCGCGACGCCCGAGGACTTGTCCACGGACAGGGTGCCGGACGGCGTCGGGTCGAACATCGAGTTCAGCCAGACGATCCCGAGCATCGCCGGGCCCGCCTGCAGCGCGCTCTTGAGCGCGGCAAGGCTGAACGCATGCGTGTACCCGGAGGCGAGCCCCATCTGCTTGAGGGCCTTCGCGGCGCCGAGGCCTGAGGAGCCGGTGTCGTCCGGCGGATAGGTGCCGGGCACGTCATCCAGCGTGGTGGCGAGCTTGTACAGGTCGACGGCGAGCGTCTCGTCGACCGCCCGCTTGGTGCCCTTCACCGTCACTGAGGCGACGCCGCGCCCGGCAGCGCTGTCCGTGGCGAGCACACCGGCCGCCGCGTTGCCCGTGCACGAGCCCAGCGACCCCTGGTCGAAGACTGGGACGCGGCGCTGCCATTGGACCGGCTTGACCGCTGAGGCGGGCAGGACGCCGTGGGCGTAGCGCAGGGACCGCGGGTCGTGCTCGACGTGCCGGCCCAGCCGATGCGCGCGGCTGTGGTTCTCGGGAAGGAGGGTGATGTTCAACTCGGGTCCCTTCACGGCTGGTGCCGGATAACGAGACGAGACGTACCGTCTAGTTGAAATCGTAAGCGGCTTGTCTATCCGCTCCCTCAGACGATGAAGCGGCAGCTAGACGACGGTGATGACTTGCTCGTACTTCTGCGCCGTCACCGACACGACTCCGGCGACTGTGCCGAGGAACGTGCGCACCGAGTTGACCACGTCGATCTCCTCGACGACTGTGCCCTCCTGATTGATCGCGCTGATCTGCACCGACACCACCGGCTCAGCACTGCCGTTCTTTGCGGTGATCACATAGCTCGCCATGATGTCCCCTCACGCGACCCGAAGAACATTGATCCAGCTGTCCGTGTACAGCGTCGTCGCGGTCGCCGACGACACCGACTGCGCCCACGTCAGCGCCAACGTCCCGGCCGTCGCACCGATCCGGAACGTACCCTTCACGTCGACAGTGAGCGTGTTCCCGACACCGAGGCCGCCGTAAGTCCTGGTGTTGACCACATCAGTTGTCTCCAGCCTCACGTTGTAGCCCCACGTCGACACCGCGTCTTGCTGCGTGCCACCGCCACCCGTCGCTGACGTCACCGTCGTACCGCCGCCCATCCCCACCCACTCACCCAACGTTCCCGTCGGGTAGGAGAAGCCCATCGTGAAGTCAGCGGCCGCCAAGGCGTCGTACTTCAGCCAGCCCCACAGCGTGTACACGCCGCCAGCAACCACATCCATCTGAATGTGCGGGTCCGCGGCCTGCGTCGTCGTCGCCGACCGGCTCGTGTCCGCGGTCTTGCGGAGCGATTGGACCTGCATTGACCGGAGCAGCGACGCGGTGAGTCGCTGCCCGGCGAGCAGTGTCGGGTAGGCCTCAGCCATGGGTGCCTCCTACAGGGCCAGGATGGTCGGGTCAGCGAGGCGGACGTCCTCGCCCGCGGCATGGGACTTCGAGACGCCGTTCACCGAGCGGATCACGCTGAACGTCTGCGGTGTGACCTGCTGGAAGTCGTCGTAGCTGGCGGTCACCGGCAGCGTGTTCGTGTTCGTGCTGGACAGGATCGTGCGCATGCCGACCTGCCCGACGGCTCGAAGATTGCCGTCCGTTACGCTCACCATCCACGGCGGCTCGTACCCGCCGTCCAGCCACGCCTTCGCTTGCAGCGTCGTCCCCGTGATCTGGAACCGCAGCCAGAACATCCGTCCCGCGGCGTGGGTGAGGGTGCTCGTGTCTGCGGCCGTGGCGAGCAGCGTCTCTGTACCGCCGATCCGGGACCGCAGTGTCAGCGTGACCGTCTGGTCCGTGTTGAACGCCAGCCTCGCAAGGTAGTTATTGCTGGTGTCGATGAACCGGCCAGCCAGGTGCACGAAATGCGAGCCGCCCGTGGCGAGGACGTCCGTCGCCATCCTCGCCTTGATGTCCAGATCCGCTGACGACCACGGCACGGTCGCCCACCTGCTGACGTTGACGCTGCCACAGGCCATCCGGCCCTGCCCATCGAACGCGCTCCGGACCGCGGCCACGTAGGCGTTGAACGCGGCCGTTCGCTGGCCGCTGTCGCGCATGGCCCGGCTCAGGTCCCCGTTGGGGAAGAAGCTCGCCCTGAGCGCGTTCGACATCTCCAGCTGGACGCCGGCCGAGATGGTCGTCTTGTTGGCGATGTTCGCCGTGTCGTTGCCGTTCAGCTCCTGCGACGCCGCAACAACCCGGAACCCAGCGGCCCGCAGGGCGTTCGCGACTCGGGTGCCGGTTGCCGTGTCCAGGCCGCCCAGTGACGTCTCCGCTACCCCCGCCGCCCCCGTGTAGCCGTGAAAGCTGATACACCGCTTGGCGGCCGTGACGATGGCCACGCAGTTCGGCTCGTCAAAGTTCGTCGAGGTGATGTGGAGCACCGAGTTGTTGGACGCCTTGATGCCAGCGAACTCATAGTGATTCATGAGGGACGCGCCGACCGCGCGGGCAGCCTCCCCCGAACCGGGTTCGATGCCGCCGCCGTGAATCGAGATCGCACACCAGGTCGCCCCGGTCACCGGGACGCTACGCCGCTCGTAGTCCACTCCCTCGGTCTCGTGCGCGGCCAAGTCTGCGTAGTTGGCATACGTATCGGCCATGGCTACACCCCCACCACGCTGAAGTCAGAAGCACTACCGCCAGTGGTGGTCCACGTCTCCCCGGTGTCCGTGTTGCCCCAGCCGCTGGTCACGTTCCGGTTGAAGGCGTCGGCAACACCACCGGTGATGCTCTCGACCGTCATCACCTCACCACCGACACGGATATCGATGGGGAAGTCGCCCGGGTCCGTGGTCCACAGACCCGCTTGCCCAGGCGACGGCCCCACCTTTAGCGACGTGTCCGCCGACCCCACGTCCGCGTACAGCTCGGAGCCGTCCGTGTCGAGGAGCACAGTGATGCTGTCGAGGTAGCCGACCGTGTACGGGCTGGCGGGCTGGCAGTTGAAAGTAAGCCTGTGCTCGAACCGTGTGATGGTCTCGCTGGTGCCGATGACGAGCTGGTCAATGGTGTCGGGTGGCAGCCAGCTCGGTGGGTTGGTGATCTGGATACGGTCACCGATTCGCATGCCGAGGATCGCCCGCCGCATGTCCGGCGTGATCGACGGGTGCGCGAGGTTCACTGCGATCGTCGGATACCGGGCCTCATCCACCGTCCCGAGATGCACCCGCCACGCCGCCTGATCCAGCAGCGTGTCCGTGTCCGTGCTCGCCAGGTTGAGCGTCGTCTCCTGTCCGTACACGCCCACCCCGGCCGGCGGCTGCGCGATGCTGAGGCTGCCGTCCGTCTCCTCATAGGACTGGGTTACGCCGTTGCAGGTGATGGTGACCTTGTTCTGGACGTAGCGGTCGTCCTCGACAGGGACGGGGACCTTCGCGAGCTGCGCGCCCGAGTAGTCCAGCGTTAGCACGGGGTCCTGGTTGTACAGGGACGCGCGGGTGCGGTAGCCGAGGCCCATCCCCGACCGCGTCTCGTACAGCATGCCGCCGTCCGCGAGCGCGCACTCCTGCAGAAGCGTCAGCAGGTTGCTCTTGCCCTGCGCGCCCATCGCTACTGTGTCGTCCAGGTCGCCGACCCACTCGACCGCGATGCCCTGCTCCCCGCACAACCGCTGAATCCGACGGCCAGCCGCCTCGCCGACCGGGTTGAGGCGGACCCCGAGCGCGTTGATCGCCGTGATCTGGTTCTCGAGGGTGACGTGCCCGATGACGACGCCCGGCAGTAGTGCGGTCCCAGGGTTGACCACGCTGCGGGATGCCGGCCCGAACTGGATCTTCGTGACTCGGGTGAGCTGAGTCAGCGTCTCCGTGTCGGACACGCTGTACGTGCGGCCGGTGAGGACGTCCGTCAGCTGGATCGCCCGGGTGATGCTCGTACCAGACTCCTGCAACTCCACGCTGACGTACAGCAGCCGGCCGCGGACGTCCAAAGTATGAGGCAGCAGCGCGCCGAGGTTGGTGCCGTCGGAGGCGCAGGTACGCAGCACCAGTGAGTTCGTAGCATCCGTGTTGCTGTAATACAGCTCCCAGAATTGCGCTGACCCTGCCGAGTAGTCGACCTGATCGAAGGCGCACAGCACCTTGTAGTTGGCGACACCGTCAGCCGGGATGTAGGCAAGGAACCGCACCTGTGTGGCGGTCGGGTCGTCGTAGCGGGGGACGCTGCCGGACAGGGTCGCGCTCGTGATGTCGGGCAGCGGGTCGGACGCGATGAAGTTGCTGTACGAGGCCAGCGCAGGTGTACCAGACCAGGTCATGGGCGACCCGTTCGTCAGCGCCGACGCAAGGGACGTAGCCCCCGTGGCGTCCTCACACGGCCAGTACGCCACCAGCCCCGACGGCGCCGGATCCGTGATCGCCTGGTAGATGACCGAGTGTTCAGGCGCCGGGCCCTGGGCGAGGCGACGCAGGACACCGTTGACGGACAGATCCGTCCACACGTCCGAGCCGGAGGTGTCCCAGTTCGGTGCCCACTCCGATGCCTCACCCCAGATCCGGTAGCTCTTGCCGCCCATACCGTCCGGCACCGACACCCGGATCGGCGTGTTCCTGCCGATCGTCCCGTAGTACATGCCGGTCGGGTTGCGCGGGGAGAACCGGCCGTCACGGTTGTCGAGCTGCAACGTGCACGTGCCAGCCTCGGTCTGGGAGCCCTCGTCGCGGATCCCGCCGGTGATGGGTATCTGGCCGCTGTCGTCCCGGACCAGCGTGTACCCGGTGATGTCGACCCACTCGCCCGACACCAGCATCTCGACCTGTACGGGCTCGCCGGTGGACGCCTCCCCAGAGCCGCGCGCGGGCGCAGGCAGGTTACGCAGACGACGCCCCCACGCCGCGAGTTGAGGAGCGAGTCCAGGCGCCACCGGTCAGCTCACCTCGCTGAACACGATCCAGCACCGCATGTCGCAGGCCGTGGTCGGCGTCGTTGCGCGCACCCGGAGGAACTTGCTCACAGGGATGATCGGCCGGCAGTCGGGCATCCACTGCCGCACGTACTGCAGGCTCGACTCACCTGACACCGAGCTGAGGCTGATCGCGTCGAAAGGACGGGTGGCAGTGATCGTGCCCTCCGCAGACGCCGAGTAGCCGGTCGCCGAGGTGCCCAGGGTCAGCAGCGACGCCGTCCCGTTCGGGTCCAGGTTGACCACGCCCGACGGCAAATGCGCCGTCACTGTGGCCGCCACGTCCGTCTGCAGCAGCTCGATGACACCGTCCGCGCCCGGCGGGTCGTCCAGGCTGAAGCCCCACTCCAGCAGCTGAATCTGCCGCGTTGCTGGCGTGGCGAGCTGCAGCATCGTCTTGATGCTCGTCCCGGTCGTTACCGAAGCCAGTGCGGCAGTCGTCGGTGCCGGGCCGTTCCATGTGATGTACGGCAAAGCAGTCCCCTCCCTTTCTCCTACCGGCCGCGCGGCGGCCGAAGCGTTGCCTCGATCGAGCCGCGAGCCCGAACCTCACGGCGGCCGGCGTCCACCCACAGCTCACCGAAGTCGCGGTCACCGAGCCGGACCTGGATCACAATCGGCTGACCCGACGTCGCGGCCGGCCCGGGAGGCGCGTAGCTCCCGGAAGCGCGAGGCGTGTTGAGCATCGACGACCACGGCGTGTTCGCCTCGGCCCACATCCGCCGCGAGTCCGGATTCGAGAACACCCGGCTGCCTGCGGGCAGGTCCAGCAGCTCCGGGCCCTGCTCACCCACCCACGTCAGCGACGAGCGGAGACCACCCGCCGCGGCCATGCCGACCACGCCACCCGCAGCCTTGTGACCGAGGGCCTTCTGGATCAGCTTCTCCATGCTCTTGGCCAGGCTAGCCATGGCCTTCTCCAGGCTGGCCTGCTGCTTGGTGAGCTTGTCGACCACCTTCGCCTGCGCCTTGATCGCAGCGTCGTACACGGCGCTGGCGGTCGTCTTGCCCGCAGAACCAGCCGCCGACTCGATCTGCGACTGCATGCTGTTCATCGACGACACCTCGGACGCCGACGCCTGCAGCAGCGCACCCGCGGTCTCCAGCCCACCGCCGTCGATTCCGGCCTCGGCGACCTGCTGGATGACGCTCTTGCTGTACCCCTTGGCCTTCAGAGCCTTCAGCGCGTTGGCGAAGGCGACGACCTTGTCCCGGGAGACGACCATGCCGGCTCGGACCGCCGACAGGGTCAGAGTGCCGCCCTCGTTGCCGGACGCAGCCTTGGTGATGTTCGCCGATGAGATCAGGCTCGTCTTCACCGAGTCCGACAACTGTGCCGCGGAGTCCTTCAGGCTGTTGAGCTTGTCCTTGGCCTTGTCCAGCGACGCCGTGACCTTGGTGAGGGCCTTCTCGTGGTTGATCAGCGCCTTGCCGATGCTGTTGAGGTGCTTGAGCAGGTTCGACTCGGTCCGGCCATGGAACGCGGCCTTGATCTTCCCGGCGGCTTCGTTCAGCGACTGCACCAGCGCGTTGATGTCCGTGGGCGCACCCAGGTTGTGCTCGAACGGCGTCCGCCGGTAGCCCGCCAGCCGGCCGAAGTAGGAAATTCCGAACTCGCTGTCCAACTGCTTTTGCGCGTCATGCTCGGCCTTGGCCTGCTCCTTCGCCCGCTCCTGCGCCTGCCGTTGCGCCTTCGTCAGGTGCCCGCCGCGAGCGAACCCAGCGACGTGCAGGCGCCCCTCGTTCAGGGCGTCGAAGAACTTCACCCCGTACTTCCGGACAGCCTCGGCCTTCATGACGTACTCAGTGTTCGACACCCGCGCCATAGCCCCGGAACCCATGAGGGCGAGGATGCTGTCCGACGTGCCGGACCCGGGCCCCCGGACGTAACCCCCGTCCGGGAACATCTGGACACCGCCACCACCCGCGTAGCCGCGGAGCAGACCACCACGCGCAGCACCCGGCATGCCGGGAAGCTGCGGGCCATAATGCACGGTGCCCTCATCCACTGTCTTTTGATAGTTCGTGGTGAAAACGCCGATCCCGATCGACTTGCCGTGCAGGTTGTCGACGGCGTTCTGCACGTTGCCAATCGCGCTTAGGGCCGCTCCGATCTCCGCGGAAATCTTGACGGAACCGTCCTTCAGGTGCGTGACCTTGAATCCGAATGCCTTCAGCACCTGCTCGGCACCCTGACTGAGTGTCTTCAGAGTGACGCTCTTAGCGCCCGGCGACTTCTTCACCGCCGTGTTGAATGCGTTCAGGTCGGAAGTCGCCTGCTTGTCATCGACCTTGACCTTGAACTTCTTCGCATCAGGCGCCTTCAAGATCGCATTCGCGAGCTCCTCGGCCTGCTTCTTGGTGTCGCCCATCGCCATCGCGGCGTCGATGAGGCTCTTACGGCCCTGCTTATAGGTCTTGTCTACCTGATCCCAGGACGTCTTCTCCTTGAGCTTCTTATCGACGAGGTCCTCGGTCCGCGCTGCGAGTTGGCTGAGGACGTCGCGGTTTTTCCGACCTGCCTCGGTCGTGACGTCGAGGGTCTTACCGTTGTCCTTGACGGCCTTCTTGGCGTCGCTCATGGCCTGGTAGAACGCGGTCTCGGCGTCGTAGGCGCCACGATGGACCTGGTTCAGCGCCATGATGGACTCTTCGAGGCCCTTCGCGGACTGCGCCTCCCCATCAAGCGCCGCCTGCGTCGACACCGCCGCATCACCGAACAAGCCCATGCTGGCCGCAGTCAACTTCGACTCGACCGCCGCATCCTTCGACGCGTTGTTGAAGTCCTTCAGGTACTTCGTCGGGATGTGCACACCCTGCTTGCCCAGCAACGCCAATGCCTGCCGGGCAGTGTCGACACCCTTATTCTTGGCGATCTCCCCGATCGCCTTCCCCAGATCCCGGTAGTCGTTCGCCGCGGCCTTAGCCGACGATGCCGAATCGCTCCACGTCGCACCCGGGTGCGAGAACGTGTACTTCAGCCTGTCCCACGAGGACGCCGTGTCGTCCGTGTCCTTCACAAGGCCCTGCTGCGCCTTACGAAGATCATCCAGAACGGACGAGTTGATGTGGCCGCTCGCCAGACCAGAAGTGATCGAGCGCGCCAGATCATCGACACTGACTCGCGCTTCTTTGCTGCTACTGCTGAGCTTTGCCACAGCCAGGGCAAGCAGCGCAAGGCCACCAATGATCACGGACGCTTTACCGACCGCGCCCATCGCTGCGAACGCGGCACGCAGCCCAGCCACACCACCCTCGGCCGCGATGAACGCCTCTCGCATGTACATCGCCCGCAGAGCAATCGTCTGGAACACGCCCTGGATCGCGGCAAACCCGCGCATCGCGCCGTTCCACACGAGGGACGCGGCAGCAGCAACCTTCATCGCCGCAGACACAGCGACCGTGGCCGCGAGGAGACCAGCCATGCTGGCCGCCGCGGCGGTGGCCGCGCTCTTATGCGCGAGGAGCAGGCTCACGAAGCTCTGCAGGGGCGGGATCAGCTTCGTGCCCAGGCTGATCATCAGCGCGTCGAACGACGACTGCAACGCCTTCATCTGGAACGCGAACGTCTTCTGCGTATCCGCCCACGACTGCCCGAAGCCCTTCGCGCCCTTCTCCAACGCCGGGTACTTCGACTCCAGTCGGTCCATCTGCGAAACGAGGACATTCAGACCCGCACCGGCCTTCCGGCCGAACGCCTCGGTAATGATCTGACCCTGCTCCTTGGAGGAGACGCCGGCCTTGTGTAGACGGGCAACAAGGTCTTCCAAGGCGAGTTTGAGGCCGCCCTTCTGCATGTCCGTCGCAAGGGTGGTCTGCGTCAAGCCGAGCTTCTGAAGTGCGTCTCCTGCAGTCGCGACAGGGTGGGCGAGGGCCATGACGGACATGCGGAGCTGGTTGCCCGCCAGGCTGCCGCGGATGTTGTTGTCGCCGAAGACGGCCAACGCCGCACCGACGTCGGTGATAGACAGGCCGAAGCCCTTGACGGTGGCGACCATGCCGGACCCGAACGCGTTGGCGAGGTCCTGCATTTTCATGTCGCCAACGCCGACGGTGGCGTTCAAAACGCCCATCGCCTGGTCAAAGTTCTGCACGCCAGGGATACCCGACGCGACAGCGGCGGTGAGGGCGTTGGTGACGTCGACCAGGTCCGCATGCCCAGTCGTCGCGCCCTTCGCCGCAGTCTCGACCAGATGCAAAGCCTTCGAGCTGGAGATGCCCATCGACTCGAAGTTCGACTCCACGTGGAACAGCGACTCCGCGAGCGAATCCGGGTCCTGACCGACCTTCCCAGCGAGGTCAAGGACGCCCTTCTTCAACCCGGCGATCTTCGACTGTGACACGCCGGCCTGCGTGTGCAGAAGCGCCATTGACGAGTCGAACTTGGCGGCCATCTTCACCGACTCGAAGCCGATCGCCGCGAGCCCGGCTGCTCCGATCATGGCCGTCTTGTGGAACGTCGACATGCCCCTGCTGGCGCCGTTCACCGAGGCGTTGACGCGGGCCATCGCGGGGGATGCGAGATCCTTAGCCGTGATCAGGATCTCCACCACGTTGGTCATCCGGGTTCACCCCCAAGCTTTCGATCGTCAGCAGGCGCAGGGTTTCGGCAGGCTCGGCCAAGATCTCGCTGGGCAACTTCTTCCAGCGGTCGCACAGGCCGAGGATGAAGCGGGCGTCGGTCAGCTCGCGAGGCTCGGTGACAACGCTTCCATCGGAATGGACTCCACCGGGGCACTGGCGCCAGAGTTCGAGGGCTGCTCCAAAGGGGCAGACACACCAGCGACCGCGCTCGTCCACTGATCGACGATCAGGTTGATGAGGGCGGGGGACTCGTCGTCCAGCGACTCGGCCGTGGGCGGCAGCGGGGTGCCGTCCTCGTCCTCCCGGTTCCACGACACCATGTGGGTGGCGACGAGTTCGAACAGGCCGTCGAAGCCCTCTTCGTGGCTCTGGGCGGTGCGCATCTCGCCGATGGACACCGACCGCATGGTCACTTCGAGGCCCTCGTAGTCGCCATCAGCGAACTTGAGCCGGTAGTGCTTGGGAACTCGCTTGCAGCCCATGCCGGGCCTCCTTCCTAAGATGTCCGAATTGCCCTAGCTCCACACGGGGACCGTGCCATCGGCGAGGACGCCAGGCACGGCGAACGTGAGCTCGCCGCTGTTGGAACGGGTCAGCGGGTAGTCGGTGTACAGCACCTCGTTGTTGAGGTTGACGCCGTTCACGGTCAGCGACGTCGTCCGCGCCACGCTCGTGCTGGGGACGGTCTTGAACACGTCGTGAGACTTGCCCGTCGCCGAGTTGAACACGCCGTTCAGGGTGATGCTGAAATCCGCCAGCAGAAGCAGACGCTCCATCGCCGACTTGTCGACGCCGGTGATGTCCTGCGTCGCGCGCGGGGTCGCGAACTGAAGGTTGGTGATGTCGTTCTTGATGTCCTTGACGGTGCCGCTGCTGTCGTCAACCGAGAGCGTGGTCCACCCGAGACCGGAAGCCTTGGCCATGGTTGGTCATCCCTTCTGATGTTCGTCGGCGAGCGCCTGCTGGTGCTCGGCGAAGTCCTCGACCCAGTCGGCCGCGCGGACGTGCTGCCGGACCGGCGTACCGCGCGGGTTACCCCGGTGATCGCCGTCCCGGACGACATACAGCTCCGGCCGGTCAAGCCGACGCTGGTGCTTAGCGGCGTCGAAGCAGGCCTGACCAGCTTCGAAGGTGAACGCGGTCAGACCGTCCTCGCGTCGGACCTCGGTGAAGCGGCGGCCGGACTGCTTGCGGATGTAGTGGGCCTGCCGCTGCCCGAGTTCGGTTGTCTCGTCGATGACGGACTGCCAGCCGTGCAGGTAGTGCGCGCAGTCCACCTGCTCGCAGGTCGCATCCACCCAGTGCGAGGAGCGCGGGGCGACGATCGCATACGTCTTGTACGCCTCGGCCGGCATCGCCGGTTCGATCCGGTTCACTAGAAGCTCACCGTCGATTCGTTCTTGACGACGACCACGCTGAACGTCAGCGAGGTGAAGCCGCCGGTGGTGGTGGTGACGGCCCGCAGGTACTGCCGGATGGTTGCGGTGGATCCGGTAGCGATCCGCTCGGACGTCGGCGCGGCAGTGACCTGGGTGAAGCTGAGCCCGGCGACGTCTGCGAAGGTCACGTTGTCGGCGCTGTCTTGGATCTTCACTGTCGCATCGGTGCCGGCGAACGCGGTGACCTGCAGATACGCCTGAGCGCCGAAGCTCGCCGAGGCCGTGGTGTCGATGCCAGTACCGTTCGTGGCCGCCGTGTCGGTGCGCAGTCCGGCGGTGAGCTGGCGGCCCCAGCCGAGACCGTAGCCGTTGGCCTGCGCGCTCACGGCGAAGGTGAAGGCGCCGTCGGTGGCGCGGGTGCCGTCGTAGTTGATCTGCTTGGAGACCAGGCATGCGGCCGGGTCACCGAGGTTGGTGCCACGGCAGTAGGTGAGGATGACGTCGCTGGTGGGCAGTGCGCTGAGCTTCTCGTGCGTGCCGACGCCGGCGGCTACGTGGTTGAAGTAGGCCGTGAATTCCATGCGGCCGTCACGGATGCCGCCTTGGCGTTCCATCGCGGACTTGTTGATCGCGGTGAAGTCCAGGGCGGCCGGGCCGCCGCCGACGTTCCCGAGTGCGCTGATGTCGCCGGACGCGTCGAAGCCTGAAATGTAAAGGTTGTCACCAAGTCCGCTGGCTTTTGCCACTAGGCCACCTGCTCCCACAGATCTGAGACCACCAACGGAAGGGTGATCGTGACTACTCGGTACTCGGCGCCGGAGGTGGTGAGGTAGCCCGCGCGCGCCGACAGCGGGTCGCCGTAGATGCCCATGAGGTCGACCTCGCGGACGAGGCCCCCGAGGGTGAAGTCCGCCGAGTAGGCGGCCATGAGGGCGTCGAGGGCGGTCATCAGGTTCGGGTCGATAGCGTCCTCAGGCTCCTGCACCATCGGCGTGTACAGGCGCACGTTCAGGGCCAGCCGCGTGCTGGTGGCGGCGAGCCCGGAGCCGCCGCGGGCGGGCCCGATCTGCTCCACCCAGACCGCCGCCGACAGGCCGGTGCCCGGCGCAGATTTCGGCTCGTGCCCGTTGACTTGGTCGAAATAGCCGGAGGCGAGGGCGTGGCTCTGGACGACGTCGAGAATGGTGGTCAGGTCGAGTGCCATGTCAGATCAGCCCCATCGCCTTGTACCGGGCCAGGAGCTGCACGGCGATTTGCCGGGCACGCTGGTCAACCAAGGGCTTGGTGCGCCTGAAGGTGGCGTAGCCCGGGAACCTCGTGACGGGACTGTTGCGACTCCCGACACCCTCCAACCAGGGCCCGTATATGACCCCGCCGTCCGAGACGCGATAGCCCTCGCCGGCACGGTCGACGCTGATCCTCGACTCGTAGTAGCCGGTCGGGTGCTGCAGCACGACCTTCAACCGCTGCCGGATGAGCTTCTCGCCCTCTTCGGCGATGCGGAGGCTGATCTCGTCGCGGTAGGCGTGCAGCGCCTTTGCGGTACGCCCGTCGAACATGGGGCCGCGTGCCACCATGCGAGTGTCGAACTCGATCCCAGGCATGGTCACACTCCCCTCAGGCGGCCTTTGCGGCCGTGCTCGGTGTACGCCTGGTCGCGGAGGGCGTCGAGCGCGGTCCGGGACACCTCAGGCGCGGACCGGCCGGACGCGGACGCGTTCCGGAACCAGCCGGAGCGCTCTTCCAGCAGCGACCAAATGGCCTCGGCTTTGACGAGCTGCTTGACCAGGCCGGGCGGGTTCCACTGGTACACAGTCGAGGCGCTGCCGTGTGTGTCAGCGGTTGTGCCGAGCGCTCCGCGGGTGACCGTCAGCAAGCGCGGCGCGTAGATGGTGGCGGCGGTGTGGGCGGCGAGGACGGTGCCGTTGTAGGCCCGCTCGACGGTCAGGTTGTTGCCTGCGACGTCGTCGATCCGCATCCGCTCGGAGTCGAGGAGCAGTACCTCGTCGACCGCGTACTTCGTGCCGTCGGGGACCGCGAGGGACACATCGCTCTTGCTGGCCGTGATGCTGCCGGTCTGTCCGGTGCTGGTGTTCGCCCGCTCGGTGACGATCAGCCGCTCGGAGTCGACCCGCAGGATGGAGCCGACGCCGACGACAGCCGAGGTGGCTCCGTCCACGGTGAGCGTCGTGCTGGTCGTGTCGCTGATGGCGGCCGCGGTGGCGCCGAGGGCGGTCTCGGTATTGCGGTACCCGTACAGGCCGGTGATCGCGACGTCCCGCTGCGGGGTCGATCCGACACCGAAGCTGTACGGCTGGTCCCCGCGCAGTTCCAGGTACGTGAACGGCGGGCCGCTGCTGACCGGTTCGAAATTGCATGCGGACAACGGGATCGGCACACCGCCGGACGTGACCGCGCTCGGAACCGCGGCCAGTTCCCACTGGTCGAACCAGATCCTCCACGGGTAGGCGTACTGAAAGTTCGGCCAATCGAAGTAGCGGGTGGCCTGCACCGGGTAGAAGCGGCGGTGGCACAGGCCCTCGACGTCACGGGATGCTGCCTCAATCGCAGCGTCGATCTGCCTACGGTTCCGGGCAGTCGGCTGGACGTCGAGGGCGTGCATGACGTCCTCGCGGGTGGCGTACCAGATGCCCTCGGGGTTGGTGTTCGTTGCCGCAGCGGCGGACGGCGCGGTGACGGTGATGGTTTCTGTCGCGGTTACCGGTGCGCTGGACTTGAGGCCGGACCAGGTGGCGAGGTACAGGCCCGGGGTGAGGCTGGATGCGGGTGTCCAGGTGTAGCCGTAGCTGCCGGTGCCGGGGTGGGTGACGCCGGACGTGGTGGCGGCGAGCACGGTGCTGCCGGTGGCGACGCTGGTGATAGTGATCGTCGGTGTGGCGTCGAGGTCGGTGAGCGTGCCGCCCTCGAAGTCGTACCACTGCGACAGCAGGGTGACCATCTGGCCTGCGATGACTTCGCTCATGTCCACGTCCCCGGAGTCCCGCCGGTGGTGCACAGGTGCCAGGCGCCCGCCGAGTCGAGGACGACGTCACCCGTGGTCCACGTGCCCGTCGTGGGCGCACCCGAGGTCGCCTTGAATCCAGCAAGGCGGATGTTCGCGAGCCCGTTTTTCTTGCCCAGCGCCGCCACCCCGGTGCCAGCGTCGATGTCGTGGACGTTGTCGAAGGGGGTCGTGCCGAACTGGGTGCGGCCGATCAGGTGCGGGCCGGCCGACTCCCAGCGCAACAGGTTGTGCTGCGTGCCTGTGAAGTCTGCGTTGGACCAAGCGGAGATGATGACGTCGAGGCCAGCGATCTCAAGATCAAGCCCTCCGCCTGTCGTCCGCAGCCGGTAGGCACCCGTCCCGTCGCCACGTTTGACGGTGAGGTTGGCGCCGTTGACAGTGAGGTCGCCCGTCATCGTGCCGCCGGCCAGGGGCAGCAGTGCGGCAAGCGCGGTCAGTAGGCCGGTGATCTGCGACTGGGCCAGAGTGACCGGGTCGCTGCCACCCGACGCGTGCGTGGACGCGTGGGCGGTGGGCGTGCTTACCGCGTGCCAGCCCCACGACGTTCCGTTGTAGAAGGCCTGCACACGGAGGGTCTGGCCGGCTGCCACCGTGGCAGTCGTGGCTCCAGCTCCGGTGAGGGTGTAGATCAGCTGACTGCTGGTCGTCGCCACGGTCAAGGGGTTGGCGCCGATGTTCTTGAGCGTGTACTCGACCGGGTTGTAGTCGGCGGCGGGCAGGGTGCCGGTGAATCCGCCGGCCGTGGTGTCGCAGAGAAGGACGCGGTCGATCGGGGAGGCGGTGAAGTTGCTCGTCTTCTTCTTGATCGCCCGTGGTACTTGGCCGTCAACCAGCTCGATGCCGGTCGGGTACTGCGTGCTCACGCCACTCTCGGTGAACAGGCCGGTCAAGATCACTCGGCCGAGCGCCGCGTTCACGGCCCCTGCGGAGTTGCCCGCGATGTTCGGGGTGCTGGACTCCGTGCTGATGTTGGCGTAGATCGTCGGGCCGACACCCTGCGAGCCGGGGCCCATGATGTACAGCTCGTGCGTGCACGCCTCAATGGACGCCGAGGTGACGTGCATCGAGTGCACCGAGCCAACCGAGTTGGCGTAGGTGCCGACAGCGACGAGGCCGGCCCAGCAGTACAGAGCCATGTAGCGGTCGACAACCGCGTGCTCGGTCAGGAAGAGGGCGTAGGTGTAGCCGCCACCGCAGCTCACATTGCGGGCGATGACGTGGTCGTTGTTGCCCGGCGCCGGCAACAGCAAGCCAGCCGACAGGCCTGTGCCGAAGACGCCGGGGCTGGTGTAGTCGGTGCCGGTTACCACGCCCGCCGTGCCATAGCCGACGTTCTCGACGGTGGCGTTGGCGACGCCCCACAGGTTCAGCGCCCCGTAGGTCAGGCCGAAGCTGGAGTGCGTGGTGAGGATCGCCAGGTTTTTGACGACCGCCTGCATGTTGGAGAAGACCGCGCCGACACCAAACCCGGAGCCCTCGTTGGGGCCACAGATCACGGCTGCATTGCCGCTCGCGTTGATTGAGTTGATCTGCGCGGTGGTGGACGAGAACACACCCAGGCTGATCAAGCAGGACCCCGCGAACTGCGGCTGCGTCTGCTGCCAGTGCCGTACCGCGGCGGCGCCGTCAGTCTCGCCACGGAACTCCAGGATGCGCTTGTTGCTGGCGACGGCGTACACACCGAAGACGATCTGCCCGTTGCCCGACTTCGTCGTGTTGAGGGCCCCGGCCACGATGTACGGGCGCGGGGGGAGATACACCTGTGCGTAGGTGTGGGTCGTCAGGTACGCCTCAGCGGCGGTCACCGCAGCCTGGATTGCCGTGGTGTCGTCGGTGCCCCAGATGACGACCGCGCTGGACACGGCACCCCCGGAGGCATTCGCCGCGCTCAGGGTGATCTGCGTAGCGCTCTGCCGGGACGCCACGGTCGTGACCAGAGTGGTCACGCCAGCCGGCCCCGCGCCCTTCACGGAGATCGACTTTCCGACCACGCTCGTGGGCCAGTTCGCGGTCGCGCTGGTCAGGACCGCGGACCCGGAGCCCATCGCCCCGTCCGTGACGACCTGCGCGTCCCCGACCGCCCCATACGCGGTCACGTCGAACACCCACGGCTTAGGCGTGGCTACCGCCGTGTCCACGTAACCCTTCGAGGCCGCCGAGAGGCTGGTATCCGGGGAGGAGTCGTTCAGGACCAGGTCGCCGGTCATGCTGTCACCCGCGCGGTTGACCTTGCGGGCGTCACCGGTCGTGGACACGTAGCCGGTCGCGGTCATGCTCTCCTCCTCCCTTCAGACGATGCGAACTGGTTCAGGACTCGCCGGACTTACGGGAGCCCTCCATAGCTGCCCGGCCCTTCCGTGATCCCGTCGAAGAGCCCTGCCGGCGGCTCCGGCCGGACCCAGTCGCGGGGGTACTGCCATCCGTCGAATCGGCAGTGCCAGGTTCCGGGCTCGCTTGGGGGTCCGGGTTCGAGGGGTTCTCCGTCTCGGGGGCACGCTGTGGGCGGTCCGACGACGTTGGGGTCTCGCTCCCACTCGGCGCGTGCTTGACGTCGGATGGCGAGGAGTTGCTGCCAGCTGATACGTCATCGCCTCCTTCGGGTGCGATGTAGCCGGTCTCGCCGGGCTGCGCGTCCGGGTTGGACGGGCCGCCCGCCACAGTGATGCGCGGCATGTCTTCCTCCTTCATGCGGTCGGCGAAGCGGGGCGCGGGGGCCTGGCAGTGCGGACACCGCAGCAGGCCCACCGCGAACCGGGTGGTGCACTCCGGGCATGTCTCCAACACGGTCAGGCCGCCGTGACCTGGGCGCCGTTGTCGAGCGGGATGTACAGCAGGTCCCACTTGACGGAGCCGGTGTTCGTCGCCGAGGTGGTGATCGTGATGTTCCCGGCGTTGACCACAAACAGGGCGGCCGTGCTGATGAGGACGCCTGCCTGAGTGGACAGGTCGACCGTGGTCGCGCCGCCCGGGTTGGCCGCCATGTGCGTGCCAATTGGTGCGGCGATGATGCTGGATGCCGTGCCGAGGGCCGTCGTCGACCCGGTTCCGACGGTCGGCGCGGTGCCGATCGCCAGCGTGCACGCCTGGTTCTGCACCGCGGTGGTGACCTCGCCTATCAGGCCGCGCACGAGGATGCGGCCACCTGCGACGACGAAGATGTTCCCCGTCCCGGACGCCGGCAGGGTGGCTGTGGCCCGGCTGACAGCGATACCGCCCGCGATGGTGCGGACGTCCTGGTTCTTGATGAGCGTCGTCATCGGACTAGGCCCCCAGGATTTCGAGGTTCGCGGGCTTCCTGGCCACGGTCAGGTCGTGGAGGATCGCCGTCACCAGACCGGAAGCACCGACGGACACCTTGAGGTAGGCGCTGGGGTCGGCGATCTGCGACGTCAGCACCGTGAACACGACCGTCCCGGAGCTGATGGTGACCGCGTTGGATGCCGCCTGCGTGGCCTCCACCCAGGCGGCGGTGCCGTTGGTGGAGGTGTTCGTCCACTTCTTGGTGATGATGTTGCCGGGGCTGGCGTAGGAGCCGCCGAAGCTGCTCGCCACGGTGAGGGTGAAGGTGTCGTTGCCGGTGCAGACGAAGCTGCACGCGGACGCGCCGCGGAGCTTGAATGCGTTGCCTGCGGCGATCGGGATCACGTTGTACACGCGCCCGAGTCCGTGCATGCCTGCCATTGCTGTGCCTTCCTTTTGTGACTGGGGTGGTTAGCGGGGCGTCACTGCCGCTGGCTCAGCGGGAAGCGAGCTGAACGACCGGGCTGAGGGTGGGGCCGCCGTTCTTCGGGGTGATCGCGGACTGCAGCCACGGCTTGCCGTCCACGCGCTCCACGACTCGATAAGCGGTCTTGTCGTTGGCGAAGCGGTAGTGCTCGGAGCTGGACGTCTCCATCTGCATCCGGTCGCCGATGAGGTAGTACGACAGGTCCACGAAGCTGATGTCGCCGGTGGTGCCGAGCGCCGGGCTCTTCTCGGTGAAGAAGACGGGCCTTCCGAGGATGCTGGCGGGCGGGGTGTCGGCGCCGCTGGTGCCGCCGGCCATGTTGCCGATCCACACGGGGCCGCCGCCGGTACCGACGGACAGGGCCATGGTGGCGAGCTGCGGGAAGGTGTCGATGGATGCGATCCAGACCGCGCGGCCGAGGCTCGTCGGCAGCATGCGGGAGTACATCTTGACGAGGTTCTCCCAGACGATCGTGCCGGCGGGCTGCCCGGTCTCGGCGGCGACCTGGACGCTGACCGGGGAGTTGATGAAGCCCTGCGGCTCACCGACGCCCGTGCCGCCCATGAAGGCCACGTCCTCGAACCACGAGATGGCCTTCGGGAACGTGCCCGAGAAGAACCCGGCGAACGCCGGGGCGTCCATCAGCAGTTCGTTCGGGACCTCGGCGTAGGCGGTGAGCTTCCGGGCGTCGAGGACGACCCGGCCGAAGCTGGCCTGCGACTCGGTGAGGCCTGCGGCTTCCTCGGTCCAGTAGCCGACGACGCCACCGAGGATGCTGGACTGGTGGGAGGTGTCGTCGATCATCGGGATCGGCACCCGCAGCGACGACATCGGGATCACCGTCGCGCGCGGCCGGACGACCGCGGTCTCCAGGGCGACCTGGAGGATCTCGGAGCGGAGTTCCTCGGGAATCAGGAAGCCACCGTCGGCCGGGACCTCGCTGCCGTAGCTGTTCTGGATCTCGATGAGCTTGTCGAGCTTCGGCCTCAGCTGGTCGAAGTCACGGAGCCGGTCCGCGCGGTACCAGGTAGAGCGGAAGTACTCGGACGCGTCGTCGAAGATGCCGTCCGCGCGGGCGCCGGGGGCACGCTTGTTGTACAGGCTCTGGCGGGCGCCGGCTCCGAGGCCCTTGATCTCCGGGCGGAGGTCGTGCGCGCTCTTGCCCGCGAGGTCCACCGGGGGCTTGGCGTCGCTGCCGTTGTTCTTGAGGTACTCGGCGAGGATGAGCTGCATCTGCTCGCGGGCCTGCGCGTTGATCTCACCGCGGTTGGACTTGTCGACCGCGGCGGCGTAGCCCTCGATGAACTCGCCGAGCTTCTCCTTCGACGCCCACAGTTCCTTGAGCTTGTCCGCGTCGTTGAGTACCTCGGCCAGTGCCGCCGGGGAGTCCGGGATGGTGGTGGTCACTTCGTCGCCTCCTCGGCGTTTGCCAGCCACGCCGGAAGCGGCGCGGAGTCGGTGTGAAGCCACGCCGGGAGTCCCTCAGCGTGGTTGTCGGTGCCGCCCTCGTCTCCGTCGCCCTTGTTGGCGTCGTCGAGGTGGGCTTGAAGGTGGGCCTTCACGCCTGCCTTGTCGCTCTCCGGGATGGAGGATCCTTCGAGGCGGGCGAGGCCGTTGCGGCAGGCGGCGAGGTTGGCGGGGCCGCCTTTGGTGCGGTGGTGGGGGAACTTGTAGTTCGACTTCTGGTCGTCCGCGTCGTCGTCGCCCTCCTTGTGGGGCGTCGCCGCGGCCTCGTCGGACTGCCAGGCGAAGCAGTACTCCAGCACCGTGTCGTCGTTCGGCATCGCTGCCACAGCGGCCGGGCCGTCCCACGGCTCATCCACCGTCGCCGTGTGATGCACCGGGAGCGCCTTGTTCTCCAGCGGCATCGACTCGACACCCAGAACATCAGGCCGTGGCGGCTCTACAACTGCCTCGCCCCCCGAGAAGTTGAGGAGTTCGGGTCCGTGCTCGCCCTTCACCGGCTGTCCTGCCTCGGGCGCAGTCGGCCGGGCCGCGTTCCGCAGCCTCTCCGGAACCCGCGCGAACACGGACAGGTCGAAGGCCGCCACCGCGGCGAGCGCGTCCTGCTCCGGCCGCTCCGCCACCCGATGCACGAGGCCGGCGGATACTGCTTCGTCGGCGGTGTACCAGGTCTCGGCCTTCATGGCGTCCCGCCAGGTGCCACCATTGCCGGGGCCATCGGCGCGGCCGGACCGGTCGGCGTAGATGTCGGCGAGGTTGTCGGAGACCTTGTCGAGGAGGTCGGCGAGCTCCCGCATGTCGGCCGCGTTACCCATGCACGCGCCACTGGCGTCGTGGATCATCATCATCGCGCCGGGGGCGATCACACGAACCTTCCCGGCCTGCGCGATGAACGAGGCTGCGGACGCGGCGAGGCCGTCGATGACCGTGACGACGTTCCCCGGCCGCTGCGCCAGGCTGTTGTAGATCGCGAGCCCGTCGAAGACATCCCCGCCGGGGGAGTTGATGTGGACCTCGATGTCGCCGTTGATCTGCGCCAGCTCGTTGACGAAGTCCACCGCGGACACGCCACCGAACAGCCAGGAGCCGCCGATCTCGTCGTAGATGTCCACGCGGGTCGGACCGCCGGCGTCGTTGCGGATGACCCGGTACCAGCTGCCGGCCTGCGGCTGCTGGACGAGGTTGGTGAGGCGGCGGGCGGAGCGTCGCATCTGTTCGATGTTCATCGGGCGCCTGCCCGGTTCCAGGTGGGCAGTTGCTGCGCCATCAGTTCCTCCAGAGCATCGCTTTGCCCGTCGTTGCCCTTGCGCCGCTTGACGACCTTGCATCGACACTCGTTGCCGTACTTAGCTCCGGTGCAGTTCACGTATCCGGAGCCGCCGGGGTAGTCCTCGTAGGCCTGCTCGCGGTTCTTGTACGTCTTGCCGTCGTTGTCGAGGCAGGGCTGACAGGTGTTCTCGTCGTGGTGGGCTACCGCAACCCAGCGCTGCGCGTTGTCGATGCCCTCGCGCAGCAGCGCGGCAACAGCGGCGTCCTGCTCGGGCGGTGCAGCTTCCGGCGTCTCCAGCACCCAGCCCGGCGGCACTGCCGGGGCCTGCGTCGCCTTCTCCACGACGGGCATCTCCGGCAGGCCGACCGTCTCCAACACGGCTTGCGGGTCATAGCCGGCCGCTACGAGCGTCTGAGCTGCCTGCGCCTTGGATTGCAGTTCCAGCGCGTCGGCTTCGCGGTTGCTGCTGACCGGGTCTTCGTAGTCGAGTTCGACACCCTCACCCGTCGACCCGAAGAGGGGCAGGTAGTTGCAGTTGAGGGTGTCGCGCCACCGGTCGAGGCGGTCGGTGAGGAGGAAGGACTCGAAGTGCTCCTGTGCGGTGACGGCGTTGGCGCGGTTGACGTCGTCTGCGGTGCCGAGGATGGACTTGTGCATGGCGAACGCTTCGCGGATCACGTCGCGGGCGACGCCGCGGAGGTTCCCGAAGTCCATGTCCTTCATGGACATCGCGTTGGGCACCCACTCGGCGCCCTGCTCGAGCACGGCGACTCGGTGGGCGGCGCCGACACCGCGGTGTGCCTCGCGCCACCGGTTGGTGAACTCGTTCCACTCATCGTCCGACAGGCGTCGGTCGACCTGGATGACACCGCCGGGGGTGGCGCTGTTCAGGAAGAAGTTCCGGTTCCACTGCGCCGAGTATCGGGCTGCGTCGATGTCGACGAGGAGTGCCTGAATCGGGCCGAGCCCGTGGTACGGGTCGAACGGGTTCGGATACCGAACCATGATCACTTCGTTGGGTTGCAGCGGTACTACCTCACCCGACGGTCCCCGGTACACGTACCCGGCCAGGTACTTCTCCCGGTCTGGGACCGGCTCCATCCGGTCCGGGCGCACCGGCCACAAACCCGTAGGGAACGTCGCGCGGCCGTCGCGCTGGACGACCAGGTACGCCTCGCCAGTCAGGTCGAGGTACGTCTGCGCCAACTCCCGCAGTTGGAAGCCGGACATGAACGGGTTCGGCTTGTTCCATACGTCGATCGCGAGGTGTTTGATGACCTCGGTTCGCTGGTCCGATCCTTTGTCGCCGGTGGTGTAGCGGCGGCGGCCGTCCTGCGGCTGCTGACGGAACAGGTGCCACTGCTTCTTCGCGGTCTGTCGGGCCAGCATCGACACGATGGAAAAGACCGTGCCCGACGACGCGTAGGCCCGCATGTAGCTGGACGGGTCCGCGCCGCCATCCATCATCGACTGCCGCAGATACCCGCGGCCGGCGTACGGAACGGGCGGTTGGCTGCTGCCCTTGGCGAGGAGCTTGCCGATGAGGCTACTCACCGGTCACCGGCCGGAGGTTCGAGCTTCCAGTCAAGGAGAAGCACGGTGACCCCGGTGGTGATCCAACCAGCGATCGGGTGGGCCTCGAAAGCGCCGACGTCGATGCAGCCAAGCCCAGCGACGGTGAGAAGGCTTCCAGACAGGCGCGCGGCGGTCGCCTGAACCTGGCCAGCGACGCGACGTCCGAGACGCGCGAAAGTCTCGGTAACGCGGGCCCGGCGGGCGGTCTTGGGGGTGGCGCGGGCGAACGTGTCGTAGAGGGTGGTGGACACGACCCCTCCCATCTCACGCGCCACTTGGGGGAACCCAACAACAACATGGTCGCAGTCGTGTCAAGCAGAACCAGCGCCAATGCCCTCAGCCGCGCAACAGCCCACGTAGCAGGCAGATCTATCGGCAGCCAAAGAACCGCCAAGTGCTAGCGGCCTTGTACTACTCCAACAAGCCGACCAAGTCAGCCGAGCACCCGCACCCGCGGCGTACCACTCAAATCCCGCTCCGCGACCATGTAGCGCAGGGCGTCACAGCCGTGGTCGTTCTGCTTCACCGGCTCTTCCTTCAGCCCCATGCCGTTTCCAGGTTTCACGGCCCACACGTAGCCCGGGATCTCCTCGGACGTGCGGGTCGGCCGGCCGGAGTCGGCGAGCGTCCGGTCTTCCTCGACCAGACCGCCGCGCATGATGAACAGGCGCGGCCTTCCGTCGCCCGCCACCTTGAGGCGGGACTGCACAGCCTGGATGCCGTCCACGACGGTCTTGTGCGCGGGCTGGGTGCCCATGCCGAGGTGTTTCTCCAGGGTGGCTCGGTCTTCTGCATCGTGGTCGGTGATGATGGCGCGCGGGCGCGGCTCGTCCGGGTTCTGCCGCATGATCTCCAGGATCTGCCTGGCATGGTCTTCAGCCAGGCGCCGCGTCATGTAGATCTCACGCACGAGATAGAGCCGGCCGTCTGGGTCTTCCCTCCAGTCCTGCCAACAGAAGGGGTTCGTATACCCCATGTCGATGGACCACCAGCGAGGCCAACTGGACGGCACCTTGAAGCGGTCGACCATGTGCACGCCGTCGTCCCAGCCCTCAAAGACGACCCCTTCGGAGGCCACCCACAGGCCGTCTCGCAGGCGCAGACGCCGCGCACCTGAGAGGGCGTCGAGCTTCTGCATGTACTCGGTGCCAGCCTCGGTGTAGCTGCCGTCTCGGTTGACGTAGTACGGGTTGTCCCGGTGCGTTGAGGTGATCATTCGCATGGTCCCGGCATCCGCGCGACGCTTGATCCAATGGCTTGGGTGGGACGGGTTGGTTGTCAGCAGGATCTGCTTGTACGTCTTCGCGCTACCTCGTAGGCGGCTGATGAGCGTCTCGTATAGGTCGAGGCTGATCTCCACTGCTTCGTCACAGAAAATGCGGTCCAACTCGGCGCTGAGGAACTTCTCCGGCTTGTCACCGCCTGCCACCAGGATCGTGGAACCGTTGGTGTACCGGAACGCGGCCGGGTCCTTGCTGGATCCACCGAACCACCGGACGCTTCCATCAGCCAGGGCCTGCGCTGCAACCTGTCGTTGGAAGGTCACGAGCGTGGTCGAGGTGAGCGAGATGTGGGTGGCGCGCAACATCAAGCCGCGCATGTTCGGGACCTGCATCGCGGTGAGGTGCATCTTCCAGCACGCGGTGAGCGTCTTCCCGGTGCCGGCCCGGCCGACGGCGGCTACCTCTGCGTCACGGCATTTGAGCAGGTCGACGTTGGCGCCACGGGGTTCGAAGCGGACGATTGTGTCGGTCACGTCAGCTCGGAGGGATCGACGCCTACCAGTTCGTACTTGACGCCGCCGGAGTGTTCGATCTTCGTGGGCTGCTTCATGCCGGTCAGGGTCTGGACGGATTCCAGGCACTGGCGGGCGGCGTTGATCGCCGACAGTACTGGGGCGTGGTCGCGGAGTGGCTGGCCGTCATCCCCACGTACGACCTGCCCGTGGGACACCACGACGTGGTCTGCTTCGACAACTTCGACGGCCTTGGCGAACAGGTACTCCATGCGGTCGATGTGAACGCGCAAGGCTTCTGTGCCGGCGTCTTGGACGACTTCGCGGACGGCGCGTTGGACGCTGCGCATGGCGGTCCATTTGCTGACGTCGAGTTGTTTGCCGATCTCTGTGTAGTTGAGGCCTTGGGAGAAGAGGCGTGCTGCTTCGGCGTCTCGTTCGGCGGTGTCGATGCTGCGGGCGTAGCGGCCTTTGCCGTCTCGGCCTTTGAGGTCGTTGTCGGCGGGGTCGGTCATGGTGGCGGCCCCTTCCCTTGGCGTTATACGTATGACGGTTGGCGTGGTTTGATGGTAACGATGCGTGCAACCGGGGTGGCGGCTGAGGGCGCGCGCAGGGAGAAGCCCCCGTCTCTGTCCGGGCGTCAGAGGCGGGGGCTTCGGTCATGTAGGGGTCAGGCGTTGGGCGGCAGCGGGACGACCCACACCTTGTCCGCGCCGACCTTGTCGCAGGCGTCCTCGATCGGGTCCTGGTGCTGCCAGTCGCTGAGGGGCTGCACTTCGAGGGTCTCGCCGTGGACGCGCTCTGCCTCGGTGAGCCAGGCCATCAGGTCGTGCTTGTCGAGGCCGTTCGACGGGCGGACGTCGGCAAGCTGTGGGTGCTGTTCGAGGAGCGCCGGCTTCGCCTTGCCGCAGGCATCGCCGAATTGGTGGGTGAAGATGCTCTGACCCGTCATGTAGCTGAGGATGTCGTAGATGCCGTCTATGTGGCGGCGGGAGAGCAGCCTCTCGGTGGTGACGGAGAGGATGTCGGCGAGGGGGAAGGTGCGGCGTTCGGTCATGGGGTTCGTCCTGTCGTGTCGGGCGGTCAGGCGGCGGGCTACTGCGGGTTGCGGTAGCCGTCGAGGAAGCGGCGGGCGTTCCGGACCGACGCGGCAAGGTCGGCGTCGATCTCCTCGGCGTTCTCGGCAAGGGTGTCGAGCATGTCGAGGGCACCGTCGATGCCGTACTCCAGGTCGCTGATCCGCTGCTGGTAGCGCTGGTAGACGCGCTCGTCGGCCTCGTCGGCGGCCTCGTCGGCTTCGCGGGTGTCGAACTCGGTGTCAGCCATGGCGGGGGTCCTTTCGATGGCGGTGGGTTGAGCGTAGGGCGGGGGTCAAGCGGCGAGGCTGAGGATGTGGGCGGCGATCCGGTGCTTGCAGGGGTGGAGGCCCTTGATGCCGGCCGGGCAGGAGCAGGCGGTGCGGTGGGCCTTGTAGGTGCGCTCCCCGTCGGAGGAGGGGGCGAGGTAGATGCCGGTGCGGAGGGGGATGAGGGCGCCCTGCTCGATGAGTTCTTCCGCCTTGGCGATCTGGTGGGGCTTGTAGGTGGCGATGATCTCGGCCTTGGCGGCTTCGCGGACCTTACGCTGGCAGGTGGGGCCGTAGCCGAGAGAACGCGACCGGGCGGAGCGGAGAGCCCTGCCACAGCGAAGGCAGTTGGTGTGGTCTGCGGTAGTGGCTGCGGCGTTCATGTGGGCCCCCTTGGCTGCGCTGTTCCTTACGCCAACCACGTTATGCCAAGTCGACTTGGCGCGTCAAGTGGACTTGGCATACTGCGCTATGCCAATATGGTGGGCATGGATAAGGAACCGTCGCCCCGCCTCAAGCAGGCCGTCACGAAGTACCGGCGCGCCGAAGCCGCCGTCACTGCCAGCCGCGACGAGATGTACGCCGCGATCCTCGCCGACCTCACCGACGGCGTCCGGCAAGTCGACATCGTGCAGACCACTGGACTCACCCGCGAACGCATCCGACAGATCGTCAAGGCCGATCAGGAGAAGCGAGGGGAAGCCCAGTGAGCGGGCTTCTCGCGCGCATCTGCACTGTTGAGGCGTGCGTGGAGACCATCCGCGCCAAGGGGCTGTGCAGGCTCCACTACCAGCGCCACCTCAAGGGCATCGCCATGGACGCCCGCAGCATCATCTCCCGCAACGGGCCGTGCCTTGTTGATGGCTGCGACCGACCCCGGAGATCGCGTGGGCTGTGTGCTCCCCACTATGACAGCGGGCGCCGCCGTACCACCTGCCCTGCTTGTGGGGGTGCCATGAAGGACACCAGCGGCATCTGCGTCGCGTGCCACCGTGCCGCTATAGCCGCGCAGGCTCCCACCGAGAAGACGTGCCGTCAGTGCGATCGCACGCTGCCGATCAGTGTCTTCGGTCTCAGGAAGAGAGACGAGGGCACGGCGAAGTGGCGATCGCGCTGCAAGGAGTGCGAGGCGATCGACTCCCGGCTGCGCGCACAGAACGCGCACCGCGACCGCTCGAAGGAGAAGCTCTCCGCCCCGTATCTCCGCCTCCGCAAGTACGCCAAGGAACTCGACATCCCCTGGGCCGAGGTCGTCGAGAGGTATCCAGCTGACAACCGCTGTGAGGTGTGCGGCCGTACCCCCGAAGAGGCCAATCCAGGCGGACGGTTCGTGCGGCTCGCCCTTGATCACTGTCATGAGACGGGTGCCCTCAGAGGCTTCCTGTGCGGCCCGTGTAACACCGGTCTTGGGCAACTTGGTGACACGCCTGAGCGGTTGCGGGCAGCCTTGGAGTACCTGCTGAGGCAGCGCCCGGTGAGCAGTGAGGAGAAGACCGCATGAGCGAGGCCCGACGCATCCTGTTGCCCGCCGCGTGGGAGCACGGCCGCGACCTGCCGTGCAACGACAACTGTGTCTGCCTGGTCCACGGCACGCCGCTGATCTACTGGCCCGCCGGGGACGACCACGCCTGCCAGGACGCCAGTTGCCAGTACGGGCACGGCATGCACGGCGCGGGCCCGGTGCGCCCGGACGAGGAGCCCACGACGTGAGCGAAACGACCGTCCGCTACCCGCAGCCCCGCGAAGGCATCACGGGCAGCGACCGCGCTCAAGACGACCTGCTCGCCCTCGACGACAAGGCCATCGCCCGCCGCCTCATGATGATCGGCACCGCGCGTGCACTCCACTCAGCCTGCCTCGTCGGCAACCCGGCCCCCATCGTCGCCGACATGTACGCACGCATGCGCAACCCGCAGCCCGGCGACCTCGTGATGGAGGTAGGTGTCCCGTTCCGCAAGAGCGATCCGGACGGCCAGATCAAGGGCTTCGGTATCCTGATCAGTCACCGCGAGGAGTGGGCGTCGACGGATGAGGAGTGGGCTGCCACGCTCGCCGAAGAACCCGACCTGAGGGCGGACGAAGACCGCTTCCACGATCATGCGTGGTACGTCCAGTACGGCCCGGCCGCCGAGGACGTGTGCCGGTGGACGGACTGCGAGTTCATCGCGATCCCGACGTAGCCCACCGCATGACGGCGGCCCCGCCCGGACGAGATCCGGTGCGGGGCCGTTCTGTCTGCGCGGCAGCTGGGGTGGGGAAGTTCGCAGCTCCAACCCACCGCCCAGCACTGCGAATGCCGGGGCGCCCCCCAACTGCCGCTGACCGGGACGCTACGCCCCGCGCCGGCCGCCTGTCACTACCTGCGTGCGGTTCAGCCGGGGTAGTCGTCGCCGAGTACCTCGCGTCGCGCCGCGTCCACTTTTTCGTTCAGGGCGTTCGTCATCCGCATCGCCGTGATCGTGAACGCGATGCCGGCCAGGGCGAGGACGACTTGCACGATGGTGCTGACGATCCGGATGTCCTTCGTCGCCTCAGCAATCACTAGCGCGATGAAACCGCCGCACAGCCACGCGAACCAGATCCGGAACTTCTCGACTCTGACGGCTGACTGGACGTCTCTGTAGCTGGGCATCGGGTCCCCCTGGTGTGGCGGCTGTCGTTGCGCGCATGATGCGCCCGCCTGTGGGTGGCGTGAAGCCGTTGTCGCTGATCTGTGACCCTCGTTGGGGTGAACCGCCGACACAGACCGTTCCGTCTCGGCGCACTGCTCGCATGGACGACGTGGTGTACATGGTGCGCGGCAACAGTCGCGAGACCTGCCAGCGCGAGCTCGACCGGCTCTGCAAGGCGCTGGACGCCCGCCCGACGATGCTCCCCACCGACGGAACCGGCCGTGGCTGGGTTGCCCGCGCCGTCCCCGCACCCGCCGGTCAGACCGAGCCCGGGCATGGATGAACCCCGCCGGTATCGGGGGGGTGCCCGGCGGGGTTCCAGGGGAGCAACCGTGGCGCTCGAAACCAGCGGGTGCCATCTCAGTGTCGCGCGGCTGTCAATTCACCTCCTTCTCGCCGCGCTGGCGGCGCATCTCGGCAGCGATATCGTCCGAGTTGGCTCCCGCGGCGAACGCCCGCTTGATCGCTTCCAACGGGATGTGCGGGTCGGTGAGGCAGTCCGGGCCGCCGTGCGCGAGGCACTCGCGGGCGGCTTCTTCTACGGCTTGCTGGCGATCCATGAACGGGCCCTTTCAGTCGTTGATCGGTGCGGTCTTCTTGTCGTTCCAGATGACGTGCGTACGCACGGGGTTGTGGTCGTCGTCGACGAGGGTGAACGCGTTGTTGTTGTCGTTGTTGGCGGGCTGACCTGCACCAACAACACCGTCAGAAGGGGTGACCGGGGCGGGGAGAGCGTCCCCCTTGATGCCGGTCGACGAGCCGCGGCCACGCATCCGCACGTCCGTCACCGGCACCCCACACCGGTCGAGGGCCTCGCGTACAGCCTCGGTAGTGGTGCCCAAGTCCTCGGCGAGGACCACGATGTGGGCGTGGGGTGTGCCGACCTTGGCGAGGGAGGTGCACAGCTGGTGGAAGGTGGGCAGGGGCGGCTTCTTCAACTGCACGGCTGGGGGCTCCGACTCGTTGGCCAGCTGCTCCTCGACCGGGTTGGCGCTGGCCGGCGCGGGCTGCTCGGGGCGCTGATTCAGCTTCCAGCCGTCCCGGCCAGCCCGATAGGCGGCGATCACCCACGCGACCGCGGCGGCCCACAGAAGCCACCACCAGGCGCCGGACTCGATCCGCCCATACGCCCACCCGCCGACACGTGTGCCGACCTTGCGGACGATCAGCACGGCGACCGCCAACAGCACGAGCCGGAAGCCCTTGTCGAAGCCCGAGGACTCCCCCACCCAGGACCGGGCCCGCCCGTATGTACGGCGCCACCGGTGGACCAGGCCGCGGGCGCCATGCACAGTAAGGCGCCCGCTGCCTACAGCGATGCGGTCGACGGCTGTGCGCAGCCACTGCGCGGTGGACGGGGCTCTCACACGAGGCTCCCGGTAGTGATCTGTCCGAAGACGAAGTGGCCGAGCTGGTTGGTGCTGCCGACGACCTGCTGCGCTATGACCGCGGCGGTGCCGGTGCTGATGCACAGCAGGCAGCCAGCGAGCAGCCCCTTCTTCCACTTGCCTTTCACGGCCTTCGCGATGCCCTTGCGCAGCCACCATAGGGAGATCGTGAGTGCGGTGACGACGACGGCGCCGTACCCATCCAGGCCTGGCGCGGATGCGTTGGCGATGGTGGTGCCGGACTGGCCGGTGAGCCAGCCCATGGCCATGCCGCCCGCCCCGTTGCCGCCCCAGCGGAGGAATCCGGCGGCGCTGCCGAGGAATCCGGCGGGGCAGGCGACCATGAGGATGCCGCAGACGAGCCCGAACCAGAACGGGATGAGCTGCTTGGGGTCGCGGCCGCCGCCGGAACTGGTAGCCGGGCCACCGCCCGCACTGCCGCCAGTCTTGTACCAGCGCCAATGCTCGGCGCCGAGGAGGGCGAGGCCGAGGCCGAATCCAGCGGTGGTGACGGTGCCGGAGGTGAAGTGGCTGACGGCGCCAGCGGCGAGGACGGTGGTCACGGTCGGACTCCTGTGAGGACATAGACGAGGGTGAAGATCGGCATGGTGAGGACGGTCGCTTCAACGCCGGCGTAGAGCAGGAGGCGGGCGGCGGTGGCGCGGATCCGGGGAATCCACAGGTCCGGATCGGTGTGACGGGCCTGGATGCGGGCCGCGTTGTCCCAGAACGCGGCCAGGGCAAGCGGGATGACTGCGATCACCCACGCCCCGCCGAGCGAGGCCTCGGCGCGAGCGTGTGTGAGGACGTAGGCCCACGGCCCGGACAGCGGAAACGCGAGGGCAGCCATGGCGGTGTGGTAGCCCCAGCGGATCCGCCGCCACCATGGCGGATCCGGGGGCGGATCCGTCGGTCCACCAGGGGTGATGGTCACGTGGACGTGGACGTCGGACGTGACGGGCGGGGGCGGTCCGGACGGTCCGGATTCGGTCCGCCACCAGTCCGGACGGGGCGGATCAGTTGGTGAGTCGGGCGGCGCTGGCGGTACAGGAGGCGGCCCGGGTGGGGCCACGGGGGCGGGCAAAGGCTCTCCGGCCGGGATCACCTTCGACGGGGTGATGGGGTGTCGGCTGCTCACCACGACCACCCTGCGCACGCGAATGCGACGGCTGCGATGGTGGCCCATGTGGTGGCGTGCCAGATCCGTCCGGCGTCGTAGTCGCGGAGTCCGGCCAGCAGGGCGGCAACTCCGAGGACGAGACTGAACGGCGGGAATGCCAGCACGGCAGAGATCAGCACGATCGGCAGGACCAGGGTGACGGCATAGCCGGCCAGTAGCGCGATAACCCAGCCGCGGTGCCGCAGCAGCCAGGCGGTGAGGGCGCCGGGCGTAAGGCAGGCGGCGGCGATCAGGGCGTAGAGCATCAGTGGTCCTTCAGGGCAGGAGGGCGAGCGCGGTGGCGGCGGGGTGGAGGGCTGCGAGGAGCAGCAGGGCCGCGCCGACGGTGGTCGCGGTGCCGCTGGCGATGCGCGGCAGCCAGCCGGGGGTGTGGCCGTCCCGGGAGGCGACGGCCAGGCCGACGGCGAGGGCGACGATCGCGATGCAGGTGATGGCCAGGAGTAGGCCGGCGGTGGCGGTCATCAGCCGGCCAGCCCTCGGCGCAGCAGTCGCATGTAGCGGCCGACGGTGTCCGGGGACGGCGCCTTGCCGGTGGCCTTGGCGACGTAGCGGACGGCCTGCTCGTCGTCGCGGATCCCGCTATCCCAGGCGATCCGGACAGCGTCCTTGGTGGTCACGGTGCCGGGCCGGATCGCGAGAACGTCGGCGTCCGGATCGTCCGCGGACTCATCCGGACGGTCCGGATCCGCGGATCCGCGATCCGCGCCGAGCAGTTCCAGACGGCGCTGCTCGGCGATAAGGGCAGCCTCGCCGCGCGCGAGTTCACGGCGGACGGGCAGGAGGCCCAGCTGCGCATTGAGGCGGGCACGCCGCCGGGTGAGCCACTGCTGGGTGCGCGGGTCGAGAGGCTTGGCGTGGACGAGCATGGCCAGCTCGATGCCGCCCTTGGCGAGCGCGGACACGCAAGCGCCGACCACGCCGATCACCAGCTCGCCGCTGATGTAGCCGTCCGCGACGATCGCAGCCATGGCGATAGCGAGTGCCACCCGGCCGAGCTTGACCGCGGACTGAACGCGGACCGGGTCGGTGCGCAGCAGCCACCGCACGACGGTAGCCATGATCCACAGCAGGTCGAACGCCGACGCGGCACCGTACGCAGCAGCCGCAACGGTGATCCGGCTGAGTAGCGAACCGATGCTGGCCGTGGACCAGGACACGGCCGCGAGCAGCAGCACGACGGCCATGACCGTGACCACGACCCGGGCGACCTGGTCCCAGTCGCGCGGCGCGACGGGAACGTCGTCGTACTCGGTCTCCTCGATGTACTCGGTCTCACCGTCGACGGTGTGCGGGATGGTGCGGGTGCGCGGGACGCGCTCAGTCTTCACGGTGCTCCTCCGGGAGCGGGAAGGCCGCCCCGCGCTGGGGGATGTAGGCGGGGCGACCGGTCTCGGGTGGGTCAGCGGGTGGGCTTGTACCAGCGGCCTTTGCGGTCTTGCTGCCGGTCGCGGTCTTCCCATGCCTGGCCTTGGCGGGCGGCGCGTTGGACGCCGCGGCGGTGGTAGGACTCGCGGCGTTGCCGGGCGGCGCGGTCGGTGGCGGACTCGCGGCCGGCGTACTGGGTGGCGGCGCGTTCGCGGTCGTTGCCGAGGAGGCGATCGAGGAGGCCCATCAGCGTTGCCTCGCTTCCTGGACGGCGAGGGTTTGCCGGACGTCGGCGGCGGCCTCGTAGTCGGCGCGGCACTGTTCGACGGTGGCGGGCTCGGCAACGATCTGGTTCGCGCGCGGTGTCAGGTCGGGCTCGGGCTGCTGGTTCATCGGACACCTGCGATCTGCCGGAGCCGTGCCGCGTAGGCGCCGCGGCTGGTCGTGCCGGTGATGCGTGGGAGGAGGTCGACGAAGTCTGGGTTGCCGCCGCTGATGTCGTTGGCGAGGGCTAGGCGGCCGGTAGGGGTGAGGCTTAGGTCGGCGGGGTGTTCGGGGTCGTGGTCGAGGCGGTCGGCCATGGTGTGGAGCTGCTCGCGGAGGTCGCCGTTCATCGGGTCACCGCCGGGTCACCGTAGTTCTCGGGCAGGCCGTGGCGGCGAAGCCACTCGCCCTCCATCTGGGTGGAGCCGATGGAGTCGTAGTAGGCGCGGGCCTCGTTGACCTCGTCGTCGGTCATCTCGCTGCCGGGCTTCGTGTACCAGCTGGCCCTGGTGCGGTCGTAGCCGGGCTCACCGGGCCAGGGGCTGGGCTGTTGCGGGGCCGGGCTTGTACCGTGTGTCACGGTCATCTCTCCTGTTCACGGCAGGTGGATGGCTGGCCCCGGCCCATATGGCGTTCCAGCGCCGGGCCGGGGCCTTTGTGCGTAGTAGCGCGGGCTACTTCCAGAGACTGTACGGGGCCCCGTACACTCAGGGCAAGTGGCCCGCCCGATGAGAAGAGGCCGGGTGTGACCGAGGAGGCACGGCGCGTGATCGACGCCATGAACGCCGTGGAGGCGATGACGGACCCGCTGGAACGCGCGAAAGCCATCGGCGAGGTGATGGCCGACCAAGCAGAGCGCGGCAAGCGGTGGCGAGAGATGCGCCGGCAGGTTGTACTGGAGATGCGCGCCCAAAAGCCGAAGCCGGTGTCGTACCGGAAGATTGCTGCCGCGCTCGGGGTCGGACTGGCTACGGTGCAGGACATCGAGCGGGGCTACACGGGCTCGGGTACCGACCGGCCACGCGCGAAGGAAGAGACGGAGTAGCCGCGCCCGGACAGACGAGAGCCCCGGTCCACTTCGGCCGGGGCTTCGTCATACCTGCGGCACGGGGTTCCTGGCTTCTGGGCGGTACCACTCTCGAAGCTCGGCGCCAGCCGTCACTCGACTGCCCGGCCTGAAGTGCAGGAGGCCCCGACACGAGGCAGTGTGCTCCGACCGACCCTTATCGAGTAAGGAGCCGTCGATGACGGGATTCTCAGACGACGAGCGCTTCGCGTTCGACCAGAGTGAGATCGATTGGAGACCAGCACGGAGCCACGCCGCTCAAGAAGGGGAGTTCCGGGAGCTCTACCTGAACCACCTGGATATTGCCGTATGGATCGACTCGTGGGCTGGCAGGTTACGCGGGGACCGATACGTCGCTGACAAGCGCTACAACGATGGCTTCTTGGAAGCTCTCGCGGAAGTGGCGGCGCGCCTTCGGCAGGCCGACTTTGTACCAGGCAACGGTTTCATCCCGGATTAGGGCCTCAGTCATTTGGGTGTCTGCTGCGTGCTGCGATCAGGCCTGTGCCGCAGTCTGTTCCTATGCCTGTGGTGATCGTGTACCCGCCCGATGGGCAGGGTGGCCGGCGTGTCCGTATCGACGGCGAGATCTCGGGCCGCGCGTTCGACTTCGGGGACGTCCTGGAGTTCCTGCGCCGTGCCGGCCTTGAGGACCTGGACGGCTCCGATGTGGAGCGCGCGGAGTGGATCGAGTGGCGTGGGGGCGGCCCGGACGTGTGGGAGCGTTGACGCGGGGGTTCCGATCCAGCCAGGCCGGGCGTAGCGTCGCTGATACACAAAGGGGGGCGCCCTTTCCCAGCCCCTATATCCCCGGGGCTGGGGGCTTCCTCTTGCTCAGGTGGCGGGCGTAGCGTCTATCCCCCCGCGAAGGGGCACCTTGGGGGTGCCTGGCCCGCCGGCTGTAGGGGTACACGCCCGGCGGGCCGCGCCACGTCTGTCACTCGTTCGTGAGTTCGCTGCGCGCCGCGCCTTCCCTGCTCGTAGGTTCCTCGCGCCGATACCGACGAGGAGGAAACCTGATGGAATCGATCCGCGATTACGCTGGCGAGGTGCGCGTCTGCGCCTCTTGCGGACAGCCGTGCTGCCTCAGCGAAACGGAGTACGGCGATATGTGGCAGCACTTCAGTGAGCAGTGGGACGGCGTGTACTGCCCGCGGTTTCCGCTGTGTGGCACGCCGCTGGCGATGGAGTGGGACGAGATGTCGCTGAAGCAGTTTCGGGAGGAGTATCCCAACGCGCGGCGGTAGCCGAGGAGCACGATCGCCCCGTCTCAACCGTGGAGGCGGGGCGGTCGGTTGCCTTCGGTGTGGAGCCGTTGGCGAGGGTGCGTCCAGCCAGATGCGAGGCCCGTTCAGGATGACACGGCCGTCAAGCGCTCAATGGCTGATCCAGATCGTCGCCTTCGGGTGCGCAGCGCACGCGTCCCGCAGTCGGCGTAGGTAGTTGAGCGCGCCGTCGTAGTCGCCCCACCCGTTGGCCGGGTTCATCGCCTCGTACTTGCTGGGGTCGGCTTCCATTGCGGTGACTGCGCGTTGCAGGGCGGGGAGGCTGGTGCCGGCGTTGGTGTCTTTGAGGTCGGCGAGGCGGTGGCCGAGGGCGTCGGTCCACATGGGGGCGACGTTGCTGGTGTAGTTGCCGATCTCGGCTGCGCAGTAGTCGACGGGTTCGGGGCCGCCGGTGTCGACTTGGATGTAGAGGCTGATGTCGTAGCTCACGACTGCTCCTGGTGGTCGGTCGTTTGGGTCGCTGTCGCCGGCGCGGGTTGGTCGAAGGCGGCGCGCCACCGGTTGTAGTCGTCGGGGTGTATTGGATGGATGGCCTGGTAGCCGAGGGGTGTCGGGTCGCCGGCGCGGGTGATCGGGTAGAGGGTGTTGAGGACTTCGGCGAGGGCGGCCTCGGCCCGCTCGGCGCGTTCCACTGCTTCGAGCGTGGCGGTGTTGAGTGCGCGGTTGGCGATCTCCAGGCGTCCGCGTTCGCCCCGTTCGCGTTCCCAGTCTTCGACGGTGGGGGCGGCGTCACCGCGTCCGCAGGCGGGGCAGTAGCCGCGGGCTACCTGCCGGAGTGCGTCGAGCTGGTCGTACAGCTGGTCGAGTTCGGTGTCGGTGATGGTGGATGCGGTCCGGCGGTCGGTCATGCTGCTGCTCCGGTGGCGGCTTGGCGTGCGGTGTCGCGGATGCCGGCGACCAGTTCCTCGATGCGGTCGACGGGGATGCGGATGGGGATGCTGGCGTAATCGCCGCGGGCCCACAGGGTGACGACGGGTTCGCCGTGCCAGCCGGTGTCGGGTGTGGTTTCGATCTGGTGGTCGTCGGTGTCGCGGTAGCGGTAGGTCACAGGTTCTCCTGTCGGGGCTCTGTACGCCCTCTGTGAGGCTCTGGGGGCGGGTTTGGTGGCGCTGGAGTCGCGCGAGGGGCTGTTCGGCCGTCAGGCGCCCGCCTAGCGCCCGTGGTGGGGCCGTGTGGTGGCGGCCCCGGATCGCGGCGGGCTAGCGGGGCTCGGGCTCGGCCGTGCCGGGCTCGGCCACGGCGGTAGGGCCGGTGCAGATCCACGGGTACAGGACGGTCTTGTCGATCTGCGGTCGGCAGATGGGGCAGTCCTCGGCGTTGCCGCCGGTGTGCTGCGCCCTGCCGTCCTGTGTCGGGTCCTGCTGCGCCTCACGGGCGGGCTGTGGTCCCAGCCGGGCGAGGAAGTACGCCTGGCCGTCCGCGCTACGGCAGTACGCCTCTCGGTGGCCAGCGGGCCGGGCGCACGGCGGGTACTCCTCTCCGGTGACGCTCTCGGTCCGCCCACACGGGTCCTGCTGCGCCTCGCCAGCCAGACGACGCAGCTCGGCCATCACCTCGTAGGCGCCGTTCATCTGGTCGAGCAGGCACTCGGTGCGCAGGCGGAGTGCTACGTCCTCGGCAATGTCGGCGGCGCGTTCCAGGGCGGTCTGCTGGCCGGGCGCGGGCAGCACGGCGGCGTAGGTGGCGGGCGGCTCGGTCACGATCTGCACCGGGGTACCGGCGGCCATCATCCGGTCGATGTCCGCCTCGGTGAGGTCGGTGTCGTCCGGCAGCACGGCCAGCACCGCGTCGGCGCAGCAGTCGTACTCGTCGGCGGGGACCTGGTCGCCGAGGTGGACCATGCCGTGCTCACGCAGGGCGGCGGCGATCCGCTCCCGCAGCGCCGTCTGGTCGGTGGCGGGCGCCGGGCCGGCAGCGTTCTGGGCGCGGCGGAGTTCAGCGTCCCACACGCCGCGGATGGCGTCGATCGCCTTGTGCACAGGGCGAGTCAGCTCGCCGCCCGCCGCCTCGATGGCGTGCTGGAGGGCGTACAGGGCGCGGATGTCGTTGACGCCGCCATCCTCGAACGTGCGCGGCTGGGGCACGGCCTCGGAGCGCACTTCGTCAAGCAGGGCGCGGACGGTGTCGCACCAGTCGACCGAGTCGGAGCCGGGGATAGAAGCGATCAGCGCGAACAGGCGGTCGGCCGCAAGGGCAGTCGGTTCGGTCATGGTGTTCTCCAGGGCTGGTGGCTGGTGCGGGCGGTCGGTCGTGGTGTGGGAGGCTGGGGCCGGCCTGGGCGCGGTAACGGCGCGCCCAGGCCGCCTTGCGTGCGGAGTGGTCACGGCCGGGCGGCGGTGGGCTGGTTCACCGGGCAGTGCGGCTCGTGCTGGTAGAAGGCCGGGCGCTTGTAGTCGTCGTGCTCGCGGACGGGCTCGCAGTCGCAGAGCTGGGATTCCAACTCGTTGACGCGGCCGGAGAAGTCGGCGAGTTCCGCGCGGAGGCGGCGGATCTCGGCGGCCATGGCGGCAGCAGCGTCGGCAGCCGGGTGCGCGGAGCAACAGGCGAACCCGAGATCCGGGTGCTGCTGGTAGGCGGCGATCACGGTGTCGATCTGGTCGAGGTCGAGGGGCTGGGTCATCGGTGCTCCTTGGGTGACGGGACGGGTCAGGCGGACGGGGTGGCGGTGGCGCGCTCGTGCTCGCCGGACAGGCAGAGGACGCAGAACTCCGTGTCCGGGCCGGAGTGCTGGACGCGCTCAGGGGCGGCGATGCGCGGCTCGATGTACGCGTGCCGGTAGTGCGGGATCGGATCGCGGCGCGGCACGAACCCGTAGTCCTGCCCGGTCAGCTCGGCGCCGTCGAACTCGCGGTGGTAGCGCGTCTCCTCGCCGGGCCCGGCGTCCGGCTCCTCGCCTTCCATCGCGATCCCGGCTGCGTGCAGCTCCGACAGGGTCATGTCGTCGAGCTGCATCCACTTGCCGGTCGCGACCTTGTAGCCCGCGGGCTTCTCGACGTGCTCGAAGGCCTCGTCGAACTGGCGCAGCAGGCTGACGAACTGTTCCTGCCACTCGGTCGGCATGGACTGGAGCAGGGTCCGCGGCTTCACCAGGTGGTCGGCGTAGGACAGTTCGAAGTACTTGTGGATCGGGCCGTCGGTCGGGTTGATGCGGGTCTCGGTCATGGTGCGGGGGTCCTTTCGGGTGGTGGCCTGAGACAGATCAGGCGGAGGGGTTCCGGCGGGCGAGCATGCGCGCCTTGATCTGCTCCTGGGTCGGCTGGGCCCACTGATGCCAGCCCACCGGCGGCTTCCAGCGCCGGGCGTGCTCGCGCTGGTCGATGCCGCACCAGCGGCACCCGGACGGGTTGGCGGTCACTGGGATGCCTCCGTACCGTCAAAGCCGAGCTGGCCGGGCACCTGCATGACGGGCTCAGGCGGCATGAGGGCATCGAGGGCGGCCTGGTGCTCTGTGTCGTCGGAGGCGCAGAAGACCTTGCCGTCGGCGGTGACGGTCCACCCCGTACCGGTGAGCGCCTTGCGGGCTTCGGCGAGGTCGCTGAAGTGGGCGGTGTACTCGTCTTCGTCGTAGGCGTACTTGCAGACGTCGCAGGCGACGGTGATGCAGGTGTGCTCGCGGATCATGGTGTGGGTCTCCGTTGTGGGTGTGGTGGGTGGTGGTGACGGGGGCGGGTCAGGCGGTGGGGGTGCTTTGGCCGGGTGGTGCAGCGGGTCAGGCGGCTGTCTGGCGGGCTGTGGCGGCCTCGTGGGGGCGCGGGGTGCCGGGGGTTCCGACGGTGTCGCAGAGGGCCTGCCAGTGGGCGTCTTGCTCGGCGCGGGTCCAGTAGCGCTGGTAGGTGCGGGGTTGGGGTGGTGCCGGTTCGGGTCGGGTGGGGACGTCTTCTGCGAGGAGGCGGGCCATCGGCGTCATTGGGGGCTCGTTTCGCGGAGGCGGTTGGTGGTCCAGGTGTGGCCGCAGCGGGGGCAGCGGTAGCGGCTGGTGATCTGCCGACCGCTGCTGGTTTCGGTGGCGGGGTCTATGCCGCGGTGGCAGCAGTTGGGACATGAGTCAGTCATGGACAGCTCCCGCAAGGGGGTGGGGTAGGTCCGCTGGGTGCGGTGCCGCAGGGCCACGCGCCTTTGCGGGGGATGTGGTAGGCGGGCGTTTCGTCTTCCGGCTCCTCGACCGGCTTCGGCAGGGTCTTGCCGGCGAGCTGGGTGAACAGGGCGACGAGGGAGCCTTCTTCGCGGATGGCGGCGAGGTCGTCCGCCTGGAAGGGGGTCACGTCTCGTCCATGTCGCAGAAGCGGCTGTAGTGCAGCTGCGATGCGACGGTGATCGTGGAGAGCGGCCCGGCCCGGTGCTTGGCCACGATGAGGTCGGTCTCGCCGGCCCGCGGAGATTCCCTCTCGTAGGCGTCTTCGCGGTGGACGAGGATGACGACGTCGGCGTCCTGCTCCAGGGATCCGGACTCGCGGAGGTCGGACAGCATGGGCTTTTTGTCGGTGCGCTGCTCGGGTCCGCGGTTGAGCTGGCAGAGGACGACGACGGGGATGTCGAGTTCCTTGGCCATGAGCTTGATGCCGCGGCTCATTTCGGAGACTTCGACCTGCCGGTTCTCGGGTCGCTTCTTGCCGGGGCTGTCGAGGAGTTGCAGGTAGTCGATGACGGCGAGGCCGAGGCCGGTCTTCTGTTTGATCTGGCGGCAGCGGGCTTTGATCTGGTTGACGGTGCGGTTGGGGGTGGCGTCGATGGTGAGGGGGGCGGTGGCGAGCTTCTGCATCTGGTTGGCGAAGGCGGCCCAGTCGTGGTCGGTCATGGCGCCGCCGCGGATCTTGTGGAGGCCGATCATGGCTTCGGCGGAGATGATGCGGTGCTGCACCTCGCGGCGGGACATCTCCAGGCTGAAGAACGCGGCAGGGATCTTGTCGCGGAGGGAGGCGGCGCGGAGGAAGTCGACGCCGAGGGTGGACTTTCCGAGGCCGGGACGCCCCGCAATGATGATCATCTGGCCGGGGTGGAGGCCGTGGGTGAGGTAGTCCAGGTCTTTGAACCCGGTGGAGATGCCGATGGCGCGGCCTTCGCTCTGGAGTTTCTCCAGTTCGGCGACGACTTCGGGGAGGTCTTCGCCGAGGAGCGCGGAGTCGGCTTCCTCGCGGGCCTTGGTGACGTTGGTGAGTTCGGCGTGGGCTGCGTCGGGGGCGTGCTGGGCTTCGCCTTCGGCGGCGTAGCCGAGTTGGGTGATGCGGTTGCCGGCTTCGGTGATGCGGCGCCAGATGGCGCAGTCGCGGACGATTTCGGCGTAGTACTCGGCGTTGGCGGCGGTGGGGACGGCGCTGACGCACTGGCTGAGGTAGGTGAGTCCGCCGATCTTGTCGAGGGTTCCGAGTTCGCGGAGGTAGTTGGAGACGGTGATCTGGTCGGCGGGTTCGTTGTGGCCGTAGAGGTCGACGATGGCGCGGTAGATCGTTTCGTGTTGGGGGCGGTAGAAGTCTTCGGCGTCGACGACTTCGAGGACTTCGGTGATGGCGCGCTTGGAGAGGAGCATGCCGCCGAGGACGCACTGTTCGGCCGCGGTGTCCTGCGGGGGTACGCGCTCGAAGGTCTCGTCTTCCACTGGGTGTTCTCCGGTTTCGGGTCAGGCTGCGTGGGCGGTCTGCGAGGGGTGGCATTTGGGGCAGGGGCGGGCGTTGCCGCGGTCGTCGTAGATCTGGCGGAGGTGGCCTTCGCGTTCGGCGGCTCGGGCTCCGTCGGCGCATTCGCCGCACCAGGGGGGCAGCGTGGTAGAGGACTTGGGCTGGGGGGCCGGCGCGTACTTGTCCTCGTAGCGGCGTTCGCGGAGCCAGTTCGCGGATTGCTTGACGAAGCGGAACTCGATGTCGGTGGCTTCGCGGGCGTAGGCCTGCGCGGCGGCGGTGATCTTCTTGGGGTCGGCTCCGCCCAGGACGGCCGCGATCCATTCGGCTCGGGTCTTATCCATGTCGCGGCTCTTGGGGTGGAGCTGCCAGAAGCGGCCGAAGTCGAGCTTCTCCTCATCAGTGATCGCACGGGCAGCAGGGTGCGGCGGTGCGGTAGTTACTTCTTCTTTTGAGGGGTCTGAGGAGTAGGGGTCCGGGGTTCCCGGACCCTTTCCATGTGGTTCCCGGACCCTTTCGGGGTCGTTCCCGGACCCTTTCTTGCCGTTTGGGTCCGGGGTTCCCGGACCCTTTCGACCGGGTTGGGTCCGGGGATCCTGGACGCTTTGTCCGGAGAACCCGGACCCTTCCTCGTCGATAGCGTCCGGAGAACCCGGACCCTTTCCGGGGTCCAAGGTGACCGGACCGAGGACCGGGATGCGGTACACCGCGCGGCGTCCCCGGTGGCCGGCGGTGACGCTTTCGAGGGCACCTTTGGCGCGCAGGGCCTTGAGGACTTCGTATCGGCTGGAGCGTCCGGGCAGGCGCATCCTGTGGGCGATGGCCGGGTCGTCTTCGATCCCGGGCCAGCACTCCCTCGTCGTGTCGTTGGCGTTCTCGGCCAGGACTGCGAGGGCGTACCGCTCACGCCATGTCAGCGCGTCTGGCGCGTGTTCAAGCACCTCGACGAACAGGCGGATACCCACAGGCTGTCTTCTTTCGGTCGTGCGGAATCAGCGGGCTTCGCGTCTTGGCAGCGCTGACCTCGCGCTGCCATACTACTTTAAAGATTGGCCAACTTGGAAGGATTGGAAATGACTTACACTCTGGCCATGGCTGCTGACCAGGGCATTCGCATCGCAGAGGACGGTGTGGCAGAGGTCTCGATGACCGATGCGCGCGCCAACCTGACCCAGCTCATCCGGGACGTGCGCTACGGCGGACGGTCCGCGGCCTTCACGGAGCGCGGGAAGCGAAGTGCCTACGTAGTGCCGCCCGAGTTCTATGAACAGGCGGTGGGGGATCGCCTCCGGGTGGCTGCTTTCGACGCTGCGCTGAAGGAGTGCACGGCGGAGACCCAGCCGACCGCCTTCCTTCAGGTCATGATGAACAAGCTGGCCGAGATGAGCTGACACGGTTCCCCTCCCTTCTTCCGGGCCCCGCACCGAGCTGGTGCGGGGCTTCGCTGCGTGCGGCTGGCGGTCAGTCGTGGTCGTAGAACTCGATTTCGATGCCGTCGCGGCGGACGGTGATCTCGGCGTGGTCGCCGAACGCGTCCAGGAGGACGTTCTCGAAGGCGCCGCCCTCGATGGCCTTCTCCAGTTCCTTGCACCGCTGGTAGCGGGCCTCGTCGGGCCCTTCGTATGCGGCGCCGACCCGCTTGTTACGGCCCGGGTTCTCGGGGTCGGGAACCCACTCGCCGCCTTTCACTTCGCCGAGGGTGCGGTGGCCCCACATCTCCAGCTCGTCCTGGTCGGCGTCCTCGTCGTCGGTGGTGCGCACCCACGTGCCGTGGACGCTGAAGGTGCAGGGCTCGCCGTCGTTGAAGTACGGGGTGTACTGCCGCCACCCGAACTCGACGATGGTGGGGTCGTCGAGGACGGCCTGGAGGATGGGCTGGAGGTCCTCGATGGGCTTCTGCTCGACGCGGGTCTCGCCGCGGGTGATGTCGCCCTGGACGGGGATGCCGAGGAAGTTGCGGGTGGTGGTCACTTGTTGCCTCCGGTGGGCGTGTTGAGGAGCAGGTGGGAGAGCGGGACGGTCTTGCGCTGGGAACCGGACATCCACGGGGCGATCGGCATGCCGTCGATGTAGTCCGCCGGGGAGGGCAGCCAGCCGAGGTCTTCGAGGACGTGCTGTTCGGCGATGAGCCGGACGGGGACCTGGACGGTGGACCGCTGCTTGGGGATGTCGAGGGTGACGCCGAAGATCCGCTGGCAGAGCCAAACGCCTTCGGTGTGGTGGTACAGGGAGCGGTGGCGGACGTCGCCGATGATCCGCTTGCTGCTGTCGATGAACTCGTGCACGGGCAGGTACAAGTCGGGGCTTCCGCCCCACTTGCGGGCGCTGCTCTGGGCGTGGTGCCAAGAGTTCACTGCTGGTCTCCTTGGGATGGTGGGTTAGGCGATGCGTCCGGCTTGTGCGGCGCGGGTGCCGCGCCAGACGGCGACGGCGGACTTCTCACCGGTGGGCCGGCTGGACCGCTCGAACGCGACGTGCTCGATCAGCCGGTCCCGGACCAGGGACTGCGTGAAGTTCCCCCAGTCGGATCGAGCGCAGGGCGGCTCGGGCAGGTCCGCGTCGTGGGCTATCTCGTAGGTCGTGAACCGGCGCCCTGACTGCGCGGCGGCCACGAACGCGGGCCGGACGAGGTCCACCCACTCCGCGTAGGAGAGCCCACTGGGGGTGGGGACGGTGCCGTCGAGGGTGGGTTGCACGGTGGTCATGGGTGGTCCTCTCGTGCAGGGCATACGTCCTGGTGCTGGTGGATGGGTTCGAGGCGAGGAAGTCGGCGACCTAGCGGTGGCCGGTGGCTCGGCGGTGCAGCCAGCAGCGCACGCACAGGAAGTCCGCGACGACGAGACCACCGGCCGTGCGATGCACCTGCAGACCGTCGAGCCAGCCAGTCACGACGCCAGGTCGTCCGCCGCGTATTGCGCCTGAGCAGCAGCCCGCGCAGCCGCCCCCTCGGTCGCCTGCTTCCGCTGGAACCGCTCCTGGTTGTCGAGGAGGTGCCGCGGGTTGACACACTCGACGACCGGGCATTCCGGGGCGCGGCGGATGATGCCGACTGCCTTGTGCCCGCGGTCGAGTTGGAACGCGAGCTGCTTCGGGGTGACCGGGAGGCCGCGGAAGGAGAAGGAGCCAACGGGGCCGTGCCAGCCGATGTGCCCATCGGACAGGGTGTGGGTGTACTGGTCCCACAGGTCGCGGAGGGTTTCGGTTGGGTTGAGTTCGGGCTGCAGGACCGCGTATACGGCGGTCTTCACCGTCTCGGGGTCCTGCAGTTGGTGGATCTTGTACTTCTTACGGATCGTGTTCCGCTGACCCTCGCTGAGGCCGCCCCACACGCCGGTTCCCTCACCCCGGACGAGGGCGTGTTGTGCGCACTGCAGCATGGTCGGGCAGCTGAAGCAGCTGCTCTTGGCGTCCTTGACCGCGGTAGCGTTGCCAGGGTTCGGGAACCAGAACTCCGGGTCCTTGTCCCGGCAGACAGCCGTGTCCCGCCAGTTGGTCTTGCGCTTGGCCTCAGGGATTGAGCCGTTGTGGTGAGTCATGGTTCAGGCTCCGAAGATCGCGTTGAACGTGGCTTTGTTGCGTTGCCGGATCAGCCGGTCGTCCATGTGCTCGGGGGCGACGCAGCCTTCGTGGCCGCAGCCCGGCAGGGCGTAGCCCTCGGGCTCCCGCTGGTGTTTGATGCGGAACGCGATGCGGTTTGCGGACAGCAGCCGGCCGCCGTGGCGGAGGGATGGGGTGCCGTCGTTGGTGCGGTAGCCGTCCCACTCGAAGTGGCCGTCGTTGATCGGTTTGATGCGCCGCCAGAAGAGGTCTTCGGCGGTGGCGGCGGGCTTGGGCCCGGACTTGGCTTTGGGCATGCCGAGTTCTGTGCGGGCGGCGGCGACTTTCTTGGTGCAGGTGTTGAGCTGGCGGGCGATCGCGGCGTTGGAGTAGCCGGCTTGGAGGAGTTCGGCGACGTCGGCGCGGACGCTCACGCGGCCACCCCCGCGGCGAGTTCGTCGAGGATGATCTCCGTGTACGGCTGCCGTTTGCCGGGTTGGTCCTTGCGGCCGGTGAGCCGCCAGTAACGCCGGCCGCGCGGCAGTTGTTCGGCGAGGACCGGGACGGCGCCGACCAGCTGCGCGAGGTCCCACAGGGCGTTCCACTCGGCCGGGGGGAGGGCGCCGGACCGCTTGCACTGGACGAAGAGGATCTGTCCGGTCTTGATTGCGACCAGGTCGACCTTCGACTTCGATCCGGCGGTCCGGAGTACCTCGTACCCCTCCTCGCGGAGGTGGGTGCGGACGCGGTGTTCGAGGTCACGGCCGCGCGCGTAGTTGGAGCGCGGCTTCGACGGCGTGGTCACGTCGCGTTCTCCTTCCTGCGCTCGCGCTGCTCTCGCTGGGCGTTGGAGCTTGCGGCGCGGCAGGGGAGGCAGCGGCAGAACCAGTTCACGTAGGTGCTGCGCTTGCCGTGCCCTGCCCGGTCCGCGCCGGTCGGGTCTTGGCGGCGGCGGGCGTTCGCGGCGTTTTGGTAAATGCGGTTGGCCTCGCGGCAGGCGCTGCAGCGGCAGCCGTTCTTGTAGGTGTTCACGTGGCCGTGGATCTGACGGGTGTTGGTCACCGTTCCTCCAGCAGTTCGGTGCCGGGCATCGGTGCGCCGATCCCGAACCGGCGGTGCAGGTCCTTGTCGGCGGTGGCGTGGATGTCCAGGTGCGCGTCGAGGTCTTCGAGGAGGAGCAGCGAGTCCGGGCCGTCGTAGTCGCCAGCACGGTGACGGCGAACCACGCGGGCCACGGCCGCCGACAGGCCGACGATCGCCAGCACGGCGAGGACGACGGCGAACAGCAGGAGGATCGCGGCGACACCGCCGATCAGCCGCTGTTCGAGGACGGCGCGGGCGATCACTGGTCGCCTCCGATCTGGTGGCCTTCGGTGCAGCGGAGCAGAGCACCATGGACGGTGGCCGCGGCCAAGCCGTTGCACTGGTCGCAGTGCACGAGGCGCGTGTGGAAGAGCTGGCCGGGGAGACGGTCAGCGCGGTGGCGGCCGGTCGCGCGGCCGAAGTAGCGGGAGGCGAGCTTCACGCCGTCACCCCCTCGGCGGCGGCCTGCACCTCGGCGAGCTGTTCACGGAGCTGGCACAGTTCGTGCTCCTGCTGCAGGTTCGCCCAGTGCAGGCTCAGGCACTGCTGGTCGAGGTGCTTCCGTGCCCGCTCCGACAGCGCGAGCAGCTGCGTCAAGCGGGCGTCACCGGCGGCCGGCTGCACGGCGACGGGGCTGTCCGGGTGTTCGTCGCGGTGGTGCTGCAGCAGGGCGACGAGCTTGAGGTTCGCGGCGTCCTTCTCGGCGAGCTTCTCCTCGGCGTCCCGCAGTTTGCGGAGAAGGTGGTCGAACCGTGCGCGGGCAACGAACATCACTGCCCCTCCGTTCGCTGAGCAGGGATGAGGGGCCAGTCGCCGCGCACGGTCTTGGCGCGGTCCTCCTTGCCGGGGGTGCGGCGGAAGTAGTCGGCCAGGGACTCGGCCTGCTCGCGCGCCCACGTCGTCTGCAGGGCGTGCAGCTCATCGAGCGACGCGTTGCCGATCTCGGCGTTCGTCGAGGCGATCCGCCACGCCACCCGGCACGCGGCCAGCGCGTCCGCCGCGGCGTCGTGCGCGCTGTCCAACGGGACCTGGTAGTGGCGGCACAGGTCCGACAGCGCCCGCTTCCCCCGCCGGTAGGGGTCGACGTGCTTGTCCAGAACGAACGGGTCGACCACGCGGAGGTCCGCGCCGACGGTCTCAGCGAGCGGCGTGATGCCGTGGCGACGGGCCTCGCGGTCGAGCATGGTCAGGTCGTAGGCGGCGTTCATCGCGACGACGGGGATTCCGGACAGGACGACTGCGGTCAATGCGGTGACGACCTGCTCGACGACCTCGGGCGCGGGGCGGCCTTCTTTCCGGGCACGTTCGGTGTTGATGCCGTGCACCGCTGCGGCGGCCTCGGGGATTTCGATGCCGGGGTCGGCCATCCACGTGGCGGAGGCGACCGGCTGGCTGGCGCCGCACTGGACGACGCACGCCTGCACGATGCGGTCCCGTTCCGGGCTGACGCCGGTGGTTTCGGTGTCGAAGCCGGCAAGCCTGCCCAGGTACCAGGGCGGTGCGGTGGTGTTGTTCTCGTTCAACGTGGTCTCCTTGGCGGGTGGCCGCCCGCGCTTCCCTCGCGGGCGGCCACAGGGGTGAGGGCTATCGGCCGACCGGCTGGGTGACCGCCGGCCAGGTGGTCCGGGTGGGTGCGTCGTCGACGACCTCGGCCTCGTAGGCGCCGTCCTCGTCCGGGCCGTGCTCGCGCTTGTCGTCCTCGGCCTTGATGGCGTCCGCGCGCTTCTTCAGGGCGGCGATCAGGTCGTCCGTGAGGTGTCCCGCGGCGTGCGCGGTTCGGTACACGTCCTGGACGTCGTCGACCGTGAGCGCGGCGTCCGCGTCGGCGAGGTAGTCCGGGCGAGGCGCCTCGATCGCGGCCCGCGCCTGCCCGGCTGCGCCCGGGTCGAGGGCGGTCGCCGCGTTCATCGGCCCGGCCAGCGCCTGCCGCGGAGTTACACCGCGCAGCTCGACCACGACGACGGGGAACTTCTTCGTCTGGCCGTCCGCAACGCGCTGCCTGGGCTCGATCCGCAGGGTCACCGGGACGAAGCCACGCCCGTCGGTCCCAGCGAGGACCATGTCGACCATGCCGCCCCACTCCTGCGCCGCGTAGAAGGAGTGAGTCTCGGCCCGCCACATGCCCATCCCGGACAGGTCCGGCAGCATCACGTTCAGCCGCGATGTGGTCGAGCAGACGCGGCCCTTCGGCTGCAAGTGCCAGTCCTCACCGAACTGCCGAGCGCACAAGCACGACTGCCGGGACAGCAGCTCGGTCTCGCCGTCGCATCGACGCTGGCAGCCGCCCTTGGACCACATCTCGTTGTACTGGTTCAGCGGGTCACCGGGGGTGATGAGCGCCTCGATCGAGGAAGCCTCGGTGATGACTCGCCACTGGGAGATCGTGCTGTTGAGCGGCGACCACTGCTCAGGCTCGCCACCCCACAGCTTGGCGGCGGTACGGACGTGCTCCTCGCTGTGGGAGGTGATGACCCAGGTAGACGACCGCATGGGCCGGTTGCCCTGGGTGTAGCCGGTACGGAGCCGGCCGTGCTCGGCGGCGCGGGCCTGGATATTGCGGAGTCGGGAGCCCATCAGGCTGCCTTTCGGGTGGTGGTCCGCCGTCGCGGCGCCGGCTCGTGGCCGGGCGCGAACAGGGCGGGGTACGTGTACGGGGCGGCGTGCAGCCATTTCGTGGTCTCCAGCGCGCCACGGAACGCCCGGTGGGCGACCCGGTCGGCGGGCATCGGGACCAGCGCGTGGCTGTTGGCGCGGAGGTTGAGAACACCGGTCCGCTCGATGCGGGGCATCGACTGCTCGGTGTCGTCGGGGAGGAGGACCGTCTCCGCGTAGCGGAGCGCGGCGAGCTGCAGGGTGTTCTCCGGATAGACCGATTTCGCGGGGCGGGTGGCGGACGACTTGTAGTCGATGAGCCACAGCTCCACCTGGTGGCCGGGTCCGGTGGGCAGCCAGATCATGAGGTCCGCGGTGCCGGCGTAGCCGAGGCGCCGGTGGAGAACCGTGATCTCTGTGGCCTCGATGTGCTCGTTCGGGTCGACGTTCCACGAGGCGAGCCATGCGTCGAACTGGGCTAGGTACGGGGCAACGACGGGGTCGTCCTCGATCGGCGCGCCGAGGAGCCGGTGTTCTGCGGCCTTGTGGACGCGGTCGCCAAGGTCGGCGGCCTGCTCGCGGACGTCCCGGTGGACAGCCTTGAGTTCCTTTGACAGTTCGGTTCGGTCGTCGGCCACCCGGTCGGTGAGGAGCGGCCACCGGTCAAGCGTGTATTCCAGAGTGACCTTCACGCCCCACGGGACGAGGGCCATGGACTTGTTGACGGCGGTGTCGATGACGTTGGTGACGGAGACGAGGTCGGGGCCGCCGGCGGGGTCGCTGTAGTAGCGGCCCCGCTCGGTGTCCCGCGCGTGCTTCGGCTGAGTCACGCGCGGCCGTCCTTCGGGTCGCAGGTGCAGGCTTCGGGGTGGTCGCAGGCGAGCTGGGCGAACTCGGACTCGAACGGCTCAGGCTGGTGCCGGTATGCGGCGGCGAGGGCCTGCCGGTCGGCGTCCGTCATCTGGGCGCGCTGCCGGGCAACGAGTGCCGCCACCTGCTCCATGAGGGCGCTCATGCCGCACCCGCTTCGCGCTGGGAGGGCAGCCGCTTCACCGTGAAGCGGCTCAGCCGACGCGACACCTCGGTCAGCTCATCCAGCAGCCGGCGCGTGTCCGACATCGACACCTGTACCTGGGCGGTGTCCATCCCGGCGGCGTCCTCGACCTGCTCGATCGCGGCGTCCAGCTCGCCCTCGCCGCGCGGCCCGCAGACCACAGCAGCCAGTTCGTCCAGAGCATCGAGGATCTCGTCACGGGCTTTCGGCTCAGCCCACGACTGCACGAGCTGGATCAGGGTGTCGTTACGGATCTGGTCGAACCGGGCGACGCCGTGCAGGTGATTGGCGCCGAGACTGAACGACATGCCCGGCTTCTTGGAGTGGTTCATGAGGGGACTCCTCGGCGGTGGCGGCCAGCAGCCGCAGAAGACGAAGGGGGGAGGTGGCCGGTACGCGCCCAATGCGGGACACGCGGCGTCGGCGCGGGACGGCGCCGGGGCGGCGACGGGAGACGCTCAGCCGCCAGCTGCACCAGCCACAGCGCCAGGAACCCGAACGACACCCAGACCAGCCACATCACGGGGTGCCACCCAGCGGCGGCAGGTCGTGCGGGATCCGGTACGAGTGATGCACCGCCGCGTAGTGCTCGCCCTCCAGAGCCTGCGTCGACGCCTCCACCGACCGGGCCGGCGTCTTGAACCCGTCCAGGGTCACCGCTCGCCTGACAGCACGTGCCTGGTGCTCCCAGTACGCGCGGCCACTGTCAGTCAGCGCTTCCCACGCTTTCGGGCCAGCCACCGGCACGAACCGCCGGTACAGCCATGCCGGAAGCGTGCTCTCAGGGGACAACCCATAGCGATCCCGCAGCGCCTCGTTCTGTGCAGTCAACGCCGTCAACTGCGACTCCAACTCAGCAACCTGCTCCCGCAGCCGCTCCAACTCCGCCGCCACTTCCGGCGACATCAGCATCTGCGCCGACTCCAACGCGAGAGCCATGGCCGCCGGTACGCGCCGGCCGTTCTCCATCGCGCGGCAGATCACGTCCGCCGCCGCGTTGATCCGCCTGGTGTTCACCGCTTCACCGCCCGGCGGATCCAGTCCATGACCAGCTCACCTGCAGGCACCGGCACCGACACCAGAACCGTCGTCGTCGCCCCGTCCTCACGCGGCTCCGTCTGCGTGTGCAGCGTCCACAGCTCCACACCCTCGAACCCCGGGGACACGTGGATCTCGCCACCCAGCTCCGTCAGCCACTCCCCAAGATCGTCGACATCGGCGACCATCACGTGCACCGATTCCGGACGCGGCACCAGCACCGGCGCCGGCAGGCTCGTGCTGTTGAGGAGGCACTCCACTGCGCGGGCGTTTTGCTGCTGCGTCAGTGCACGGGCCATCTCCGCGTCTGGCAGTGGCGCCACGGCCAGCGTCATCACGTGGACGCTTTGGCCGGGGAGGTCGGTTGGGGTGATACTCATGGTGATCCACTCCTTGCTTTGGTGCTCAGTGGGTCTGGGGTCGTCTCCGGGGCTCATCCGGGGCGGCCCCGAATTTCGTTCAGGCCGTGGCGGTGGCTCGCGGGCGGGCGGCCGGGCGGCGGCGCTGGCGCGGGATCGTGCGGCCCCTTCGCGGGTCGCCGGCGCGGAGCGCCTCGTAGATGGCGGCGCGGTCTTCGCGGTTGGTGATGATGCGGCGTCCGCTGTATCCGTGGAGGTGGCGGTTCGCCTTGAGGAAGCGGCGGAGCCAGGACACGGAGCAGTTGAGGACGTGGGCCGTCTCCTGGACGGTCATGTACTCCTGCTCGGGGTCCTTGGGGGGGATCGGGACGCCGTAGAGCTCGTAGGCCTTGGTGGCCATGGGGTCATGTCCTTCCTGGTGGGTCCTCGGTGGGGCGAGGGGGCTTGGGCCTCAGGCGCTCGTCGCTGGCTTTGAGGGCGGTGCGGAGGCGCTTGTACGACTTGGGCCTCATGCGTCTGCGGGTGCCGGTTTCCAGGTGGCCGATGTGGCGCTCGGTGACCTTGACCAGGGCGGCTAGGTCGGCGCGGCTCATCCCCGCTTGCATGCGCTCCTCGCGGATCGCGTCCCCGTCGACCTCGAAGGTCGTCGGTTGGTGCATGCTTAGAAACTAGCTCTAGTTAGCCTTCCATGCAAGCCCTAGTTAGCTTCAAAGTGGCCGAGTTCGCCTACTCGGCAGTAGACACTTAGCCGTAATTAGCTTCAGCTCGGTGAGAACCGGCCGTTTACCCAGTTGGAACTAGATGGAACTGGGCGGCACTGGCACGATGTCGACATGGCTACTCGTGATCTCGACCGCCTCGCGAAACGCGTGAAGGCGCACCGGCTAGAGCTGTACCCCTCGCGCCTCGCAGCAGCTCGGGCGGCAGGGATCTCCAAGGACACCTGGCACCGCGTCGAAGAGGGCGACGAAGTTCGGGAGTCGACCTATGTAAAGATCGACAAGGCGCTAGGGTGGGCCACCGGCAGCTGTGTCGCCATCGCCGAAGGCGGAGAACCGGCGCTCGTCGGCGAGCCCGTCGCGCTCCCATTGGAAGAAGGGTCGAAGAAGCTCAGCAGCGCGGAGGCGCGCCAGGCTGTGTGGGATGCGGCGCGGGCGAAGCTCCCGGATGCCCCGATCGGGCAGCTGGATGCTTTCAGTGACGAGCTTGTGGAGATCTTGCGAAGGGTGGGCGCCGTGATGGATGGCTCCTGAACTGGGGAGATCACCTGCACAACCTTTTCGTCGTTGCCGGATCGTTACCCCTCCGGGTCTAATGAAACCTCAACAACCCCCTCCCACTCACGCTTTCGGCGTGTCACGCTTGCGGTCAACCCGGGGAGGTTCCCACAGGCGACAAAGGGGGACCGGTGAGTAATGTCATCTATCTCGATCTTGGACCGAAGAGCTTCGGCTACGCGACCCAAGTAGCAGGCGAGGAGATGTGTGTTCTGTCCTCCAGGGCCGTCGAAGACCGCGTCATTCAGGGGCGCGTGAGGCGGTACATGAAGGCACAGGGCCGGGACTGCAAAACCTGCGGCGGCTGTCCGATAGGACGGGCATCGTAGGCAGCACAGTTCCAACGAGGGGGCGGCGGCGGCAGGGGTGCCCGCCAACGCTTCCCAGACTCATCAAGGGGAGCACCATGCCGTGGGTTGAACGGCGAGGCAACAGCATCCGTGTCCGCTGGGACACCTACCGGACTGACCCGAAGACCGGCCGGAAGATCTTCGACGGAAAGTCCCGCAGCGACTGGACCGAAGACGAGGCCTACGAATACGGACTCGATCGCGAGTCAGACGCCCGCAACGGCCGCTACGTTGCCCGCTCCGACGGACGCGTCCTCTTTAAGGAATGGGCCGCGCTCTGGCTCAAAGCCCAAGACCTCGACCCCACTTCGATCCAGATCTACCGCAAGAGACTGCGCGCCCAACTGCTGCCGCAGTGGGGAGAAACATACGTCAACGAGATCTCCACACTCGCCTATCAGGCATGGATGCAACGCCTGAAGCGGAACTACTCCGAGAACTATGTCCGTGACCTACGCATCCTCTTCAACATGCTGATGGACGACGCTGTGAACCACCGGCCGCCGCTCATCCACGCCTCGCCTGTGCCGAAGGAGAACCGCCGGCGGGGCCGCTACGTGCGGCCCACCCGCGAGGAGAAGGTCGAGGTACCCACCGAAGACCTGCACCAGCTCGCTGAGAACGCCCGCCAGGTGTGGGGGTTCACCGGGTACGTGTTCCAGATGACGAAGGCCTACACCGGAATGCGGCTGGGCGAGATGTTCGGGTTGCGCCGGGAGTGCATGGCCGGTAACTGGCCGGAGTCCGAGGAAGACAAGAAGCTCCGCGAGTACTCGTTGGAGCGGTACTGCGGGAACAAGCCTATTCCGGTGATGCGGGTGGCGTGGCAGTACAAGTACGTGAAGGACCCCGACAACCCGGATGAGAAAGGTGTGCCGACACTTGCCCTGCCGAAGTATGGCAGCGTGAGAAGCTTGGTAATCCCGCCGTTTCTCGCAGCACTGCATGAGGAATTGCTGGCCTCTCATGACTCGGAGTGGGCGTTCCCGGCGATGAACGGGCAGAACCTGCTGACGACCGACTTCCACGCCTACTACTGGAAGCCGGTGCGGGACGGGCACGACGAGCGCACGGGCCGGTACGCGCGGCCAAAGCTGCCGGCCGTGCCGTCCTTCAAGGGGAAGCGTATCCATCTGATCAGGCACGCTCACGGCCCGCATCTGGAGGAGGACGGGGTGCCGGACATCGCGATTGAGGAGCGGCTTGGGCACGTGATTCAGGGTGTCCGCGGGGTGTACCGGAAGGTGACGCCGAAGATGGAGCGGAAGATCGTGCGGGTGTTGCAGGAGCGGTGGGAGAAGGAGGAGGGTGGCCGGTGAACGCGGAGTCTGGGTGCGCTGCGGAGGCTAACTCCCATTCCTCTCCCATTCTGCGTGGGAGAATCAGCGTACCTGCTGGTCAGTGGGATGCGCGGGAGCTGTCTGGCGGCATCCACTGCATCACCCAGCAGCAGCCGAAGGTCCGCTGAGGTCCGGGCGTCGGGTAGAACATACGGGTGAACGTCCTGGTGTACGCGGCCCGCGGCCGCCGTCTCAGCCCGCCGCCGCGGCTGCTGCCCGAGCTGCCCGAACGCGGGCGGCCGTACGTGCCGCATCCGGACCCGGAGCGGATGGGGGAGGCCTGCCCCGGTGCGGCCGTGGCGGGGACGGTGCCGGCATGAGCGCGACCCCGTCCCCCCGCCGCCGCAGCCCCGCCCCTCCCCGCGAGGACGTCCTCGCCGCCGCCATGGACATGATCGCCGCGCGCGGTCTGGAGAAGCTCACCATGGCGGCGCTCGGCCGTGAGGTCGGGATGAGCAGCGGCCATCTGCTCTACTACTTCCACTCCAAGGACGAGCTGCTGCTGCGGACCCTGGAGTGGAGCGAGGGCCGGCTCGGCGCGGAGCGCGGCCGGCTCCTCACCCGCGCGGGCACCTGCCGCGAACGCCTCGAGGCCTACGTCGACCTGTACGTCCCCGAAGGCCACCGTGATCCGCACTGGACACTGTGGCTGGAGGTCTGGGACCGCTCGCAGAACGCCGACGACGACGCCCGTGAGCGCCAGGCCGCCATCGAGGGCGCCTGGCACCGGGACCTGGTCGCCCTGCTCGCCGAGGGCGTCTCCCGCGGCGAGTTCCGCCCCGTCGACGCCGACCGCTTCGCCACCCGGCTGCGCGCACTCCTCGACGGCTTCTCCATCCACGTGGCCGTGGGCCTGCGCGGCACGGACCGCGAGCAGGTCATCACCCACGTGAGGGAGTTCATCGCCGATTCGCTGCTGGTGCCGGCGGCCTGAGCGCGGACCGGGTCAGCCGGCCGTCCACGACCTCGGCGACCTGGTCGGCGGCGGTGAGATGGGTGCGGTCGTGGGTGACCAGCACCGTGGCCGTGCCGCGCTCGTGGGTGAGCCGGACGAGCAGCTCGACGACGGCGGCCCCGCGTTCGTGGTCCAGGGCGCTGGTCGGCTCGTCGACGAGCAGCACCGTGGGGTCGTTCATCAGCGCGCGGGCGATGTTCACACGCTGCCGCTGGCCACCGGAGAGCTGGTGCGGGCGCCGCCCGGCCTGGGCGGACAGGCCCACCGCGGCCAGCAGCTCCCTCGCCCGGTCGCGGGCACGGGCCGGCCGCCGGCCGTCGAGCCGGGCCATGACCTGGAGCTGCTCCACAGCGGTCAGCGAGGCCAGCAGGTTCGGCTGCTGGAACACGATGCCGATCGAGCGGCGGCGCAGCCGCGCGCGCTCGCGGCGGCTCATCCCGGTCGTGCCGGTGCCGTCGACGGTGACGGTGCCGGAGTCGGGCGTCACCAGCGTGGCGGCGACCGCGAGGAGACTGGACTTGCCCGAGCCGGAGGGCCCGGCCACCGCGGTCAGGCTGCCCCTCGGGACGTCCAGGGTGACCTGGTCGAGGGCGGTCAGCCGGCCCTCGCCGTCCGGATAGGTGAGGGTGATGCCGGTCAGGTTCAGGCTCATCGGGCGTTCCCCAGGGCGGTCAGCGGGTCGACGGAGGTGATGCGGCGGATGGACAGCGCGGCCCCGAGCGCCCCGAGGACGACCGTCACGGCGGCCGGCAGCAGCACGGTGGAGGGCGTCAGCAGGAACGGCACCGCGCCCCCGGCGAGCACGGCACCGAGCGCCGCCGCGATCCCGGTGCCGGCCAGGGTGCCGCCGGTCAGCAGGACGAGCGCCTGCCCGAGCGCGTCCTTCAGCAGGGACGCGGTGGACGCGCCGAGCGCCTTGAGCACCGCGACGTCGGCACTGCGCTGGATCGTCCACACGGTGAAGAACGCACCGACGACCAGGGCGGAGATGGCGAACAGGAAGCCGCGCATCAGCTGGAGCGAGCCGTTCTCGGAGGTGTAGGAGCCGATCGCGGACAGCGAGTCGTCCCGGGTGACGGTCCTGGTGTGCGCGAGCCGGTCGACGGCCCGTACGTCGGTGCCGGGGGCGGTGCGGAGGGCGATCACGGTCGCGGTGGGACCGGTGCCGGGGCCGGCCGGCGGCGCGGTCCCCCGCCAGGTGCCGAGGCTGACCCAGATCACCGGGGTGTGGCTGAAGGAGGCGTCACCCCGTACCGCGGCCACGGTCAGCCGCCGCCCGGCCAGCGTGAAGGTGCCGCCGGTCCGCAGCCGGAGGCGGTCGGCGGCGGGGACGGTCAGCACCGCCGAACCGTCCCCGATCCGGCCGCTGTCGGGGGCCAGCGGGGATGCGGGCCGCACGCCGAACGCGGACACTCCGGTGCTTCTGGTCCCGGCGGTGGCCCTGGTGGTGGTGATGCCCAGCGGTTCGGCCATGCGGACCCCCGGCGTTTCGGCCCACCGCCGCCACTGCCGCCCGGTGACCGTGGAGTCCGTGTACGCCAGGTCCTGCCCGCCGCCCGGCGCGTCGAAGACGATCCGGTCGGCGGGCAGCGAGGTGATCGCGGACACGTTCTGCCGGCCGAGCCCGGCGGTCAGCCCGGACAGCAGCCCGACCAGCAGGGTGATCAGCACGATCACCGTGCCCATCAGGGCGAAGCGGCCCTTGGCGAACTTCAGGTCTCGCAAGGCGACGAACACGGCTCGGCCTGCTCTCTGCGCGGGGAAAGGGTCGGCCTCCACCGTCGCCGCCCGGCCCCCGCGCGGACATCTGGCCGGGGACCGTACTTCCCGGATCGAAAGGCAGCGCACGGCTTACAACTTTCGGCAGAGGCCCGCCCGCCGCTCACCTCCCTAATCTGGAAGGACCGTGAACGCGCATACTCCCTCCATGACGCCGACCACCCGGGCCCTGGCCTGGTGCCTGCACCTGCTGATCGCCGGCCTGCTGGTACTGGCCGCCGTCCGGGCCGTCGCCGACGGCCTGCCGCACACCGGGTGGATCGTCGCCGCCGCCGCGGCCTGCGCGGCGGTCTACGCGGCCGGACCGCTGCTGCCCCGCGTCCGCGCCTCGCGCCCGGCCGCCGTCTGGTGGCTGGCCGCCGCCGGCACCATGTGGCTGGTGCTGCTGGCCCTGTCCGCCGACGGGGTCTGGGTCGCCTTCCCGCTGTACTTCCTCCAGCTGCACCTGCTGCCGCGGCGCGCCGCACTCACCGCCGTGGCCGCCACCGCGCTCGCCGCGATCGTCGCCTACGCCGCCCACACCGGCTCCTTCACCCCCGCCATGGCCATCGGCCCGGCGCTCGGTGCCGCCGTCGCGGTGGCCGTGGTCCGGGGCTACCAGGCCCTGTACCGGGAGAGCGAACAGCGCCGCCGGCTGATCGAGGAACTCACCGCCACCCGCGCCGATCTGGCCGACGCCCAGCACACGGCCGGGGTGCTCGCCGAGCGGGAGCGGCTGGCCCGGGAGATCCACGACACCCTCGCCCAGGGCCTGACCAGCATCCAGTTGCTGCTGCGCGCCGCCGAACGCGCCCTGCCCCAGGCGCCGGAGAACGCCGTCCGCTTCGTCGGCCAGGCCCGGCAGGCGTCCGCGGACAACCTCGCCGAGGCCCGCCGCTTCGTCGCCGCCCTCACCCCGCCCGCCCTCGACGGCAGCACCCTGGCGGACGCGCTGGAGCGGCTGTGTTCGACCACCGCCGCCCGGCACGGGATCGCCGTCCGCTTCCGCCTCACCGGCGAGCCGCGGTCACTGCCGACCGCCCAGGAGGTCGCCCTGCTGCGCACGGCCCAGTCGGCGCTCGCCAACACCGTCCGCCACGCAGGCGCCACCACCGCCGAGGTCACCCTCGACCACCGCCCCGGCCAGGTCGCCGTACACGTCACCGACGACGGCACCGGATTCGACCCCGCCGGCCTCCCCGAACCCGACCCGCAGAGCGGCGGATTCGGCCTGATGGCGATGCGCACCCGGATCCACGCCCTCGGCGGCACCCTGACGCTCGACTCCGCCCCCGGCCGCGGCACGGCGCTGACCGCCGGTTTCCCCGCGAGCCCGGCGCCCCGCACGGCGTCCCCCCTCGCCCCGTCGTCAGCCGACACCCGCACCCCCGCCCACCCCGTACCCGAGGCCCGCCCGTGACCGAGACCCCCATCCGACTGCTCCTCGCCGACGACCACCCGGTGGTGCGGGCCGGGCTGCGCGCCGTGCTGGAGACCGAGGCCGGGATGACGGTGGCGGCCGAGGCGGCCACCGCCGAGGACGCCGTGGCCCGTGCCGCCGCGGGCGGGATCGACGTCGTCCTGATGGACCTCCAGTTCGGCAAGGGCATGAACGGCGCACAGGCCACCGCCGCCATCACCGCCCGGCCGGGTGCTCCCCGCGTCCTGATCGTGACGACGTACGACACCGGCGCCGACACCCTGGCCGCCATCGAGGCCGGGGCCACCGGCTACCTCCTCAAGGACGCCCCGCCCGAGGACCTGGCCGCCGCCGTGCGCACCGCCGCGGCCGGCCGCACCATCCTCGCCCCCGTGGTCGCCGACCGGCTCATGGACCGGCTGCGCGCCCCCGCGACCGCCCTGACCCGGCGCGAGAGCGAGGTCCTCACCCTGGTCGCCGAGGGCCTGTCCAACCAGGCGATCGGTGCCCGGCTGCATCTCACCGAGGGCACCGTCAAGTCCCATCTCGCCCGGGTCTACGCCAAGCTCGGCGTCGAGTCCCGCACCGCCGCCGTCGCCACCGCCACCGACCTCGGCCTCATCCGCCGCTGAGCCGGCCCGGCGCCCGGCCCCAACTCCCGCAGCCGGTAAGGGAATCGTTTCCTCCGCCGCCGGGCATGTACCGGCGCATGGGACGACAACACTGGAAGAAGATCTGGGTCGGTTCGGCGGGCAACATGGTCGAGTGGTTCGACTGGTTCGTGTACGCGAGCTTCGCCACCTACTTCGCCGGCGCGTTCTTCCCGAGCGGCAGTCCCACGGCCCAGCTCATGAACACCGCGGGCATCTTCGCCGTCGGCTTCTTCATGCGGCCCGTGGGCGGATGGCTGCTCGGCAGGGTCGGCGACCGCAAGGGCCGCAAGGCGGCGCTGACACTGACCGTCTCGCTGATGTCGGCGTCGGCGATCCTGATCGCCGTGGCCCCGACCTACGCGGTCGCCGGCTACGGCGGCGCGCTCGTGCTGCTCGTCGCCCGGCTGCTGCAGGGCCTGTCGGTGGGCGGCGAGTACGCGGCCAGCGCCACCTATCTGACGGAGGCCTCGGACCCGAAGAGGCGCGGGTTCGCCTCCAGCTTCCAGTACGTGTCCATGACCGCCGGCCAGATCGCCGGCCTCGGCCTGCTGATCGTCCTGCAGCGCACCATGTCCGACAGCGCCCTGCACGGCTACGGCTGGCGCATCCCGTTCATCGTGGGCGCGCTCGGCGCGGCGGTCGTCTTCTACCTGCGGCGCAGCATGCTGGAGACCGAGGTCTACGAGGGGGACGACTCGCACGCCGAGGAGCGCGGCACCCTGCGCGCCCTGTGGCGGCACCGGCGGGAGGCGTTCCTGGTCATCGCCCTCACCATGGGCGGCACGGTGGCCTACTACACGTACACCACCTACCTGACCAAGTACCTCTCCAACTCCGCCGGCCTGTCCAAGCAGACCGCCACGCTCGTCTCCTTCACCGCCCTGATCGTCTTCGCCGCCCTCCAGCCGCTCGCGGGCGCCCTCTCCGACCGGATCGGCCGGCGGCCGCTGCTGATCACCTTCGCGGTCGGCTCCACCCTCCTCACCGTGCCGATCATGGCGTTGCTCAAACACGCGGACGGGTACTGGCCGGCCCTCGGGCTCGCCCTGCTCGCGCTGGTCGTCGTCACCGGCTACACCTCGATCAACGCCTGTGTGAAGGCCGAGCTGTTCCCGACCGGCGTCCGTGCGCTCGGCGTGGCCCTGCCGTACGCCCTCGCCAACGCCCTCTTCGGCGGCACCGCCGAATACATCGCCCTGTGGTTCAAGAAGGCCGGCATCGAGTCCGGCTTCTCCTGGTACGTGGCGGGCTGCGCCGCCGTGTCCCTGGTGGTCTACATCACCATGCGGGAGACGAAGGACCTGGACCTCGCCCGGGCGGGGGACCGTACGGATTCCAGTCTGACGCCCGCATCCTGAGACGGCCGGTGAGCCGGGGGCAGGGCTGTGCCAGACTGCCCCCGTGCTCTCGTTCGCCATGATTATTGGCAGCAGGCGCGCCGGTCCGCAGTGACCACCTCGTACGACCAGGTGCGGGTGGCCACCGTCGTCCTCGACCCGCGCGCAGACCTCTCGCACCCGCGAGGGGTTTTTTCGTTTTCCGGCCCACCCATAGCCGGGAGCGGAGCGCGAGGGACCATTGGGGGGACGGTGGAGCCGGTCATTCCGGTAAGACCGAAGATCCACAACAGGAGCCTTGAGACCATGACCGAGACGGCAACCAGCGAGCTCGACGACTCGTTCCACGTCTTCGACACCACGCTGCGCGACGGGGCGCAGCGCGAGGGCATCAACCTCACCGTCGCGGACAAGCTCGCCATCGCACGGCACCTGGACGACTTCGGCGTCGGCTTCATCGAGGGCGGCTGGCCCGGCGCGAACCCCCGTGACACCGAGTTCTTCGCCCGCGCACAGGCGGAGATCGACTTCAGGCACGCCCAGCTGGTCGCCTTCGGCGCCACCCGCCGTGCCGGGGCGAAGGCCGCCGAGGACCCGCAGGTCAAGGCCCTGCTCGCGTCCGGCGCCCCGGTGATCACCCTGGTCGCCAAGTCACACGACCGGCATGTGGAACTGGCGCTGCGCACCACCCTGGACGAGAACCTGGAGATGGTCCGCGACACCGTGTCGTACCTGAGGGACCAGGGCCGCCGGGTCTTCGTCGACTGCGAGCACTTCTTCGACGGCTACCGCGCCAACCCCGAGTACGCCAAGGCGGTCGTCCGCACCGCCGCGGAGGCCGGCGCCGACGTCGTCATCCTCTGCGACACCAACGGCGGCATGCTCCCCGCCCAGGTCCACGCCGTCGTCGCCACGGTCCTCGCCGACACCGGGGCCCGGCTCGGCATCCACGCCCAGGACGACACCGGCTGCGCGGTCGCCAACACCCTCGCCGCCGTGGACGCGGGCGCCACCCACGTGCAGTGCACGGCCAACGGCTACGGCGAGCGCGTCGGCAACGCCAACCTCTTCCCGGTCGTCGCCGCCCTGGAGCTGAAGTACGGCAAGAAGGTACTGCCCGACGGCAAGCTGCGCGAGACCACCCGGATCTCGCACGCCATCGCCGAGGTCGTCAACCTCACCCCCTCCACCCACCAGCCGTACGTCGGGGTCTCCGCCTTCGCGCACAAGGCCGGCCTGCACGCCTCCGCGATCAAGGTCGACCCGGACCTGTACCAGCACATCGACCCCGAGCAGGTCGGCAACACCATGCGCATGCTGGTCTCCGACATGGCGGGCCGCGCCTCGGTCGAGCTCAAGGGCAAGGAGCTGGGCATCGACCTCGGCGGCGACCGGGAGCTGGTCGGCCGTGTGGTCGAGCGGGTGAAGGAGCGGGAGCTCAAGGGCTACACGTACGAGGCGGCGGACGCGAGCTTCGAGCTGTTGCTGAGGGCCGAGGTCGAGGGCCGCCCGCTGAAGTACTTCGACGTGGAGTCCTGGCGGGCCATCGTCGAGGACCGCCCCGACGGCACGCACGCCAACGAGGCCACGGTCAAGCTGTGGGCCAAGAGGGAGCGGATCGTCGCCACGGCGGAGGGCAACGGCCCGGTCAACGCCCTGGACCGGGCGTTGCGCGTCGCGCTGGAGAAGATCTACCCGCAGCTCGCCAAGCTGGACCTGGTCGACTACAAGGTCCGCATCCTGGAGGGCGTGCACGGCACCTCCTCCACCACCCGCGTCCTGATCTCGACCTCGGACGGTTCCGGCGAGTGGTCCACGGTCGGCGTGGCCGAGAACGTGATCGCCGCGTCCTGGCAGGCGCTGGAGGACGCGTACACGTACGGCCTGCTGCGGGCGGGCGTGACGCCTGCCGAGTAGTCACAGTGGAGGCATGACCACAGACGACGCGAACGTGCTGTCCCGGGCCCGGGTGGCGACCCGGCTGCCCGCCGGGGACCTGGAGCGGGCCCGGCGCTTCTACGCCGACAAGCTCGGCCTCGAACCCGCGGACGAACGCCCCGGCGGGCTGCTGTACCGGTGCGGCGGGATCGACTTCGTGGTGTTCCGCTCCACCGGCGCCTCGCCCGGCACCTTCACGCAGATGGCGTTCGAGGTCGACGACCTGGACACGGTCGTGGCGGAGCTACGGCGGCGCGGGGTGGTGTTCGAGGACGTGGACGCGCCCGGTTTCCGCACCCGGGACGGCATCGCCGAGATCGAGGGCAACTACCCGAGCAAGGGCGCACGGGGGGAGCGGGCCGCCTGGTTCCGGGACAGCGAGGGCAACCTGATGGGCATCGGCCAGCCGGTCTTCTGAGCCCCGGGGCTCAGGGCGCCCGCCAGATGTTGTCGAACGCCACGTTCTCGATCCGCCGCCGCTCCCGCACGGCCTCCAGCTCGGTCACCGCGTCACCGACCGACACCAGGACCGTGACGACCGCCTCGTCGCCGGGCTCGGGTGCGGCCGGGCGGTCGTCCGGGATGCCCAGGGTGGAGGCGAGCCCCGCCAGGACGGGCTCGTGGGACCACCACCGGTCGGCCGCGTGCCGGCGGGCAGGGGTGTCGGCCTTGGGGTCGTCCCGGTCACGCAGGGCGAGCCAGTGCCGGCGCTTTCCGGTGAGCTGCCCCTCGGACTCCAGGACGTCCCGGTAGGCGGTGGCCAGCCCCTGCCCGCGCCGCCACAGCCAGTCCTCGACCGTCTCGTACGGCTCCTGGCGGACCAGCGCGGCTCCCGCCTCGTCCAGCAGCCGGTCGCCCGTGGTCAGCACCGGCCCCGGCACGATCCGCCCCTCCCGCAGGGTGAGTGCCCGGGCGCCGAGGAGGTCGACCAGCTCGGCCCCGGCCAGCGCCAGCGACAGATCCCCCTGCTCGACGGGCTGCTCGCGCGGAATGTCCAGGCTGACGAGGAACAGATCCTGCGGTGTGGTCATACTCCTACGATGGGCCGGTGAGGGCCGGAGCGCAGCACGGCGGCACGTACTCTTGCGCGCTTCTCACCCCCTGGCGGGGCGCCTACTGGAGCCTCCACTTCTGGTTGGCGGCTCCCGTGCACGACCAGATCTGCGCCCGTGCCCCGTTCGCCGGCGAGTTGTCCGTCACGTCGAGACACCTGTTCGCGGCCCCGTTCACGACGTCCCCGGTCGACGCGTTGTACGACCACTGCTGGGCCCCGGTCCCGTTGCAGTCGTACAACTGCACCTTGGCCCCGTCCGTCGTGGACCCCGACGTCACGTCGAGGCACTTGCCGAGCGCCCGGACGGAGCCGTCGGTCTGGACCGTCCACCGCTGGGCGGCGCTGCCGTTGCAGTCGTACAGCTGCACCGCCGTGCCGTTGGCACTCGAACCGCCCGCCGCATCAAGGCACTTGCCGGCCAGCCCGACGAAGGACCCGCTCTGCGCCGGCCCGCCGGACTGGGTGCCGGACCAGGTGAAGGTGGCCGAGGTCCGGCCGGGCAGCGCGTAGGTGGCGTGCTGCGAACCCCAGTCGATGGTGACCGTCCGCGCCGAGGACGAGCCGTTGTACGCGATCAGTGCCTTGCTGCCGTCGGGGTTGCGCCACGCCACGTTCGGCACGGCGGTGGACGCCGTCGAGGCGATCCGCTGCGCGCCCGGCCGGACGAACTTGGTCAGCTGGCCCATGTCGTAGTACTCGACGGTGTAGTTCACCGTCCCGCTCGCGCCGTCCCCGTCGTGCACGGTGACCAGACCCGTGCAGGTGCCGCAGCCTCCGTTGTGCGGACCGCCGTTCTGGTCCACGGCGAGCGACCACTTGGTCACCGACTTCGCCCAGTTGCGCGTGTAGTCGATGATGTTGGACATGTCCTCGCGCTGCTGGTCGGCGATCCAGGTGCCGCCGGAGTGCTCGGTGCCGAAGGCGTCCAGTGAGGGGTACTGGTCGTGCACGGTCGTCTGCTTGGTGACGTCACCGCCGTAGCCGTGCCAGGCGATCCCGCCGAAGTTGGGGTGGTTGCGGATCGCGGGGTCGTCCACGGACTGGGCGGCGTAGGTGTCGTAGGTGTCCCAGTTCCAGTCGTGGGCGAGGACCTTCGTCGGCAGTCCGGCCGACTGCAGCCGCGGCAGCAGGTCGTTCTTGAGGAAGTAGGCGAGCCCGCTCGCGTTCCAGCTCATCGACGGGTAGTCGGAACAGCAGGTGGGCTCGTTCTGCGCGGTCACGTAGGAGACGTCGACGCCCTGGGCCTCGTACGCCTGGAGGTACTTCACGAAGTAGGCGGCGTACGCCCCGTAGTCCTCCGCCTTGAGCCAGCCGCCGTTGAGCGAGCCGCTGTCCTTCATCCAGGCCGGGGCGGTCCACGGCGAGGCCATCACCGTCAGCGAGGGGTTCAGCTGGAGCGCCTGCCTGGTCAGCGGTACGACGTCCGCGAGATCGTGCGCGATCGAGAAACCGGACAGGTCCGGATCCGACTGCCCGGCCGGCACGTCGTCGTACGTGTAGCCGTAGCGCGCGAGGTCCGAGGCGCCCATCGGATTGCGCAGGAACGACAGCCCGATGCCGTCCGCCGGCGAGAACAGCTTGCGCAGGGTGGCGTCCCGGGTCGCCTGGGACAGCGCGCCGCTGCTGTTCAGCAGCCAGGCGGCGGTGTCCGTGAAGGACGCGCCGCCGCCGGTGAAGGTCTGGTAGCGGGTGTTCTCGTCGACGGTGATGTTCTCGCCGCCGCCGCCCGTGCCCGGCTGGAAGGCGAACGGCGTCTGGGCCTGCAGGCCGCGTACGACATGGCGTCCTGCGGAGTCGTCGGTGGTGGTGAGCCAGGCCGTGACCTGTTCGCCGGCGGCGTGTGCGGGGGGTACGGCGGCGGTGAAGCCCGCGGCGGAGAGCAGCCCGGCCAGCAGCAGCCGGACCGTGCGGGGGGTTCTCCTCATGTGCGTCGCCCTTCAACTGACGTGCACTCTTGACGGGTTGGGGAGCCGTTAGTTAACTCACGGCGTGAGCTAAGTCATGAGTGAACCATGAGAGCCGAGGGAAGGTCCATGCCGAGAACCGCCCTGCTCGTCTCCGGGGCCCTGCTCGCCGCCCTGTTGCCCCTGTCCGCCGCGGCCCACGCCGCTGACGACCCCGCCCCGGTGCCGGTCGACCGCTTCGAGGGCGAGGTCCCCTTCGCCTCCCAGCCCGCCGACGGCATCTTCACGTGGGGGAGCGACGCCCTCCACCTCGCCGACCGCGCCGACGCCCCCGAGGGCGCCAAGGTCCTCACCGGCACCTACGACATCAGCGGCTACGGCGGCTTCACGCACGACTTCGCCGCGGATCAGGCCGCCCACGACTGGTCCGCCCACCAGGGCGTCCGCTTCTGGTGGGACGGCCGGAACAACGGCCGGAAGATCGCCTTCGAGATCAAGGACGGCGGCGCGAACGGCGAGGCCTCGGAACTGTGGACGACCACCTTCACCGACGACTTCACCGGCTGGAAGCAGATCGAGATCCCCTTCACCGACTTCGTCTACCGCACCGACTACCAGCCCGTGGGCGGCATCGACCACGTCCTCGGCCTCACCCGGATGTGGGGGTACGCCGTCACGCTGCCGGCCGGCACCAAGGGCGACTTCGCCATGGACGACGTCGAGTTGTACGGCAGGGCCGACCAGTCGCTGCGCGCCTCCGTCACCACCGACGCCGCTGTCCACCCGGTCAAGGAGGGCGGCACCGCCAAGGTGAAGGTCACCCTCGCCACGACCGGCGACCGGCCCGTGGACGACCCCGTGACGGTCACGTACGCCACGCAGGGCGGCACCGCCACCGCCGGCCAGGACTACACCCCGGTCTCCGGCACCCTCACCTTCCCGGCCGGCACCGCCTCGGGCACGGCGCGGACCATCGAGGTGCCCACCCGGAAGGACAAGGCCGCCGAACCCGCCGAGACCGTCCCGCTGAAGCTCACGGTCACCGGCGCCAAGGCCCCCGCCGAGACCCCGCAGATCGTCATCGACGCGCACGGACTGCCGTACCTGAACGCCGGGTTGCCGGTGCGCAAGCGCGTCGCCGACCTGCTCTCCCGCATGTCCCTGGAGGAGAAGGCCGGGCAGATGACCCAGGCCGAGCGCGGTGCCGTCGGGGCCGGAGGCGACATCGCGACCTACGCCCTCGGCTCACTCCTGTCCGGCGGCGGCTCCACACCCACGCCCAACACCCCCGGGGCCTGGGCCGAGATGACCGACGGATTCCAGCTCCGGGCCCAGGCTACACGCTTCCAGATCCCGCTGGTCTACGGCGTCGACGCGGTCCACGGCCACAACAACCTCAGCGGCGCCACGATCATGCCGCACAACATCGGCATCGGCGCCAGCAGGGATCCCCAACTCGCTTACCAGGAAGGCGCGGTGACGGCCGCCGAGGTCCGCGCCACCGGCATCCCCTGGGACTTCGCGCCCTGCCTGTGCGTGAGCCGCGACGAACGCTGGGGCCGCTCCTACGAGTCCTTCGGCGAGGACCCGGCCCTGGTGCAGTCCATGGAGACGGTCATCCAGGGCCTGCAGGGCCGGGCCGACGGACGGGACCTGAGCCGGAACGACAAGGTGCTCGCCACCGCCAAGCACTTCGCCGGCGACGGCGGCACGGCGTACGGCTCCTCCACCACCGGCACCTACACCATCGACCAGGGCGTCACCACGGTCACCCGGCAGCAGCTGGAGGACATCCACCTGGCGCCGTACCGGACCGCCGTCGAACGCGGCATCGGCACGGTCATGCCGTCGTACTCCTCGCTCGACATCGCCGGCGACGGCCGGGGCCCGGTGAAGATGCACGCCCGCGGCGACATGATCAACGGCGTGCTCAAGGACCGGATGGGCTTCGGCGGCTTCGTCATCAGCGACTGGAACGCCATCGACCAGCTCCCCGGCGACTACGCCGCCCACGTCCGCACGGCGGTGAACGCGGGCGTCGACATGATGATGGTGCCCTACGGCTACAAGGACTTCAGCAGCACCCTCGTCGCCGAGGTGAGGGCCGGGCGGATCAGCGAGAAGCGGATCGACGACGCCGTATCCCGCATCCTCACCCAGAAGTTCAGGCTGGGCCTCTTCGAGCACCCGTACGCCGACACCAGCGGCGCCGCAGCGATCGGCTCCCCGGCCCACCGCGCGGTCGCCCGCCGGGCCGCCGCAAAGTCGCAGGTGCTGCTGAAGAACAGCGGCGGGCTGCTGCCGCTGAAGAAGAGCGAGAAGGTGTACGTCGCCGGGTCCAACGCCGACGACCTCGGCAACCAGACCGGCGGCTGGACCCTCACCTGGCAGGGCGCGTCCGGCACCCACACCCGGGGCACGACCATCCTGCAGGGCATGCGCGAGGCCGGCGGGAACGTCACCTACTCCAAGGACGCCTCCGCGCCGACCGACGGCTACGACGTCGGTGTGGTCGTCGTCGGCGAGACCCCGTACGCCGAGGGCGTCGGCGACGTCGGCAACGGCCACAGCCTGCAGCTGTCCGCCGCCGACCAGGCAGCCGTGGACACGGTGTGCGCGGCCATGAAGTGCGCGGTGCTGATCGTCTCCGGCCGCCCGCAGCTCATCGGCGACCGGCTCGGCAGGATCGACGCACTCGTGGCCTCCTGGCTGCCCGGCACCGAGGGCGGGGGCGTCGCCGACGTCCTCTACGGCAAGCGCCCCTTCACCGGACAGCTCCCCGTCACCTGGCCCAAGTCCGAGGCGCAGCTGCCGATCAACGTGGGCGACACGTCGTACGACCCCCAGTTCCCCTACGGCTGGGGCCTGACCACCCTCACCGACGTCCCGCGCGGCGGCACCGCCACCCTGAAGGCGCTGGGCGCGGCGGCGACGGCGGCCGAACGGACGGGCGCGGCCCGGGCGGGCCGCGCGCTGGTGGCCAAGGCGCGGCTGCTCGTGCAGCAGAAGGCCGGCGAGCGGATGACGCAAGCGGTGGCGAAGCCCTTCGCGGACGCCGACCACCTGCTGCTGACCGGCCGGTACGGGAAGGCGGTGGAGAAGCTGACGGAGGCGTACCGGGAGACGTAGGGCTCTGCCGGTGTGCCCGGTTATGGGAGGCTTCGGGTAGCTTCGAAGCATGAAGGCCGTCCTGCGGACCCGAAGCCTCCCAGCCCTGCTGCTGGCCGCCCTCACCCTGGTCGTGGCGACCCTGTTCGCGCCCTCGGCGAGCGCGCAGACCGGCGTCTCCACGATCGCCCAGGCGCTCCGCAGGAGCCCGGTCTACGTCGACCCGGCCGCCGCGGCCCAGCTGCCGAAGGCGGATGCCGACGCGCTCGCGAAACGCATCAAGGACGCGAACAAGCCGCTGTTCATCGCGGTGCTTCCCGCCGACTACCCGACGGCGAACCTGTTCTCGCGGCTCCGGGCGGCCACCGGCGTCACCGGCCTGTACGGCATCCGGCTCGGCGACCGCTTCGACGCCCGCGCCGACTCCTCCGTCATGTCGGCTGCGGCCCGGCGGAACCTGGTGACGAGCGTCCAGGGCGAGTCGGCGAAGGCCCAGCTCGCCGACTTCACCGACCGAGCCCTGGCCAACATGGGCGGCCACGCCCCGAAGAGCTGGGGCGGCTCCTCCGGGGCGGGCGGCGGCCTCTCCGCCACGCCGCTGATCGTGGCCGGCGCGCTGGTGGTGGCCGGTGGCGCGGGCGCGTACGCGCTGGCCCGCCGCAACCGGCGGCGCCACGAGCAGGAACAGCGGGCGGCCCTGGACCGGCTGCGGGTGGTCGTGGACGAGGACATCACCGCCTTCGGCGAGGAACTGGACCGGCTCGACTTCCAGCCGGGCGGTCCCGGCGCCGACGACGCGATGCGCGCCGACTACGCGCACGCCCTGGACGCCTACGAGACCGCCAAACAGCGCATGGCCGCCGCGAGCCGGCCGGAGGACGTACGGACGGTCACCGAGGCCCTGGAGGACGGCCGGTTCTCGCTGGCCCGGCTGGCCGCCCGGCGCGAGGGCCGCCCGCTGCCCGACCGCCGCCCGCCCTGCTTCTTCGACCCCCGGCACGGCCCCTCCGTGGCCGACGCCACCTGGACCCCGCCCGGCGGCGCCCCGCGTCAGGTCCCGGTCTGCGCGGCCGACGCCACCCGGCTGGCCGACGGACGCGACCCGGTGATCCGCGAGGTCGACACGGACTACGGCCGCCGCCCCTACTGGGACGCGGGTCCCGCCTACGGCCCCTGGGCGGGCGGCTACTTCGGCGGCGGCATCCTGCCCGGCCTCCTCGTCGGCACCCTGCTCGGCAGTGTCATGGCCACCCCCTCGTACGCCGCCGACTACGGCACCGGCTACGGCGACTTCGGCGGCGGCGGTTACGAGGGGGGTGACGTGTCCGGCACGGACTTCGATCCCGGGGACTTCGGGGGCGGCTTCGGTGACGGCGGGGGCTTCGACGGGGGAGGCTTCGGCGGCGGGGACAGCGGTGGCGGCGACAGCGGCGGCGACTTCGGTGGGGGGTTCTGAACGGCGGGCCCCGGCCGCCGGGCCGTCAGGGGTGGCGTGCCTCGCCCTGGTCCGTGCTGTCGCACACCCCTTCCGGGCGGCGGGCGCTGGAACGCGACATGGCCGAGCGGGAGGCGTGGCCGGCCGGGGCGCTCGGTGGCTGGGCGGGACGGAGCGCGGGGGCCGGGCGCCGGTCGCCCGTCCCGTCCCGGAGCCCGGGCGGCCCACACCTCGCAGGCCTTCCCGCCTCCGTCCGCGCCCCGGCACGCGGATGGCCGTACCGAGGCCGTCGGCCCCGGCGGGTCACGCCTGCTTGATCGCCGAGATGTCGAAGTTCAGCTTGATCTTGTCGGAGACGAGCACACCACCGGTCTCCAGCGCCGCGTTCCAGGTCAGGCCCCACTCCGAGCGCAGGATCTCGGTCTTGCCCTCGAAGCCGACGCGCTCGTTGCCGAACGGGTCCCTCGCGGCGCCGTTGAACTCCAGGTCGATGGTGATCTGCCTGGTCACGCCGAGCAGCGAGAGGTCGCCGGTGATGCGGTAGTCGTCGCCGCCCAGGGCCTCCGCCTTGGTGGAGCGGAAGGTCATGGTCGGAAACTCGTCGATCTTGAAGAAGTCGGACGACTTCAGGTGCCCGTCCCGGTCGGGGTTGCCGGTCTCGATGCTCGCCATCTGCACGTCGAGCGCGGCGGTCGACTTGGCGGGGTCCGCGCCGTCCAGGTGCAGCGTGCCGGTGAAGTCCTGGAAGCCGCCCTTCACGTTGGTGACCATGGCGTGCCGGGCGACGAAACCGATCGTGGTGTGCGCCGGGTCGATCGTGTAGTCACCGGTCAGCGCGCTCAGGTCGGTGCCTGCGGCGGCCGGCGCGGCGGTGGTCTCGGGGGTGTTGTTCTTGCGGCTGAAGATGCCCATGGCGTGCTCCGGGGGTTAGCTGTTGAACGTTAAACAACTTGGCCTTCTCGACGGTAAACCCATTCGGTTCGGATTTCAACATCATCCGCAGCGTGTTTCCGGTGTCGCGGAGAGTGACGCCGTACGCCCTCTGGTGGGCACGTGGAGAGCTCGGGCACCATCTGCGTGCACCACCTGCACAGCCGTCCCCGCAAGCCCGGCCCGTCCGCAGGAAAGGTCCCCATGAAGCTCGCGAAAGCGATGAGGCTCCGCTCCGTCCTGACCGCGCTCGCCCTCGTCGTCGCCTCCGGTGTCGCCGTCGTCGGCACCGCCGGTGACGCCTTCGCCGTCACCAAGATCAGTCAGGCCACCGCCGAGTCGATGTTCCGGCAGGCCGGCATCACCTGGTCGTCCTCCGGCAACTGCGCCGACCGGAACAACTCCACCTGTACGTCCTTCGAGCAGCTCAACCTCGCCACCGCCCAGGGTGCCCAGACCCTGAAGCGGGCCAGTGGCTGCGCCCTCAACATCACCGGCGGCACCGAGGCCGGCCACGCCTCCGGCACCTACTCGCACTGGAACGGCTACAAGCTCGACTACGGCAAGAACACCTGTGTGACCTCGTACATCAAGAACAACTTCAGCTACATCGGCCTGCGCGGCGACGGCTACCCGCAGTGGCGGTCCGGTTCCGGCAACATCTACGCCGACGAGGGCAACCACTGGGACGCCCTCTACTACAACTGCGGCGGCTGCTGAGCCGCACGGCGGGAAGAGGGCGGTGACCGGTCCGGTGCGGACGACCCGACGTGCGCTGCTGCTGGCCGCCGCCCTCGTCCCGGTCCTGGCGTCCGGCGCCCGGGCCGACGGCGACCCCTACGACACCCTGCGCCGCCGGTGGCTCAGCCTCGCCCTCGGGGCGGGCTACGATCCGGGCGCCGAGCCGTACGCCTCCCGGCTCGCCCAACTCGGCACTCGGGCACGTCAGTTCGCGGCCACCATGACCCCGGCCGCGGGCTCCCTCTGGCCCGGTCACCCCTTCGACCCGCCGGCCGGCATCACCTTCAGCCACGGCCGGCTGTGGACCATGGCACAGGCGTACGTCCAGCCCGGCACCGGTGCCACCGGCGACCCCGAGCTCCTCGGCGGCGTACTGCGCGGCCTCGACCACCTCTCCACCACCGTCTACAACCCCTCCACCCGCCCGTACGGCAACTGGTGGGAGTGGCAGATCGGCAGCCCGCGGCCGCTCATGGACATCACGGCCGCCCTCTACGAACGGCTCGGCCCCGACCGGGTCGCCGCCGCGTGCGCGGCCGTGGACCACTTCGTCCCGGACGCCCTGCTCACCGACTACTCCGGCACCTCCACCGGCGCCAACCGTGTCGACCTGTGCCGCTCCGTCGCCCTGCGCGGCGTCCTCGGCCGGGACGCCGCCCGGATCGCCCTCGCCCGGGACGCGCTCTCGCCGGTGTTCCCGTACGTCGCCCGGGGCGACGGGCTCCACGCCGACGGCTCCTTCGTCCAGCACACCCGGGTCGCCTACTCGGGGACGTACGGCCAGGTCCTGCTCGACGGCCTCGGGCGGCTGTTCGCCCTGCTGGCCGGTTCGCCGTGGGAGGTCACCGACCCCGCCCGGAGGAACGTCCTCGACAGCGTCGAGCGCGCCTTCGCGCCCCTCGTCCATGACGGGCTGGTCATGGACTGCGTCAACGGCCGCGCCATCAGCCGGGGCTGTCTGCGCGCCGACGACCTGCGGCTGATGCGCAGCGACCACTTCCACGGGCAGGCGCTCGTCGCCGCCGTCGTCCTGCTCGCGGCCGGCGCGGGGGAGGAGGAGCGGCAGCGGTGGTACGGCATGGTGAAGGGGTGGATCGAACGGGACACCGTCACTGACGTCCTGACGGCGGGACAGTTCGACGTCGCCGAACTCGTGCGCCTGCGCGCCGTCGTGGACTCGCCCGTCCCGCCGGCCCCGGAACCCCTCGGCCACCGGCTCTTTCCGGACATGGACCGTGCCGTCCACCGCGGGCCCCGGTTCACCGCCGCCCTCTCCATGGCCAGTGACCGCATCGCCCACTACGAGTGCGGCAACGGCGAGAACCCGCGCGGCTGGCACACCGGCTCCGGGATGCTGTACTGGTGGCCGACGGGGCGCTCCGACCAGTACACGGACTGGTTCTGGCCGACCGTCGACTGGTACCGGCTGCCCGGCACCACCGTCTCCACCCGGCGGCTCGCCGACCGCGCCGGCGGCGAGTGGGGCGAACCCCGACCGGACGTGCGCTGGGTGGGCGGGGCGACGGACGGCCGGTACGGGGTCGTCGGCCAGCACCTGTTGGGCCTCGGCTCCACCCTTGAGGCCCGCAAGTCCTGGCTCTTCCTCGACGACGCCGTGGTCTGCCTCGGCGCCGGGATCAGCTGCGCCGACGGCGTCCCGGTCGAGACGGTCGTGGACAACCGCAACCTGGGGGAGCACGGCACCCAGAGCCTCGTACGCGGCCGGAACTGGGCCCACCTCGCGGAACACGGTGGCTGGATCCTGCCCTGCGGGGGCGAACTGCACACCCTGCGCGAGGACCGCACCGGCTCCTGGTCCGGCATCAACACCGGCGGCACAGACGAGCGGCGCACCCGGCGGTGGCAGACCCTGTGGCTGGACCACGGCACCGACCCGGCCGGCGCCGGCTACGCCTACGTCCTGCTGCCCGGCGCCTCCCGTGCCGAGACGGCCGCCCGGGCCGCCGACCGGCACTGGCTGTCCCTCCTCGCCAACGACACCGGCCGCCAGGCCGTCGCCGTGCCCCACCTCGGGCTGACCGCGGTGAACTTCTGGACGGCCGGTACGGTGGGGGACCTGGCCGTCTCGGCGGGCGCGAGCGTGCTCATCGTGCGCCGGGGCCCTACGGCCACCCTCGCGGTGAGCGAGCCACCCCGCACGGGAACGCCGCTGGAGATCGTCTGGGACCGTCCGGTGCGGGCGGTGAACCGGGCCGGCGAGGGCGTGGAGGTCCTCGCCGCCGACCGCCGTCTGAGGCTCCGTGTCACTCCGGGGATGGCATCTGCCACCCACGAATGTGAGGTGGCTCTCAGGTGACGCCTTTGTGGCCTCCCTACAACGCCGATGCCCTGTGAGCAGTCGGAAGCGCTGCAAGCGGCCATGGTTCTGTTCACTGGTACCAGGAAAACGGGCCGGAGACTGTACGGAGTCGACGGCTCGCTTTCCTTGGCATCCTTCGTAAGGTCGCTACATGACCGTTTTGGAAGAGACGACGGGTGAGCCGACCGGCGAGCCGACGGACGCACGCGGACGGGTCGCCGAGCTGCACGAGATTCGTGCCCAGGCCGTGGCGGGCCCGAGCGAGAAGGCGACCGAGGCGCAGCACGCCAAGGGCAAGCTGACCGCGCGGGAGCGGATCGAGCTGCTCCTGGACCCGGGGTCCTTCCAGGAGGTCGAGCAGCTGCGCCGGCACCGGGCGACCGGCTTCGGCCTGGAGGCCAAGAAGCCGTACACCGACGGTGTCATCACCGGCTGGGGCACGGTCGAGGGCCGCACGGTCTTCGTCTACGCGCACGACTTCCGCATCTTCGGCGGCGCGCTGGGCGAGGCCCACGCCACCAAGATCCACAAGATCATGGACATGGCCATCGCGGCCGGTGCGCCCCTGGTCTCCCTGAACGACGGCGCGGGAGCCCGTATCCAGGAGGGTGTCAGCGCGCTCGCCGGTTACGGCGGCATCTTCCAGCGCAACACCAAGGCGTCGGGTGTCATCCCGCAGATCTCGGTGATGCTGGGCCCGTGCGCCGGCGGTGCGGCCTACTCCCCGGCCCTGACGGACTTCGTCTTCATGGTCCGCGAGACCTCCCAGATGTTCATCACCGGCCCGGACGTGGTCAAGGCGGTCACCGGCGAGGAGATCACCCAGAACGGCCTCGGCGGCGCCGACGTCCACGCGGAGACCTCCGGCGTCTGCCACTTCGCCTACGACGACGAGGAGACCTGCATCGCCGAGGTGCGGTACCTGTTGTCGCTCCTCCCGCAGAACAACCGGGAGAACCCGCCGCGGGTGGACTCCTCCGACCCCGTCGACCGCCGCAGCGACGTGCTGCTCGACCTGGTCCCGGCCGACGGCAACCGGCCGTACGACATGGCCAAGGTCATCGAGGAGATCGTCGACGACGGCGAGTACGTGGAGGTCCACGAGCGCTGGGCGCGCAACATCATCTGCGCACTGGCCCGCCTGGACGGCCAGGTGGTCGGCATCGTCGCCAACCAGCCGCAGGTGCTGGCCGGCGTCCTGGACATCGAGGCGAGTGAAAAAGCTGCGCGCTTTGTCCAGATGTGTGACGCTTTCAATATCCCGATCGTCACCTTCCTGGACGTGCCGGGCTTCCTCCCCGGTGTCGACCAGGAGCACGGCGGAATCATCCGCCACGGCGCGAAGCTGCTGTACGCCTACTGCAACGCGACCGTGCCGAGGATTTCGCTCATCCTGCGCAAGGCGTACGGAGGTGCTTACATCGTCATGGACTCCCAGTCGATCGGCGCCGACCTCACCTACGCCTGGCCCACGAACGAGATCGCCGTCATGGGCGCCGAGGGCGCGGCCAACGTGATCTTCCGCCGCCAGATCGCCGGGGCGGAGGACCCCGACGCCATGCGGGCGCGGATGGTCAAGGAGTACAAGTCCGAGCTGATGCACCCGTACTACGCGGCCGAGCGGGGCCTGGTGGACGACGTCATCGACCCGTCCGAGACCCGCGAGGTCCTGGCGAAGTCCCTGGCGATGCTCCAGTCCAAGCACGCCGACCTGCCCTCCCGCAAGCACGGCAACCCCCCGCAGTAACCGGGCGGACCCGCCGCGGCAACCCCGCGGACCTCTCTCTCACGGAGACTGACACCCATGAGCACTCCCGACATCCGCGTCGAGAAGGGCCACGCCGAGCCCGAGGAAGTCGCCGCCATCACGGCCGTCCTCCTGGCCCGCGCAGCCGCCCAGACGTCTTCGGCCCCCACCCACCGAGGCCGCGCCAAGGCCGGCTGGCGCCGCCTGGAGCGCGAGCCGGGATTCCGGGCGCCGCACAGCTGGCACTGAATCCCGCGTCGTCCGGCCGTGGCCCCGTCTCCTGAGGGAGAGCGGGGCCACGGCCGGTTTGCGGCCGCCGCCGGGTGCCGACGTAGAATCAGATGGAGCTGCGGCGACGGAGCTGGGAGGCTCCGATCATGCACGACGGGGAGTCGGACGAGCGTCGTTTCCCGGCCGTCGAGGAATCCTCGGGCGACCGTTCGGGACCGCGCAGCTTCGCGGGCTTCGACAGACTCGGCGACTACGTCCTGTGCGAGATCCTCGGCGAGGGCGGCATGGGGCAGGTCTACCGGGCCTACGACCTGAGCCAGGACCGAGAGGTCGCCCTCAAGATCCTTTCCCCCGAGGTGCGGCTCGACAAGCAGTTCTGTCACCGCTTCCAGCGCGAGTCGCGGATCGTGGCGCGGCTCAACGAGCCGCACATCATCCCCATCCACCGCTACGGCGAGATCGAGGGCCTTCTCTACCTCGACATGCGGCTGGTCGAGGGCGAGGACCTGCGCAGCAGACTGCGCGACCGTGGCCCCCTGACACTGACCGGGACGACGGACATCCTCACGCAGGTCGCCGAGGCCCTCGACGCCGCTCACGCGGCCAAGGTGACGCACCGGGACGTCAAGCCGTCGAACATCCTGCTCAGTCCGAGACACCACGGCGGCCCCTTCGTCTACCTGGCTGACTTCGGTATCGCCCGCTCCGGAACCGGTACGACCCTCACGGCGCCCACCCAGGCGGTCGGAACCGCGGAGTACATGGCTCCGGAGCGCTTCCTGGGCATCGGCACGGACACGCGTATCGACGTCTACTCGCTGGCCTGCGTGCTCTATGAGTGCCTGACCGGTCGTACGCCGTTCCCCGGGCACGAGTTCGCCGCCCAGTGCCATGCCCATATCGAGGTGCCGCCCCCTCGTGTCTCGGAGGCCGCCCCCGGGCTCCCGAGGGAACTGGACGACATCGTCGCCAAGGGCATGGCGAAACGGCCCGACGAGCGCTACCCGACGGCAGGCGAGCTCGTAGCGCACCTGGGCCGCGTGACGGAGCGCCACACCGAGTGGCGGCGCACCACGGACGACGGCACGGACCCGGATGACGACGGGCACCGGGATGACGGCGAGTCACCGCTGCCCCGTCTCCGGAAGCCGCTGCTCAGCCGTGAGGCGCTGCCGATCGCCGGCGCGGTGGTCGGGGTGCTGTGCTTCGGACTGGCCGGACTGCTCGCCTTCGGCCTGCGGTCCTCGCACGCGCCCGCGCCGCCGACGACCGTCCCCCCGGCCTCCTCGGGCAACTCCACACCGGGGCCTGCCCCGGACACCCTGTCGGCCCTGTTCACCACGGCCCTTCCGCCGGACGACGACACCGACGAGACGTTCAGCCCGGTCGAGCAACGACTGCAGCAGGCCGCGCACTTCGTCCATGACTGCCAGCCGATGCAGAGCGTCGAGACGAAGGACAGCGCGGTCCTCGCCGCCGTGCACTGCCCGGTCGGTACCGGCAGCTCGCGCGGCGAGCCGACCACGGCGAACCTCTACAGGTTCGACGGTCCGGACTCGCTGGACCAGGCCGTCGCCGCGCGGACCGCCCGGGCCGGGAGGGGCCCCTGCACAGGCCCCGGGCCCGTGGCGCAGAACTGGCCGCCCGGCAGCACGGTCGCCTCCGGGACGCTGTACTGCTTCACCGACCGAGGCGCCCCGGCGCTGGCCTGGTCCGACGACCGCCGGGCGACCCTCAGCATCGTCAGCGGCTCCCCGTTGCCGGCGCTGTATCAGTGGTGGTCACGCAACCACTGAGCGCCCGGTACCGCGGCCGGGCAGAGATCAGCTCCTCTGGACGGACAGCAGTGTCTGATCCGTACTCGTCCTGATGTCGAAGCGGGCGATCATGTCCACGCCCTTCGAGAACGCGCCGGGGACCGGGACGGTGTCGGTGCCGTTGCCCGCGAGCCAGGTGGCGGCGACCTCCTGGCTGCCCTCCAGGCCGACGGCGACCAGCTTGCAGGGCGTTGCGGCGGGAAGCCCGGAGACCTTGAGCCGTACTTCACTGCCCCAGGGCGTGGGGGCGGTGGTCACCGTGGCGCTCACGCCCGTGACACGGTCGGAGTAGCTGAAGGACCGGGTGCCCGCCCTACCGATCCGGGACGTGCTGCCGGGGGCCGACAACCGTGACACGGTCAGCCCGGCCAGCGCAGCGACGAGTACCGCCCCGAGGACCGCGGCGGCACACCACCGTCGCCGCTCGGCGCGCTGCCGGTCGCGAGCCCGCCGAAGCAGCTCGTCGACCGCGGCCCGGCCGGGCCGCGTCTCGTCGTCCTCACCGGGCCCGGCCCGCCCGGGGCCCTCGGGTGCACCCGACACGGTGCCGCCGGGCCCGGCCGCGGCAGGGGCCCCGGGCCCCGAGACCACGTCCGTCTCGCTGATGGTGTCGAGCACGGGGACGAGCGCGGCCAGTGCGTCACGTTCCGCACGGCAGTCGGCGCAGCTCGCGAGGTGGGCGGCCAGCTCTCGTTCGTCGTCCGGTGACAGCTTGCCGAGCACGGATGCGCCCAGCGAGAGCCGAGCGGGGTCGAAGCCTGAGGTGCGGGTGCGCCTCTCGTCGGCCTCTTCAGCCTCGTCCGGGGCGAAGGACCCGGCCGCCGTTTCCCCGCGCGCGGCCGTCGTACCGTCCGCGGGAGCGGGGCCGAGGCTGGTGCCCGGCTCGGACAGCTGGGTGCGCAGCGTCGTCAGCGCGTGATAGAGACGGGCCTTCACCGTGCCGACGGGAACGCCGAGCGCCTCAGCGGTCTCGGCCAGGCTCCCGCCGCGGTAGTGCGTCTCCACGAGCGCGGCGCGATGGGTGGGGACGAGGGCACGCACGGCCTCGGCCACGCGGCGGCTCTGCACGGACCGGCCGCGTTCCCGCTCCGGGGTGAGCTGCTCGGCAGGTGCAGGGACGGGCTTCCCCGTGCGGGCCGCCGCTCCCGTGTCGGTGGCCAGGCCGTGCAGGACCGAGCGCAGCCACGCACGGGCGGACTCCCGCTTCGGATCGAAGGCCTCGGGGTCGCGCCACGCCCGCAGGAGCGTCTCCTGCACCAGCGCCTCCGCCCGCTGCCGGTCGCCCGAGGTGAGATCCAAGGCGTCGTTCAGCAAGGCCCCGTGGTGCTCGGCGTACATGGCCAGCAGCAGCTCCTCGTCCGGGCCGGAGCCGCTGCGCTCACCGGGCGCCATCCCTGGCATGAGGCGATCACCACCGAAATGAGCCGTCTTGGCATGTCATGTTATGAATGTATGACCCTCTGTAAAGGATCGCCTACTTTCCGTCGCGGACTCGGGACAGCGAGGAGACAGCGTGAGAAGAGCGCTCTGCACCGCCGCGGCGTTCGCGGCCGTGGCGTTCACCGCGGCACCCGGGGCCACCGTCGCACAGCGGGACGACGTCCGGCGGTACCAGGCCGTCCTGGGGCCGGTCCCCACCAATCGGGTCAACGGCTCGGGTCTGGCCACGCTGCAGGTCAACGGCACCCAGGCGCAGGTCACGGTCACGACCGCCGGCCTGGTCAACAGCTGGCACGCCCTGCACATCCACGTCCACGGCCAAGGCAGGTGCCCCGATGCCTCGATGGCGCGGCAGCACAACCACCAGACGGCGATCAGCGCCACCGACGGTGCCCCCGCCTACGGTGTGATCATGACGTCGCTGACGGTGCGGGGAGACACCGGCGCAGCTCGGGCGTTCACCGCGGACCGCTTCCCCTCGGGAAGCGATTTCGCCTACGCGCGAACGGTGACACTCGACCGGGACACGGTGGCCCAGCTGGCGTCGGGCAAGGCGGTCCTCGTCGTCCATGGGATCGACTACGACGGTCACGGCCGGTACGACGACGCCCTCGGCACCAGCGAGGACGACTCCACGCAGACCCAGGACGCCACCGCCCCGGCGCTGTGCGGAACGTTCACCGCGCTCGGTGCCTCCGCAACCTCCGCGGCCCCGCCCAGCGCCGCGCCCACCACCTCCGGGAGCGGCGCCTACCCGGAGGAGGGAGAGGGCACGAGCACGGGCAGCGGAACGGGGACGACCACGGTCGAGATCGTCGCGCTCATCGTGGCCTCGGCGGCTTTCGTGTGGGCCGTCGTCGCCGCCTTCTACAGCCGAGCCGTCCTCAAACGCCTCGAACGCTGAATGCCGCATGTCATCGGCGCATGACCGTGGGTTCGTGGCGGCGCAGAAGTCGTGTGACGGCGTAGCCGAGCGCGGCCGAGAAGACGACGAGTATCCCCATGCTCCGCAGCCACGCGCTCGCGGTGTGGTGGAAGAGGGCGTCGGCCGTGCTGGGGTCGATCCGGGCGAGGTCGACGGTCGAGGCCATGGCGGCCAGTGCCCAGCGCGAGGGGACCAGCCAGGCCACGATCCCGCGAGCCCCGGAAAGCGGCAACAGGGCGCCGCAGAACACGACCTGGACGATGGCGAGGAGGACCAGCAACGGCATGGTCACCTCCTCCTTGTTCACCAGCGCGGAGATGAGCAGGCCGAACATCATGGCGGTGAAGGCCAGCAGCGCCACGGCGAGCGTGATCTCCGGCAGTGGCGCCATGAACACCCCATGACCACCGGGTGCGTTCAGGCCGATGCCGGCCAGCGCCACCAGGGTGAGCACCACGGCCTGCAGCACCGTGATGGTGCCCAGGACGATGACCTTGGACATCACATAGGCGGATCTGAACAGCCCCACGGTCCGTTCTCGCCGATAGATGGCGCGCTCCTTGACCAGTTCGCGTACCGCGTTGGCGGCCCCGGTCAGAACGGCACTGACGCAGAGGAGGAGCAGCGTGCGCGTCGCTGACACGAGCGTCAGCCGGGCGCCCCCGGTGAGCGAGCGGGTCAGCAGACCCATCACGAACGGCAGCGCGATCATGATGGCGACGAAGGCCCTGTCCGCCCTGAGCGCGGCCACGTACCGCCGCACCAGCGTCCCCAGTTGCGCCGTCCAGGTCTGGCGCCGCGGGAGCGGCCCCGCCACGCCTCGCGGAGACTGCTGAGCGGGTCGCCGTGCGCCGACGGCCTCGATGTACTGCCGGTGCAGCGGCGAGCGCCGGTACTCTCCCGCCCAGTCCCGGTCGCGATCGGCCTCGAAGGCTTCGAACGCCTCCGGCCAGTCGGTGAAGCCGAAGAACTCCAGGGCATCCCCGGGCGGTCCGTAGTAGGCGGTCCTGCCGCCAGGGGCGAGGACCAGCACCCGGTCACACAGCCGCAGGCTGAGCACACTGTGAGTGACCAGGACGACCGTCCGCCGGTCGTCGGCCAGGCCCCGCAGCATGGCCATGACCGACCGGTCCATACCCGGATCGAGTCCGGCGTTCGGCTCGTCGAGGAAGAGCAGCGACGGCTTGGTCAGCAGCTCCAAGGCCACGCTCACCCGCTTGCGCTGACCGCCCGACAGGCAGTGGATGGGCTGCTCGGTGTGTTCCTGCAGGCCGAGCTCCCGAATGACCTCGTCGACCCGGGCCTCCCGTTCGGCGGGGGCGGCGTCTTGGGGAAAGCGCAGTTCGGCGGCGTAGAGGAGGGCCCGGCGCAGGGCCAGCTGGGTGTGCAGGATGTCGTCCTGGGGGACCAGACCGATGCGCTGGCGCAGCTCTGCGTAGTCGCGGTACAGGTCACGGCCGTCGTACAGCACGGTCCCGCGGTCGGCCGGGCGGAGGCCGGTCAGCGCGTTCAGCAGAGTGGTCTTGCCCGCGCCACTCGGGCCGACCACCGCGAGCAGGCATTTCGCGCCGACGGTGAAGGAGATCCCGGAGATCAGCGGTTTGTGGCCGCCGTCGACCGTGACCGTCAGGTCGTGCGCTGAGAGGGACACCTCACCGGTGTCGACGTACTCCCGCAACTCGTCGCCGATCAGGCAGAACGCGGAGCGGCCGATGCCCACGATGTCTCCGTCGGCGATCACGGCGTAGTGGACCGGACGACCGTTGAGGAACGTGCCGTTGTGGCTGGCCAGATCAACGATCTCGTACGTCCCGTCGGCCTGGATGCGCAGTTCGGCGTGGTGGCGCGAGACGGTCAGGTCGTCCTCGACGACGAGGTCGTTGTTCTTCTCACGGCCGATACGCACCGTCCGCTTCGGCCGGGGCAGTACCGTCGTCGGCGTGCGGAAGGTTCCCGTCGTCGAGGGCTCCAGCACGGAGGACGGCCCCTTTCGTCGCTCCTCGGCCAAAGGCTCCCGGTCGCGGCAGGTGAGAACGGCACACGGTCCGGCCGGATTGCCGAAGTGGAGGACGCAGCCGGGCCCGACACTGCACGCCTGCACCCGACGGCCCTCGATGTACGTGCCGTTCTTGCTGCCTTCGTCCACGAGCGTCCAGTGGTCGTCATCGGCGCGCAGCACGGCGTGGTGCCAGGAGACCCGGGCGTCTTCGATGGTGATCTCGCAGTCCGGATCCCGCCCGACGCGGTAGCGCCGGCTCGGGCTCATCACCATGGGACCCGTGTCGGTCTCGAGAAGGAGTTCGGGCGCCGGCGGCACCCCGGGCCGCGCTCCCATGAGCAGAATTCTACCTCTGACCGACAGCGACTACCCGGACCTGGGCTGGGTGGAAGGTGGTTGGGTGACGACGCTCGAGGTCATTTTCGATCCGTCGTTCCGCTCGACCTCGCATTCAATGTGCCGGAAACCGTTCTTCCAGTAGTCCTCCTCCGATCCGATGAATCCCACGACGTCGTAGTCCTCATTCGAATAGCTCGAGCCGTACTTGTTCTCGCAGAGAGAATCCGCGGCATCGCTGGCCGCTTGATATGTCATCCCCGCGGGTGGATCGACGTACCCGGCGACTTGCGCATCGTGCGGCGCATCGCATGTGGAAAGGTAGTAATTGTCGCCTTTGGTGGTCCAGCAGTCGCCCACTGCGCCGGTGTCAAAGTACGAGCCGTCGCCGACCTTCCGGAACCGCCCGACGTTGCTCGAGAGCTGGACGGTCTTGTCGAAGATCAGGCAGGCGGTGGCGTGCACACCGCTGTCCCAGCCCTCTTTGCTTGGGGGGAGTGCATAGGGTTGCGCGTCGGCCATCGCGCTCACGGTATTGGCCAGTAGCGTTCTGCAGCGACTGCCGCCGTTTTTCTGGGCGTCGCTGAGGGAGCTCGCCGGATCGACATCGAGCACCTGGCCGTCATGGGCGGACGCCGTGCAATCCGTCAGTCCCAGGTTCGGGGGTGGACCTTCGAGTTTCTTCTTCACCCACACAGCGTTCACGCAATTACCGGGACGCAGTTCCTGAGACAGCCCGACGGATTCTCCGTAGGGCATGACCGGGCCGGTGGGATTCGGGTGCAAGGGGGGCTTGCGGGAGCCGCCGAGACCGGCCACCAGCGCCCAGATTCCCACTCCGGCGACGAGCGACGCGCCGGCGGCCACGGCGATGACGCGGAGGATTTTTCCATGGGGAGGCTGCGGTGGCGGTGAGGGTGGCGCAGGCGGAGGGGGAGGTGTTCTCGGCAGCCCTGTGACGGTCTGCCGCGCGTCCTCTGCGTCCCGGGCGGTCTCGGTGGCGAGTTCGCGCAGGAGGGGGGCTGCGTCGTCGGCGGACAGCCGGTGGTCCGGGTCTTTGGCGAGGAGCTTCAGCAGCACGGGTGCCAGGTCACCGGCCCGACGGGGAGGTGTGGGGTCCTCGGTGAGCAGTGCGGTGAGCGTGGCCACGTAGGAACTGCGGTCGAAGGGGCCGTGCCCCTCGACCGCGTAGTAGAGCGTGGCGCCGAGGGAGAACAGGTCCGACTCCGGTGTCGGCTCCGCACCGCGCGCACGTTCCGGAGCGAGATAGCCGGGGGTTCCGACGATTCCCGACACAGCGGTGAGCCGTGGTTCGCCGGCGTTGCGTTGGAGCGAGATGCCGTAGTCGCCGAGCAGGATCCTGCCGAGCCCGGCAGAGCCGGGGGCGTGCGGTTCGAGGAGGGTGAGCAGGACGTTGGAAGGCTTGACGTCCCGATGCAGGACGCCCACCTGGTGCCCCGCCTTCAGAGCGTCGAGCAGGGCGACGCCGACTGTCGCCGTGTCACTGGGGGTCAACGGCCCGCTGTCGCGGATGACGGCCTCCAGGTCGCGTGCTCCGGGTACGTGCTCCATGACGATCCACGGCAGGCCGGCGTCGACGACGCAGTCGTACACCGTCAGTACATGGGGATTCCCGCGCAGCAGAGCGGCGTGGCGGGCCTCGCGCCGGGCTCTGGCGACGCGGGCCTTCAGCTCCTCCGCCGGGAGGTCCAGCGGCACGGCGATCTCCTTGACCGCCACCTGGCACGCCAGTTCCTCGTCATGGGCGAGCCACACACGGCCCATGCCGCCCCCGCCGAGGTAGCGCACCAACCGGTAGCGCCCCGCGATCAACCGATCGTCGGCATCATGCTTCCCCACCAGGCCCACCCTCCACCGGCCCGGCCGTCGGACGGCTGCACAGGGCGTCATGAGATCTGCCTGCGGGACCCTCGGCGGGCGGATGCCCATCGGACACCGAGAAGTGATCAGTCGTCATACGGTACGCCTAGCCGAACGCCGGGCGATCCTGGGTCGCGCACGCCGTAGAGGGCGGAGTGTTCATGCGTCCAGCCGCATCCCCGTCCGTCCGCGGCGCTACGGCAAAGGGGCCCTCTCCGGGAGGAAAGGGCCCCTTGGAAAGGTGGGGGTCGGCTACCGCAGGCGTGCCATCAGCGCGTGCTCCACCAGGGTGATCAGCGCCGACTTGGCGTCCGCGCGGTGGCGGGCGTCCGTGGTGATGATCGGGGTGTCGGGGCCGATCTGCAGGGCCTCGCGGACCTCGTCCGGGTTGTACGGCTGGTTGCCGTCGAAGCCGTTGAGGGCGATGACGAACGGCAGGCCGGAGTTCTCGAAGTAGTCGACCGCGGGGAAGCAGTCGGCGAGGCGCCGGGTGTCCACGAGGACGATCGCGCCGATCGCGCCGCGTACCAGGTCGTCCCACATGAACCAGAACCGGTCCTGGCCGGGGGTGCCGAACAGGTACAGGATCAGGTCCTGGTCGAGGGTGATACGGCCGAAGTCCATGGCGACGGTGGTCGTCGTCTTGTCTCCGGTGTGGGTGAGGTCGTCGATGCCGGCCGAAGCGGACGTCATGACGGCCTCTGTGCGCAGCGGGTTGATCTCCGAGACGGCGCCGACGAACGTGGTCTTGCCCACGCCGAAGCCGCCCGCCACCACGATCTTCGCGGAGGTGGTGGAGCGGGAAGGACCGCCGCTAGAGCTTGCGAAGTCCACTGAGCACCCTTTCGAGCAGTGTCACGTCTGGCTGGCCACCGGCGTTCTCGTCGCCGCCGGGCTGATGGATGGCGACCAGGCCCGCCTCCGCCAAGTCGGCGACGAGGATCCTGGCCACGCCGAGGGGGATCGTCAGGAGCGCGGAGATTTCGGCTACCGACTTGATCTCCCGGCACAGGTTGCAGATCCGCTGATGCTCGGGCAGCTGGCCCTGCATCTGGTGCGGAGCGGCGGTGGTGTGCACCAGTGCCTCGATGGCGAGCTGGTAGCGCGGGCGGGTCCGGCCGCCGGTCATGGCGTACGGACGCACCAAGGGGTTGTTCGATGCGGCCGCGGGCGCCGGCTCGGGGCGGCGCTGCGGCTGCACCGGCTGGATGCGCGGGGCGGGCGGCTGGTCGTACGGCGAGGGGCCGGGGCCCTGCGGGGCGTACGGCTGCCGGTGACCGGGCGCGGAGGGGAAGTTGTACGGGTTCGCGGAACCGTCGCCCCGGCCCTGGGCAGGGCCGTACGACCAGTTGCCCGAAGACGAACCGCCTGGGGGTGTTGCCACTCTCTTCTCCTCCTCCGACTGCGCCGGGCACCCATCCGTGTGGAGCCGCGTCCCGAAACCTTACGGCCCCGGGACGCGAATACGCATCGTCCGATAACTAGTTGAGAAGGCTTCCCTGGAGCTCCGCGCGGAGATCCGGGGTGAGGACCGTGCCCGCGCGGTCCACCAGAAGGGCCATCTCGTACCCGATGAGGCCGATGTCCGCCTCCGGGTGGGCCAGGACGGCGAGCGACGAACCGTCGGAGATGGACATGATGAAGAGGAATCCCCGCTCCATCTCCACAACCGTCTGATTCACGCTGCCCCCCTCGAAGATCCGGGAGGCGCCTGCCGTCAGAGACGTCAGACCGGAGGCGACGGCCGCGAGCTGGTCGGCGCGGTCGCGGGGGAAGCCTTCGGACATCGCCAGAAGGAGTCCGTCGGCGGAGACCACCACCGTGTGGGACACCCCCGGGGTGTTGTCCACGAAGTTGGTGATCAACCAGTTCAGGTTCTGTGCCGCCTGGCTCATCGGGCTCACACTAACGCTCCTGGTTGTAGGTGCTGTCAGGACCGAAGCCCTGGCCGTTCGTTTCACTGCCTGCGCTGCGTCCGCGCTGGACGCCCCGACGCAGGTTGCTCAGCCTGCCCCGGACGTCCTCCGGGGCGCGGGAGACCTGTGGGCCCCCCTGGGGGGTGGTTTCGGCGGAGCCCTGGACCAGGTTGGCCTTGGGCACCCGCCGCGGCAGGCCGGAGGCGGTGACCCCGCCTGCTTTGGGCTTCCGGAGCTGCGAGGCCTGCTGCCAGCGCTCGTCGTTCGCCGAACGCCAGTCGCTGTCGCCGCCTGCCGCCGGAGAGTTCCCCGGTGCGGGAGCCGGCGCTTCCTGCTGCACGCGCGCCGTGCCGTTGGAGGCGCTCGAGCCGTTGGAGCCGCTCGCGGCGGATCCACGGCGGGGCAGCCCGGCGTCGGTCAGCTTGTGGGCGGCGGGAGAGGCCGGTCCCGGACGGTCGAAGCCTACGCGGTTCCGCTCACTCACGTCAGCGGCCTGCGAGGATTCCGTTTCCGGAGCGTAATGGTCCGGATACCCGTTCCGGTAGCCGTCCTGCTGCGGCTGCTGCGGCCAGTCGTCCTGGTAGGACGGGGACGGGGCCGGGGCCGGGGCCGGTTCCGCATACGCGGGGTCCGGGTAACCGCCGTTCGGCGCGTAGTACTGCTCGTCGTACGGCTGCTCGTTGAACGAGGCCTGCTGCGGCTCGGCGTACGTCTGCTCCTCGTACGTCTGCTGCGGCTGCTCCTGGTAGGCCTGCTCCTGGTACGACGCCCGCTGCTCCTGGTAGGCCTGCGGGCCGTCGAACAGCGGGTCGCCGTACCCGGAGGCCTCGGCGGACTCCTGCTGCGGCTCGGTGCCGTGCTGGCCGTGTGTCTGAGCCTCCAGGGCCGCCCGGCGCTCCTCGCGCATCAGCGAACGGCCGACGGGGTCCAGCTCACGGATGTCGTCGGGGACCTCCGTGTACCGGCTGTCGTCGAAGCCCAGCTCGGCGGCGGTGCGCATCGGCTGCGCCTGGCTGAAGCTCTCACCCTGGAACTGCTGCTCCGGGATGATCTGGGAGACCGTGAACTCCTCGCGGTCCAGCGGGGCCTCGCCGCCACCGCCGTGCGTGATCGCGTCCGGCAGCATGACCAGGGAGGTCGTGCCGGCCTGCTCGCCCGAGGGGCGCAGCTGGACGCGGATGCCGTGCCGGTCGGACAGCCGGCCGACCACGAACAGGCCCATGCGCTGCGAGATCGCGGCGTCCACGGTCGGCGGGTTGGCCAGCTTGTGGTTGATGTCCGCGAAGTCCTCGGCCGTCAGGCCGATGCCCTTGTCGTGGATCTCGATCATGACGCGGCCGTCGGGGAGACGGGTCGCGGTGACGCGGACCTTGGTCTGCGGCGAGGAGAACGTGGTGGCGTTCTCCAGGAGCTCGGCGAGCAGGTGCACGAGGTCGGTGACCGCGCGGCCGTGGATCTCGGCCTCCGGGACGCCGGAGAGCTCGATGCGCTCGTACTGCTCCACCTCGGAGGAGGCGGCGCGCAGCACGTCGACCAGCGGGACCGGCTGGTCCCAGCGGCGGCCGGGCTCCTCGCCCGCGAGGACCAGGAGGTTCTCGCCGTTGCGGCGCATACGGGTCGCGAGGTGGTCCAGGCGGAAGAGGTTCTCCAGCTGGTCCGGGTCGGCCTCGTTGTTCTCCAGGTCGGTGATCAGGGTCAGCTGGCCCTCGATCAGCGACTGGTTGCGGCGCGAGAGGTTGGTGAAGATCGCGTTGATGTTGCCCCGCAGCAGGGCCTGCTCGGAGGCGAGCCGGACCGCCTCGCGGTGGACCTGGTCGAAGGCGCGGGCGACCTCGCCGATCTCGTCCTTGGTGGTGATCGGGATCGGCGCGACCCGGGTGTCGACCCGGCCGGGGTCGGTGCGGGAGAGCTGGTCGACCAGCATCGGCAGCCGCTGCTCGGCGATGCCGAAGGCGGCGTTGCGCAGCTGGCGCATCGAGCGGCTCATCTGGCGGGCCACCGCGCCGGCCAGGATGAAGGCGAGCAGGAGGGCGACCACGACGACGCCACCGGTGATGAACGCCGAGGTCTTGGCGTTGTCGGCGATGTCGGAGGCCTCGTTCACGGCCTTGTCGGCCATGTCCGACTCGATCTGGCGGTAGGCCTTGTACTTCAGCGTGTTGACCGCGTACCAGTTGTCGGCCGTGATGCCGCCCGCGGCAAGGGTCTGGCGGGTGAGGAGGCTGGTGTCCTTCATGGTGGCCAGCTGCGCCACCATCTTGGTCGGGTCGGACGGCGGCGGGACGTAGTTCGGGTTCTGCTGCTTGGCCGCCGCGGCCATCGCGGCGCCCTGCGACTCGATCTGCGCCTGCTCGTCCTTCAGCTTCTGCGCGTCGGCCTCGGTGCCACCGCCCTTGTACTCCTCCACGGCGATGCGCTCGAGGTAGGCGTACGAGGACAGGGACACCCGCTGGGTCGCCAGGTTGGGGGCGTCCGGGCCGGGCTTGACCAGCAGGTGCGTGCCGATGGACCGCTCCAGCGACAGTGCCGCCTTGGTCAGCGAGATGGCGTAGACGGTACGGCCGTAGGAGGTGATGTTGCCGGTGCCCAGACCGAGCTCGTTGGCGAACTCCATCAGGGGGTGGGCGAAGTCGACGTAGTGCTCTTCGGTCTGTACGCCGGTCATCTTGGAGGTGTACGCGACCTGCCGGAGCTGCGCGAGCTTGGGCTCGACCGCGCGGAACAGCTTCATCCGGCGCACCAGGCCCGACTTCTGCGGCATGTTCTGCGCGGCCTGGTCGAAGACGTCGGCGGCGTCGTCGGTGGCCTTGCGGGCGTCGGCGACGGTCGCCTTGCTCTTGCTGTCGGTCTTCTTCAGCAGCAGGGGCGCCGCGGTGACGTCACGCTCGTTCTCGAGGGCGTCGGCGTAGGAGAGCGCGGCACGCACCAGACGGGCGGTGTTCTCGGCGTCGCGTGCCTGCTGCCAGGTGTCGATCGAGCTCTTCACCTGGAAGCCGCCCATGACGAGGCCGACCGCCACGGGTATCAGCAGGATCGCGTTCAGCCTGGTCGGCACGCGCCAGTTGCGCGGCGAGAAACGGCCGCCGCTCGGCGTGGGAGCCGCCGCCGGTTCCGTACCGGGCACAGGGGTGGGCGCCGCAGCGCGCGGCGGCGGGGTGAAGTTGCCCCGCGCCGACGGCTCGGGACCGTTCTTGCTTCGCCTCACTCGACCAACAACCTCTCGGCGGTCGGCACCTACGTCGTGCCGCAGTCTCTCAGAGCCCGGTTCGCCATCGACCACGTAGTACGTCTTTGACTATTGGGCAGTTCAGGCATTCCAGCACGTGGACCAGTGCTCTTCCAAACAGCGGAAACCCCGGAGCGACCCTCTTGTAAGCCCTAGATAAAACGGTCATAAAGAGCGAGCCCCGCCAAAAGGCGGGGCGTTTGTGAGCGCAGCGGTACTGCGCGACCGCGTCGCGTGGTGGAGCCGGGGGATTCCTCTGCCGAACTGTTATGAACACCGGAGCCGACCGTGTCAAAGGCCACAGTCGGCTCCGGATCGTTTACAGCAACTGCCATATGTGCCGTCACACTTGGGTGCGTACGCGTGTGCTACTTCAGGCGTGCCATCAGGGCGTGTTCCACCAGCGTGATCAGCGCGCTCTTGGCGTCGGCGCGGTGCCGGGCGTCGGTCGTGATGATCGGGGTGTCCGGTCCGATCTGCAACGCCTCACGCACCTCTTCGGGGGCGTAGGGCTGCTGGCCGTCGAAGCCGTTGAGGGCGACGACGAACGGCAGACCGGAGTTCTCGAAGTAGTCGACCGCGGGGAAGCAGTCGGCCAGGCGCCGGGTGTCCACGAGCACCACCGCGCCGATCGCACCGCGTACCAGGTCGTCCCACATGAACCAGAACCGGTCCTGGCCCGGTGTACCGAACAGGTACAGGATCAGGTCCTGGTCGAGGGTGATACGGCCGAAGTCCATGGCCACCGTGGTGGTGGTCTTGTCTCCGGTGTGGGTGAGGTCGTCGATGCCGGCCGAAGCGGACGTCATGACGGCCTCTGTGCGCAGCGGGTTGATCTCCGAGACGGCGCCGACGAACGTGGTCTTGCCCACGCCGAAGCCGCCCGCCACCACGATCTTCGCGGAGGTGGTGGCCCGGCCCGCGTCAGAGCTTGCGAAGTCCACTGAGCACCCTTTCGAGCAGCGTCACGTCAGGTGCGCCGCCGTTGTTCTCGTCGCCACCCGGCTGGTGGATGGCGACCAGGCCGGCCTCGGCGAGGTCGGCGACCAGGATCCGGGCCACTCCGAGCGGCATGGCCAGCAGCGCGGAGACCTCCGCGACCGACTTGACCTCGCGGCACAGATGGCAGATGCGCTGGTGCTCCGGGAGCAGTCCCATGAGCGCTGCCGGGTCGGCCGTGGTGCTGATCAGCGCCTCGATCGCGAGCTGGTAGCGCGGCCGGGTCCGGCCGCCGGTCATCGCGTACGGACGGACCAGCGGCTGGTCGCCCTCGTCCCCGTACGGCTCCGCGTACGGATCATGATGGGCGGTGGGCGGGGTCATCGAATCCTCCGGGCGGGACAGCAAGTCGGTCAGTCAAGCCGTCTGACGGGGCCGGTGGGGGGATTGTGGCGGCCGGACGGTGTTTTCGTGAGGTGGGTGGTGCCGGGGGCGGTCAGTGGAGCAGACTGCCCTGGAGTTCGGCGCGCAGGTCCGGGGTGAGTACCGCCCCCGCGCGGTCGACGAGCAGTGCCATCTCGTAGCCGACGAGACCGATGTCGCACTCGGGGTGGGCCAGGACCGCGAGGGACGACCCGTCCGAGACGGACATGAGGAAGAGGAAGCCGCGCTCCATCTCGACGACCGTCTGTGCCACGGTGCCGCCCTCGAAGATCCGGGACGCCCCGGCCGTGAGGGAGGTCAGCCCGGACGCGACGGCCGCCAGCTGGTCTGCGCGGTCCCGCGGGAAGCCTTCGGACATCGCCAGCAGAAGGCCGTCGGCGGAGACCACCACCGTGTGCGACACCCCGGGGGTGTTGTCCACGAAGTTGGTGATCAACCAGTTCAGGTTCTGTGCCGCCTGGCTCATCGGACTCAACTAACGCTCCTGCTGGTGAGTGGGGCTCGGGTAGCTGCCGGTCTGGCCGCTGCCGGCCTGACGGCCCTGAGCGATACCCCGACGGAGATTGGTCAGCCGCCCGCGTACGTCGTCAGGCGCACGCGAGACCTGCGGACCGGCTTGGTGCTGTTGCTGCTGGGCGGTGCCCGGGACGAGGTTCGCCCGGGGCACCCGGCGCGGCAGGCCGGAGGTGGTGACCCCACCCGCGGCGGGCTGCCGGACACGTTCGGCCTGCCGGACGAGTTCGTCGTTCGGCGAGGTGCGCCAGGAACCGGTGGCGGCGGCGTTGCCGGCCGCGGGGCGCTGCGGAGCCGGGGCGGGTGCCTGCGGCTGCTGCGGCGCGGGCGCGTTCTCCGCCTGCGGACCGCCGTGGAACCAGTTGGTCTCCAGCGTGTCGTACAGCGGGGTACGGCCGTCGCCCGGTCCGGTGGCCGGCGGCAGTGCCTCCGGTTCACGGTGCGCCGGACGCTGCTGCTGGGCCGGCGGACGCGGGGCGCCGAAGTCGTCCCGGCCGGCCGGCTGCGGGCGCTCGAACTGACCGGTGTGAGCAGGGTTCTGGGCGGGCAGCGCGTGCCGCCCGGTGGAGCTGCCGTCGTAGCCACCGTCGAAGCCCTGCGGAGCCGCGAACTGGCCGGTGTTCTGGCCCGTGTTGTGCGCGGTCTCGTCCGGACGCGCAGCCGGCGTGCCGAAGACGTCGGGGCGGACGAACGGACCGGAGCCCTGCTGCTCACCGGCACGGTCGAACCGGCCGGGCAGCTGGGGGGCGTCGGGACGGGCGAACTGACCGGTTTGCTGCGGGGCGTCGGGACGCGCGAACTGGCCGGTCTGCTGCGGGTTCTCCGGGCGGGCGAACTGACCCGTGTTCTGGGGGCCGCCCAGGCCGTTCAGCTCCGGGCGCGGGAACTCGCCGGTGGCGGCCGGGCCCTGAGCGTCGATCCGGGGTATCTCCGAGGTGGAGCCCGGGCCCTGCCGGTCGTCGACGCGCGGCATGCGCGCGGTGTGCGTGGGGTCCTGCTCGTCGTGGCCGCGCGGGGCGTCCAGCGAGGCACGCGACAGCGGAGTCTGGGTGTCGCCCCAGTCCGGGGTGCGCTGCTGGCGGTCACCGCCGGGCAGCTCGGCCCGCGGACCGCCGCGCGGCGGCAGCTGGGGCTGGCGGCCCTGGTCGGAGCCGGCGCCGGGCCGCTGCGGGCCGCGGCCGCCGAAGGCGTCCTGCTGCGAGCCACCCGCGTTCGCGGCCTGCAGGCCCTGCCCAGCACCCGGCACCTGACCGCCGAAGCCGCCCGTACCGGCACCCGTGGGCGCCGGCCGGCCCTGCTGCGGGCCGCCGGGAGCACCCGGCGCACCGGGACCGCCCTGGGCACCCCGCGCACCGGGACGGCCGCCCTGGTCCGTGCCGGGCAGCGCGGCCCGGGGACCGTGGCCGGCGCCGACCTGGCCGCGCGGAGCGGGACCGGCACCGAGCAGACCGCCACCGGCCGGAGCGCTGCCGAGGGCACCGCCCTGGCCGTTGTTGCCGTTCGCGCGCCGCGCCGCGGCCGCACCCGCGGCTGCCTGCGCGGCGGCGGGACCACCGGTCGCGCCGGGACCGCCGGGCTTGCCCGGAGCGGGCTTCTTGCCGCCCTGGGCGACGTCCACCGGCAGCATGACCAGCGCGGTCGTACCACCGGAGTCGGACGGGCGCAGCTGGATGCGGATGCCGTGCCGCTGCGACAGACGACCGACCACGAACAGACCCATGCGGCGGGAGACCGAGACGTCCACGGTGGGCGGCGAGGCGAGCCGCTCGTTGATCGCCGCGAGGTCCTCGGGGGAGAGGCCGATACCGGTGTCGTGGATCTCGATCAGGACGCGGCCGTCGGGCAGCGCGTGACCGGTGACCTTGACCTTGGTCTGCGGCGAGGAGAAGGAGGTCGCGTTCTCGAGCAGCTCGGCGAGCAGGTGCACGAGGTCGTTGACGACCCGGCCCGCGACCTCGGTCGTCGGGACCGCGGCCAGCTCGATGCGCTCGTACTGCTCCACCTCGGACGCGGCGGCACGGAGCACGTCGACCAGCGGGACCGGACGGGTCCAGCGGCGGCCGGGCTCCTCACCCGCGAGGACGAGGAGGTTCTCACCGTTACGGCGCATACGCGTGGCGAGGTGGTCCAGCTTGAACAGCGAGGACAGCTGGTCCGGGTCGGCCTCGCGGGACTCCAGCTCGGAGATGAGCGACAGCTGGCGCTGGATCAGACCCTGGGAGCGGCGCGAGAGGTTGGTGAACATCGCGTTGACGTTGCCCCGCAGCAGGGCCTGCTCGGCGGCGAGGCGGACCGCCTCGCGGTGCACGTCGTCGAAGGCCGCGGCCACCTGGCCGATCTCGTCCCGGGAGTGCACACCGACCGACTCCACGGAGGTGTCCACGTCCTGCGGGTCGGACTCCGACAGCTGCTTGACCAGCTCGGGCAGGCGTTCCTGGGCGACCGTGGTGGCGGTCTCCTGCAGCCTGCGCAGCGAGCGGATCATGGAGCGGGCCACGACGAACGCGCCGACCAGCGACACACCGAGCACGAGCAGGATCAGCGCACCGGAGATGATGGCGTCCTGCTGGGTGGCGCTCTTGAGCTCGCGGGCCTTCTGCTCCATCTCCTCGAGCAGCGTGTGCTCGATCTTCTTCATCTGGTCGATCTTGGTGGAGCTGTCGTCCACCCAGTCCTTGTACGACCGGGCGTCCACCCTCTGGATGCCGCCGTCGCGGTCGAAGACGCGCTTGGCGTAGGTGTCCGCGGCCTCGATCGTCGGGTTGCCCTCGTCGATCGGCTTGAGGAGTTCCTCGGCGTTGTTGTTGGCGTAGATCTTCCGGAAGATCGCGATCTCGGAGTTCTCGCTCGCGTACGCGGACTGGCCGTACAGGCGGTCGTTCTCGGAGAGGTCGCCCTTCTTGTCCGTGGTCGCGGGAAGCGCGGCGGCGATCGTGGCGCGCTGCACGGAGGCGTACTCCTTGGCGGTGGAGAAGGCCGCCAGGGCGCGGGTGCGCGAGATCATCTCCGGGTTGCTGGACGCCTCGGCCATGTCCGAGGACAGGCTGATCAGCTGGGTGATCAGCCGGTGGTAGGCCTCGACCGTCTGGGTCGAGTTGCCCTGCGACGTGTAGGCGGTCTTGCGGATCTGGGCCAGGTCGTCCAGCTGGTTGGCGAGGCCGACGAGTGCGTCGCGCACGCCCTGGAGGTTGCCGTTCTTGCTGGCCGCGTCGATCTGCTCGGAGGCGTTGAGGAAGTTGTCGCGGGCCCGGTCGGTCTTCTCCTCGTAGCCCTTGACCGTGTAGTCGTTCTGCGTCAGGCCGTGGGCCAGGGGGCCGGCGGACTGGTCGCGCTCGTCCTGCAGGGCCTGGGCCAGCTCCGTGGCCTGCTTGGTCATGTCCGTCAGCAGCTTCATGTTGTCGAGCTGCTGGATGTCGTCCATGTTCTCGCTGATGCGCAGCGCGCCCAGCGAGGTGGCCGCGATGACCGGGAGCGCCAGCAGCGACACCAAGCGCGTGGAGATGCGCCAGTTGCGCAGGGCCATGCGCGAGCCGGGGCCGGTGGGGCCGCCCTTCGCGGGCTTCACGGCGGGCGTGGGAGTGGTCCCGGAGCCACCGCCGCCCTGGGCGGCCGACAGGCCGGGGCGGCCGCTGCGCTCACCGCCGTCCCCGGACGGGGCCTGGCCCGGGTTCTGGGCGTGCTGGGGCGAGGAGCTGCCCTTCATGGGGCCAGTCCCGTCGTGCGACTCCGGCTCCGCCGAAGCGCTGCCATCCCTCTTGAAACGTCCCTGCACTAGCGTCGCAACCTCTGGACCAGGCACCCCTCCGCGTGAACGGAGGGACACGGTGTCGGCGTTGTGGAGAGCGCCCTGAAAACGCCCTCCGGGTGGTCTTGAGTGACCGGCGCTGGCTCCCCCCTGATCTCACCGCCGCTCGGCGCTGCGTCGCGCCCTGTGCGCCGGCTCGATCTCCGCGGCGGTCCGTGGAATTCCAGCACAGTGCCGGATCTCCAACAAGGGCCGTGTCCCGAGCTGTGACCTCCGTGACGGGCTGTGAGTGCCGGGTTACGAGCCGTGGAAGCCGATCCTGGACATAACGGGCGTTTCTCTGCGAGTTGGCGCCTGGTGCCGGGTGTCCCAGTCGCCATGATCAGGAGCGGAATGGTGGCTTCAGGGGGTCAATGTCCGTTTCGCTGGGGCATGTTGCGGGTCAGGTTTGACCGATTTGTCCGCGACGTCGTGAGCAAACTCACACGTGAATCGTGGGGGATTGGCGCCTGCGGCAGGGAATTGGATGTTTAGCCTGACGCTTTACAAGAGCGACGCATCTGTCAGCCGACACAGAACCAGGACTCGTACAACCGTGAAGACGACGATGATGTTCCACAAGATCGCCAATCCGCGACGCACGACCCTGGCGCATCTGAAGGACGCCGGCGAACTGCAGACGGCCGACCTGCCGGAGCACTCCGTCGAACTCCCCGCCCAGACCGCGAACCCGCGGCGCACGGTCCTGGTGGACGTCCCCGTCGGCGCGGCGGCCCCGGCCGGAGCGTAGCCGACCGGCTTCCCGGCCCGCCTTTCCTGCTGAATTCCGAAGCCTGTTCCATTCGTACGGCGCTCTTTCCCGGGGCGCGGCGCACGACACCCGGACACCGCGGCGGATATCGGTGACGCTCTCGCCGGATATCGGGCCGGGGGCAGCGGAGGACCGGATTCCGGCGCCCTGCGGGAGCGATCCGAAAGCCACGGGAGGACGCGCTCCCGCCGCTGGCCCCCACGCCGCCCGGCCGGGGGACCGGCCTCGTGCACGCCCGGCCCCCGGGCGTCCACCCCGCGTGCCCCCGCCCCCGCGCCCGCCTCGCACGGCCACGCCCTCCCGGTGGAAATGACCCGCCACCTGCGCCGCGTTCGAAATTCCCCGCGCGCCGAACAGCCGGTAACCGGGAATTCCGGTCCACGTCATTCCCGCACCGGAAAAGCGGGGCCGCCACACCGCACCGGCCGAACACCGGGCCGCCCGACCGGTTAACCTGGGGCGTCAGTAAGCCGGTTCTCAGTGAGGGGCGCAAGGATCCCGTGCGCATCGCCAGGTTCTCCATCGACGGGAACGTCGCCTTCGGCGCGGTCGAGGGCGACAAGCAGGACGAACTCGTCCTCGACATCATCAAGGGCATCCCGTTCGCGGACCACGAGCTGTCCGGTACGAAGGTGCCGCTGAGCAAGGTGAGGCTGCTCCCGCCGGTGCTCCCCAACAAGGTCGTGGCGTTCGGCCGCAACTACGGCGAGCACGCGCGCGAACTGGGCAACGAGGTGCCGGACACCCCCTTCGCCTTCTTCAAGCCCTCCACCTCGGTGATCGGCCCCGGCGACGACATCCAGTACCCGCCGTTCTCCGAGGAGCTGCACCACGAGGCCGAGCTGGCCGTCGTGATCGGCCGCATGTGCCGCGAGGTCCCCCGCGAGCGCGTCAAGGACGTGATCTTCGGCTACACCTGCGCCAACGACGTCACCGCCCGCGACGTGCAGAAGCGCGAGAAGCAGTGGGCCCGGGCCAAGGGCTTCGACACCTCCTGCCCGCTCGGCCCCTGGGTGGAGACGGACCTGGACCTGGAGCGCGCGAACGACCTGACCATCCAGCTCACGGTCAACGGCCAGCAGCGCCAGCTCGGCCGCACCAGCGAGATGATCCACCGCATCGAGGACCTGGTCGTCAACATCTCCGAGGCCATGACCCTGCTCCCCGGCGACGTCATCCTCACCGGCACCCCCGCGGGGGTCGGCCCCCTGCACGTCGGCGACGAGGTCGCCGTCACCATCGAAGGCATCGGCACTCTCACCAACAAGGTTGTCAAGCGTGGCTAGCGCACCCGGCTCCCCCGTACGCGTCCGTTTCTGCCCCTCGCCCACCGGTAACCCGCACGTGGGCCTGGTCCGCACCGCCCTGTTCAACTGGGCGTTCGCCCGGCACCACCAGGGCACCCTGGTGTTCCGCATCGAGGACACCGACGCGGCCCGCGACTCGGAGGAGTCGTACAACCAGCTGCTCGACGCGATGCGCTGGCTCGGCTTCGACTGGGACGAGGGCCCCGAGGTCGGCGGCCCGCACGCGCCGTACCGCCAGTCGCAGCGGATGGACCTCTACGCCGACGTCGCCCAGAAGCTCCTGGAGGGCGGGTACGCCTACCGCTGCTACTGCTCCCAGGAGGAGCTGGACACCCGCCGCGAGGCCGCCCGCGCCGCCGGCAGGCCCTCCGGCTACGACGGCCACTGCCGCGACCTGTCCGCCGCGCAGGTCGAGGAGTACAAGGCCCAGGGCCGCACCCCGATCGTCCGCTTCCGCATGCCCGACGAGACGATCACCTTCACCGACCTGGTCCGCGGCGAGTTGACCTTCACGCCGGAGAACGTGCCGGACTACGGCATCGTCCGCGCGAACGGCGCCCCGCTGTACACGCTGGTCAACCCGGTCGACGACGCCCTGATGGAGATCACCCACGTCCTGCGCGGCGAGGACCTGCTCTCCTCCACCCCGCGCCAGATCGCCCTCTACAAGGCGCTGACCGAGCTGGGCATCGCCAAGCGGACCCCGGCCTTCGGCCACCTGCCGTACGTCATGGGCGAGGGCAACAAGAAGCTGTCCAAGCGCGACCCGCAGTCGTCCCTCAACCTCTACCGCGAGCAGGGCTTCCTGCCCGAGGGCCTGCTCAACTACCTGTCCCTGCTGGGCTGGTCGCTCTCCGCGGACCAGGACATCTTCACGATCGACGAGATGGTCGCGGCCTTCGACATCTCCGACGTCAACCCCAACCCGGCGCGCTTCGACCTGAAGAAGTGCGAGGCGATCAACGGCGACCACATCCGCATGCTGGAGGTGAAGGAGTTCACCGAGCGCTGCCGCCCGTGGCTGAGGGCCCCCTTCGCCCCCTGGGCGCCGGAGGACTTCGACGAGGCCAAGTGGCAGGCGATCGCGCCGCACGCCCAGACCCGCCTGAAGGTCCTCTCGGAGATCACGGACAACGTCGACTTCCTGTTCCTCGCCGAACCCGCCGTGGACGAGGCGTCGTGGACGAAGGCGATGAAGGAGGGCAGCGACGCCCTCCTGCGCACGGCCCGCGAGAAGCTGGACTCGGCCGACTGGAGCTCCGCCGAGTCCCTGAAGGAAGCGGTCCTGGCCGCCGGCGAGGCCCACGGCCTCAAGCTCGGCAAGGCCCAGGCCCCGGTCCGCGTCGCCGTCACCGGCCGCACCGTCGGCCTGCCGCTCTTCGAGTCCCTGGAAGTCCTGGGCAAGGAGAAGACGCTGGCCCGCATCGACGCGGCGCTGGCCAAGCTGAGCGCCTAGGGTCTGTCCGGCACATGCGTCAGGGGCGGCATCCGGAGTGTTCCGGGTGCCGCCCCTGACGCGTTGGTCACTGTGCGTCGGCCTCGTCGACCAGGTAGGCGCTCTCGTCGAAGATCTCCAGCACGACGACGACCATGATCGCGCCGGCCACCATGTACTCCAGCACGGCGCCGGGGGCCACGTAGGCCTTGCGCAGGTTCTCGTCCGGACCGAGCGGCGCGGTCGAGGTCTTCCGGAACGGATCGCGGGCCAGTAGGCGAACGGCCGTCTCCAGCTGGGCCCGGCGCTCAGCGGGCAGGGCGTCGAACGTCGCACGGGCCTCGACGGTGAACTGGACGCGGTACACGCTCATGCCGACCAGTCTGCCAGCCGTTCGGCGGTACCGTCGGTGTCATGACGATCAGAGCCGTGGTCTGGGACGTGGACGACACCCTGTTCGACTACACGACCGCCGACCGCGCGGGCATGCGGGCGCATCTGGCGGCGGAAGGGCTGCTCGCCGGGTACGACAGCCCGGAGCAGGCCCTGCTGCGGTGGCGGGAGATCACCGACGCCCAGTGGGCCCGCTTCTCCGCCGGTGAGGTCGACTTCGTCACACAGCGCCGCGACCGCACCCGGGTCTTCACGGGCCGGGAGCTGACCGACGGCGAGGCCGACGCCTGGTTCGCGCGCTACCTGGTCCACTACGAGGCCGCCTGGAGCCTCTTCCCGGACGTCCTGCCCGCCCTGGAGGCCCTCTCCGCCACCCACCGGCACGCGGTGCTGTCCAACTCCAGCCTCACGGTCCAGGAGCACAAGCTGCGCACCCTCGGTCTCCTCGACCGCTTCGAGGCCGTGCTGTGCGCCGCGGAGCTGGGCGTCTCCAAGCCGGAGCCCGGCGCCTTCCTCGCGGCCTGCGAGGCGCTGGGCCTGCCTCCGCACCAGGTGGCGTACGTCGGCGACCACCCGGAGATCGACGGGCGGGGTGCGGCGGAGGCCGGGCTGCTGTCCGTGTGGATCGACCGCGGGACGGCGTCCGTACGGGCCGCCGGGGAGGTCCTCGCGCACCGGATCTCCACCCTCGCCGAACTCCCGGCGCTCGTCCGCGCGGATACCCGTTTTGGAGCCCCGTCCACCTTCGGGTAATGTTCTTCCTGCGCCGAGGGGAGCGGGCCGGAAGGCCGGAACCCCAAGGAGCAAGCTAGAACGAGAACCCCGCAGGGGCTTGAGTTCCAGTGGCCTATGGTGTAATTGGCAGCACGACTGATTCTGGTTCAGTTAGTCTTGGTTCGAGTCCAGGTAGGCCAGCTCGCAGAGCTTATCTGCAAAGCCCCCGTTGTGTAGCGGCCTAGCACGCTGCCCTCTCAAGGCAGTAGCGCCGGTTCGAATCCGGTCGGGGGTACTGATCCTGATCTTGTCGGGATCGCTAGGGCCCCCGTTGTGTAGCGGCCTAGCACGCCGCCCTCTCAAGGCGGTAGCGCCGGTTCGAATCCGGTCGGGGGTACTGACTGGTCTAAACCATCATTGGTCTATGGTGTAATTGGCAGCACGACTGATTCTGGTTCAGTTAGTCTTGGTTCGAGTCCAGGTAGACCAGCTCGGACCTGCGGAAACGCAGTGTCCACGCCCCCGTTGTGTAGCGGCCTAGCACGCCGCCCTCTCAAGGCGGTAGCGCCGGTTCGAATCCGGTCGGGGGTACAGCAGAAGGCCCTCCGCCGAAGCGAAGGGCCTTCGTCGTGTCCGGGTGCTACTCGAAGCCGTAGCGCCGTGCGGACTCCTCCTCCTGTGCGAGCCGGCGCAGCGCCTGCAGCATCGGCTCGGTGATGACCGCCCCGAGCACCGCCGTCTCGACCTTCTCCGCCTCCGACGGATGCGTCTCCACGAAGTCCAGGTCGAGTTTCGCCGCCTCGTGCATCAACCGGGCATAGGCGACGAGCAGTTCGGCTCCCCAGTCGTAACCGAGCCGGCGGAACGCGGCCACCGCCACCACCAGGGAGCGGTAGGCGGGGGAGATGGACGTCAGCAGCTTCGCGTTCGACCAGCCCAGCGTCTCCAGCAGCTCGTCCACCTCCCGGTGCGCCGCCCGCACGTAGTCGTCGTCCTCGTCCGGCTCCGGCACCTGCGGCAGTGCCCACAGTGCCGCGCCCAGCCGCATGGTGCGGCCCAGGGACTCGTCGTCGACGTGCCCCAGCACCTCCCGGACCGTGGCGACCGGGATCCGGCCGACCTGGATCATCGCGCGCACCAGCCGCAGCCGGCGCAGGTGCTCCTCGTCGTACTCGGCCGTCGTCGTGTTGATCTGGCGGCCGGGCGGCAACAGGCCTTCGCGCAGGTAGTACTTGATCGTAGCGGTGGCCACACCGCTGCGTCTGCTCAGTTCGGCGAGCCGCATGTCTTGCGCTCCTTCTTGGATAACGGCACTATCCAAGCATCGGGGTGTTGGATAGCACCGCTCACCGACGAGGGGGAACTCATGGTGACCCGTACGACCGCCGGCGCAGAGGGCGAGGTCGTCGTCCTGCTGATCGGCATGCGCATCAACCGCTTCCGGGCGGTGCACCTGTGGCTGCCGGTGATGCTCGCGATGTTCCGCATACTGCGGGAGCTGGAGAAGGACCCCGCACGGGGGCTGCGCTCCAAGGTCATGCTGACGGCGTCGCCGCGTACGTACTACGTCGTGCAGTACTGGGAGTCCAAGGACAAGCTCTACGCCTACGCGACCGCGCCGGACGCGTTCCACCACAAGGCGTGGGCCGTGCTCAACCGCAAGGAGCGCAGCGGGAAGCTGCGCGGGCAGGTCGGGATCTGGCACGAGACGTACGTCGTGCCGGAGGGCTCGTACGAGGCGATCTACGGCGACATGCCGGCGTTCGGCCTCGCGGCCGCGCACGGGCAGATTCCGCTGGAGAAGCGGGGACGGTACGCCAAGGACCGGTTCGCCCACCGGTCGCAGAAGGCGCCGGCGGGCGAGAAGACCGGCTGACCGGGGGGAGGGGGGAGCGAGGAGGGCCTGCCGCGGCGTTGGGGCAGGCCCTCCTCGGCGTTTCCGTGAGCGGGGTTCAGCCGGAGCGGCGCAGGGCCTCGGAGAGGCGGGTGGCGGCGTCGATGACCGCCTGGGCGTGCATACGGCCCGGGTGGCGCGTGAGGCGCTCGATGGGGCCGGAGACCGAGACGGCGGCCACGACACGGTTGGAGGGGCCGCGTACGGGCGCGGAGACGGACGCGACGCCCGGCTCGCGCTCGCCGATGGACTGGGCCCAGCCGCGCCGCCGTACGCCCGACAGGGCCGTCGCCGTGAAGCGGGCGCCCTGCAGGCCGCGGTGCAGACGCTCGGGCTCCTCCCACGCCATCAGGATCTGCGCCGAGGAGCCGGCCTTCATCGTCAGCGTGGAACCGACCGGGACGGTGTCCCGCAGGCCGGACAGGCGTTCCGCCGCGGCCACGCAGATGCGCATGTCACCCTGGCGCCGGTAGAGCTGTGCGCTCTCGCCGGTGACATCGCGGAGGTGGGTGAGCACCGGGCCCGCCGTCGCGAGCAGGCGGTCCTCGCCCGCCGCCGCCGCGAGCTCGGCGAGGCGCGGGCCGAGGATGAAACGGCCCTGCATGTCGCGAGCCACCATGCGGTGGTGTTCCAAAGCCACGGCCAGGCGGTGAGCCGTGGGTCGTGCCAGTCCGGTCGCGCCGACCAGACCCGCGAGGGTGGCCGGACCGGACTCCAGAGCGCTCAGGACGAGGGCCGCCTTGTCCAGAACGCCGACGCCGCTACTGTTGTCCATGCAACGATACTCACGTCTCACTCTGTGAAACGCAAGTTCAATTTTCCGTGGAACGCGCCACCCTGGAATCACACAGCGGCCCGCAGACCAAACGGGCCCGGTGGTGGACGCCCGGAATCACGACACCTGGGGCGCGGGCGTCTCCTCCTCAAGATCTCTAGTTGGGCCGGTGCACGCTTGCCGGCCGGAGGGAAAGCGATGGGTAGGACACTCGCGGAGAAGGTCTGGGACGACCACGTCGTCCGGCGCGCCGAGGGCGAGCCCGACCTCCTCTTCATCGATCTGCACCTGCTGCACGAGGTGACCAGCCCGCAGGCCTTCGACGGGCTGCGCAAGAACGGCCGGCAGGTGCGCCGCCTCGACCTCACCATCGCCACCGAGGACCACAACACCCCGACCCTCGACATCGACAAGCCCATCGCGGACCCGGTCTCCCGGGTCCAGCTGGAGACGCTGCGCAAGAACTGCGCCGAGTTCGGCGTCCGGCTGCACCCGCTGGGCGACGTCGAGCAGGGCGTCGTGCACGTCGTCGGCCCGCAGCTGGGTCTGACCCAGCCGGGTACGACCGTGGTCTGCGGTGACTCCCACACCTCCACGCACGGCGCCTTCGGCGCGCTGGCGTTCGGTATCGGCACCTCCCAGGTCGAGCACGTCCTGGCCACCCAGACGCTGCCGCTGGCCCGTCCGAAGACCATGGCGATCACCGTCGAGGGCGAGCTGCCCGAGGGCGTCACCGCCAAGGACCTGATCCTGGCGATCATCGCCCGGATCGGCACCGGCGGCGGCCAGGGCTACATCCTGGAGTACCGCGGCTCCGCCATCGAGAAGCTCTCGATGGAGGCCCGGATGACCATCTGCAACATGTCGATCGAGGCCGGCGCCCGCGCGGGCATGATCGCCCCCGACGAGACCACCTTCGCGTACCTCAAGGGCCGTCCGCACGCCCCCGAGGGTGCCGACTGGGACGCGGCCGTCGAGTACTGGAAGACGCTGCGCACCGACGACGACGCCGAGTTCGACGCCGAGGTCGTGATCAAGGCCGACGAGCTGTCCCCGTTCGTCACCTGGGGCACCAACCCCGGCCAGGGCGCGCCGCTTTCGGCGTCCGTCCCCGACCCGGCTTCGTACGAAGACGCTTCGGAGCGCCTCGCCGCCGAAAAGGCCCTGGAATACATGGGGTTGGAGGCCGGCCAGCCGCTGCGCTCCATCAAGGTGGACACCGTCTTCGTAGGCTCCTGCACCAACGGTCGCATCGAGGACCTGCGCGCCGCCGCGGATCTGCTGCGGGACCGCAAAGTCGCCGACGGCGTACGGATGCTGGTCGTCCCGGGCTCCGCGCGGGTGGGTCTGCAGGCCGTCTCCGAGGGCCTGGACGTGGTCTTCAAGGAGGCCGGCGCCGAATGGCGGCACGCGGGCTGTTCGATGTGCCTCGGCATGAACCCCGACCAGCTGGCCCCGGGTGAGCGCTCCGCCTCCACCTCCAACCGCAACTTCGAGGGCCGGCAGGGCAAGGGCGGTCGTACGCACCTGGTGTCGCCGCAGGTCGCGGCGGCCACCGCCGTCCTGGGCCACCTGGCCTCCCCGGCCGACCTGACCGACGACCGCACGCCCGCTGGAGTCTGAGAATCATGGAAGCCTTCACCACCCACACCGGCCGGGCCGTCCCGCTGCGCCGCAGCAACGTCGACACCGACCAGATCATCCCTGCTCACTGGCTCAAGAAGGTGACCCGGGACGGCTTCGAGGACGGGCTGTTCGAGGCCTGGCGCAAGGACCCGGAGTTCGTGCTCAACCGCCCCGAGCGGCAGGGCGCCACGGTCCTGGTCGCCGGCCCCGACTTCGGCACCGGCTCCTCCCGTGAGCACGCCGTCTGGGCGCTGCAGAACTACGGCTTCAAGGCCGTGATCTCCTCCCGCTTCGCGGACATCTTCCGGGGCAACTCGCTGAAGAACGGCCTGCTCACGGTCGTGCTGGACCAGAAGACCGTGGACGCGCTGTGGGCGCTGACGGAACAGGACCCCACTGCTGAGGTCACTGTGGACCTTGAGGCGCGTGAGGTCCGCGCCGAGGGCATCACTGCCTCCTTCGAGCTGGACGAGAACTCCCGCTGGCGCCTCCTGAACGGCCTGGACGACATCTCCATCACGCTGCAGAACGAGGCCGACATCGCCGCGTACGAGGGCAAGCGTCCGTCGTACAAGCCGAGGACGCTCCAGGCCTGATCCGCGTCGGCCGGCGCCCCCGAGCGGTCGAGATCCGGCCACCCAACACCCCCTCCGTACCCCCGATCGCCACGATCGGGGGTACGGCCATGTCCGGGCCCGAACCGTCCCGCCCGCTTCTTGCCCCGCTCTCAACTTCCCACGTTACGAAGGGTGTTGCCCGGGTACGTGAGTGCTGGTATCGCGTCCTGCGCACGCGCCTGGAAGGCCGTTTGAGGCGGCAGTTGCCCCCTGGGCAGGCGACAACTCGCCCCAGATGGCACAATCTGTGCATGGAACACGACGGCCAACTCCAGCTCTATACGGCGGTCGCGAACCAGCTCAAGGAAGCGCACTCAAGGGTGCGCGCACTGCAAGTCCCGGAGGGCGTACGGATGGCGCTGACCCGGAAGCTGCTGGTCATTACGGCCGCGGCCAAGCACGATCTCGCCGCTGCGGCAAGGCGGCTCGAGCAGTTCAATACGGACCTCGACGAGGGTCGGATCCCCGGCGAGGACCACTGAACAGCCCGGGACCACCGAGTCCGTTGCGGCACAAGGGTGATAAGCCCGTTTCGTGTTTGATTTGCGGTATATATCTGCCTAACGTGCGAAAAAGCTTGAACACTTTCGTTCTGGCGATGTCTCCGAAGGGGAAGACGTGAACAAGGCGCAGCTCGTAGAAGCGATTGCCGACAAGGTGGGTGGCCGCCAGCAGGCCGCCGAGGCTGTCGATCATGTCCTGGACGCCATCGTCCGCGCGGTCGTCGCGGGCGAGCGGGTCTCGGTCACCGGCTTCGGGTCCTTCGAGAAGGTGGACCGCCCCGCCCGTTACGCCCGCAACCCCCAGACGGGCGAGCGGGTTCGGGTCAAGAAGACCTCCGTGCCGCGCTTCCGCGCCGGTCAGGGCTTCAAGGACCTGGTGAGCGGCTCGAAGAAGCTGCCGCGCGGTGGCGAGGTCTCGGTCAAGAAGGCGCCCAAGGGCAGCCTGACCGGGGGCGCCGCGGCGACGGTCAAGAAGGCCGCCGCGAAGAAGACCACCAAGGCTGCCGCCGCGAAGAAGGCCACGGCGAAGAAGACGACGGCGAAGAAGACCACGGCCGCCGCCAAGAAGACGACGGCGAAGAAGGCGCCCGCCAAGAAGACCACGGCGACCGCCAAGACCACCGCCGCGAAGAAGACCACCGCCAAGAAGGCCACTGCCAAGAAGGCCCCGGCGAAGAAGGTCACCGCGAAGAAGGCCCCGGCCAAGAAGTCGACGGCACGCAAGACCACCGCCAAGAAGGCCACCGCCCGCAAGGCGACGTCGTAAGGACGCCAGGGCACCACGCCAGGGCACTCACGCGCCGGGCCGGACTCCCTCGGGAGCCCGGCCCGCGGCGTGTGTAAGGGCAGTTACAGGGTTTGGAGGGTTACGAGGGTGATGCGCAGGGCGTCGCCCCGGCCCTCGGTCTCGATCCGCACGCGCTGACCGGGCCGCAGCAGCCGGAGACCTCCGGCGGTGAACGCGGCGGCGTCGAAGGGGACCGGCGTCCCGTCGTCGAGAAGCACCTGTCCGCTGCGGGTGTCGGGGTCGTAGGTGTATGCCGTGGCCTGCATGGCAGCAGCCTACTGGTGACCGTGGTTCCGGGCTTCGCCGCAGGGCTTGGGCCCGCCCGTCCCCCGCACCGGCGCCCTCACGACCCCGGGATCAGCAAACCCGCCGAAACGGCCGCCGTATACGGTCCGACCCCCAGAGCGAGCGCCGCGCGCAGGTCATCCCCGGTGTCCACGTCCTGCCGTACCGAGTTCACGCCCGCCGGCTGGAGTTCCGCCGCCCCGGACGCGCGATGGCGGGAACGGGAATTCACACCGAACTCCGGCTGCAATTCCTGGTCCGGCCCCGCGGCCAGCAACGTCGTGCCCAGCTCGGCCGCATCCGCGAGAAACGCACGCGAAAAGTCCGCGGCCGCGCCCAGCACGACGGCGAGTTCCGCCGGCCGCAGTGCCGGCAGGTCGGCGTTCAGCGCCGCGACAGGTGTGCGCGGGCGCATGCCGCGGACGACGGCCGCGCCGTGCGCCAGAGCGGCGTTCAGGCCGCTCGCCGGTGTGTCCGGGACGATGCGCGCACCCAGCGCGGCCAGCTCGCGCGCGGCCAGCTCGTCGTCCGTGACGACCGACACATCCGCCACGGCCGGACACGCCAGCGCCGCGGCCACCGTGTCCTGCGCGAACGCGAGCGCCAGCCCAGGCCGCACTCCGTCGGCGGCGGTGTCCGCGAGCCTGCTCTTGGCCCGGGTCAAGGGCTTCAGGGGGATCACCAAGCTCCACTGCACCGGCGTACCGTCCCTCTCTCGTCGCGATCATTGTCCCCGGGTCATCCGGTGCCGCGGGTGGCGGGGCGTACGGTGTTCTCGACAGACCGGCGGCCCCGGGCGACACTTGTGCGGCCCCCCGCCCGGATGGCTGCCCTAGAGGAAGGTGTCCTTGTGCCCCGCCGCAGAATCGGCTTCTGGTATCGCTTCGCCGCGGTGATCTGCAAACCGCCGCTGGTGGTTCTGATCAAGCGGGACTGGCGTGGAATGGAGCACATTCCGGCCGAGGGCGGATTTATCACCGCGGTGAACCACAATTCCCACGTGGACCCCTTCGCATACGCGCACTATCAGTACAACACCGGACGGGTTCCGCGATTCCTGGCGAAGAGCGGGCTTTTCAAGAAGGGATTCGTCGGCGCCGCCATGCGCGGCACCGGGCAGATCCCCGTCTACCGCGAGTCCACCGACGCACTCAGCGCCTTCCGCGCCGCGATCGACGCCGTGGAGCGCGGCGAGTGCGTCGCCTTCTACCCCGAGGGCACCCTCACCCGCGACCCGAACGGCTGGCCCATGACCGGCAAGACGGGCGCCGCCCGCGTGGCCCTGCAGACCAGGTGCCCGGTCATCCCCGTCGCGCAGTGGGGCGCCAACGAACTGCTGCCGCCGTACGCCAAGAAGCCGAACCTCTTCCCGCGCAAGACCCACCACGTGCTGGCCGGCCCGCCCGTGGACCTCTCCCGCTTCTACGACAAGGAGATGACCCCGGACCTGCTGAAGGAGGCCACCGAGGTCATCATGGCGGCCATCACCCGCCACCTGGAGGAGATCCGCGGCGAGAAGGCGCCCGAGACGCCCTACGACCCGCGCCGCGAGCGGATCGAACAGCGGCGCCGCACCCAGGCACAGGCACAGCGCAAGGAACCGGAAGGGCAGGGCAAGTGAGCAAGGCGGTCAAGGCGGCGGTCATGGGCACCGGCTCATGGGGCACCGCCTTCGGGATGGTCCTCGCCGACGCGGGCTGCGAGGTGACCCTGTGGGCCCGGCGCCCGGAGCTGGCCGAGGCCGTCAACTCCACCCGGACCAACCCCGACTACCTGCCCGGCGTGGAACTCCCGGAGAACCTGCGCGCCACCTCCGACCCGGCCGAGGCCCTGCGGGACGCGGACTTCACCGTCCTCGCCGTCCCCTCCCAGACCCTGCGCGCCAACCTCGCCGAGTGGACCCCGCTGCTCGCCCCGGACACCGTGCTCGTCTCCCTGATGAAGGGCGTCGAACTCGGCTCCGCCATGCGGATGAGCGAGGTCATCGAGGACGTGGCCAAGGTGGGCGCGGAACGCATCGCGGTCGTCACCGGGCCCAACCTGGCCCGTGAGATCGCCGCCCGCATGCCCGCCGCTGCCGTCGTCGCCTGCACCGACGAGACCGTCGCCCAGCGCCTCCAGGCCGCCTGCCACACGCCGTACTTCCGGCCGTACACCAACACCGACGTCGTCGGCTGCGAACTGGGCGGCGCGGTCAAGAACGTCATCGGCCTCGCGGTCGGCATCGCCGACGGCATGGGGCTCGGCGACAACGCCAAGGGCTCGCTCATCACGCGCGGTCTCGCCGAGACCACCCGGCTCGGCATGGCACTCGGCGCCGACCCGCTGACCTTCTCCGGACTCGCCGGCCTCGGCGACCTGGTGGCCACGTGCTCCTCGCCGCTGTCCCGCAACCACACCTTCGGCACCAATCTCGGCAAGGGCATGACCCTGCAGGAGACCATCGCGGTCACCCGGCAGACCGCCGAGGGCGTCAAGTCCTGCGAGTCGGTGGCGGATCTGGCCCGCCGGCACGGAGTGGAGATGCCCCTGACCGAGACGGTCGTGGACATCGTGCACGAGGGCAAGCCGCCGGTGGTCGCCCTCAAGGAGCTGATGTCGCGCAGCGCCAAGCCCGAACGGCGCTGACCCCCCCTCCCGTGCGACGCTGAGCGACCGCCCGGGGGACACGGAGTCACGGCGGCGAAGCGGGCGCTGACTCGGGGGATACCAGCGGGTACTCTCAACGCGATATGAGCACCGAGAACCTTCCCCAGAGCCCTGAGCAGCCGTCGCGCAAGCCGCGCGTGGCCGTCGTGTTCGGCGGGCGCAGCTCCGAACACGGGATCTCCGTGGTCACCGCCGGCGCCGTCCTCAAGGCCATCGACCGGAACAAGTACGACGTCCTGCCGATCGGCATCACCCGGGACGGCCGTTGGGCGCTGACGGCCGACGAGCCGGAGCGGATGGCCATCACCGACCGCCGCACCCCCGAGGTCGAGGATCTCGCGGAGTCGCGCGAGGGCGGCGTGGTGCTCCCCGTCGACCCCGCGAACCGCGAGGTCGTCTACAGCGAGCCCGGCTCGGTACCCAAGGCGCTCGGCGAGGTCGACGTGGTCTTCCCGGTGCTGCACGGCCCCTACGGCGAGGACGGCACCCTGCAGGGCCTCCTGGAGCTGTCCGGGGTGCCGTACGTGGGCGCCGGTGTGCTCGCCTCGGCCGTCGGCCAGGACAAGGAGTACATGAAGCGGATCTTCACCTCCTACGGGCTCGCCGTCGGCCCCTACGTGGTGATCCGCCCCCGCGAGTGGCAGCAGGACGAGTCCGCCGCCCGCAAGAGGATCGTCGACTTCGCCGGCGAGCACGGCTGGCCGCTGTTCGTGAAGCCCGCGCGTGCCGGTTCGTCGATCGGCATCACCAAGGTCGACGACCTGTCCGGCCTGGACGAGGCGATCGCCACCGCGCAGGCCCACGACCCGAAGATCCTGGTCGAGGCCGCCGTGCGGGGCCGCGAGATCGAGTGCGGGGTGCTGGAGTTCGAGGACGGGCCGCGCGCCTCCGTGCCGGCCGAGATCCCGCCGCCGGACGCGCACGCGTACTACGACTTCGAGGCGAAGTACATCGACTCCACGCCCGGCATCGTCCCGGCGCCGCTCACCGAGGAGCAGACCGCCGAGGTGCGGGAGCTGGCGGTGCAGGCGTTCGAGGCGGTCTCCTGCGAGGGCCTGGTCCGCGCGGACTTCTTCCTCACCGAGGACGGCGAGTTCGTGATCAACGAGGTCAACACCCTGCCCGGTTTCACGCCGATCTCGATGTACCCGCAGATGTGGCAGGCCAGCGGCGTCAGCTACCCCGAGCTGATCGACCGCCTGGTGCAGGCCGCGCTGCGCCGCTCGACCGGGCTGCGCTGAGCGGACACGCTCACTTCATGGAGGCGATCCCCTCGGGGATCGCCTTCTTCACGGCCGGGGCCAGGTGCGTCAGGATCCCGGTGCCCTCCTCCTGTGCGGACATCCCCTCGGGCAGGCTCACCTGCACATAGGCCACGCGGTTCGCCGTGGTGAACCGCCAGGTGCCGGCGCCCTGCTTCTCCATCAGCCAGTCGACGCCGTCGACCCCGCCCGCGACCGCGTCCGGGTCACTGCCCTCGGCCACCCTGGGATCGACCATCTTCGGCGGCCGTACGACACCGCAGCGCAGTATGATCGCCGGGTTTCCCCAGCCCGCCGTGAAGGCGGACCGGGGTTCGGGGTCGTTGCGGCTTCGTCCGTCGAGCTTCTGCGGCAGCACCCGGTGCAGCTCCCGGCACACCTTCGCCGTCCTCGCGTCGGGGCTGGGAGCCGCCACCGTGGCGCCGCCGTCCGCCGATGAGCAGCCCGCGACCGCGATCAGCAGCGCGGGCGCGAGCAGGCCGAAGGGCCGGTGACGGAAAACATTCACCGGCCAAGGGTAGACGGGGGCTACAGATGCACGACCGGACAGGTCAGGGTGCGGGTGATGCCGTCCACCTGCTGGACCTTGGCGACCACCATGCGACCGAGGTCGTCGACCGTGTCGGCCTGGGCGCGCACGATGACGTCGTACGGACCCGTCACGTCCTCGGCCTGGATCACTCCAGGGATCTTGCTGATCGTCTCGGCGACGGTCGACGCCTTGCCGACCTCCGTCTGGATCAGGATGTACGCCTGTACCACGGAACCTCCAGGGCGGCCACGAGGATCATGTGGGGAAAAGGAACGCCACGGTATCGCGTTGCCGCTCCCCGCGGGGAGACCTGCGGGAACCGGGCTTGCGCGCCAGGGTGCAGGCACGACGGAAGTTGACGGTCATCCGACCGTCGCGACGGTCATCCGGACCGTGCCGACGGTCACCTCGACCGTATCGGGGACACTGATGACGCGCGAGTGGGCACGGCAAGGCAGAGAAGGGGAGCAAGGGCAATGAAGGGCACTGTTGGTGAGCTCGGGGAGTTCGGGCTCATCAGGGAGCTCACCTCCCGTCTCACCACCACCCCGGCGGTCCGGATCGGCCCCGGCGACGACGCCGCGGTGGTGGCCGCACCCGACCGGCGGGTGGTGGCGAGCACCGACATCCTGCTGGAGGGCCGGCACTTCCGCCGCGACTGGTCCACGGCCTACGACGTCGGCCGCAAGGCGGCGGCGCAGAACCTCGCCGACATCGCCGCGATGGGCGCCGTACCGACCGCCCTGCTGCTCGGCCTGGTCGTGCCCGCCGAACTGCCGGTGACCTGGCCGAGCGAGCTGATGGACGGCCTGCGCGACGAGTGCCAGGTCGCGGGTGCCTCCGTGGTCGGCGGGGACGTCGTACGCGGCGACACGATCATGGTGTCGATCACCGCGCTCGGCGATCTGCGCAACCAGGAGCCCGTCACCCGGGCCGGCGCCCAGCCCGGCGACCTGGTGGCCGTCACGGGCTGGCTGGGCTGGTCCGCGGCCGGCTACGCGGTGCTCTCCCGCGGTTTCCGCTCCCCGCGCGCCTTCGTCGAGGCCCACCGGCGCCCCGAGCCGCCGTACCACGCGGGCCCGGCGGCCGCCGCGCTCGGCGCGACCGCGATGTGCGACGTGAGCGACGGCCTGATCGCCGACCTCGGGCACATCGCCGAGGCCAGCAAGGTCCGCATCGACATCCGCTCCGGCGCGATCGACATCCCGACGCAGATGAACGACATCGGGCAGGCCGTCGGCGTCGACCCGATGCAGTGGGTGCTGACCGGGGGAGAGGACCACGCCATCGTGGCGACCTTCCCGCCGGACGCCAAGCTCCCGGCCCGCTGGAAGGTCATCGGCGAGGTCCTCAACCCCTCCGCGCTGCCCCAGGTGACCGTCGACGGGGCACCCTGGACCAGCAAGGGCGGCTGGGACCACTTCGGGGACATGGAGTCATGATCCCGCGCGTCCTGACGGTGGCGGGATCGGACTCCGGCGGCGGTGCCGGCATCCAGGCCGACCTGAAGACCATGCTGGCGCTCGGCGTGCACGGGATGAGCGTGATCACGGCCGTGACCGCGCAGAACTCCCTGGGCGTGCAGGGCGCGTGGGAACTGCCCGTGGAGGCGGTCCGGGCGCAGTACCGCAGTGTCGTGGACGACATCGGCGTGCAGGCCGTGAAGACCGGCATGCTGGCCTCGGCGGAACTGGTCGGGGCGGTCGCCGAGTTGATCTCCGGCACGGACGCCCCGGCCGTGGTGGACCCGGTGGGCGTCTCCAAGCACGGCGACCCGCTGCTGGCCGCCACCGCCCTGGACGCGGTCCGCACCCGGCTGCTGCCGGCGGCGACCGTGGCGACCCCGAACCTCGACGAGGTGGCCCAACTCACCGGGGTGCGCGTCGAGTCCGAGGACGATCTGCGGCGAGCGGCGGCCGCCGTGCTGTCGTACGGGCCGCGCTGGGTGCTGATCAAGGGCGGGCACCTGTCCGGGGACGCCGTCGATCTTCTGACGGACGGCTCCGACGAGCACTGGCTGCGCGCGCCCCGCCACGACAACCGGCACACCCACGGCACGGGCTGCACGCTCGCCTCCGCGATCGCCTCGGGGCTGGCGAAGGGGCTGAGCGTGCCGGAGGCCGCCACACGGGCCAAGGAGTACGTCACGGGGGCGATCGCGGCCGGCTTCGCGCTGGGCGCGGGCATCGGACCGGTGGACCACGGGTGGGCCCTGCGCGGGACGGACGCCGGGGGGTCCCGCAGCGCGGTGTGACCGGCCGGGGCCGCCTCGATCCGCGGGTGCGGGGCCGCCTGCGTCGGCGGGTACGACCGCGTCTGCGGGTACGGCAAAAAGCCGGTCCACCCGAAGATGGACCGGCTCAGTGCAGCGAACCAGCAGTGGCCGCGCGCTTAGCTGTGCGTCAGCGCGAGACCTTGCCGGCCTTGATGCACGAGGTGCAAGCGTTCACGCGCTTCGGCGTCCCGCCGACCACAGTACGCACACGCTGGATGTTCGGGTTCCAGCGGCGGGACGTACGGCGGTGCGAAAACGAGATGTTGTTGCCGAAGCCCGGCCCCTTGCCGCAGACGTCGCAGTTGGCAGCCACGGGTCACTCCAAAGACTTCAGATGCACTTACGGTTAATCCCGGCATGCCGGGATCGAGATCGTACGACCTGAGATCTGAGTGGCGTTGCCAGGGGAACGGCCCGATCGAGATCGGGCAACCGGAGCAGCATACAACGGCTGCGTCCGTACAACGAAACTACCATGGCAGCTCAGGGCCCGGCTCCCGGCCCTCTTCCGGTACACACGGTTCCGGGGTCTACGCTGCGTCCCACGTCCAGCTCAGGGAGGCGCAGGTGGCGCAGGTGCCGCAGACATTCTTCGATGCTCTCGCGGTGCGCACCTGGTGCGGTCTGGCGCTCCGGGCACTGGGGCGGGCCCGTGCGGAGATCGACGCGATCAACGTCTATCCGGTGGCCGACGGCGACACCGGGACGAATCTCTACCTCACCCTCGAATCGGCGGCGACGGCCGTGGAGGCGGTGTTCGCCGGGTACGGCACGGGCACCGGGGAGCCCTCCCTCGCGGACGCCGTGCACGCGATGGCCCACGGGGCGCTCATCGGGGCCCGCGGCAACTCCGGGACGATCCTGGCGCAGCTGCTGCGGGGGATGGCGCAGGGGCTGGCCCACGACCCCGGAGGCGAGGAGTCCCACGCCGACGGCGCGGGACTGCGGCTGGCGCTGCGGCGGGCCGCCGACTCCGCCCGGCAGGCCGTCGCCCACCCGGTCGAGGGCACGGTCCTGACGGTCGCCTCGGCCGCCGCGGAGGCCGCCGAGGCCGCCGGTGGGGACGAGGCCGACTGCGGGACGGTCGCACGGGCGGCCTACGACGGCGCACGCACGGCCCTCGCGGCCACGCCGGCCCAGCTGGCCGTGCTCGGGCGGGCCGGAGTGGTCGACGCGGGCGGCCGCGGGCTCGTGGCGGTCCTGGGGGCCCTGGTGGAGGCGTTCACGGGGGAGGCGGTGCGGGAGACGGCGGTGGGGCCGGGAACGCCCAGGCCGGCCGGGCAGGAGATGCCGGCGGAGCCGGAGAGCCTCGCGGCGCAGGGGGAGCGGCAGGGTGCTCCGGGCGCGGGCTGCGCGGCGGACGCCGGCGGGGGCGCGGAGGCCGGCGGGCCCGCCTACGAGGTGATCTACCTCCTGGAGGCCCAGGACACGGCCGTGGCCCGGCTCAGGGAACGCCTTGACGCGCTGGGCGACTCCCTGGTGGTGGTCGGCGGCGACGGGCTGTGGAACGTCCACGTACACGTCGACGACGCGGGCGCCGCGGTGGAGGCGGGCGTGGAGGCCGGGCGGCCGTACCGGATCCGGATCACCCACTTCGGGGCCGGGGACGTGCACACCGGCGGCGAGCGGCCCCCGCGCGAGCGCGCCCAGCGGGCCGTCGTCGCCGTCGTACCGGGCGAGGGGCTGGCCGGCCTGTACACCGAGGCGGGCGCGACCACCGTCCTCGCGCGCCCCGGGGAGCCGCCCGCCAGCGGGGAGCTGGTGCAGGCGGTACGGCGTGCCCACGCGCGCGAGGTCGTCCTGCTGCCCAACGACGCCGAACTGCGCCACACGGCCGCCGCGGCCGCCGAACAGGCGCGCACCGAGGGCATCCGCGTGGCCCTGATCCCGACCCGCTCGGCGGTCCAGGGCATCGCCGCGCTCGCCGTGCACGAGCCGGAGCGGCGGTTCGACGAGGACGTCGTCCAGATGACCGCGGCGGCGGGGGCCACCCGGTACGCCGAAGTCGTCGTCGCCGAACGCCAGTCCTGGACGACGGCCGGGATCTGCCAGGCCGGGGACGTGCTCGGGCTGATCGACGGCGACGTGGCGGTGATCGGCCCGGACGTCACCGCGACCGCCGCGACCGTCCTGGACCGCATGCTCCAGGCCGGCGGCGAGCTGGTCACCCTGGTCGTCGGCGACGACGCCCCCGGGACCATCGCCGAACACCTCGAAACCCGCGTACGGGAGTCGTACCTCGCCGTGGACACGGTGGTGTACCAGGGCGGCCGGCAGGGGACGCTCCTGCTCATCGGCGTGGAGTGACCCGGCCTCACACCCCCGGTTCGAGCAGCTGGGCGGCCTCCGCACGCCGTGCCCGGACGGTCTCGTCCTCGTCGTCGGCGTCCTCGTAGGCGGCGAGTACGGCACGCGCGCGTGCCGTCGCCTCCGCGGCACGCCCGAGGCCGGCCTCCAGCCGGCCCGCGGCGAGTTCGGCCCCGGTACGGCCGTGCAGCCCGCCCGTGCCGAGCGTGCCGAACAGCGCGGCCGCCCGCTCCAGCTGGACCAGTGCCGCCTCGAAGGCGGCCGGGACGCCACCGCCTTCGGCCCCCGCCGCGTCCTCGGCCGCGCACTGGGCCAGCAGGTCCCCGAACTGGCGGTGAGTGGCGGCCAGCTCCTCCGTGAGCTGTTCCCGGGACACCGGGTCGGCCGCGGCCTCCACCGCCCGCTCGCACGCGCGCACCGCCTGCGCCATCAGCTCGCGGGCGCGCTCCCCCGCGCCCTCCCCGCGCAGCGCCAGCCAGCCGCGGGCGCGCAACGAGCGGACGAGGAAGGGCGCGTTGCCCAGCGCCCGCCACAGGCCGCCCGCGCGCGCGTAGGCCTGGTCCGCCTCCTCCAGCAGACCGGCGTGGCCCAGGGACTCGGCGGCGAGGTGGGCGAGCGTGGCGTGGTCCTGCTGCTCGGGCCAGTGCCGGGCGATCTCGGCCGCCCGCAGCCGGCGTTCGGCGGCCGCGCGGTGCTCGCCCAGCTCGCTCAGGCAGTCGCCGAGCCACCACTGCGCCTGGACGACGGCACCGTCGCCGTGCGTCTCGGCGGACAGGTCGGCCAGCGCCGACTCCAGCACCTCGGCGGCCTCCGCGCAGCGGCCCTGGCGGAGCAGGAGACCGCCGAGCTGCTGCCGCGCCCAGGCGCCCAGTGTGCGGCCCTCGCCGGCCTCGTCGGCCCAGTGCGCGGCCTCCAGCGCATGCGCGGTGGCTTCGCCGATCCCGCCCCGACCGCCGATCACCTCGGCGAGCTGCAGATGCAGCTGGGCCCGCCCGACCGGTTCCAGGTACGGTCCGCCGTGCTCCAGGGCGGACCGCAGCGCCCGCTCGGCCTCGGCCGGGTCACCGGCCTGGTGGGCCAGTGCGGCGACCTGCGCCTCGTACTCGACCGCGAACCACGGGAGCCCGGCGGCCACATAGTCGGCGGTGGCCCGCCGGAACAGCTCCGCGGCCCGCCCGGCGTCCCCGGCATGCCCGGCCAGTTCGGCGAGCATCGCCCGAGCCTCCGCGGCCCGAGCGGCCAGCCGCACGTCGCCGGCAACCCGCCCTCCGACGAGCGCGAGCACCTCCCGCACAGCCTGCTCGACCCCCACCAGCCCACCGGCCACAGCCCCGGCGCCCACCCCGCCCGGCCCGGCTGCCTGTGCTGTGTCCTCGCCCGACGTAGGCCCGCTGGCAACGGACCCTTCCGATACGGCCCCGTCCGGCGCGGCTGCCCCTGGTGTGTCCTCGCCCGTCCCAAGCCCGCCCACAGCGGACCCCGCCGCCGCGGCCCCGCCGGGCCCCGCTCCCTCGGCCGTAGGCGGCTCCAGGACCGTCCCGTCCAGCACGGACCCGCCGGCCCCGGCAGTCACCGGCGTCGCCTTGCCCGATCCGGCCTCGCCGGGCCCGGCTCCCTCCGGAGTGCCCGACCGCGGCCCCGGCCCGCCCGCGACGGAACCGTCCGTTGCAGAACCGTCCGGCGCCGCACCGTCGCCCGGCGGTGCCTCGAACACCGCCCCCTCCTGCAGGTGTCGCATCAGGATCCGGGCGCGGCTCATCAGTACCGACGCCGTCTGCCGCAGGCCGGTCGCCTCTGCGGCGTACAGGGCGAGGGCCTCGTCGTACAGGCCGGTGACCGCGTTCAGTGCCGCGTCCAGCTCGCCCGTCAGGGCGCGGACGTGCGCGGCACGCGCGCGTGCCGCCAGCGCCTCGCCGGGGTCGCCCGCCTCCGCGTACAGGGCCGCCGCCCGTTCGAACAGCTCGATGCCCTCGGGGCCGCGGGCCATCGCCTCATGGTCGGCGATCTCCGCGCGGTCGCGCGGCCCCAGCTCCGTGTCGCGCGCCGCCCGCGCGACCGCAGCCCAGGCCTCCAGGGCGTGCGGCCGCAGGGTGTCCGACAGCCGCCGGGCCTCGGTGAGCAGGGCCTCCAGGCCGGGCTCGGCCCGCTCCTCCGGCGTCGGCGGCTCGGCCACCGGCGCCGGCCTCGACGCCGTGCGCACCGTGCGCACGCCCAGCGGCAGACGGTCTGCCAGCGGCCGCCCGGCCATACGCGCGCGTGCCCGGTCGCCGACGTACGACGTGCCGTTGCGCCGGTCGAACCGCTCCGCCAGGTCCAGTGCCTCCACGCGCGCGTGCCCGGCGAGTTCCCCCGCGGTCCACGTCCGCCCGGCCGGCCCCGGCACCCGCTGGCCGGCGAGGCCCAGCTCGGTCAGCCGGTCCATCAACAGCACCACCACGGCAAGGAAGTCCAGCCGGCTGCGCGGATGCCCGGTGTCCGTGAAGTACGCCGGCCGCTCGGCCAGCAGCTCCAGACCGCGCGCCTCGTTGCCGGTCAGCGCGCAGAACTCCACATGGTCGGCGTAAGCAGCGCGCATCGACTCCATCGGGCGGACGAGGCGCAGGCCCCGCAGGTGGTGGGCGCGGGCCTCGTCCACGCGGCCCAGGCGCAGCAGCGGTACCAGCGAGGAGGCCAGCACGTTGTGCGGTTCGTGCGCGCAGGCGAACTCGCCCTCCAGCACCGGCCGCCACAGGTCGAGTGCCTCCTCGTCGCGGCCGCGTTCCACCTGCCAGTTCCCCTGCCCGTGCAGTTCGCAGGCGTGGCAGTCGGCCATCCGGTCGCGGTCCGCGGCGAGCCAGGCCGCGTACGCCCGCTCCGCGCGCGCCAGGTCCCCGACGTGCGCGGCCACGCTGAACTCGGCGCCGCGCACGGCCCGTTCGGAGTACCCGGCGAGCCGGTAGCGGTGCTCCATCTCGCCGAGCCACCTCTCGACCGAGGCGAGCGGGATGTGCGGCTGGTCCAGCATGCCCGCCGACATCCACTTGAAGACCCAGTGCAGCGAGTGCGCCTCGTACGCGTCGAAGTCCTCGGGCCGTTCGTCCCACATGCGCAGCAGCCGCGCGAACGGGACGAACATCTTGTCCTTCTCGGAGCTGTAGTTGTAGACCTTCAGCTGGTGCCCGAGCGCCTCGACGACGGCCAGCGGGACACCGAGGCGCTCCGCCTCCGCCAGGAGCTGCTCCGCGCGCGCGTTGCGGGCCGGGCCCTCCGGCTGCTCGGAGTTCTCCGCGATCGCCCGGCGCAGCGCGTCGAAGTCCGTGATCTCACTCATCGTCGATCTCACTCGTCGTCGATCTCACTCATCGCCCCTCGTGCTCACTCATCGCCCCTCGTGCTCCCCATGGGTCGCCCACTCCAGCAGACCGATGAACGCCCGGTTGAGCAGCGCCGAGTCGGCGGGCCGCAGCGGGCGTTGCGCCATCAGCAGTGCCTGCCCGTACAGCGACTCGGTCGCCGTGCCGATCAGTTCCGGGTCCCTGAGCGAACTGATCCTGCGCACCAGGGGGTTGAGATGGTTGAGCACCAGACGCGCGCGTGGGGCGCTGCCGCGCAGCGAGCCGAGGATGCCCGCCCACAGGTCGTCGGCCCGCTCCTCGGCCTCCGCCCGCGCCTGTTCGTGCCGGGCGGCCCGGTCGTCCAGGTGCAGCGCGGGCACGGACAGAGGGTGGAAGGCGCGCAGGACGACGTCACAGTCCAGCGGGTCCAGCTTTGCCCGCGCGGCCGCCAGGAAGCCCGACAGGGCCAGTTCCTCGCCCGGGTCGACCGCGTCCAGGTGCGCGGTCACGGTGTCCGCGTCCAGCTCGGCGACCACCGTCCCCGGCCGCACCGACGGCAGCGCCTCGACCAGCTCGCTGTCGTACGTGTAGCCGCCGTTGACGACCCCGACGCCCTGCGCGGAGGCGACCGGCGCGACCTGCCGGTACTCCTCGACGGTCCGCGTGAAGTGCACCACCGGGTGCCGCTGCGCGAACTCCTCCAGGGACAGCTGCCCGTCGGTCGTCTCGAACGGCAGCCAGGGCAGCATCGTGCGCAGCATCTCGCGGTCGTGCCGGGCGAGGGACTTCACCCCCAGGTGGTGCACGGCGAGGAACGCCGTCAGCCGCTCCGGCTCACCGGCGGCGAGCCTCGTGAGCCACGAGCGGATCCTTTCGCCGAGCGCCTCCCGCACGGCGGCCAGCGTCTCGTCCTCGTACAGCGACTCGCGCGAGGCCGTCGGCCGCAGACTGTCGGTGTCCAGTACGCAGCGCACGAAGAACGCCCAGTCGGGAAGCACCTGTTCGGCCCGCTCGGTCAGCAGCATGCCCTTCAGATGCACCCGGTGGGCCGCCCGCTGGGCGGGGCTCACCGGCGCCGGCAGCACGTACGCCACCCCGCGTATGCCGGCCAGCGGCACGTCCAGGCCGATCGAGTCCAGCGGAGTGAAGCCGAACAGCTCGTGACAGTGCCGGGCCAGCGCGACCCGGCGGGCCGCGGGACTCGGATACGGCCGGTCCCAGGGCGCGGGCAGCTCGGTGACAGGCTCCTCGCCCACCCGGACGTCGTACGGCAGCAGCGAGCCGAAGTCGCGGGCGAGGGCGCGGACCCGGTCGGGCGCCAGCCACTCGGCCGCCCCGGCCCGCGCGGTCAGGAACACGGTCGTACCCGGCTCGGGCCGCTCCGCGTCCGGCAGCGTGCGCACCGTGTACGAGCCGTCGTCGCGCGCCGTCCACTCCACCGGCGGCGCGCCGGGCGTACGGGCGCTGCGGCTGACCACCCGGATCCGCTCGGCGACCACGAAGCAGGCGAGCAGGCCGATGCCGAACTGGCCGAGGAAGTCGGAACGGGCCTCCTGCAGGCCCTCGGCGCGCTTGGAGCTGCGCCCGATGGTGGCCAGCAGGTCGTGCACATCCGCCTCGGTGAGCCCGATGCCGCTGTCCTCCACGCGCAGGCCGCCGTCCGCGGGACGCAGCCGGACCAGCGCCGGGGCGTCCGGCTCCACGGCGCGCCGGGCGGTGACGGCGTCCACCGCGTTCTGCAGCAGCTCGCGCAGATAGACCTTGGGGCTGGAGTAGAGGTGGTGGGAGAGCAGGTCCACCAGACCGCGCAGGTCGACCTGGAACGTATGAGGTGGGTGAGGTGACCGGGATGCCTGAGATGCCTGAGAGATCTGGGAGTCCATCGTCACTGCGCCGGAGGGGGGAGTGGGTGCGGCGCGGGGTCGGGCGGTCCCGGATGGGGCGGTGACCGCGGAAAGGATGGCCGGAGCGCGTCATCCTAGAGCCCGAACAGATGGCCTGACCAGGACTTTCCCAAGACCTATTACGGTGTTGTCAGTGCCGTGGTGTGCAATGGATCTCGTGCCCGCACTGGAAGAACCACTGAAGCAGCCACTGAAGTCAGTGCTCGGCCCCGCCACCGCGAAGGTGATGGCCGAGCACCTCGGCCTGCACACCGTCGGCGACCTCCTCCACCACTACCCGCGCAGATACGAGGAGCGCGGCCAGCTCACCCACCTCGCCGACCTCCCCATGGACGAGCACGTCACGGTGGTCGCCCAGGTCGCCGACGCCCGGCTGCACACCTTCGCCTCCGCCAAGGCCCCCCGCGGCAAGGGCCAGCGCCTGGAGGTCACGATCACCGACGGCAGCGGCCGCCTCCAGCTGGTCTTCTTCGGCAACGGCGTCCACAAGCCCCACAAGGAGCTGCTGCCCGGCACCCGCGCGCTGTTCGCCGGCAAGGTGTCGGTCTTCAACCGGCGCCTCCAACTCGCCCATCCGGCCTACGAGTTGCTGCGCGGCGACAGCGAGGAGGCGGTCGAGACCTGGGCGGGCGCCCTGATCCCCATCTACCCGGCCACGGCCAAACTGGAGTCCTGGAAGATCGGCAAGGCGATCCAGACGGTGCTGCCCACCGCCCAGGAAGCCCTCGACCCGCTGCCGTCCGCCCTGCGCGAGGGCCGCGGTCTTCTCCCGCTCCCCGAGGCCCTCCTCAAGATCCACCGCCCGCACACCAAGGCGGACATCGCCGACGCCCGCGCCCGCCTCAAGTGGGACGAGGCCTTCGTCCTCCAGGTCGCCCTGGCCCGCCGCCGCCACGCGGACGCCCAGCTCCCGGCCGTCCCCCGCACCCCCGAGCCCGACGGTCTCCTCACCGCCTTCGACGACCGCCTGCCCTTCACGCTCACCGAGGGCCAGCAGAAGGTCTCCAAGGAGATCTTCGACGACCTCGCGACCGAGCACCCGATGCACCGGCTGCTGCAGGGCGAGGTCGGCTCGGGCAAGGCCCAGCCCCTCGACTCCCTTGTGCTCACACCGGCCGGTTTCCGTCGGATGGGGGACTTGGCCGTGGGGCACGAGGTTGTCGTGCCGGAGGGGGAGGTCGCGCTGGTCGATGGTGTCTTCCCGCAGGGAGAACGGGACGTCTGGCGCTTGGTGCTCTCCGACGGAAGTTCCGTGGAGTGCGATGACGAGCATCTCTGGATCGTCGGTACGAGCTGCGGGGGGCACCGGGGCCGGAGCCAGAAGGTCATGACGACTCGGGAGATCCGCCTGGACACGTTCGAGGCCGACGGATCCCCGAAGTGGTACATCCCGGCCGCGGCCCCCGTCGACCTCGGAGACGACTCGGCGTTGCCGATGGATCCATACCTGTGCGGCCTTCTCCTAGGAGGCGGCTCCTTCCGCCACACCCTGCGTCTGTCCACGACCGACGACGAGATCCGCGATGCCGTGGCGGCCGCCGTGGCGCCGGAATGCCGGCTGGTGCCCGTGCAGGGCTCCCGTTGCGACTACACGATCCAGCTCGCGCGACGCGTCGGCGGGGCTCGGAACCCAGTGATCCGAACCCTGCGCGACCTGGGCCTGTGGGACCTGACATCACACGACAGGTTCATTCCCGACGTATTCAAGAACACGTCGATCAAAAACCGTCTCGCTGTGCTCCAAGGGCTTATGGACACCGACGGCACCGTCCACACGGGCGGCGTCGGTGCGTCCTTCTGCTCCGCCTCCCGCAGGCTCGCGGACGACGTCGCATGGCTGGTGCGCTCCCTGGGAGGCCGGGCGCAGGTTCTCCCCGAGCGGGCCGCGTTCAACGTCTCCGTCTGTCTGCCCGACGCTTACGCCCCGTTCCGGCTGACGCGGAAGGCTGAACGGGTGGGTCCCCGGCCGGAGTACAGCACTTTCCGACGCGGAATCCGCGCAGTCGAGTACGTGGGGCGAAAGCCGGTCCAGTGCATCAGCGTCGCTCACCGGAGCCATGCGTACGTCACCGACCACTTCACGGTCACCCACAACACCATGGTCGCCCTGCGCGCCATGCTCGCCGTGGTCGACGCGGGCGGACAGGCGGCCATGCTCGCGCCCACCGAGGTCCTCGCCCAGCAGCACCACCGCTCCATCACCGAGATGATGGGCGAGCTGGCCGAGGGAGGCATGCTGGGCGGCGCCGAGCACGCCACCAAGGTCGTCCTGCTCACCGGCTCCATGGGGGCGGCCGCCCGCCGCCAGGCCCTGCTGGACCTGGTCACCGGCGAGGCCGGCATCGTCATCGGCACGCACGCCCTGATCGAGGACAAGGTCCAGTTCCACGACCTGGGCCTGGTCGTGGTCGACGAACAGCACCGCTTCGGCGTCGAGCAGCGCGACGCCCTGCGCGGCAAGGGCAAACAGCCCCCGCACCTGCTGGTCATGACGGCCACCCCGATCCCGCGCACGGTCGCCATGACCGTCTTCGGCGACCTGGAGACCTCCGTCCTCGACCAGCTCCCCGCCGGCCGCTCCCCGATCGCCAGCCACGTCGTCCCGGCCGCCGACAAACCCCACTTCCTCACCCGTGCCTGGGAGCGGGTCCGCGAGGAGGTCGCGAACGGCCACCAGGCGTACGTCGTCTGCCCCCGCATCGGCGACGAGGACGAGGACCCCAGGAAGCGGAAGTCCCCCGAGGACGAGGCGGAGAAGCGCCCGCCGCTGGCGGTCCTGGACGTGGCCGACCAGCTGGGCCGCGGCCCCCTGCGCGGTCTGAAGGTGGAGGTCCTCCACGGCCGTATGAACCCCGACGACAAGGACGCGGTGATGCGCCGCTTCGCGGCCGGCGAGACGGACGTCCTGGTCGCCACGACGGTCATCGAGGTCGGCGTGAACGTCCCGAACGCCACCGTGATGGTCATCATGGACGCCGACCGCTTCGGCGTCTCCCAGCTCCACCAGCTGCGCGGCCGCGTCGGCCGGGGCTCGGCCCCCGGCCTGTGCCTCCTGGTCTCCGAGATGCCCGAGGCCAGCGCGGCCCGCCAGCGCCTGAACGCCGTCGCCGCCACCCTCGACGGCTTCGAACTCTCCCGCATCGACCTCGAACAACGCCGAGAGGGCGACGTCCTCGGCCAGGCCCAGTCCGGCGCCCGCACCAGCCTGCGCGTCCTGGCGGTCATCGAGGACGAGGAGGTCATCGCGGAGGCGCGACAGGAGGCGATGACGGTGGTGACGGCGGATCCGGACCTGACCGGCCTTCCGGGCCTGCGCACGGCCCTGGACGCGCTGGTGGACGAGGAGCGGGAGCAGTACCTGGAAAAGGGCTAGAGGTGAGTACCTCCCCGCGAGCGCGACCAGCCACAATGAACGGTAAAGCCGCCCACGAAGAAGGACCCCACATGACCCGCGTGATCGCCGGCCGGGCCGGCGGACGGCGCCTCTCCGTACCCCCCGGCACCGGAACCCGGCCGACGTCGGACCGTGCCCGCGAAGGTCTCTTCTCCACTTGGCAGTCCCTGTTGGGCGGCCCCCTCGACGGCGAACGCGTCCTCGACCTCTACGCAGGCTCGGGTGCCGTGGGCCTCGAAGCCCTCTCCCGGGGCGCCGGCCACACCCTCCTCGTCGAAGCCGACGCCCGCGCAGCGAGAGTCGTGCGCGAAAACGTGAAGAACCTGGGCCTTCCCGGCGCCGAGGTGCGGGCGGGCAAAGCGGAACAGATCATCAGGCAACCGGCACCGGAAGAGCCGTACGACCTCGTCTTCCTCGACCCCCCGTACGTTGTCACCGATCACGATCTTCGGGAGATTCTCCTCACACTCCGCTCGGGAGGCTGGCTCGCTGAGCAAGCGCTCGTCACCGTGGAGCGCAGCACCAGAGGCGGCGAATTCCAGTGGCCGGACGGCTTCGAGGCGATCCGGTCCCGTCGTTACGGCGAGGGAACGTTTTGGTACGGTCGCGCCGCCTCTACGTGCGAAGACGCACGATGACCGGACCGGAGAGCGAGGGATCACAAGTGCGCCGCGCCGTCTGTCCCGGGTCGTTCGACCCGATCACCAACGGACATCTCGACATCATTGCCCGCGCCTCCCGTCTGTACGACGAGGTCTACGTCGCGGTGATGATCAACAAGTCCAAGAAGGGCCTGTTCGAGATCGACGAGCGGATCGAGCTGATCCGCGACGTCACCGCCGACTACGCCAACGTCCGGGTCGAGGCCTTCCACGGCCTCCTCGTCGACTTCTGCAAGCAGCGCGACATCCCCGCCATCGTGAAGGGCCTGCGCGCCGTCAGCGACTTCGACTACGAGCTGCAGATGGCGCAGATGAACATCGGCCTCACCGGCGTCGAAACGCTGTTCGTGCCCACCAACCCCACCTACAGCTTCCTCTCCTCCTCCCTGGTCAAGGAGGTCGCCGCCTGGGGTGGCGACGTCTCCCATCTGGTGCCGTCCCCGGTGCTCGAGGCCCTGAACAAGCGTCTGCGCAAGGACTGATGGGACTACAGTCGTCCCGTCCGTCTCCAACCCGGCTGTAGAGAGTGGCGAGCACAGGTGGACGTGCAGAAGAAGCTCGACGAGATCGTCTCCACGGTCTCCGGCGCCCGGTCCATGCCCATGTCGGCGTCGTGCGTGGTCAACCGCGCCGAGCTGCTCGCGATGCTCGAAGAGGTGCGCCAGGCGCTGCCCGGCTCCCTCGCACAGGCGCAGGAGCTGATCGGCGACCGTGAGCAGATGGTCGAGCAGGCCCGCATGGAGGCCGAGCGGATCATCGGCAACGCGCACGCCGAGCGCGGCTCGCTGATCTCCGACACCGAGATCGCCCGCCGCTCCCAGGCCGAGGCCGACCGGATCCTCGCCGAGGCCCGCGCGGAGGCCGAGGAGATCCGCGCCGAGGCCGACGACTACGTCGACTCCAAGCTCGCCAACTTCGAGGTCGTCCTCACCAAGACGCTCGGCTCCGTCGGCCGTGGCCGCGAGAAGCTCCTCGGGACCGGCCCGGGCCTGGACGAGAACGGCTACGAGGACGAGGACGCGCCCGAGCGCAGCCACGACCCGGAGACCCTGCGCCACAACGCCGACCAGTACGTCGACGCCAAGCTGGGTGCCTTCGAGGCGGTACTGGCCAAGACCCTGGACGCCGTCGGCCGTGGCCGGCAGAAGCTGCACGGCCGGATCGCCACGGACGACCTCGGCGCCCTCGCCGACGACTCCACGACCTTCCAGCACTCCAGCGACGCCGACTACCTCGCCGACCTCGCGGCCCTGGCCGAGCAGGACACCTCGGCCGAGCGCCCGGACCGGCAGCCGCAGCAGCCGTCGTACGAGCCGCAGCCGGCCTACGCGTACGACCAGCAGCAGCCCGACCCCTACGCCGGCTTCCCGCAGCAGCCCGCCTACGGCCAGCAGGACCCGTACGGCTACCAGCAGGCCGACCCCTACGCCTACCAGGGCTCCTACGAGCCCCAGCAGGCCGCCTACGACCCCCAGCAGTCCCAGCAGGCCCAGCAGCACCAGCCCCAGCAGGGCTACGCTCTCGACGAGACCAGCCTCTTCGACACCAGCATGATCAGCGCGGAGCAGTTGCGCGCCTACGAGCAGGGCCGGGGCCTGTAGCCACGAACCGGATTGGGCCCTGAGCGAAAGGTCCAGTATCCTGGCTCTTCGGTCGCGTGTACGTCCGCGATCACCGCTGCCCCGAACAACGGGCGGCGGCCCTCCGAGTTCGAAGATCGAAAGCAGGAATGGCTTCCAACGCCCGCCTCGACCACCGCAACCCCCTCGTGTTCGACACGCACGAGCTGGGTCGGCGTCCTGGCGCGCTGCAGCGCCTGACCCGCACGATCGACGCTCCCGCCGATCTCGGCATCCAGGGGGTCATCGGAGTGCCGGAAGGCGCCCCGGTGGAGCTCGAACTCCGGCTCGAGTCGGTCATGGAAGGGGTGCTCGTCACAGGCACCGCCCGTGCACAGGCCGAGGGGGAGTGCGTAAGGTGTCTGGAGCCGGTCGGGCTGGAGCTCGAAGCGGACTTCCAGGAGCTGTTCTCGTACCCTGACGCCGACGACCGGGGCCGTGTGATCGCGGAACCGGGCGACGACGCCGAGGACGACGAGGACAGGTTCTTCCTCGAGGACGGACTCTTCGACCTCGAACCTCTGCTGCGCGATGCGGTGGTGCTCGCACTGCCGATGCAGCCGGTGTGCCAGGAAGACTGCCCGGGCCTGTGCTCCGAGTGCGGAGCGCGGCTCGCGGACGACCCGGACCACCACCACGACGCCGTCGACATCCGTTGGGCGGCTTTGCAGGGACTCGCCGGTTCACTCGAAGACGGCGAGAAGGACGAGATGAGCGGCGGCGCGCCTCAGTCAGCACGCGCCGACGAGAAGCAGGAGAAGTAGCCGTGGCTGTTCCGAAGCGGAAGATGTCGCGCAGCAACACGCGCCACCGCCGGTCGCAGTGGAAGGCTGCGGTCCCCACCCTGGTTGCGTGCGAGCGCTGCCACGAGCCCAAGCAGCAGCACATCGCGTGCCCGTCTTGCGGCACCTACAACAAGCGCCAGGTCCTCGAAGTCTGAGCGGGCTGGTGAGAGGCACTGTGTCCAGTCCCAAGAAGGCGGAAGACGCCAAGGCGGACGCACCCGCCAAGAAGAAGGCGGACAACACGGCCTCGTCCCACACGCTTCTGGAAGGGCGGCTCGGCTACCAGCTCGAGTCCGCCCTTCTGGTGCGCGCGCTGACCCACCGTTCCTACGCGTACGAGAACGGCGGTCTGCCGACGAACGAGCGGCTGGAGTTCCTCGGTGACTCCGTCCTCGGCCTCGTCGTGACGGACACGCTGTACCGCACCCACCCCGACCTGCCCGAAGGCCAGCTGGCCAAGCTGCGGGCCGCGGTGGTCAACTCGCGTGCGCTGGCGGAGGTCGGCCGTGGCCTCGACCTGGGCTCCTTCATCCGGCTCGGCCGCGGTGAAGAGGGCACGGGCGGCCGGGACAAGGCGTCCATTCTCGCCGACACCCTGGAAGCGGTGATCGGCGCGGTCTATCTCGATCAGGGCCTCGACGCGGCGTCCGAGCTGGTGCACCGGCTCTTCGACCCGCTGATCGAGAAGTCCTCGAACCTCGGTGCCGGCCTGGACTGGAAGACCAGCCTCCAGGAGCTGACCGCGACCGAAGGACTCGGCGTGCCCGAGTACCTGGTCACGGAGACCGGCCCCGACCACGAGAAGACCTTCACTGCTGCCGCCCGCGTCGGAGGCGTCTCGTACGGCACCGGCACCGGCCGCAGCAAGAAGGAGGCGGAGCAGCAGGCCGCCGAGTCCGCCTGGCGCGCCATCAAGGCCGCCGCGGACGAGCGCGCCAAGGCCGCCAAGGAGGCCCAGCAGGCCGACGAGGAGGCCAAGGAAGCCGTCAAGGACGGCGAGTCGTCCTCCGCCCCCGCCTGATCCACAGCAGTACCGAGGGGCCCGCCCCCCCCTTTCCCGCGAGGGGGGGGGTCCGATCCCCCCCCCCCTCCTGCCGGGGGTCTCACATCCCAATTTTCCCCAGTTTAAGGCGTTCTGGGCGGACTCCCCCGCTTGGTT
>NZ_JBVJVZ010000010.1:0-55904 GCF_055603245.1 Streptomyces sp. NPDC037290 | reverse complement strand
GGGGGAAAAGAAACCCGTAAGCGCCGAAGATTCCTCCTCCCCCCCCGCCCAGCCCAAAGCGGGACCGAGCACCCGCCCCCCCTTTCCCGGGAGAGGCGGCCGCTCAGCTCATCCACCGCTTCGTACGGGGGTTCCGATGCCCGAGTTGCCCGAGGTCGAGGTCGTCCGGCGCGGCCTCGCGCGCTGGGTCGCCCACCGCACCGTGGCCGAGGTCGAGGTGCTGCACCCGCGTGCCGTACGCCGGCACATCGCGGGCGCCGACGACTTCGCGCACCGCCTCAAGGGCCACCACATCGGCACCCCCAGCCGGCGCGGCAAGTACCTGTGGCTGCCGCTGGAGGAGACCAACCAGTCCGTCCTCGCCCACCTCGGCATGAGCGGTCAGCTGCTGGTGCAGCCGCACGAGGCGCCGGACGAGAAGCACCTGCGGATCCGGGTCCGGTTCGCCGACTCCCTCGGCACAGAGCTCCGCTTCGTGGACCAGCGCACCTTCGGCGGGCTGTCGCTGCACGACAACACCCCCGAGGGCCTGCCGGACGTCATCGCGCACATCGCCCGCGACCCCCTCGACGAACTGTTCGACGACGAGGCCTTCCACCAGGCGCTGCGCCGCAAGCGGACCACGATCAAGCGGGCCCTGCTGGACCAGTCGCTGATCAGCGGGGTCGGCAACATCTACGCGGACGAGGCGCTGTGGCGCGCCCGGATCCACTACGACCGTCCCACGGCGAACCTCACCCGCCCGGTCACGACGGCACTCCTCGGCCACGTCCGCGACGTGATGAACGCCGCCCTCGCCGTCGGCGGCACCAGCTTCGACAGCCTGTACGTCAACGTCAACGGTGAGTCGGGCTACTTCGACCGGTCCCTGGACGCCTACGGCCGCGAGGGCCTGCCCTGCAAGCGCTGCGGCACGCCGATGCGCCGCCGCCCCTGGATGAACCGCTCCAGCTACTTCTGCCCGAAGTGTCAGAGGCCGCCGCGCGTCTCGTCGTAACGCGTGCGCGCCGCCAGCACGTCGTCCATCGCGCCCTCCACGCAGTGGATGAGCGCCAGCAGGCGCTCGGCGACCTGGCGGCCGAGCGGGGTCAGTTCGTAGTCCACGCGCGGCGGGTTCGTCGGCTGCGCCTCGCGGTGCACCAGGCCGTCCCGCTCCAGTGCGTGCAGCGTCTGGGACAGCATCTTCTCGCTCACCCCGTCCACGCGGCGGCGCAGCTCGTTGAAGCGCAGCGAGCCCTCGTACAGCGCGCCGAGTGTCAGTCCGCCCCAGCGGCCCGTGACGTGCTCGAGCGTGCCGCGAGACGGGCAGGCCTTGGCGAAGACGTTGTAGGCCAGGTCGTCGTACACCTGGTCGTCCTGGTCCCGGGTGGTGGCGGTCATGGAGCAAAGGGTACGCGTGCGCAGCGCTAACCGCGAGGTTGCACTAACCAAGGGTTAGTGCTTTCCTGGAGTCACTGCTCTTGAGCTGCCCCGTCCGAGCCAGCCTTTTCAAGGAGTCTCTGTGACCACTCCTGTCGTTTCCATCGCCTACCACTCGGGCTTCGGCCACACCGCCGTCCTCGCCGAGGCCGTCCGCGCCGGGGCCGCCGACGCGGGTGCCGAGGTGCACCTGATCAAGGTCGACGAGATCACCGACGAGCAGTGGGAGACGCTGGACCGCTCCGACGCGATCGTCTTCGGCTCGCCCACCTACATGGGCACCGCCTCGGGTGCCTTCCACGTCTTCGCGGAGGCGACCTCCAAGCGGTGGTTCGGCCAGGACTGGAAGGACAAGCTGGCCGCCGGCTTCACCAACTCGGCCTCCAAGAGCGGGGACAAGCAGCACACCCTGCAGTTCTTCCAGACGCTCGCCGCCCAGCACGGCATGACCTGGGTCAACCTCGGCCTGCACCCCGGCTGGAACGCCAGCACCGCCTCCGAGAACGACCTCAACCGCCTCGGTTTCTTCGCCGGCGCCGCCGCCCAGACCAACAACGACGAGGGCCCCGAGGGCGTTCACAAGGCGGACATCGCCACCGCCGAGCACCTCGGCCGCCGGGTGACGGAGACGGCGAAGGTGTTCGCCCGCGGACAGGCCGCCGCATAGCCGAACGGCCCGGGACCGGCCGACGTCACGGCTGCGTCGGCCGGTCACCGGGGCGTGACCCGGGGCCCGCTCAGGCGGAGACGCCCGGCCGCGGACTGGCTGGCCCGATCCTCACCGCCCCGGCGGGGGACGCCCACGTGGCACGGCCCGCGGCTCCCTGGATGCGAACTGCGGGCGCGGAGGTCACTCAGGTCTATCAGTCTGATCAACGGGCTAACGGTGGCTGGGGTCAGCCACTCGCGGTCGCCATAATTGCTGTTCTTCTGTGCTGTGCAGGATGTGGGTGTTGCTACGCGCCCGACCGGCACGAACACCTCACCGATGGAGAGCCACAACTGTCGTGCGATGGCGTCCCGCCATGTGCTGATTCCTTGAGTGCTTTGCCCGTCGACAGCGATCGCGCGCAACCGCCCGGACACGGAGGGCGACGGCGCCGGGGCGGGTTCGGTCACGGCGCGGTGCCGGAGTGCGCCGCCATGTGAGCAGGTGGCGGCGGATCCCGATCAGTCAGGACTGCGTTCGAAGCACGCTGGCCCTGCACAGCTACAACCATCACCGCTGCCACACCGCACTCGGAGGCCAGCCGCCCATCACCCGCGTGAACAACCCTGCGGGTCAATACACCTAGCTGCGCCGCTTGAGGGCTTCGGCGATGACGGCCCAGTTGGCGGCGTCCTGTAGGAGCTGTCGATTGACTTCGTTCTGTTCTTGAAGTGTCTGGACGCAGCTTCGGAGCATGCGGAGGGCGTACTTGCGTTGTTCAGCGTTGACTTCAGTGGCCACCAGGGTGATCATCATCCACGTTCCTGTCCGAGCGCCGTGCGTGGCCAGCAATCAACCACATCCGAGTCAATCAGTATCTGCGGACAGTAAATCGTCCCGATCCGTAACTAGGTAGAGCGACAGCGTCGGCAATCCCGGTCACATACCGCAACGTTGTGCGCTTGTGAATATCCCTGGGGATCGAGGCTATGCCGCTCGCCCCCTTCCTTGCGCCTACTCCGTACCCCTCGCCACCACTCACCCCAGCTCCCATCCCGTACGCCGTCGACCCACACTCCGTGGAGCGGGCGTCATTCAGGGCGTCAAGCAGTGGGCGCGCGTCGGCGCAGCGCGGGCGGAGCGCAGCCGGGGCTCGATGAGGTAGAGAAATCCGTAACGGGCTCGGGGTCAGGAACGAGTTCCTTCGGCCTAGTAGTTCCATGACCGACCGGTGCCTCTGTACTCGGAGACAGGGATGGGGTCCACTCCTGGGCGCATGCGCGCGGTGTACAGGGCGCCTTCCGGGTGATCGATCTCGTGTGCGACGAGGCGTGCGACGCCATGGTCGAACATCGTGATGCGGCCCTCACCGTCCACGTCCTGGTGCTCGACCGTGATGCTCAGCGGTCGCGGTACCTTGCCCCGCACGTCGAAGAAGCTCCAGCACCCCTCGTACTGATCATCGCTCTCCGCAGACTCCTCGATGACTCGCGGGTTCAGGAGTGTGATCGTCTCTCCCTGTGGTGTGCGGACGATGGCGGCGGCCCGGTCGATCCCGATCTGAGGTGCCGCGCATCCCATGCCCTTACTGGACAGGTGAATCTTGGCGGCTCGCTCGGCGGCGGAGTTCCCCGGACGAACTGGCAGAGGTGCTTGAGCGCTTGAGTGAGGCGACGGCCAGTATCGACCGGCTAGCTCATCGCGTCGACGGTGTCGCCAGGACGCTGGACGCTGATCCTTCGCCAGCTCTTCCAACTGGGCCAGCCGACTCGCAAGGTCCTCAACAGTCGAGTCGAGTGCCTTGAGCTGCTTCGTGATCGCCAGATACTCGGGGGAGTGCTTTTCGTGCTGCGGTTCGAAATCCGTCCGCTCGCGGACGAAGCTGCCTCGGCCGGGGCTGGTGTAGATGAGTCCCTCTTAACGGAGGATCTCGTCACGCACCGACGGAACCTTGGCGCCGGGGGCCAGCGCCCGAAGAGATCTCACCCCGGAGTACATCAGCTACCTGCTACGAGGCGGGCCGTGGGTCGTCGGCTCGCCGACATGTCGCGCGGCGACTACCTCGACCCCGACGCTGGCAAGGTCACGTTCGAGCAGTACGCCACAGAGTGGATGGCCACGCAGATCACGGACCCCGCGATCCGTGAGTCCGTGGAGAGTCGTCTGCGGCTGCACGCGATCCCGTACCTGGGTACTCGGCCGTTGGCCTCGTTCACCCCGTCACACCTGAGGCTCTGGCTGCGGACCCTGGAGGACCGTGGGTTATCCGCCGGGTACCGGCGCGGCATCTACGCCCATGTCTCCACGGTCTTCACCGTGGCCGTCGAGGACCGGATCATCCGGACCAACCCGTGCAGCGCTCGGTCTGTGCGTGCTCCACGCCTGGAGCCCCGCAAGGTCAAGCCGTGGCCTGCCGAACGGATCATGGCCGTGCGCTCGGCGCTGCCGGACCGCTGACGTGGACTTCCTCGGGGGAGTGGTGCACGTCGTACGGCAGGTGAAGCTACTGCGGCTGTCCCGGCCGGTGTTCGCTTCGCCGAGGGTCGGCAAGGAGCGTGAGGTTCCTCTGCCTGAGTCCGTCGCCTTCGCGCTGGCCGGTCACCTCAAGGGTCACCCGGCCGCGAGGATCACGCTGCCGTGGAAGACCCTCGACGGTCCTCCCGTCACGGCGTCGCGGATCTTCACCGGCACCATGGGGTTACCGCTGGATCGGAACCGCTTCAACGACCGCGTCTGGCGGCCGGCACTTCGAGCCGCGGGTGCCGAGACCGGGCGGGACAACGGCATGCGCGCGCTACGCCACTTCTATGCCTCGGTGCTGCTGGACGCGGGGGAGAGCATCAAGGCTCTGAGCGAGTACCTGGGCCACCATGACCCCGGCTTCACGCTGCGGACGTACACCCACCTGATGCCGTCGAGCGGGACCCGGACCCGGGCCGCCGTGGATCGCGTCTTCGCGGACGAGGAACCCACGATTGACGGCCCGGACACGGCCCAGGAGGGTGCTTAGCCGCCTGACCTGCGGCTATCTCAGTATCCGAAGTCCTGCGTCCACCAAGGCCCGCCCGGGCCGAAGTGGACGCCGACTCCGAGGGTCTTGAAGTCGCAGTTCAGGATGTTGGCGCGGTGGCCGGGGCTGTTCATCCAGGCCTGCATCACGGCCGCCGCGTCGGCCTGGCCGCGGGCGATGTTCTCGCCGCCGAGGTCGGTGATGCCGGCCACCGCGGCCCGGTCCCAGGGCGACTTGCCGTTGGGGTCGGTGTGGTCGAAGAAGTCCCGCGCGGCCATGTCGTCGCTGAACGTCTCGGCCAGCCTGGTCAGCGCGGAGTTCGCCGCCAGCGGGCTGCACCCGACCTTCGCCCGCTCCTGGTTGACCAGCTTGAGCACCTCCGCCTCGGCGGCGTACCGCGCCGACACCGTCTCCGGCGCGGACGTCGCCGCCGGCGCCTTGGGTGCCTTGGGGGTCTTCGTCGCCGTACGTGTCGGGCTGCTCGTGCTGCCAGGCTTCGACGGCGTGGCCGTCGGCGCCGGCTTCTCGGACGGCGTCCTGGACGGGCTGGGCGTGGGGGAGGCCGATGCCGACGCCGACGCGGGGGCGGACGGGCTCGGAGACTGCGGGCGCGTGGTGTTCCGGCTGGTGCCGGCGCCGGCCGCCCGGCTGTCGGCGCTGCCCGAGGTGCCGCCCTGCTCGGCGGCCGTGTTGCTCGGCGTGGCCACCGCCTGCACCCGCTCGCCGCCGGTGGCGTGCGTGGCGCCGCCCAGCTTGTAGTTCTGCAGACCCGGCACCACACCCGTGGCCACCGCGGCCGTACCGAGCGCGACGGCCGCGGACACTCCCAGCAGGCCGGCCCGCACCGGCTTCCCGGCCTTCTTCCGGTGCCGGTCGTCGGGGGAGGGGCCGCCGGCCGGGGGGAAGCCGCCGCCGGCGGAGCCGCCCGGCGCACCCTCGCCGTCCGCCGCGAACAGATAGGCGTGGGCCTTGGCGGTCGCGTCCGCGTAGGCCTCCGGGTTCAGGTACGGTGCGATGCCCCTGGGCACCTCGCCCGCGTAGGAGTTCCGCGAGCCGTCGCCTCCGCTGCCGGAGCGCTGCGGGCGTATGCCCCCTGTGGCGCGGCTCGTGGCGGCGCGGCCGGCGGCGATGCGTCGGTGGCGTCCCATGTCCTTGCCCTCTTCCTCGTCCTCGCGGTCGACCGGCGCCTGCGTGGCGAGTGACTCCCTCTGGCCAACCCGACTCACTCGATCGAGTGAGTTTCATATGAGATGCATTGGCTCGGGACGGTACCCCATGCCGCCGAGGGGCGACGTGTCCTGACCGACATCGGCCGGTTAGGTTGCATCCATGAGCGAAGAAGTACGACTGGTCGCCTGGGTGCGCGGAAGCGTGCAGGGTGTGGGTTTCCGCTGGTTCACGCGTGCCAAGGCGCTGGAGATCGGCGGCCTGAGTGGTTTTGCTCTCAATTTGGCGGACGGCCGCGTCCAGGTGGTCGCGGAGGGGGCCCGGGAGGGCTGCGAGGGGCTCCTGGGCTGGCTCCAGGGCGACGACACGCCCGGGCGAGTGGACGGAGTCACCGAGATCTGGGACACACCCCGCGGCGGCTACGACGGCTTCGCCATCCGCTGACCCGGTGCCGCACGGGCGTCCCGCCGGCGCGCGGCAAACTGCCGCAAGCGCCTGCTCAGAGCGGAAACGGCCTGGTGGTTGCCAAGAACGGCCCGGCATGGCAGGCTCCGCTGGTACAGCTGATCGTCACGCCCTGAGGGCCCCGGATGAGTCGCAGCGCCGCCGCTTTTCCGGCCGCGCGCCCGGGTTGCCCACCAATACAGGGCGTGATCGTGTTGACCGTCAAACTTTTTGGTGAGACGCTGAAAGCCCCGCGCACCTTAGCTGTTTGGCATGGAGCAACAGCAGAGCAACACCCGGATGTGCCAAGCACCGCGGGTGCGAATCCCTCACGACCCACACCGCATCGGTCGGTCACTCAGTGTGGAGGACCATCCATCATGGCAAAGGCGCTTCTCGGTTACGTCGGCGGCTCCGACCCTCGACTCCTCGCCGAGATGCGACGGCTGCAGCAGCGAGTCCAGGACCTGGAGTCCGAGCTCGGACGGATCCAGGCGGAGAACGAAGCGCTGACGGCTGCCGCCTCTCAGGACAGGATCATGGAGAGCATCGACGCACACCAGGCGGAGCCTGCGCTCACCTGATCACTGCCTCAGCTCCACAACAGCAGTCGCAATGGTCGAGGCTGCCGTATCAACCGCTCAGTTGATCAGGCGACCGGAACCCGGTCGTCAGAGTTGCAAGGGACGCTTCGGCGTCCCTTCTTTCTTGCCCCACGCATCCTTTCACCGTCTTTAACGTACGGTGTGCCCTGCATGTTCAACGGTGAAACCGCGCGGTTGCGAGGGTTCATGGAGTGAGATAGCGGCGCCCGGTAGAGTCCAGCGGCGTGCACCTCAAGGCCCTGACCCTCCGCGGGTTCAAGTCGTTCGCCTCGGCGACCACGCTCCGGTTCGAACCGGGCATCACGTGTGTCGTCGGCCCGAACGGCTCGGGCAAGTCCAACGTCGTGGACGCGCTCAGCTGGGTCATGGGCGAGCAGGGCGCCAAGTCGCTGCGCGGCGGCAAGATGGAGGACGTCATCTTCGCCGGCACCACCGGCCGTCCGCCGCTGGGCCGCGCCGAGGTGTCCCTGACCATCGACAACTCCGACGGCGCCCTGCCCATCGAGTACGCCGAGGTCACCATCACGCGGATCATGTTCCGCAACGGCGGCAGCGAGTACCAGATCAACGGCGACACCTGCCGCCTCCTGGACATCCAGGAACTCCTCTCGGACTCCGGCATCGGCCGGGAGATGCACGTCATCGTGGGCCAGGGCCAGCTCGACTCCGTCCTGCACGCCGATCCGACGGGCCGCCGCGCCTTCATCGAGGAGGCGGCCGGCGTCCTCAAGCACCGCAAGCGCAAGGAGAAGGCGCTGCGCAAGCTGGACGCGATGCAGGCCAACCTCGCGCGCGTGCAGGACCTCACGGACGAACTGCGCCGCCAGCTGAAGCCGCTGGGCCGCCAGGCGGCGGTGGCGAGACGGGCCGCCGTGATCCAGGCGGATCTGCGCGACGCACGCCTGCGGCTGCTGGCCGACGACCTGGTACGCCTGCGCGTGGCACTCAAGGCCGAGATCGCGGACGAGGCGGCCCTCAAGGAGCGCAAGGAGGCGGCCGAGCAGGAACTCAGGAAGGCCCTGCACCGCGAGGGCCTCCTGGAGGACGAGGTACGGCAGCTCACCCCCCGCCTGCAGCGCGCCCAGCAGACCTGGTACGAGCTGTCCCAGCTGGCCGAGCGGGTCCGCGGCACGGTCTCCCTCGCCGACGCCCGCGTGAAGAGCGCCACCTCCGCGCCCCCCGACGAACGCCGCGGCCGCGACCCCGAGGACCTGGAGCGGGAGGCCGCCCGCATCCGTGAGCAGGAGGCCGAGCTGGAGGCGGCCCTGGAGGCGGCCCAGCGCGCCCTCGACGACACCGTGTCCCACCGCGCCGACCTGGAGCGGGAGCTGGCCGTCGAGGAACGCCGTCTGAAGGACGTGGCCCGCGCCATCGCCGACCGCCGCGAGGGCCTGGCTCGCCTGTCCGGCCAGGTCAACGCCGCGCGCTCCCGAGCGGCCTCGGCCCAGGCCGAGATCGACCGCCTGGCCACGGCCCGCGACGAGGCGCAGGAACGTGCCGTGCGGGCCCAGGAGGAGTACGAGGCGCTCAAGGCGGAGGTCGACGGCCTCGACGCGGACGACGCGGACCTGGCCGAGCAGCACGAGGCGGCGAAACGGCGGCTGGCGGGAGCGGAAGCGGCCCTGAGCACGGCCCGCGAGGCGGCGACCGCGGCCGAACGCGCCCGCGCCGCGACCCAGGCCCGCCACGAGGCGCTGGCGCTGGGCCTGAGGAGGAAGGACGGCACCGGCATACTCCTGGGGGACCGCGACCGGCTCACCGGAGTCCTCGGACCGGCGGCAGAACTGCTGACGGTCACCCCCGGCTACGAGGTTCCGCTGGCGGCCGCCTTCGGCGCGGCGGCGGACGCGATCGCCGTGTCGACCACGGCGGCGGCAGCCGAGGCGATCCGCCTCCTGCGCAAGCAGGACGGCGGCCGGGCGGCACTGCTGCTGGCAGGAGCGACGGAGCCGACGCCGCAGGACGCGTCCCCAGGGGGCGCGGAGCAGCACCGGCATGCGGCTTCGCCGGCGGGCGCGACCAGCCACGACGTATCCGCGGACGGCGGACCGCCCGCCACCGCCCTGCCCACCTCGCGCCACGCCGCCGACCTGGTTCGCGGCCCTGCCGAGCTGATGCCCGCCGTCCGCCGCCTCCTGCGGGGAATCGTCGTCGTGGACACCCTCGACGACGCCGAAGACCTCGTCCACGCGCACCCGGAACTCACCGCCGTCACCGCGGAAGGCGACCTCCTGGGCGCCCACTTCGCACACGGCGGATCCGCCGGGGCCCCCAGCCTGCTGGAGGTGCAGGCCTCCGTCGACGAGGCCGCCGCCGAGCTGGCCGAGCTGGCGGTGCGGTGCGAGGAGCTGGCCCGGGAGCAGCGGACGGCAGCTGAACGGCGAACCGAGGCCGCCGCCCTCGTGGAGGAGATCGGAGAGCGCCGCCGGGCCGCCGACCGGGAGAAGTCGGCCGTGGCCCAGCAGCTGGGGCGGCTCGCCGGACAGGCGCGGGGGGCGGCGGGCGAGGCCGAACGGTCCGCCGCGGCCGCCGCACGTGCGCAGGAGGCGCTGGAGAAGGCCGTACAGGAGGCCGAGGAACTGGCCGAGCGCCTGGCCGTCGCCGAGGAGATGCCGGTCGAGGAGGAACCCGACACCTCCGTGCGGGACCGGCTGGCCGCCGACGGTGCCAACGCCCGGCAGACCGAGATGGAGGCCCGGCTCCAGGTCCGTACCCACGAGGAACGCGTCAAGGGGCTCGCCGGACGGGCCGACTCGCTCGACCGGGCCGCCCGCGCGGAACGCGAGGCACGCGCGCGTGCCGAGCAGCGCCGCGCCCGGCTGCGGCACGAGGCGGCGGTCGCCGAGGCCGTCGCCTCCGGCGCCCGGCAGCTGCTCGCGCACATCGAGGTGTCCCTGGCCCGGGCCGAACGGGAACGCACCGCAGCCGAGGCCGCCAAGGCCCGGCGCGAGCAGGAGCTGACCGCTGCCCGCACCGCCGGACGGGAACTCAAGGCCGAGCTGGACAAGTTGACCGATTCGGTGCACCGCGGCGAGGTACTCGGCGCCGAGAAGCGGCTGCGCATCGAGCAGCTGGAGTCCAAGGCGCTGGAGGAGCTGGGTGTCGAGCCTGCGGGACTGGTCGCGGAGTACGGTCCGCACCAGCCCGTGCCGCCCTCGCCCCCCGCCGAGGGCGAGGTACTCCCGGACGACCCCGAGCACCCGCGCAACCAGCCCAAGGCATTCCACCGCGCCGAGCAGGAGCGGCGGCTCAAGGCCGCCGAGCGGGCGTACCAGCAGCTGGGCAAGGTCAACCCGCTGGCGCTGGAGGAGTTCGCGGCGCTGGAGGAGCGGCACAAGTTCCTCAGCGAGCAGCTGGAGGACCTGAAGAAGACCCGCGCCGATCTGCTGCAGGTGGTGAAGGAGGTCGACGAGCGCGTCGAGCAGGTCTTCACCGAGGCCTACCGCGACACCGCCCGGGAGTTCGAGGGTGTCTTCAGCCGGCTGTTCCCGGGTGGTGAGGGACGGCTCGTCCTGACCGACCCCGGCAACATGCTCACCACGGGCGTGGACGTCGAGGCGCGTCCGCCGGGCAAGAAGGTCAAGCGGCTTTCCCTGCTCTCCGGCGGCGAGCGTTCGCTGACGGCCGTCGCGCTGCTGGTGTCGATCTTCAAGGCCCGGCCGAGCCCGTTCTACGTCATGGACGAGGTCGAGGCGGCGCTGGACGACACCAACCTCCAGCGGCTGATCCGGATCATGCAGGAGCTGCAGGAGGCCTCGCAGCTGATCGTGATCACGCACCAGAAGCGCACGATGGAGGTCGCCGACGCGCTCTACGGCGTGTCCATGCAGGGCGACGGCGTATCGAAGGTCATCTCGCAGCGCCTTCGTTAGCGCAGGCATTCAAGATCAACTGACTCTGTGTTCAAGAAGTGAACATGGAGCAACTGCGCCTATCGAAAAACTCACAGCGTTTGAAGTATTGACTTCGAAACTTGAAGGCATAGTCTCTGCAACGTTGCTTTTACCTTCAGGTCTCACCTGGAAGGGCTCACCCCCACCCGGCAGCGTTGCCGGGGCCCGAGGAGATATCCGTGACCAGCACAACGCAGGCACCTCAGCCAGGAGCCAGGACGGCTCACCCCGAACATCTCGGGCACGTCATCTTCATCGCGGCGGCTGCCGCGATGGGCGGCTTCCTCTTCGGCTATGACAGCTCCGTGATCAACGGCGCGGTCGAGGCCATCCGCGGCAAGTACGACATCGGCTCCGCGGCCCTCGCCCAGGTGATCGCGGTCGCGCTGATCGGCTGTGCGATCGGTGCCGCGACCGCCGGCAGGATAGCCGACCGGATCGGCCGTATACGGGTCATGCAGATCGCGGCGGCGCTCTTCGTCGTCAGCGCCGTGGGCTCCGCGCTTCCCTTCTCCCTGTGGGACTTCGCCTTCTGGCGCATCGTCGGCGGCTTCGCCATCGGCATGGCCTCGGTCATCGGCCCCGCCTACATCGCCGAGGTCGCCCCGCCCGCCTACCGCGGCCGGCTCGGCTCCTTCCAGCAGGCCGCGATCGTGGTCGGCATCGCCATCTCCCAGCTGGTCAACTGGGGTCTGCTCAACGCCGCCGGCGGCAACCAGCGCGGCCACCTGATGGGCCTGGAGGCCTGGCAGGTCATGCTCGGCGTGATGGTCATCCCCGCCGTCCTCTACGGCCTGCTCTCCTTCGCGATCCCCGAGTCCCCCCGCTTCCTGCTCTCCGTCGGCAAGCGTGAGCGCGCCAAGGAGATCCTCGCCGAGGTCGAGGGCGACATCGACCTGGACGCGCGCGTCGCCGAGATCGAGCACGCGATGAAGAGCGAGCACAAGTCCAGCTTCAAGGACCTGCTCGGCGGCGGCTTCTTCTTCAAGCCGATCGTCTGGATCGGTATCGGCCTGTCGGTCTTCCAGCAGTTCGTCGGCATCAACGTCGCGTTCTACTACTCCTCCACCCTCTGGCAGTCGGTGGGCGTCGACCCGACGGACTCGTTCTTCTACTCCTTCACGACGTCGATCATCAACATCGTCGGCACCGTGATCGCGATGATCTTCGTGGACCGCATCGGCCGCAAGCCGCTCGCCCTCATCGGCTCGGTCGGCATGGCTCTCGGCCTCGCCCTGGAGGCCTGGGCGTTCTCCTCGCACCTGGTCGACGGCAGGCTGCCGGCCACCCAGGGCTGGGTCGCCCTGATCGCCGCCCACGTGTTCGTCCTCTTCTTCGCCCTGTCCTGGGGCGTGGTCGTCTGGGTCATGCTCGGCGAGATGTTCCCGAACAGGATCCGCGCCGCCGCCCTGGGCGTGGCCGCCGCCGCGCAGTGGATCGCCAACTGGGCCATCACCGCGAGCTTCCCGTCGCTGGCCGACTGGAACCTCTCCGGCACCTACGTGATCTACACCGTCTTCGCCGCGCTCTCCATCCCGTTCGTCCTGAAGTTCGTCAAGGAGACGAAGGGCAAGGCGCTGGAGGAGATGGGCTGACACGGACAGCCCCCGAGACCGAGGAGACGGGGCCCAAGACCCCGCTGCCCCTCTCCTCGCACCACCCGCCGCCCCCGCTCCGGCCACTGCCCGGACCGGGGGCGGCGGTGTCGTACGGCTCTCCTACGCCGCCCGGTCCTCCAGCGCCGGGAGCACCCGCTCCGCGAACAGCCTGAGGCTGCGCCACCCCTCCTCCACCGGCATCCCGCCCACCAGCGGATGCAGGACGAGGCTGTCCAGCCCCTGCGCGACGCACTGCTCGGGCGTGAGGACGCGGTACACGCCCTCCGCGCGCAGGTCCTCCACCGTGGTGGCCGCAGACCTCACCGCCGAGCGGATCTGCGCCGACTGCCAGGAGGCGTAGGTCCGTGCCTCGTGCAGGAAGTGCTCGCCGTAGTGCGCCCAGGCCCGGTCCGGGTCCTTAGCGAGGTGCAGCAGGGGGGTCTCGGCCGCGGGCATCATGACCCAGCCCTCGGTGCCGTACTCGGTGAGCTTCTCCTTGTAGTAGGACTCCAGCTCCGGCAGATGCGCGCTCGGGAAGAAGGGGAGGCCGAGGCGGGCGGCCCGGCGGGCGGCGGCCTTCGAGGAACCTCCGACCAGGAGCAGGGGGTGCGGGTCGGTGTACGGGCGCGGGGTGAGCCGCACCGTACGGCCCCGGTACGCGAACTCCTCGCCGGTCCACGCCTTCAGCAGCGTCTCCAGCAGCTCGTCCTGGAGCCGGCCCCGACGCTTCCAGTCGACGTCGAACAGGGCGTACTCCTCGGGCCGGTAGCCGATGCCGGCCACCGTCACCAGCCGCCCGCCGCTCAGCAGGTCCAGTACGGCGATCTCCTCGGCCAGCCGCAGCGGGTCGTGCAGCGGGCCGATCACCGCAGACACGGTCACCGCGATCCGCCGGGTCGCCCCGAACACCGCTCCCGCGAAGGCGAACGGCGACGGCAGCCAGTTGTTCCGCGCGCCGTGGTGCTCCTCCGTCTGCACGGTGGCGATGCCGTGTTCATCGGCGTACGCGGCCATCTCCAGGGCGGCCCGGTAGCGGGCCGAGAGGGCGGCGGGGGCGGCCCCGGGCGCGACGAGGTTGAAACGGACGACCGTGACGGGCATGGGAAGTCCCCCTCCGGTGCGATGCGGTGGAGGGGGACGGTAGCTGACGGAGCGTCAGACGGCCAGAGTCTCGGGCTCCTCGGCGGTCTCGGCGGCCCCGGCCGCGGTCGTCACGGCCGGCTTCGGCAGGACCGTGTACAGCAGGCCCGAGATCACGATCGTGGCGACCCAGCCGAGGCCGTACTCGCCGATGACGTTGTTCTTCGCGAGCGGACCCGTGAACCAGTCCGAGGTGGTGAACATCAGGCCCGCCAGCAGGCCCACCGCCCAGGCGGCCACGGCCGCGGGGGAGAAGCCGCCCCGGTACCAGTAGGCGCTGGTGCGGGTGGTGTCGGTCATCGCCTCGCCGTCGTACTCGGTGCGGCGCAGCATGTCCGCGCCGAACACGCCCACCCAGGCCGAGAAGGCGACCGCCAGCAGGGACAGGAAGGCGATGAACGAGCCCATGAAGCTCGTCGCCACCAGCATCAGCACACCGCCGAAGACCAGCGAGATCACCGCGTTCACCGAGACCGCCCAGTGCCGCGGCACCTTGAAGCCGAGGGTCTGCGCCGTGAAGCCCGCCGAGTACATCGACATCGAGTTGATCAGCAGCATGCCGATCAGTGCGATGAACAGGTACGGCACCGCGATCCACGTCGGCAGGATCTCGCCGAGGAAGGACACCGGGTCGGTCGCCGAGGCCAGGTCCGGCGTGGAGACCGCCATCACCGCGCCCATCAGGACCATGGGCAGGACGACGATGCCGGCGCCGCCGACCGCCGTGCCGACGATCGCCTTCGAGGACGCCGTACGCGGCAGGTAGCGGGTGAAGTCCGGCGCCGTCGGGATCCAGCTGACGCCGCCCGCGGCGATCATGCCGACGCCGGTGATCACCGCGGCCGTGGAGCCGCCGCCGTGGTGCAGAACCTTCGACCAGTCCGTATTCGCGACCAGGTAGACCAGGACCAGCACCGAGAAGACGCCGAACAGATAGGTCGCGTACTTGTTGCACCTCTGGACGGCGTTGATGCCGAGCCCGGAGATCGCGAAGGTCGCGACGACGAACACCAGCAGCATCACCATGTCCAGCACGCTGTTCGCCTTCAGGTCGAACAGGATGTCCACGATGGTGAGCATCGCGTAGGCGCCGGTCACCGCGTTGATCGTCTCCCAGCCCCAGCGGGCGACCCAGATCAGCGAGCCGGGCAGCAGGTTGCCGCGCTGCCCGAAGACCGCGCGCGACAGCGCCATGCCCGGCGCACCGCCCCGCTTGCCGGCGATGCCGATCAGCCCGACCAGGCCGTACGACACGACCGGCGCGGCCACCGCCACGACGAGCGCCTGCCAGATGTCCAGGTGGTACGCCACGACCAGGCTCGCGCCCATGGTCAGCAGCAGCACGCTGATGTTGGCGCCGACCCAGGTGGGGAACAGCTCGCGGGTCTTCCCGGTGCGTTCGTGATCCGGGACCTGCTCGATGCCACGGGTCTCGAGAGCGCCCTCGGTCTCGACGGTTTTGCTCATGAAAAAGGGGCCAGACGTGGGGGGACAGGGACGATCGGACTCTACGCGCGTCAACAGAGCCGCCACCATCGTACTTTGCTCCGACTCCTCGCTTTAAGTGGTGTTTGTCTCTCGGAGGAAGCCACAAACAGCCTCTCCCCGTACCCCATGGCTGATACTGGACGAGTTATGGAAACCGTCATCCTTGCTGTAGTCATCGCCGTGGTCGTGCTCGGCGCGCTCGGCGGGCTGATCGTGGGCAGCCGGCGCCGGAAGCCGCTGCCCCCGCCGCCCCCGAAGACGCCCGACATCACCGCGCCCCCGGCCGAGCCGCACGTCGGCGACGAGGCCGAGACACCGCGCGACGAACCGCGCCGGACGATCGAGGAGGTGGATCTCCCCGGCGGCCCCGCGGTCGTCGTCGAGGAGCCGCCCAGTGGCCCCGCCCTCGAGGTCCCCGAGCTCGAGATCCCGGAGCCCACCGCGGGCCGGCTGGTCCGGCTGCGCGCCCGCCTGTCCCGCTCCCAGAACGCCCTCGGCAAGGGCCTGCTCACGCTGCTCTCGCGCGAGCACCTGGACGACGAGACCTGGGAGGAGATCGAGGACACGCTGCTCACCGCCGACGTCGGCGTGCAGCCCACCCAGGAACTGGTCGAAGGGCTGCGCGAGCGCGTGAAGGTGCTCGGCACCCGCACCCCCGAGGAGCTGCGCGGCCTGCTGCGCGAGGAGCTGCTCAAGCTGGTCGGCACCGACGTCGACCGCACGGTGAAGACCGAGCCGGAGGACCGCAAGCCCGGCATCGTGATGGTCGTCGGCGTCAACGGCACCGGCAAGACCACCACCACCGGCAAGCTCGCGCGTGTACTCGTGGCCGACGGCCGCACCGTCGTGCTCGGCGCCGCCGACACCTTCCGCGCCGCCGCCGCCGACCAGCTGCAGACCTGGGGCGAGCGGGTCGGCGCCTACACCGTGCGCGGACCCGAGGCCGGCGACCCCGCCTCCGTCGCCTTCGACGCGGTCAAGGAGGGCAAGGAGATGGGGGTCGACGTCGTCCTCATCGACACCGCCGGCCGGCTCCACACGAAGACCGGGCTCATGGACGAGCTCGGGAAGGTCAAGCGGGTCGTGGAGAAGCACGCGCCGCTGGACGAGGTGCTGCTGGTCCTGGACGCCACCACCGGGCAGAACGGCCTGGTCCAGGCCCGCGTGTTCGCCGAGGTCGTGGACATCACCGGCATCGTGCTGACCAAGCTGGACGGTACGGCCAAGGGCGGCATCGTCGTCGCGGTCCAGCGCGAGCTGGGTGTGCCGGTCAAGCTGGTCGGACTCGGCGAGGGCGCGGACGATCTCGCGCCGTTCGAGCCGGAGGCGTTCGTGGACGCGCTGATCGGCGACTAGGCCCTGTCCGGCGGATCAGGCCGGCTCCGGGCGACGGCGCCGTGTCGGTGCGGGCGAGCGGGGCAGGGTGCGTCCAGCTGCAAGGCGGAGGAGGGCGTCGACGCGGAGCGTCGGGGCCGACGACAACGCCGCAGACGGGCGCACCCTGCCCCGCGACTCCGGCATGATCCGCCGGTGACAGGCCCCAGGGGCCACGTCCCCCCCTCGCAGTTGCTCGCGAGAAGCGCCCGTCCCGAGGTGCAGTCGGAACGGGCGCTTCGCCGTGCCGGCGAGGGCTACCCCCGCGCCCGCGACCTGTGCGCCACGTACGCCAGTGTCCCCAGCAGCAGCCGCGCCGCCGGAGGCCTGGTCGCCGAGTCGAGTGCGGGCGGGCGCAGCCAGCGCACCGGGCCCAGCCCGCCCTGGTCGGAGGGCGGCGCCGTGATGTACGTGCCGGGGCCGAGGCCGCGCAGGTCCAGGGCCGTGGGGTCGTCCCAGCCCATGCGGTAGAGCAGCCGGGGGAGCTCGGCGGCGGCGCCGGGCGCGACGAAGAAGTGGGCGCGGCCGTCCGGGGTCGCGGTCACCGGCCCGAGCGGGAGGCCCATCCGCTCCAGGCGGACCAGGGCGCGCCGGCCGGCGGCCTCGGAGACCTCGACCGTGTCGAACGCCCGGCCCACCGGCAGCATCACCGCGGCGCCCGGGAACTCGGACCAGGCCTTGCTCACCTCGTCCAGTGTGGCCCCGGCCGGCACCTGGGGTGCGAAGCCGAGCGGGTGCGCGCCCGGCGCCGTACAGTCGGCGCGTCCGCACGAGCAGACCCCCGCCGCGGCCCGCGCGCCCGGCACCACGTCCCAGCCCCACAGGCCGGTGAACTCGGCGACGGTGGTGCACTCCGACGGACGGCCGCGCCGGCGCGTGCCGGAACGGATCTCGCGAATGCCGCCGATCGTGAAGCCCATGCCCCCTCCAACGGGTCCGGCGCGCCGGTGGTTACGACACGGAACGGGACGGAAGCGGAACGTAACGCTACGGCTCCGCCTTCCCGCGCCGACGCGAGGCCAAGGCGGCGCCTTGAAGCGCAACAGGGTGGCGTACGGGCGGCTGCGTGCCCCGTCGTGCTTCACTCCGCCCACTTCCGGCCGTCGTATGTCAAGTGAATCGCGTCCGGGCGCCCGTGAGTTCATTCGAAGGGGTGGCGAATGGTGGCGTTTCCGGGATCCCCGTGGCTGAGCGGGTGATCGTAGGATTACTGTGAGTGTGCGAGCCCGGGAGGCATATGCACCGATGGGTATGCCGGAGGCGAGTCGTCGGCTCGTTCGAAGGGTGAGAACCTCCGGACGGGAAGCCGTATTTACCGGCATTCTGATAGGGCTTGGCGCGCGACGGTCTCCCTCCGGGGCGACCGCGGGTCGCAGCGACGACAAGTGGTCTCAGGGATGGGGGCGTTCCAGTGAGCGGCAACGGCGGTAGCGGGACGAACGCTGACAAGCGCCCCAACGAGCTGCTCGGATCGTGGTTTGTGCGCAGCGGCTGGTCCAAGGGCGAGCTCGCCCGCCAAGTGAACCGCCGGGCCCGTCAGATGGGCGCCAACCACATCTCGACCGACACCTCGCGCGTGCGCCGCTGGCTGGACGGCGAGAACCCGCGCGAGCCGATCCCGCGCATCCTCTCGGAGCTGTTCTCCGAGCGCTTCGGCTGTGTGGTCTCCATCGAGGACCTCGGCCTGCGCGCCGCCCGCCAGTCGCCCTCCGCGTCCGGCGTCGACCTGCCCTGGACCGCCCCGCAGACGGTCGCCCTGCTCAGCGAGTTCTCGCGCAGCGACCTGATGCTGGCCCGGCGCGGCTTCCTCGGCACCTCCCTGGCCCTGTCCGCCGGTCCGTCCCTCATCGAGCCGATGCAGCGCTGGCTCGTGCCCACCCCCGCCTCCCCGCTCCCGCCCGACCCCGATCCGCTCCTCGACTCCCGCAGGCCCGGCCGGCTGTCCAAGCCCGAGCTGGACCTGCTGGAGTCCACCACGCGGATGTTCCGCCAGTGGGACGCCCAGTGCGGCGGCGGTCTGCGCCGCAAGGCGGTCGTCGGACAGCTGCACGAGGTCACCGACCTGCTCCAGGAGCCCCAGCCCGAGGCCACCGCCCGCAAGCTGTTCAAGGTCGCCGCCGAACTCGCGGAACTCGCGGGCTGGATGTCGTACGACGTCGGACTGCAGCCCACCGCGCAGAAGTACTTCGTCCTCGCCCTGCACGCGGCCAAGGAGGCCGGCGACAAGCCGCTCGGCTCCTACATCCTCTCCAGCATGAGCCGCCAGATGATCCACCTCGGCCGGCCCGACGACGCCCTGGAGCTGATCCACCTCGCCCAGTACGGCAGCCGCGACTGCGCGAGCCCGCGCACCCAGTCCATGCTGTATGCGATGGAGGCCCGCGCGTACGCCAACATGGGCCAGCCCGGCAAGACCAAGCGCGCGGTGCGCATGGCCGAGACCACCTTCGCCGAGGCCGACGAGTGGGACGAGCCGGACCCCGACTGGATCCGCTTCTTCTCCGAGGCCGAGCTGTACGGCGAGAACTCCCACTCCTTCCGCGACCTCGCCTACGTCGCCGGACGCAGCCCCACCTACGCCTCCCTCGCCGAGCCGCTCATGCAGCGGGCGGTCGAGCTGTTCGCCAAGGACAGCGAGCACCAGCGGTCCTACGCCCTCAACCTGATCGGCATGGCCACCGTGCACCTGCTGCAGCGCGAGCCCGAACAGAGTACGGCCTATGCCTCCCAGGCCATGGACATCGCCAAGAAGGTCCGCTCCGAGCGTGTGAACACTCGTATTCGAAAGACGGTCGACACGGCCGTACGGGACTACGGCGACCTCACCGCCGTCGTCGACCTCACCGACCAGCTCGCCGTCGACCTGCCGGAGACCGCCGCAGCGGTCTGACGCCTCCGGCTCCGTGCCCCGGCCGCGGCCGGTCCTCCCGAACTGCCCGACTCGGCTCCCCCGCGCCAGGTCATCGGAGAGGCCGCCGCGGCCGGCCTGTCTCCTCAGGGGCTGTCCGGAGGAGGCCGCGTCACGGCAACGATCTCCGAGTCCGGAATCCGGCGGTTCATCCAGGCGTAACAAGCAGGGCGCCTTCGTCACCCCGGCGAAACAACGAGTGGCTTCGACCGAAACCGCGCTGCGTCAATCTCGTGGCGCATAACCGGCCCACCCCACACCCGCCGGACCGCTCAGGCACCGCCCGCACGGGGCCGTACCAACCGACGAGGAGACGCCGATGGCACCAGCCATCACGCTTGCCGCGGAGGCACCCAAGCTGTCTGCCGCGAACACAGGCTTCATGCTCATTGCTTCCGCCCTGGTGCTGATCATGACGCCGGGCCTTGCCTTCTTCTACGGGGGCATGGTCCGCGTCAAGAGCACCCTGAACATGCTGATGATGAGCTTCATCAGCATGGGCATCGTCACCCTTCTGTGGGTGTTCTACGGCTTCTCCCTCGCCTTCGGCACGAACAACGGCCTCATCGGCTGGGACTCCGACTGGTTCGGTCTGCGCAAGATCGGCCTGACGGAGCTCTGGCCCGGTTACACCATCCCGGTCTTCGTGTTCATGGTCTTCCAGATGATGTTCGCGATCATCACCCCGGCCCTGATAAGCGGCGCCCTCGCGGACCGGGTGAAGTTCTCGGCGTGGTCGCTGTTCATCGCGCTGTGGCTCACGATCGTCTACGTCCCGGTCGCCCACTGGGTCTGGGGCGCCGACGGCTGGGCCTACAAGCTCGGCGTGATCGACTTCGCGGGTGGTACGGCGGTCCACATCAACGCGGGTGCGGCGGCGCTCGGTGTCATCCTCGTCATCGGCAAGCGCGTCGGCTTCAAGAGGGACCCGATGCGCCCGCACAGCCTGCCGCTGGTCATGCTCGGCGCCGGCCTGCTGTGGTTCGGCTGGTTCGGCTTCAACGCGGGCTCCTGGCTCGGCAACGACGACGGCGTCGGCGCGCTGATGTTCGTCAACACCCAGGTCGCGACGGCCGCCGCCATGCTGGCCTGGCTCGCCTACGAGAAGATCCGCCACGGCGCGTTCACCACGCTGGGCGCCGCCTCCGGCGCGGTCGCCGGTCTCGTCGCGATCACCCCGTCCGGTGGCGCGGTCTCCCCGCTCGGCGCGATCGCCGTCGGCGCCATCGCCGGTGTCGCCTGCGCCGCGGCCGTGGGCCTGAAGTTCCGGTTCGGCTACGACGACTCGCTCGACGTCGTCGGCGTCCACATGGTCGGCGGCATCATCGGCTCCCTGCTGATCGGCTTCTTCGCCACCGGCAAGGGCCAGTCCACCGCGACCGGCGTCCTCTACGGCGACCACTCCTTCACCCAGCTGTGGAAGCAGTGCGCCGGTGTCGGCGCGGTCCTCGCCTACTCCCTGATCGTCTCCGCGGTCCTCGCCTTCCTGCTGGACAAGACGATCGGCATGCGGGTCACCGAGGACGAGGAGATCTCGGGCATCGACCAGGCCGAGCACGCCGAGACCGCCTACGACTTCAGCGGCGCCGGCGGCGGTGTCATCGGTTCCGCCGCCCACGCCCCGGCCCTGGCCGCCGCGCAGACCAAGAAGGTGGACGCATGAAGCTCATCACCGCCGTCGTCAAGCCGCACCGGCTGGACGAGATCAAGGAGGCCCTTCAGGCATTCGGCGTCCACGGTCTGACGGTCACCGAGGCCAGCGGTTACGGTCGTCAGCGGGGCCACACCGAGGTCTACCGCGGCGCCGAGTACACCGTCGACCTGGTCCCCAAGATCCGCATCGAGGTGCTGGCCGAGGACGACGACGCCGAGCAGCTGGTCGAGGTCATCGTCAAGGCGGCCCGCACCGGCAAGATCGGTGACGGCAAGGTCTGGTCCCTGCCGGTCGAGACGGCCGTACGGGTCCGCACCGGCGAGCGCGGCCCGGACGCGCTCTGACCACGATTCTGAGAAACGGGAGTCCCTGGGTGACGGGAACGGACGTGCGAACTGAAGCAGAGGACTCGGGACCCAGCGGTTACGCGGCGGCCCGGCTGCGCCTCCTCACCGAGGGGGCGCGGTCCGGGCCGCCGCGCCGTGCCGCCCTCGCGGAACTGACCGACGGCTGGCTGGCCGGACTGTTCAGCGCGGCGGCCGAGGGGGTGCAGGGGGTCTCTCTCGTCGCCGTCGGCGGCTACGGCCGCGCCGAGCTGTCCCCGCGCAGCGACCTCGACCTCGTGCTGCTGCACGACGGCTCCGACCCGAAGGCGGTCGCCGCCCTGGCCGACCGTCTCTGGTACCCCGTGTGGGATCTCGGTCTCGCCCTCGACCACTCCGTGCGCACTCCGGCGGAGGCCCGCCGGACCGCCGGCGAGGACCTGAAAGTCCACCTCGGCCTCCTGGACGCCCGCCATCTCGCCGGCGACCTCGGCCTCACCGCCGGACTGCGTACGGCCGTCCTGGCCGACTGGCGCAACCAGGCGCCCAAACGCCTCCCCGAACTCCAGGAACTCTGCGCCGAGCGCGCCGAACGCCAGGGCGAGCTGCGGTACCTGCTGGAACCCGACCTCAAGGAGGCCCGCGGCGGACTGAGGGACGCCACCGCCCTGCGCGCCGTCGCCGCCTCCTGGCTCGCCGACGCCCCGCGCGAGGGCCTCGCGGACGCCCGCCGGCGCCTGCTCGACGTCCGGGACGCGCTGCATCTGTCGACCGGGCGCGCGACCGACCGGCTCGCGCTGCAGGAGCAGGACCAGGTGGCGGCCGAGCTGGGGCTGCTGGACGCGGACACGCTGCTGCGGCAGGTCTACGAGGCGGCGGGGGTCATCTCGTACGCCAGTGACGTCACCTGGCGCGAGGTGGGGCGCGTGCTGCGTTCGCGCGCCGTCCGCCCGCGCCTGCGCGCCATGCTGGGTGGTGCGAAACCCGTCGCCGAGCGCTCCCCGCTCGCCGAGGGCGTGGTGGAGCAGGACGGCGAGGTGGTGCTCGCCCGTGCCGCGCGCCCCGAGCGCGACCCCGTGCTTCCTCTGCGCGCCGCGGCCGCCGCCGCGCAGGCCGGCCTCCCGCTCTCCCTGCACGCCGTACGGCGCATGGCTGCCACCGCGCGCCCCCTGTCCGCGCCGTGGCCCGCCGAGGCGCGCGAGCAGCTGGTGACGCTGCTCGGCTCCGGCCGCCCGACGGTGGAGGTCTGGGAGGCGCTGGAGGCCGAGGGCCTGATCAGCCGCCTGCTGCCGGACTGGGAGCGGGTCCGCTGCCGCCCGCAGCGCAACGCCGTCCACATCTGGACGGTAGACCGGCACCTGATCGAGACGGCCGTCCGCGCCTCCGAGCTGACCCGCCGCGTCAGCCGCCCCGACCTCCTCCTGGTCGCCGCCCTGCTGCACGACATCGGCAAGGGCTGGCCCGGCGACCACTCGGTGGCCGGCGAGATCATCGCCAAGGACGTGGCCGCGCGGATCGGCTTCGACCGTGCGGACGTGGCCGTGCTCTCGGCACTCGTCCGCCACCACCTGCTGCTGATCGAGACGGCGACACGCCGCGACCTCGAGGACCCGGCGACCGTCCGCTCGGTCGCCGAGGCGGTCGGCACCCAGAGCACCCTGGAACTGCTGCACGCGCTGACCGAGGCCGACGCCCTCGCCACCGGACCGGCGGCCTGGTCCTCCTGGCGCGGCTCCCTCGTAGCCGACCTGGTCCGCCGCGTCACCGCCGTGCTCGCCGGCGACGCCCCCGACGAGCCCGAGCCCGCCGCGCCCACGGCCGAGCAGGAGCGGCTGGCGATCGAGGCGTACCGCACGGGCGGCCCGGTCCTCGCCCTGCGCGCACAGACGGAGACCCAGACGGAACCGGCCACCGAGCAGGAGCCCGCCCAGGAACCCCTCGGCGTCGAGCTGGTCATCGCCGTACCCGACCAGCCCGCCGTGCTCCCCTCCGTCGCCGGTGTCCTCGCCGTGCACCGCCTCACCGTCCGCACGGCCGAGCTGCGCACCCTGCGCCTGCCGGACGACGTCGAGGACGGCTCGGTGCTGCTGCTCAACTGGCGGGTTGCCGCCGAGTACGGCTCCCTGCCGCAGGCGGCCCGGCTGCGCGCCGACCTCGTCCGCGCCCTGGACGGCAGCCTGGACATCGCCGGCCGCCTCGCCGAACGGGACGCGGCCTACCCCCGCCGACGCGGCTGGGTCGCCCCGCCGCCCCGGGTGACGGTGGCGCCGGCCGCCTCCCACCACGCCACGGTGATCGAGGTCCGCGCCCAGGACGCCCCGGGCCTGCTGCACCGCATCGGCATGGCCCTGGAGAAGGCGGGCGTGCGGGTGCGCAGCATGCACGTGAGCACGCTGGGCGCCAACGCGGTGGACGCGTTCTACGTCACCACGGGCGCGGGCGCGCCCCTGCCCGCGCCGGACGCGGCGTCCACGGCCCGGGTGCTGGAGGAGACGCTGCGGGCGTGACCGCATGGTCGGACAGGCGGCCCCCGGGCGTGCGCGGGATCGCCCCGCGCGCCGGATGCGGCGGGCGGGGACCGCTGACTTGTCGGGCCGGATACCCTGGAAGACGCTCAGACTGCCCCCGACTCCGAGGACCGACGCCGCCGTGTTCGATACTCTCTCCGATCGCCTCTCAGCGACTTTCAAGAACCTGCGCGGCAAGGGGCGCTTGAGCGAGGCGGACATCGACGCCACCGCACGCGAGATCCGCATCGCTCTGCTGGAGGCGGACGTCGCCCTCCCGGTCGTCCGCGCGTTCATCAAGAACGTCAAGGAGCGGGCGCTCGGCGCCGAGGTCTCCCGTGCGCTGAACCCGGCCCAGCAGGTCCTGAAGATCGTCAACGACGAGCTGGTCACCATCCTCGGCGGTGAGACCCGGCGCCTGCGCTTCGCCAAGCAGCCGCCCACCGTGATCATGCTGGCGGGTCTGCAGGGTGCCGGTAAGACCACCCTCGCGGGCAAGCTCGCCAAGTGGCTCAAGGAACAGGGCCACTCCCCGCTGCTGGTCGCCGCCGACCTCCAGCGCCCGAACGCCGTCAACCAGCTGAGCGTCGTCGCCGAGCGCGCCGGTGTCGCCGTCTACGCGCCCGAGCCGGGCAACGGCGTCGGCGACCCGGTCAAGGTCGCCAAGGACTCCATCGACTTCGCCAGGTCCAAGGTCCACGACATCGTGATCGTGGACACCGCCGGCCGCCTCGGTATCGACGCCGAGATGATGCAGCAGGCCGCGGACATCCGCGACGCGGTCTCCCCGGACGAGATCCTGTTCGTCGTCGACGCGATGATCGGCCAGGACGCCGTCAACACCGCCGAGGCCTTCCGCGACGGCGTCGGATTCGACGGCGTGGTGCTCTCCAAGCTCGACGGTGACGCCCGCGGTGGTGCCGCCCTGTCGATCCGGCAGATCACCGGCAAGCCGATCATGTTCGCGTCGAACGGCGAGAAGCTGGACGACTTCGACGCCTTCCACCCGGACCGGATGGCCTCCCGCATCCTCGACCTGGGTGACCTGCTCACCCTGATCGAGCAGGCGGAGAAGACCTTCAGCCAGGAAGAGGCCGCCAAGATGGCCTCGAAGCTGGCGTCCAAGAAGGGCCAGGACTTCACCCTGGACGACTTCCTGGCCCAGATGGAACAGGTCCGGAAGATGGGCTCCATCTCCAAGCTGCTCGGCATGCTGCCGGGCATGGGCCAGATCAAGGACCAGATCCAGAACATCGACGAGCGGGACGTCGACCGCACCGCCGCGATCATCAAGTCGATGACCCCGGTCGAGCGTCAGGACCCGACGATCATCAACGGCTCCCGCCGCGCGCGTATCGCCAAGGGTTCCGGCGTCGAGGTCAGCGCCGTGAAGAACCTGGTCGAGCGGTTCTTCGAGGCCCGCAAGATGATGTCCCGCATGGCGCAGGGCGGCGGCATGCCGGGCATGCCGGGGATCCCGGGCATGGGCGGCGGCCCCGGCCGGCAGAAGAAGCAGCAGAAGAAGGCCAAGGGCAAGCAGCGCTCCGGCAACCCGATGAAGCGCAGGCAGCAGGAGCTGGAGGAGGCCCAGCGCCGCGAGGCCGCCGCCCAGGGCGGGAACGCCTTCGGGCTGCCGCAGCAGGGCGGCCAGGACTTCGAGCTGCCGGACGAGTTCAAGAAGTTCATGGGCTGATGCCCCTCGCGGGGTTCGCCCCGCGGGGTTCGCCCCGGGTTCACCGCTGGGCATGCCAGGGGTTGGTCATTGTCGTACGGTCCGGATATGACCAACCCCGCGCCGCCACGCAAGTCGCCCGACCAGCCCTGGCGTACCGAGGGCGCTCCCGACGAGCCGCAGCAGCCGCCCGGCGGGCGCCGGATGCGTGGCGGCTGGTGGCGGCTGATCGTCACCGCGCTGGTCGTCTACCTGATCGCCAACCTGGTGCTGTCCTACTTCGACCAGGCCAACGAGCCGACGATCGCGTACACCGAGTTCAGCAAGCAGGTGAACGACGGGAACGTCGCCAAGATCTACGCCAAGGGCGACTCGATCCAGGGCCAGCTCAGGAAGGCGCGGAAGAAGCCCGAGGGCGGCGGGAACTACACCAAGTTCAACACCGAGCGTCCGTCCTTCGCGAACGACAACCTCTGGTCGAACCTGACCAAGCACAACGTGACGGTCACCGCCGAACCGGTCGTCCAGCACCGCAGCTTCCTGTCCAACCTGCTGATCTCGCTGGCGCCGATGCTGATCATCGTCGCCCTGTGGATCCTCGTCGCACGGAGGATGAGCGCGGGCCTCGGCGGGGCGGGCGGCATGCTGGGCCGCAAGGCGCCGCCGAAGCCGGTCGAGCTGGTGCCGGGCGAGAAGCGCACCACGTTTGCGGACGTGGCCGGCATCGACGAGGTCGAGGGCGAGCTGAACGACGTCGTCGACTTCCTGAAGAACCCCGACGCCTACCGTCGCATGGGCGCCAAGATGCCCCGCGGCGTGCTGCTCGCCGGCCCGCCCGGCACCGGCAAGACACTGCTCGCGCGGGCGGTCGCCGGAGAGGCGGGTGTGCCGTTCTTCTCCGCGTCCGCGTCCGAGTTCATCGAGATGATCGTGGGCGTGGGTGCCTCGCGCGTGCGGGAGCTGTTCGCGGAGGCCCGCAAGGTCGCCCCGTCGATCATCTTCATCGACGAGATCGACACCATCGGGCGGGCCCGCGGCGGCGGCGCCACGATGGGCGGGCACGACGAGCGCGAGCAGACCCTGAACCAGATCCTCACCGAGATGGACGGCTTCTCCGGCTCGGAGGGCGTCATCGTCATCGCGGCCACCAACCGTGCCGACATCCTCGACCCGGCCCTGACCCGCCCCGGCCGCTTCGACCGGGTGGTCCAGGTCTCGCCCCCGGACCGCGGCGGCCGCGAGGCCATCCTGGAGATCCACACCCGCGAGATCCCGCTCGCCGACGACGTCGACCTCGCCCAGGTCGCCCGTACGACCCCGGGCATGACCGGCGCGGATCTGGCCAACCTCGCCAACGAGGCCGCCCTGCTCGCGGTGAAACGGCAGCAGCAGCGCGTGACCCGGTCCGACATGTCCGACGCCCTGGAGAAGGTCCAGCTCGGCGCGGAACGCCCGCTGGTGATGCCCGAGGAGGAGCGCCGGCGCACCGCCTACCACGAGAGCGGACACGCCCTGCTCGGCATGCTCCAGCCGGGCGCCGACCCGGTCCGCAAGATCACCATCGTGCCGCGCGGCCGCGCGCTCGGCGTCACCCTGTCCACCCCGGAGGCGGACAGGTACGCGTACACCGAGGAGTACCTGCGCGGCCGCATCATCGGCGCCCTCGGCGGCATGGCGGCCGAGCACGTCGTCTACGACGTGATCACCACCGGCTCCGAGAGCGACCTGGAACAGGTCACCAACATCGCGCGCGGGATGGTGTCCCGCTGGGGCATGAGCCGGGAGGTCGGCCGCCTCTCCGCGCTCCCCAACGACGCCCAGCAGGCCTACGGCCTCGCCGCCGCCCCGCAGACCCTCGACGTCATCGACGCCGAGATGCGGCGGATCGTGGACGAGTGCTACGAGGAGGCCTGCCGCAAACTCCGCGACCACCGCGGCCAGTTGGACGCCCTCGCCCAGGCCCTGCTGGCCAGTGAGACGCTGGAGGAGGCGGACGCGTACCGGATCGCCGGGATCACCCGCCTGACCAAGGACGCCGACGAGGCCTAGGGCACCCGGGCGACGAGGTAGCGGAAGACGTTCGGCATCCACACGGAGCCGTCCGGGCGGCGGTGCGGGTGCAGGGCTTCCGTCAGCTCCTTGTCGACCTGCTTGGCGTCGGTCGCCGCGATCGCCGCGTCGAACAGGCCGGTCGACAGCAGACCGCGTGCGGCGCTGTCGACGTCCGCGTACCCGAACGGGCAGGCCACCCGCCCCGAGCCGTCCGGCTTCAGCCCCGCCCGCTGCGCGACCTCCTCCAGGTCGTCCCGCCGGGCCGGCCGCCAGCTGCGCGCGCTGCGCAGCGGGTCGGCCAGTTTCGTCGCCACCCGCAGCACCGAGGAGGTGGCGCAGCGCTCCGGCGGACCCCAGCCGGCCAGCACCACGGCGGCCCCGCGCGCGGCCAGCGGCAGCGCGTCCGCCAGCAGCTCGCCGAGCCCCTCGGAGTCGCCGGCGAGGCAGCCGATCGGCTCGAAGACGGTCACCAGGCCGTACGCGGCCGTCTCCGCGCCGGTCGCGTCACGGGGTAAGCCGTCGATGAGCCGCGCGGCCGCACGCGCGCGGGACCGGCTTCTTCCGCCGCGCGGGCCCACCCCGCCGCTGCCGCCGCGCGGGGCGTCCGCCGCCAGACGGTCGCGGGCGAGGGCGAGCCGTTCGGGGGAGGCGGAGTCGACCCCGGTGACCTCGGCACCTCTGCCCGCCGCCAGCAGCAGCGCGAGCCCGGAGCCGCAGCGCAGGCCCAGCAGCCGGGTGGCGGGGCCCACTTCGAGTCGTTCGTAGACGGCTTCGTAGAGCGGCACCAGCATCCGCTCCTGGATCTCGGACCAGTCACGCGCGCGTGCGCACAGGTCCGCGCGGGGTGCGTAGCCCGCGCGAGACACGTGCTGCGGCACGAGCGTAGGTGTCATAGGTAAGCGCCCCAATCCGCCGACAGTTCGCCGCTGTGCCCGGTTGCGTGGCCCCCGTGCCGTGCGCGCGTACTTCCCACGTATGTCAGGTAACTCCCGGCTCGCGGCTCCGTCCAGGGGGCGTGGGGTTCCGCTTGGGCTCCGGACGCGGGTGTGGCGAGATTTCACATGCCGGTCATCTGGATGGCCGTACGGTGTCCGCCTCCGGGGTACCGGCTGGTGCCGGGGCGTCGGACGGCGAAGGGTAACGTCACGGCGGTCCCGGACGCTGACCGAAGTGAGGCATCGCGAGGAGAGCGGCCGAAACGTCTCTTGCGCAGCCGCCGGCCACGGCCGCACCGGGCCGTACATGCCGGTGCGTACGGCGGACTACGCACCAGCTTGATATGAGCTGTGCGGCTTCTCCGCAGATCAGCGCACCCGCCCTCGTCCGGACGCATCAGCGGCAACTGACGGGTACGTGCAAATTATTTGGGATGCCCCGGAATAGGAACACAGCGGCACCCCCGCTCGTTGTCATTACGTGAGCACGACACAGACACCACCTGTTCTCGCCGCAGAGCTGGCGCAGGCGTGGGCCGACATTCAGCGGTACCACCCCGAGCTGCCGGACCTCGCCGCGCCAGAGTCCCTGATCGGGGAGTCGTCGTCCGCGTGCGGGCACGAGCTCTCCTTCGAGCGACTGCTCCATGAGGCAGTCCACGGCATCGCCGCCGCGCGTGGGATCCGCGACACCTCCCGCGCCGGCCGCTACCACAACCGCCGCTTCCTCGCGATCGCCGAGGAGCTGGGCCTCGACCACCCCGAGGAGCCGCACCCGAGCAGCGGCTTCTCACTGGTCACGCTCAACCCCGAGGCCAAGCGGCGCTACCGCCCGACCATCGAGCGGCTGCAGCGCGCGCTGAAGGCCCACACGGCGGCGACCGCCTCGGACACCCCCCGCAGCTTCCGGGGTCCGGCCGCCCGGCACGGCTCCTCCGGCGGCGGCGTGCGCGTCAAGGCGGTCTGCGACTGCGGCCGCAACGTCCGCGTGGTGCCCTCGGTCCTGGCCCAGGCCCCCATCGTCTGCGGCGGCTGCGGCAAGCCGTTCAGAATCCCGGAGGTCGCGGGAGCGGCGTAACCGCGGACGGCCACGGAGTACCGGCATCTCGTGGGTGCCGGTGGCGGCCCCCGCGGCAACTTCACAGCACAGGGCAGCGCACCCGACGTACGGTCACCTCCACGCCGGGTGCCTCCTGGGCGTGCCCGGAATCCACCGACCCGCCCCGGCCAGAAGCGACCCACAGGGTGTGGCACAATGGCTAGCTGTACTCGACAGTCGCACAGGACCCCTCTCTCCTCCGGCTGACGCGTCCATCGGGCACTCGGGTACCGCAACCCCACGCGGCAACTCGCCGTGCCCAACCACGTCAAAACCAGGAGAACCCACTCCCGTGGCAGTCAAGATCAAGCTGAAGCGTCTGGGCAAGATCCGTTCGCCTCACTACCGCATCGTCGTCGCCGACTCCCGTACCCGCCGTGACGGCCGGGCCATCGAGGAGATCGGCAAGTACCACCCGACCTACAACCCGTCGGTCATCGAGGTGGACGCCGAGCGCGTGGCGTACTGGCTGGGTGTCGGCGCGCAGCCGACCGAGCCCGTTCTCGCCATCCTGAAGAAGACCGGCGACTGGCAGAAGTTCAAGGGCGAGCCGGCTCCCGCGCCGCTGCTCGTCGCCGAGCCGAAGCCGGCCCGTCCGTCGTTCGAGGCTCTCGGCGGTGACGACGAGGGCAAGGGTGAGGCGATCACCCAGAAGAAGAAGGCTGAGAAGAAGGACGAGGCCGCTGCCGAGTCCGAGTCGACCGAGGCCTGAGCAGCATGCTCGAAGAGGCGCTTGAGCACCTCGTGAAGGGCATCGTCGACAACCCTGACGATGTGCAGGTCGCCTCGCGCAACCTGCGTCGCGGGCGCGTGCTCGAGGTCCGGGTCCACCCGGACGACCTCGGCAAGGTGATCGGCCGCAACGGCCGGACCGCGCGCGCCCTGCGCACCGTCGTGGGCGCCATCGGCGGCCGCGGTGTCCGCGTCGACCTCGTCGACGTGGACCACGTCCGCTGACGCTTCATAGCAACCGGCTCGGGCCGGGGAGGGCCACTGGGCCGTCCCCGGCCCGCAGTCGTATGACAGGAGATTTGGACAGGTGCAGCTGGTAGTCGCACGGATCGGCCGTGCCCATGGCATCAAGGGTGAGGTCACCGTCGAGGTGCGTACCGACGAGCCGGAACTCAGGCTCGCGCCCGGCGCCGTACTCGCCACGGATCCCGCCTCCACGGGACCGCTGACCATCGAGACAGGACGCGTCCACAGCGGCCGCCTCCTCCTGCGCTTCGAGGGTGTCACCGACCGCACCGCGGCCGAGGCCCTGCGCAACACCCTCCTGATCGCCGAGATCGACCCGGAGGAACTGCCCGAGGACGAGGACGAGTACTACGACCACCAGCTGATCGACCTCGACGTGGTCACCGCGGACGGCACGGAGGTCGGCCGGATCACCGAGATCTCGCACCTGCCCTCCCAGGACCTGTTCATCGTCGAGCGCCCCGACGGCAGCGAGGTGCTGATCCCCTTCGTGGAGGAGATCGTCACCGAGATCGACCTGGCCGAACAGAAGGCGGTCATCGCCCCGCCGCCTGGCCTGATCGACGACCGCGCGGAGATCGCCTCTTCGAGGGACGACAGCGCATGAGGCTCGACGTCGTCACGATCTTCCCCGAATACCTGGAGCCCCTGAACGTCTCCCTCGTCGGCAAGGCACGCGCGCGTGGACAGCTCGACGTCCATGTGCACGACCTGCGGGAGTGGACGTACGACCGGCACCACACGGTGGACGACACCCCGTACGGCGGCGGCCCCGGCATGGTCATGAAGACCGAGTCCTGGGGCGACGCCCTGGACACGATCCTCGCCGAGGGGTACGAGACCGGTGACCGGGCCCCCGCGCTGATCGTCCCCACCCCCAGCGGCCGGCCCTTCACCCAGGAACTGGCCGTCGAACTCTCCGAGCGCCCCTGGCTGATCTTCACGCCGGCCCGTTACGAGGGCATCGACCGGCGCGTGATGGACGAGTACGCGACCCGCATGCCCGTCTACGAGGTCTCCATCGGCGACTACGTGCTCGCCGGCGGCGAGGCCGCCGTCCTGGTCGTCACGGAGGCCGTCGCCCGGCTGCTGCCCGGCGTCCTCGGCAACGCCGAGTCCCACCGCGACGACTCCTTCGCGCCCGGCGCGATGGCCAACCTCCTCGAAGGCCCGGTCTACACCAAGCCGCCCGTCTGGCGTGGCCGGGACGTCCCGGACGTGCTGCTCAGCGGCCACCACGGAAAGATCGCCCGCTGGCGCCGCGACGAGGCCCTCAGGCGTACGACCGCCCACCGGCCCGACCTGATCGAGCGCTGCGATCCCAAGGCCTTCGACAAGAAGGACCGCGAGATGCTCTCCATCCTGGGCTGGGAGCCCGACCCGGCCGGGGAGCCGTACGGCCGATTTTGGCGGCGGGCCGAGGGCGTGGAAGAATAGGCCGCTGTTGTGCGCCCGTCCGGCGTGCGCCCCTGCCACAGGGGGACACGACGCCCGCCCCGACCCGCACGGCAGACTTCCTACACACCTAGTTTCCGTTGATGACCTGTGGCATCAGCGAAGAAAGCAGACGAAATGTCTCACCTGCTCGACTCCGTCGACGCCGCGTCGCTGCGCAGCGACATCCCGGCCTTCCGCCCGGGTGACACCGTCAACGTCCACGTGCGCGTCATCGAGGGCAACCGCTCCCGTGTGCAGCAGTTCAAGGGCGTTGTGATCCGTCGCCAGGGCTCCGGTGTCCGCGAGACCTTCACGGTCCGCAAGGTCTCGTTCTCCGTCGGCGTCGAGCGCACCTTCCCGGTGCACACCCCGATCGTCGAGAAGATCGAGCTGGTCACCCGTGGTGACGTGCGCCGCGCCAAGCTGTACTACCTCCGTGACCTGCGCGGCAAGGCCGCGAAGATCAAGGAGAAGCGCGAGAGCTGAGCGCTTCACGGCGCCCACAGCCGGGCGGGATAGCATCTCGCCCCGATGGACACCGAAGCACAGCCGACGGAACGCGACCGCTCCTCCCGCCCGGATTCCCCGGGTCCGGAGGGCCGGTCGCGTTTCGCGTTGGTGGAGCGGATCGCCGACTGGCTGCCGGGCGGCCGGATCACCCTCACCCTCTTCGTCTGCCTGGTGTTTTTGCTGGTCCTCAACGCTTTCGTGGTGCAACCGTTCCAGATTCCGAGCGGATCCATGGAACAGGCCTTGAGGATCGGGGACCGCGTTCTCGTAAATAAGTTGGCGTACCGTTTCGGTGCCCAGCCGCGCCGCGGTGACGTGATCGTGTTCGACGGCACGGGGTATTTCGGGGACGCGGACTACGTCAAACGCGTCGTGGGGGTGGGGGAGGACCATGTCGTCTGCTGCGACAAGGAGGGAAGGATCGAGGTGAACGGCCGCGCGGTCGACGAGTCGGCGTTCCTCTATCCGGGGGACACCGCCTCCAGCGTGCCCTTCGACGTCGTCGTGCCCGCCGGCCGTCTGTTCGTCCTCGGCGACCACCGCAGCGACTCCAGCGACTCCCGGGACCACCTCGGCTCGCCCGGCGGCGGCATGATCCCGCTCGGTGACGTCATCGGCCGCGCCGACTGGATCCTGTGGCCGTCCGCCCACTGGACGCACCTGACGCGGCCGTCCGCCTACGCGCGCGTGCCCGCCGCCTCCGCGGACGGCGCCCATGGGTAGCCGGGGCAAACCGCGCGGAGTGCCCAGCAGCCCCGCCGACGATCTGCTGCCCACCGGATCGCGCCGCGCCTCCGCGCCCGGCGGCGGCCGTACCCGCGCGGAGCGACGGAAACTCCAGCGCAAGGTCAAGCGAAAGCGCCGGCGTTCAGCCGTCCGGGAGATCCCCCTTCTGGTCGGTGTGGCCGTCCTCATAGCGCTGGTCCTGAAGACCTTCCTCGTCCAGGCGTTCGTGATCCCGTCCGGCTCGATGGAGCAGACGATCCGGATCGGCGACCGTGTCCTGGTCGACAAGCTCACCCCGTGGTTCGGTTCCGAGCCGCAACGTGGTGACGTCGTCGTCTTCCACGACCCGGGCGGCTGGCTGGCCGACGAGCAGACGGCGAAGAAGCACGACCCGGTCGTCGTCAAGCAGCTCAAGGAAGGCCTCGCCTTCATCGGCCTGCTGCCGTCGGACAACGAGAAAGACCTGATCAAGCGCGTCATCGGAGTCGGCGGCGATCACGTCAAGTGCTGTGACGCGCAGGGCCGGGTGACCGTCAACGGCGTGCCGCTGACCGAGGGCGACTACCTCTATCCGGGTAATTCGCCCTCATCCCAGCCCTTCGACATCACTGTCCCCAAGGGCCGGTTGTGGGTGATGGGCGACCACCGGGACGACTCCGCGGACTCCCGCGCCCACCAGGACACCCCGTACGGCGGCACGGTCTCCGAGAACTCCGTCGTCGGCCGGGCCGTCGTCATCGGCTGGCCGGTCGGCCACTGGACACGGCTGCGGGAACCTAAAACCTTCGCAAGCGTCACCGACTCCGTGTCGGGGGCGACCGCCGGTCCTGCGGTGTCGCATAGGGTTACCCCCGAGAATCCGAACGGAATGACCCACCTCCCGACCCCTGCGGAACTCCCGCTCGTTATGGGAGTGGTGGGCCTGCGCCGTATGTGGGGCAGGCGGCGGCACAGAGTAAGGAGTTGGCGTGGGGGATGTGGCGGTTGGCGCACGGTCGGGGCACGACGGCGAGGAGCACCGCGGGCACCCCGTGGAAGCGAACGCCCCCGTACCGGACGGCGCCATGACCTCCGGGAATGACGCGGCGGGCGGCGCCGGCACGCCGCAGGACGGGCAGCGGCCCCAGGCCGGGGAAGCGGGTGCCGGCGCGGCCGCGGCCCGGGCGAAAAAGCAGCGCTCCTTCTGGAAGGAGCTGCCGATCCTCGTCGTCATCGCGCTGGTCCTGGCGCTGCTGATCAAGACGTTCCTGGTGCAGGCGTTCTCGATCCCGTCCGCCTCGATGCAGAACACCCTGCAGGTGGGTGACCGCGTCCTGGTCGACAAGCTCACCCCGTGGTTCGGCTCCGAGCCGGAGCGCGGCGAGGTCGTCGTCTTCCACGACCCGTCCGACTGGCTGGCGGGCGAGCCGACGCCGACCCCGAACCCGGTGCAGCGGGTCCTCAGCTGGATCGGCCTGATGCCGTCCGCCAACGAGAAGGACCTCATCAAGCGCGTGATCGGCGTCGGCGGCGACACCGTCCAGTGCAAGGGCACCGGCCCGCTGCTGGTCAACGGCAAGGCGCTGAACGAGCCGTACGTCTACCCCGGCAACACGCCGTGCACCGACGACCAGCTGGGCGGCCAGTTCAAGGTGAAGGTCCCCAAGGGCTACATCTGGGTGATGGGCGACCACCGCCAGAACTCCCGGGACTCCCGCTACAACCAGTCCGACAAGCACCACGGCATGGTCCCCGTCGACAAGGTCGTCGGCCGCGCGATCGTCAAGGCCTGGCCGATCAATCGCTGGGGCACCCTGCCGATCCCGGACACCTTCGACCAGCCCGGCATCGGGCAGCAGACGTCGGCGTCCGCCGCCCTGTCGGTGGCCCCGGAAGGCGTGGCGATCGCGGCGGTGCTGCCGGTGGCGGTGTGGCGGCGCCGGCGTGCGGTGAAGGCGGAGCGCGGCTGACAAGCCGGGCCGGACGCCCCGGCGAACGGCCCAGCCGCCGAAGTCACCCAGGTGGCTGGGCAAGCCCCGGTACTGCCGGGTAGGGTCCGGGTCCATGAGTGGTGAGCGCAGGCAAGGCCTGGGACAGCGGCTGTCCGGAATCGCCGTGGCACTGGGACTGGTGCTCTTCCTCGGCGGATTCGCCTGGGCAGCGGTGTCCTACCGGCCGTACACCGTGCCCACCAGCTCCATGACGCCCACCATCGACGCCGGCGACCGGGTGCTGGCGCAGAAGGTCGACGGCGGTCAGGTCAAGCGCGGTGACGTCGTCGTCTTCGAGGACAAGAGCTGGGTCACCGGCGCCAAGGTGGTCAAGCGCGTGGTCGCGGTCGGCGGCGACACCGTCTCCTGCTGCACGAACGGCAAGCTGACCGTCAACGGCAAGCAGATCGACGAGCCCTATCTGCCCAAGGGCACCCTGGCCGAGATCAAGAACATCCCGACGGTGACCGTGCCCCAGGGGCGCCTGTTCCTCCTCGGTGACGAGCGCCAGGGTTCCCTGGACTCCACGGCCCACCTCACCGACGCCGCCAAGGGGACCGTCTCCCGGAACGCCGTGACCGCCCGGGTGGACGCCGTCGTATGGCCCTGGAAGGGGCCGCTGACGCGCCCCACCGGCTTCGAGGCCCTGGGATCCCTCTCGCAGCCCGGCCCGCTGCCCACGATCGAGCTGCTGATCGTCGCCGGCGCCGTCCTCGTCCTGGCCGGCGGCGCGTACGGCCCGATCGCCAAGCGCATGGGCCGCTCGCGCGCGCGTGCCGCCCGCCCGGAGACGGCCGGTGTCCGCTGACACCACGCGGGCGAGCGAGGACTCCTACGGGGGCGGCCTGCGCAAGGTGGCCCGAGTGGTCCTCCTCGATCCCGAGGACCGCATCCTCCTGCTGCACGGCCACGAGCCGGACGATCCGGCCGACGACTGGTGGTTCACCCCCGGCGGCGGTCTGGAGGGCGCCGAGACGCGCGAGGAGGCCGCGCTCAGGGAACTCGCCGAGGAGACCGGCATCACCGATGTCGCACTGGGCCCGGTGCTGTGGCGTCGCAGATGCTCCTTCCCGTTCGCGGGCCGCCGCTGGGACCAGGACGAGTGGTACTACCTGGCCCGTACGACCCAGACGGCCACCGCGGCGACGGCCCTGACGGAGCTGGAACGGCGCAGTGTCGCGGGAGCGCGCTGGTGGACGTGTCAGGAACTGACCCGGGCACATGAGACGGTGTATCCGACCAGACTCGCCGAGCTGCTGCTGACGCTGCTCGACGAGGGTCCCCCGGCCAGTCCTGTGACCCTCGACCCGGAAATCGTCTAGCGACAATCGGTTGGCGACCCGGAAATCGTCTGAGGGGCCGTCGGACTGGCGCACAATGGGGGGATCGCACGGCTGAAGGGGAACATGCCATGAGCGCCGAGGACCTCGAGAAGTACGAGACCGAGATGGAGCTGAAGCTCTACCGGGAGTACCGAGATGTCGTCGGTCTGTTCAAATATGTGATCGAGACCGAGCGGCGCTTCTACCTCACCAATGACTACGAGATGCAGGTGCACTCGGTCCAGGGCGAGGTCTTCTTCGAGGTGTCGATGGCCGACGCCTGGGTCTGGGACATGTACCGGCCGGCGCGCTTCGTGAAGCAGGTGCGGGTGCTCACGTTCAAGGACGTGAACATCGAGGAGCTGAACAAGAGCGACCTGGAGCTGCCGGGCGGGTGAGAGGGTTGTCCACAACTCCTGAGTAACCCACCAAGATCAACATTTGTCGGCCGGATGCGTGACCGTTGGCGCCGGAGGTGGTGCCGACATGAGCAGGGCACGCAACGGACTGGGCAAGTACGGCGAGGACCTGGCCGCCCGGCGGCTCGCCGAGGCCGGAATGACGATCCTGGAGCGCAACTGGCGCTGCGGGCGCTCCGGCGAGATCGACATCGTGGCCCGCGACGGCGACGCGCTGGTCGTCTGCGAGGTGAAGACCCGCAAGGGCGGCGACTACGAACACCCGATGGCCGCCGTGACCCCCGAGAAGGCGGCCAGGCTGCGCGAGCTGGCCGAGCACTGGATCCAGGCCCACGGAGGAGCGCCCCCGGGCGGTGTCCGCATCGACCTGGTCGGCGTGCTGCTGCCGCACCGGGGCGCCCCGTCCGTCGAGCACGCGCGGGGGGTGGCCTGAATGGGATTCGCCCGCACGTGCTCGGTGGCCCTGGTCGGGGTCGAGGGAGTGGTGGTCGAGGTCCAGGCCGACCTGGAACCCGGCGTCGCCGCCTTCACCCTGGTCGGCCTCCCCGACAAGAGCCTGACGGAAAGCCGCGACAGGGTTCGGGCGGCGGTGGTGAACTCGGGCGGCGAGTGGCCGCAGAAGAAGCTCACCGTCGGACTCAGCCCCGCGTCGGTGCCCAAAGCCGGCTCGGGCTTCGATCTCGCCGTCGCCTGTGCGGTGCTCGGCGCCGCCGAACGGATCGACCCCCGTGTCCTCGCGGACATCGTCATGATCGGGGAGCTGGGCCTGGACGGCCGGGTGCGACCGGTCCGCGGCATCCTGCCCGCCGTCCTCGCAGCGGCCGACGCGGGCTACGAACAGGTGGTCGTGCCCGAGTGCGCCGCCGCCGAGGCCTCGCTGGTCCCCGGAGTCTCGGTGCTCGGCGTCCGCAGTCTGCGGCAGCTCATCGCGGTCCTCACCGAAGAGCCGGTCCCCGACGAGGAACCGGAGGAGCAGGGGCGCCCCGACCCCCTCCTGGCAGGCCTGCGCATGCCCGGCACGGGCGCGGCCACCGGAATGCACAGCGTCGGCGCCACGCAGCACGAACACGATCACGACCTCGCGGACGTCGTCGGCCAGACCTCGGCCCGCACGGCCGTGGAGGTGGCCGCCGCCGGGGGACACCACCTGTTCCTCGAGGGGCCGCCCGGCGCGGGCAAGACCATGCTCGCCGAGCGACTGCCCGCCGTCCTTCCGCGGCTCACCAGGGAGGCGTCGCTGGAGGTCACGGCGGTGCACTCGGTGGCCGGGCTGCTGCCCCCGGGCAAGCCGCTCATCGACGTCGCCCCCTACTGCGCCCCGCACCACTCGGCCACGATGCAGTCGCTCGTCGGCGGAGGCCCCGGCATCGCCCGGCCCGGTGCGGTCTCCCTCGCCCATCGAGGCGTGCTGTTCCTGGACGAGGCGCCCGAGTTCCACAGCCAGACCCTGGACGCCCTGCGACAGCCGCTGGAGTCCGGGCACGTGGTGATCGCACGCAGTGCGGGCGTCGTCCGGTTCCCGGCCCGCTTTCTCATGGTGCTGGCGGCGAACCCCTGCCCCTGTGGACGCTTCTCGCAGCGCGACTCCCTGTGCGAGTGCCCGCCGTCGGCGATCCGCCGCTACCAGTCCCGGCTCTCCGGTCCGCTCCTGGACCGGGTGGACCTGCGCGTCGAGGTCGACCCGGTCACCCGCGCCCAGCTCAGCGAACCGGAGGCCCGCGGTGAGTCCACGGCGACCGTGGCCGCGCGGGTACGGCAGGCCCGCGAGCGTACGGCTGCCCGTCTGGCCGGAACCCCGTGGCGCACCAACAGCGAAGTGCCGGGCCGTGAACTGCGCAGCCGCTTCCACCCGGTGGCCGGCGCGATGGACGAGGCCGAGCGCAACCTGGAGCGGGGTGTGCTCACCGCCCGCGGGATCGACCGGGTCCTGCGCGTCGCCTGGACGGTCGCCGACCTCGTCGGACACGACCGTCCGGACGCGGCCGACGTCTGCCTGGCCCTGCAACTGCGCACCGGAGTGCCCCGAGGGGTGCCGATGGCCGTCGGGGCGCTGACATGACCACGGAAGAGGACCCCGCGGCTGAACTCCTCGGGCGGGTCTTCCTCTGCCGGGTCGTCGAGCCGGGGGACGAGGCCGGTGGGCGGTGGATCCGGGAGTTCGGGGTGCAGGAGGTGGTGCGGCGGTTGCGGGAGGGGGCGCGGGCCTTGCCGGGGGTGAGCGACGTGCGCTGGGCCGGGCTGGTCGCGCGCGCCCGGCAGGCCGAGCCGGAGCGGGATCTCGCGGTGGCGCGGGCCGCCGGGACGCGGTTCGTGGGTCCCCGCGACGCGGAGTGGCCCCGGCAGCTCGACGATCTCGCGGATGCCCGGCCCATCGGTCTGTGGGTGCGCGGCCGGCCCAGTCTCCGGATCTGGGCGCTCAGATCGGTGGCCGTCGTGGGAGCCCGTGCCTGCACCGAGTACGGCTCCCACATGGCCGCCACGCTCTCCGCAGGGCTCGCCGAGCGCGGCTGGGTCGTGGTCTCGGGGGGCGCGTACGGCATCGACGGCGCCGCCCACCGAGGCGCCCTCGCCGCCCGCGGAGCCACCGTCGCCGTTCTGGCCTGCGGTGTCGACCGCCCCTACCCGCGCGGTCACGCCGCCCTGATCAGCCGGATCGCGGCACAGGGACTGGTGATCGGCGAGTTGCCCCCGGGAGATCATCCGACGCCGAGCCGGTTCATCCTGCGCAACCGCGTCATCGCCGCGCTGACCAGAGGCACCCTCGTCGTGGAGGCCGCCGCCCGCAGCGGCTCGCTGGCCACCGCACGGGCCGCGGGGCGCCTCGGACGGTTCACCATGGGCGTGCCCGGCCCCGCCACCAGCGCTCTCTCCGCCGGCGTGCACGAACTGCTGCGGGGAGAGGCCACGCTGGTCACCGATGCCGCGGAAGTCGTGGAACTCGTGGGCGACATGGGTGAGCTGGCGCCCGCCCGCCGGGGCCCCGTCCTCCCGCGTGACCTGCTGGAACCCGCCGTACGGGCCGTCCTCGCGGCCCTGCCCGGCAACCGTGCGGCCAGCGTCGAGGAGGTCGCGCTCGGCACGCCGACCACCCGGGACGAGGCGATCGCGAGATTGTACGAACTCCGAGCACTTGGTTACGTCGAACGACACGGCGATGGCTGGAAGTTGACACGCCAGGCGGTGATGTCGGTCCGCGCGGGTCGAGCTCCTTGTTGACCGAGCGTGTTCGGCCGTCCGGGGGAATCCCCGACGCCCTTGAGGTTTCCCGGAGTTGGCGCTCCGGCCGGTCACACAGAGCGAGCCACCCCACGCGCGCCCGAGGCCGGTGGGAGCGCCCCGCGCACGGGTGGCGCCTCGGTGTTCGCACACCGCGACAGCTCAGTCACGCTACGCTCACGAAGACGCGACACAGATCGCGCCAACTCGACACCGGTCCGACAGCTCACCCAGGCAGCCCACTTCACCCCACCGAATCCCACCCCTCGCACTTCACAGCACTTCACAGCACTTCACGGCAGAACGGCACAAGGCGACGAATGCCCCAGCACACCTCCGGGTCCGACCGGGCGGCCATCCCCCCAGCCGCCCGCGACGGTGGCAGCGTGCGGCCGCCCGCTCCCTCGACGCTCGACGAGCTGTGGCGGTCGTACAAGGCGACGGGGGACGACCGGCTGCGGGAGCAGCTGATCCTGCACTACTCACCGCTCGTGAAATATGTGGCGGGCCGGGTGAGCGTCGGGCTGCCGCCCAACGTGGAGCAGGCCGACTTCGTCTCCTCGGGTGTCTTCGGGCTGATCGACGCGATCGAGAAGTTCGACATCGACCGGGAGATCAAGTTCGAGACGTACGCGATCACCCGGATCCGGGGCGCGATGATCGACGAGCTGCGGGCGCTGGACTGGATTCCACGCTCGGTGCGGCAGAAGGCGCGGAACGTCGAGCGGGCCTACGCCACCCTGGAGGCGCGGCTGCGGCGCACCCCGACCGAGGGCGAGGTCGCCGCGGAGCTGGGCATGGAGGTCGACGAGCTGCATGCCGTCTTCAGCCAGCTGTCCCTGGCCAACGTGGTCGCGCTGGAGGAGCTGCTGCACGTCGGCAGCGAGGGCGGCGACCGGCTCAGCCTGATGGACACGCTGGAGGACACCGCCGCGGACAACCCCGTGGAGGTGGCCGAGGACCGGGAGCTGCGCCGCTTTCTCGCGCGGGCGATCAACACCTTGCCCGAGCGGGAGAAGACCGTCGTCACGCTGTACTACTACGAGGGACTCACCCTCGCCGAGATCGGCAACGTGCTCGGGGTCACCGAGAGCCGGGTCAGCCAGATCCACACCAAGTCGGTGCTGCAGCTGCGGGCCAAGCTGGCGAGCTTCGGGCGCTGAGGCGGGGCGGCGCGGCGTCGAGTGGCTCCCGTTCGGGTGGGGGCGTCCGTAAAGTGGTTGACGTGCCAAGGATTCGAGCGGCCTCCGTGGCCGAGCACCGGTCGATGCAGCGAGCCGCCCTGCTGGACGCGGCTCGGTCCCTGCTGTCCGAGGGCGGGACCGAAGCGCTGACCTTTCCCGCGCTGGCCGAGCGCACGGGGCTGGCCCGGTCGTCCGTGTACGAGTACTTCCGGTCGCGGGCCGCCGTGGTCGAGGAACTGTGCGAGGTCGACTTTCCGCTGTGGGCGGCCGAGGTGGCCGCCGCGATGGAGCGGGCCGGGTCTGCCGAGGGCAAGGTCGAGGCCTATGTGCGGCAGCAGCTGGCCCTGGTCGGGGACCGGCGGCACCGGGCGGTCGTCGCCATCTCGGCGAGCGAGCTGGACGCCGGGGCGCGGGAGAAGATCCGGGCGGCGCACGGAGGACTGGTCGCCATGATCGCCGAGGCGCTCGCGGAGATGGGGCATGAGCAGCCCCGGCTGGCGGCGATGTTGCTGCAGGGGATCGTGGACGCGGCGGTGCGGCGGATCGAGCTGGGAGCGGCGGAGGATCCCGCAGCCATCACCGACGCGGCCGTGGCCATGGTGCTGCGGGGCGTGAAGGGCTGACGCCGGCTCCGGCCGCCGGGCACGCGCGCTGCTCGCCGGAGGTGCCGCGGCTACGGCGGCAGTGGTACCCCCAGCACCGGCAGCAGTCTCGGCGGCCCCCTGTGCAGCAGCCAGGGCGGCAGCAGGGACAGCGGGTCCAGATAGGTGTCGCCCCGGCGCAGGCCCCAGTGCAGGCAGGACGTCGGGCAGTGGGTGCCCGTGGGCTCGAGCGTGCCCAGCACGTCCCCCGCGCCCACCTCGGCGCCCTTCTTCACCGACGGACTCACCGGCTCATACGTCGTACGAAGGTCCGTGCCCGTCAGGTCGACCGAGACCACCCCCCTTCCCGCCACCCGCCCCGCGAAGGCCACCCGGCCCGGCGCCACCGCTCGTACCGCGGACGCGGCCGGTGCCGACAGGTCCACGCCACGGTGACCGGGGCCGTAGACCGTCGCCGGTGGCTCCCAGCCCCGTAACACCAACGGGTGCACGCCCACCGGCCAGGTGCGGGCGAGGGCCGGGACCTTGGCCCGAGGGGGCGGGGCGGGCGCCGGTGCAGGCGGATCCGCCCAGGCCGGCGCGGTGAGCGCGCCGACCGGCACGCCCAGCACCAGCACCGCCCACAAAGACACGCATCGCATCGCTCGTCGCATGCGACCACCGTCCCGCACCCCCGCCGATCACGGCCTGAACCTGTGGACCACTCCCCGGTTGTGGACAGCGGCGTCACCCGGTGCCCCGGCGGTCCCGTACACTTCTTCTGGCGATCCGGGTCACCGGGTCGACTTCGCACGCCCCGACACGGCGGCCGGCAACGGTCCCTGTCAGCGCCCCTCGGTCCTTCGCGGCACGGCGCACGCGGGCGTCAGGCGCGGGAGCCGTCCGGCATCCGCGGCACAACCGAGAAACTCAAGGAGAAACGGCCATGGCCGTCGTCACGATGCGGGAGCTGCTGGAGAGCGGCGTCCACTTCGGTCACCAGACCCGTCGCTGGAACCCGAAGATGAAGCGCTTCATCTTCACCGAGCGCAACGGCATCTACATCATCGACCTGCTCCAGTCGCTGTCGTACATCGACCGCGCCTACGAGTTCGTCAAGGAGACCGTCGCCCACGGCGGCACGGTCATGTTCGTCGGCACGAAGAAGCAGGCGCAGGAGGCCATCGCCGAGCAGGCCACCCGCGTCGGCATGCCCTACGTCAACCAGCGCTGGCTGGGCGGCATGCTCACCAACTTCTCGACCGTCTACAAGCGTCTGCAGCGCCTCAAGGAGCTCGAGCAGATCGACTTCGAGGACGTCGCGGCGTCGGGTCTGACCAAGAAGGAACTCCTGGTCCTCTCGCGTGAGAAGGCCAAGCTGGAGAAGACCCTCGGCGGTATCCGCGAGATGCAGAAGGTGCCCAGCGCCGTCTGGATCGTGGACACCAAGAAGGAGCACATCGCCGTTGGTGAGGCCCGGAAGCTGAACATCCCGGTCGTCGCGATCCTCGACACCAACTGCGACCCCGACGAGGTCGACTACAAGATCCCGGGCAACGACGACGCGATCCGCTCCGTCACCCTGCTCACCCGTGTGATCGCCGACGCCGTCGCCGAGGGCCTCATCTCCCGCTCTCGCGTCGCCACCGGTGACAAGGGCGAGAAGGCCGCTGGCGAGCCGCTCGCCGAGTGGGAGCGCGACCTGCTCGAGGGTGAGAAGAAGGACGAGGCTCCGGCCGCCGAGGCTGCTCCGGCCGCTGAGGCTGCTCCGGCCGCCGAGGCCGCCCCTGCCGCCGAGGCCGCCCCGGCCGAGGAGAAGGCCGCCGAGGGCGAGCAGGCCTGACGCCGGTCCGTCAGAGTTCAACGGCGGGGGCGGTGACATGAAGTCCGCCCCCGCTGTTCACCCGTAGGTCGGCGCGTCGTATGCGCTCCGCGTTCACATGTTGAGCGCACACCGTGCTGATCTGAAGATCTTCCAGACTTCGAGAAAGACTCACAGACTCATGGCGAACTACACCGCCGCCGACGTCAAGAAGCTCCGTGAGCTCACGGGCGCCGGCATGATGGACTGCAAGAAGGCGCTGGACGAGGCCGAGGGCAACGTCGAGAAGGCCGTCGAGGCGCTGCGTATCAAGGGCCAGAAGGGCGTCGCCAAGCGCGAGGGCCGCTCCGCCGAGAACGGCGCCGTGGTCTCCATCATCGCCGACGACAACTCCTCCGGCGTCCTGGTCGAGCTGAAGTGCGAGACGGACTTCGTCGCGAAGGGCGAGAAGTTCCAGGCCGTCGCCCAGACGATCGCCGAGCACGTCGCCAAGACCTCCCCGGCCGACCTGGAGGCGCTGCTCGCCTCCGAGATCGAGCCCGGCAAGACCGTCCAGGCGTTCGTGGACGAGGCCAACGCCAACCTCGGTGAGAAGATCGTCCTGGACCGCTTCGCGCAGTTCGCCGACGGCTTCGTGCTCGCCTACATGCACCGCACCATGCCCGACCTGCCCCCGCAGATCGGTGTCCTGGTCGAGCTGGACAAGCCGAACGCCGAGGTCGCCAAGGGCGTCGCGCAGCACATCGCCGCCTTCGCGCCGAAGTACCTCTCCAAGGACGAGGTGCCGGCCGACGTCGTCGAGTCCGAGCGTCGTATCGCCGAGGAGACGACCCGCGCCGAGGGCAAGCCCGAGGCCGCGATCGCCAAGATCGTCGAGGGTCGCCTCAACGGCTTCTTCAAGGACGCCACGCTGCTTGGCCAGCCCTACGCGCTGGACAACAAGAAGTCGGTCCAGAAGGTGCTGGACGAGGCCGGTGTCACCCTGAAGCGCTTCTCGCGCATCAAGGTCGGCATCTGAGTCCGTACCGCGCTCGACGCACGACCCACGGAGGGATTCCGGGGACAAACCCGGGAGGAATCCCGATAGGGTCGTAAGCAGTCGTCCGCGCACACCGCCACACCCCGGCGTGGGGCGGACGGCAGCAGATCTGACGAGGAGGCCATTGCCGCGCATGGGAGCGAAAAGCGACCCCATCGGCAATGGCCTTCTTCGTATGTGCAACACGTGAAAGAGGCGGGATCCCCATGACCACCAAGGCCCAGAAGAGCGACGACGGCAAAGTACGCGGCCGGTTTCTGCTGAAGCTGTCCGGAGAGGCCTTCTCCGGTGGCGGGGGCCTGGGCGTGGACCCTGACGTGGTGCACAAGATCGCCCGTGAGATCGCGGCCGTCGTCCGGGACGGCGCCGAGATCGCGGTCGTCATCGGCGGCGGCAACTTCTTCCGCGGCGCCGAACTCCAGCAGCGCGGCATGGACCGGGCCCGCTCCGACTACATGGGCATGCTCGGCACCGTGATGAACTGCCTCGCCCTCCAGGACTTCCTGGAGAAGGAGGGCATCGACAGCCGGGTGCAGACCGCCATCACCATGGGCCAGGTCGCCGAGCCGTACATCCCGCTGCGCGCCGTGCGCCACCTGGAGAAGGGCCGCGTGGTCATCTTCGGCGCCGGTATGGGCATGCCGTACTTCTCCACCGACACCACCGCCGCCCAGCGCGCCCTGGAGATCGACGCCGAGGCGCTGCTCATGGGCAAGAACGGCGTGGACGGGGTCTACGACTCCGACCCCAAGACCAACCCCGACGCCGTCAAGTTCGACGCCCTCGGCTACGGCGAGGTCATCACCCGCGACCTCAAGGTCGCCGACGCCACCGCCATCACGCTGTGCCGCGACAACAAGCTCCCGATCCTCGTCTTCGAGCTTCTCGCGGAGGGCAATATCGCCCGCGCCGTCAAGGGTGAGAAGATCGGCACCCTGGTGGGTGACCAGGGCAGCCGGGCCTGACCCGGGATCAACCCGGCCGGTGATGTGCGGCCCTGTGAGGGGGCCGGACCCTGGCCGGGGGATGGACAATGTCCTGCCGGTCGGGAACCGTGCAGGAAGAAGACGCGACGCAGCCGGCCGCCGCCCCGTCAGAGGTACAGCAGCCGGGCCTTACTCAAGACACGCAGGAGCAAGTGGTGATCGAAGAGACCCTCCTCGAGGCCGAGGAGAAGATGGAGAAGGCCGTCGTGGTCGCCAAGGAGGACTTCGCCGCGATCCGCACCGGTCGTGCGCACCCGGCGATGTTCAACAAGATCGTGGCCGACTACTACGGTGCCCCGACGCCGATCAACCAGCTGGCCTCGTTCTCCGTGCCGGAGCCGCGCATGGCGGTCGTGACGCCGTTCGACAAGAGCGCGCTGCGCAACATCGAGCAGGCGATCCGCGACTCCGACCTGGGCGTCAACCCCAGCAACGACGGCAACATCATCCGGGTGGTGTTCCCGGAGCTGACCGAGGAGCGCCGCCGCGACTACATCAAGGTCGCCAAGGGCAAGGCCGAGGACGCGCGCGTGTCCATCCGCTCCGTGCGCCGCAAGGCCAAGGAGGCCCTCGACAAGCTCGTCAAGGACGGCGAGGTCGGCGAGGACGAGGGCCGCCGTGCGGAGAAGGAGCTCGACGACACCACGCACAAATACGTCGCGCAGGTGGACGAGCTCCTGAAGCACAAGGAAGCGGAACTGCTCGAAGTCTGATGAGCGACTCTCCCTGGGGGGCGCCGCCACCGGCGGGGCAGGCCCGCTACTGGAGGCCCACCGAGGGTGGGCCTCTCCAGGGGGCCGCCCCGGCGGGTCCCGCGTACGATGCGCCTCAGGCGCAGCACACTCGCCCCATGCCCATCGTGCCCGACGAGCCCGCCTACGGCGGAGCCGACGACCGGGGGGCCGCTCGGGTGAGCGGCGCCCTGTTCCAGGACGAGTTCCGCTCCGCGCCCGCGCCGGCCCGGACCGTCCCGGCCGAGAACCAGAATCCGGAGCCCATGCCCGACGCCCCCCAGCCGGCGCCAGCGCCGCAGAAGAAGAGCGCGGGCCGCGACCTGACCGCGGCCATAGGGGTCGGGGTCGGTCTGGGTGTGGTGATCGTCGCCTCCCTGTTCGTCTGGAAGCCCGCGTTCGTCGGCGTCATCGCGGTCGCGGTGGTCGTCGGCCTGTGGGAGCTGACCAGCCGGCTGCGCGAGCGCAAGGGGATCAAGGCGCCGCTGGTGCCGCTCGCGGTCGGCGGTGCGGCGATGGTCGTCGCCGGGTACGTCCGCGGCGCCGAGGGCGCATGGGTCGCCATGGCCCTCACCGCCCTGGCGGCCCTGGTCTGGCGTATGACGGAGTCGCCGGAGGGCTACCTCAAGGACGTCACGGCGGGCGTCTTCGCGGCGTTCTACGTACCGTTCCTGGCCACGTTCGTGGCGATGATGCTCACCGCCGACGACGGCCCGTGGCGGGTCCTGACCTTCCTCCTGCTGACCGTCGTCAGCGACACCGGTGCGTACGCGGTCGGCTGGCGGTTCGGCAGGAACAAGCTCGCGCCGCGCATCAGCCCCGGAAAGACCCGCGAGGGCCTGCTCGGTGCGGTGCTGTTCGCGATGGTGGCGGGCGCACTGTGCATGCAGTTCCTGATCGACCACGGCACCTGGTGGCAGGGGCTGCTGCTGGGTCTCGCCGTCGCGGCCAGCGCCACGCTGGGCGACCTCGGCGAGTCCATGATCAAGCGCGACCTGGGGATCAAGGACATGGGCACCCTGCTCCCCGGCCACGGAGGGATCATGGACCGCCTCGACTCCCTGCTGCCGACGGCCCCGGTGGTGTGGCTGCTGCTGGTGGTGTTCGTCGGCTCCGCGTGAGCCGCGTGTCTCCGGCTTCGGGCCCCCGTCCCTCCCGCAGGGCCGGGGGCCGTTGGCCATGGCCGGTTCCTCAGGCCGTGGCGCGGATGGCGGCGATGTCGAACTGGAGGCGGACCTTCTCGCTCACCATGGAGCCGCCCTGGGCCAGCCTGGCGTCGTAGGTCAGGCCCCAGTCGGAGCGGTTGATGGTGGTGGTGCCGTCGAAACCGACCCGCTCGTCACCGAAGGCGTCGGTCACGTGACCGATGTAGGTGAGCTCCAGATCGACGGGGCGGGTGGTGTCCTTGATGGTGAGGTCGCCGGTCATGCGATAGACGTCCCTGCCCGCGAGCCGCACGGCTGTGCTCGTGAAGGTCATCCGCGGGTACGCCGCCGAGTCCAGGAACTGACGGCCCACCACGTGGGCGTCGCGCTGCTCGACACCGGTGTCGACGCTGGCGGTGTACAGCACGATGTCGGCGCGGGAGCGAGCCGGGTCACGGCCGTCGAAGTACAGGCGGCTCTCGTACTCCGCAAAGGCGCCGCGCACCGTCGTCACCATCGCGTGCCGCACGGAGAACCCGATCCTGCTGTGCGCGGGATCGATCAGCCACTCGCCGGTGAGGCCCGCCAGCTCGGGATCGGGCAGTACGGCGGTGGCTCTGGCCACCGGGGCGGCGGTCGCCACGGGGGCGGCGGACGGCTGAGCGCGCCGCTGGGAGGAGTTGCGGCCGAAAAGGTTCATGGCTCATCTGGTTACGGCACGTCAGGGGACGGGACAAGGCCCGACCAGGAAACCCGACCGTTCGTCAGCAGAACTTCACAGCGCCGGCCGGTGAAGGAACGATCCCCCGCTCGGTCCGCTTGCGCAGATCGTGATCGACGGCATCTCCCACCGCGCAGAGCCACCCATGCATGATGCCCTCATGACTTCTTGGCTGAGCGCCCGGAGCGGATGGTCGCTCGTACTGCTCCTGTGGGCGATCACGCTGACCGCCGCCCTGCTCGGCATCGCGTTCGACCGGGCCTTCCTCGAACATCCCCCTCCGGGGCCCTTCGCCGCTCACCTTCCCATGACAGCGGGCGGCACGTTCTTCCTGGCCGTCGCCGGCGCCGGGGGCTTGCGTCATGGACGACGGCGGCAGGACCGATCGTGCGGACCGAAGATCCTCCTCCCCACAGAGGAGTCGTGATGCTGCGGTTCATGGACTGGTCCGTGGTCGCGATGGGGTGCGCGCTGGTGTTCGCGGGTCTGGGCAGCCGGTGGCGGGAGCGCACCGAGGTCCGGGAGGGGAGGAGTCCCGGCCAGGGCGCGCGGTTCTTTCGGCCGTGGCTCCAGATCCTGATGGGCCTGGAGGTGATCAGCGCCAAGCTGCCGAGCCTGTTGGCGGCGCCCCACCCCGTCGTCATGATCATGGACCCTCTCAGCGGCGTGCTGTCGGTCGCAGTGCTGATCCTGGTCCTCCGGGCGGCGTACCACGTCTCTCGGGCGCGCAGGCCTCGCGCCCTCGATTGAGGACGGCGAGCGCGGACCGTCGCGGCGCTGCCCGCAGGGGCACGGATCACCGGTGAGTGTCGTCGGGTGCCGGCCCCTCGGAATCCTCGTACGCGCAGATGCAGTGCCGAACGCCATAGCGCCGGGGGAGATCACGGCCACGTCGCACGGAATGGATCTCCCGGCTCTCGGGGCCCTCGTCAGCGGTGAGGTCGTCCGGCACGCCGACAACCACCAGGTCAGGGTCCGCCTCGACGAGCGGCGGGCAGCCGGCGAGTGATCGCTGCAGGGCCGTCGCTGGGCCGTCCGCGGCCGCTCGGCGCCGGCCGGCGGCGTCTGCCACGGACGGTCGCAGCCGGCGACGGCCGCAGGTCACCCCAATGTATCTGCGACACTGGTAACGCCATGCCTAAGCCCGGAGAACTCACTTTCGTCGCCCCGCGCGGAGCCAAGAAGCCGCCGCGGCATCTCGCCGACCTCACGCCCGCCGAGCGCAAGGACGCGGTGGCCGAGATCGGTGAGAAGCCGTTCCGTGCCAAGCAGCTCTCGCAGCACTACTTCGCGCGGTACGCGCACGACCCCGAGCAGTGGACCGACATCCCCGCCGGGTCGCGCGGGAAGCTGCAGGAAGCGCTGTTTCCGGAGCTGATGACCGTCGTACGGCATCTGTCCACCGACCAGGGGACCACGCGCAAGACGCTGTGGCGGCTGTTCGACGGGACCCTCGTCGAGTCCGTGCTGATGCGGTACCCGGACCGGGTCACCATGTGCATCAGCTCGCAGGCCGGCTGCGGGATGAACTGCCCGTTCTGTGCGACCGGGCAGGCGGGCCTCGACCGGAATCTGTCCACCGCCGAGATCGTCCACCAGATCGTGGACGGGATGCGCGCCCTGCGGGACGGGGAAGTGCCCGGGGGACCCTCCCGGCTGTCCAACATCGTCTTCATGGGGATGGGCGAGCCGCTCGCGAACTACAAGCGCGTGGTCGGAGCCATCCGGGCGCTCACCGACCCGGCCCCCGACGGGCTCGGGCTGTCGCAGCGCGGGATCACCGTGTCCACCGTCGGGCTCGTGCCGGCCATCCACCGCTTCGCCGACGAGGGCTTCAAGTGCCGACTCGCGATCTCCCTGCACGCCCCCGACGACGAGCTGCGCGACACCCTCGTCCCCGTGAACACGCGCTGGAAGGTGCGCGAGGTGCTGGACGCCGGGTTCGAGTACGTCGAGAAGAGCGGGCGCCGGCTGTCCATCGAGTACGCCCTCATCCGTGACATCAATGACCAGGCGTGGCGGGGGGACCGGCTGGGGCGGCTGCTCAGGGGCAAGCCCGTGCACGTCAACCTCATTCCGCTGAACCCGACGCCGGGGTCGAAGTGGACCGCGTCGCGGCCCGAGGACGAGAAGGCGTTCGTGGAAGCCATCGCCGCGCACGGTGTGCCCGTCACCGTCCGGGACACCCGTGGCCAGGAGATCGACGGAGCCTGTGGTCAGCTCGCGGCCACCGAGCGGTAATCTGGCCGGGTCCACACATCTTCATATTCCGACAGGGGAGCGCCACAGCGCTGAGAGTGCGGCGGACAGGGCCGCAGACCCTCTGAACCTCGCCCAGGTCATTCTGGGTAGGGAGTTCGGTCATCACTCAAGCTGTTGCGCCCTGCCCGGGTTCTCCTCGTGAGACGCCCGGGCAGGGCCGCGTCTCTTCCTGGCCAACCCCAGGAGGACATCCAGTGCAGAACAAGACCTTCGTGGCCGTGGCGGTCGGGCTCGGCCTGATCACGCTGTCCGCGTGCGGTTCGACGGACGCCAAGTCGTCCGCGGACTCCAAGACCGTGACGCTCGTCAGCCACGACTCGTGGGCCGTCTCCAAGAACGTGCTGAAGGACTTCGAGAAGCAGTCCGGTTACCACGTGCGGGTCCTCAACGACGGCGACGCCGGGCAGGCCGTCAACAAGGCGATCCTGACCAAGGACAACCCGCAGGGCGACGTCTTCTTCGGCGTCGACAACACGCTGTTGTCCAGGGCCCTCGACAACGGGCTGTTCCAGCCGTACACCGCCAAGGGCCTGGACAAGGTCGGCGGCGCCTACCAGCTCGACAGGGACAAGCACCGGGTCACGCCCGTCGACTACGGCGACATCTGCGTCAACTACGACAAGGCCTGGTTCGGCAAGCACCGGCTGACCCCGCCGCAGTCCTTCGCCGACCTGGTCAAGCCCCGGTACAAGAACCTCCTCGTCACCGAGAACGCCGCCACCTCCTCGCCCGGCCTCGGTTTCCTGCTCGGCAGCGCCGCGCAGTTCGGCAACGACGGCTGGCAGGACTACTGGAAGAAGCTCAAGGCCAACGGCGTCAAGGTGGTCGACGGCTGGGAGCAGGCCTACACCCAGGAGTTCTCCGGCTCCACCGGCGGCAAGAAGGCCGGCGGTGACCGCCCGCTCGTGGTCTCGTACGCCTCCTCCCCGCCCGCCGAGGTGATCTACGCCAAGAAGCGGCCCGCCACCGCCCCGACCGGCGTCGCCACCGGCACCTGCTTCCGGCAGATCGAGTTCGCCGGACTGCTCAGCAACGCCCACAACACCAAGGGCGCCAAGGCGTTCGTCGACTTCCTGGTCTCCAGGGAGTTCCAGGAGGACATGCCGCTGGAGATGTACGTCTACCCGGTGCTGCGGGGCGCGAAGGTGCCCGCCGAGTTCACGCAGTACGGGCCCGCCGCCCAGCATCCCGAGACCATGGCCCCCGGCAAGATCGCCGCCAACCGCGACCAGTGGGTCAAGTCGTGGACCTCGCTCGTACTGAAGTAGCCCGGTTCCGGCGCAGGAGCGCGGCGCGGCTCGGGCTGATGGCCCTGCCCGTCGCGTTCTTCGCCGCGTTCTTCGCCTGGCCCGTCGTGGCGATCGTCGCGCGCGGGCTGAAGGTCGACGGCGCCTGGCAGTTCGGGCGGATCGTGGACGTGGTCACGCAGCCGGACATCCGGCACGTGCTGTGGTTCACCACCTGGCAGGCGTTCGCCTCCACCGCGCTCACCCTGCTGCTCGCGCTGCCCGCCGCGTATGTCTTCGCCCGCCTGGACTTTCCGGGCAAGCAGCTGCTGCGGGCCGTGGTCACCGTGCCGTTCGTGCTGCCGACCGTCGTCGCCGGCAGCGCGTTCCTCGCCCTCGTCGGGCACGGAGGGCTGCTCGACGAACTGTGGGGCGTACGGCTGGACACCACGGTGTGGGCGATCCTGCTGGCCCACGTCTTCTTCAACTTCGCGGTCGTCGTCCGCACGGTGGGCGGCCTGTGGGCCCAGCTCGACCCCCGGCAGGAGGAGGCCGCCCGGATGCTGGGCGCGTCCTCGCTCAGCGCCTGGCGGAAGGTCACCCTCCCGGCGCTCGCGCCGGCCGTGGCCGCCGCCGCGCTGATGGTGTTCCTGTTCACCTTCACCTCCTTCGGCGTCGTCCAGATCCTGGGCGGCCCCACCTTCTCCACCCTCGAAGTGGAGATCTACCGGCAGACCTCCGAGGTGTTCGACCTCTCCACGGCCGCCGTGCTCACCCTGGTCCAGTTCGTGGCCGTCGGCGCGATCCTCGCCGTGCACGCCTGGACGGTACGGCGCCGGGAGACCGCCCTCCGGCTGGTCGACCCCCGGGTGACCGTCCGCCGCCCGCGCGGCGCGGGACAGTGGGTCCTGCTCGCCGGGGTCCTCGCCACCGTCGCGCTGCTCCTCGTCCTGCCCCTCGCCGTGCTCGTCCACCGCTCCCTCGACGCGCCCGGCTTCGGCTACTACCGGGCGCTCACGCACTCCGACGGCGGTACGTTCCTGGTGGCGCCGGTGCACGCGGTGTGGGCGTCACTGCAGTACGCCGTCGCCGCCACCCTCATCGCCGTCGTGATCGGGGGCCTCGCCGCCGCCGCGCTGGCCCGCCGGGACGCCGGACGGCTGGTGCGGGGCTTCGACGCGCTGCTGATGCTGCCGCTCGGCGTGTCCGCCGTGACCGTGGGCTTCGGTTTCCTGATCGCACTCGACAGGCCGCCGCTGGATCTGCGCCAGTCCTGGATCCTGGTGCCGCTCGCCCAGGCGCTCGTCGGCGCCCCCTTCGTCGTACGGACCATGCTGCCGGTGCTGCGTGCGGTGGACGCCCGGCTGCGGGAGGCCGCCGCCGTGCTCGGGGCCTCCCCCTGGCGGGTGTGGCGGGAGGTGGACCTGCCGCTGGTGCGGCGGGCGTTGCTGGTCGCGGCCGGGTTCGCGTTCGCCGTCTCGCTCGGCGAGTTCGGGGCGACCGTGTTCATCGCCCGGCCCGACAACCCGACGCTCCCGGTCGCCGTGGCCCGGCTGCTCAGCCGCCCCGGGGACCTCAACTACGGCCAGGCGATGGCCCTTTCGACCATTCTGATGGTGGTGTGTGCCGCCGCGCTGCTGATCCTGGAGCGGCTGCGCACCGACCGGACGGGAGAGTTCTAGATGCTGGTGGCCGGACGGGAGAGTGCCGGATGCTGCTGAGCCTCGATGCCGCGACCGTGCGCTTCGGCGGGCGGGCCGTGCTCGACGCGGTCGACCTCGACGTCGCCGAGCACGAGGTGGTGTGCGTCCTCGGGCCCAGCGGCAGCGGAAAGTCGACGCTGCTGCGGGCGGTTGCCGGGCTGCAGCCCCTCGACTGCGGGCGGGTGCTGCTGGACGGCCGCGACCAGTCGGGCGTCCCCGCGCACCGGCGTGGCGTCGGCCTGATGTTCCAGGACCACCAGCTCTTCCCGCAGCGGGACGTCGGCGAGAACGTGGCGTTCGGCCTGCGGATGCACGGCGTCGCCAAGGGCGAACGGGCCGCCGAGGCCGGGAAGTTGCTGGAGCTGGTCGGGCTGCCGGGGGCCGCCCGCCGGGCCGTGGCCTCCCTGTCCGGCGGCGAGCAGCAGCGGGTGGCCCTCGCCCGTGCGCTGGCGCCCCGGCCCCGGCTGCTCATGCTGGACGAGCCGCTCGGCCAGCTCGACCGCTCGCTCCGGGAACGCCTGGTGGTCGAACTGCGGGAGCTCTTCGGGCGGTTGGGTACGACCGTGCTCGCCGTGACGCACGACCAGGGCGAGGCGTTCGCGCTGGCCGACCGGGTGGTGGTGATGCGGGACGGGCGGATCGCCCAGTCCGGCACTCCCCTGGAGGTGTGGCAGCGCCCCGCCGACGCGTTCGTGGCCCGCTTCCTCGGCTTCGACAACGTGGTCCCGGCGACCGTCGCCGGTACGGCCGCCGACAGCCCCTGGGGCAAGCTCCCGGTGCCCGAGGGCTCCGCGCAGGGCGCCCGCAGCCTGCTGGTGAGGCCCGCCGGAGTGCGGCTCGTGGCGGCCGACGCGGGCCTGCCCTGCACGGTGACCGCCCGCACCTTCAAGGGCACCCATGTGGCCGTCCATCTCCAGCCCGCGGACGGGCCGAGGCTGGAGGCCGCCTGCGCGCTGCGGGACGCGCCCGGGGTCGGGGACGGCGTGGGTGTGGAGTTCGACGCGGCCGAAATCGTCGTGCTCGACTGATCACCGCGCCCCTAGGGTGAGGGTCATGACCTTGCTCGCGCATGACCGCTACTGCGACGAAATCGACCACCAGGTCAGGCAGTTGAGGTTCCTGGTGACCTCGGGCGCCGATCTGTCCGCGACCGTGCCGACCTGCCCGGACTGGTCCCTGGAGGACCTCGTACGGCATATGGGTGGCGCCCTGCGCTGGGTGGACGCCCTGGTGCGCACCCGGTCGCAGGAGAACATCCCGGAGGAGCGGATCCCGCTGGCGGGCGGCCCCGAGGGGCGGAGCGACGCCGCGGCCATCGACAGGTGGCTCGCGGAGACCGGGGAACTGGTCGTGGGCGCACTGCGCGAGGCCGGCCCGGACACGAAGGTGTGGGCCTGGGCCGGGGTGCTGAACTCCGGCTTCTGGGCCCGCCGGATGACCCACGAGATCGCCGTCCACCGCGCCGACGCCACCCTCGCCGCCGGGCTGCCCTACGAGCTGGCCCCCGACATCGCCGCCGACGCGCTGGACGAGTGGCTCCAGATCGTGGAGTGGGCCCAGCGGAACCTGCCCCACGACCCGGCGAAGGACCTGCGTCGGCCGGGCAGCAGCATCCATCTGCACGCCACCGACGCCGACCCGGCGCTGCACGCCGAGTGGCTGGTCGAACTGGGTGAGGAGGGGGTCCGATGGCGGCGCGGCCACGAGAAGGCCACGGTCGCCCTGCGCGGCCCGCTCACCTCCGTGCTGCTCGCCTTCTACCGCCGGCTGCCGCTGGACGGCCCCGGCCTCGAAGTCCTCGGCGAGCGTGCGGTGCTGGAGTTCTGGCTGGAGCGGGCGACCTTCGGCTGAGCCGGGCGCGGAGCCGGCCGGATGAACGACCGCGGGGGGGGGCCGGGGGGGGGGGGGGGGGGGGGGGGGAGGGGGGGGGGGGGTGTTGGGGGGGGGGGGGGGGGGTTTTTCGCCAACGCCCGCCCAGGGAAAAAACAG
>NZ_JBVJVZ010000009.1:268315-334372 GCF_055603245.1 Streptomyces sp. NPDC037290 | reverse complement strand
GGTTACATTCCGAACCCGGAAGCTAAGCCTCACAGCGCCGATGGTACTGCAGGGGGGACCCTGTGGGAGAGTAGGACACCGCCGAACAATCTTTGGAAGGACCCCTGGTCCCAGCGTTCAGCTGGGACCAGGGGTCCTTTTGTTTTTACAATGCTTGCGGTACCTAAGACAGGAGTCACCATGTCCACCAACTCTCCCGACGACCGACCGGAGCGCGACCAGCGGCGACGGGACAGTGGTGACCGCGCCGGCTACCGCGGCGACCGCGGCGGCTACCGTCGCGACAACGACCGCCGTGATGACCGCGGCGGGGACCGTCCGCCCTTCCGCCGCGACGACGACCGTGGTGGTTACGGCCGCCGCGACGACCACCGCGGCGACCGGGGCGGTTTCCGGCGCGACGAGCGGCGTGACGACCGCCGTGACGACCGTCGTGACGACCGGGGTGGCTTCCGCCGGGACGAGCGGCGTGACGACCGTGGCGGCTACGGCCGCAGGGACGACCGTCGTGACGACCGCGGTTCGCGTCCGGCGTTCCAGCGTGACGACCGTGACCGTGGGCCGCGCAGGGACGACCGCCGTGACGACCGCGGTTTCCGCCGCGACGACAGGCGTGACGACCGGCGTGACGACCGTCGCGATGACCGCGGCGGGGACCGTCCGCCCTTCCGCCGCGACGACGACCGTGGTGGTTACGGCCGCCGCGAGGACACCCGGGGCGGCGGCTACGGCGACCGTCGTGACGACCGGGGCGGCTTCCGGCGTGAGGACAACCGCGGTGAGCGCGGCGGCGGTTTCCGCGGCCGTGACGACCGCGGTGGGCGTGGGCCGAGGCGGGACGACCGCGGTGGTCGCCCCGGTGGCTTCCGGGGTCGGGACGACCGTCGGGACGACCGCCGCGACGACAGGCGTGACGACCGCCGGGGCGGTGGCCGCTTCCGCGACGAGCGTGACCGGGACCGCGACCGCGAGCCGATCAAGCGGCTGCCGATCCCGGAGGACGTCACCGGCGAGGAGATCGACAAGGACGTCCGGCAGGAGCTGCAGAGCCTGCCCAAGACGCTCGCGGACGACGTCGCGAAGAACCTGGTGATGGTCGCCCGGCTCATCGACGAGGACCCCGAGGGCGCCTACGGCTACTCCAGGGTGGCCCTGCGCCTGGCGTCCCGTGTGGCTGCCGTACGCGAGGCCGCCGGGTTCGCGGCGTACGCGAACCAGAAGTACAGCGAGGCTCTCGCCGAGTTCCGGGCCGCGCGGCGGATGACCGGCACGGTGGAGCTGTGGCCGGTGATGGCCGACTGCGAGCGTGGGCTCGGGCGGCCGGAGAAGGCGCTGGACATGGCCGGTGCCTCCGAGGTGCACAAGCTGGACAAGGCCGGTCAGGTCGAGATGCGGCTCGTCGCTGCCGGTGCGCGGCGTGACATGGGTCAGCTGGACGCCGCCATCGTGACCCTGCAGAGCCCGGAGTTGGCCTCCAACGCGGTCCAGCCGTGGACCGCGCGGCTGCGGTACGCCTACGCCGACGCGCTGCTGGCCGCCGGCCGTGAGGCCGAGGCGCGGGAGTGGTTCGCGAAGGCCGTGGAGGCGGACCGGGACGGCAGCACGGACGCCTCGGACCGGCTCGCCGAGCTGGACGGCGTGGAGTTCGTCGACGCCCTGGACGCGACCGAGGGTGAGCCCGAGAAGCTGTCGCAGGAGGACGGCGAGGACGGCGACGAGGAGTGACCTGTAGCCGCTGAGACGAGAAGAGGGCAGACCCCCGGGGGGCCTGCCCTCTTCCGCGTTCGGGGCGCTCAGATCTCCAGTGCCCGCAGCACCAGTCCCGAGGCCGGCTTCGGGCCGAACGACGTCGACTTGCGGGGCATCGTGACGCCCTGTCGGGCCAGGTCGCGTACGACTTCCTCGCGGACGGGGTGCATCAGGACGGCCGTGCTGCCGTCGTGTTCGGCCTTGGCGACCGTGGCGGCCGTGTCATGGATGTAGGCGATGTGGGCGGCGGAGTCCTCGGGGATGTGCCACACGTGGTCGAGCAGTGCGGCGTGCAGGACCGTGGCGTCCAGGGAGCGCCAGGCCGCCGGGCGGTCGGCCGGGATCGTACGGGCCAGCAGGTCGGGGTCCGGGTGGTCGAGCAGGTGGAAGGCGCCGTCGCCGGCCAGCAGGAAGGCGTTGCCCGCGCAGGACGCGTCCGCCAGTGCCTCCAGTGCCTCGGCGAGCGAGGTGTCGAGGCGCCGTACCCGGAACAGGCCCCCCACCGCCGTGACCGCGTCCGCGACGGCCAGGCCGTGCAGCAGGCGGTGGATGGCGCGGACGCGCAGCGGGTAGCGGGCCGTGTCGACGAGCAGGACCAGGCCGTGGTCCCAGGGGCTGGGGGAGGGGTGTTCCGCGCGCAGACGCAGGTAGGTGGCCCAGCGGTGGTGGCCGTCGGCGATCAGGGCCTGCTGGTGGGAGAGATCGGACTGGACGCGGGCCAGGTCGGCGGGGTCGGTGATGGACCAGAGGCGGTGGTGGAAGCCGTCCTCTGTGGTCGTGGCCAGCAGCGGGGGCTTCTCCGCCGTGCGCTCGACGACCTCGGCGGCCGTGCCGTCGCCGCGGTAGGTCAGCAGCAGCGGTTCCAGGTTCGCGCGCGTGGCCCGCATGAGGGCCGCGCGGTCGGCGACCACGGGCGGCATGACGTCCTCGTGCGGCAGCACCACGCCCTCGGCGGGCTCGGAGACCCGCAGCGCGCCGATGACACCGCGCTGGAGCATGCCGTTGCCGTCCCGCTGCTCGTAGACGTACAGGCCGGGCTCCGGGTCCGCGGTGAGGATGCCCTCGTCCAGCCAGCGGCGCAGTGTGTCGGCTGCCTGCTCGGTACCGGCGCTGGGGGTGCCGGCCTGGGGCAGGATCAGCCGAACGATGTTGTAGGGATCGGCCGACTGGAGGTGGTGCACCCCGTCGGGGCGGACGACGACGTCGTACGGCGGGGAGGTGACGGAAGCCAGGCTGCCGACCCGGTGGGGGTCGTAACGAAGGCCTCGGAACGGGGTGAGTTCCAGGCCCCGGCGCGCCGTTGCTTCCGAGTGACCTGCAGGGTTCATCCCGGCATCGTACGTGTGTCGGTGGCGTGCGGGATGATCGGGGGAAAGGCGATCGAACGAGGAGCGATGTGGAATGAGCCAGACGGTCAGGACGAGGCCCGAGGGCAGTGGGCAGCCCCTGAGCGAGGCGTACGACACGGCGCTGCTCGATCTGGACGGGGTGGTGTACGCGGGCGGGAACGCGATCGCGCACGCGGTCGACTCGCTGGCGGTGGCCCGCTCGGGCGGGATGCATCTGGCGTACGTCACCAACAACGCGTTGCGGACCCCGGACACGGTGGCGGAGCACCTGACGGAGCTGGGGATACCGACGGGTGCCGACGACGTCATCACGTCGGCGCAGGCGGTCGCGCGGCTGATCAGTGAGCAGGTGCCGGCCGGGGCGCGGGTGCTGGTGATCGGCGGCGAGGGGCTGCGGGTGGCGCTGCGCGAGCGGGGGCTGACCCCCGTGGAGTCGGCGGACGACGATCCGGCGGCGGTCGTGCAGGGGTACGGCGGGCCGGATCTGACCTGGGGACGGTTCGCGGAGGCGTCGTACGCGGTCGCGCGCGGGGTGCCGTGGTTCGCGTCCAACACGGACCTGACGATCCCGAGCGGGCGGGGCATCGCGCCGGGCAACGGGGCGGCCGTGGAGGTCGTACGGATCGCGACGGGCAAGGAGCCGCAGGTGGCGGGCAAGCCGCTGCCGCCGATGCACCGCGAGACGATCATCCGGACGGGTGCGAAGCGCCCGCTGGTGGTCGGGGACCGGCTGGACACGGACATCGAGGGCGCGTTCCACGGTGAGGTGGACTCGCTGCTGGTGCTGACCGGTGTCACCGACGGCGCCCAGCTGCTCGCCGCGCCGCCGCAGCACCGGCCGACCTACGTGGACGCCGATCTGCGGGGTCTGCTCACCGGGCAGCCGGAGGTCACCCCGGCCGGCGAGGGCTTCCGCTGCGGCGGGTTCACCGCGACGGCAGGGGCGGGCCGGCTTGAATTGGAGGGCGACGGGGAGGCGCTGGACGGACTGCGGGCGCTGTGCGCGGCGGCCTGGGCCGCGGCCGGGGACGGCTCCTGCGAGCTTGACGGGGGGAAGGCGCTGGCCCGACTCGGACTGTGACGCGTCCGCACCCGGGATCGAGATTCTGGGCGAGGGTAGGCTAACCTAACCTCGTGTTGGTCGACAGTCCTCCGGAACAGCGCGCGGAGACCACCCCCGCGCCCCCAACCCACCAGGCGTTCAGGGCTCTTGGGCTCCTGCTGTCCGCCGTGATCCTGGTGCTCGTCGCCGTGGCGAGCATCGCGATCGGGGCGAAAGCCCTGGCGCCGGACCAGGTCTGGCACGGCCTGTTCCACGACACGGGGACGTACGGCGACGTCGTCGTCGACGAGCGGCTCTCGCGCACGGTCCTCGGTCTGCTGGCGGGTGCCGCGCTCGGCCTGGCGGGTGCCGTGCTCCAGGCCCTCACCCGCAATCCGCTGGCCGATCCCGGGCTGCTCGGCATCAACGCGGGCGCCTCCGCCGCCGTCGTCACGGCCATCACCTGCTTCGGCGTCACCAGCCTGACCGGCTATGTGTGGTTCGCCTTTCTCGGGGCTGCGGGGGTCGGCGCGCTGGTGTGGTTCCTCGGCGGCAGCCGGGGCGCCACCCCGGTACGGCTCGCACTCGCCGGTACGGCGGTCAGCGCCGCCCTGTACGGCTATCTCCAGGCCGTGATGATCATGGACGACGCGGCGCTGGGCAGGATGCGCTTCTGGACGGTGGGTTCGCTGGCCTCGGCCACGAACTCGGCCATCCTGCAGGTGCTGCCGTTCCTCGCGGTCGGCACCGTCCTGGCGCTCGCGCTGGCCCGGCCGCTGAACGCCATGGAGATGGGCGACGACACGGCCCGAGCCCTCGGCGCCCACCCGAGCCGCACCCGCGCTCTGGCCATGCTGGCCGCCACCGTGCTGTGCGGTGCCGCGACCGCCGCCTGCGGTCCCATCATGTTCGTCGGCCTGATGGTCCCGCACGCGGTGCGCTCCTTCACGGGTCCCGACCTGCGCTGGATCCTGCCGTACGCCACGGTCCTCTCGCCCGTGCTGCTGCTCGGCGCCGATGTCGTCGGCCGGGTCGTGGCCCGCCCCTCGGAGCTCCAGGTCGGTATCGTCACCGCGCTCATCGGCGGCCCGGTCTTCATCTTTCTCGTACGACGGCGCAGGACGGCCCAGCTGTGAAGACCCGCTCCCTCAACCGGGCCGTCCGCACGCCGGGAGGACTCTCCCTGCGCCTGGACCTGCGGGCCGTGCTCGTGGTCGTCCTGTTGCTGGCCGCCGCCTGCGCCGCGGGCGTCGCGCTGATCGGCACCGGTGACGCGAAGATCCCCGCGGCCGACGTGCTCAGAACCCTCGCCGGGAACGGCAACGCGTACCAGGACTTCATCGTCAACGAACTGCGGCTGCCGCGCGTCCTGGTCGGCCTGCTGGTCGGCGCCTCGCTCGGTCTCGGCGGTGCCCTGTTCCAGTCCATCTCCCGCAACCCGCTCGGCAGTCCGGACGTGCTGGGCCTCTCCCAGGGCTCGACGGCCGGCGCACTGGTCGTCATCGTCCTGATGTCCGGAAGCGCCGCCCAGGTCACCCTCGGCGCGCTGGCCGGCGGCCTGGTGACCGGCCTCGCCATGTACCTGCTCGCCTGGAAGCAGGGTGTGCACGGGTACCGGTTCGTTCTGGTCGGCATCGGCGTCTCGGCGTTCCTGACCGCCGTCAACGGCTATCTGCTCACCAAGGCCGACCTGGTCGACGCGGCCCGCGCGGTCGTGTGGATGACCGGCTCCCTGGGCGGCCGTGACTGGGAGCAGGTCTGGCCGTTGCTCGGCCTGTGCGCCGGCCTCGTCCCGGTGGTTCTCACGGGCGCGCGCGGGCTGCGGATGACGGAGATGGGCGACGACGTCGCGAACGCGCTCGGGGTGCGGGTGCAGCGCCTCCGGCTGGTGCTGATGGTCTCCGCCGTGCTGCTCGTCGCGGCGGCCACCGCGGCGGCCGGACCCGTCAGTTTCGTCGCGCTCACCGCCCCGCAGCTCGCCCGCCGTCTGACCCGCTCGCCGGGTCCGAACCTGGTGCCCTCCCTGTGCATGGGCGCCGCCCTGCTGGTCGCCGCCGACTGGGCCTCGCAGCGCGCCTTCGGCGCCGACCAGCTGCCCGTCGGCGTGGTCACCGGCGTCCTCGGCGGCTGCTATCTGCTGTGGCTGCTGGTCACCGAGCGCAGGGCGGGCCGGATATGAGCGCCGTCCCCGAGTCAGACCGCAAGAGGAGCACCGTGAACCGCCTGTCCGCCGAGAACGTCACCCTCGCCTACGACCAGCGCGTCATCGCCGAACAGCTGTCGGTGGAGATCCCCGACAACTCCTTCACGGTGATCGTCGGCCCGAACGCGTGCGGCAAGTCGACGCTGCTGCGGGCGCTGTCACGGATGCTCAGGCCGACCGGGGGCAGGGTGCTCCTCGACGGACAGGTCATCCAGTCGATGCCCGCCAAGAAGGTGGCGCGCAGCCTCGGCCTGCTGCCCCAGTCGTCCATCGCGCCGGACGGCATCACCGTCGCCGACCTCGTCGGCCGCGGCCGCTACCCGCACCAGGGCCTGCTGCGCCAGTGGTCGGCGCAGGACGAGCGGGTGGTGCGGGAGTCGATGCGGCAGACCGGCGTCGCGGAGCTCGCCGGCCGGTACGTGGACGAGCTGTCCGGCGGGCAGCGGCAGCGGGTGTGGATCGCCATGGCGCTCGCCCAGCAGACCCCGCTGCTGCTCCTGGACGAGCCGACCACCTACCTCGACATCCAGCACCAGATCGACGTCCTCGACCTGTGTGCCGAGCTGCACGAGACCCAGGGCCGCACCCTGGTCGCCGTCCTGCACGACCTCAACCACGCGGCCCGCTACGCCACCCACCTCATCGCCCTGCGCGACGGCCGGGTGATCGCCGAGGGCGCCCCGAACGACATCGTCACGGCCGAACTGGTGGAGCAGGTGTTCGGGCTGCGGTGTCAGGTCATCGACGACCCCGAGACCGGCACCCCGCTGGTCGTACCCGCGGCGCGCAGGGCACGGCAGGAGCGGGTCACAGCAGCTTCCTGAGCCGGAACAGGTCCAGCAGGCTCGCCTCCAGCCTGACCCGGCCCGAGCCCCAGGCGGTCGCGAAGTTCAGCTCGCCGGCCACCAGGGCCACCAGGTCGTCCCCGGCCATGGCGAGCCTGATCTGCGCCCTCTCCCGCGGCGGCCCGGGATGCGTCTCGTCCACCTCGATCCGGCCGCCTGTCATCCGGCCGGCGAAGGTGACGTCCAGATCGGTGATGTGGCAGCTCACCGAGCGGTCCATGGCGGCGGCCGCGCGAACGTCGCCCTCGGCGCCCTGCATGTTGTCCGAAAGCTTTCCCAGTGCGGCGCGGCACTCCTCGATCGTGGCCATCGCCCACGACGGTACCCCAGCGGTTCGGGGTAGCGTCTGGGCATGAGCGACTCGGTTCCGGAGACGGAGATCCCGCAGGCTTCGGCGCAGGAGGCGGGGGAGGCACCGGAGGCGTACGACCCCGCCGCGCCCGCCCCCCTGAACGTTCCGCGCACCCCCACCGGCAACGCCGAGGTCGACGCGCAGCTGGAGCGGCTGGGGGACGCCGACCACCTCGCCACCGACGGCCACGTCGAGGTGTACGAGGATGTACACAGGGGGCTGCGTGACGCGCTCACCGCGCTCGACGCCCGCCCGGGACCCCCGGTCCCCCCACCGTCGTACCACCAGAGCAGGAGCTGAACCGAACGTGGCAGGAGTCGCACGCCGTCGTCTGGACGCGGAGCTGGTCAACCGGAAGCTCGCGCGCTCGCGCGAGCACGCCAGCCAGCTGATCACCGCCGGACGGGTCACCGTCGGCAAGATGGTGGCGACCAAGCCGGCCACCCAGGTGGAGACCTCCGCGGCGATCGTGGTCCGGGCCGACGACAGCGATCCCGGTTACGTCTCCCGGGGCGGCCACAAACTCGCCGGCGCGCTGGAGGTCTTCGTGCCGCGGGGGCTCGTGGTCGAGGGCCGGCGCGCACTGGACGCCGGCGCGTCCACCGGTGGCTTCACCGACGTCCTGCTGCGCGCGGGCGCCGCGCACGTCGTCGCCGTGGACGTCGGATACGGACAGCTGGCCTGGTCCCTCCAGAGCGATGAACGCGTCACCGTCAAGGACCGTACGAACGTACGCGAGTTGACGCTCGAGGCGATCGATGGGGAACCTGTGGATCTTGTCGTGGGCGATCTGTCCTTCATTCCGCTGGGGCTGGTGCTGCCCGCCCTGAAGCGGTGCGTGAAGCCGGACGCCGACCTGGTGATGATGGTCAAGCCGCAGTTCGAGGTGGGCAAGGAGCGGCTCGGCAGCGGGGGTGTCGTACGGAGTCCGCAGCTGCGGGCGGAGGCCGTGCGGGCAGTGGCCGAGAAGGCCTGGGAGCTGGGGCTCGGGGTGCAGTCGGTCACCGCCAGTCCGCTGCCCGGGCCCTCGGGGAACGTCGAGTACTTTCTCTGGCTGCGGGCGGGCGCACCCCAGGTGGACCCGGCCGACGTCGACCGTGCAGTGGCGGAGGGGCCGCGTTGACACAGAACCTGGCGCGTACTGTTTTCCTGCTCGCCCACACCGGGCGGCCCGCGGCGATCCGCAGTGCGGAACTCGTCGTCAAGGGCCTGCTGCGGCATGGCATCGGGGTGCGGGTGCTGGAGGAGGAGGCGTGCGACCTGCCGCTGCCGGACGAGGTGCAGCTGGTCAAGGAGGCGACCGCGCAGTGCCTCGACGGGTGCGAGCTGCTGATCGTGCTCGGCGGCGACGGCACGCTGCTGCGGGGCGCCGAGTTCGCCCGGGCCTCCGGGGTGCCGATGCTCGGCGTCAACCTGGGGCGCGTCGGGTTCCTCGCCGAGGCGGAACGCGATGACCTCGATCGGGTGGTCGACCGGGTGGTGGCGCGGTCGTACGAGGTCGAGGAGCGGATGACCGTCGATGTCGTCGTGCACCGCAACGGGGACATCGTGCACACGGACTGGGCGCTGAACGAGGCGGCCGTGCAGAAGGCCGGCGCCGAGAAGCTGCTGGAAGTCGTGCTGGAGATCGACGGGCGCCCGGTGTCGGAGTTCGGGTGTGACGGGGTGATCCTCTCCACGCCCACCGGGTCCACGGCGTACGCCTTCTCCGCCGGGGGTCCTGTGGTGTGGCCGGAGGTGGAGGCACTGCTGATGGTGCCCATCAGCGCGCACGCGCTGTTCGCCAAGCCGCTGGTCACGTCGCCGGATTCGGTGCTGGCCGTGGAGGTCCTGCCGCACATTCCGCCGGGCGTGCTGTGGTGCGACGGGCGGCGGACCGTCGAGTTGCCGCCCGGGGCGCGGGTGGAGGTACGGCGCGGGGCGGTGCCGGTGCGGCTGGCCCGGCTGCACCATTCGTCCTTCACCGACCGGCTCGTGGCGAAGTTCGCGTTGCCGACCACCGGCTGGCGAGGGGCGCCTCACTAGAAAGAGCGGCCTGTGTGCACTCCCCGCCCCGGACCTCGTATGGTCTGTTCCGTGTTGGAGGAGATGCGGATACGGTCGCTCGGGGTCATCGACGATGCCGTCGTCGAGCTGTCACCCGGGTTCACCGCTGTCACCGGTGAGACGGGTGCGGGCAAGACCATGGTGGTCACCAGCCTGGGGCTGCTGCTCGGTGGGCGGGCGGACCCGGCGCTCGTGCGGATCGGGGCCGAGAAGGCGGTCGTGGAGGGGCGGGTCACCGTCCCCGCGCACGGCGGCGCCGCCGTACGCGCCGAGGAGGCCGGGGCCGAGCTGGACGACGGGGCCCTGCTGATCAGCCGTACCGTTTCCGCCGAGGGCCGTTCCCGTGCCCATCTGGGCGGGCGCTCGGTGCCGGTCGGGCTGCTCGCCGAGCTGGCCGACGACCTGGTGGCCGTGCACGGGCAGACCGACCAGCAGGGACTGCTGAAGCTGTCCCGGCAGCGGCAGGCGCTCGACCGGTACGCGGGCGACGGTGTCGCCGTGCCGCTCGCCAAGTACACCGAGGCCTACCGGCGGCTGCGGGCCGTCTCCGCCGAGCTGGAGGAGATCACCACCCGCGCGCGTGAGCGGGCGCAGGAAGCCGACATGCTGCGGTACGGCCTGGAGGAGATCGCCGCCGTCGAGCCGCGCGCCGGGGAGGACGTCGAGCTGGCCGAGGAGGCCGAGCGGCTGGGGCACGCCGAGGCCCTGTCGTCCGCCGCGACGGCCGCGCACGCCGCTCTCGCGGGCAATCCCGAGGACCCCGAGGGGATCGATGCCTCGACCCTCGTCGCGGGCGCCCACCGGGCGCTGGAGGCCGTGCGGGCGCACGATCCGGCGCTGGCCTCCCTCGCCGAGCGGATCGGGGAGATCGGGATCCTGCTCGGCGATGTCGCGGGGGAACTGGCGGGCTACGCCGACGACCTCGACGCCGATCCGCTGCGGCTGGCCGCCGTGGAGGAGCGGCGGGCCGCGCTGACCGCGTTGACGCGCAAGTACGGCGAGGACGTGAACGCCGTCCTCGCCTGGGCCGAGCGGAGCGCCGCGCGGCTGACCGAGCTGGACGGCGACGACGAGCGGATCGGGGAGCTGACCGCGGAGCGGGACGGGCTCCGTGCCGAACTGGGCGGTCTGGCGCAGGCGCTGACGGACGCGCGGACGGAGGCCGCCGAGCGGTTCGCCGCCGCCGTGACCGCGGAACTGGCCTCGCTGGCGATGCCCCACGCGCGCGTGTCCTTCGCCATCCGGCAGACCGAGGACCCGGAGGGCGTCGAGGTCGGCGGACGTACGGTGGCCTACGGCCCGTCGGGCGTGGACGAGGTCGAGCTGCTGCTCGCCCCGCACCCGGGCGCGCCGCCGCGGCCCATCGCCAAGGGCGCGTCCGGCGGTGAGCTGTCCCGGGTGATGCTCGCCGTGGAGGTCGTCTTCGCCGGGACGGACCCCGTGCCGACGTACCTCTTCGACGAGGTCGACGCCGGTGTCGGCGGCAAGGCCGCGGTCGAGATCGGCCGACGCCTGGCCAAGCTCGCCCGGACCGCGCAGGTCGTGGTCGTCACCCACCTGCCCCAGGTCGCCGCCTTCGCCGACCGGCAACTGCTGGTCGAGAAGACCAACGACGGCTCGGTCACCCGGTCCGGTGTGAAGGTGCTGGAGGGCGAGGAGCGCGTCCGCGAGCTGTCCCGGATGCTGGCCGGCCAGGAGGACTCCGAGACGGCCCGCGCGCACGCGGAGGAACTGCTGGCCACGGCGCGAGCCGACCTCTAGCCGGGGTGTCCACGGCGCGGGACGGCAGCCGGGCGGGTGCCCGTGCCCACGGCCCGCGCCGGTCCGTGGGCGGGTTCTAGGGTGGCGGGATGATCGTCAAGCGAGAATCCCGCTCCCTCCTGCTGTCCGCCGCGCTCACCCGGGCCGGCCAGGCCCTGCTCCGTACCGCTCGGCCCGGCGGGCGGGAGCGCTGGGAGCGGAAGAACTACGCGGGGCGGACCGTCGAGCTGTACGCCGGTCCCGCCTCCGCCGTCTCCGTCGCCGTCGGGGCCGGCCGGGCGCACCCCGCCGCCGGACTCGCCGTGCTCGCGGCAGGGGTGTGCGGGGCGTACGACGACGTCGCCGGCGCCGGGGATCCGCGGCGCGGGTTCCGGGCGCATCTGGGGGCCCTGCGGGACGGGGAGGTCACCAGCGGGGCCGTGAAGCTGTTCGGGATATCGGCGGCCGGGCTGGCGGCCGGGGCGCTGATGAAGGAGCGGTTCCTCGACAAGGTGCTCGCCGGTGTGGTCATCGCCGGGGCCGCGCACGTCGTCAACCTCCTCGACGTACGGCCCGGCCGGGCGGCCGGTGCCGTGCTCGCGCTCGGGGCGCCGGGGCTGCTGCGGAGCGGCCCGGCCGGGGAGCTGGCCGCCGCCGCGGTCGGCACCGCCGCGGCCGTCCTGCCCGACGACCTCGCCGAGCGCGCGATGATCGGGGACACCGGGGCGCACGCCCTCGGCGCGGCGCTGGGGGCGGCCGTCGTGGCCGGCAACCAGCGCCCCGGCCTTCTCGCGCACGCCGCGGCGGTCGTGGCCGCCGCCGCGTACGGGGACCGGGTGAGCGCGTGGGCGCGGGCGCTGTGAGGTTCTGACCTCGTCGAATGCGGCGGGCGGCCGGTCGGCCGCGCCGAGGTTTCGCTCACCCGTGTGGGTGACGTGCTCCGGCGCATTGCCCCGGCCCGCCGCACTGTGCGCCCTCCGGATTTCCCGTAACGGCCGGTCCCCCTGGCATGCTTGGGGGTACACGGTCCGCGCGGGAGGCGCGCGGGGTACGTCCTTCCGCCCCCCTGAGCCCGCTACCTTCTGTACGTTTCCTCGTGACCGCCCACGCCGAACCAGGAGCGCAGGCCCCCGTGACCCCCCTGAGCAGCAACGCGCCGAACGGTCAGTCGCCGCTGCGCACCGTGCAGGTGCTGGGCGGAGGCAACGCCGGCAGCAGCGCGCATGTGCGCTCGCTCGCCGAGGGGCTCGTGGCGAGGGGCGTGCGGGTCACGGTGTGCGCCCCTGTCGAGGCCGAACACTCCTACGACTTCACCGGCGTCGGAGCCGAGCACGTGCACGTGCCCCGCAGCAGCGACCCCGTCTCGGTGGCCGCGCTGCGGACGGCCTGCGCGAACGCCGACCTGGTGCACGCGCACGGGCTGCACGCCTCCTTCCGGGCGGTCCTCGCGCTCAGCGGCCGGCCCACCCCGCTCGTGGTCACCTGGCACAACCGGGCGCAGGCGGAGGGACCGCGGGGGCATCTGCTGCGGCTGCTGGAGCGACGGGTGGTGCGGACGGCGGCCGTGGTCCTCGGCAGCAGCCCCGACCTGGTGGAGCGGGCCAGGCGGACCGGGGCCCGGGACGCGCGGCTCGCCGCCGTCGGCCTGCCGGGACAGCGCCGGCCCGTCGTCCTCGACGACCCCGACCGGCTGCGCCCCAAGGTACGGGCCGAACTCGGCGCCACCGGCCGCCCGTTGCTCATCGCGGTCGGCTCCCTCGACCGGCAGCGCGGCTACGACGTCCTGCTCGACGCGGCCCGCGCCTGGCGGGACCTCGACCCGGTGCCGCTGGTCGTCATCGCCGGGGAAGGGCCGCTGCGGGCGGTGCTGCAGCGGCGGATCGAGGACGAGGCGCTGCCGGTGCGGCTCATCGGGCGCCGCGAGGACGTGCCCGAGCTGCTCGCCGCCGCCGACCTGGCGTTGCTGACCAGCAGTTGGGAGTCCCGTTCGGTCCTCGCCCAGGAGGCGCTGTACGCGCGCGTGCCGCTCGTCGCGACCCGGGTCGGCGGCATCCCCGACCTCGTCGGCGACGCGGCCGAACTCGTCCCGTACGGCGACCCCGAGGCCCTCGCGGACACCGTCGTACGGCTCCTGCGGGACCCGGAGCGCCGGGAGGAGCTGCGCGAGCGGGGCGTACGGCAGGCCGCCGGCTGGCCGACCGAGGACGAGACGGTCGCCCAAGTGCTCAGCGTCTACGACGAGTTGACCCAGCCCCGGCCGCTGGCCTGAGCGAGGCTCAGGGCACGTGCCTGCGGGCCCGGAGCGCGAGGCTGAGCGCCAGCACCGTCTGCGGGTCGTCGAGGTCGGTGCCCAGCAACTCACCGATGCGGGCGAGGCGGTTGTAGAGGGTCTGGCGGTTGAGGTGCAGTTCGCGTGCGGTCTCGGCCTTGCGGCCGGCGTGCGCCAGATAGGTCTCCAGGGTCGGCAGCAGCGGCGGCTTGGAGCGGTGGTCGTGGTCGCGCAGCGGTCCGATCGCGCGGTCCACGAACGCGGCGAGGTCCGGGTGGTCACGCAGCCGCCACATCAGCAGGTCGATGTCGAGGCGGCGGGCGTCGTACCAGGGCCGGTCGGTCAGGCCCTGCGCCGCCGTCGCCGTCTCCGCCGCGTGCCGCAGCCCGGCCGACGCCGCAGCCCAGCCACCCGCGACCCCGACGACCACGACCGGCGGTGGTGAGCCGGGCCGCCGCATCCCGGCCCGCTCCACGCCCGCCCGCAGCGCCGCCGCCACCCGGTCCGCGACCGCCGACCGCTCCGGCTCCGAGCGCAGCCCGAGCAGCACCAGCACCCGGCCCTCCACCGGCCGCACGCCCAGCAGCACCGGCACCCCGACCGCGGCCAGCTCCTCGGAGACCGCCCGCGCCAGCACCGCCCAGCCGCCGCCGGGGGAGAGGGAGTCGCCGATCCGCATCACCACGGGCAGCAGCGGGCTGTCGCCCGGCTTGAAGCCGAGGACCCGGGCCTGCGCCGGGGCGTCCTCGGCGGTGATCCGGCCCTCGGCGAGATCGGTGAGGAAGTCACCGCGCCCGCGGGCCGCCAGCTCCTCCTCCTGCCGCGCCTGCATCAGCACCACGGCCAGGATGCCCGCGGCACGCTCGGCGGCGATCCGGTGCACCGGTGCCAGGGGGCCGCGGACCGGCAGCAGGACGAGGCGGGCGCGCACGGAGCCGGCCGTCCCGGGGCCGCCGCCGGGCACGTCCACCAGCACCGAACCGGTGGGCGGCGGGGCGTCCTTGTGCGGGCCGCGCAGCCCCTCCCACACCTGCAGCGGGTCCGCGCCCTCGGGCCCTTCCCCGGCGGCGTACAGCAGGCGGCCGTCGGCCGTCTCCAGGAACACCGGGTTGCCGCTGAAGCCGGCCAGGATGCCCAGCACCTGCGGCACCCCACCGCCGCCCAGCAGCGCCTCGGTGCAGCGCCGGTGCACCTCCTCGGCCCGCTGGAGCAGGGCGTAGTGGCCGTTGACGATCTCGGTGTGGATCTCCTCGGTCACCGTCACGAACGGCACCTCGCGGTGCAGCTGGACCAACGGCAGCCCGGCGGAGCGGGCGGTGTCCACCAGGGCCGCCGGCAGCCGCGTGAAGCGCGGGCCCAGCTCCACCACCAGGGCGGCGATCCCGCGCTCGGCGAGGGTGCGGACGAACGCCCGCTGCTCGGCCGGGCGGGTACCGAGGCCGTAGCCGGTGGTGAGCAGCAGCTCGCCGCCCTTGAGCAGCGAGGCGATGTTCGGCACCTCGCCCGCGTGCACCCAGCGCACCGTGCGCCCCAGCCGGTCGGCACCCGCCAGGATCTCCGGCAGCCCGCTGCGCAGTCCGGGCAGCTCCAGCGCCCGCTGAACGGTGATCCCGGCGCCCTGGGTGTCGAGTCGGTGGTCCGTGCGGCTCTCCATGCAGCGGACGCTACCTGCGCAAACGCCCGCAGGACAGCTCCGGGCTAGATCGGCCGGATGTTGTGGTTGAAGCGGAAGACGTTGTCGGGGTCGTAGCGGCGCTTCACCTTCTCGAGCCGGAGCAGGTTCCCGGCGCCGAAGCCTGCCCGCACCCGGTCCGGGCCCTCGTCGCCGACGAGGTCGAGGCAGACGGCACCGGTGCGCCACGGCCGGACGTCGGCGCACGCGTCCCGCACCCAGGCGAGGGCACGCTCGTCATCGGCCGGGTCCGTCCAGCGGGCGAAGGGGTGCACCAGCCAGGGCGCGTCCCGGTACGGCACCGGGTACGCGGCCGGTCCGGTGACGACCGCACCGCCCAGCGGGAGGAGCAGGTGCCGGAAGCCGCCCGGCACCGGCATGGCCCGCCCGCGGGCGCAGAAGACGTCCACCAGCCCGTCCGGCAGGTCCGTCAGGCACTCCGCCGACCAGTGGGACCGCCCGCCCGTGGAGTACAGCAGGCGTTGCGCCCCGGCACCGGTCAGCTCCGCGGTGTGCGGCAGCGCAAGCAGCGGCCCGGCGAGGTCGCGCAACCCGGCCTCCCCGCCCGCGTACGTCAGCAGCGCGCCGCACAGCAGCCCGTCCAGGGCCAGCCACATCACCGCGCCGCTCACCTCGTCCGGACCGGTACGGACGAGCTCGCGGAAGGCGCGGACCACGTCCGGGCCGGACTCCGGCGGGCACAGCAGCAGTGCCACCGAGAACTCCGGCAGCTCGTGCAGCTCCAGGGTGAGCGCCGTCGCGATGCCGAAGTTGCCGCCCCCGCCGTGCAGTGCCCAGAACAGTTCGGGATTCTCGTCGGCGTTGGCGTGCACCCGCTCGGCGTCGGCGGTCACCAGCTCGACCCCCATGAGGCCGTCCACGGGGAGACCGAAGGTACGGTCCAGCCAGCCGGTGCCGGCGCCGAGCACGAAGCCGCCGAGCCCGGTGGCCGGAGCCCGGGCACCGGTGGCGGCGAGGCCGTAGGGCCGGGTGGCCCGGTCCAGGTCGCTCGTCGTGGCCCCGCCCTCGACGCGGACCGCCTCGGCCGCCGGGTCGACGGTCACCTCGTGCATCCGGCGCAGATCCACCACCAGCGCGCCGTCGACCAGGGCACCCGCCAGGCCGTGCCCGCCGCCGCGCACCGCTGTGTGCAGGTCCAGCTCCCGCGCGAAGCGCACGGCCCGGACGACGTCGGCCGCGTCCGCGCACTGGGCGATCACGGCCGGGCGCCGGTCGGTCATCCCGTTGGCGACGGCACGGGCCGCGTCGTAACCCGGGTCCCCCGGGGCGAACGCGTCGCCGGCCAGGGCCTCACGCAGCGCGCCGAGGGCCGTGTGCGCCTTGGAACGGGCCACCATGGCAGCCCCCTTCCGGACAGGGTGCTGCTGTTCAGCCTAGGCGGACCGCTCAGCCTCCGTACGCCCCGGAAGCCGTCAGCCGCAGTGCCGTGTCGATCAGCGGAACGTGGCTGAACGCCTGCGGGAAGTTGCCGACCTGGCGTTGCAGGCGCGGGTCCCACTCCTCGGCCAGCAGACCGAGATCGTTCCGCAGCGCGAGGAGCTTTTCGAACAGCTTGCGGGCCTCGTCCACCCGGCCGATCATCGCGAGGTCGTCCGCCATCCAGAACGAGCAGGCCAGGAAGGCCCCTTCGTCACCCGGCAGGCCGTCGACGCCCGCGTGGTCGCCCTCCGTCGGGTAGCGCAGGATGAACCCGTCCGGCGTGGACAGCTCGCGCTGGATCGCCTCGATCGTGCCGATCACCCGCTTGTCGTCCGGCGGCAGGAAGCCCATCTGCGGGATGAGCAGCAGCGAGGCGTCCAGCTCCTGCGAGCCGTAGGACTGCGTGAAGGTGTTGCGCTCCTTGTCGTAGCCCTTCTCGCACACGTCCCGGTGGATGTCGTCGCGCAGCTCCTTCCAGCGCTCCAGCGGGCCGTCCGCGTCCCCGGACTCGATCAGCTTGATGGTGCGGTCCACCGCCACCCAGGCCATCACCTTGGAGTGCACGAAGTGCCGGCGCGGGCCGCGCACCTCCCAGATGCCCTCGTCCGGCTCCTGCCAGTGGTCCTCCAGGTAGCGGATCAGCTTGAGCTGGAGCAGGGAGGCGTAGTCGTTGCGGGCCAGGCCCGTCATGTGCGCCAGGTGCAGGGCCTCGGTGACCTCGCCGTACACGTCCAGCTGGAGCTGGTGCGCCGCGCCGTTGCCGACCCGGACCGGGGCGGACTGCTCGTAGCCCGGCAGCCAGTCCAGCTCGGCCTCGCCGAGCTCGCGCTCGCCCGCGATGCCGTACATGATCTGCAGGTTCTCCGGGTCGCCGGCGACCGCGCGCAGCAGCCACTCGCGCCAGGCGCGGGCCTCCTCGCGGTAGCCGGTGCGCAGCAGCGACGACAGGGTGATCGCGGCGTCGCGCAGCCAGGTGTAGCGGTAGTCCCAGTTGCGGACGCCGCCGATGTCCTCCGGCAGGGAGGTGGTCGGGGCCGCGACGATGCCGCCCGTGGGGGCGTACGTCAGGGCCTTGAGGGTGATCAGGGAGCGGACCACCGCCTCGCGGTACGGCCCGTGGTACGTACAGTGCTCGACCCACTCGCGCCAGAATGCCTCCGTCGCCTCCAGCGAGGTCTCCGGCTCCGGCAGCGCCGGCGGCTCCTTGTGCGAGGGCTGCCACGAGATCGTGAACGTGATCCGGTCACCCGGGGCGACCGTGAAGTCGGAGTACGTCGTCAGCGACTTTCCGTAGGTCTCGGCCTCCGTGTCGAACCACACCGAGTCAGGACCGGCGACCGCCACCGTGCGGCCCTCGTGCTTGTGCACCCAGGGCACGACACGGCCGTAGGAGAACCGCATCCGCAGGGCGGAGCGCATCGGGACCCGCCCGGTGACGCCCTCCACGATCCGGATCAGCTGCGGCGCGCCCTCACGTGGGGGCATGAAGTCCGTCACGCGGACCGTGCCACGGGGGGTGTCCCACTCCGATTCCAGGATCAGCGAGTCGCCGCGGTAGCCCCGCCGGGCAGCCGTGGGCGGCTGCGCGTCGGCCGCGTGCGCCGGGCCGAGCCGCCAGAAGCCGTGCTCCTCGGTGCCCAGCAGGCCGGCGAAGATGGCATGCGAGTCGAAGCGGGGCAGGCACAGCCAGTCCACCGTGCCGTCCCGGCAGACCAGTGCCGCGGTCTGCATGTCTCCGATGAGTGCGTAGTCTTCGATGCGCCCGGCCACGTGCAACTCCAGTCGAACGGCCACGTCACACCCCCACGCAGGGGGCTGTCGCTAGTGCGGTCAAGGGGTCGTTGTTATGCGTCGTTGAGCGGTGAAGCAAAGCAGTCCGCCGAGCCCTGAGGCAACACGACAGTCTTTGCTCAACGAACTGCCGCGCTCTCGTTGTTCCGGGTGGTGCAGGCGGGGGTGTGCCGTCGTTCCGGCCGGGCTCGGCAGCGAGTGTCCGAGCAGGATACGACGCACGTAGATGATCTGCGTGCCGCTCCGGGCAACCCGTGTGAGCCGAACGGGTGAGCAGCGGGTGATAACCATGTGACCTGTGTGTGCCTGTGCTGACACATGGGGCGAGCCTCCCTGCGCCCGGACCCCGTACCGGCGTGCGCGAGCCGCCCGCGCCGCGTCCCCGTACCGGGTGAGCGAGCCGCCCGTGCCCGGACGAGCGCGGAGCGTGGCCGGAAGCCATCTCGTCCAGGCGCTGATACCCTGGTAGCCCGTGGACCGGTGGGCCTGAAACCCCCGAACCGCAGCGACGGCACCCCCGGAGATCTCCGGGACGGCAGCCACACCGCACGACAGACCGCGACCACGGGAGCACCCTCTTGGCCATGCCGCCGAAATCTACGACGACCAAGCACATCTTCGTCACCGGGGGTGTCGCCTCCTCGCTCGGCAAGGGCCTCACCGCCTCCAGCCTGGGCATGCTGCTCAAGGCCCGTGGCCTGCGTGTCGTGATGCAGAAGCTGGATCCGTACCTGAACGTCGATCCGGGCACGATGAACCCCTTCCAGCACGGTGAGGTGTTCGTCACCAACGACGGGGCCGAGACCGACCTCGACATCGGACACTACGAGCGCTTCCTCGACCGTGACTTGGACGGCTCCGCCAACGTCACCACCGGCCAGGTGTACTCGACCGTGATCGCCAAGGAGCGGCGCGGCGAGTACCTGGGCGACACGGTGCAGGTCATCCCGCACATCACCAACGAGATCAAGCACCGCATCCGGCGCATGGCCACCGACGAGGTGGACGTCGTCATCACCGAGGTCGGCGGCACGGTCGGCGACATCGAGTCGCTGCCGTTCCTGGAGACCGTCCGCCAGGTCCGCCACGAGGTCGGCCGGGACAACGTCTTCGTCGTGCACATCTCGCTGCTGCCGTACATCGGCCCGTCCGGCGAGCTGAAGACCAAGCCGACCCAGCACTCGGTCGCCGCGCTGCGCAACATCGGTATCCAGCCGGACGCGATCGTGCTGCGCTGCGACCGCGAGGTCCCGACCGCCATCAAGCGCAAGATCTCGCTGATGTGCGACGTGGACGAGGCGGCCGTCGTGGCCTGCCCGGACGCCCGCTCGATCTACGACATCCCGAAGACCGTGCACGGCGAGGGCCTGGACGCCTACGTCGTGCGCAAGCTCGACCTGCCGTTCCGCGACGTCGACTGGACGACCTGGGACGACCTGCTGGACCGTGTCCACAACCCGGACCACGAGATCACCCTCGCGCTCGTCGGCAAGTACATCGACCTGCCCGACGCCTACCTCTCGGTCACCGAGGCGCTGCGCGCCGGCGGCTTCGCCAACCGGGCCCGGGTGAAGATCAAGTGGGTCACCTCCGACGACTGCAAGACCCCGGCCGGTGCCAAGGCCCAGCTCGGCGACGTCGACGGCATCTGCATCCCGGGCGGCTTCGGCGACCGCGGTGTGCTCGGCAAGGTCGGCGCCATCCGCTTCGCCCGCGAGAACAGGATCCCGCTGCTCGGCCTCTGCCTCGGCCTGCAGTGCATCGTGATCGAGGCCGCGCGGCACCTGGCCGACATCCCGGACGCCAACTCCACCGAGTTCGACCCGGCCACCGGCCACCCGGTCATCTCCACCATGGCCGAGCAGCTGGACATCGTCGCCGGTGAGGGCGACATGGGCGGCACCATGCGCCTCGGCATGTACCCGGCCAAGCTCGCCGAGGGCTCGATCGTGCGCGAGGTGTACGACGGCAAGGAGTACATCGAGGAGCGGCACCGCCACCGCTACGAGGTCAACAACGCCTACCGCGCGGAGCTGGAGAAGAAGGCCGGCATCCTCTTCTCGGGCACCTCGCCGGACGGCAAGCTGGTGGAGTACGTGGAGTATCCGCGTGACGTCCACCCCTACCTGGTCGCCACGCAGGCGCACCCCGAGCTGCGCTCGCGGCCGACGCGTCCGCACCCGCTGTTCGCCGGCCTGGTGAAGGCCGCCGTGGAGCGGAAGATCTCGCAGTAACACAAGAGTTGTACGGTGGCCGGGGCGCGCGGGTTCAGAACGATCGCGCCCCGGCCGCTTCGCGTAGGTGTGGAAGGACAGGGCATGACGATCAAGGACACCCCCGAGACGTGGGAGATCCGGGCGACGGAGACCCCCTTCACGGGCAACAAGACCTCCGTCCGCACGGACGACGTGGTCATGCCCGACGGTTCGGTGGCCCGCCGCGACTACCAGGTCCACCCCGGCTCGGTCGCGGTCCTCGCCCTGGACGAGGAGGACCGGGTGCTGCTCATCAAGCAGTACCGCCACCCGGTGCGCTACAAGCTCTGGGAGATCCCGGCCGGCCTGCTCGACGTGCCCGGCGAGAACCCGCTGCACGCCGCCCAGCGCGAGCTGTACGAGGAGGCGCACGTCAAGGCCGAGGACTGGCGGGTGCTGACCGACGTCTACACCACGCCCGGCGGCTGCGACGAGGCCGTACGGATCTTCCTCGCCCGTGACCTGTCCGCGGCCGAGGGCGAGCGGTTCACCGCGGAGCACGAGGAGACCGACATGGAGCACGCGCGCGTACCGGTCGAGGACCTGGTGCGTCGCGTCCTGGACGGCGACGTGCACAACAACTGCCTGGTCGTCGGCGTCCTGTCCCTGGTGGCGGCCCGGGCCGGCGACGGCCTCGACGCGCTGCGCCCGGCCGACGCGCCCTGGCCGGCCCGCCCCTTCGCGTCCTGAACCACACCCGTACGGCGTACTGGTGTGACCATCGCCTGATCCGATCAGGGGACCCGTCCGCCGCGCTCCCCACGGCGCGTCGCAGCGCGTGAACTAGGCTCTTGCACGCCCGTAGCGGAAGATCCGGCGGGCTTGCGCGTGCGGTGGGACGGGAGTGTGGCCCGTGACGGATCAGGCGGTGGACACAGGCTTCGTGCGGCTGTCGGCGCGTACGGGCACGGAAGACCATTTCCTGGGCCGTACAAGGGAGTTGAAGGAGCTGCGCGCCGACATCGAGCGCGCGGGCCTGGACACCCTCTCCGGCCGCAAGGCCCCTCGCGCGCGCGTGCTCCTGATCGCGGGCCGCCCCGGTTCCGGCCGCACCGCCCTCGCCGAGGAACTCGTCCGCCAGGTCGCCGGCCAGTACCCCGACGGGGTGCTGCGGGCCCGGCTCAGCGAGCCCGACGGCACCCCCGTGCCGGTCGCGCGCGCCGCCCGTGAGCTGCTCGCCGCGCTGGAGCTGCCCGCCCCGGCCGGCGCCGCCGAGGACGACCTGACCGAGGCGCTGCGCACCGCCCTCGCCGGCCGGCGCGCCCTGCTGCTGCTGGACGACGCGGCCGGCGCCGAGCAGGTCGACGCGCTGCTCCCACAGGCCCCGGACTGCCTGGTGGTGGCCGTCTCCTCGGGCCCGCTCACCGGTATCGCGGACGTCAGGCCCTGCACCCTGGGCGGTCTGGACACCAAGTCCGCGGTGGAACTGCTCACCCGTTACACCGGCGCGGTCCGCATCACGGTCGACCCGCGTTCCGCTGAGAGCCTGGTCGAGGCCTGCCAGGGCCATCCGGCCGCGCTCGTCCTGGCCGGCGGCTGGCTCGCCGCCCGCCCCAAGTCCGCCGTCTCCGACCTCGCCAAGCGGCTGCACACCTCCGACGACGGCACGGACGGCACCCCGCTGGCCCGGGTCTTCCGGCACGTCCGCAGCGAGCTGCCCGGCCCGGCCGCCCGGATGCTGCCGCTGCTCTCCCTCGCCCCGGCCGGCCTGATCGACCCGCACACGGCCTCGGCCCTCGCCGGCTGCTCGGTCGGTGCCGCGCGCGCCGTCCTCGACGACCTCGTCGCCCTCGGCCTGCTGCGCACGGTGGACTCGCCACTGCCCCTGTACGACGTCCCCGGCTGTCTGCACCCGCTGCTGCGTGCCCTCGCCGAGAGCCAGGAGCGGCCCGCGGAGCTGCAGCTCGCCCGGGCCCGGATGCTGGAGCGGACCGTACGGCTGCTGCAGTCGTGCCGGGCGATCACCGAGACGGACAGCCCGCAGGCCCGGGAGAAGCTGAACGCGATGCCCCGCGAGGTGCGCTTCCCCCATCCCCGGGCGGCCGCCGACTGGCTGCTCGTCCGGCGGCCCGCGCTGCTGGCGTCCGCGCGTCTCGCGGTGGCCGACGGCGAGCTGGACACCCTGGCCCGGCGGCTGATGTCCCAGCTGGTCAGGGCCATGGTCGCGCATGTGGGCACCCAGGCCGCGGCAGCCGACCTGTACGACGTGCACAGTCTCGTCCTGGATGTCGCCGAGCGGCGCGGGCTGGCCCGGGAGAAGGCCGCGGCGCTGCTGAACCTCGGCGACGTGGACGCGCAGACCGGCCGCACCAGGGCCGCGCTGGCACGGTACCGGCTGGCTCTGGACGCTGGACGCAGAGCAAATGACCCGTATGCGACCGGCCGCGCAATGGAATCCGTAGGTGGCGCGTACCAGGAGCTGGGGGACTACGACCGGGCCGCCGACTGGTTCGGCCGGGCGCTCGCCGAGCGGCTGGCCCGCGGCGAGCGCGATCAGGTCGCCCGGCTGTACGGCCGGATCGCCACCACGCACACCTACGCGGGCCGCTACGGCGAGGCCCTCAGGAACTGGCGGGCCGCCGTCGCCGGCCACCGCAGGAGCGGCGATGTCGCGGCCCACGCGCGGGCGTTGAGCGAGCTGGCCCGGGTGCAGGAGTACGCCGGGCGGTTCGAGGAGTCGCTGCGCACCTGCCAGGAGGCGGTGGAGTGGGCGCGGCGCGCCGAGGACGTCCGGCTGCAGGCCGCGGTGCAGCTGCGGCTGGCCGACACGCTGGAGCATCTCGGCGACCCCACCGCCGCCCGTCTGCACCGCGCGGCGGCCGGGCGCATGCTGGACGAGGAGGCCCAGAACACCGAGGCAAGCCCGAATCAGGACGCTAACGCCTGCGAAATCCGCAGTACATCCAGCGAAGATTGATGCAATGAAAGGCTAGACAGGCGGAACGCCTTCATTAAACTGGCTCTGCCGCACGTTCTCCTGCGGTGTCTCCCGGTGTGCCCCGCATGCCTGGGTATGTCATGTAATGCACCCCCCATACCCTCTGAGCCAAGGACCGTGATCGACGTGAAGGTCGGCATCCCCCGCGAGGTCAAGAACAACGAGTTCCGGGTGGCCATCACCCCCGCCGGTGTGCACGAGCTGGTGCGCAACGGCCACCAGGTCGTCATCGAGCGGGGAGCCGGCCTCGGCTCCTCGATCACGGACGCGGAGTACGTCTCCGCGGGTGCCGGGATCCTCGACACCGCCGACGAGGTGTGGGCCACCGCCGACCTGCTGCTGAAGGTCAAGGAGCCCATCGCGGAGGAGTACCACCGCCTCCGCAAGGACCAGATCCTCTTCACCTACCTGCACCTGGCCGCCTCCAAGGAGTGCACGGACGCGCTCATCGAGTCCGGCACCACGGCCATCGCCTACGAGACCGTCGAGCTGCCCAACCGCGCGCTGCCGCTGCTGGCCCCGATGTCCGAGGTCGCGGGCCGCCTCGCCCCGCAGGTCGGCGCCTACCACCTGATGCGCGCGGCCGGCGGCCGTGGCGTGCTGCCGGGCGGTGTCCCGGGTGTGACCCCGGCGAAGGCCGTGGTCATCGGCGGCGGTGTCTCCGGCTGGAACGCCACCCAGGTCGCCGTCGGCATGGGCTTCGACGTCACCCTGCTCGACCGCGACATCAACAAGCTGCGCGAGGCCGACAAGATCTTCGGTACGAAGGTCAAGGCGATCATGTCCAACTCCTTCGAGCTGGAGAAGGCCGTCCTCGACGCCGACCTCGTCATCGGCGCGGTCCTCATCCCGGGCGCCAAGGCCCCGAAGCTGGTCACCAACGAGCTGGTGGCCCGTATGAAGCCCGGAAGTGTTCTTGTCGACATCGCGATCGACCAGGGCGGCTGCTTCGAGGACTCCCGCCCGACGACGCACGCCGAGCCGACCTTCCAGGTGCACAACTCGGTCTTCTACTGCGTCGCCAACATGCCCGGCGCGGTGCCCAACACCTCCACCAACGCCCTCACCAACGCGACGCTGCCCTACATCGTCTCGCTGGCCAACAACGGCTGGGTCGAGGCGCTGCGCCGCGACGCCGCGCTCGCCAAGGGTCTCAACACCCATGACGGCAAGGTCGTTTACAAGGAGGTCGCAGAGGCGCACGGCCTGGAGTACGTGGCGCTGGAGACCCTGCTCGGCTAATCCAAAAGGCGATTCGTCAACACGGCTCGTCAACCCGTCGCACCCGGCCGGACCTTGCCCGACAAGGTCCGGCCGGATGTGTGTATGGTCACTTGGCGACTCTTGGCCAACTCGCCTCGAACGCAACCCTTCGACCGATTCGTACACCGGTGAAACCTGCTGTGCGACGGCCGTACGCCCTTGACAGCGAGATGTTTCATTGCCGACACATCCTGCCGGGTCCGGCGGATTGTGTTGCTGCGGACCGCCGACACGCCATAGAGTCGCCAACCGTCGGCATGGTGCCACGCTGACCTTGTCTAGAAGTTTCCTGGTCACCAAGGAGGTAAGACGACTTGTGAATGAGTCGACATTTTCTCCCGGGGGTGGTCAACCAGGAATGCCCGCACGGGGCCAGGGCCCCGCGGGATTCGAGGCTGTCGGCTCCGTAGCTGTGCGCACCTTCGCAGCCCACCAGAGTCCGGGACCGCAGACCGCCCGGACAGCACACCAGAGCATGGATGGCCATCACGTGAACGCCATGGCCGGCGACGGAAGTGGCGCGCCCCACAACCACTTCGCCGACTACGACGAACTGCCCGAGGGGCACTTCTACGACCCCGACGCCGAGTACGAGCCCGATCCCGAGTACGCGGCCACGCTCGCGCCCGACGCGGCCCGCCAGCGCCGCGAGCGCATCGGCCCGACCGGACGCCCGCTGCCGTACTTCCCGATCCCGGGCCCGCTGACCGACCACGGCCCCGCGAAGATCATCGCGATGTGCAACCAGAAGGGCGGCGTCGGCAAGACGACGTCGACCATCAACCTGGGTGCCGCGCTCGCGGAGTACGGCCGGCGCGTGCTGCTCGTGGACTTCGACCCGCAGGGCGCGCTGTCGGTGGGACTCGGCGTCAACCCCATGGAGCTGGACCTCACCGTCTACAACCTGCTCATGGAGCGGGGCATGTCCGCCGACGAGGTCCTGCTGAAGACGGCGGTCCCCAACATGGACCTGCTGCCCAGCAACATCGACCTGTCGGCGGCGGAGGTCCAGCTGGTGTCGGAGGTCGCGCGCGAGTCGACCCTCCAGCGCGCCCTGAAGCCGCTGATGCCCGACTACGACTACATCGTGATCGACTGTCAGCCCTCGCTCGGCCTGCTCACCGTCAACGCCCTGACGGCCGCTCACAAGGTGATCGTGCCGCTGGAGTGCGAGTTCTTCGCCCTGCGCGGTGTGGCCCTGCTGACCGAGACGATCGAGAAGGTCCAGGAGCGGCTCAACCCCGACCTGGAGCTGGACGGCATCCTCGCCACGATGTACGACTCGCGCACGGTCCACAGCCGCGAGGTCCTGGCCCGTGTGGTCGAGGCGTTCGACGACCACGTCTACCACACGGTCATCGGGCGCACGGTCCGCTTCCCGGAGACCACGGTCGCCGGTGAGCCGATCACCACCTACGCCTCCAACTCCGTCGGTGCCGCCGCCTATCGCCAGCTCGCCAGGGAGGTGCTCGCCCGGTGTCACGCCGAGTGAGTCTGCCCGGGGCCGACGAACTCTTCCGTACGACAGGGGGGATGGCACTCCAGCCGTCGACTCCCCGGCGCGGGGCCAACGGTGAGGCCCGGGTGCCGGCTCCCGCGGGGGAGAGCGACGACATGGCCGCCGCCGAGGACGCACCGCAGTCGGTGCCCGTCCAGGGCGGCGACGGAGAGGGCGCGGAACACGCCGCGGCGGAGGCGGAGCCCGCCGACGCCGGCGAGTCCCGCACCCGGCCGGCACGGCGACAGGCGTCCTCGCCGGCGGCGCAGGAAGGTTCGGCCGCCGCTCAGCCGCGCAAGCGGGGGCGGTCGGCGTCACGGCGGCCCAGTGGGCGCGAGCGGCACGACGAGAAGATCACGGTGTACGTGTCGGCCGAGGAGCTGATGGACCTCGAGCACGCCCGTCTGGTGCTCCGGGGCGAGCACGGTCTCGCGGTCGACCGCGGGCGGATCGTCCGCGAGGCGGTGGCCGTGGTCCTGGCCGACCTGGAGTCCCGCGGGGACGCGAGCATCCTGGTACGGCGGCTGCGCGGGCGCTAGGGGTAGCCTGCGGAGGCCATGACCTCCAACGACGTTCCCCACCCCGGCGCCGGTGCCGGTCGTCGGCGTGCGCTGGGGCGGGGGCCGGGGGCGGCACCGGTCGAGCCGGTCGCGGAGCGCGTGAAGGCCCCCGAGCCTGAAGCTCCGCTGCCCGAGCCGGAGGCCCTGCTTCCCGAGCCTGGAGCTCCGCTTCCCGAGCCGGAGGCCCTGCTTCCCGAGCCTGGAGCTCCGCTTCCCGAGCCGGAGCCCGAGCCGGAAGGTGCGCTGCCCGGGTACGAGCCCCAGGACCCTCAGCCGGAGGCTGGTGCGGGTGCAACCGCTCCCGACGGCGTCTTCAAGGTCCGGCTCTCGAACTTCGAGGGCCCCTTCGATCTGCTCCTCCAGCTCATCTCCAAGCACAAGCTGGACGTCACCGAGGTCGCCCTGTCCAAGGTCACCGACGAGTTCATGGCGCACATCCGAGCCATGGGGCCGGACTGGGACCTGGACCAGACCACGGAGTTCCTCGTCGTCGCCGCCACGCTGCTGGACCTCAAGGCGGCCCGGCTGCTGCCCGCAGCCGAGGTGGAGGACGAGGCCGACCTGGCGCTGCTGGAGGCCAGGGACCTGCTGTTCGCGCGGCTGCTGCAGTACCGCGCGTACAAACAGATCGCCGACATCTTCAACCGGCGCCTCGACGACGAGGCCCGCCGCCGGCCCCGTACCGTCGGCCTCGAACCGCACCACGCCGAGCTGCTGCCCGAGGTCGTCATCAGCATCGGCCCCGAGGGGTTCGCCAGGCTCGCGGTCAAGGCGATGCAGCCGAGGCCCAAGCCGCAGGTCTATGTCGACCACATCCACGCCCCCCTGGTCAGCGTGCAGGAACAGGCCGGAATCGTGGTCGCGCGGCTGAGGGAACTGGGCGAGGCGAGCTTCCGGGCGCTGGTCGAGGACACCGACGACACCCTGACCGTCGTGGCCCGGTTCCTCGCCCTGCTGGAGCTGTACCGCGAGAAGGCCGTCGCCCTGGAGCAGGAGGCCGCGCTCGGGGAACTGCTGGTGCGCTGGACCGGCGGGGAGACGGACGCGGCACCGATGGTCACCGACGAGTTCGACCGGCCGCCCGAGCTGCCCAAGGAGGAGAAGAAGGCATGAGCGAGACCACAGAGCTCCCCGCGGGGCTGCGCGGCGTCGCCGACCTCGACCTCAAGCCGGCCCTGGAGGCCATGCTCATGGTCGTGGACGAGCCCGCCACCGAGGAGCACCTGGCCAAGCTGCTGGAACGGCCGAGACGGCAGGTCGCGGACGCGCTGCGGGCGCTGGCCGACGAGTACACCGTGCAGGGCCGCGGCTTCGAGCTGCGGTTCGTCGCGGGCGGCTGGCGCTTCTACACGCGGGCCGAGTACGCCCCCGCCGTCGAGCGGCTCGTCCTGGACGGCCAGACCGCCCGGCTCACCCAGGCGGCACTGGAGACCCTCGCGGTCGTCGCCTACCGCCAGCCGGTCAGCCGCAGCCGCGTCTCCGCCGTACGCGGGGTCAACTGCGACGGCGTGATGCGCACCCTCCTGCAACGGGGTCTGGTCGAGGAGGCGGGCACGGAACCCGAAACAGGTGCGATCCTGTACAGGACGACGAACTACTTCCTGGAGCGGATGGGCCTGCGTGGCCTGGACGAGCTTCCGGAGCTCGCGCCCTTCCTCCCGGAGGCGGAGGCGATCGAGGCCGAGACCCAGGAAGGGGTCCCGTCGTTCGACCCGGACGCGCCCGACGCGCCCGGTGGTCAGGACGCAGACGACTAAGACGGAAACCTTGATGCGAAGCAGCGGCAGCGGCAAGAGTGGCGGGCAGGGCGGGCGCGGTAACCACCGCGGCGCCGGCAACAACCGGGACGAGCGGCAGGGGCAGGGCCGTCCCCGCAAGCCCCGCCCCGAGGAGCGCCGCTACGACGTGGGCCCCGGCGCCACGCAGGACGGCCCCAAGTCGGGGCGCGGCGGCAGCGCGCGAGGCGGCGCCAAGGGCGGCCCGAAGCAGTCCCAGCAGCGGGGCGGCCGTACGGCCCCGGCGCGCTCGCGTGAGTACGAGACGCGGACCGAGGAACGCAACCGGGAGCGCTACGCGGGCAAGAAGGACATCAAGCTGCCCAAGACCTTCCCGGGCGCCGAGCAGGAGGGCGAGCGGCTGCAGAAGGTCCTCGCGCGCGCCGGCTACGGCTCCCGGCGGGCCTGCGAGGAGCTGATCGAGCAGGCGCGGGTCGAGATCAACGGCGAGATCGTGCTGGAGCAGGGTCGCCGGGTCGACCCGGAGAAGGACGAGGTCAAGGTCGACGGCCTGACCGTCGCCACGCAGTCGTACCAGTTCTTCTCGCTGAACAAGCCCGCCGGTGTCGTCTCCACGATGGAGGACCCGGAGGGCCGGCAGTGCCTCGGGGACTACGTCACCAACCGTGAGACGCGGCTCTTCCACGTCGGGCGGCTGGACACCGAGACCGAGGGCGTCATCCTGCTCACCAACCACGGCGAGCTGGCGCACCGCCTCACGCACCCGAAGTACGGCGTGAAGAAGACCTACCTCGCCGCGATCGTCGGCCCGATCCCGCGCGACCTCGGCAAGCGCCTGAAGGACGGCATCCAGCTGGAGGACGGCTACGCCCGCGCGGACCACTTCCGGGTCGTGGAGCAGACCGGCAAGAACTACCTGGTCGAGGTGACCCTGCACGAGGGCCGCAAGCACATCGTGCGGCGCATGCTGGCGGAGGCCGGCTTCCCGGTCGAGAAGCTGGTACGCACCTCCTTCGGCCCCATCACCCTCGGCGACCAGAAGTCGGGCTGGCTGCGTCGGCTGTCCAACACCGAGGTCGGGATGCTGATGAAGGAAGTCGACCTCTAGAACGCCCTGCCGCGTCCCGGGGCGACCTGTTGGCCCCGGGCGCGCTCTGGGACGCTTGGGGCCATGATCGACGACCTCGACATCGACCTGAAGCCCGTGGTCGCGGAACAGCCCGACCCCCTGCTGTTCGCGACCGTCTCCGGAGCCCATCTGTACGGCTTCCCCTCGCAGGACTCCGACGTGGACCTGCGGGGCGTCCACCTGCTCCCGCCGGCCGACCTCGTCGGCCTGCACGAACCGGAGGAGACCCGCTCGCGGACCTGGGTGCGCTACGGCGTCGAGCTGGACCTCGTCACGCACGATCTGCGCAAGTTCGTCCGGCTGATGCTGCGCCGCAACGGCTATGTGCTGGAGCAGCTGCTCTCACCGCTGGTCGTGCACACGGGGGACGCGCACCGGGAGCTGGCCGGGCTCGCCCCCGGCGTCCTCACCAGTCACCACGCCCACCACTACCGGGGGTTCGCGGTGACCCAGTGGCGGTTGTTCGAGAAGACCGGCGAACTCAAACCGCTGCTCTACACCTTCCGGGTGCTGCTCACCGGCATCCACCTCATGCGCAGCGGCGAGGTCCAGGCCCATCTGCCCACACTGCTCCAGCTGGTGGACGCGCCCGGCTATCTGCCGGAGCTGATAGCGGCCAAGGGCGAGCGGGAGCACGGGGCGGCCGGTGTCGAGCACGCGCGCGCGGAGGCCGACGTGGAGCGGCTGCACGCCGTGCTCGACGAGGCCCAGGCCGCCTCAGTCCTGCCGGACGCTCCCGGCGCGTACGACGCCCTGCACGACTTCGTGATACGCGTCCGCCTGCAGGGCTGAGTCCCGGCGGACCCGGAACAGGAAGTCGGCCACGCGTGCGTGGTCCGGATCGGGCGGGAGCGGGGTGCGGTGCAGGGCCTGTTCCGTCTCCGTTCCCAGGCGGGCCATCCACCTCTCGACCTCGGCCCAGGGGACCTCGCCCCGCTTCACCGCGAGCAGCGGCTCGCGCTGGTCACCGACCTCGATCCGCAGCTCGCCGGTGCGCAGCAGGTCCCGCGCGGTCGTCAGCAGGCGCAGCAGGTGCATGGCGTGCTTCCAGCGGGGGGCGCCCGTCGTACGGACGTCTGCGTCGAGCTTCCTGCGCTGGCCGAGGGCGTAGCGGGTGAAGGTGTCGTGGGCCCGCCGGGAGAGGAAGGCCTCGCGCAGGGAGAGCAGCTCCCGGCCGGTGTCGTCCGTGTACTCCACGAGCGGTGAGTGGAGACACTCCAGGATGTTCGGGTTGCCCCGCAGCGCCAGCTCGCAGAACCGCTCGAGCTCCCAGGAGAACTGCTCCTCGCCCGGCCCCTCCACATGCGTCGGCGGCTTCTCGAACCGCCAGAACAGGGGTGTGGGGGCGAGGAACACACCCCGCCGGTCGGTGTCGCTCGTGTCCGTCGCCAGACCGAAGGCCCGGGAACCCATGACACAGGCGTAGACGGTGTGGTCGCGTACCAGGGTCTCGGGCTGCATGCCGGGAGCGTACGCGGACCCCTCACGTCAGGTGGATCGCGTTCTTCTCCACCTTGATCGATTTCTTCGGCAGCGGCCTGGTCGCGGGGCCGTGCGCCACCGCGCCGTCGGCGATGTGGAACCTGCTGCCGTGACACGGGCAGTCGATCGTGCCGTCCGCGACCGTGCTCACGGTGCAGCCCATGTGCGTACAGATCGCCGAGAACGCCTTGAACTCGCCCTTCTTCGGCTGGGTGACGACGATCTTCTGCTCCTTGAAGATCTTCCCGCCGCCCTCCGGGATGTCCCCCGCCTTGGCCAGCGCCTTCTCGTGGGAGGAATCGGTGACGGGGGACTCGGGCATCGGCGAGGCCGAGGAGGTGGCGGCCGAGGACGTGGGAGCCGGGGTGGCGGGCCCGGAGGAGGCGGGGGACGAGGAGCTCTTGTTGCCGCCGCCGCACCCCACGCATCCCGCGGCGATCGCCGCCGCGCCCGTCGCCATAGCCGTGCGCCGCGTCGCGGGCTGGTTCATGTCACCACTCCGTACAGACGTTGAAGAGAACAAGGTGCCGAACCGGCACATACCGGAACAGCCGCATCGTCTCAGTGATCGGTCGCGGTGCGCCGCGTCCGCGCGGGCTGACTACGCTGGACGGACCAAGAACAGATCCGCACGTCAGCAGGGAGCAGCGCCGTGGCGGTACGAGCGGTCCGGGGGGCCGTCCAACTGGAGCGGGACGAGGCCGGGCACATGGACGAGCAGGTCGGAGCCCTGCTCACCGCGGTCCTGGAGCGGAACGGACTGACCACCGACGACCTGATCAGCATCTGGTTCACGGCCACGCCCGATCTGCACAGCGACTTCCCGGCCGCGGCCGCCCGCAAGCTGGGCATCGTGGACGTGCCCCTGATCTGCGCCCAGGAACTGGACATCGCGGGCGCCCTGCCCCGGGTCGTACGGATCCTCGCGCACATCGAGTCGGACAGGCCCCGCGCCGACATCAACCACGTCTACCTCGGTGCCGCGGCCGCCCTGCGCAAGGACATCGCCCAGTGAGAACCGCACTCGTCATCGGCACCGGCCTCATCGGCACCTCCGCCGCCCTGGCCCTCGCCCAGCGTGGCGTCGTCGTCCACCTCACCGACCACGACCCCGAGCAGGCCCGTACGGCCGCCGCGCTGGGCGCCGGCACCGACGAGGCCCCCGAGGGACCCGTCGACGTGGCGATCGTGGCCGCACCGCCCGCGCACGTGGCCGGCGTCCTCGCCGACGCCATGCGCCGCGGCGTGGCCCGCGGCTACCTGGACGTGGCCAGCGTCAAGGGCGGCCCGCGCCGCGAGCTGGAGGCGCTCGGCCTGGACCTGTCGGCGTACATCGGCACGCACCCCATGTCCGGCCGGGAGAAGTCCGGCCCGCTGGCCGCGACCGGCGACCTCTTCGAGGGCCGCCCCTGGGTCCTCACCCCGACCCGGGACACCGACACCGAGGTGCTGAACCTCGCCCTGGAGCTGGTCTCGCACTGCCGGGCCGTCCCGGTCGTCATGGACGCCGACGCCCACGACCGCGCCGTCGCTCTCGTCTCCCACATGCCCCACCTGGTGTCCAGCATGGTCGCCGCACGCCTGGAGAACGCCGAGGAGGCCGCCGTACGGCTGTGCGGGCAGGGCATCCGGGACGTGACCCGGATCGCCGCGTCCGACCCGCGCATGTGGATCGACATCCTGTCCGCGAACCCGGGCCCCGTCGCCGACCTGCTCTCCGACGTCGCCGCCGACCTGGGCGAGACCGTCGAGGCCCTGCGCGCCCTGCAGTCGTCCGACGACGCCAAGCGGCGCGAGGGCACCGCCGGCATCGAGGACGTGCTGCGCCGCGGGAACGCCGGCCAGGTACGGGTACCCGGCAAGCACGGCAGCGCGCCGCGTGTGTACGAGACCGTCGTCGTGCTCATCGACGACCAGCCCGGCCAGCTGGCCCGCATCTTCGCGGACGCCGGGCGGGCCGGGGTCAACATCGAGGACGTGCGCATCGAGCACGCGACCGGGCAGCAGGCCGGTCTGGTCCAGCTGAGCGTGGAGCCGAAGGCGGCGGGGGCGCTGACCGCCGCGTTGCGGGAGCGCGGCTGGGCTCTGCGGCAGTAGGCCGCCCGCACGCGTCCGGACGAGTGACGCGCACCCAGTAACCTTGTGCAGGGCGCTCTCGCTCCCCGCACCCCGCCCGCACCGCACCAGGAAGGTGTCCCTCCGTGGAAAACGGCGCCGCCCCGACCGCCAAGCCCGTGATCGTCGCGATCGACGGCCCCTCCGGCACGGGCAAGTCGAGCACGTCGAAGGCCGTCGCCGCGCAGCTCGGCCTGAGTTACCTGGACACCGGCGCCCAGTACCGGGCGATCACCTGGTGGATGGTGAGCAACGGCATCGACCTGGAGGACCCGACCGCCATCGCGGCCGTCGCCGGCAAGCCGGAGATCGTCTCCGGCACCGACCCGGACAAGCCGACCATCACGGTCGACGGCCTCGACGTGTCCGGCCCGATCCGCACCCAGGAGGTCACCTCCAAGGTCAGCGCCGTCAGCGCGGTGCCCGAGGTGCGCTCCCGGATCACCGAGCTGCAGCGCTCGCTGGCCGCCGGCGCGGAGAACGGCATCGTCGTCGAGGGCCGTGACATCGGTACGACCGTCCTGCCGGACGCCGACCTGAAGATCTTCCTCACCGCCTCCCCGGAGGCCCGCGCGGCCCGCCGCAGCGGTGAGCTGAAGGGCGCCGACGTCCACGCCACCCGCGAGGCCCTGATCAAGCGGGACGCGGCCGACTCCAGCCGCAAGACCTCGCCGCTCGCCAAGGCCGGCGACGCGGTCGAGGTGGACACCACCGAGCTCACCCTCGCCCAGGTCATCGAGTGCGTCGTCACCCTGGTCGAGGAGAAGCGGGCCGGGAAGTGAGCCGACCACCGGTTCCTTCGCCGCGGGGCGCCGAGGTCGGGCGGCGCATCGGCGTCGGCCTGATGTACGGGCTGTTCAAGCCGAGGGTGCTCGGCGCCTGGAAGGTGCCGGCCACCGGCCCGGTGATCTTCGCCGTGAACCACTCCCACAACATCGACGGCCCGATGGTCATGGGCGTCGCGCCCCGGCCGACGCACTTCCTGATCAAGAAGGAAGCCTTCGTCGGCCCGCTGGACCCCTTCCTGACCGGCATCGGCCAGCTGAAGGTGGACCGCGCCGTCGCCGACCGCACGGCGATCACCCGGGCGCTCGGCGTGCTGGAGGCCGGCGGTGTGCTGGGCATCTTCCCGGAGGGCACCCGGGGTGAGGGCGACTTCGCCTCGCTGCGCGCCGGGCTCGCCTACTTCGCGGTACGCAGCGGTGCGCCGATCGTGCCCATCGCCGTACTGGGAAGCACGGACAGGCGCGGACGGTTGATAAAGGGGCTTCCTCCCCTGCGCTCCCGCGTCGACGTCGTCTTCGGCGATCCCTTCGACGCGGGCGACGGCAGCGGGAGGCGCACGCGCAGAGCGCTGGACGAGGCGACCGAGCGCATCCAGAAGCAGCTCACCAGCCACCTGGAAAACGCCAGGCGCCTGACCGGGCGCTGGGCGACCCTTGAGTAGTGGATCAGCCGGACGATCCGGGCCGGTCCACCGATCACCACGAACGAACGAGGTACGGACTTCATGAACGACCAGATCCAGCCCGACGGCTCGGACGCGTACGAGGACGCGCACGAGTACGACCACGGGGCTCTCGGCGACGCCGAGTACGCGGAGTTCATGGAGCTCGCCGCGGAAGAGGGCTTCGACATCGAGGACGTCGAGGGCGCCATCGAGGCGGCGGGCCACGGTCCGCTGCCCGTGCTCGCCGTCGTCGGCCGCCCCAATGTCGGCAAGTCGACCCTGGTGAACCGGATGATCGGCCGTCGCGAGGCGGTCGTCGAGGACAAGCCCGGCGTCACCCGCGACCGCGTCACCTACGAGGCCGAGTGGGCCGGGCGCCGCTTCAAGGTCGTCGACACCGGCGGCTGGGAGCAGGACGTCCTCGGCATCGACGCCTCCGTCGCCGCCCAGGCCGAGTACGCGATCGAGGCGGCCGACGCGGTCGTCTTCGTCGTGGACGCCAAGGTCGGCGCGACCGACACCGACGAGGCGGTCGTACGGCTGCTGCGCAAGGCCGGCAAGCCGGTCGTGCTGTGCGCCAACAAGGTCGACGGCCCGAGCGGCGAGGCCGACGCGGCCTACCTGTGGAACCTGGGCCTCGGCGAGCCGCACCCGGTCTCGGCCCTGCACGGCCGTGGCACCGGCGACATGCTCGACGCCGTCCTGGAAGTCCTGCCCGAGGCGCCCGAGCAGTCCTTCGGCACGGCCGTCGGGGGCCCCCGCCGGATCGCCCTGATCGGCCGCCCGAACGTCGGCAAGTCCTCCCTGCTGAACAAGGTGGCCGGCGAGGAGCGCGTCGTCGTCAACGAGCTGGCGGGCACCACCCGCGACCCGGTCGACGAGATCATCGAACTCGGCGGCAAGACCTGGAAGTTCGTGGACACCGCCGGCATCCGCAAGCGCGTCCACCTCCAGCAGGGCGCCGACTACTACGCCTCGCTGCGCACGGCCGCCGCCGTGGAGAAGGCCGAGGTCGCGGTCGTCCTGATCGACGCCTCCGAGAACATCTCGGTCCAGGACCAGCGGATCATCACCATGGCTGTCGAGGCGGGCCGCGCGATGGTCGTCGCCTACAACAAGTGGGACAACCTCGACGAGGAGCGCCGCTACTACCTGGAGCGGGAGATCGAGACCGAGCTGGGCCAGGTCGCCTGGGCCCCGCGCGTGAACGTCTCGGCGCGCACCGGCCGCCACATGGAGAAGCTGGTCCCGGCGATCGAGACCGCCCTCGCCGGCTGGGAGACCCGCGTCCCCACCGGCCGCCTCAACGCCTTCCTCGGCGAGCTGGTCTCGGCCCACCCGCACCCGGTCCGGGGCGGCAAGCAGCCGCGCATCCTGTTCGGCACCCAGGCCGGCACCAAGCCCCCGCGGTTCGTCCTCTTCGCCTCCGGCTTCATCGAGGCGGGCTACCGCCGCTTCATCGAGCGCCGGCTGCGTGAGGAGTTCGGTTTCGAGGGCACCCCGATCCACATCTCGGTGCGGGTGCGCGAGAAGCGCGGCGCGAAGAAGAAGTAGCAGAAGCACCACGGCGGTACGACGCGAAGGGCGGCACCTGGAGGACCAGGTGCCGCCCTTCACCGTGCGCCGGTCACACGCCCCGGCGCGGCCCTGGAGGCAGCGCCGCCGGTACGTGCTGCATCCCGGTGTCGTGCTGCTGCCGCCCCAGCGTGCCGATCCGCTGCCACTGCGACTGCTGGCGCGCGCTGTAGGCCCCCGCGCTGTAGGCGCTGTACGAGCTGCTGAACGACCCCGCCCGGTGCCCTCCGTAGGAGGCCGTACGGTCCGTGAGGTGCCCGAAGGGGCAGAACCTCAGTCCCTCCTCGCCGCTCCGGTCACCCGGCAGCGTACGGAAGCTCTTGACCCACTCCGCGTAGAGCGAGTCGTAGATCGGCGTGGCCGAGGCACCACCAGCCCCTTCCTGTCCCGTCCGTGCGGAGGGAATGGTGGAGAACGATGACCGGCGGGGAGGAGTGTCGTATGCGTGCACGTATGTCCAAACGACCGGAGCCCCAAAGGGATGCGGTCACTTGGTCAGGGGTGCGGGGCCGGGTGGGGCCGGAAGATCACGTGCCCGCGAGAGGCAGCGCCGCGGCCACCAGCTTCCCGGCGGCCGCCGCCTTGTCGAGGGAGTCCCGCAGCAGGTCCTCCCGCGGCTGCCGCCCGATCGAGCCCACCGGTGCGGCGAACATCAGCGCCTGCTGGTGCTTGTTGGCGGCGGCCCGCCAGCTGTCCGTCACCTGCAGCGGCTGATGCGCCTGCCACCAGGCGACCGGCTGTCCGCCGCTCGCCGAGGGCTGCAGCACCGCGTGCAGCTGGCCCGCGGCGAGCAGCACCGACCAGCCGTGCAGCACCGGGGGCACGGACGCCAGCTCGGTCACCGGCATGAACCCCTGCTCGATGAGGAGCGGAAGGAAGTCGTCGCCGGACCCGGTGGTACCCGGACGCACGATTGGCGAGGTGGGCTCCACGACGAGCGCCGGGTGCAACTCGCCCTCGACCAGCACGAGTCCGCTGGTCACGCCGAGTACCGCCGGCTCGGTCGCGGCCTGCTGCGGCGCGCCCGCGGCGGCGTCGCCGGCGATTCCGCCGATGGAGCGCACGGCGCCCCGCAGCTGCTCCTCGGTGACCTGGACGACCTGGGAGGGCAGGCAGCTGGCGTGGGCGAAGGCGAGGACGGCGGTCTCGTCGCCGACGAACAGAACGGTGCTGGTGCGCTCCTGCTCGGAGTCGCCCGGGGTGCGGCAGGACGTGCAGTCGTAACTGCCCGGGGCGGTCTCTCCGGCGAGCAGCCGGTCGGCTTCTTCGTCGCCGATCTCGGCGCGTACGGCGTCGCTGACGTCGAGCATGCGCGGCACGGTGGCTCCCTCGGGATGCTGTGCTGGGTCGGCCGGGTGGCTCCCGGCCGATGAGCCCCGGGGTTCCGGGCTCATGAAGAAGACAACGGGCGTCCTGTGGTGGGGGTCACGCCTTGCGGCCGACCGGTTCGAACCAACCGCCGTACACGGTCACCTTGGGTGCGGAATCCGCCACTCACGGTCAACTGCCCGCCGCGTCAAGGAACTTGGAGGGGTGAAGTAAGTCACAGATCGCTGCGGCCGGTGGTCGACAAATCAGGAAATCAGTGGATCTAGTGGGTGGCAAAAAATCGCTGATACCCGCGGTAACGGGCAACTGGCCTGGAATGACAGCGAGTTGGTTGATTGTGACCGCTCGACCTCCCTACATTCCTCCGCCGTGTGCAACGAGCACCGCTCGGGTACGTCCGACGACCGGCACCGGCACGGCACCACCGCCGGCACCGGTCACGCGGACGGGGCGGGCACGGCCAACCGCGGTCCGTCGCGGCGAGACGTGCTCCGCCCGGGGGAGCCCGGGTTCGTGGAGAGGGAACTACATGTCCGAGTGTGCCGATACCACCCGTAGCACCGCCCGTCCCGACGGCGCCCGCAAGGGCCGTACGACGGCCGCGCTCGCCGGAGCCGCCCTGCTGGCCCCACTGGGCCTGCTGGCCGCCACCGGTAACGCCGCAGCGGCGGACAACGGGGTGTGGGACCGCATCGCCCAGTGCGAGAGCGGCGGCAACTGGCACATCAACACCGGCAACGGCTACTACGGCGGGCTCCAGTTCTCCGCCGGCACCTGGCGCGCGTACGGCGGCACTGCCTACGCCCCGACGGCCGACCAGGCCTCCAGGAGCGCGCAGATCGCCGTCGCCACCCAGGTCCAGCACGCCCAGGGCTGGGGCGCCTGGCCCGTCTGCTCGGCCCGCGCCGGAGCCTTCGGTACCGCTCCCGCGGCGGACCGCACCGGCTCCTCGGGCACGGCGGCCTCGAAGGGCGTGACGACGAAGTCCGCCCCGACCAGGTCCACCCCGGCCCGGTCCGCTCCGGCGAAGACGCCGCAGCGCCCCGCGGCCCCGACCGGCCGCAGCGCCTTGCGCGGTGACTACACCGTCCGCGAGGGCGACACGCTGAGCGCCATCGCCGCCCGGCACGGCACCACCTGGCAGCGGATCTACACCGCCAACAAGAAGGTCATCGGCGCCGACCCGAACCTGATCGTGCCCGGCCAGCGCCTCGCTCTCTGAGCCGCGCCCGGTACGCCCGAGACAGCCGCTGTCCCGTCGAGGACAGCGGCTGTCCGCATCCCCTGGCAGACTCGGCCCCATGTTGGAGACCTCGGCACGACTCCTGCGCCTGCTCTCGCTGCTCCAGGCCCACCGCGAGTGGTCCGGCGCCGAACTCGCCGACCGCCTCGGCGTCACCTCGCGCACGGTCCGCCGGGACGTGGACCGGCTGCGCGAGCTGGGCTACCCGGTCAACGCCAGCCCCGGCACCGGCGGCGGCTACCAGCTCGGCGCGGGCGCCGAACTCCCGCCGCTGCTGCTGGACGACGACGAGGCCGTCGCCGTGGCCGTGGGCCTGCGCACCGCGGCGGGCCAGGGCATCGAAGGCATCGGCGAGACCTCCGTACGCGCCCTCGCCAAGCTGGAGCAGGTGCTGCCGAACCGGCTGCGCCGCCGGGTGAGCGCCCTCAACGCCTTCACCGTGCCCATGCTGCGCGGCGGCCCGCCGGTGTCGCCGGTCGACCCGGCCCTGCTCACCGAACTCGCGCACCTGTGCCGGGACGCCGAACTGCTGCGCTTCGAGTACCGCAGCCACGACGGCGCCGCCAGCCGCCGCACCGTCGAGCCGCACCGGCTGGTGTGCAGCGAGCGGCGCTGGTACCTGGTCGCCTGGGACGTCGACCGGGCCGGCTGGCGCACGTTCCGCGCCGACCGGATCACCCCGAAGCCGCCGCACGGACCCCGCTTCACCCCGCGCGAACCCCCTGCCGAGGACCTGGCCGCCTATGTCTCCAAGGGCGTCTCCACGCGCGCGTACGCCACGCACTCGGCCGTACGGCTGCTGGTGCCGCTGCAGGAGGCCGCCGAGCGGATCTCGCCGTCCGCCGGGACGCTGGAGTCCGACGGCCCGGACACGTGCATCCTCCGCTCCGGCGCGGCGAACCCGGACCTGATGGTCGTTCACGTCATGATGCTGGGCTTCCCGTTCGAGGTGATCGAGCCCGCCGAGCTGACTGAGGCCATCAGGAGGATCCGGGACCGGCTCGACGCGGCTCTGGCCGCGGCGCCCGCTCCGCGTACTCCGGGTGGTGCAGGTCGAACGCCGGGGACACCGAGCGGATCCGGGGCAGCGTGACGAAGTTGTGCCGGGGCGGCGGGCAGGAGGTCGCCCACTCCAGGGACCGGCCGTAGCCCCAGGGGTCGTCGGTGTCGACCTTCTCGCCGTACCTCGCCGTCTTCCAGACGTTGCAGAGGAACGGCAGCGTCGACAGGCCCAGCAGGAACGCGCCGATCGTGGAGACCGTGTTGAGGGCGGTGAAGCCGTCGGCCGCCAGGTAGTCGGCGTACCGGCGGGGCATGCCCTCGGCGCCGAGCCAGTGCTGCACCAGGAACGTGGTGTGGAAGCCGACGAACAACGTCCAGAAGTGGATCTTCCCGAGCCGCTCGTCCAGCATCTTGCCGGTGAACTTCGGCCACCAGAAGGAGAAGCCGCCGAAGACCGCGAAGACGACCGTGCCGAAGACGACGTAGTGGAAGTGGGCGACGACGAAGTACGAGTCCGTGACATGGAAGTCCAGCGGCGGGGAGGCCAGGATCACCCCGGTCAGCCCGCCGAACAGGAACGTCACCAGGAAGCCCGTCGCCCACAGCATCGGCGTCTCGAAGGACAGCGAGCCCATGAACATCGTGCCGGCCCAGTTGAAGAACTTCACGCCCGTCGGCACCGCGATCAGGAACGACATGAAGGAGAAGAACGGCAGCAACACCGCGCCGGTCGCGAACATATGGTGCGCCCACACCACGACCGACAGCCCGGTGATCGCCATCGTCGCGCCGACCAGCGTCAGATAGCCGAAGACCGGCTTCCGGCTGAACACGGGGATGATCTCCGTGATGATCCCGAAGAACGGCAGCGCGATGATGTACACCTCGGGGTGCCCGAAGAACCAGAACAGGTGCTGCCACAGCAGCGCCCCGCCGTCGGCGGCCTCGAACACCCGGGACCCGAACCGCCGGTCCGCCTCCAGCACCAGCAGCGCGGCCGCGAGCACCGGGAACGCCAGCAGGATCAGGATCGACGTGAACAGCGTGTTCCAGGTGAAGACCGGCATCCGGAACATCGTCATGCCCGGCGCGCGCATCCCGACGATCGTGGTGATGAAGTTGACCGCGCCGAGGATCGTCCCGAAGCCCGACAGGGCCAGGCCCATGATCCACAGGTCCGGTCCGACGCCGGGGGAGTGGGTGGCGCTGTTGAGGGGCGCGTAGGCGAACCAGCCGAAGTCGGCCGGCCCGTCGGGCACCAGCAGCGAGCCCAGCACGATCAGCCCGCCGAAGGCGAACAGCCAGTACGACAGCATGTTCAGCCGAGGGAACGCCACGTCCGGGGCGCCTATCTGCAGCGGCATCAGCTCATTGGCGAACCCCGCGAAGCTCGGGGTCGCGAACAGCAGCAGCATGATCGTGCCGTGCAGCGTGAACAGCTGGTTGAACTGCTCATCGGTCATGATCTGCAGCCCCGGCCGGGCCAGCTCGGCCCGCATCAGCAGCGCCATCACCCCACCGGCCAGGAAGAAGCCGAACGCCGTGATCAGGTACAGATGCCCGATCTTCTTGTGGTCGGTGGTGGTGAGCCAGTCGACCACCACCCGTCCAGCCCGGTTCCTGCCGCGCACCGGCCCTGCCGTCGCCCGTACGGTCTCGGTCCCCATCGCTCGCCCGCCCCTCCGCATCCTCGCGCCCGGACCCGCCCACGCCCGCGGCACGCGTACCCGTGAGCGGGCGTCCTGATGCTCGCCCTGGCATGCGCTTCGACCGGGGGCATACGGCCGTCGTGTGCTGAATGAGTGAATTTCCTATGCGGCGTCAGCTGCCGGGGCGGGGCACCGGATTGCGTGGGAATCCCGCTCCGGGAGCCGCCTGGATCGGCGCCGCGGCACTTTTCCCGGGCCAATTCGAAGCGGTGCTGCGCAACACGGGAATTGCGTTCGATTACCCCGCGGAGACCTGCGGAAACCCTCGTACGTGTGAAGGGGTTCGAGCGGTACGCCGGCCGGGAAGCTGTGACAGAAGTGTGACGGGAGTCTGATAGGACTCTTACCCTGGGCTGCGCGGTAGCGTGGCGGCATGGCACCGATTCCCGCTCCGTCAGCGGAGCCCCAGGACAGTCCGGACGGGTACGTCGGCCTCGACGCCGCGAACGCCGAGCGGCTCGCTCGGGAGCGGGGATGGCCGACGGTGCGGTCGTTGCCGCCGGGCGCGATCATCACCATGGAGTACCGGGTGGGGCGGCTGAACTTCGAGGTGCGGGAAGGTCTCGTGGTGCGTGCCTGGAAGGGGTAGCGCTCCGCGGGGCCGTCATGTGCTCCCCTGCGGCGCCGTATCGGCCTGTCGCGCCGCTCCCCGCGCCCCTTGCGGGGCGCTGTCCGCGCCGGCGTGACCGAGGCCCCGCTGTCAGCCGCCCGTGAGAGGGCGGGCCGCCGGCTGCGTCGTGCCGCGGGGCAGGCGGTGGTCGGTGTGCGGTGGGCGGCGGCTGCCCGCCGGGGTGACCGGAGTGCGTTCGGAACGGGTCGTGTGCGGACCGGGGGCCAGATGGGCCAGCCCTCTGGAGGCGCGGGTCGTGGCGACCGGTTCGCGCGCCGGGGTCGGCTGCTCGGCCGGCGTGGCGCGCGGCCTGAGCACCACCGGCGTGACGGGGACGGCCGGTTCGGGCAGGGGGCGGCCACGGCGGGCGCGCCAACGGTCGCGCAGATCGAACAGCGCGGTCTCGGTCCTGGCGATCAGCGGCTCGAACCACGGCAGGGCGAGCAGGATCAGCAGGCCCGCGGCCCAGCCCAGCAGGACGTCGCTCAGCCAGTGCGTACCGAGGTAGACGGTGGTGAGGCCGACCCCGAGCGCCGTGATCGCGGACAGCGCCGACAGCCAGCGGCGCGCTCTCGGGGTAGAGGCCAGATAGGCCAGGATGCCCCACGTCACCACCGCGTTGGCGGTGTGGCCGCTGGGGAATATATCGCCGCCCAGACCCATCTCGTTCGAGCCGATCACGGTCGCGTAGTGCGGACCGAGGCGCCCCATGCCGAGCTTGGCGGCGCCGACCGTGATGTTCAGCAGGAGCAGTGAGGTGGCCAGGGTGAGCAGCGGGCGCAGGGTGTGCTGCCGCCAGGAGCGCCAGCCGAGCCAGGCCGCGACCATCACCGCGGTGGGGCCGCGCTGGCCGAGCACCACGTAGTAGTCGAGGAAGGCGTGGATCTGCGGCCACTGCTGGTACGGCCGGAAGAACATGACCTGCCAGTCGAGCCGGACCAGCCAGGACGTGATCACCACGGCCCACACGATCGCCAGGTAGAAAGCCAGGGTCGCGGTGAAGAGAACGACCCGGTGCCGGCTCATCCTTGGCACATCGATGTGGGCCGGTCGTTCCGGCTCACGGTCGAGTCTGGCGAACACCCGGTCCAGACGCCGGGTGAGGTTTCGTTCGGTACGCACCCAATCGACGTTACAGCGAGTGAGCTGTGTCCCCGGTCGAAACAGCGGCTTTGTGATGACGATGTGATGTGGGAAACCTCTCAAGCGAGGTCTGAATTCCAGTGATTCTGCAATCCGGTGACGCCGTCCTCTGCAATTCCTTTGATCATGCCGGGCGTTGTTTATATCGCGCTTATGAATGCGTTAACCCGGTCCTGGCGCGGAATTCTCCGCGGCGTCATCGCGTGGACGAAGTGGATCATGGTGGACCGGAACCGTTCAGCCAGAAGGCCCCGTAGACCGCCGAGGCGACGGCCAGGACGGCCATGACCAGCACGGATCGGGACGTGCGCGACCGGGCGAGGGCGCAGGCGAGCGGCAGCAGCACCGGGAAGGCCGGCACCAGCAGCCGCGGCTTGGAGCCGAAGTAGCTCGACGCGCACAGGGCGAGCGCGAGGACGACACCCGTGTACACCAGGAGTTCGACGGGCTGACGCCGGCGCACGCCGGTCACGTAGAGCCACAGCAGCAGGGCGACCCCGATGATCAGGCCGAGGCCGGCGAGGGCGGACGGAAATGACGTGAACTTGTCGGCCACGAAGCGTGCGAAGGCGTAGCCGCCGTCGAAGCCGTTGCGCCATCCGGCCTGGACGTCCAGGTACCCGAGCGGCCCCTTGCCGGTCCGCCGCCCGACCCAGAGCACATAACCGGCGGCCCCGAGCGGCGCGATGAGCATGCCGAGGGCGACCCGCCCGGGCGCGGCGTGTGGTGCGAAAGAGGTGGAGGAGGCGCTACAGGAAGCGCCCTCGGTGTCCTGCGCGCCGCTCGTACGCGCCGGGGCGTGTGCGCCTTCGGGCGCGCCCGAGGAATGCGCGGGGGCGTGAGTCTCGTTGCGCGCGCGGAACGTGCGCGACGCGCTCCTCTCTCGCACGAACGAGGTCACACCCGCCACCCACACCGCCGCGACCACCGCGGCCCCCACCGGCCGGGTGAGCCCCGCGAGTGCGGCCAGCGTGCCGGCGGTGATCCAGCGGCCGGTCAGCAGTGCGTACAGCGACCAGGCCGCCAGCGCCGTGAACAGCGACTCGCTGTACGCCATCGACTGCACGATCCCGACCGGCAGCACCGCCCACAGCAGCACGGCGCAGATCCCCACCCGCGGCCCGTACACCCGGTCGGCGACCGCGAAGATGCCGCAGGCCGCGGCGAGCGAGGCGAGCAGGGCGACGACGAAACCGACGTCCGCGTACGACAGCGGCAGGGCCGCGTGCCCCAGCCGCTCCAGCCACGGCAGCAGCGGGAAGAACGCCAGGTTGGAGTGGACGTCGCCGTTCGGCAGCCGCACCTCGTAGCCGTACCCCAGTTCGGCGACCCGTGTGTACCACAGCGAGTCCCAGCGCGCGGTCAGCAAGGTGTACGCGCTCTTGCCGCGCGCGGCGCTCCACACCGCCAGCACGACCAGCCCCAGGGCGCGGACCGCCGCGTACCCCAGGAGGGCCGGGGCCGCCCGGCGCAGGAGGGAGGCGTGGGAGGGGGCCACGCGCGTCTCAAGATCGGTCACGGGCTCGATTATCGACCGCCGACGGAACCGGACCGGCCCCCGGGGCGTGGTCCGGAGGAGGTGCCGTGGCGTACGCCACACGGGTTCCGTCGTGCGTGTGAGAGGTCCGCCACGTGCCCCCGTGACGAACTCGCGTACGCTGACGAGTCACCCGCGTGGGTTCGCGCGGGCCGGAGACACCGCTCCTCTCCGGCCGTACGACAGGGAGTCCCCACCCCGTCGGTCCGCCCCAACGCGAGGCTCATCTGGGAGGTACGTACATGTCCGGGACGACCACGGCTGCCGCACGGCCGCGCCGTCGGACGGCCGGGGCCGGTGCGAGCCGCTGGGTCGTCCTCGTCGTCCTCTGCGTCAGCCTGCTGCTCGTCGCCCTCGACGCGACCGTGCTGCACGTGGCGGTGCCCGCCGTCACCGAGGACCTCAAGCCCGGCGCCATACAACTGCTCTGGATCGTCGACGTCTATCCGCTGGTCTGCGCCTCGCTGCTGATCCTCTTCGGCACCCTCGGCGACCGGATCGGCCGCAGACGCGTCCTGCTGCTGGGCTACGGCCTCTTCGGCGTCGCGTCCGCCCTGGCCGCGTTCGCGCAGACGGCCGAGACGCTGATCCTCGCCCGTGCGCTGCTCGGCGTCGGCGGCGCCATGATCATGCCGGCGACGCTGTCGATCCTGCGTCAGGTCTTTCCCGACCGCCGCGAGCGCGCGCTCGCCATCGGCATCTGGAGCGCGGTGGCCGCCGTCGGCGCGGCGGTCGGACCGCTGCTCGGCGGTTTCCTCCTGGAGCACTTCTGGTGGGGCGCGGTGTTCCTGGTCAACATCCCGCTGATGCTGGTGAGCCTGCCGGTGGGCCGGATCCTGCTGCCCGAGTCCCGCGGGGAGCAGGGCGGCCCCTGGGACGTCGTCGGTGCCCTGATGGCGGCCGGCGGTCTCTTCGGTGTCGTCCTCGGCGTGAAGCGGCTGGGCGGCGGTCAGGCGCCGGCGGGTCCCTTCACCCTTCTGCCGCTGCTGGCCGGCGCGGCGCTCCTGTTCTTCTTCGTGCGGCGACAGCGGCGGCTGCCGCATCCGCTCGTGGATCTGCGGATGTTCCGCCGGCCCGCGTTCAGCACCTCGGTGGCCTGCATCGTGCTGGCGATGCTCGCGCTCGTCGGCCTGGAGCTGATCGCCGCCCAGTATCTGCAACTGGTGCTCGGGCTCTCCCCGCTGCAGACCGGCCTGAGGCTGCTGCCGCTGACCATCGCGGCGATGGCGGCGGGCCTGGCGGGAGCGCGGATGCTGCGCCGCTTCGGGCCGCGCCGGATGGTCTGCTTCGGCTTCTGCCTCACCGCGGCGGCGGTCGTGACGCTCACCGCGATGGGCGGCACCGACAACGCCCCGCTGCTGCTGTCCGGTTTCGTGCTGCTCGGCTTCGGCCTGGAGACCACGCTCTTCGGCGCCTACGAGTCGATGCTCAGCGAGGCCCCGGTGGACCAGGCCGGCGGGGCGGCCGCGATCGGCGAGACGTCGTACCAGCTCGGTGCGGGCATCGGCATCGCGCTGCTCGGCAGCGTGATGAACGCCGCCTACGCCCCGGGTCTGCGCTCGGTGCGAGGCGTGCCGGGGCACGCCTCGGACGCGGCGGGGCACTCGCTCGGCGAGGCCTACGACGTCGCCGGGCGCCTCGGCGGATCCGCGGGGGCGGCGCTGCGCCGGGCCGCGCGGGACTCCTTCGTGCACGGGCTGCATGTGACGCTGCTGGTGAGCGCGGGTCTGCTGGTGCTGGGTGCGCTGATGGCGCTGCGGCTGCCGAGGGTCATGCAGTGCGCGGAGCCCGCGGTCGCGGTGGAGCTGCCCGCACCGCGGGAAGTGGCGGACTCCCGCGTCTCGGCCTGACGCACGGAACACGATGACCACTGGACGTTGCGGGACACTGCACCGTAACGTCGGCGTCAAAATGTAACTAGCGGTGCTAGTTTCTTGTGTGCCGGAGGGTGTCCCATGTCCGCGTCCTCGAAGTTGCCCCCTTTCGATCCCGCCGACCCGCTCGGGATCGACGACCTGCTGGAACCGGAAGACCTGGCCGTGCGGGACACCGTGCGCGCCTGGGCGGCGGACCGGGTGCTGCCGCACGTCGCCGAGTGGTACGAGAAGGGGGAGCTGCCCGGCATCCGCGAGCTCGCGAGGGAGCTGGGCAGGATCGGGGCGCTCGGGATGTCGCTCAGCGGCTACGGGTGCGCCGGGGCCAGTGCCGTGCAGTACGGGCTCGCCTGTCTGGAGCTGGAGGCCGCCGACTCCGGGATCCGGTCCCTGGTCTCCGTGCAGGGCTCCCTCGCCATGTACGCGATCCACCGGTTCGGCAGCGAGGAGCAGAAGCAGCAGTGGCTGCCGCGCATGGCGGCCGGCGAGGTGATCGGCTGCTTCGGGCTGACCGAGCCCGACCACGGCTCCGACCCCGCCTCGATGCGCACCCACGCCAAGCGCGACGGCGGGGACTGGGTCCTCAGCGGCCGCAAGATGTGGATCACCAACGGATCGGTCGCCGGGGTCGCCGTCGTCTGGGCGCAGACCGAGGACGGCATCCGCGGCTTCGTCGTCCCCACCGACAGCCCCGGCTTCTCGGCGCCCGAGATCAAGCACAAGTGGTCCCTGCGCGCCTCCGTCACCAGTGAACTCGTCCTGGACGACGTACGGCTGCCCGCCACCGCCGTCCTTCCCGAGGTCACCGGTCTGCGCGGACCGCTCAGCTGTCTCTCGCACGCCCGGTACGGCATCGTCTGGGGCGCGATGGGCGCCGCGCGCAGCAGCTTCGAGGCGGCGGTCGACTACGCGAAGACGCGGGAGCAGTTCGGGCGGCCCATCGGCGGCTTCCAGCTCACCCAGGCCAAGCTCGCCGACATGGCGGTCGAACTGCACAAGGGAATCCTGCTCGCCCACCATCTGGGGCGGCGGATGGACGCCGGCCGCCTGCGCCCCGAGCAGGTCAGCTTCGGCAAACTCAACAACGTCCGCGAGGCCATCGAGATCTGCCGTACGGCGCGGACGATCCTCGGTGCCAACGGGATCTCCCTCGAGTACCCCGTGATGCGGCACGCGACCAACCTCGAGTCGGTGCTCACCTACGAGGGCACCGTCGAGATGCACCAGCTCGTGCTGGGCAAGGCGCTCACCGGGCTCGACGCCTTCCGGTGAGGCCCCGGACGGGCAGGGCCGGTGAGCGGCCCTGCCTCAGCTCTGGTTGAAGAAGCCGTCCTCGCGGTGGGCGGACGCCTCACCGCTGATGATCTCCGTGTCGGCGGGCGTCAGCAGGAACACGCGGTTGGACACGCGGTCGATCGAACCGCGCAGACCGAAGATGAGGCCCGCCGCGAAGTCCACCACGCGCTTGGCGTCGGAGGGTTCCATCGCGGTGAGGTTCATGATCACCGGTACGCCGTCCCGGAACAGCTCGCCGATGGCGCGGGCGTCCCGGAAGCTGTCCGGGGTGACCGTGCCGATCCGGCGGCCCTTCTCCTCGGCCGTGTCCGTGGCCACCTTCACCCGGGGGTCCGTGACCCAGGCGTCCCCGGATTCGGTGCCCTCGGAGTACTCGTCGTCGTAGTAACGCTCGTCATCGTTGTCGTCGACGAGGCCGAGCCACGCACTCGCCTTGCGTACCGATCCCATGGACGCCTCCTCTCACAGCGGTCCTTCTTGCTTCCGCATCCCTATGGTCATCCATGATGCGGACGGCGCGCCAAGTGGATAGACGCCGCGCGGGGGGTTTGTGACGGTACTGGTGCACAGTCGATCCGTCGAGAGTCCTTGTCCCCCAAGGGTCGTGACACTTACGGCTGCTGACTGAGAGTGAAATATGATAGTCGTCGGCGGATGGGTGATGACCGGTGCGTCCGGGTGAATCCCAACGTCGTACCACATCGCGAGGGATCGGCGTGTCCCGAATCGTCAGACCGTGTGTTCATCGTGACGAACTGCGGACTTCTCCGCATCTTCTCCGGGCCCTGACGGGTGATCAGGCCGGACCGCGCCGCTGGTCCTTCAGTTCCGGAGGGCTGATCCGGGACTCCTTGACGGCCGACCCCGTCGTGCCCCACTTCCTCAGGATCCTGGCGTACGTGCCGTCGGCCAGGAGTCTGTTGACCGCCGCCTGGAAGGCGGGGGCCAGCCTGGTGCCCTTCTTGAAGGCGAAGCCCACGTCCAGGCGGTGGTACTCGCCCAGGAACTTCAGGCCCGGCTGGTGGGCCACGGCGTACCGCAGGCCGTTGATCGTCGACATCACGACGTCGCTGCGGCCCTGCTGGACGGACGACCAGATCGCGCTCTGCTCGGAGTACGTCTGCACCTGGTACGCCTTCTTGCCCGCGTCGGTGCACACGTGCTTGTTCTCCTCCAGTGTGGCCTCGAAGGTGGTGCCGGCTCCGGTCGCCACGTTCAGGCCGCACAGCTGCCCGAGGTCGGTGATCTTCGTCAGCCTGCTGTCCTTGCGGGTGGCGAAGCCCTGTCCGTCGTTGACGTAGGTGACGAAGTCGATGGTCTTGCGGCGCTCGTCCGTGACGCCGAAGTTGCTCGCGCCGAAGTCGTACTTGCCGCTGTCCAGCGCGGGCAGGATCGCCTCGAAGCTCGCCTGTTCCACCGTCAGATCGACGCCGAGCACCCTGGCGACCGCCTTGGTGAAGTCGACGTCCTGGCCGGTCGGCGTCTTTCCGTCGGACAGGTAGGTGGTGCCGGGCGGAGTGCCGCCGACGCTGATCGCGACGGTGAGGTGGGTGGTGCCGGCGGGCAGCAGCCGGGCCGCCGCGTCGTCCTTCTTCTCGCGCGAGACGACGTCGGTGGTGGGTACCTCGTCGGACCCCGCGGCCACCGCGGACGTGGCCGTCCCGCCCGAGCCGCAGGCGGTGAGGAGCAGGGCAGCGGAGGTAATGCTGACAAAAGGCATGAAATGCCGCATACGCATCGGTGGCGGTCTCCTGGGAGCAGAAAGGGTTGCAGGGCGCGAGGGGAGGGGTGCGCGTGTGAAGGCGAGGGAAAAGCGAACAGGGAGGAGAAGAGGGAGAACGCGTGCACGCCCGCCCCCAGGGCAGGCGCGTGCAGGGGGTCAGCTCAACAGGAAGAGGACCACACGCGACCGAAGTCGATGTGGGAGCGGGTGACCAGCCACTGCTGTGGATGCATGGGGCAAGTGGAACAGGCATCCGGTTCTGCGTCAACTGACTTGAGAAGTGCGGCTCACAGTTCGGACGACCTTGACAGTGCACCGAAACGCCCGCGTACTCTCGGTGTACGGCCCTGCTGAGGGGCTCGGCCGTGTGAAGGCACCACCCTGACACTTCGCGTCACGGAGCCTTCGCATGTCATCCGACACCCTCGCCAAAGCCCCCACCGCAGCGGAGATTCCCGAGCCGGCGAACGCCCCGCGGATCGTCCCGCGCCGCCGGTACGGCCAGTGGACCGCAGCCGCAGCCGTCCTCGTGCTGCTCGCCCTCGCCGTCAACTCCGTCCTGCGCAACCAGGCGTTCCAGTGGGACGTCGTCGCCGGCTACTTCACCTCGGACTCCATCCTGCGCGGACTGTGGCTCACGCTGTGGCTGACCGCGGTCGTGATGGTCCTCGGCTTCGCCCTCGGCACCCTGCTCGCCGCCTTCCGGCTCTCCGCCAACCCGGTACTGCGGGCGGTCGGGTGGGGCTATGTGTGGCTGTTCCGGTCGATACCGATCCTGGTGCAGCTGCTGCTGTGGTTCAACATCGGTGCGCTGTACCCGCAGGTGCTCGGCGTGAAGACCGTCAACCTGCTCACCCCGGTCGCCGTCGCGATCGTCGGACTCACCCTGCACGAGGCCGCGTTCGCCGCCGAGGTCGTCCGGGCCGGCATCCTCTCCGTGGACCGCGGGCAGATCGAGGCCGCCCAGGCGCTCGGCCTGAGCCGGTGGCGGCGCTGGTGGCGGATCGTGCTGCCGCAGGCCATGCGGTCCATCGTGCCGCCCGCCGGCAACATGCTCATCGGCACCCTCAAGGGCACCTCGATCGTCAGCGTCATCGCCGTCAACGACCTGCTGTTCTCGGCCCAGTTGATCTACCACCGCACCTACCAGGTCATCCCGCTGCTGATGGTCGCGACCCTCTGGTACGCGGTCGTCACCTCGCTGCTCGGCCTCGGCCAGCACTACGTCGAGAAGTACTACGCACGCGGTACGGAGAACGCCCGATGAGGCCGCAGCTGGTGATCGTGGGAGCCGGGCCGCGGGGGACCGGCCTCCTGGAGCGCATCGCCGCCAACGCCCCCGAGCTGTACGCCCGCACCGGCCTCGACATCCATCTGGTGGACCCGCACCCGCCGGGCGGCGGCCGCATCTGGCGCCAGGCGCAGTCGCCGCTGCTGTGGATGAACTCGCACGCCGAGGACGTCACCATGTTCACCGACGAGACGGTGACCATGGACGGCCCGGTGCGCGCGGGCCCCACCCTGCACGAGTGGGCCGGACTGGACGGCAGCACCTTCGCGGACCGGCAGCTCCAGGGCCGCTATCTGCGCTGGGTGTACGAGCAGGCCCTGGCCGATCTGCCGCCGGGCGTCACCGTCCACCACCACCCCCGGCGCGCCCTGCGGATCAGCGGCCCGCGCGAGGGCCGCCAGCAGGTGTGGCTGGAGGGCCACCCGCGCCCCCTCCTCGCCGACCTGGTGGTCCTCGCGATCGGCCACCTCGACGCCGAACCCGACGACGAGCAGGCCGCGCTTGCCGCCTACGCCCGCGAACACGGCCTGGTGCACCTGCCGCCCGACTTCACCGCCGACAGCGACCTGTCCCCGCTGCGGCCCGGCGAACCCGTCCTCGTGCGGGGCTTCGGGCTGGCCTTCGTCGACCTGATGGTGCTGCTCACCGAGGGACGCGGCGGGCGGTACGAGGGCGACGCCTACCTTCCCTCGGGCCGGGAGCCGGTGCTCCACGTCGGCTCCCGGCGCGGAGTGCCGTACCACTCGAAGATCGGCTACGACTGGACCGGTGACCGGCCCCCGCTGCCCCGTTTCTTCGGACCGGCCGAGGTGGAGGCGCTGCTGGCCCGCGCGGACGGCTTCGACTTCCGGCGCGATGTGTGGCCGCTGGTGGAGAAGGAGCTGGGCTTCGCCCACTACCACCGGCTGTTCACCGCCCACGCCGGGCGTACGGCGATGGCCTGGGCCGACTTCGAGGAGAAGTACGCGGCCGCCGCCGGCCCCGCGGAGACCGAGGCGCTGGTCACCGCCGCCGTACCGGATCCCGCCGACCGGCTCGACCTCGCCGCGCTCGACCACCCGCTGGCCGGGGTGCGGTACGCCTCGCACGAGGAGCTCCAGGACGGGCTGCGCGCCTACGGCGAGGGCGATCTGGCGCGGCGGCACGATCCGTCGTACAGCGCCGACCTGAGCGTCTTCCTCGGGCTGCTCTCCGTCTACGGGCAGCTCGTCCGGCTCGGGAACACCGGTCCCTGGTGGCACGGCTTCTTCAGCTACCTCGCGTCCGGGCCGCCCGGACCCCGGCTGCGGCAGATGCTCGCGCTGTCCCGGGCCGGGCTGCTGAAGTTCGTCGGCGCCGACATGACCGTCACCGCCGAGGACGGCGTGTTCCGGGCCGCCAGCCCCACCGTGCCCGGCTTCTCGGTCGAGGCCCGCGCACTGGTCGAGGCCCGGCTGCCCGAGCCCACCGTCGGCCGGGCCCGCGACCGCCTGCTGCGCGGGCTGCACGCCGACGGCGCCGCCGAGACCCCCGAGGGGCTGCTCCGCGTCGACCCCGGCGACGGCCGGATCCTCGACGGCGCCGGGCGGCCGCATCCCCGGCGCTTCGCGCTCGGTCCGTACACCGACGCCCGCACCCCCGGCGCCTTCACCCGGCCCCGCACCGGCGGGGCCGCGTTCCGGCAGAACGACGCCACCGCCCGGGCGGCGCTGGCCTTTCTGAGCGCCTCACACGTAAAGGAACCCGCGCGATGAGCGTCATGGTCGACATCAGGTCCGTGCACAAGAGCTTCGGCTCGCTCGACGTCCTCAAGGGCATCGACCTCCAGGTGCGCGCCGGTGAGGTGACGGTCGTGCTCGGCCCCTCCGGCTCCGGCAAGTCCACGCTGCTGCGCACCATCAACCATCTGGAGAAGGCCGACCGGGGCGAGATCAGCGTCGACGGCTCACTGATGGGCTACCGGCGCGCCGGGGACAAGCTGTACGAGCTGCCCGAGCGCGAGGTGCTCCGGCAGCGCACCCGGATCGGGTTCGTCTTCCAGAGCTTCAACCTCTTCCCGCACCTCACGGTCCTCGACAACGTCGTCGAGGCGCCCGTGTCCGCGCTGAGACGGCCCCGGAAGGAGGCGGTGGCGGGCGCGCGCCGGCTGCTGGAACGGGTGGGGCTCGGGGACAGGGCCGGCGCGTACCCCCGGCAGCTGTCCGGTGGGCAGCAGCAGCGGGTGGCCATCGCACGGGCGCTCGCGCTGGAGCCGAAGCTGCTGCTGTTCGACGAGCCGACCTCCGCGCTCGATCCCGAGCTGGTCGGTGAGGTCCTCGACGTCATCAAGGGCCTGGCGGCCCAGGGCACGACGATGATCGTCGTCACGCACGAGATCGCCTTCGCCCGTGAGGTCGCCGACACGGTGGTCTTCATGGCCGACGGCAGGATCGTCGAACAGGGGCCGCCGAGCGAGGTGCTGGACCGGCCGCGGCAGGAGCGGACCCGGGCGTTCCTGGCGAAGGTGCTGTGAGGATGCGGAGGCAGTGGCGGCGGGGGCGCCGGGGATGAGCAGCCTGCTGCATCTCGCCGCCGCCGTCGACCTTCCGGACTGCTTCGGTGCCGAACCGTACGTCGAGCTGGTCCGGCTCGCCGAGCGTGGCGGGCTGGACTTCGTGACGCTGGACGACTCCTTCGCCCGGCCCGGCCCCGACGCGCTCGCCGTGCTGTCCCGGGCGGCGCCCGCGACCCGGCGCATCGGCCTGGTCCCGACCGTCACCACCACCCACACCGAGCCCTTCCGGGTGCAGGCCGCCGTGGCGACGCTGGACTGGGTCAGCCGGGGGCGGGCCGGATGGCGGATCGACGTGTCCGCCGGCGAGGCCGAGGCCCGGCTCTTCGGCGGACGCCGGGCGGAGTCCGCCGAGGCGCTGTGGGACGAGGCGGGTGAGGTCGCCGACGTGGCCGCGAAGCTGTGGGACAGCTGGGAGGACGGCGCCGAGATCCGGGACGTGCCGACCGGCCGTTTCCTGGACCGGGACAAGCTGCACCGCGTCGACTTCACCGGCAGCGCCTTCTCGGTCCGGGGCCCCTCGACCGTGCCGCGGCCACCGCAGGGCCACCCCGTGCGCGTGCTCGACGCCACCGAGGGCCGGGCCCGTACCGTCGCCGCCCGCCACGCGGACGTGGCCCTGGTCCGCGCCGCGACCCCCGCCGAGGCCGCCGCCGTACGCGACGAACTGCGCGCTCGGACCGTCGGGTGCGGGCGGGACCCGGACACCCTGCGGATCCTGGTGAGCCTGCTGGTCGACCTCGGCGACGGGGAGTACGCGGCCGATCCCGGACACGGTGGCGGCGGCCCCCGGCCGAGCGCGCGCGGGCCGCTGTACCGGGGCGGCCCGGTCGACCTCGCCGAACTGGTCGCAGGCTGGCACGCCGACGGTGTCACGGACGGGTTCCACCTCGTGCCCGTCGAGCCGCGCCGTGACCTGGAGCGGCTGGTCAACGGCACGGTGGCGCTGCTCCAGCACCGTGGTCTGTTCCGCACCTTCTACCCGGGCAGTACCCTGCGCGAGCACCTGGGTCTGGCCCGGCCCGCCAACCAGTACGCCATGACCGGGGGAACGTCATGACCGTACGGCGCAGGATGCACCTGGCGGTCCGGTTCCCCGGGGCCGGCGACGCCACCGTGTGGACGGATCAGCGGGTCGGCGCGCAGATCGAGTTCGCCGCCCACGAGCGCCTCGCCCGCACCGCCGAACGCGGACGGTTCGACTTCCTGCTGCTCGACGAGGACCTGCGACTGCCCGAGCACCGGGGGCGGCCGCACGACGTGCACCCGGTGGGCCGGCCGGAGCCGGTCGCCGTGCTGAACGCGCTGGCCGGGGTCACCGACCGGCTCGGACTGGCGGCCGGTGTGCACAGCGCGTCCGGTGAGCCGTACGAAATCGCCCGCCGGCTCGCCACCCTGGACCATCTCAGCGGCGGCCGGGCGGCCTGGCACACGGTGACCGGGGCGGACGCCCGCACCGGTGCGAACCTCCGCTCCTGCGGCCGGCCGGGCCCCGGCGCACGGGCTGATGAACTCTCCCGCGTGGTAAGGGGATTGTGGGACTCCTGGGCGCCCGACGGGACACCCCGCCCGTTCGCGCACCGCGGCCGGTGTTTCGAGGTCGCGGGGGAGTTCGCCCTGCCCCGCTCCCCCCAGGGGCATCCCGTGATCATCCGGGCGGGCGAGTCCGAGGGGGCGCGGGAGTCGGCCGCGGCCTCGGCCGACGTGCACCTCGTCCGGCACGGCTCGCCGGAGGCGGCCCGCGCGCGCCGCGCCGACACCACGCGGCGGCTCGCGGCGTACGGCCGGACATCGCGGGACCTGAGGGTCATGCCCGTCGTCACCGTCGTCCTCGCGGACACCGCCGAGGAGGCGCAGGAGCGGGCCGCCGGGATCCGGCGGCAGCGGATCACCCCGCGGTACGCGCTGTGCGCGCTGGAGCGGATCTGGGGGACCGACCTGTCCGCCTGTGACCCCGACGGCCCGCTGCCCGAGACGGCCCCCGCGGGCCGGGACGGCGCGACGCAGGCGCTCGCCGAGCGGTGGCGGGCGCTCGCGAAGGAGAAGGGGCTGTCCATCCGGGAGACCGTGATCGAGGCGAGCGGGCGGCAGTCCTTCGTCGGCACGCCCGACGCGGTCGCCGCCGAGCTGGACCGGTATGTCCAGGAGGGGGCCGCGGACGGTTTCGTCCTCGTCCCGCAGCTCGCGGACGGTCTGGAGGAGTTCGTGGACCGGGTGGTCCCGCTGCTCCAGGAGCGCGGTGCGCTCCGCACCCAATACCGGGGCAGCACGCTCCGCTCCCATCTCGGGCTGCCGCACCCGGGGGAGGACTGACCACGGATGAAAGGAACCGACGGCATGACGACGGACCCCGCCGAGGCGTGGCAGCAGTGGCACGCCCAGCGCGTGGAGGAGGTCTCGGCGCCCTACGGGCCGCTTGCGCTGACCGCCACGCACTGGGTCGAGGACCATCCGGAGGGGCGACTTCCGGACATCCCCGGGACCTGGGTGGCGGATGGTGAGGGCGTTGTGCTCACCGCCGCCGGGGCCGAGGGACTGACCGTGGACGGGAGGCCCTTCGCGGGCGCGGTCCGGCTCGCCGCCGACCCCGGGCCGGTGACCGGGGCGCGGGTCGCGCTGGGGGACAAGCGGCTGGTCGTGCTGGTCCGCGAGGGTGTCTGGGGCGTACGGGTCTACGACCCCGGGTCCGGGACCCGGCGCGCGTTCAAGGGCATCGAGGCCGCCGCGTACGAGTCCCGCTGGTCGGTGCCGGGGCGGTTCACGCCGTACGACGGCACGCGCACCGTGCGGGTGGGCAACGCGGACGGGCGCGAGCGCGGGCTCGCCCTCGCCGGTGAGCTGGCCTTCACCCTGGCGGGCCGGGAGCTGACCCTGCAGGTCGCGCGGCAGGGCGACGGGCTGCTGTGGGCGGTGTTCGCCGACGCCACCAGCGGCGGCACCAGTTTCCGGTTCCGTTTCCTGTATCCGGCCGCGCCGGACGCCGAGGGACGTACGACCGTCGACTTCAACCGCGCCCAGCTCCCGCCGTGCGCCTTCGCCGACCATTTCATCTGCCCCCTCCCGCCGCCCGGCAACACGCTGGACGTGGCGATCGAGGCGGGCGAACGCGCGCTGAGCTGATGTCAAGCGTCTGCTGCGTAAGAGTGGTTTAAAGTCGGACGGCCGAAAGGCACTCTTGTGGCGACCGGTCGTTCGGCCGAATACTCCCCCTCAGCGCTTGTCAGGGGGCATGCATGTTCGGGATCCGGCCATCCCCCTGGCTGCGACTCACGGGCCCCGACCCCACGCGGGCCCCCCGACTTCCCCTGGGAGGGAACGAAAAGTGAGGATCAAGCGCACCACTCCCCGCAGCGGCACCGCGAGACGGACCCGGCTGATCGCCGTGGCCACCGGCCTCCTGGCCGCGGCCGCGTTCGCCGCCCCCACCGCGAACGCCAGCGACGACCACTCGTTCAGCGCCGCCCAGCTCAACAAGGTCGACGACTCCGTCCTCAAGGCCGACGTACCCGGTACGGCCTGGGCGGTGGACAGCAGGACCGACCGCGTCGTCGTCACCGTCGACAGCACGGTGACCCAGGCCGAGATCGCCAGGATCAGGCGGCAGGCCGGCGCCGACGCGGGCGCGCTCACCATCAAGCACACCCCCGGCAGGTTCAACAAGCTCATCAGCGGTGGCGACGCCATCTACGGCGGCCAGTACCGCTGCTCGCTCGGCTTCAACGTGCACAGCGGCAGTACCTACTACTTCCTGACCGCCGGTCACTGCGGCCAGGTCGCCTCCACCTGGTACAGCAACTCCAGCCACAGCACGGTGCTCGGCACCAACGTCGGCTACAGCTTCCCGGGCAATGACTTCGCGCTCGTCCGGTACACGAACTCCTCGATCTCGCACCCGAGTTCCGTGGGCAGCCAGTCCATCACGAGCGCGGCCACGCCGTCCGTGGGCACGACCGTCTACCGGCGCGGTTCCACCACCGGTACGCACAGCGGCCGGGTCACCGCGCTGAACGCGACCGTCAACTACGGCGGCGGTGACGTCGTCTCCGGGCTGATCCAGACCACGGTGTGCGCCGAGGGCGGCGACAGCGGTGGCCCGCTGTACGCGGGCAGCGTGGCGTACGGGCTGACGTCCGGGGGCAGCGGTGACTGCACCTCCGGTGGTACGACGTTCTTCCAGCCGGTGACCGAGGCGTTGAGCTACTACGGGGTCACGCTGCCGTAGCGAGCGGCGGCTCCGGCTTCCTCGAAAGTCCCCGTACGCGCCCCGCGTACGGGGACTTTTCCTCGCCCGGAGAGGGTAAGGAACAAGCCGAGCGGTGTCATGACGTTCCGCTGAGGAGTACTTGCCCGTAGTGTTTGCGGTGCGAATTTCCTGGACTGATCGTGTCCAGTCAAGCCCAGGGGGGTGCGCAAGCCCTCTCTGCGCGCGTCCTGAAGTCAACCTTGTGTGCTCCCTGTGCGGTTCGGAAGAGTAGGCGCTCGTCAACCAGCCTTCCGGCCCGTCGAGCCCCCACAACTCGCGGGCCGTCCCCCCACAGGAGGACGTGAGTTGAAGCACCGACGCATATCCGGGCGGCGGGCCGCCATGGCCGGTGCGGGAATCGCCGCACTGGTCGCCGCGGGTGTCACCTTGCAGAATGCGAACGCCAGCGAGCCCGTGAAGTCCGCTCCGCGGCTGCGGGTCCTGTCCGCACCGGCGGCTGGAAACCTCGCCTCGGCATTGCTGAAGAACCTCGGCTCCGACGCGGCCGGCAGCTATTACGACGCCCGGGCCAGGAGCCTCGTCGTCAACGTGCTCGACGAGGGCGCGGCGAACACCGTCGAGGCGGCCGGGGCCAAGGCGAGACTCGTCACCAACTCGCTCGCCGCACTCGACGGCGCCCGGACGACGCTGAAGAAGGACGCGACCATTCCGGGGACCTCGTGGGCGACCGACCCGGTCAGCAACAAGGTCGTCGTCACCGCCGACAAGACGGTCTCCGGCGCGCGGTGGGCCAGGCTGAGCCAGGTGGTCGACGGGCTCGGCGGCAAGGCGGAGCTGAGGCGGTCGAAGGGGGCCTTCAAGCCCTTCATCGCCGGTGGTGACGCGATCAGCGGTTCCGGCGGGCGCTGCTCGCTCGGCTTCAACGTGGTCAAGGACGGGCAGCCGTACTTCCTGACCGCCGGGCACTGCACCGCGGCGATCTCCGCCTGGTCGGACTCCAGCGGCAAGGCGATCGGGCAGAACGCGGAGTCCCACTTCCCGGGGACCGACTTCGGGCTCGTCAAGTACACGGCGCAGGTCGACCACCCGAGCGAGGTCGACCTGTACAACGGGTCCACCCAGAAGATCACCGGCGCCGCCGAGGCGACGGTGGGGATGAAGGTGACGCGCAGCGGGTCGACCACCCATGTGCACGAGGGCACGGTCACCGGGCTGAACGCCACGGTGAACTACCAGGAGGGCTCCGTCAGCGGTCTCATCCAGACCGATGTGTGCGCCGAGCCCGGTGACAGTGGTGGCTCGCTGTTCTCGGGGAGCAACGCCATCGGGCTGACGTCCGGGGGAAGCGGGGACTGCACGTCCGGTGGGGAGACGTTCTTCCAGCCGGTGACCGCTGCGCTGTCCGCCACGGGCGCGCAGATCGGCTGACACGTTCGAGTACGCATGGTCACGGAGTCCCGTCCCCCGGTGTGCGGGGGCGGGGCTCCGTGGCGTTTGCGCAGGTGAGGGGTGGCCTCACGGATGTCGTACACATGTTCGGGAATGGGGGTATGGTGGAGGCGGAAGTAGGGAACTGATGTTCGAGAGCTGGTCGGGGCTCACGACTGCGGGAGGTGCGTGTGCCGGGCTTCGCGCATCTGCACACCGTCTCCGGGTTCTCCCTGAGGTACGGGGCATCCCATCCGGAGCGGCTGGCCGAGCGCGCCTCGGAGCGGGGGATGGACGTCCTCGCCCTCGCCGACCGTGACACCGTCGCCGGCGCGGTGCGCTTCGCCAAGGCCTGTGCCGGGGTGGGGGTGCGTCCGGTCTTCGGGGTGAACCTGGCGGTGGGCGAGGCCGAGGCCGTACGGCGTGAGCGGAGGAAGGCGCCGGTGCGGGGCGGTGCCTTTGTCGATGAGTCGGCTCCACGTGTGACCTTCCTTGCCCGTGATGCCCAGGGGTGGGCGGATCTGTGCCGGATCGTCACGGCGGCGCATGCGGGTGCGGGCGCGCCCGAGCTGCCCTGGTCGGGCAACCACGGTGATGGCCTGACCGTGCTGCTCGGGCCGGGGTCGGACGTGGGGCGGGCCCTTGCGGCGGGACGTCCCGACCGGGCCGCGGAGCTTCTCGGGGCGTGGCGTGAGATCCACGGGGACGCCCTGCGGCTGGAGGCCGTGTGGCACGGTCGTACGGGTACCGGGCCCGGCTCCCTGCGGCTGGCCGCCCGTACCGTCGGCTTCGCCGCCGAACAGGGGGTGCGGCCGGTGCTCAGCAACGCCGTCCGGTATGCCGACCCTGGCCAGGGGCCGGTCGCCGACGTGCTGGACGCCGCCCGGCGCCTGGTTCCGATCGACCCGCGCGCAGAGCTGGACTCCGGCGAGGCCTGGCTGAAGGACGCGCAGGCCATGCTGCACATCGCCGAGCGGGTGGTGGAGGCGGCCGGGTACCGGCGGCACACCGCCCTGCGGCTGCTGGAGCAGACCCTGGCCACGGCCGAGGAGTGCCGGGTCGATCCCGAGGGGGACCTCGGTATCGGGACCGTTCACTTCCCCGAGGCGCACCTGGTGGGCGCCGGCCGCCGCACCGCCCAGCGGGCGCTCGCCTCCCGGGCGGTGGCGGGGATGGTGCGGCTCGGTTACGGCGGAAGGCGTGCGTACTGGGAGCGGATGCACCGCGAGCTGGACATCATCGCCCACCACGGCTTCGCCTCCTACTTCCTGACCGTGGCCCAAGTGGTCGACGACGTACGGAAGATGGGCATCCGGGTGGCCGCTCGCGGTTCCGGCGCGGGCTCCCTCGTCAATCATCTTCTGGGTATCGCGCACGCCGATCCGGTCGAGCACGGCCTGCTGATGGAGCGCTTCCTGTCCAAGGAGCGCGTCGTGCTGCCGGACATCGACATCGACGTGGAGTCAGCGCGCCGGCTGGAGGTCTACCGGGCGATCATCGACCGGTTCGGCACCGAGCGGGTCGCGACCGTGTCCATGCCGGAGACCTACCGGGTGCGGCACGCCGTCCGGGACGTGGGTGCCGCCCTGTCCATGGACCCGGCTGAGATCGACCGGGTGGCCAAGTCCTTTCCGCACATCCGGGCGCGTGACGCGCGGGCCGCGCTGGAGGAACTGCCCGAGCTGAAGCAGCTGGCGGGGGAGAAGGACAGGTACGGCAGGCTGTGGGAACTGGTCGAGGCGCTCGACGCCCTGCCGCGCGGGGTCGCCATGCATCCGTGCGGGGTGCTGCTGTCCGACGCCTCGCTCCTTGCCCGTACGCCGGTGGTGCCGACCAGCGGCGAGGGACTGCCCATGTCGCAGTTCGACAAGGAGGACGTGGAGGATCTCGGGCTGCTCAAGCTCGATGTGCTGGGCGTGCGGATGCAGTCGGCCATGGCGCACGCGGTCGCCGAGGTGAAGCGGGTGACCGGGGAGCGGATCGATCTGGACGCGCTGCCGGAGGGGGATCCGGAGACGTACCGGCTGATCCGGTCCACCGAGACGCTGGGGTGCTTCCAGATCGAGTCGCCGGGGCAGCGGGACCTGGTGGGACGGCTGCAGCCGAGTACTTTTCACGATCTGGTCGTCGACATCTCGCTGTTCCGGCCCGGACCCGTGGCCGCCGACATGGTGCGGCCGTTCATCGAGGCGCGGCACGGGCGGGCGCCGGTGCGTTACCCGCACCCGGACCTGGAGGAGTCGCTGCAGGGGACGTACGGCGTCGTCGTCTTCCACGAGCAGGTCATCGACATCGTCGCCGTCATGACCGGATGCGGGCGGGGCGAGGCCGACCGGGTGCGGCGCGGGTTGTCCGACCCGGAGTCGCAGGGGCGGATCCGGGTGTGGTTCGCGCAGGCCGCGGCGGCTCGGGGGTACGACGCGGAAACGATCCGGCGGACCTGGGAGATCGTGGAGGCCTTCGGGTCGTACGGGTTCTGCAAGGCGCATGCCGTCGCGTTCGCCGTGCCGACGTACCAGTCGGCCTGGCTGAAGGCGCATCACCCGGCCGCTTTCTACGCCGGGCTGCTCACCCACGATCCCGGGATGTATCCGAAGCGGCTGCTGCTGGCCGATGCGCGGCGGCGCGGGGTGCCGATCCTGCCGCTGGACGTGAACGTGTCCGGCGTCGCCCATCGGATCGAACTGGTGTCCGAGTCCGGGGTGTGGGGGCTGCGGCTCGCCTTCTCCGATGTGCACGGCATCAGCGAGGCCGAGGCGAAGAGGATCGTGGCCGGGCAGCCGTACTCCTCCCTGGTGGACTTCTGGGAGCGGGCGCGGCCGAGCCGCCCGCTGGCCCAAAGGCTCGCCCAGGTGGGTGCGCTGGACGCCTTCGGTGCCAACCGGCGTGATCTGCAGCTGCACCTGGCCGAACTGCACCGGGGAGCCCGGGGCGGCGGGGGTGGCCAACTGCCGTTGGCGGGCGGGCGGAGGACCGCCTCGGCCGGCCTGCCGGATCTGACATCGGCGGAGCGGCTCAGTGCCGAGCTGGGTGTGCTGTCCATGGACGCCTCGCGCAATCTGATGGACGACCACCGGGAGTTCCTCAAGGAGCTGGGCGTGGTCTCCGCGCGCCGGCTGCGCGAGGTCCGGCACGGCGAGACGGTGCTGGTCGCGGGCGCCAAGGCGGCCACCCAGACCCCGCCGATCCGCTCCGGCAAGCGGGTCGTCTTCTCCACGTTGGACGACGGCACGGGCCTGGTCGACCTGGCGTTCTTCGACGACTCGCACGACGCGTGTGCCCACACCGTCTTCCACTCCTGGCTGCTGCTGGTGCGGGGCGTGGTGCAGCGGCGTGGCCCACGCAGCCTGAGCGTGGTGGGTTCCGCCGCCTGGAACCTCGCCGAGCTGGTGGAACTGCGTGCCGAGGGAGGCCTGGACGAGGTGGCGGCGCGGCTCGCCGCGCCGGTGGCCGAGGGTGCGGGCGGCGATCCGACCGGTGGCCGGCGGATCCAGCTGCCGACCGGATACCAGATGCATCCGTGGGCCGATCTGCGGCCCGCGGGACAGGAGGCCTCACAAGGGCCTGCTGCCGTACGGAAGTTGTGGCACCAGAGTCCGGGGAGTGCGGGATGACCATCCTCTGCGTACGTTTCCAGCTGCCGCCGATGTACGAGGCGGCCCTGCCGGGACTGCTCGGGTTGCTGGAGGACTTCACCCCGGTCGTCGAGGCGCTGCCCCCGGACGGGGCGCTGGCCGATCTGCGCGGGGCCGAGCGGTACTTCGGGCGCAGCGCGGTGGAGCTGGCCTCGGTGATCCGGGTGCGGGCCCTCGCGCGGTACGGCGTCGACTGTGTGATCGGCGCCGGTCCGGGCCCGATGCTGGCCCGCGTGGCGCTGCTGGGCGCCCGGCCCGGGGTGACGTGTGCCGTGCCCGGGGACCCGGACGGCATCGCCGCCTTCCTCGCCGAGCGGCCCGTGTCCGCGCTGCCCGGCGTCGGCGCGGCGACCGCCCGCACCCTGAGCGAGTACGGCCTGGACACCCTGGGCCTGGTCGCCGCCGCGCCGCTGTCCACGCTCCAGCGGCTGATCGGTGCGAAGGCCGGCCGCGAGCTGCGTGAGAAGGCGAGCGGCATCGACCGGGGCCGGGTCGTACCGAACGCCGTCTCCCGTTCGCTGGTGACGGAACGGGCCTTCGAACTGGACGAGCTGGACCCCGGCCGGCACCGCCGTGCCCTGCTGTCCGCCGCCGAGGAACTGGGCGCCCGGCTGCGCGCGGTGGACAGGATCTGCCGCACCCTGACCCTCACCGTGCGCTACGCCGACCGCTCCTCGACCACGCGCAGCCGCACCCTCAGGGAGCCGACCGCGCACTCGGCGGCCCTGACCGGGGCGGCCTACGGCATGTACGAGGCGCTCGGCCTGCAGCGCGCCCGGGTCCGCGCCCTCGCCCTGCGTGCCGAGGGCCTGGCCCCCGCCGGCCAGGCCTCCCACCAGCTCACCTTCGACCCCGTCGACGAGAAGGTCCGCCGTATCGAGGAGGTCGCGGACCGCGCGCGGGCGAAGTTCGGGCCCAGGGCGGTGATGCCGGGGGCACTGGGGGGCGGTGGCGGCTCCACGTCGGTCAGTTGGCCCAGGGCGGCGTGAGGCGGGTGCCGTCGGCGAGCCGCGCCTCCAGGCCGATGGAGGTGGTGACCCAGGAGATCGCGGTGTGGTCGGTGGGGTTCTCGACGGCCAGGGTCGCGCCGGGGTTGACGATCACCGTGTCGCCCGCCGAGATCTGCTCGGCGTGTCCGTCGAGGGTCAGCAGCAGCTCGCCGACGAGCAGATGGAAGATCTCCTCCCGGTTGACGGTGTGGGCGGGCGCCCTGGTGCCGGCCGGGATCTCACCGCGCCAGGCGCAGAGTTCCTTGCTGCCGGTGAGCGGGGTGGCGTAGGAGACGAAACGGGCGCCGTGGATCTCATGGGTGACGGCTGCCGAGGAGCGGACGACGGGCATGGCGGTGATCTCCGTTCAGGTGGTCAAGTTACTTGACTATATGGTCAAGCTGCTTGACCGATTCGTCAAGGGTGTTTCAATGCCCCCGTGCAGAACTCCGAAGCCATGGCCCTGTCCGCCGCCCTGCTCGCCGCCGCGGGCGACCTCACGCAACGCATCCACGACGGCGTCCTCGCCCGCGGCTTCACCGATCTGCGGCCCGCTCACGGCTTCGCCTTCGCCCGGATGGCCCCGGGCGGCGCCACCGTCACCGACCTGGCCGCCCACCTGGGGGTGACCAAGCAGGCGGCGAGCCAGCTGGTGGACGAGATCGTGCGCAAGGGGTACGCCGAGCGTCGGCCGCATCCCGGGGACGCGCGGGCCCGGCTGGTCGTGCTGACCGAGCGTGGGTGGGCCTGCACCCGTGCGGCGGAGGAGGCGGCCGCCGAGGTGGTCGCGGGATGGGCCGGGCTGCTGGGGGAGCGTGAAGTGCGCGCGCTGGGGGAGCGTTTGGCGCGGATCGCTCCGCATGGTCCGATCAAGCCGGCCTGGTGATGATCCGTCAGCTTTTGGCGGGCGCTGGTGATCACTGGAAGTTTTTACTGACGCGTAACTTCACAGCTGAGCTACTCGCCCGTAACTTGACGAGTGAACAGCATCCTCGTGATCCGGATCACAGGGTAAGGCCCCCACCTCCCTTGAGCCGCAAGGAGATCACACGATGCTGCCCTGGAAACGAGCGCTCAGACCCCTCGCCGCGCTGCTCCTCGCCGCCGCCGTCGCCACCGTTCCGGCCGCCGCCGCCCACGCCTCCGACGCCCCCAGCCGGGGCTGGAACGACTTCTCCTGCAAGCCCTCCGCCGCCCATCCCCGCCCGGTCGTCCTGGTGCACGGCACGCTGGGCAACTCGGTCGACAACTGGCTCTCCCTCGCGCCCTATCTGGAGGACCGCGGGTACTGCGTCTTCTCCCTCGACTACGGCCAGTTGTCCGGCGTTCCCCTCTTCTACGGCCTCGGCCCCATCGACAAGTCGGCACAGCAGCTGTCCGCCTTCGTCGACAAGGTGCTCGCCGCGACCGGCGCCGCCAGGGCCGACCTCGTCGGCCACTCCCAGGGCGGCCTGATGCCCCGCTACTACCTGAAGTTCCTCGGCGGAGCCGCCAAGGTGAACGCCCTCGTCGGCCTGGCCCCGGACAACCACGGCGCCACCCTGAGCGGCCTCACCCACCTGCTGCCGTACTTCCCCGGCGCCGGCGACCTGATCAAGGCCACCACCCCCGGCCTCGCCGACCAGATCCCCGGATCCGACTTCCTCGCCAAGCTCAACGCGGACGGCGACACCGTCCCGGGCGTGCACTACACGGTCATCGCCACCAAGTACGACGAGGTGGCCACACCCTGGCAGAGCCAGTACCTGAGCGGTTCCGACGTCCGCAACGTCCTGCTCCAGGACCTGTGCCCGCTCGACCTCTCCGAGCACGTCGCGATCGGCCTGTTCGACCGCATCGCCTTTCACGAGGTGGCCAACGCGCTCGACCCGGCCCACGCCGGCGCCACCACCTGCGCGTCGGCCTTCAGCTGACGTGCCGCCGGGGGGGGGGGGGGGGCGGGGTAGAGAACAGACCCGCGACCGTCACCACGGGGGGGGTGCAAACCCCAGACGGAGCTGAAACGAAAGAGAAGA
>NZ_JBVJVZ010000009.1:183660-268305 GCF_055603245.1 Streptomyces sp. NPDC037290 | reverse complement strand
CCTCTCTCTCCCCTGCCCCGCCATTCGCCACCCTCGGCTTTTTGTCTCTCGTTTCCTTTCCTCTTTCTCCCCTCCCGCCCCCCCCCCCCCCCCCCCCCCCGGAACCCTCACCGGCGGTGGGCGCCACCCCCCGCGCGCCGCCGCACCGACAGGAACAGCGCCGCCGAACCGAGCGCCAGCGCCGCGGCGCCGCCGATCGCGACGTACGAGGTGCCGGTGGAGGCGCCGGTCTCCGCGAGGTCGTCCGGAGCACCGGCCGCCTTCGGCGCGTCGGGCGCGGCGGTGGGCCGGTGCGCGGGCTCCTGAGCCGGCTGCCGGGCCGGCGTGCTCGTGCCGTCGCCGCCATGCCCGTGGTGGCGCATCGTCGACTTGTCGGCACCGGCCGCGATCTGCCGCTCGGTGGGCGCGGAGGCCGTGGGAGCGGGACCGCTGCCCGCCTCGCCCCTGCTGCCGGTGCCGGTGCCGCCGAAGTCCACGTCCGAGCAGGAGTAGAACGCCTCCGGACTGTCCGAGCGCTGCCAGATCGCATACAGCAGCTGCCGGCCGGACCGCTCGGGAAGGGTGCCGGAGAACGTGTAGAAGCCGCCCGTGGCGACCGGGTCGGTGACCGTCGCCACCGGGTGCTCCAGATCCAGCTCGGACCAGGCCAGCGGCTTCGCGGGGTCGTACCCCGGCTGGGTCAGATACACCGTGAAGGTCCCCTTGTGCGGGGCGGTCACCCGGTACTTGAAGGTATACGACCCGCTGTGCACACCCGTGGCCGGCCAGTCGGCGCGGGCCAGGTCGAGGCCCTTGAACTCCTCGCTGTTCGCGCTGCACAGCCTGCCGTCCGGAATCAGCCGCCGGTGCCGGCCGCCCGCGTCGCCGATCCGGATGCCGTTCCAGTCGTACAGCGCCTGCGTGCCACCGGCCGCCACCGCCGCCTTGCACGCGGCCGACTTCGGGCGCTCCGGCCCCTCCGCGTAGCACTGCGAGACACGGCTGACCGGGTCGCCCATCGAACCGTGCGCGGACGCGGGGGCGGCGGCGAGCACGGTCAGGGCGAGCGGCGGCAGACCGGCCACGGCCACGAAGGCGGCCGCGCGGCGGGCGCGGGCGGGCATACGGAACTCCTCGGACGACGGTCCCTCGGTGGGGCTGGATCCCGTGGGGGCGATCCGAAGCTAGCCCCGAGAAACCGTGAAATCGCCTGCTGGAGGCGGGTGGAGACGATCCTTATGGTGCCGTTAAGGCGGGACTAACCGGGGGCTGAGGAAGGGAAGGACGAACCCGGTGGCCCACCTGCGCCCGAGCAGCGCGACTGTCCGCGTCGGTTCGGGTTCGTTCGCCGTCGGACGCCTCGGCTGGCTCCCCGATTGGCTCCCGGCAAGTGCGTGCAGGTGTCCCCTCGCAGCACCGGAGGCCGTCGCCTTACAAGTTCGACCCGATCCTGCTCTGGCTGCGTCGTCGACTGGTGCGACGGTCGGACAGAGACGCTGGTGTATGCCCCCGTCCGGCGTCGTCGATGTCAGCCCTGGATGTCAGAGACCTTCTGACCCGTAGCTCCATGTGGATCAGTCGGTGACGGCCCGAGAGGGGCGAACAGTACGTTGCTGGCTCGTTGCGGTCCGTCGGGCCGGCGGCGCGGCTATGTCACCGGATGCTACCGCCGAGTTTTCAGTCGTGTCGTGGCAGTTGCACGCTATGTATGGTGCGGCGGCACGGTATGGGGTGCTCGTCGTCGCCGCGGGGGACAGGGGGACGTACGTGATCAAAGGTTGCGATTCGGTGTTCGTCAGCTATGCAGGGCCGGACCGGCAGTGGGCCGAGTGGGCTGCGTGGCACCTGGGAGAAGCCGGCTACGCGGTCGAGCTCGATGTGTGGCACTGGCGTGCCGGCGACGACTTCGTGAAGAGGATGAGCACGGCTTTGGCGAAGGCCACCGCGGTCGTAGCCCTGCTCTCGCCTACCTACTTTGCCGAGGGGCGGTACACCGAGGAGGAGTGGACTGCGGCCCTGGCTCGTCGGGAACGCTTCATTCCCGTGGTCATCCACCCCTTGGAGGCAGGCGAGTTACCGCCCATCCTGGCACCGCGGATCCGGAAAGAGCTGCACGGCCTCGATGAGGTCACGGCTGTCGCCGCGCTGGTGGAGGCAGTACGTGGCCCCACACCTGCGACGAGCGCACCGGCCTTCCCCGGTGCGGCGGCGTCGGCTGTGTCCGTGCCTCCGGCCGCTGGGCCTGAAGTGCGGCCCCGTTTTCCGTCCAGCACGGGTCTGCCTGCGATATGGAACGTGCGGCGACGCAATCCGCACTTCACCGGCCGTGAGAAGGTCATCGACAGCCTGCGCAGCAAGCTGCTCGCCGAGCACCACGCCGCCGTCCAGGCTGTGCACGGGATGGGCGGTATCGGCAAAACACAGGTGGCGCTGGAGTACGCACACCGCTTCGCGGGCCAGTACGACCTCGTGTGGTGGATCGACGCCGAGCAGGCTGAGCAGGTTCCTCAGCACTACGCCGAGCTGGCCACACGCCTGAATGTCGCCAAGCCCGACGCCGACCTCGAAGCCAACGCGCGCAACGCAGTTCAGCACCTGCACACGCTGGATCGCTGGTTGATCATCCTGGACAATGCCGAGGACCCGGACCGGCTGAAAGCCTGGCTGCCCGACGGGAGTGGGCACGTTCTGATCACCTCCCGCAACCCACGGTGGGACATTGAAGTTCCCGGATTGCGTCTGGACGTCTTCACCCGCCAGGACTCCGTGGCCTACCTGACCAGCCGCCTTCCCATCCTCACTCCCGAGCGGGCCGGTTCCCTGGCTCATGCCCTGGGAGACCTCGCCCTTGCCCTGGCCCAAGCCGCAGGTGTCCTAAGCGACGGCATGCCGCTGACCAGCTACCGGAAGCAACTCCAAACCCACACCGCCAAGCTGCTCGCTCAAGGTGACGATCCTGGACACGCCTCCTTGGAAGCGACCGTCACCATCGCCACCAAGAGCCTCAGCGACAGCCACCCGCAGGCCCTGTCACTGCTGCGCCTCCTGGCTTTCCTCGGCCCCGACCCCATCCCGACTGACTGGCTGGTCGCCGCGCGCAGCCGGCTGACCACCATCCCCGGTGAAACGAGCGACCCACTCTGGCCGCAGACCGCCATCAAGCCGCTCACCCGCTACGGCTTGGTTTATGCCAGCTATGAAACAGTCCAGGTCCACCGACTGACCCAGGCCATCTTGCGTGAGCAGACAGGTCCCCATGTCACCGCGATCCAGGGCGATCTCGCAGCGCTCTTGACCACTGCTGAGCCCGGCGAGCCCGAACTCCCCCAGACGTGGCCGCAATGGGCCGTGCTGACCTCCCATCTCATCACGGCCCGGCACACCCTGGGCGACCGCTCCGATCTGCGATCGACTCTGCTCAAGGCCGCCCAATACCTCGTTCTGAGCGCACAGCCGCAGGCAGCCCATGAGCTTGCTCAGGCGCTCCACCACGCGTGGGCCGCCTCCCTGGGCGAGGACCATCCGGAAACCCTGAGTGCTGCCCATATGCTGAGCGAGGCGTTTGACGGCCTTGCCTCGTACGCCGAGGGCCGCCGCATGGACGAGGACACGCTGGAGCGGCGTCGGCGCGTCCTGGGCGAGGACCACCGCGACACCCTGCGCTCAGCCCACAACCTCGCCGTCGCCCTGGCCAACCTGGGCCATGAGGCCGAGGCCCGCCGCATGCACGAGGACACGTTGGAGCGGCGCCGGCGGGTCCTGGGCCAGGACCACCGCGACACCCTGCACTCCGCCCACAACCTCGCCAACACCCTGCACAACCTGGGCCATGAGGCCGAGGCCCGCCGCATGCACGAGGACACGTTGGAGCGGCGCCGGCGGGTCCTGGGCGAGGACCACCCCGAGACCCTGCGCTCCGCCCACAGTCTCGCCGTCACCCTGTCCAACCTGGGCCGTCATTCCGAGGCCCGCCGCATGGACGAGGACACGTTGGAGCGGCGTCGGCAGGTCCTGGGCCAGGACCACCCCGACACCCTGCACTCCGCCCACAGCCTTGCCGTCACCCTGTCCAACCTGGGCCGTCATCCCGAGGCCCGCCGCATGGAAGAGGACACGTTGGAGCGGCGCCGGCGGGTCCTGGGCGAGGACCACCCCGACACCCTGCACTCCGCCCACAACCTCGCCGTCACCCTGCACAACCTGGGCCGTCATCCCGAGGCCCGGCGCGTGGAAGAGGACACGTTGGAGCGGCGTCGGCGGGTCCTGGGCGAGGACCACCCCGACACCCTGCGCTCAGCCCACAACCTCGCCGTCGTCCTGGCCAGCCTGGGCCATGAGGCCGAGGCCTGGCGCATGGACGAGGACACGCTGGAGCGGCGTCGGCGGGTCCTGGGCGAGGACCACCCCGACACCCTGCACTCCGCCCACAACCTCGCCGTCACCCTGCACAACCTGGGCCGTCATCCCGAGGCCCGGCGCGTGGAAGAGGACACGTTGGAGCGGCGTCGGCGGGTCCTGGGCGAGGACCACCCCGACACCCTGCGCTCAGCCCACAACCTCGCCGTCGTCCTGGCCAGCCTGGGCCATGAGGCCGAGGCCTGGCGCATGGACGAGGACACGCTGGAGCGGCGTCGGCGGGTCCTGGGCGAGGACCACCCCGACACCCTGCACTCCGCCCACAACCTCGCCGTCACCCTGCACAACCTGGGCCGTCATCCCGAGGCCCGCCGCATGCACGAGGACACGCTGGAGCGGCGCCGGCGGGTCCTGGGCCAGGACCACCCCGACACCCTTCTCTCCGCCCACAACCTCGCTTCATGCTGAGGCGTCCTCAGACCGCCTGGACTTCCAGAAGGACACTCGAAAGCGCCAGCCATCCCCTGCGGACAGCGCCCGTGTCTTTCTGGGCGATGGTGTCTCACGGCCGAATCAGCGCCAACAGAGGTCTTGAAAACCGTCGTGGCAGCGATGTCACTGTGGGGTCAAATCCCACACCCACCGGACGAAGAGCAGTGAGAACGGCCTCTGACCTGTGGTTCCGGTCGGGGGTCGTTCTCATGCTGGGACTCTGTGACTGCCCGGTGTTCCCCGTTGCCTACCGCTCTACCGGGCACGGCTGGGGCACGCCCACTGGGCCCCCGCGTCCGGCGCTTGTACCGTTCCGAAGTGGCCTGGATATCACTACTTGCAACACTTGCTGGTGGCGTGATTGCTCTGGGATCGGCACTTCTCGTGGAACACCGAAAGGCGCGGCGAGAGGCGGTGTCTGAGTGGCATAGGACACGGCGGGAGCTCTACTCAAGGTTTCTCGCGGCTCATGCCCAAGCTGGCAGCGATCTGCGGAACATTGCCGCCACGCCCTGTCTTGATGCAGGCGAGCGGTACCGGCTGACACGGTCGGCCTATACCCACTGCTACGCATCACGCCATGAGTTGGAACTTCTCGCGCCGCCCTCCGTCGTTCGACCGGCTGAGGAATGTAGTCGGGCAGTGCGAATGATGCGCGATGCCGTGAGCGCGGGGGCGCGTCTTGACAGCGATGAGCTCGAGGAACTGACACACAGGTACCTGGAACTGCGTCTGGAGACCAGAGGTGCCATGCGCTCGGACATCTTGGCAGACAACGGTTGACCTGGGTCGGGTTTCGCCTGCGCTACGACGTTCGGCTGCGCCGAAGCCTGAGCCCACCACTGTACGAACGACCCGGACGCCATGGGCCGCGTCTGCTCGGCTCTGCCGCCTGCCGCCGCTGCTCCTCGGCCTCCTTGCGCCGCTGGTCGGCCAGGTTCGCCAGGACCAGCGCGATCACCAGCAGCAACCGTCAAGGCGGACACGCCGGCGCGGCGCAGTCGTGCGGCTGGGCCGACGGCCCGGGGCGGGTTTCAACCGTCGGGCCACCAGGTGCGCGCGATGTCCTTGCGCACTTCCGGACGCCCCGTCGGGCGCTCCTCCGCGTCATCGCGGATCCGGCGGCTGTCCGTCCTCTTCAGGGGCTTGTGCACGGTTACACGGCGCATGGCTGCCTCCTTCAGCGTCTACCGAGTTTCGCGTTGTCACGGAGATAGACGCTTTTGGGGAGAGTTCCTCATCGGAGCCGGGTTGTCAGTGGCGGGTGTCACTCTTGGGGCATGACGAACGAGACTGGTCAGACGGTTGCGGCGAGTGGCCCGGAAGTGAACTGGGATGCCGAGGCGGCCGTCTTCGACGACGAGCCGGACCACGGTCTGCGCGACCCGGAGACCCGGGCCGCCTGGGCCGGCCGGCTCCGCTCCTGGCTGCCCGAGCGCCCCGCGGACGTCCTCGACCTCGGCTGCGGCACCGGCAGCCTGGCGCTCCTCGCCGCCGCGCAGGGACACCGGGTGACGGGCGTCGACTCGTCCCCCGCGATGGCCGAGCGGGCCCGCGCCAAGCTGGCCGGGCACGACGCGGTGGTCCTGCGCGGGGAGGCCGCCGAGCCGCCGGTGGGGGAGCAGCGCTTCGACGTCGTCCTCGTACGGCACGTGCTCTGGACGCTGCCGGACCCCGGCCGGGTGCTGCGGCACTGGCGTGACCTGCTGCGGCCCGGGGGACGCTTCGTGCTGGTCGAGGGTGTCTGGGGCAGTCTCCACGCCGTCGGGATACCTGCGGACCGGCTCACCGCGCTCCTGGCGCCCCTGACCTCTGACCTGTGCGTGGTGCGACTGTCCGACGACCCTCTGCTGTGGGGCAGGGCCGTGGACGACGAGAGGTACGCGGTGGTGGCGACGGTGTGAGACCCGACGGCGGCGGAGGACGTCAGGACAGCAGCTCGCCGAAACCGCCGGCGCGGGCCAGGGCCTCCAGTTCCCCGAGAGCGGCCACGGCGGCGGACGCGGCCCCGGGGTCCGTCTCGGCCAGCCCGCTCTCGGCGAACTCGTCCTCGTCCAGACGTCGTACGTCCGTGCCGTCGGCGGACCGCCACAGATCCAGGTCGAGGTCCTCCACGGCCAGTTCACCGCCGGTGCGCACCGCCGGCCGGGTGATGTCGCAGTACCACCCCTTCACCGTGCCGCCCGCGGCGCGTACCTCCTTCACCGAGTACCAGCGGTCGCGCCAGTAGTACTCGGTGAAGAGGTCGCCCGGCTCGAAGCGGACGAAGCCGAAGTCGCGGACCCCGGAGCCCGCCCAGGGCGCCCGTACGGCGATGCGGGTGCCGTCGTCCTGGAGCAGCTCGGCCGGATAGCGGATCTTCGTCCGGCCGGCCTTGACCAGGACGACCTCCAACCGGTTCGCCGGCTCAGCCGAGTTCACGGACATAGCGCACCTCCGTCGCGCAGATCTCGTAGCCGAGCCCCTTGTTGATCGCGAGCATCGGGCCGTTGCCGGTGTCGTTTCCGGTGAGGGCCAAAGTGAGTCCCGCGGCGCGAGCGCGGTGCAGGGAGGCGGTCTTGACGAGCTTGGCCAGCCCGCGCCCGCGGTGTGCGCGGGCGGTTCCGGTCATGGCCGAGGTGTACCGGGCACCACCGTCGGTGTACGCCATGCTGAAGGCGGCGGGGCGGCCGTCTACCAGCACCACCGTGGTCAGCTCCCGGTCGAGCAGCGGATGCCCCCAGGTCTCCGCGAGCCAGGCCTGGTAGTCGGTGAACTCGGCGTCCACGTCGCTGGGTTCGTCCGCCGCCGTCTCCGCGTCGAGCTGGAACAGCGGGCGTGGGTCGTCCGCGAAGTCGGCGGCCGTGCGCAGTTCGACGCCGGCCGGGGCGGCCGGCAGCGGCGGCAGCGCGGCCCGGGTCAGGTCCAGGCGCAGGAAGTGGGCGGAGCGGCCGGCACGGTAGCCGCGCCGTTCGGCGAAGGCACGGTTGGCCGGCTCGTCCAGGAGCCAGGCGAACAGCTTCGTCGCCCCGTGCGCGGCCAGGTGTTCCTCGGCCGTACGGACCAGCAGCCCGCCCGCGCCGCGCCGGGTCCGCTCCGGGTGCACATAGATGTTGAGCAGTCCCTGGCCCGGTTCCGGGCTCTCGTGCGCGAGGCTGACCTGGGCGGTGCCGATCACCTCGCCGTCCTCCTCCGCGACCAGGGACCTGAAGCGGGCCTCGGGCGGGGTGCGGGTGAGGTGGTGGAGGATGGCGTCCGGGGTCCACAGGATGTAGGGCAGGGCGAGGTGCCGTACCCGGGCGAAGGACTCGACGTCGGAGCGGTCATCGGGGCGCAGATCGCGCACGATCACTGTCATGGGCAGGCACCGTAGGCGGAGACGCGCCGGGGATGCCTCTCATTTTCCTGCGGGTACGGGAGAATCGCCGTGTGAGCCTGAAGATCCGCATCGATGACAGTGCGCCCCCGTACGAGCAGGTGCGGGCGCAGATCTCCGAGCAGGCCCGGTCCGGGGCGCTCCCCGTGGGGTACCGGCTGCCGACCGTGCGGGGGCTGGCCGAGTCCCTGGGCCTGGCGGTGAACACGGTGGCCAAGGCGTACCGGGCCCTGGAGGGCGACGGGGTGATCGAGACACGGGGCCGCAACGGAACGTTCGTGGCCGCCGCCGGCTCGGCCGCGGAGCGTGAGGCCTCCCTGGCCGCTCAGGCCTACGTGGAGCGGGTGCGGCGGCTGGGGCTGGCGGAGGGGGAGGCGCTGTCCGCCGTGCGGGACGCCCTGCGGGCGGCCTACGGGGAGTAGGGGGAGCTGGCGGAGCAGCCAGGGCCCGTCCGGCGGACCAGGCCGGCTCCGGGGCCACGGCGTCCTGTCGGGGCGGGCGTGCCATGCCCCGCGACTTTGGCGTGATCCGCCGGACGCGCCCTAGGGGAGATGCGCCGGCTCCGGGATCCTCGTCACCGTCAGCCCTGCCCGCCCCGCCGCCCTGCCGAACGTCACCGCGTCCCGGACCGCCGCACCCCCGGGGTCGTTGTTGAAGTACGCGTGCACGTCCTCCCCGTCCGGCCATGTCGTCGCGATGCGGTCCACCCAGGTCTCCAGGGAGCGGCGGCCGTAACGGGGCCAGGGCTGGGCCCGGCCCTGGTGGAAGCGGACGTAACCCCAGCCGGTCGTGCGCCACAACGGGGTGACCGGGCGGGCCAGGACGTCCGCCCAGCACAGGGCGGCGCCCCGCGCCGACAGGACCTCGCGGACCTCCGGCGTCCACCAGGAGTCGTGGCGGGGTTCCACCGCGACCCTCGTACCGGGCGGGAAGCAGGCCAGGCAGGCGTCCAGCAGGGACGGGTCGGCGCGCAGGGTCGGGGGGAGCTGGAGGAGGACCGGGCCGAGGCGGTCGCCGAGGCCCGCCGCGTGGCTCATCAGGCGGTGGACCGGCTCCTCGGGCTCCTTCAGGCGCTTGATGTGGGTGAGGTAGCGGCTGGCCTTGACCGCGACCACGAAGTCCGCCGGGACCCGTTCCCGCCACGCCTCGAAGTTCTCCCGGGACGGGAGCCGGTAGAACGCGTTGTTGATCTCCACCGTGGCGAACAGCCGCGTGTACTCCTCCAGCCACAGCCGCGCCGGGACCCCGGCCGGATAGACGAGGTCCCGCCAGTCCTTGTACTGCCACCCGGAGGTGCCGACGAACAAGGTCACAGCACCATCAAAGCACTACAGGTACAGCCCCGCGTCCGCGCCGTCCCGCGCCCCCGGCACCGAGGTCGGTGCCGTGCCCCGGCGCAGCGCGTACAGCTCGGCCAGCGTCGCCCCGTCGCGGCCGACGCCCTCCTCGGTGCCCAGCCAGTTCACCGCCTCCCGGCGGGTCAGCGGGCCCACCTCGATGCGGGCCAGGCACCGGCCGGGGCGGACCACGGCCGGGTGCAGGCGCTCCAGGTCCTCGTTGGTGGTCACGCCGACCAGGACGTTGCGGCCCTGGCCGAGCAGGCCGTCGGTGAGGTTCAGCAGCCGGGACAGGGCCTGCCCCGCCGTGTGCTTGGCCTCGCCGCGGATCAGCTCGTCGCAGTCCTCCAGGAGCAGCAGACGCCAGCGGCCCTTGCCGGCGCTGTCCTCCTCGCCGATCGCGATGTCCATCAGATAGCCGACGTCGGAGAAGAGCCGCTCCGGGTCCAGCACACAGTCCACCTGGCACCAGTCCCGCCAGGAGCGGGCCAGCGTGCGCAGGGCGGAGGTCTTGCCGGTGCCGGGCGGGCCGTGCAGCAGGAGCAGCCGGCCGGCGATGTCCTCGGGGGTCGTTTTCATCAGGCGGTCCATCGCTTCCGCCACCGGTGTCGTGTAGTTGGGCCGGACCTCGTCCCAGGTGCCCGCAGAGATCTGCCGGGTGGTGCGGTGCGGGCCGCGCCTGGGGGAGACGTACCAGAAGCCCATCGTCACGTTCTCGGGCTGTGGTTCCGGCTCGTCGGCGGCGCCGTCCGTGGCCTGGTCGAGGACCTGCTTGGCCAGTTCGGCGCTGGTCGCGGTCACCGTGACGTCCGCGCCGCGGTTCCAGCGGGACACCAGCAGGGTCCAGCCCTCGCCCTCGGCGAGGGTGGCGCTGCGGTCGTCGTCGCGGGCGACCCGCAGCACCCGGGCGCCGTCGGGCAGCAGGGTCGCGCCGGAGCGGACCCGGTCGATGTTCGCCGCGTGCGAGTACGGCTGCTCGCCCGTCGCGAAGCGGCCGAGGAACAGCGCGTCGACGACGTCGGACGGCGAGTCGGAGTCATCGACGTGGAGCCGGATCGGCAGAGCGTCGTGTGGGTTCGCAGACATGCGGCCATGATCCGGCACGGAGGTGCCGTGCGCACGGCATTTCGCAGCGGCGGAAGCGTTGTCTGTCGGCCGCGGGTCGTCCGCGGCTGGTCGCGCCCGCGCGGCGGAGCCCACGGCGCCACAGCCGTGCGCCCCTTTGCGGCGCAATACCTGCCGGACGCCCGGCCTCCGCCGTTACTGTTGTCCTTGATGGGACGTCATGGGTGGGATTCGGATACTCGGCGGTGGCGGCTCACCGCCCTGCTCGGTGTGGGCGCGGCCGTGCTGGCCCTGGCGGTGACCCTGTTCGGCACGCTGTCCGGCGGGCCCAGCACGGCCGGCACCACTCGCGACGGCGACAAGGTGCACGGCAGCCCGGCCAGGCCCAGCGCCGAGCCCGAGCCCTACGTCGGCTGGGGCTTCACCCACACCCAGTACAGCGCCGACGAAGGCGCCGGTGCGGCCACCCGGCGCGTCGAGCAGTTGCTGGGGCACAGCGGCGGGCTGGCGCAGAACCAGGCCATCATGGGCTGGGGCGCCGACAACCCCGAACCGGTCGAGGGACACTACGACTTCGGTGCGCTGGACCGCCGTATCGACTTCGTGCGCGCCTCCGCGGGCACCCCGGTGATCACCCTGTGCTGCTCCCCTGACTGGATGAAGGGCGGCAGGGCCGGGGCCGACAACACCGACTGGAGCCGGTCCGCCCTGGAGAGGGCCCCCACCCCCGGCCACTACCAGGACTTCGCCGACCTCGCCGCCACCGTCGCCCGCCGCTACCCGGACGTGAAGCACTTCATCGTGTGGAACGAGTTCAAGGGCTTCTGGAACGACGCCAGGTCCCGCTGGGACTACGAGGGATACACCAGGATGTACAACCTGGTGTACGAGGCGCTGAAGAAGGTCGACAAGGACATCATGGTCGGCGGGCCGTATCTGGTGATGGACAGCGTCGATCCGCGTGACCAGAACGCCTCCACCGCGCTGAAGGGGCCCTGGGGAGCCATGGACCAGCGGGTGCTCGACGCCTTCTCGTACTGGAACGCGCACAAGGCGGGCGCCGACTTCACCGTGGTCGACGGCTCCAGCTACACCCGTGACGACGAGCTGCTGCCCGACGAGTTCGCGGCCACCGGCAAGCTCACGGCGGTCAGCGAGTGGGTACGGCGGCAGACCCACGATCTGCCGCTGTGGTGGGCCGAGTACTACGTCGAGCCCGGCGACGGCAACGACGACCGCAAGGGCTGGTCCGAACCGCACCGCGTCGCCGTCCAGGCCACCGGGATGATCGCCATGGCCGAGGGCGGCGCCGACTCCGGCTTCTACTGGAACCCGGAGGACAGGACGGGCACCGGCTGCGCCGGCTGTCTGTGGACCCCCACCGACAGCGCCGCCGGGGGCGGGGCCCTGCCCATGTACGACCTGGTGTCCCGGTTCGCCAGGGCGTTCGTGCCGGGCACGCGGTACCGGAACGTGTCCGTCGCGGCGGACGACGTGCCCAACGTCCGGGTCCTGGCGAGCGACAGGACCGTCCTCGTGGTCAACACGCTCAACCGGCCGATCAGCGCGCAGGTGGACGGCAAGCGGTTCGACATGGGGGCCTACGAGGTGAAGTGGCTCGACCGCTGACCGGCCGAGCCACCCTCACTTCATGGTCAGAAAGCGCTGCACCAGCGAGGCCAGCACCACCGTCAGCAGCGGCAGCGAGAACCAGAACGTGCCCTGCAGCCACCGCAGTTGACGCACACCCGGCCCGACCGCGACCCGTACGACCTCCCGCGCGGCCAGCAGCAGGAGCAGGACGACGGCGGACAGCGCGCCGACCACCGACCACGGGGTCCAGGTCACCTGCGGCCCGATCGGGCCCGGGTGCGGCTTCGGCACCGCGCCCGCCGGCTGCCTGCGCAGCGCGAACACGGTCACGTCGTCGTTGACCAGGACCTTCGTCAGCTCCTGCCGGTCGTCCAGGTTCTCGATCAGCCGGGGCTCCCAGGCCGCGGAGTAGCCCGCGTCCAGCTGCAGATAGGTCACCTGACTCCGGTTGATCATCAGATACGAGTGCGGGCCGGCGTCCTTGAGCGCCTTGACCAGGCCCGACACCAGCACCGGGTCGGTCGGTGCGAGCGTCGGCACATAGTCCACCCGCTCCATGTCCCGCGCGCCCCACGGCATCGCCGGAGTCACGTCGTTGACCGTGTCCTGGGTCAGCCACAGCAGCCGCACCGTCGGCCTGTCGTGGGCGTACACCCAGTTCATGGCAGTGACCTCGCCGGGCCGGACGCGTTCGAACGGCTCGTTGCCCCAGCGGGCCACCAGGAAGCCGCCCATCAGCAGCATCCCGGCCAGCAGCGCGGCCAGCGGGGCGAGGCTCACCCGGTCCTTCTCGCGTTCCTTCGCCGTGACGCCGGTGCGCGGGAAGAGGGCGAGGGCGCCCAGCAGGGCCGCGCCCGGCACCGCGAACATGAAGACCCGCAGCGCCATCTCACCGCCGTACGACTGCATGCCGAAGCCCAGGAACGGCACGAAGGTCAGCACCAGCAGCGTCCGCTCGCGGTACCGGTGGAAGCGGCGGCGCCACCAGCCCCAGCAGGCGAACGCCAGCACCGAGCCGGCCAGCAGCACGCGGGTGTACAGCACCAGCTTGTGGGTCGAGCTGCCGCCCTGGATCCGGCCGGAGACGGAGGTCGAGACATTGCTGCCGACCCCGCCGACCCCGCCGAACAGGTCGTTGAAGTGCCCGGACCAGTACGGCTCGGCCATGAAGCCCACCCACACCGCGACCAGCACCGCGAACAGCAGGGGCAGGCCGCGCAGTTCGGACCGGCCGAGCAGAACGAGGGCCGCGAGCACCCCGAGCATGACGAAAGGGGTGAGCTGGTGGGCCGGCACACTCGCCGCGTAGAGGCCGATCAGCACCAGGAGCAGGACCGCGCGCCGGGGCCGGTCGGCCGGTTCCACCTCCGCCTCGCCCGGGCGGAACCTCGACCAGATGACGCGCGGCGGGCGGAACCAGACCAGCAGGATCGCCACGAACATCAGGTACAGCAGAAAGGTGAAGCCCTGCGGTGAGAAGTAGTCCTGGCCGACCCAGCCGCACAGCACGAACAGCCAGACGCCGGTCCACTTCGCCCGCCAGCTCGCCCGCAGCGACCGGGTCAGCAGGAACATCGGTGCCAGGTAGGCGAGTTGGATGGCGGTCGGCCACCAGCGGATCACCTCGGTGAAGTCGGTGACCCCGCAGGCCCGGCCGACGAACGCGGCCACCGCGAAGAAGCCCGGCCAGCTCCAGCGGGCGTCCAGGTCCGGTACGGCGGACCCGGTGCGGTCGATGTAGTCGATGAACCCGAGGTGCTGCCAGGCCGTCGGGAAGCGTGGCTCGGCCTCGATCACCGCCGGCAGCGCGTGCAGCGACACCACCGTCGCCACCAGCGTGACCAGCAGCAGCGCCCGGTGCTCCCGGCGCAGCCAGAGCAGCGCGGCGAAGACGCAGACCAGCAGGGCCGCACCGACCAGGGTCGGCGGCGGCAGCACCGAGACCAGCCCGAGGCCGCCCATGCGGTCCAGGTCGGCCTCGCCGAGCCGCAGCGCGGGCACCCAGTACAGCAGCAGCGCGGCGATCAGCAGACAGCCGAGGACGACACCGGCGCGGGTGGGCAGCAGCCGCTGCCGCAGCGACACGGGCGCCGGCGGCTCGTCGGGCAGGGGTTCCTCGGTCACGGCCTCGTCCGGTACGGCGGTGTCGGGGGCGGCGGTCCGGGCCGGCTTGCCGAAGGACGCCTTCTGTTCCTCCTCGGTGAACGGCGCGTCCACCTCCGCCGCCTCGGCCTCGCGCAGCAGTTCGGCCTCGGCCGGGCCCAGCGAGACCTCGCTGCCGGGCTCCCTCTCCTCCACCGGAAGCCCGACCCGCCGCCCGACCGGAAGCGCAGGCGGTGGCACGGGCGTACCGGCGGGCGGGGTGCCGGGTCCCGGGCGGACGTCCGGCCGGCGTTCCACATGGTCGAAGTCGACATGGATGCCGAGGGCGAGGGTGTCGGAGTCCAGCGCCCAGGCCGGGCTGTGCCGGCGCGCGGGCGAGGAGGCCCGGGACGAGGAGGCCGGGGGCGTGCCCAGGTCGGCGAGGTCGCCGTCCGGGGCCGTCGCGTCCGGCACGGCGTCGGCCGCGGTCCGGATCGTCTTCCAGAGCTTCGGCGCGGCGATCGCGGCGATCACCGCGAGGCTGGCGGCTTCGGCGAGGCCCGCGCCGGTCAGCCCCATCCTGGGCAGGAGCAGCAGGGTCAGGCCCAGCGTCAGCAGGCACAACAGGCCCTGGAGCCAGGCGAGTCCGGCGGTGCGGCTGCGGGCACGCAGGACCGCGAAGTACGTCTCGATCACGACCCGCAGTACCGAGCCGACCGCGAGCCAGCGCAGCAGCGGGGTCGCCGCCTGCGCGTAGCCCTCACCGAACACGCCGAGGATCCAGGGCGCGCCGATGATCCACAGGCCCGCGATCGGCAGCATGATCCGCGCCATCCGCTTCAGCGCGGCGCGGGTGTTGGCGGCCAGCCGTGCCGGGTCGTGCGAGCCCTCGACCGTGAGGGACGCGCCCATGTTGATGGCGAGCAGGTCGGTCGTACCGCCGATGGTGGTGGCGATGTAGAAGTAGGCGTTCTCCGCCGAGCTGACCTGCGAGGCGACGAGCACCGGCACGAGGTAGATCACGGCGAGCGAGAACAGCGAGCCGGTGTAGTCCCCGGCCAGGAACCTGCCGACCTGCTTCAGCGTCGGCGGCTCGATGCGGTTCTCGGTCGCCTTGACGTGCCGGGGCACCAGCCGGCGGAACACCAGCCAGCCCAGCGGCACCACCGAGGTGGCGATCGCGGCCACCCAGGAGACGAAGACACCGGTCGTCGGGACGGCGGCGGCGAAGGCGACGAGCAGCGCCAGCTTCACGGCCGAGAACACGGTGTTGCCCACCGGTACCCAGGTCGCGCTGCGCAGCCCGGTCAGCACGCCGTCCTGCAGGGTGAGCACGTTCCAGGCGGCGACGGCCACGAGGAAGCCCAGGCCCTTGACCGAACCGTGCAGGAACCCGTACGACGGCCCCCAGCTGTCCAGGGTGAGCAGGAACACCCCGGCGGCCACCGCCACCAGCAGGGAACTGCCCGCGTAGGTGAGGGAGATGAGCCGACCGGTGTGCCTGCCGGCCACGGGGATGAACCGGGCCAGGGCACCGGTCAGGGTCACCGCGGTCAGTCCGGCGAGGAACTTCATCGCGGCGATGGCGGCCGAGCCCTGCCCGACCGCGTCCTCGGAGTAGTAGCGGGCCGCGGCCAGCCAGAAGCCGAGTCCCAGCACGGCGGAGATGCCGGTGTTGAGCATCAGCGCGTAGGCGTTGCGGAACAGCGGGCTGCCGCCAGAGGACCGGCCCGTACCGGGCAGCCGCAGGCGGCGCCCGGACTTCGCGGGCGCCTCGGCACCGGTCGGCGCGGCCTCGGTCGTGGTGGTCGTGTCAGACACGGGAACGGATGGCCTTCCGGCGGAGCTGACGGGCTCTGCGGACGAGGGCGTACCCCTTGGTGAGGACGCGGTCCTGGGCGAAGGTGCGGACGACGGCACGGCCGTGGAGCAGCCGCTCGAACTCCTCCACGCCGGTGCCGCGCCGGACCGTGACCCGCTGCAGCGCGTACGGCCCCTGGCGGCGGCGTGCGAGGGCGTTGCCGACGGCGAGCGCCTGCGCGTACCCGCCGGCGCGCACGGCCTGGCGGACCCGGCGGCTGGAGTAGCCGTACGGGTAGGCGAACGACACCGGCCGGGTGCCGAGTTCGTCGGTGACGATCTCCGTGCAGCGGGTCAGCTCCCCGCGCAGCTCGGTGTCCCCGAGCTGGTCGAGCTGCGGGTGGGTGTGGCTGTGACCGCCGATCTCGACGCCTGCGGCGGCCAGTTCGCGCACCTGCGGCCAGTCGAGCATGGTGTCCAGGCCGCCCCCGGTGTCGTGGGCGCCCCTGATCCAGCCGGTGGAGACGAACAGCGTGGCCGGGAAGCCGTGCTTCTCGAGGACGGGCAGTGCGTGCCGGTGCACGCCCTCGTAGCCGTCGTCGAAGGTGATCAGCACCGGCCGCGCGGGCAGCGGGCGGCCGGTCCGCCAGCGGGCCGCGAGGCCGGCGGTGGTGACCGGGGTCAGGCCCAGGTCGCCGATGAGCGCCATCTGTTCGGCGAACGCCTCGGGCGCGACCGACAGGGCGCGGGTGGCGTCGTTGGGCGCGGTGGCGACCGCGTGGTACATGAGGATGGGTACGGGCGTGTCACTCATCGGTGCCCCCTTGTGGACCGGTGCGCGCCCCGGGGGCCTCGTGGACCGGGGCCGACGAGAACGCCGTACCGTTGCGGCGCGCCCGCAGGCTGCCCACCGCGTAGCCGCCGGCGGCGCTCAGCGCCCCCACGACGATCGCGCCCGCGCGTCCCGCGCCGCCCGGCCGGGCCAGCAGCGCGTCGCGCAGGCCTCGGGCGACCCCCGCGGGCAGTACCCGGGTGGTGTACCGGCGTTCGGACTCCAGGCCCTTGCCGGCGCCGACACTCCTCGCGACGAGCGCCTTGGACAGGCCCTCGGCGTAGGTGCGGGTGCGGAAGTAGGCGAAGTGCTCGCGGGGTGCGGGCACCCGGTGGTGGATCACCGCCCGGTCGTCGATGAGCAGCACGGCGTCGGGGCGGGCCCGGGTGAGACGGATGCACAGCTCCGTCTCCTCGCAGCCCAGCGGGCGCCGGTCGCCGTCCCGGCCGATACCGGTGGCGAAGCCGCCTGCCGCCTCGAACGCCGTACGCCGGAAGGAAGCGTTTCCTCCGAGGACGTTGCGGACCCGGACCCGGCCCGGCGGCAGCCCCTGGTAGGTGCAGCCGACCACCCAGTCGAACTCCCGGGGGAACCAGGCCGGCCGCCGGCCCGACGCCCAGACCGGCTCCGTACGGCCGCCGACCGCCATGACGCGGGGGTCGGCGTACCCCTCGGCGAAGCGGCGCAGCCAGTCCCGTTCGGCCACGGCGTCGTCGTCCAGGAAGGCGATGACGTCGCCGTGGGAGGCGGCGATGCCGGTGTTGCGGCCGGCGGACAGGCCGCGCGGACCCGCGTTGGGCAGGACCCGGACGCCGTCGGTCTCCTTGTACTCGCGGGCCAGCCGGTCCCTGAGGGCCGGGTTGTGGTCCACGACGAGGAGGGTCTCCAGCGCCGGGTACGACTGCGCGCGCACCGAGGAGACCGCTGCGAGGATGTCCTCCCAGCGGTCCTCGGTGTACACGCAGATCACGACGGAGATGCCGGGATCTCTCAAGACACCTCTCCCCGGACCGTGTCGAGCATCGGCGACTGGCGTTCCTGGCGGCGCAGCTCACGCCGGTTGGAGCGCTCCCGGAGGATGACCTTCAGCACCCGGATCCCGTCGCGCACGGCACGCAGGTTGCTGGTGCCGTGGATGCGGAGGTACTCGTGGCTGGGTATCTCCTGGACCTTCAGGCCTGCCTTGACCACTCTGATGTTCATCAGCGTCTCGACCTCGAAGCCGGTGCAGTCGAGGTCGATCTTGTCGAGGCAGTGCCGCCAGAAGGCGTTGTAGCCGTAGCACAGGTCGGTGTAGCGCGCGCCGAACTTGCGGTTGACGACGGTGCACAACGCCCAGTTGCCGAGCTTGCGGATGAAGGTCATGTCGTCCGTGCCACCGCCGTTGGCGAACCGCGAGCCCTTGGCGAAGTCGGCGCCGGAGACCAGCGCGGAGACGTAACTGACGATCTCGCCGCCGTCGGCCGATCCGTCCGCGTCGACCATCACGATGATGTCGCCGCTGCACGCCTCGAACCCGGTGGTCAGGGCATCCCCCTTGCCCCTGCCACGCTGTTCGACGACCTTGACGTCCGGCCACAGGGAACGGGCCACGTCGACCGTGTCGTCGGTGGAATTGCCGTCCACCAGTACGACTTCGTGTATCCAGTCCGGAAGGGTCTTGAAGACGTAGGGGAGATTCTCCGCCTCGTTCATGGCGGGGATCACCACGCTCACCGGCGGGGTTATCGCCAGGTGAGAGGAGATGGGCCGGTAATGGGCCGCTACAAAGGGATCTTTGCCCGCACTCGGCGGGCGCAGCACGGAACTCACGAGTCTTTTCCCTCTCGTCCGGTGGACCGCCCGCCCCTGGGCGGTCCGGCTCTGTGTCCGGTTCGAAAGGGGGGTTCTCATCTTCGGTACGGTGAACTGGTCTCCGTGCACGCCGATGAGCTGGCAAAGCTGGCCGGCCCGCCCGAGAAACAGGGCAGCCGGTCGCGCGGCACGGCTCGGTCACCGGTGCGGTCACCGAGCACGGCACCCCCCTACCGCGCCCCGCCCCGGTGACGCCGCGGCCCTGAGCCCTCCCCTGGAGCCGTGTGCCGACGTGCCGGTGCGGGTGAGATGTACGACGGTATTGATGATTGAACCCGAAAGGCAAGCCCTGAGGGCTGCCTCACGATTTTGTTGGTTTGGCCGTTACACAACTTTGGTCGGTGTTGCTCGGTCTTGTGGTCGTTTTTCGGAAATTCGTTCCCGAAGCAGGACCGCGACCAGCAACAGCACGCTCAGTGCGGTCATGGCGATCACCCCGCCGCGGACCGACCAGCGGTGGACCGCGAGCATGCCTTGGGCGACCAGCATGTTGACGACGACCGAGCCCGCAAGTGCGCAGAGCGCCCGGCCGAACGGATCCAGCCCGCGCAGGGCCGCGGCGAGCGCCACGGCCGGCGCCACGAGCAGGAAGAACAGCGCGCACGGGCCGCGCAGTACGGAGGTGGAGTCGACGAGCGCGAGCAGCGCGCCGACGCCACCGATGGCGGTCGTCGCCCCCGCGAGCAGCGGTGACAGGGCCCTCCCCGGCCCGGTCCCCACTGCGCCGGTGTCCTCGGCGCCGCCGTCTGATGAAGGTGACTTGATACCTAAGGTCTGCATTGGCGACTTTGCCCCCCGACGCGCCGGATGCCGGGCTTCACTGTGGCGCGGCGGGAGGGGGGTCGTCAAGAAGGCGATTGTCGAACCGTCAACAGGCTTGGCATGCACACGCAATAGATGAGCGGTGAATGTCTCGCGTTGATCCTGTTGAGACCCGAATAGTCTTGGCATGAACACTTCCCGTCAACACGCGTAGTTGCTACGACAGTTGTGGCAGAGATCCTGCTAAAGGGAGGTTCCATGAGACGTTCCCGACTTACCGGATTCGTTGCCTCGCTCCTCCTCGCCGCCGGCCTCGGTCTCACCGGGGCCGCCTCGGCGCAGGCGTCCTCGACGGCGGCGACCGGCGGCTACGTGGCCCTCGGCGACTCGTACTCCTCGGGAGTCGGCGCCGGCAGCTACATCAGCTCCAGCGGCGGCTGCGACCGCAGCACCAAGGCGTACCCCTACCTGTGGAACGCCGCCCACAGCCCGTCCTCGTTCGCCTTCAACGCCTGCTCCGGCGCCACGACGGACGACGTCCTCGCGAACCAGCTCGGCTCGCTGAACTCCTCCACCTCACTGGTGTCCCTCACCATCGGCGGCAACGACGCCGGCTTCTCCGACGTCATGACGACCTGTGTGATCCAGTCCGACAGCGCCTGCATCGACCGCATCAACACCGCCAAGGCGTACGTCGACTCCACGCTCCCCGGCAAGCTGGACACCGTCTACAACGCGATCAGCGCCAAGGCACCGAACGCCCGGGTGGTCGTGCTCAGCTACCCCCGCTTCTACCTGCTCGGCCAGACCTGCCTCGGGCTCTCCGACACCAAGCGGTCCGCGATCAACGGCGCGGCCGACTACATCGACGCCGCCATCCAGAAGCGGGTCCAGGCCCACGGCTTCGTCTTCGGCGACATCCGCACCGCGTTCTCCAGCCATGAGATCTGCTCCGGCGACTCCTGGCTGCACAGCGTCAACTGGCTCGACATCGGCGAGTCGTACCACCCGACCGCGGCCGGTCACTCCGGCGGCTACCTGCCGGTGTTCACGAACAACGCGTGACCCGAACGGGCTCGCCCCTCAGGGTGAACTCCGCGGTGAGCCCGACGCCGAAGCGGAGGCCCCGTCCGACGGGGTCTCCGTCGCCGTCTGCGTACAGCTCACCGAGAACGGGACGGCCTCTGAAGTGGTCCGCACGGGACCGCGCACCTTCACACTGATCTGGTCCCGGGTCGTACCGCTGCCGGAGTCCACCGCCAGGGTCACCCGCACCCGCCGGGTCTTCCCGCCGCCGTCCGGGAAGGACAGCGTGTGCCAGCCGGGATCCGACACCGAGCCGCGCGTCGTCACCCACCGGTACTCCACCTGCGCGGGCAGCCGCCCCACCGTGAACGTCGCCGTGAAGGCGGGCGTCTGCGCGGCCGGCGGCGGACAGCTCCCGGAGTACGTCGTGTGCGCACCGGCCAGGGTGACGTCCACGGACTGCGCCGGCTGGGTGCTCGACGACGTACTGCTGCGCGCGGCCGGCGGTGGCCCGGTGCCCGACCCGGTGCCGCTGTGCGCGGTCGGCGTGTGCGCGCTCCCGCTCGGCCGGCCGCCGCCCTCGGTCCCCTGACCGCCGCCGTCGCCGCGGTTCAGCAGCGCGTACGTCAGCCCCGCCAGCGCGAGCAGGACCGCGAGGACCCCGGCCACCAGCACCGCACCCGCACGCCGGGAGCGCTCCGGCGTCCCGGACCCCGTGGTGCCGTACAGGGGCGCCGGCGGAGTGGGGGAGGGCCGCGGGGACGGCTGACCGCCCCGGCCCGCGCCCGTCGGTTCGCCGTACGGCGGCACCGGCATCGGGGCCGTACGGCGCGTTCCTCCCCCGGAGGGGGCACCTCCGGCCGCGACGATCCGCAGCTCGTGTTCCGCCCGCTCGGCGTCCAGCCGCTCCGCGGGGTCCTTGCGCAACAGCCCCTCGATGACCGGAGCGAGCGCCCCGGCCCGGCGCGGCGGCGGCAGCTCCTCGTCCACCACCGCACGCAGGGTGCTCAGCGGGGTGTCGTACCGGAACGGCGAGACGCCCTCCACTGCCGCGTAGAGCAGCACCCCGAGCGACCACAGATCCGACTCCGGCCCCGGCGTCCGCCCCAACGCCCGCTCCGGGGCGAGGAATTCGGGCGAGCCGACCACCTCGCCGGTCATGGTCAGCGCGGAGCTGCCCTCGACCGTGGCGATCCCGAAGTCGGTCAGTACGACCCGGCCGTCGTCGGCCAGCAGTACGTTGGCCGGCTTCACGTCCCGGTGCAGCACCCCGGCGCCGTGCGCGGCGCGCAGCGCGGCCAGCACCTCGGCACCGATGTGCGCGGCCCGCTGCGGCGGCAGCGGACCCTCGGCCTCCAGCTGGTCGGCGAGCGACAGCCCGCGCACCAGCTCCATCACGATCCACGGCCGGCCGGCCTCCAGCGCCACGTCGTACACCATGACGACATTGCGGTTGGCGACCCGCGCGGCCGCCCATGCCTCACGCTCCAGACGCGCGTACATCCGCTCCACGTCGGAGGCCGGCAGCCCGGCCGGGGCCCGCACCTCCTTGACGGCCACCTCGCGCTGCAGCACCTCGTCCCGGGCGCGCCACACGGTGCCCATGCCGCCCTCGCCCAGCGGGGACAGCAGACGGTAGCGGCCCGCGATCACACGTTCGCGGCCCGGTTCTTCGGACACGGGCGCCCCCCAGGCAAGTCGCGTGACGTCTCCCAAAGTAGCTCAGCCGAACGCGGATGCGGCCCCCCTGAGCACCAATCCGGCACCCAGGGCCAGGACCACCAGCGCGGACGCGAGCGGCACGGACCGGCGCACCAGCGTGGCCACCGGGTGGGCGGTCCAGCGCGGGCGCCGCTCCAGCACCCGGCTCATCCCCGAGCCCAGCCGGACCACGGCGAACCCGGCGGCCGTGAGCGTCAGCGCGAGCCCGGCACCGTAGGCCACGACCAGCAGCAGCCCGAACCAGGCCTTCCCGAGCGCGGCGGCGCCGACGAGGACGACCACGGCGGACGGACTGGGCACCAGCCCACCGGCGAAGCCGAGCAGGAGCGTGCCGCGCAGGGTGGGGGCGATGGGGTGGGAGTGGGTATGGCCGCCGTGCGTGTGGGTGTGCGTGTGGGGGTGTTCCCCGTGTGTGTGCTCACCATGGCTGTGCTCACCGTGTGTGTGCTCAGCATGGGTGTGCTCAGCATGGGTGTGCTCACCGTGGTGAGGGTGGTGATGGTGGTGGTCGGAACCATGGGGGGTGTGCACATGCCCGTGGGCGCGGTTGCGCCACGTCCGCCGTACGAGGTTGGCGCCGGCCGCCAGCACCAGGGCGCCGCTCGCGAGGCCCAGCCAGGCGATCACCGAGGGCGCGGCGGCCGAACCGGCCGTGACGAGCAGGCCCAGGGCGACCACGCCGAGGGTGTGGGTCACCGTGACCGAGGCGGCGAGCGGCAGCACGTCCCGCGGGCGGGCCCGGCCACCGCGCGCCGCCGCCGTCGCGGCCATCAGGGTCTTGCCGTGGCCCGGCGCGAGTGCGTGCATCGCGCCGAGGACGACCGCGACGAGCAGCGCCAGCGCGGCGAAGCCGACGGTGAGGTCCCGCCGGGCCACGAGGTCGTCCAGTGCGCGGGTCCAGCGGTCGGCGCCCCGCGGCAGGATGGCGGCGCCCGGCTCCTGCCGCCGCTCCTCGGTGAGGGCCGGGCCGCCGGGACGCACCCGCACGGACGCGGCGGTGGTGTCGGCGGGCGAGGACAGCAGGTCCTTCGGATACGTGGTCAGCTCGTGCGAGACCGACGCCCTCGGTACGTCCGTCGCGGTCAGCGTCATGCGGTCGCCGCGCGCGGTGATCTCCCGCCAGCCCGGCCCGGACCAGTTCGTCGCGCTGCGGAAGCCGAGGGCCACCGAGCCGGTCCGGGGCAGCGACGCGGTCCAACGGCACTCGATGCGCAAGGTGTTGAGGCCGGCCTGTCCGGGGCGCAGGGCGGCCTTGGCGGCCCGCACCGTGAGGGGGACCCGGTGCCCGCCCACCGTCGCCTCGCTGCCGAGCGCGGCCCGGGTGCAGCGCTGCCGGGCCCACCGCGTCATGCCCAGCCGCTCGATGTCCGGCCTGGCCTGGGTCGCCGGGATCTCGGCGAGGTCCTCCACGTGGTCGACGCGGAGCTGTCCCGGGGCGGCGACCAGGCCGTCGTAGCGGTTGACGGTGAAGTTCCCGAGCGGATGCGCGTCCGCCGTGCCGGCCGGCAGCAGCGCGAGCGCGCCCACCGCGAGGAGCAGGAAGGGGAGGCGGAGCTTCACTTGGTGGCCTCCAGCGCCTTGCGGGCCCGGGCCGCGCCGAGCGGCGAGAAGCCGGGGTTCAGGCTGAGGGCGGAGGTGAGGGAGGTGCGGCCGGCCGTGCGGTGACCCGTGGCCAGCTCGATCACGCCGCGGTGGTACCGGAAGGCGGCGTTGCGGTAGCCGGTGGCGGTGGCCCGGCGGGCGTACGGCAGGGCCTCGGCGTCGCGGCCGTTGACGTGCAGCGCCCAGGCCAGGGCGTCCGCGGTGTGCACGGTGTGCCGGCGGGCCCACTCGGCGCGGGCCGCACGCAGGGCTGCCGCCCTGTCGCCGTGGTCGGCGGCGGCCAGCGCGGTGTCGAGGTCGGCGTTGACACCGTTGGCACGGGCCAGCGCGATCCAGGCGTCCACGAGGGCGTACTGCCGACGCGCCCTGTCCCGGTCGCCGGCGCCGCCCCGCGCCTCGTACAGCTCGCCCAGTTCGACGAGCGGACCCGGCAGGGGATACCGGGACACCACCGTCTCCATCCCCTTGATCGCCGCCGCGCGGTCGCCGCTCGCCGCCTGCGCCCGGGCCCGGCCCTCCAGCGCCGGGAGGTAGGTGTCGTCGGCCGCGAGGGCGCGCGCGTAGTGACGCAGGGCGGTCTTGTAGTCGCCCTGGTTCCACGCGAGCTGGCCCAGCTGGGCGGCCACGTACGCGATGTCGCCGGGTGACGTGGCGCCGGCCAGCGCCTGCTCCAGGACCCGGCGCGCCGTCGTCACATCGCCGCGCAGCTCGTGCACGTACGCGTACCGCGTGAAGACCGGTACCCCCGGCTTGCGGGCGTCGGCTGTCCCGGCCGCCTTCGACGCGTCCGCGTACCGGCCGAGTTCGACCAGGGCGTCGATACGGGAGGACAGCGCGCGCTCGCTGTACGGGTTCTGCCGCAGCGCGTCGTCGGCGTAGGTCAGGGCGTCCTTGAAGTCGTGCCGGGCGGCGGCGAGGGCGGCGCGGCCCGCCAGCGCGGGGTCGTTGGCCGGGGCCAGCGCGAGGGACCGCCGCAGTGCCTTGTCCGCCTGGGGATAGCGGGAGGGATCGCCCTTGGTCCGTGCCTGCTCGACGTAGGCCAGGCCCAGGGTCGCCCAACTCCCGGAGTCCTTGGGCTGGGTGCGCAGATGCGTCTGGAGCGCGGCGATGCTCGCGTCCAGGTCACCGCCGCCGAGGACACCCGGGTCCACGGCGGCGGAGGCGACCGGCACGCCGGCGGGCGCACGGTCCGCGCCCATGGCGATCGCCCCGCCGGTCAACGCGACCGCCAACAGGGCTGCGCAGCCGACCAGTTGGGCGGCCCGCCAGCGCCGCCCGGCAGCGGCGAACCGCCGGAGGGAGACCGCGCGCTCATCGGAGCCGTGGGCCGAAGCCGCGCCGGAGTTGGGCGTCGCGTGGCCTGTGCCGTCGGCCGTGGGGTCGTCGGCGTCGGGTGGAACGGGCCCGGTGCGGCCGACCGGGGGCTTCTCGAGGGCGGGCGGCAGTGGCCGGTGGCGTGGGGACGGGGGCGGCGCTGCCGCTGGGCCGTGCTCGCGACCGTCAGCCGGCGCCTCCTGGGAGCGGGGGCTCGCGCCCTCGGTCCCCGTCCCGGACGCGGCGTCGGCTGCGGCGCCGGCCGCCGTGGGGCGTGCCGCCGTCGCCTCCTGGTCCGGGTTCCCCCGGCGTTCGCCGGCCTCGTCGTCGTTCGTACGCGGAGACATGACCTCTCCTCGGTCGCCTGGTGCTGGTCGGAAGGGGAAGGCGCGGCCCGCCGTGGGGGAAGGGATACGGGCCGCGCCGGTCCGGGGTGGGTGCCGGGGTCAGTACGGGCGCCGCATGCGCCGGCGCCACCAGCCGACGGCGGTGCCGAGCAGCAGGATCCCGGCCGCGCCCGAGGCCGCCGACGCGGCGATCAGCACGGTGTTGCCGGAACCGGAGCCGCCGGAGGCCCCGGCGGGCTGGAGGGCGTCGCCCAGCTGGCTGCGTACGTCCGTGCCCGCGGTCGTGCCCTTGGCGAGCGGGCCGCGCGAACCGGAGGTGGGTTCCGCGACGTACGGGAAGTGGTTCTCGAAGCCCTTGTCGTTCTTGTCCACCGCGTCGCCCAGGTCGTTCTTCGAGCCGACCAGTTCCCCCTCGACGACCTGCAGCGCCTCGTCGATCACGTCGTCGGTGAGCCGGCGCCCGTTCGGGAAGCCCGCGTTGTCGCCGTCCAGGACGCCCAGCCGCTTGGGATGCATGCTCGGCTTGATGGAGGTGTTCAGGCGCAGCTCCTCCGAAGGACGCACGTTCGGGGGCTGGTTGAGGCCCTTGACGCCCTTCAGGAAGACGTCGACCAGGTCGTTGCGCGGCTCACCGGGTGCCTTGATCTTGTAGATCGACTCGATGAGCTTGGGCAGTTCGGGGTTGGTGACGTTCTTCAGGAACTGCGCGTCGTAGGCGGGCTGCGACGCGTTGAATTTGTCCTTGTCCTTCTGCGGGTTGACCACCTCGTTGACCAGGGGGTTGCCCAGGCGCGAGACCTGTGTGTAGTACCCCTGCGCGTTGCGGCGCTGGGTGGTGGACCAGATGCCGACGACCGGCTGCCCGGCCGACTGGCGGATCAGGTCGGTCGGCACCTGCAGGGCGATGGTGTTGACGTTGTAGCCCTTCAGGGTGTCCCGGCCGACCTCGCTGAGGTTGCCGCCGTACAGCAGGTCGAAGACCCGCAGGTCCGCGAAGAACGGGTCGTCCGCCTGCCCGGCGAAGGTCGTGGCGCCGCCCGCCGCCTTGTAGACGGCCTGGTCGCGCAGCTTGCCGTAGTACGGCATGGACGCCTTGCCGACGTTCGACGGCGCCACCGGCACGTCGTCCGCGACCTTCGTCTTCGACATCGCGTGCCCGTTCTTGAGCCGCAGCAGATCGATGTCGTACGTCTGCGTGATGTTGAGGTCGGGATCCGCCAGGTTGGTGACGGGCCCCGTGTTGTACAGGAAGGTGTTCCCGTTCTTCGTGTGGGTCGTGAAGGTGTAGCGGAACACCAGGTCGTCCTGCGCGTCACCGTTGCTGTCGACGTGGATGTCGTACTGGGCGTCGTCGGCGAACGTGTAGAAGTTCGGTCCGCCCGCCGGCTCCTCGAAGGGGATCCAGTTGGCCACGATCGTCGTGGTGTCGGGCTTGTCCGGGCTGACGAACGCGTACAGGTCGGTGTTGTCGTACTGCGCGGTGCCCGAGATCAGCGGGGCCTCCCGGTGGGATGAGGCGGAGGCCGCCCCGGGTGCCAGCGCGGCGACGCCGGCGGCGGTGAGCCCCCCGGCGGCCAGCGCACCGCAGATGAGCGTGACCAGGCCGGTGCGTCCCGTGCCGCTCCTGGAGAAGAGAGGTGTCATGCCGTCCGTCCTCAGTGCCGACTTGCCTTTGACGGACGGGTATACGGAGCGGAACCGCGGATCGGATTGGTCGGCCGGAGAAAAACTTTTGGGCTCTTCCCGACCCGCGTTTTCGGCCCGCTGATCCGTATCACCCGCGGGAGGTGTGCGTACGTGCGGATGCGTGGAGTACGCGGAAGGGCCGGCTGCGGCCACGGACAGGGGGCCCGCATGCAGGCGGACGAGTTGCTGGTGCTCGTCGCGGGCGGCGACCAGAGGGCGTTCGAGGATCTGTACGCACTGGTGTCCGGGCCGGTGTACGGACTCGTACGACGGGTGGTGCGCGACCCCGCCCAGTCCGAGGAGGTCGCCCAGGAGGTGCTGCTCGAGATGTGGCGCTCGGCCACCCGGTACGACCCCGGCCGGGGCAGCGCGCTGTCCTGGATCCTCACCCTCGCCCACCGCCGTGCCGTCGACCGGGTGCGCAGCGCCCGCGCGGCCGGTGAACGCGAGCAGCGGGAGGCCCTGCGCGCCGGGGAACCCGCGTTCGACCAGGTCGCCGAGGAGGTCGAGGCCGGCATGGAGCGCGAGTGGGTGCGCCGCTGTCTGCGCCGGCTCACGGACCTGCAACGCCAGTCCGTGACGCTCGCCTACTACGACGGCTACACCTACCGTGAGGTGGCCGAGCGGCTCTCGCTGCCGCTCGGCACGGTCAAGACGCGGATGCGCGACGGGCTCACCCGGCTCCGCGAGTGCCTGGGAGGCGCCGCATGAGCATCCTCGGCAGGCTGCTGGGCCGTGCGGACCTGCACTCCCTCGCCGCGCCCTACGCGCTCGACGCCCTCGATCCGGGCGAGCGGCGCAGGTTCGCGAAACACCTGCACAACTGCGAGCGCTGCGCGGCCGAGGTGCGGGACCTCGCCGAGGACGCCGTGCGACTCGCCTGGTCCACGGCGGCGCCCGCGCCCGCCGCCCTGCGCGCGCGGGTGCTGGCCGCCGTGCGCACGACCCCGCAGGAGCCGGCCGCCGCGGGCCGGGAGCGCACGCCTCAGCTGCCGCCGCACGTCTGGGGCACCCAGCCGCCGCCGGGCCGCACCCGTACGCCCCGCACGCGCCCCCTGTTCATGCCGCTCGCCACGGCCACCGCGGCGGCGGCCCTCGTCGTCGCCTCCCTCTTCGCCGTCCAGGCGCACCGCACCCAGGACCGGCTGGACGCGGAGCAGTCCCGGGCACGTGAGATCGCCCACGTTCTGGCCGCGCCCGACGCCCGCGCCACGACCGGCAAGGACGCTCGGGGCCGCGGTATCGGAGTGATCGCTTCCGCCTCGGAGCGGGAAGCCGTCGTCACCCTCAGCGGATACGGAAACCCGCCCGGCGGCCGCGTCCACCAGCTCTGGCTCATGCGCCCCCGCGCCGAGCCGCGCTCCCTCGGGCTCTTCGCGGGCGACACGCCCTTGGTCGCGAAGGGGCTCGACACCTCCTCGACGTCACTCGCCGTAACCGTCGAGCCTGACGGAGGATCAGTGCAGCCGACCGGCCAGCCCATTGTCCAACTCGCCCTGGAATCGGTCGGATTCGGAGAGTAGTCAAAGAAGGATGGTCAACCGCCTTGCAGGGAAGGTGAATCCTGTGGCCGAGATACCCGCGTGCCCCCCTGGGGCGATAGGGTTACCCTGCCCGGGCCGGGTGGACTCGTACGGGTGGGGAGTGACATGGAACAGATAACAGTGCGCAGCAGGGCCAGGGTCCCTGCGATCACCTGCGGGAGCAGCGCGACCAGTTCGCGCCTCGACCGCCATCTGTCGGTACTGGCGGGTCCCGCCATACCGCAGCGGGAGACGGTCGAGGCGACCTCGCTGATGCTCGAGCTGACGGCGCGTGACAGGGCACACCAGCGCAGCGACCGGGGCAAGCGGGTCAGCCGCGTCTCCCTGTTCGCGCCGCTGCGCCGGCTGCGTCGCTCGCTGTTCGGCGGACACTGAGCGGCCCCTGAGCCGCCCCCGAAGTCCGCTCGCAGGGGTGTCGGCGCTCAGGCCGCCACACCGTCCCGGCGCATCGCTGCGATCTCGTCGTCCGTCATCCCCACGGCATGCAGCAGCGCCTCGGTGTGCTGCCCGAGCGCGGGCACATCACCCATCCGCGCCTCGTCCCCGCCCGGCAGTGTGATGGGAGGCAGTAGCGCCTTCAGCGGCCCGACCGGCGACCCCACCGTGCGCCACCGCTCCCGGGCCGCCAACTGCGGATGCCCGGCCAGTTCGTGCAGATCCCTCAGCCGGGCACAGGCGATACCCGCCTTCTCCAGCCGGGCCAGCGCCTCGTCGGCGTCGAGCACGCCGAGGGCCCGCGCCACCAGTCCGTCCGTCTTCTCCCGGTTCGTCACCCGTGCCGCGTTCGTCGCGTACGCCGGATCCGCCCCCAGTTCCGGGCGCCCTATGACCTGTTCGGCCAGCCGCCGCCACTCCCGGTCGTTCTGCACGGACAGCAGCACCCGGCCGCCGTCCGCCGTCGGATAGGCGTCGTACGGCGCGATGACGGCGTGCGCGAGGCCGGTGCGCGCCGGAGGCTCACCTCCGTGCATCGCATGGTGCAGGGGATGTCCCAGCCACTCGGCGAGCGCCTCCAGCATCGACACCTCCACGGGTCCGCCCCGCCCGGTCGTCCCGCGCCGGACGAGCGCCGCGAGGACGCCCGAGAACGCGTACATGGCCGCCGCGATGTCCGCGGCCGGGACGCCCGCCTTCACCGGCGCTTCCGGCGTCCCGGTCACCGAGACCAGCCCCGCCTCGCACTGCACCAGCATGTCGTACGCCCGCTTGTCCGCGTACGGACCCGAGGAGCCGTACCCGGAGATGTCCACGGCGACCAGCCGCGGATGCGCCGCGCACAGCGTGGCCGCGTCCAGGCCGAGCCGGGCCGCCGCTCCGTGGGCGAGGTTCTGCACGAACACGTCGGCGTCCGCGATCAGCCGTCGTACGGCGGCCAGGCCGCGCGGGTCCTTCAGGTCCAGCGCGAGGGACTCCTTGCCGCGGTTGCACCACACGAAGTGCGAGGCGAGTCCGCGGGCCGCGGTGTCGTAGCCGCGCGCGAAGTCGCCGCCGTCGACCCGCTCCACCTTGATGACCCGGGCGCCCAGGTCGGCGAGCTGCCGGGTCGCGAACGGCGCGGAGACGGCCTGTTCGACGGCGACGACGGTGATGCCTGCGAGGGGCAGGGGCTGCCGATCGCCGGGCTGGTCCATGGGCTGGTCCGTGGGCTGTTCCATGACCGGATCATGGCCTGTGACCGGCGGGTTTGTCAGCAGCCCGGCATCAGCCCGTCAACGCTCCCCGTGCCCGTACCGGCGCACGGCGAGCGGCAGGAACACCGCGGTCAGCAGCAGGCTCCAGGCGAGCGCCCCGGCGACCGGGTGGGCCACCGGCCAGGCGGAGTCCGGCGGGACGGGGGCGTTGCCGAACAGGTCCCGCAGGGCGGTCGTCACCGCACTGATCGGGTTCCACTCGGCGAGGGTGCGCAGCCAGCCCGGCAGGTTGCCGGTCGGGATGTAGGCGTTCGACAGCAGCGGCAGTACGAAGGAGGAGGCGCCGAGCTGCCCGGCGGCCTCCTCGCTGCGGGTGAGCAGCCCGAGGAAGATCCCGGCGCAGGTGCAGGCGAACCGGAAGAGCAGCAGCAGGCCGACCGCACCGGCGGCGTCCAGCGCGGACCCCTTGATCCGCCATCCCACCGCGAGCCCGACGAGCAGCAGCGGTACGGTCCCGAGGGCCGTGACGAGGAGGTCGGCGACCGCCTGCCCGAGCGGTACGGCGGCCCGGCTCACCGGCATGGTGCGGAAACGGTCCATCACGCCCCGGTGGGTGTCCGCGGCGGCCTGGAACATGCCGGTCATCAGCCCGCCGGCCGCGGTCGCCGCCAGCAGCCCCGGGACGAGGAAGGAACGGTACTCACGGCCGGGCATCGCCAGCGCGCTGCCGAACACATAGCCGAAGAACAGCAGCATGTTGACGGGCATCATCTGGGTCAGGATCGCGAGGCCCGGACTGTTGCGGACCCGGCGCAGCTGCCGGCCCGTCATCGCCAGGCCGTCGTACGCCAACATGCTCATGCCGCGGTCTCCTTGCTGTCGGCGGACCGGTCGGCGGACCGGTCGGCGGACCGGTCGGCGGACCGGTCGCCGGACCGGTCGGTGGGCCGGCCGGCGGACTCGTCGGTGGTCTGTCCGGTGAGCCGCAGGAAGACGTCGTCGAGGGTGGGCGGGCGCAGGCTCACGTCCAGCAACGGCACACCTGCGGCGTCCAGTTCGCGCACCAGGCGGGGCAGGGTCAGGGTCGGGTCGGTGGTGACGGCGCCGACGGCGCTGCGCTCGGCGTCGAACACGGGTTCGCGGCCGGTGAGTTGGTCGAGCACGCCCGCCGCCCGCGTCAGCGCGCCGCCGTCCGTGACGACGGCCTCCGCGTACGAGCCGATGAGCGCCTTGAGCTCGGCGGGTGAGCCGGTGTGCGCGACGCGGCCCCGGTCCACCAGGGCGATGTCGTCGGCGAGTTGGTCGGCCTCCTCCAGGTACTGCGTGGTCAGCAGCACGGTCGTGCCGTCCGCCCGCAGCTCGCGCACCGCCTGCCAGATGCGGGCGCGGCTGGCCGGGTCGAGTCCGGTGGTCGGCTCGTCGAGGAAGAGCACGTCGGGCCGGCGGACGAGGCTGGCCGCGAGGTCCAGCCGGCGCCGCATGCCGCCCGAGTAGGTCGACGCCTTCCGGTCGGCGGCCCCGGCCAGCCCGAACCGCTCCAGCAGCTCGTCCGCTCGTGCGGCCGGCCCGCGCACCCGGTGCAGCCGGGCGAACAGCCGCAGGTTCTCCCGTCCGGTGAGGTCGCCGTCGACCGAGGCGTACTGCCCGGTGACGGCGATCCGGCGGCGCACGGCGGCCGCCTCCCGGACGAGATCGTGCCCGGCGACCCGGGCCGAGCCCGCGTCCGGCCGCAGCAGCGTGGTCAGCAGTCGCACGGCCGTCGTCTTCCCGGCCCCGTTCGCCCCGAGCAGTCCGCAGACGGTCCCCTCGGCGACGGCCAGGTCCAGGCCCCGCAGGGCGTGCACGGCACCGAAGCGCTTCTCCAGACCTTCACTAAGTACAGCGTACGTAGTAGTCATGGGGCGACCATACCGCACTACGTACGCTGTACGTAACTAGGATGGTGGCCGAGGTGATGATCGATGGCAGTCCGACGGGCCGTCCCCGAGGTGATCTGGGCGCGCCCCGAGCGCACCGGCCGGGGTCCCAGGCCGGCGTACACCCGCGACGACATCGCGGCCGCCGCGGTGCGGATCGCCGACGAGCGGGGGCTCGACGCCGTGTCGATGCGCCACGTCGCGGCCGAGCTGGGCTGCGGCACCATGTCGCTGTACAACTACGTCCCCCGCAAGGAGGACCTGTACGAGCTGATGGTGGACGCGGTCAGCGCGGAGCACGTCCGGTGGGAGCCGAGCGGTGACTGGCGGGCGGATCTGCTCCGGAAGGCCCGCGAGACGCGCTCGCTGATGCACCGGCACCCCTGGCTGCCGCGGCTGATGTCCCCGGTCTACGGCTTCAGCCCGCACGCTCTGCGCTATCTGGAGCACTGCCTGGCCTGCCTGGATCCGCTCAAGGCGGCGTACGGCACGAAGCTGGAGCTGATCGCCATGCTGAACGGGGTGGTGACCACCTACGTCCGCAACGAGCTCGACACCGCCGAGCGTGTACGCGCCCTGCCGTGGTCCGAGGAGCAGGAGCAGGCGGTGCGGATCGCCTACCTGGGGAGTCAGATCGCCTCGGGCGCGTATCCCAGGATGGCGGCGGCCTTCGCGGAGGATCCGGGGCCGATCGATCTGGAGGCGGTGTTCGAGCGGGCGTTGCAGCGGGTGCTGGACGCGTTCGCCTAGATCAGGGCGAACTGGCCCTCCGGGCCCTCCTCGTGGTGGTCCAGGACCGAGGCGGGGCGGCGGGCGGAGGCCGGCACCGGCAGGATGCCCGCCTCGCGCAGCTCGCCCGCGGTGACCGCCGACGGCACCTTCAGGCCGGCCCGCCGCGGCCGGAGTTCCGCCAGCAGGGCCAGGACCGTGATCAGTTCCAGCAGCTCCGACGTCCAGTTCTGCGGCCAGGTCGCCGGGCGGATCGCGGCCAGGGTGCCCGTGCCGGGGGCGGCCGGGGCGGTGCGGGTCGTGAACCAGGACTCCAGGACCCGCACTCCGGCGCTCTCGTACTCCCAGGCCTGTGGCGGGACGGGGGAGATGCGGCCCTCGTCGAGGTGGAGGGTCTCCTCGTCCTCGTCGTAGTGCAGGGTGAGGGGCCGGGCCGGCAGGGGTGCGCGGACGTAGGGGCGGCGGCCGCCCGGCAGCTTGGGGCGTTCGCCGTCGCGGCGCATCAGCCACAGCATGCGGTGGCCCAGCTCGACGCCCTCCCGCCACAGTCCGCTGTCGTCCGTCAGCGGCACGGTGAGGTCCGGACGGACCGTCGCCAGGATCCAGGCCAGCACGTCCGGCGCCGTGGGCCGCTCGGACAGGCGCGCGACGAGGTGGTCCAGCAGACCCGGGGTCAGATTCGGTTCCGTGCCGCCCGGGCGGCGGTGGAGGGGGCGGACGCGGCCGGGGCGGAGCGTGGGCAGGAGGGAGGTGGCCAGCAGCGGTGTGTCCGGGTCACCGGTCTCCACCGTGAACACCTGGTGCGCGTCCGCCACCCGCCACAGTTCCGGGCGGGCCGTGTCGATCAGCCGGTGGTCCGGGATCAGCCACTGCTCGTCGAAGGGCGCCGCGAGGACGCGGACCGGCTCCGCACAGGGGCCCTCGGCGCGGGCCAGCCGCTCGGTGCCCGTCAGGTGGCCGGGCAGTTGGCCCACCGCCGAGTCGAGGGTGCGGGCGCGCGTCGGCTCGAACAGGGCCTGCCGGTCCGGGCCCTTCGCCTGCAGCAAGGCGTCCCACCGGGCCTTCAGCGCGCCGGGGTCGGGGGCCGTCGGCCAGGCGCGGCCCGGCCGCAGCGGTGCGACGGACCACGGCATGAGGTCCGCCAGCGGCGGAGCGTCGTCGTGCGTCACGCAGGGCATCGTACGGTCTCACCGGGGCCCGGTGTCAGGTCGCGTCCAGGGTGACGGTGAAGGAGAAGCGGTCGCCCCGGTAGTGGATGACCGCCACGTCCAGCACCCGGCCCGCGGTGTCGTACGTCACACCCGTGTAGTGCAGGATCGGGCTGAGCAGCGGCACCTGGAGCAGCCGGGCCGTCTCCGGGTCGGCGAGCCTCGCCTCCACCGTGTCCGTGATCCGGCTGATGTCCGTCTTCACGACGTCCCGCAGCACCTTTGTCATCGGCCAGCGGATCAGGTCCTCCAGATCGATGCGCTCGGCGAGTTCGGGGCGGATGTGGTTGACGGCGTGGTTGGTCGGCTCGCCCGTCTTCTCGTCGCAGCGCAGGCGGTGGTACGCCGCCACTTCCGCGAGGCCGGGGAAGTGCTCGGCGAGACCGGGCGGCACGGGCACCGGGCCGTGGTCCAGCAGTTCCGTCGTCATGCCGGACTGCTGGGCCACGATCGCGTCGACCGAGCCGAGCAGGCGGACCGGTGCGCCCCGCCGGACCCCGGGTTCGATGAACGTGCCGCGCCGGCGGTGGCGGCTGATCAGCCCCTCGTCCTCCAGTTCCTTCAGCGCCTGCCGCATGGTCAGCACGCTCACGCCGTAGTGCTCCGCCAGCTGCTCCTCCGTGGGCAGCCGCAGCGGGTCCTCGGGGGAGCGGCCGAGTATCGAGGCGCGCAGCGACTGCGACACCTGGTACCACAGCGGCAGCTTGCGGTTCAGGACGATCGAATCCGGGGCGAAGGAGGTCACGCGGCTATCCGTACCTGTCGATGAACGTTCGGCGCAACGCGTGCGTCACGCGCGGAAGTGACGCTCCATGCCCCGCCACACGTCGTCGTAGCGCTGCTGGAGGTGGTCGGCAGCGGCCGCGTGCGGGGTGAGGGTCACCGGCCAGCGGGTCTCGAACATGAACGCCAGACCGTCGTCGATCTTCTGCGGTTTCAGCTCGGCCGCGCTCGCCCGGTCGAACGTCTCACGGTCCGGGCCGTGCGCCGACATCATGTTGTGCAGTGAGCCGCCGCCGGGCACGAAGCCCTCCGCCTTGGCGTCGTACGCGCCCTCCACCAGGCCCATGTACTCGCTCATCACGTTCCGGTGGAAGTACGGCGGCCGGAAGGTGTCCTCGCCCACCAGCCAGCGCGGCGCGAAGACGACGAAGTCGACACCGGCCAGCCCGGGGGTGTCCGAGGGGGAGGTCAGGACCGTGAAGATGGACGGGTCGGGGTGGTCGTAGGAGATGGTGCCGATCACATTGAAGCGGCGAAGGTCATAGATGTACGGCACATGGTTGCCGTGCCAGGCGACCACGTCGAGCGGGGAGTGGTCGTAGGTGGCCGTCCAGAGGTTCCCGCAGAACTTGTTCACCACCTCCACCGGGCCCTCCGTCTCCTCGTACGCGGCGACCGGAGCCCGGAAGTCCCGTGCGTTGGCGAGTCCGTTGGCGCCGATCGGTCCGAGGTCGGGCAGCTGGAACGGCGCCCCATAGTTCTCGCACACATAGCCTCGGGCGGAGTCGTCCAGTAGCTCCACACGGAAACGCACCCCACGCGGGATCAACGCCACATATGCGGGCTCCACATGAAGCCGGCCGAACTCGGTGTGCAGCAGTAGCCCGCCGCGCTCGGGCACGATGAGCAGCTCCCCGTCGGCGTCGGAGAACACGCGCTCCATCGAGGCGTTGGTGTGGTACAGGTGCACCGCCATGCCGGTGCGCTGGGTCGCGTCGCCGTTGCCGCCGAGCGTCCACAGGCCGGCCAGGAAGTCGGTGCCGGCGGGCGGCTCGGGCAGCGGGTTCCAGCGCAGCCGGTTGGGGTCGGGCACTGTCTCGGTGAAGGGGGCGGTGCGGATCGCGCCGTTGCCGGTGCGGGTGAACGCCGGGTGCGCGGCCGACGGGCGGACGCGGTAGAGCCAGGAGCGGCGGTTGTGCGCCCGCGGCTCGGTGAACGCCGTACCGCTCAGCTGCTCCGCGTACAGCCCGAGCGGTGCCCGCTGAGGCGAGTTGCGGCCCTCGGGCAGGGCGCCCGGCACCGCCTCCGAGGCGTGCTCGTTGCCGAACCCGGTCAGGTACGACAGTCCCTCGGCGGTCTTCCGTGCGTCCCCGCTCATGATCGCTCCCTTGCGCTCCCTGATTCCTATGTAACACCGTAGGAATGCGAGGGGGTGGGCGCAAGGGGGCATCGAGTACTCCGCAAGGGGGACTCCACGGGGTGGCCGGAACCAGACTTGAGACGGATTCGGCCACCCCGGGCGGTGTTCTACTGTCGCGGACATGCCCAGGACGTCGTGGACCCGCAGGACGCTCGCCGCGCTCGCGGCGAGCGTCCTGCTGCCGCTCGGCGTGGCGGGCTGCGCCACCGGGCACGCCCGGACCGGCACACCCTCGCCCGTCGGCAAGGTCCTGGACGGCACCGACGTGACCGGCCGGCATCTGCGCGAGGCCGGTCAGAAGAACGCGCCGCAGGTCGGCGTCGAGGTGACCCCGCACTCCGGCGGCGGCTGGGACGTCCGGCTGTCCTTCCACCACTTCCGCTGCTCCACGTCCGGCGCCCGGTCCACGGCGGTCACCGGGCGCGGCCTCGCCCGCCTCTTCGTCGACGGCCGCCAGGTCACCCGGCTGCGCTCCGCCGGCTACCGCCTGCCCGCCCGACTCCTCCCGCACGGCACCCACCACGTCACCGCGCGCCTGTACGCCGACGACGGCACCGTGTGGGCCGTACACGGCAGACCGGTGCAGAGCACCGCCGACATCACGGTGTCCGACGCGGAGACGGGGACGGCCGGGACGGCGGCCCCGGGCACCGGGACATGAGTGCACCGGCCACCCTGGTCCGTACGGGAGGGCGAGGTTCACCGGACCGCGGCGGAGAGGCATCATGAAGCCCGTGCCCCATGCGACATCGCTCCGCCGCGCGCCGGTCCAGCGGCGCAGCGCCGAACGGCTGACCAGGATCCTCGACGCCTGTGCCGAACTCCTCGACGAGGTCGGCTACGACGCCCTGAGCACCCGCGCGGTCGCGCTGCGCGCCGGAGTGCCCATCGGCTCCGTCTACCGGTTCTTCGGCAACAAGCGGCAGATGGCCGACGCCCTCGCCCAGCGCAACCTGGAGCAGTACACCGGGCGGGTCACCGAGCGGCTGAAGAAGGCACAGCAGGGCGACTGGCGGGCCGCGATGGACGCCGTCCTGGACGAGTACCTGGCCATGAAGCGCACGGCGCCCGGCTTCTCGCTGGTCGACTTCGGCAACCAGATACCGGTCGGCGCCCGCACCGCCGAGCCCAACACCCGCGTCGCCGACCGCCTCACCGCACTGCTCTCCGGATACCTCGGCCGCACCCCCGACGACGATCTGCGCCGCGTCTTCCTGGTCGCCGTGGAGAGCGCGGACACCCTCGTCCAGCTGGCCTTCCGGACCGACCCGGACGGGGACGAGGCGATCATCACGGAGACACGGGAACTGCTGCGGGCCTATCTGGCGCGCGTGCTCGACTGACGTACGGCGGTCATCGGACCCCGGAGAGACCCCGGAGAGACCTCCCCTCCGTGCATACCGGTCGGTATGCTCGCCCCGAGCCCGCGCGATCCCGCCCGTGCTCGCCCGGCACCGCCGCCGACCCCCGGGAGGACCCGTGTCCCGCACCGCCCTGCGAATATGCCCCCTGTGCGAGGCCACCTGCGGGCTGACCCTCAGCATCGAGGGCACCCGTGTCACCGGCGCCCGCGGGGACCGCGAGGACGTCTTCAGTAAGGGTTTCATCTGCCCCAAGGGCGCCTCCTTCGGGGCCGTCGACTCCGACCCCGACCGGCTGCGCACACCGCTCGTCCGGCGGGACGGCGAACTGCGGGAAGCCACCTGGGAGGAGGCCTTCGACGCGGTCGCCGCCGGCCTGCGCCCGGTCGTGGAAGGCCACGGCCCGGACTCCGTCGGCGTGGTCCTCGGCAACCCCAACGTGCACACCGTGGCCGGCGCCCTCTACCCGCCGGTCCTCCTCGCCGGCCTGCGCACCCGCAGCCTGTTCACCGCCTCCACGGTCGACCAGATGCCCAAGCACGTCTCCAGCGGCCTGCTCTTCGGCGACGCGAACGCCATCCCCGTGCCCGACCTGGACCACACCGACCACCTCCTCCTCATCGGCGCCAACCCCCTGGAGTCCAACGGCAGTCTGTGCACCGCCCCCGACTTCCCCGGCAGGCTCAAGGCGCTCAAGGCCCGCGGTGGACACCTGACCGTGGTGGACCCGCGCCGCACCCGCACCGCGAGGCTCGCCGACCGGCACCTGGCGATCCGCCCCGGCGCCGACGCCCTGCTGCTCGCGGCGATGGTCCACACCCTCTTCGCGGAGGACCTGGTCGACCTGAAGGACCTCGCCGCGCATGTCGACGCAGTCGCCGAACTCCAGGGCGCCGTGCGCGATTTCACCCCGGAAGCCGTCGCCGGGGCCTGTGACCTGGACGCCGGCGTCATCCGTACCCTCGCCCGCGAACTGGCCGCCGCCCCCACCGCCGCCGTCTACGCCCGCATCGGCAGCTGCACCGTCCCGCACGGCACCCTGGCCAGCTGGCTGGTGGACGTCCTCAACATCCTCACCGGCAACCTGGACCGGCCCGGCGGCGCCCTCTTCCCGCAGGCCGCCACCGACCGGACCCCCCGCCCGGCGGGCCCCGGCCGCGGCTTCGCGCTGGGCCGCTGGCACTCCCGGGTACGACGACTCCCCGAGGCCAAGGGCGAGTTGCCGCTCTCGGCGCTCGCCGAGGAGATCGACACCGCCACCGACGAGGGCGAGCCGATCCGCACGCTGATCGTCGTCGCCGCCAACCCCGTGCTGTCCGCGCCCGACGGCGACCGCCTCGACAAGGCCCTGGACTCCCTGGACTTCATGGTCAGCGTCGATCCGTACCTGAACGAGACCTCGCGCCACGCCGACGTCGTCCTGCCCCCGCCGCCGCCCTCCCAGAGCCCGCACCACGACTTCGCCTTCAACACGCTCGCCGTGCGCAACCAGGTCCGCTACACCCGCCCCGCAATCCCGCTGGAGCCCGGCCGCATGGCCGAGAGCGAGATACTCGCCCGCCTGATCCTCGCGGCCACCGGCATGCACGGCGCCGACCCGGCCGCCGTCGACGCCATGGTCGTCGACCAGACCCTCGGCAGGGCCGTGACCGAGGAACACTCACCGGTGCACGGCCGCGACCCACGCGAACTCGCCGCCGAACTCACCGGCGAGACCGGCCCCGAGCGGCGGCTGGACATGATGCTGCGCCTCGGCCCGTACGGCGACGGCTTCGGCGCCCGGCCCGACGGACTGAGCCTGGCGCGGCTCCTCGCCCACCCGCACGGCATCGACCTCGGCCCGCTGCGCCCGCGCCTGCCCCAGCCGCTCAGGACTCGCAGCGGCAAGGTGGAGCTGCTGCCCGAACCGATCGCCGCCGACCTGCCCCGGCTCCGTCGGGCGCTGCGCGAGCGGCCCGCGGGTCTCGTCCTCGTCGGCCGCCGCCACCTTCGCTCCAACAACAGCTGGATGCACAACGTGCCCGCCCTCACCGGCGGCTCCAACCGCTGCACCCTGCACATCCACCCCGAGGACGCGGCCCGGCTCGGCGTCCGCGACGGGGCGGACGTACGCGTGCGGGGCGCCGGGGGAGAGGTGGTGGCGCCGGCCGAGGTCACCGACGCCGTACGGCCCGGAGTGGTGAGCCTGCCGCACGGCTGGGGCCACGACCGCCCCGGCGCCCGCCTCGGCCACGCCGCGACCGCGCCCGGAGTCAACGTCAACCAGCTCCTCGACGGCAGCCTGCTCGACCCGCTCTCCGGCAACGCGGTGCTCAACGGTGTCCCCGTCCAGCTCGCCGCAATCCTGTGACCTGGCGCTGCCGCTGTCCGCCGGGGTGACCCTGCGCTCGCCGGGGTGGCTGGAAGGGCCCGGCGGTGCGGGGCGCGGGCGCCCGACGCGCTCGGTGTTGCGCCGCATGGGCGATATCTGACGACGCGCCGGGCGTCGTTGCCCAGGCGGGCGGTGCGTATGACGGAGAGTCCAGACGAAAGAGCGATTTGTATGAAAATCGTCTGAACTCGCGGAGGATTGCGCATGCCCAGCCTGACACTCCCACGTGCCATCGGCTCCCGCGCGGGCGCCACGGTCGTCCTCACCGCCCTCACCGCCGCGGGCGCGTTTTGGGTAGCGGCGCCGAACGCGGTGGCCCAAGGCGAAAACGGCGACATCAGGGTGCACCGCGAGGGCGTGCCCTACGGTGTCTCGAAGGACGACCCGGCGGTCTGCAGGTTCTACCTCGACGCCGTCAACTTCGACATCCTGCCCAACATCGCCTACATCATCCAGGCGCAGCCCCCGCTGCCCACCGCCGCGACGATCACCGGCATCATCCAGCTCGCCGGCGGCGCCGGACACACCGACCCGATCAGCCTGACCGACGGGCAGTACAAGCTCACCTGGGTCGCGGCGGGCGCCCCCAAGGAGAAGCTCTTCCGCGTCAACTGCCACGACAACCACAACGACGGGGCGCACGGTCCGAACGGGCAGATCGAGGACCACCAGAACCACCAGGACAACCAGGACGACCAGGATCACCAGGACCACCAGCAGGACGGTCCGGGCTGGGGCCAGGGCGGTGACCACGACCCGCCGAAGGGCGGTGTGCACGCGGGCGGCGGCGGTCTCATCGACACGGCCGCGGGATACTCGCCGGTGGCCGCCGCGGCGGCGGTCGGCCTGGTCGCGGTCAGCGGTGTCGCGTACGTCCGGCTGATCCGCCGGCGGCCCCATGGTGCCGCGTAGGCGCAGACGCAGGCCCTGGTACCGGACCCGCGCCTACCGCCTCACCAGGACGGCTCTGCTGGTGACCGTCCTGGTGACGGGGGCGAACCGGTGCCTGGGCGGGCATGACGGGCCCGGCCGTGGGGATGACCCGGACGCCGTGGCGGCCGCCGGCGCAGGGAGCGCGAGCGGGGAGGAATCCTGCGCGCCGCCTTCCGGGCCCCCGCCCCGGCCACTGCCCCGGTCCCGCCCGACGTCCCTCCGCATCCCCTCCCTCGGCGTCGACGCCCCGGTCACCGCTCTCCGGCTCGACGCGGAACGGCAGTTGGAGACTCCCCCCGTGGCCAGGCCCAAGCTGGTCGGCTGGTACGAGGGCGGCCCCACGCCGGGCGAGCCCGGCACCGCGATCGCCGTCGGCCACCGGGACACCATGACCGGTCCGGCCGTCTTCGCCGCGCTCGCCCAGGTCAAACCCTGCAAGCTCATCGAGGTCAAGCGCGCCGACGGCCGTACCGCCGTGTACGCCGTGGACCGCGTGAAGGTCTTCGACAAGGCGGGCTTCCCCGACAAGGAGGTCTACGGCCCGGTCGGGCGACCGGAACTCCGGGTCCTGACCTGCGGTGGCCTCTACAGCCGGCGGACCGGCTACACCAGCAACGTGGTGGTCTTCGCCCATCTGTCCGCCACCAGGTGACCGTTCTGTCCGCCACCGGATGGCCCGACTGTCCGTCACGGAGTGACCCGGTTCGGTGCCCGGCCCGGTGCGTGGGCCGCGGCCGCCCCGGCGATGATGTCCTGGTACGTCTGGCGCCAAAAAACTAACGCCGCTAGTTTGTGTGCCCGGACGACGCGGACCCGCCGGGAGGAAGCAGTATGAAGGCACACGACGGCCTGTACATCGACGGCGCCTGGCGCCCCGCCGAGAGCACGGAAGTCATCGAGGTCGTGAACCCGGCCGACGAGCAGGTCATCGCCCGGGTCCCGGCGGCCGGTGCCCTGGACGTCGACACCGCCGTCCGTGCGGCCCGCGCCGCCCTGCCCGCCTGGGCGGCCACGCCCCCGGCCGAGCGCGCCGCGCGCCTGACCGCCCTCCGGGACGTCCTCGTGGCCCGCAAGGACGAGATCGCCGAGACGGTCACCGGGGAACTGGGCTCCCCGCCGCAGTTCTCCCAGGCCGTGCACGCGGCCGTGCCGATCGCGGTCGCCGGTTCCTACGCCGAGCTGGCCGCCTCCCTCCCCTTCGAGGAGAAGGTCGGCAACTCGACCGTCCTGCACGAGCCGATCGGTGTGGTCGGCGCGATCACCCCCTGGAACTACCCCCTCCACCAGATCGTCGCCAAGGTCGCCCCGGCGCTCGCCGCGGGCTGCACCGTCGTCCTCAAGCCCGCCGAGGACACCCCGCTCACCGCCCAGCTGTTCGCCGAGGCGGTGCACGAGGCGGGCGTGCCGGCCGGTGTGTTCAACCTGGTCACCGGCCTCGGCCCGGTGGCCGGCCAGGCGCTCGCCGAGCACCCGGGCGTGGATCTGGTCTCCTTCACCGGCTCCACCGCGGTCGGCCGGCGGATCGGCGCGGTGGCGGGCGCGGCCGTCAAGAAGGTGGCCCTCGAACTCGGCGGCAAGTCCGCCAACGTCATCCTGCCGAGCGCCGACCTCGCCAAGGCGGTGAACGTCGGGGTGGCCAACGTGATGTCCAACTCCGGCCAGACCTGCAGCGCCTGGACCCGCATGCTGGTCCACCGCGACCAGTACGACGAGGCCGTCGAACTGGCCGCCACCGCCGCCGCCAGGTATGGCGACCGCATCGGTCCGGTCGTCAGCGCCAAGCAGCAGGAACGGGTGCGCGGTTACATCGAGAAGGGCATCGCCGAGGGAGCCCGCCTCGTGGCCGGCGGCCCCGAGTCCCCCCGGGAGACGGGCTACTTCATCAGCCCGACCGTGTTCGCCGACGTGACACCCGAGATGACCATCGCCCAGGAGGAGATCTTCGGCCCGGTGCTGTCCATCCTCCGCTACGAGGACGAGGAGGACGCCCTGCGCATCGCCAACGGCACGGTGTACGGCCTCGCGGGCGCCGTCTGGGCCGGTGACGAGGCCGAGGCCGTCGCCTTCGCCCGGCGTATGGACACCGGACAGGTGGACATCAACGGCGGCCGGTTCAACCCCCTCGCCCCCTTCGGCGGTTACAAGCAGTCCGGAGTCGGCCGGGAACTCGGCGCGCACGGGCTCACCGAGTACCTCCAGACCAAGTCCCTCCAGTTCTAAGGGAGTACGCGAGTCATGGCCGTACGAGCCGCCGTCCTGCCCGCCATCGGCGCCCCGCTGGAGATCACCGGCATCGACCTGCCCGACCCGGGCCCCGGACAGGTCCGGGTCCGCCTCGCCGCCGCCGGTGTCTGCCACTCCGACCTGTCCCTGTCCAACGGCACCATGCGCGTCCCGGTCCCGGCCGTCCTCGGCCACGAGGGCGCCGGCACGGTCGTGGCCGTGGGCGAGGGCGTCACACACGTCACCGAAGGAGACCCCGTCGTCCTCAACTGGGCTCCCGCCTGCGGCAGTTGCCACGCCTGTGCGCTCGGCGAGGTCTGGCTGTGCGCCAACGCGCTGAACGGCGCTGCGGACGTCTACGCCCGCACCACCGACGGCACCGAGCTGCACCCCGGCCTGAACGTGGCCGCCTTCGCCGAGGAGACGGTCGTCTCCGCGTCCTGTGTGCTGCCCCTGCCCGAGGGGGTGCCGCTGGTGGACGCCGCCCTCCTCGGCTGCGCCGTCCTCACCGGCTACGGCGCCGTCCACCACTCGGCGAAGGTCCGCGAGGGCGAGACGGTGGCCGTCTTCGGCGCGGGCGGCGTGGGCCTCGCCACCCTCCAGTCGGCGCGCATCGCGGGCGCGTCGCGGATCATCGCCGTCGACGTCTCCCCCGGGAAGGAGGAACTGGCCCGGGCGGCCGGCGCCACGGACTACGTCCTCGCCTCCGAGAACACCCCGAGGGAGATCCGCGCCCTCACCGGCAGACAGGGCGTGGACGTCTCGGTGGAGTGCGTGGGCCGCGCGGTGTCGATCCGCACGGCCTGGGACTCCACCCGCCGCGGCGGCCGTACGACGGTCGTGGGCATCGGCGGCAAGGACCAGGAGGTCACCTTCAACGCCCTGGAGATCTTCCACTGGGGCCGCACCCTGTCCGGCTGCGTCTACGGCAACACCGACCCGGCCCGCGACGTCCCGGTGCTCGCCGAGCACGTACGGGAGGGCCGCTTCGACCTCTCCGCGCTGGTGACCGAGCGGATCGCCCTGGAGGGCATCCCGGCCGCCTTCGAGAACATGCTCGCGGGCAAGGGCGGCCGGGCGCTGGTGGTGTTCTGACGCCGGGCGCCGGCCTCCGGTGGCTCAGGTGACCTTCTCGGGTCGCGGCTCTTGTCCGGCCGCGACCCGGACGGTGCGGCCCCCGCGCGCCCGGGACCGCGACACCGCCACGCCCGCGAGACACAGCACCCCGCCGCCCAGCGTCAGCACGCCCGGTACCTCCCCGAGCACCAGCCACGACATCAGCACCACCAGCGCGGGCACGGCGTACGTCGTCGCGCCCATCCGGCTCGCGGTGGTGCGGGCGAGGGCGTAGGCCCAGGTCGTGAAGGCGAGCGCGGTCGGGAAGACGCCCAGGTAGACCATGTTCAGGGTGGCCGGCACGGGCGCGTGGGCGACCTCGTGCGCCAACTGCCCGGTGAACGGCAGACAGCCCAGGGCACCGACCAGACACCCGAACGTCGTCACCTGCAGCGCACTCGCGTGCCCCAAGGCCGGCTTCTGCGCGACGACACCGGCGGCGTACGCCACCGCGGCGAGCAGACACAGCACCACACCGAGCACGGAGGACCCGCCCCCGCCCGACATCGACAGGCCCACGGTCACCGCGCCCGCGAACGACACGGCCATCCCGGCCAGCAGCCGCGGCGGCATCGGATCACCGAGCAGGCGGGCGCCGAGCAGGGCGATCAGCAGCGGGCCGACGTTCACCACGAGGGCCGCGGTGCCGGCGTCCACCTGCTGCTCGCCCCAGTTCAGCACGACCATGTAGAACCCGAACCACAGCACCCCGGACAGCAGGATCCCGCGCCAGGCGGCCCTCGGGGGCAGTCCTTCCCGGCGTATCGCCCACAGGACTCCCAGGGCGAGGGTCCCCGACGCGAGCCGGCCCAGGGCCAGCGCACCGGGGGAGTACTCCTGCCCGGCACTCCGGATCGCCACGAAGGCCGAGGCCCACAGGACGACGGTGACGATGGCCGCGCAGGCGGGCAGCAGGTGGTGGCGTGGGGCGACGTTCATCATGCTCCCGAGGTTAGGTACCGGTTCAAGCCCGGTCCGGCGGAAATCGGACACCGAGCAACGCCGACAGCTGCCGCTCTCCCGACGGGGTCACTCTCACGGCCCGCGCGGAGCCGACCCGCACGCACCACCCCGCGTCCAGCGCATGCCGGCACAGCGCGGCCCCCGCAGCCCCGGCGAGATGCGGACGCCGCTCGGTCCAGTCGAGGCACGCACGGGCCAGCGGGCGCCGACTCGAGACGTCGAGCGCAATACCCGCAGCGGCGAACCACTCCACCCCCGCGTCCGTGAGCGCGAACCCGGTGTCCTGCCGCAGCAGCCCCCTAAGGGTCAGCGCGTCCGTGAGCGCGATCCCGAGCCGCCCGGCGAGATGGTCGTAACAGGTACGGCCCCGCGCCATCGCGGACGCGACGCTCGACTCCCGCAGCGAGCGTGGCCGTACGGCCGCCGCGGGCACCCGCACCTGCGCGGCGAGATCCTCGACGAGACCCGCCGCCCGCGCGTCGGCCAGCCGCACGTACCGGTGCCGCCCCTGCCGTTCCTCCGTGAGCAGACCGCCGGCCACCAGCTTGCCCAGGTGCTCGCTGAGCGTCGACGCGGCGACCCCGGCGTGCCGGGCCAGCTCGCCCGCGGTCCAGGCCCGCCCGTCGAGCAGCGCCAGCAGGCACGCGGCCCGCGTCTCGTCGGCGACCAGTGCCGCCAGCGAGGCGAGCCCGGCCGCCCGGGGATCCCTGGGGGTCATGCGCCCAGCATGCGGCACCGACCGTTCGGCGCCCACCGAATTGTCGTCACACGCTCTGCCGCACCTGCTCGTACTGCTGCGCGAGCCCGTCCAGCAGCGCCGACAGCCCCGTCTCGAAGGCGCGCTCGTCGATCTTCTCCTGCTGCTCGGCGAGCAGGTGGGCCTGGCCCAGGTGCGGATAGTCGCAGGGGTCGTACGCGCTCTCGTCGTCCACGAAGCCACCGGCGAACGAACCGAGGGCCGAGCCCATGATGAAGTACCGCATCAGCGCGCCGATCGAGGTCGCCTGGGCCGGTGGCCAGCCCGCGCCGACCATCGCGCCGTACACCGCGTCCGCCAGCCGGAGGGCGGCGGGGCGGCGCCCGGGGCCCCGGGCGAGGACCGGGACGATGTTCGGGTGGTCGCGCAGGGCGGCCCGGTAGGAGACGGCCCAGTCGTGCAGCGCGGTGCGCCAGTCACGGCCGTCCTCGAACATCGACAGGTCCACCAGGCCGCTCACCGAGTCGGCGACCGCCTCCAGGATCTCGTCCTTGGTGCGGAAGTGGTTGTAGAGCGAGGGTCCGCTCACCCCTAGTTCGGCGGCGAGCCGGCGGGTGGAGACGGCCGCGAGGCCCTCGCGGTCCACGAGTTCCCGGGCCGTCTCGATGATCCGGTCGGTGCTGAGGAGGGGCTTGCGCGGTCGGGCCATGGCGCACATAGTAGGGCTGCGAACAGAAACTAGCAGTGCTAATTTAAATGTACGGCTTTCAAGATCTGCCGTGGGTGTCGTCTTCTGTGGGGTGATCGCGTGGTGAACCTGGAGCTGAGCGAGGAGCAGGCCGCCGTACGGCAGCTCGCCCGGGACTTCGTGGAGCGCGAGATCGCCCCGCACGTCGTGGCGTGGGACCGCGCCGAGGAGGTCGACCGGGGCATCGTGAAGAAGCTCGGCGACGTCGGATTCCTCGGGCTCACCGTCGACGAGGAGTACGGCGGCTCGGGCGGCGACCACCTCGCGTACTGCCTGGTCACCGAGGAACTGGGCCGAGGGGACTCGTCGGTGCGCGGCATCGTCTCCGTGTCCCTGGGGCTCGTCGCCAAGACGATCGCCGCCCGCGGGACCGAGGAGCAGAAGCGGCGCTGGCTGCCGGGGCTGACCGCGGGCGAGTACGTGGGCTGCTTCGGTCTCACCGAGCCCGGCACCGGCTCCGACGCGGGCAGCCTCACCACCCGCGCCGTACGCGACGGCGACGACTACGTCATCAACGGCACCAAGATGTTCATCACCAACGGGACGTGGGCGGACGTCGTCCTGCTCTTCGCCCGCTCCACCGACGCCCCGGGCCACAAGGGCGTCTCCGCCTTCCTCGTGTCCACGGACACCCCTGGACTGAGCCGCCGCACCATCCACGGCAAGCTCGGTCTGCGCGGCCAGGCCACCGCCGAACTCGTCCTCCAGGACGTGCGGGTGCCCGCCTCCGCGATGCTCGGCGAGGAGGGCAAGGGCTTCTCGGTGGCCATGTCCGCCCTGGCCAAGGGCCGGATGTCGGTCGCGGCGGGCTGCGTGGGCATAGCCCAGGCCGCGCTGGACGCGGCGGTCCGGTACGCCGGCGAGCGCGAGCAGTTCGGCAAGCCCATCGCCCGCCACCAGCTCGTCCAGGAGCTGATCAGCGACATCGCCGTCGACGTGGACGCCGCCCGGCTGCTCACCTGGCGGGTCGCCGACCTGATCGACCGCGGGCAGCCGTTCGCCGTCGAGTCCTCCAAGGCCAAGCTGTTCGCCTCCGAGGCCGCCGTCCGCGCCGCCAACAACGGCCTGCAGGTCTTCGGCGGTTACGGCTACATCGACGAGTACCCGGCGGGCAAACTCCTGCGCGACGCCCGGGTGATGACCCTCTACGAGGGCACCAGCCAGATCCAGAAGCTGCTCATCGGCCGTTCCCTGACCGGGGTTTCGGCCTTCTGAGTACGTCTTTGAGTATCCCGGCGGATGTGGCGCGGGCCACGTCCGGGCGATGCTCGCTCCATGAGTGACACACCCGTCAAGCAGCAGAGCACGGCCGCCTTCCACGGCCAGGCCGTCGCGTCCTTCGCGGTCGCCATGGCGGCCACCGCCATCGGGATCTTCCAGCTGAACGCGGACGCCTGGGTGCGCGGCTTCCTCGGCATCGCGGTCCTCTACCTCGTCACCTCCGCCTTCACCCTCGCCAAGGTGATCCGGGACCGCCAGGAGGCGGGGCAGATCGTCAGCCGCGTCGACCAGGCGCGCCTGGAGAAGCTGCTCGCGGAACACGACCCCTTCGAAAAGCTCTGAGCGGCTGCACTAAGCGCTCGCTCACCGTCGGCGGTATGGTGGTGTTCCTGTCATCGAGAGGGGCGAGCGAGCGATGAGTACGGCGGAGGAGACGACCGGCGGCGAAGTGGAGCCGTGGGAACAGGTCACCCCTGACGCGGCCCGGCGGCTGCTCGTCGCCGCCGTGGAGGCCTTCGCCGAGCGCGGCTACCACGCGACGACGACCCGTGACATTGCCGGCCGGGCCGGCATGAGCCCGGCCGCGCTCTACATCCACTACAAGACCAAGGAAGAGCTGCTCCACCGGATCAGCCGGATCGGCCACGACAAGGCCCTCGGCATCCTGCGCACGGCCTCGCGGCGGGAGGGCACCGCGGCCGAGCGGCTGGCCGACGCGGTCAGCTCGTTCGTCCGCTGGCACGCGGGCCGCCGCACCACCGCGCGGGTCGTGCAGTACGAACTCGACGCGCTCGGCCCCGAGGCCCGCGCCGAGATCGTCGCGCTGCGCCGCCAGGTGGACGCCGAGGTACGAGGGATCATCGAGGACGGCGTCGCCTCGGGCGAGTTCGACGTGCTGGACGTCCAGGGCACCACGCTCGCCGTGCTGTCGCTGTGCATCGACGTGGCCCGCTGGTTCACCGTGAACGGCCCGCGCACCCCGGAGGAGGTCGGCGCGCTCTACGCCGACCTCGTGCTCCGGATGGTGGGCGTGCGGTAGCGCCCGTCCGGCCTACAGGTAGTACCGGGCGACCGACTCCGCGACGCACACCGGCTTGTCGCCGCCCTCGCGCTCCACGGTGAAGGCGACGGCCACCTGGACACCGCCGGTGACGTCCTCGACCCCGGTGATCCGCGCGGTGGCGCGCACCCGGGAGCCGACGGGGACGGGGGAGGGGAAGCGGACCTTGTTGGTGCCGTAGTTCACGCCCATCTTCACGCCCTCGACCCGGATCAGCTGCGGGCCGAAGAGCGGGAGCAGGGAGAGCGTGAGGTAGCCGTGGGCGATGGTGGTACCGAAGGGGCCCGCGGCGGCCTTCTCCGGGTCCACGTGGATCCACTGGTGGTCGCCCGTGGCCTCGGCGAACAGGTCGATGCGCTTCTGGTCGACCTCCAGCCAGTCGGTGTACCCCAGCTGCTCGCCGACCGCCGCCTTCAGCTCGTCGGGGGAGGTGAAGGTCCTCGGTTCTGCCATGTTCCCGGCCTCTCGCTCGCATCTCTAAGCAACTGCTTAGCATGGTCGGGTGCGGGGCGCCTGTCAACAAATCACGGCCCGCTAGGCTCTGAGGAGTGCCGCAGATTCCCGAGAAGATCCATGAGCTGACCGTCGGCCAGTTGTCCGCGCGCAGCGGCGCCGCCGTCTCCGCGCTGCACTTCTACGAGTCCAAGGGCCTGATCAGCAGCCGCCGCACGTCCGGCAACCAGCGCCGCTACAGCCGCGACACCCTGCGCCGGGTCGCCTTCGTCCGCGCCGCGCAGCGGGTCGGGATTCCGCTGGCCACGATCCGGAACGCCCTGGCGGAGCTGCCGGAGGAGCGGACGCCGACACGTGAGGACTGGGCGCGGCTGTCGGAGAAGTGGCGCTCGGAGCTCGACGAACGCATCAACCAGCTGAACCGTTTGCGCGATCACCTGACCGACTGCATCGGGTGCGGGTGCCTGTCCCTGGAGAACTGTGTCCTGTCCAACCCGGACGACGTGTTCGGCGAGCGGCTGACGGGATCCCGGCTGTTGGCCGAGGGCGGCTGAGCGGCCCCCGCCGGCACCGGTCACTCGTACTCGGTGCCCCCCTTGCGCGTCAGGTACGCCGGACTGACCGCCTTGGCGATGGCCCGGCCCCCCGTCACCCCGCTGTACCGCTCCACCGCGGCCCGTATCACCACACCCTCCCGCAGGTGCAGCCCCCGCCCCGACACGGTCTCCCGCCCCCTCGCGAACTCCAGCACCCGCTCGATGTCGTACGGCCCCGCGTACAGCCGGGGCACCACCGGCAGTTCCCCCTCCAGCAGTTCCGCCACGTCCAGCCAGCGCAGCGTGCCGTCCACCTCCGCCGAGACGTCGAACGCCGCGTACCCCAGCGTGTCCCGCCGCCCGTCCGCGCCGTACGACAGGTCCTGCACCCCCGCGCCGTACACCTCGCCGAAGATCCCGACCCGCCGTGCGCCCAGCCGCTCGCACAGCCGCGCCGCCGCCTCGTCGACCCCGTGCCCGCGCACCGCGCGCCAGTACAGGTTCCGCGGATCCTCCTTCAGCGCGAGGGACTTGGCGCCGAAGCCCTTGGACGACACGTACACCCGTCCCTCGTCGGCGACGTAGGTCAGCAGGCACGCCGAACCGTGCAGTTTCTCCGTCAGCACGACCGGCTCGCCCGGTGTGAAGATGTCCGGGTAGCGCTGGATGTTCTCGATGTCGACCCAGGGCAGCAGATCCGGCGCCGACTCCACCTCGCCGTTCATGGTCGGCGGGATCGGCGGCACCCACTTGGTGATGCCCAGCCGCTCGGCGAAGTCCGTCCCCTCGGCCGCCGCACGGACCAGGTCGACGTCCGCGAGCGCCTTCGGCCGGCAGACGATGCCCTGCGACAGCTCGCCGCGCAGCCGTACCGCCTTGACCCGGTTGGCCTCGCCGCCCGCGAGCCGTCCGGTCAGGCCCAGCTCCTCGACCAGGCCGGGCGGGAGCAGGGACTGCTCCGGGATGTAGACGGCGGCCTCGCCGGTGCGGTACGCGCCCTTGGCGACGACGGCGCGGTACAGGCCCACCTGGGCCAGTTCGAGCGCGTCGGCGTTCGGATGCTCGTGGACGGTCAGCACTTCGGCGGTGACCCGCAGGGTGGACATGGGACTCCCCGTGTTCATCGGTTCGGTTTCATCGCCTCCACTGTCCGGACCGGAATCGGCTGGAGCGAGCGGATTTGTGGCTGGTAGCGTCGGCCTCTTCACCCGGCGTCCCTACGCCGGGCGCCGGAACCACCCGTACTGCACCAGCCCCTCGGCGACCAACTCGGCGTTGGACCGGGCCCGGTGGCCGTCCGGGAGGAACAGCGTGTCCTCCAGGCCGATCCGCGTGGCGAGGCCCAGCCGGCCGGCCAGCCGCAGCACCGGCCAGGTGCCGCCCTCCTCGCCGTGCAGCAGCACCGGCCGGCCGAACGCTTCGCCCAGGCCGGCCAGCAGCGCCCGCGCCGAGGCCTCGGCGGTGGCCGGGTCCGGGTCGGTCACCTCCGCCAGCACACGCAGGACACTCGGACCGAGCGGTGAGGCCGCGAACCGGGCCGTCGCGTCGGTGCCGGACCAGATGCCCGCCTCGACGCCCACGCCCATGCCCAGCAGCTGCCCGGCGACCGCTTCGGCGCCCGCCTCATGCCAGTTGACCGAGGCGAAGTCGGGCAGCACCGACCAGGAACGCACCCGCGCGAGCCGGGCCGCCGGATCGGGCTCCGCCCAGGCGCCGGTGGTCACTCCGACCGGTACCTTCACCCGCGCCCTGATCGCTTCCAGTACCGGAGCAAGGACGCGTGGGGAGAGACTGTCACGGCCGCACGGCGTCCTGGGATGGACATGGACCGAGGTGGCGCCGGCCGCCACGGCATCCGCCGCGGACCGGGCCAGGTCCTCCGGTGACAGTGGCACCGCGGTGCCGTCGGCCGCCGTACGAGATCCGTTGAGACACACCTGCACCATGGCTCGATGGTGCCCGCCCCCACGGACAACAGCCCCCCGTTGCCGCACAACAGGGGGCGCGGCATCCCCTACGCACCCCCCGGATCAACCCCCCGTTGACACACCACCGCTCAGGCCGACATCAGCAGCCGTCCCCGCCTCGCGTACTCCAGCGCCCGGGCGGTGAGCACCGGGCGCGGCACGAGTATCCCGCACTCCGTGCAGACCGGGCCGGACGACGGCTCGTGGTCCAGGCCGTAGCGCCAGATCAGACGGTCCCCGCCGCACACCGGGCAGCCCGTGCCCGGATCCCGCTCCAGCGCGGCGATCAGCCGGCGCAGCACCTCCGCCAGCGGCTCGTTGGGGTGGATCCGCGGGTCGTCGCACCAGGCGACCCCGAATCCGCCCCAGGTCAGGCGGTGCCAGTCGTCCACGCTGCCCGGCCTGCGCAGCCCGTCGTGCTTCTCCTTCCTGCGCCGTTCGGTGAAGTCGGTCTCGTAGCCGAGCCAGACGGACCGGGCCTCCTCCAGTTCCTCCAGTGCGGCCACGAGCCGCGCCGGGTCGGGGGAGCGGTCCTCGGGGCCGAAGCCCGCCCGGGAGCACAGATGGTCCCAGGTCGCCCGATGCCCGTAAGGGGCGAACTTCTCAAGGCACTTGCGCAGTGAGTACCGCCGTAGTGCCAGATCGCAGCCCGGATCGCGTACCTGTCTCGCCAGACTCCGGAAACCGGCCATCGCCCTGCACCTCCGTCACACCTGCACCTGTACTTCGGCCACTTCGGCGTTGTCGCACGGACTTCGCGCGACGTCGACGAATAGACGTATCGACAGGCGATTCGGCTCCATCTCTTCTCGTGGTCTTCGCGTGCTCTTCTCGTGTGTCTGCTTGTGGACTCCGGAAAGTGACGCATGTTCATCTTTGAACGTGGGGATACCGGCGGTAACGTTCGGCCACCCCTGTCGCTAGGAGCCGCCATGCCACGGCGAACCCCACGTACCGCGCTTGACAGACTGAGAACGTCCCGCCGCTTCACCGGGTTCCTGAAGACCGCGTCGATATGCGTGCTCGTCGCCGGACTTCTTTCCCCCCTCACCCAGACGCCGGCCGCCGCCGACGCCACCGCGTCGAACGACTACTGCGGCGGCCAGTGCTCGGACATCCTGCCGCCCGGCGAGAACGGCAACGCCACGCTCGCGCAGATCCTGCTCAACCAGGCCTTCGGCACCCAGCCCTCGCACGCCGAGGACCAGCTCGGCCCGTACGCCGGCCTCGCCACCGGTTACCCGGGCCTGACCGACGCGAAGATCAACTCCTTCTTCGACGACGCCTCGTTCGGTGTCCCGTCCGACCAGGTCGCCTCCACCGAGAAGCCCGGCGGGCGCGGTGACGTGACGATCGTCCGGGACAAGAAGACCGGGGTGCCGCACATCACGGGCACCACCCGGTACGGCACCGAGTACGGGGCGGGCTACGCCGCGGCCGAGGACCGGCTGTGGCTGATGGACGTCTTCCGGCACGTCGGCCGTGGCCAGCTGACCTCGTTCGCCGGCGGTGCCGCAGCCAACCAGGGCCTGGAGCAGGAGTTCTACCGCAACGCGCCGTACACCGAGGCCGACCTGCAGGCGCAGATCGACAACGCGGTGGCCAGGAACGGCGCCCGTGGCCAGCAGGCCCTCGCCGACGCCAATGCCTACCTCGCAGGCGTCAACGCCTACATCGACGCCTCCGACAGCGGCCGTTACTTCCCCGGCGAGTACGACCTGACCGGTCACAAGGACCCGATCACCAACGCCGGCACCATCGACCACTTCAAGATCACCGACCTGGTGGCGCTGGCCTCCGTCATCGGCTCGCTGTTCGGCTCCGGCGGAGGCGGCGAGGTGAGCAACGCCCTCTCGCTGATCGCCGCCCAGTCCAAGTACGGCGTCGAGGAGGGCACCAAGGTCTGGGAGTCCTTCCGCGAGCGCAACGACCCCGAGGCCGTCCTGACCGTGCACAACGGCGAGAGCTTCCCGTACGGCACCAAGCCCGCCGATGCCCAGGGCCAGGCCCTGCCCGACCCCGGCACCGTCACCCAGGAACCGCTCGTCTACGACCGCACGGGCAGCGCGGCCACCGCGGCCGCCAGGAACACCTCCGCCGCCGCCGCGAGGACGACGCTCAGCTCGGCGCACCGGGGCATGTCCAACGCGCTCGTCGTCAGCGGCAAGTACACCGCGAGCGGGCATCCGATCGCCGTCTTCGGACCGCAGACCGGCTACTTCGCACCGCAGCTGCTCATGCTCCAGGAGATCCAGGGCCCGGGCATCAGCGCGCGCGGCGCCTCCTTCGCGGGGCTGAGCATGTACGTCGAACTGGGCCGCGGCCAGGACTACTCCTGGAGCGCGACCACCTCCGGCCAGGACATCATCGACAGTTACGCCGTCGAGCTGTGCCAGGACGACCACCACTACCTCTACCACGGCACCTGTACGGCCATGGACGAGGTCGAGCAGAAGAACGCCTGGTCGCCGACCACGGCCGACAGCACGCCGGCGGGGTCGTACACCATGAGGGTGTGGCGCACGAAGTACGGCCCGGTGGAGTACCGCGCGACCGTCGGCGGCAAGAAGGTCGCCTACACCACGCTGCGCTCCTCCTACCTGCACGAGGCCGACTCGATCATCGGCTTCCAGATGCTGAACGACCCCGGCTACGTCAAGGGCCCGCAGGACTTCCAGAGCGCGGCCCAGCACATCAACTACACCTTCAACTGGTTCTACGCCGACTCCCAGCACACCGCGTACTACAACAGCGGTGACAACCCCGTCCGGGCGGCCGGTGTCGACGCCGAGTTCCCGGTCTGGGCGCAGCCGGCGTACGAGTGGCGGAACTGGGACCCGGCCACCAACACCGCCGACTACACCCCGGCCTCCGCCCACCCCCGCTCCATCGACCAGGACTACTACGTCTCCTGGAACAACAAGCAGGCCAAGGACTACACGACCGCCTCCTGGGGCGACGGCTCGGTGCATCGCGGCAATCTGCTGGACGACCGGGTGAAGAAGCTGGTCGCGGCCGGCGGGGTGACCCGCACCAGGCTGGTGCAGGCCATGGCGGACGCGGCCCTCGCCGATCTGCGCGCCGAGGACGTGCTGCCCAAGCTGCTCAAGGTGATCAACTCCTCGGCGGTGTCCGATCCCACGGCCGCCGACGCGGTGAACAAGCTGCAGACCTGGCTGACCGCGGGCGCCAAGCGCACGGAGACGTCCGCCGGTTCGAAGACCTATGCCGGCGCCGACGCGATCCGCATCCTGGACGCCTGGTGGCCGCTGCTGGTCAAGGCCGAGTTCGAGCCCGGCCTCGGAAGCGACCTGTACACCGCGTTCACCGGCGACATCCCCGTGGACGAGGCCCCGTCCGCCGGACACGGCCCGACCGGCTCGCACGCCGGAAGCTCCTTCCAGTACGGCTGGTGGAGCTATGTCGACAAGGACATCCGGGCGGTGCTCGGTGAGAACGTGCAGGGGGGCTTCGCCGAGAAGTACTGCGGCGGCGGCAGCCTCGGCGCTTGCAGGGACATCCTGCTCAGCACCCTGAAGCAGGCGGCCGGGACGACCGCCGCCCAGGTCTACCCGGGCGACAGCCTGTGCTCGGCCGGCGACCAGTGGTGCGCCGACTCCATCGTCCAGCGCACCCTGGGCGGCATCAAGCACGGCAACATCAGCTGGCAGAACCGGCCGACCTTCCAGCAGGTGGTCGAGTACACCTCGCACCGGTAGGCCAACCGCACCGGCTGAACAGGTTATTGGCGGCGGGTCAGGTGATGCGGCCCGCCGCCAGCACCAGCCGGGCCAGCTCGGGGTGCGCGATATCGCTGTGCGCCCCGGTCGGCGGACCCCCGCGCCGGACGACGGCCGCCGCGTCGACGTTCACGCACCCCGACGCCGGCAGCGGTCCGGTGAGGGCGGCGGCCAGGTCCAGCCGGGCGGTCCCCGGCACCGCCTGCACCCCGTCGTGGCCCAGCGCGCCCCACCGCGGGCCCAGCAGGGCCGCGATCTCACCGCCCGCATACGAGCGGTCGTCGCCGGACAGCCGGGAGGCCAGCGGATAGAACGTGCCGAGGGCCGTGTCGAAGTGCGAGTAGCAGCACACCAGCGGGCCGTCGATCCGCCGTTGCCGGTCCTTGAGCGTGCCCGTCTTCTGCGGGTCCTGCGGCAGCCCGTCCGCGAACGCGTAGTGCGAGAAGGCGCCCTGCAGAAGGGTCACGGACTTCACCGCGCGCACCGCGTCGGGCAGCCCGCGCAGCGCGAACGACACCAGCCGCCCGCCGAAGCTGTGGCCGAGCAGATGCACCCGCACCCCGGGTGCCGCGTGCGCCAACTGCCCGATCACCGGCCCGAGTCCCTGCTCGCCGATCGTCCCGGCACGCCGTTTCATCGTGTAGTACGTCGCCTGCCGCAGCAGTTCCTTGGCGCCTTCCCAGGGGTTCGGGATGCTGAACCCGGCCGGTGTGCCGGGTGACCGGACCGCGGCGAGCGCGTCGGCGAACGCGGCGCAGGCCGTCGCCGGGTCCTCGGTGAACACGGCCGGCTCGCCCTCCTCCGCGGTGTCGGCCACCCCGGGCGGCTCCGCGTCCACGAGCAGCCGCACCAGCCGCCCGAACTCCGCCAGCCCCTCGGCGCCGGCCGGCGGTTCGTCCAGCATGCGGGCCAGCTGGTCGATCACGGGCGCCCGGCCCGGGAAGGTCTCCAGCAGTCCGCGCCGGGTGACCTTGTCCAGCGCCGGGCCCGGTTGCGCCTCCGCCGCCCGGGCCGCCGCCGACTTCGGGAAGTCCGGGATCGGCTCGTCGCTGAACCGCATCGACGGCCAGATCACCCCCACGTACCCGAGGCGGGCCCGTGGCGCGAGCGCCGGGAACGGTGCGTAGAAACGGCGGTACAGCGCGGTCGCGCCCGAGCGGTCGTCGTTCCAGCCGTGTGCGAAGACGAGCAGGTCACGGACGCCGTGCTCGGTGACCTGCCCGAGCAGCCGGTCGCGTTCGGGGCCGTCCACGTCCCCGTCCGTGTCGAAGGTCAGCTCCCAGTAGGGAGTCACGCTCATCCCAGGATCCGCCATGTCAGGCTCCCTCGTCCCCCCTGAAACGATGCGTCGCGGACGTATCGTCCTGCTCCGGGGCAGAGTTGGCCATACACCACGCCTCACTTGTACAGGAGATATTCCTTTCGGATCCGCCGGAAGGCGGCCAGCTCCTCCTGCCAGGCGCCGGTCACCTCGTCGGTGCCCGCCCCCGCGTCGATCATCGTGCGCACCCGGGTGGAGCCGGTGAGCTTGTCGATCCAGTTGTCCGGGCGCCAGGCGAAGCCCGGCCACACCTTCCTGACGGTCACCAGCAGCGCGATCCCTGTGCGTACCGGGTCGAAGGCGGCCCGGTCGTGCACATGGATCTGCACCCCGCCGACCGTCCTGCCCTGGAACTTGGAGAAGGTGGGCGTGAAGTACGCCTCCCTGAACCGCACGCCGGGCAGGGCGAGTTCGTTCGCGGCGGCGGCCCAGTGGCCGTCCACGCCCTCGGCACCGAGCAGTTCGAAGGGTCTGGTCGTGCCCCGGCCCTCCGAGACGTTGGTGCCCTCGAACATGCAGGTGCCGGAGTAGACGAGGGCCGTGTCCGGGGTCGGCATGTTCGGGCTCGGCGGCACCCACGGAAGCACGGAGGCGTCGTACCAGTCCGACCGCTTCCACCCGGTCATCAGGACGGTGTCCAGCGCGACCGGCCGGCTCAGGAACTCCCCGTTGAACAGCCTCGCCAGCTCGGCGACGGTCATCCCGTGCGCCTGCGCGACCGGCTGCCGGCCGACGAAGGTGGCGAACTCCTTGTGCAGGACCGGGCCCCGGGCGTCCCGTCCGGTGACCGGGTTCGGGCGGTCCAGGACGACGAAGCGTCTGCCCGCCAGCTGGGCGGCCTCCATGCAGTCGTAGAGCGTCCAGATGTAGGTGTAGAAGCGGGCGCCGACGTCCTGGATGTCGAAGACGACCGTGTCGACCCCGGCGGTGGTGAAGACGTCCGCCAGCGGGCGGCCGCTCTTCAGGTACGTGTCGTAGACGGGAAGCCCCGTCGCCGGGTCGTTGTAGCGGCCCTCGGACCCGCCCGCCTGCGCGGTGCCGCGGAAGCCGTGTTCCGGGCCGAAGACCGCCGTCAGCCTGACGCGGGGGTCCTTGTGCATGACGTCGACGATGTGGGCGGTGTCTCTGGTGATGCCGGTGGGGTTGGTGACGATGCCGACACGGCGGCCCTTCAGCAGGGAGTAACCGTCGGCTGCGAGTCTTTCGAAGCCGGTGCGCAGTTCTTCACGGTGGTGGGGCGGGGCCGGAAGTGCGGCCACCGTTGCCGATGCGAGGAGGTTCCGTCGGGACAGGTCCATGGCTGGAGGTTTGGTGCGATGACCCTTCCTTCACACATACCGACCGGTTAGTCTGGGCCGGTCAGAGCCGATGCGCGCCGCGCGAAGTCGTGTCGAAGGAGACCGATGGTGGAAGCCGTGCAGGATGCGGGAGTGGTCGTCACCGGGGCCGGCGGCGGGATCGGGGCCGCGTTGGCCCGGCGGTTCGCCGCCGAGGGGGCCCGGGTCGTCGTGAACGACCTGGATGCCGAGAAGGCAAAGGCGGTCGCCGAGGAGATCGGCGGGATCGCGGTGCCGGGTGACGCCTCCGCGATCGTCGGTGACGCCCGGGACGCGCTCGGCGGCACGGTCGACGTCTACTGCGCCAACGCCGGTGTCGCCTTCGAGGACGGCGACGCGGGCGGGCCGCTCGACGAGAGGTCCTGGGCGGTGTCCTGGGACGTGAACGTCATGGCGCACGTCCGTGCGGCGCACGAGCTGCTGCCCGGGTGGCTGGAGCGGGGCGCCGGGCGGTTCGTGTCCACCGTGTCGGCCGCCGGGCTCCTCACCATGATCGGCGCACCTTCCTACAGCGTCACCAAGCACGGCGCCCACGCCTTCGCCGAGTGGCTGTCGCTGACGTACCGCCACCGGGGCCTGAAGGTGCACGCGATCTGTCCGCAGGGCGTGCGGACGGACATGCTCGCCGCGACCGGCAGCGCCGGGGACCTGGTGCTGCAGCCGACCGCGATCGAGCCGCAGGCCGTCGCCGATGCCCTGTTCCGGGGCATCGAGGAGGACCGCTTCCTGATCCTGCCGCACCCCGAGGTGGCCGAGTACTACCAGGCGCGGGCCGCCGAGCCCGATCGCTGGCTGAGCGGGATGAACCACCTCCAGCGCAAGTGGGAGGAGGCACGGTGACCGCTCCCCGGTACGCGGACCGGCCCTGGCTGGCCCTGCTCGACGACGCCCAGCGCGCCCCGGTCGACCCCGCCGACTCCCTCGTGCACGCTCTGCGGGCCGCCGTCGCCGCGGCGCCCGACCGCACCTTCCTCGCATACTTCGACGCCCGGCTCAGCTACCGCGAGGTGGACGAGCTGACCGACTCCGTCGCCGCCCACCTGGCCGCGCGCGGGCTGGAGCCGGGCGACCGGGTGGCCGTCCTGCTGCAGAACTCGCCGCACTTCGTGCTCGCGGTCCTCGGCGCCTGGAAGGCCGGCGCGACCGTCGTCCCGGTCAACCCCATGTACAAGTCGGGCGAGGTCGGGCACGTCCTGCGGGACGGCGAGGTGGCCGCGCTGGTCTGCTCCGACCGGGCCTGGGAATCGTATCTGCGCACCACGGCCGCCGACTCGCCCGTGCGGGTCGTGCTCACCGCCTGCGAGCTGGACTTCCAGACGCGCGACGACGCGCGCGTGCTCGGTTTCGAGCGGCTGCCCAAGGCGCCGGACGCCGACGACCTCGTGGCCGTCGCCCGGCAGGGCGGCAAGGCGCCCGAGGGCCTGGCTCCGGGCCCGGACGACATCGCGCTGATCAGCTACACCTCCGGCACCAGCGGCTCCCCCAAGGGCGCCACCAACACGCACGGCAACATCATGCACAACGCCGAGCGGCAGCGGACGGGGCTCGCGCTGCCCGAGGCGCCCGTCTACTACGGGCTCGCGCCGCTGTTCCACATCACCGGCATGGTGTGCCAGTTCGCGGCCTGTCTGAACAGCGCGGGCACCCTGGTGCTCACGTACCGCTTCGAGCCAGGCCTCGTCCTGGAGGCCTTCGCCGAGCACCACCCGCACTACACGGTCGGCCCCTCCACCGCCTACATGGCGCTCGCCGCCCACCCGGACGCGGGCCCCGGGCACTTCGCCTCGTTCGTGAACCTGTCCTCCGGCGGCGCGCCCGTGCCGCCGGCCCTGGTGGAGAGGTTCCGCGAGCGCTTCGGGCCCTACATCCGCGTCGGCTACGGCCTCACCGAGTGCTCCGGCCCGTGCGCCGCCGTCCCGCCCGGCCTGGAGGCCCCCGTGGATCCCGTCTCCGGGACGCTGTCGGTGGGCGTACCCGGCGCCGACACGCTCGTCCGGATCGTGGACGAGCAGGGCGCGGAGGTGCCCTTCGGGGAGCAGGGCGAGATCGTCGTCCAAGGGCCCCAGGTGATCCCCGGCTACTGGCGGCGCCCGGAAGCCACCGCCGAGAGCTTCCCGGACGGTGAGCTGCGCACCGGTGACATCGGTTTCATGGACGCACAGGGCTGGCTGTACGTCGTCGACCGCAAGAAGGACATGATCAACGCGTCCGGCTTCAAGGTGTGGCCCCGCGAGGTCGAGGACGTGCTGTACACCCACCCGGCGGTGCGCGAGGCGGCCGTCGTCGGCGTCCCCGACGGCTATCGTGGCGAGACCGTCAAGGCCTTCATCAGCCTGCGTCCGGGCGCCGAGGCGGCCCCGGATGAACTCGCGGTGTACTGCAAGGAGAGACTGGCCGCGTACAAATACCCGCGCCAGGTGGAGATCCTGCCCGACCTGCCCAAAACGGCGAGTGGCAAGATCCTCCGTCGGGAACTGCGTTCCCGGGCGCACGACAACAGCAACGCCGGTCAGTAGGCGACGAGGAAAGGCAGGTGGCGGCAGTGCCCAGGACGACGGACGGAGACGGGACGCCCGTTCCGCAGCGGCTCCTCGCCGCCGCCACCCGGCTCTTCGCGGAGCAGGGGTACGACCGCACCTCCGTGCAGGAGATCGTGGAGGCGGCCGGCGTCACCAAGGGGGCGCTGTACCACTACTTCGGTTCCAAGGACGACCTCCTGCACGAGGTGTATGCGCGCGTGCTGCGCATCCAGCAGGAGCGGCTCGACCGCTTCGCCGGCATGGACGCGCCGGTGGAGCAGCGGCTCAGAGGCGCCGCGGCGGACGTGGTCGTCACGACGATCGAGAACCTCGACGACGCGATGATCTTCTTCCGGTCCATGCACCACCTCAGCCCGGAGAAGAACAAGCAGGTCCGCGCCGAGCGCCGGCGTTACCACGAACAGTTCCGCGCGCTCATCGAGGAGGGCCAGAAGGAGGGTGTCTTCTCCGCGGCGACGCCGGCCGACCTGGTGGTGGACTACCACTTCGGCTCCGTCCACCACCTGTCCACCTGGTACCGCCCCGACGGCCCCCTCACCCCCCAGCAGGTCGCCGACCACCTCGCCGACCTGCTGCTGCGGGCGCTGCGGCCGTGACGGCAACCGGGTGAGGGGCGGGCGCCCAGAGCGACCGCCCCTCACCCGCGTTCCCTCACAGGTACTTCTTCAGCTCCCGCCGCGCCAGCGACCGCTGGTGGACCTCGTCCGGGCCGTCGGCGAGCATCAACGTACGGGCGCTCGCGTACAGTTCTGCCAGCGGAAAGTCCTGGCTCACCCCGCCCGCGCCGTGCAGCTGGATGGCGCGGTCCAGGATGCCGACCACCGCGCGCGGAGTGGCGATCTTGATGGCCTGGATCTCGGTGTGGGCGCCCTTGTTGCCGACGGTGTCCATCAGCCAGGCCGTCTTCAGCACCAGCAGGCGCAGCTGCTCGACGGTGACCCGGGCGTCGGCGATCCAGTTCTGGACCACTCCCTGCTGGGCCAGCGCCTTGCCGAAGGCCGTGCGGGAGACCGCCCGCCGGCACATCAGCTCGATCGCCCGCTCGGCCATGCCGATCAGCCGCATGCAGTGGTGGATCCGGCCCGGACCGAGCCGGGCCTGGGCGATGGCGAAGCCGCCGCCCTCCTCACCGATCAGGTTCGTGACCGGCACGCGCGCGTGGTCGAAGACCACCTCGGCGTGACCGCCGTGGGAGTGGTCCTCGTAGCCGAAGACCTGCATCGCGCGCCTGACGGTGACACCCGGCGTGTCGCGCGGCACCAGCACCATGGACTGCTGACGGCGGATGTCGGCGCCGCCCGGGTCCGTCTTGCCCATCACGATGAAGATCCTGCAGTCCGGGTTCATCGCCCCGGAGATGTACCACTTGCGTCCGGTGATGACGTACTCGTCGCCGTCCCGCTCGATGTGCGTGGTGATGTTGGTGGCGTCCGAGGAGGCCACGTCCGGCTCGGTCATCGCGAACGCGGAGCGGATCTCACCGGCCAGCAGCGGCTCCAGCCACTGCTTCTTCTGCTGCTCGTCGCCGAACTGGGCCAGCACCTCCATGTTCCCGGTGTCGGGCGCGGCGCAGTTCGTCGCGGTGGGCGCGAGGTGCGGGGAACGGCCGGTGATCTCGGCCAGCGGCGCGTACTGGAGGTTCGTCAGGCCGGCGCCGTACTCGGTGTCGGGGAGGAAGAGGTTCCACAGGCCCTGCCGGCGCGCCTCGGCCTTCAGCTCCCCGACCACGGCCGGCGTGTCCCACGGGGAGGCCAGCGCGGCCCGCTGCTCCTCGGCCACCGCCTCCGCCGGGTACACGTGCTCGTCCATGAAGGCCAGCAGTCTGGCCCGGAGCTCCTCGGTGCGCGCGTCGAACGCGAAGTCCATGTCCGGTCAGCCTTCCTGAAGAGTGGTCAGTCCGTGGTCGATGAAGACGGGCACGAGGTCGCCGATCCGGTCGAAGCCGCGTCCGACCGTCTGGCCCAGCGTGTACCGGTAGTGGATGCCCTCAAGGATCACGGCGAGCTTGAACCAGGCGAACGCCGTGTACCAGGAGACGGCCGACACGTCCCGCCCCGAGCGCTCGGCGTAGCGCTCGACCAGCTCCCGCGGGGAGGGGTGTCCGGGCGCCTCGGCGGTGGTGGAGACGGGGGAGTCGGCCATGCCCAGCGGCTGGCTGTACATCACCAGCAGACCCAGGTCGGTGAGCGGGTCCCCGAGCGTCGACATCTCCCAGTCGAGGATCGCCTTGATCTCGTCGTCGTCCCCGATCAGGACGTTGTCGAGGCGGTAGTCGCCATGGACGACGGCGGGGGCGGGGGAGGCGGGCAGGGACCGGCCGAGCGCCGCGTGCAGTTCGTCGATGCCGGCCAGCTCGCGGTTGCGGGACGCGTCCAGCTGCTTGCCCCAGCGGCGCAGCTGCCGGTCCAGGAAGCCCTCGGGCCGGCCGAAGTCCGCGAGGCCCACCTCGGCGGGGTCCACCGCGTGCAGTTCGACCAGCGTGTCCACCAGGGACAGCACCGCGTTCCGGGTGCGCTCGGCACCCAGCGGGGCGAGCTGCCCGGCGGTGCGGTACGGGGTGCCCCCGACGAACTCCATGACGTAGAAGGGCGCCCCGAGCACCTCCTCGTCCTCGCACAGCAGCACCGGACGCGGGACCGGTACGGAGGTCGGGTGCAGGGCGCTGATCACCCGGTGCTCGCGCTTCATGTCGTGCGCGGTGGCGAGGACATGGCCGAGCGGGGGCCGGCGGACGACCCACTTCGAGGTGCCGTCGGAGACCGCGTAGGTGAGGTTCGACCGTCCGCCCTCGATCAGCCGGCCGGTCAGGGGGCCGGTCACCAGACCGGGGCGCTCGCGGTCGAACAGGGCGCGCAGCCGGTCCAGGTCGAGTCCGGGCGGGTGGTCGGCGCTCATACATCACTCCTACGAACGGGTGAACAGGACCCGACTCATGATGCCGACCGGTCGGTATGTAGTCCAGTGGATGGGACCGACATCAGGCCGAACGTGACCGGTGCCACGATGGATCGACGGCTCCCCGGTCTGCTGCCCGGGGAGCCGTCGGCCCTGCTGTGCAACCGCTCAGTGATCGTCCCAGTGGCCGTCGTGCTCGGCGTGCCGGTGCCCGTCGTGCAGGTAGTCGACGTGGTCACCGTGCGGCACCTGGGCGTGCCCGCACTCGTCGTAGTGCACGTGCTCGTGGCCCTCGTGGACCGTGTGCCCGGCCGGCTCGCACTCGTCCCAGTGGCCCTCGTGCTCGCGGTGCAGATGTCCGTCGTGCGCGTAGTCCAGGTGGTCGCCGTGCGGCACCGCGTCGTGCCCGCAGCCCGGACCGTGCCTGTGCGTGTCGTGTCGGGTGTGTTCCTGGTGAAGGGTGGTCATGGTGCTCACCTTCGGGGGTACGGGTTTCTGGCGACGGCCAGGCTACGCGCGCAAACGGCATATATCCGTACATACCGGTTGCGTGGCGCACGAGTACCCCGGAGGGTCTAGGGCATGAAGGGCATCAGCTACAGCCGCTACGGCGGACCCGAGGTACTGGAGTACGGCGAGCTGCGCGACCCGAAGGTCGGCCCCGACCAGGTGCTGGTCAAGGTCCGTGCGGCGGCCGTCAACCCGGTCGACTGGAAGTGCCGCGAGGGGTACCTCGACGCGGCCCTCGACGCCGTCTTCCCGGTGATCCCCGGCTGGGACGTCAGCGGGGTCGTCGTCCGGCCCGGCGCCGCGGTCACGGAGTTCGCCGTCGGTGACGAGGTCATCGGCTACTGCCGCGAGGACTTCCTCTCGCGGGGCACCTTCGCCGAGTACGTCGCCGCGCCCGTGCGCACACTGGCCCGCAAACCGCGCAACCTGTCCTACGAGCAGGCCGCCGGACTCCCGCTCGCCGGGCTCACCGCCTACCAGGTCCTCGTCAAGGCGCTCGACGCCGGGCGCGGGGAGACCGTGCTGGTGCACGCGGCGGCCGGCGGCGTCGGCTCCCTCGCCGTCCAGATCGCCGCCCACCTCGGCGCCCGCGTCATCGGCACGGCGAGCGAGCACAACCACGACTTCGTACGCGGCCTCGGCGGCGAGCCGGTCAGCTACGGCGAGGGCCTGGCCGAACGGGTGCGCGGGCTCGCCCCGGAGGGCGTGGACGCGGTCTTCGACACCGTCGGCGGCGACACGCTGAAGACCTCGGCCAACCTGCTCGCCCCGGAGGGCCGGCTGGCGTCGATCGCCGACCCGGAGGTGGTGGCCTACGGCGGCCGCTACTGCTTCGTCCGCCCGGACGCCCAGGACCTCACCGAGCTGGCCCGGCTGGCCGAGGCCGGGGCCGTCTCCGTGCACGTCCAGGAAACCTTCCCGCTGGAGCGCACGGCGGACGCACACCGGCTGAACCAGGAGGGCCGTACCCGGGGGAAGATCGTGGTCACCGTCGACTGGGAAACCGAGGAAGGCGCGGCAGGCTAGGGCCTGTCGTCAAATTCCCGTCGTCGCCCGAAGGGCAGCCTCGCGGCGTCTGGTGCGTGCTCTCGGCGTGCCGGGCGGAAGTCCTCGTACTGGACGTACTCGGGCTTTCGCCCGGTGCGGCGAGAGTGCGTGCCAGGCGTCGTGGGGCAGACGGGAATTTGACGACAGGCCCCAGGGCAGGCCCTGGCTAGACGACCAGCACGGCGGCGCACGCCGCCAGCGCCACCGCGCACAGCGCCGCCGCCGTCGCGTGCCGGGGAGCGAGCGCTGGGGGCCGTGCCCCGGAGGCCAGAGTGCGGATCCGGCGGTGGGCCACCCACAGGAACCCCAGCCACAGCGCACAGCACACCGCGCACACCACGGCCCGGCCGGCCGAGACCGGCCCGTGCAGCGCGGTCTTCACGGCGAGTACGGCGGCCACGGCGGCGGACAGGGTCGTACGCCGCCAGGCCAGCCGGGTCCGCTCGGGCTGCAGCCCGGGATCCCGGTCCCCGGGGCTCACCGTGCGGCTCACCCCTCCCATCCGACCAGCACCACCACGACCATCGCCACCGCCACCACCGCGACGACCAGGCTCAGCAGCACCGGGAACCGGGACGCGGGCAGGTCCTCGCCACGCCGGATGGCCCGCTCACAGCGCACCCAGTGGTTCACGGCGCGCAGTGAGCAGAGCACACCGGCGCCGAGCAGTGCGAGCGCGAGACCGACCCGCCACGCCCAGCGCAGGTCCGGCAGGAACTGGTCCACCGCGAATCCGCCGCCGATCAGCGCGAGCGCCGTGCGCAGCCAGGCCAGGAACGTGCGCTCGTTGGCCAGCGAGAACCGGTAGTCGGGCGTGCCGCCCTCGGCGCGCACCTGCTCGGGCGCGAACCACAGCCGGATGTTCCGTACGAATTCGCTCACGCCGCCGACCCTACCGGCGCCTCACCCGCCGTTCCGGAACGCCCTCAGCCGCTCGTACGCCGCGAGCCCGTCCGGCACCCACTCCCATGCGCCGAGCCGTCGCTCGACCTCCTCCTCGGGCAGGAAGTCATGCCAGTCGACCTCCTCCGCCTGGGGATCCACGGGAAGCTCGCACCGCACCTCGTACACCGCCGACCACCAGCCGTTTCCGGCCCCGTCGTCGTACAGGAACTTGAAGAGGAAGGCCGGCTGCGGCAGCCCGCTCACCCCCAGCTCCTCCTCGGCCTCCCGCAGTGCCGCCTCGTCGTACGACTCGCCCGCCCCGACGACCCCGCCGACGAACATGTCGTAGAGGGCCGGGAAGACCAGCTTGGTGGCCGTGCGCCGGTGCACGAAGAGCCGGCCCGCCGCGTCCCGGGCCTGGATGAACACACAGCGGTGGCGCAGGCCGCGCGCGTACACCTCGCCGCGCGGGTACTGCCCGATGACCTGGTCGTTCTCGTCGACGACGTCGAGGATTTCGTCTGCGGGGTTCATGGCCCCATCCAAGCAGGGCACCGCTCAGCGCCGCTCCAGGTCCCGGGCCGACGGTTCCGTCTCCGCCGTGCCGCACGGCATCGCCGGGTGCAGCCCGAGCAGCATGATGCCCGCGACCACCGCCGCGAGCCCCGCCGCCTCCCAGGCCAGCGCCCCGGTGTCGGTGCGCAGCCGGTCGCCGAGGAAGCCGACCCCGCACAGGATCCCGGCGAGCGGCTCGGCGGCCGTCAGCGCGGGCAGGGACATGCGCAGCGGGGCCGTCTCGAACGCGCTCTGCACCAGGACCAGCCCGGTGACCCCGCACGCCAGCACGCCGTAGGGCTGCCAGCCGGTGAACAGCTCGGTGAAGCCGCCCTCGGAGAAGCGGATGCCGCTCACCCGGGTCAGCGCGTCCTGCACGCCGTACAGCAGCCCGGCGGCGGTGGCCAGCAGCACCGGGCCCCAGCTCAGCCGGGAGCGCTTGCCGTACGTCGTGAGCACCAGTGCCGCGCCCACCATCGCGCCGATGATCAGCCAGTGCCGCAGCGGATCGGCGATCGCGCTGCCGCCGCGCGGCTGGCCCGCCATGATGAACGCGCTCACCCCGCCCGCGAGCAGCAGCAGTCCCGTCCACCCCTGGCGGCCCAGGGGCTGCTTGGTCTGGTGCCGGGAGAGGGCGAGGGCGAACAGCAGGTTGGTCGCGAGCAGCGGTTCGACCAGCGAGATCTCGCCCTTGCCGAGGGCGACGGCACCGAGCACCATGCCGGCCACCATCAGGCCGAGACCCCCCAGCCAGCGCGGCACCCGCATCAGGTCGAGCAGGAGCCGGAAGGACAGGAAGTCGCTCAGTGGTGCCTTCTCGGCGGCGTTCTGCTGGAGGACGAATCCGAACCCCAGGCAGCAGGCAGCACTCACGGCGAGAAGGAGAACCAGAACGGACACGCGCGTACCTCGATCATCCGGCCGAACCACGGGTGTGTAGTGGCCGACTGTAGCGCTCCCGGGACTGCATGTACCCGGAAGTACCCGGAACCGGGCGGTTGACTCGCCATGGTCCGTGGCCGGGCGGCCCGGCGCCATGGCGTACGCCACAGCGATGCGCCGAGAACCCCCGCGAGGCACTCGCCCACCTGCGTGAAGTTCCCCAAGTTCCTTGTGGACAGCGTTGGTTGAACCCACCAACAGCCTTGTTCCGCTTGACGCAACCCATGGCTGAGGGTTTGCTGTGCGTGATCGGTCGATGGCAGCCCGAACAGGAAGTCCCGCGGTGCCCCCTCTCCCACCCGTGCTCGGCGCTCCCCGGGCCCCCACGGACCCGTCCGGCGACACCGCCCCGGACGACTCCGGAGCCTTCGACGACGCCCTCGACGACGCCGAACTGCGCACCGCGCGTGCCGCGTTGGCCCAGGGCCGACGCCAGGCCGCCCGCGCCCTGCTGCGGCACACCGGCGACGACTGGGACCGCCGCGGTCACCGCATCACCGTGCTCGCCCGGGAACCGTACGCCGCGGCCTGGGCCGGCGACTGGCGGCAGGCCGAACCCGGCTCCGCCGACGCCGCCACCCTGTACGCCCTGGCCCAGGTCCAGCGCGCCCTGCGCGGCGAGGAGGACCCCGACCGGGCCCGCGAGGCCTGCGCCGAAGCCGCCGCGCGGGCCCCCGCCGACCCCACCCCCTGGCTGGGCTTACTCCAGCTGGCCCGCACCCTGGGCCCCGAGCGCGAGGTGCTCGGCGTCTTCGCCGAGCTGCGCCGCCGCCACCCCGAACACCACCACGCCCACCATCTGCTCCTCGCCCGGCTGGCCGAGCGGCCCTCCGGCGGCCGGGTGGCCGAGGACCACGAGGCGTACGACCTGGCCGAGCTGGCCGCCGCCGAGGCCCCGGCCGACTCCCCGCTCGCCGTCCTGCCGGTCGTCGCCCACGCCGAACGCCACCGGGTCCTCGCCGCCACCGGCCTGGCCCCCGCCGACCGCGGACACTGGTCAGGGCCGCGGGCCCGCCGGATCCTGCGGGCCGCCTTCGACTGGTGGCTGGAGTGGGAGCACGACGAACACCCCCGCCGGCACATCGACCTCAACCACCTCGCCTTCGCCCTGTCCTGCGCCGGCCGCCCGGCCGAGGCGGCAGCCCTGTTCCAGCGCATCGGCCGGCACGCCACCCCGGACCCCTGGTCCTACACGCACCCCGACCCCCTGGCGGCCTTCCGGACGGCCCGCGCCCGCGCGCTGGGGCACTGAGGAACTGAGACACCCGGCCTTGAGGGACGTACGTAAGACAGATTACGGAAGTCTGACCAGTGACCCGGCTCCCTGGCCCCGAAAGGCCCCGAGTGCTCGAATGAACACGTGAACGCTGAACAACCCGAGGAACAGCACGGCAAACCCGTCGGCCGCCGTGTCTTCCTCGGCACCCTCGGACTCGGCGCGCTCGGTGTCGTCGCCGCGCCCACGCTGCAGCGCGGCCTGGAGGGCTTCCTCGGCGCCGTCGCCGGGAACGACCCCACGGGGCTGACCGGCCTGCTGCCCAACGGCGGCGGCTTCCGCTACTACTCCGTCGCCGCGTCGGTGCCGGACCTGGACGCCACCGACTACCAGCTGAAGATCGGCGGACTCGTCGACCGGCCGCGCGCCTACTCCCTCGCCGACCTGCGTGCCCTGCCGCAGACCCGGCTGGTCAAGGACGTCCAGTGCGTCACGGGCTGGCGGGTCCCCGGCACCCCCTTCCAGGGCGTACGCCTCTCCCACCTCCTGGACGCGGCCGGGGTCCGCCCCACCGCGAAGGCGATCCGCTTCACCTGCTTCGACGGCACCTACACCGAGAGCCTCACCCTGGCCCAGGCCCGCCGGCCCGACATCCTGGTCGCCCTGCGCATGCAGGACAAGGACATCTCCCACGACCACGGCGGCCCGGTCCGCCTCTACGTCGCCCCCATGTACTTCTACAAGTCGGCCAAGTGGCTCTCCGGCATCACGGTCACCGACCGGGTCGAACCCGGCTACTGGGAGAACCTCGGCTACGACGTCGACGCCTGGGTCGGCCGGTCGAACGGACGCACCGATGTCCCTACGAGCTGACACCCCGGCCCCGCCCAGCGCCCGCATCCGCCGCTTCAGCCGGACCGAACGCTGGGTGCACCGCACGACGGCCGCGCTGATGGGCGTCTGTGTGGTCACCGCGGCCGCCCTCTACATCCCCCAGCTGGCGGTCATGGTCGGCCGCCGCGAACTGGTCGTCCGCATCCACGAGTGCGCCGGGCTCGCCCTGCCCGTCCCGGTCCTGCTGGGCCTCGCTTCCCGGGCCTTCCGCGCCGACCTGCGCTTCCTCAACCGCTTCGGCCCCCACGACCGCACGTGGCTGTGGGCGGCGCTGAGCCGGGACAAGCGCCGCTCCTCCCGCCCGGCGGGCAAGTTCAACGCCGGCCAGAAGATCTACGCCGCGTGGATCTCCGGCGCCACGCTGGTCATGCTCGGCACCGGCCTGATGATGTGGTTCACCCACCTCGCCCCGCTGGTGTGGCGCACCTCGGCGACCTTCGTCCACGACTGGCTCGCCCTGACCATCGCCGTGGTCCTGGCCGGCCACATCGGCATGGCCCTCGGCGATCCGGAGGCAAGGCGCGGCCTGCGGACGGGGACGGTGAGCAGACAGTGGGCGGAGCGGGAACACCCCTTGTGGCGTGGGTGATTCCTCAGAACTCCAGCACCACCTTGCAGGACCGCCCCCGGTCCGCGGCCAGCGCGAAGGCGGACTCCGCGTCCTCCACGGGGACCACGGCACTGATCAGACCGTCGAACTCGTCCCTCGCGGCCAGCAGTTCCAGCGCGTCGTCGAACTCGGCGTCGAAGCGGAACGCGCCGCGCAGCTCGATCTCCCGGCTCACCAGCAGGTTCCCGGCGAACGGACTGTGCCCCGGCGGCAGCATCCCGAGCTGTACGACCACACCGCCGCGCCGCACGAGCCGCAGACACGTGCCGAGTCCAGCCGCTGCCCCGGACGCCTCGACGGCCACGTCCACCTCCTCGGGCCACCCGGCGTCGCCCGGCTCGCCGGCCCGTACGAGCGCGTCGGCACCCGCCACGGCCGCGTAGGCGAGCGCCTCGGGCACCAGGTCCGTCACCGTCACCCGTGCCGCGCCGGCCGCCTTCGCCGCCGCGGTCACCAGGCACCCGATCGGCCCCGCCCCGGTCACCAGCACGTGTCTGCCGGACACGTCCCCGGCCCGCCGCACCGCGTGCAGCGCCACCGACAGCGGCTCGGCGAGCGCCGCCCGCCGCAGGCCGAGCCCGTCCGGCAGCGCCCTCACCTGCCCGGCCGGTACGGCGATCCGCGCCGCGAAGGCACCCTGGACATGCGGAAAGCGGGCCGCACTGCCCAGATACCGGGTGTCCCGGCACACGTTCGCCCGCCCGTCGGCGCACTCCGGGCAGCCTCCGCACGGGGTGGCGGGGTGCACGGCGACCGCCGTACCCGGCGCGGGACCCGTGGGCCCGGCGCCGTGGGCCACCACCGTGCCCACCACCTCGTGCCCGAGCACCATCGGTTCCCCAAGCCGGAAGTCACCGACCCCGCCGTCCCGCCAGTAGTGCAGGTCGGACCCGCAGATTCCGCCGTAGCGGACGGCCACCAGGGTCTCACCGGGCCCGGGCCGGGGCACCGGCAGCTCCGTCACGCGCAGCTCGCCCGCGCCGTGGATCACACAACCCAGCATCGCCGCAGCCCCTTTCAGAGCACGCTCGTCATGCCGCCGTCGACGTACAGGATCTGGCCGTTCACGAAGTCCGAGGCCGGCGAGACGAGGAAGAGCAGGCCGCCCACCAGGTCCTCGGTACGGCCCCAGCGGCCGGCCGGGGTGCGCCGGCGCACCCACGCGCTGAACTCCTCGTCCGCCACCAGCGGCCGGGTCAGCTCGGTCTCGACGTAGCCGGGGCCGAGGCCGTTGACCTGGACGCCGTACGGCGCCCAGTCCGCGCACATGCCCTTGGTGAGCATCTTCAGCGCGCCCTTGGCCGCCGCGTACGGCGCGATGCCGGGCCGTACGACCTCGCTCTGCAGCGAGCAGATGTTGACGATCTTGCCGTGGCCGCGCTCGGTCATGCGCCCGGCCGCCTCCCGGCCGACCAGGAACGCGCTGGTGAGGTTGGTGTCCAGGATCCGGTGCCAGTCGGAGTCCGTGAACCGGAGCAGCGGGGCGCGCAGTTGCATGCCCGCGTTGTTCACCAGGATGTCGAGCGGGCCCACCCGCTCCTCGACGTCCGCGATCCCGGCGGCCACCGAGGCGCCGTCGGTCACGTCGAACACCGCCGTGTGCGTGACGCCGGGCAGCTTTGCCGCGGCCTCGGCCAGCCGGCCCGGGTCGCGCCCGTTGAGGACCACCGTGCAGCCGGCCTCGGCCAGGCCCCGGGCCAGCGCGTGGCCGATGCCCCGGCTGGATCCGGTGACCAGGGCCGTACGGCCGCCGATGTCGAAGAGCGGGTGGCTCATCCCGGTACCCCTAGATGATCAGTGAGAGGAGCAGGACCAGGCCGCCGGCGACCACCGAGATGATCGTCTCCATGACCGACCAGGTCTTGATCGTCTGCCCGACACTCAGCCCGAAGTACTCCTTCACCAGCCAGAATCCGGCGTCGTTGACATGGCTGAAGAAGAGCGAGCCGGCGCCGATCGCGAGGACCAGCAGGGCGGCGTGCGTGGTCGACATGTCCGCCGCGAGCGGTGCGACCAGGCCCGCGGCCGAGACCGTCGCCACCGTCGCCGAGCCGGTCGCCAGCCGGATCGCCACCGCGATCAGCCAGGCCAGCAGCAGCGCCGGGATCGACCAGTCCTTGGAGACGTCCAGAATCATCTGGCCCACGCCGGAGTCGATCAGCGTCTGCTTGAAGCCGCCGCCCGCGCCGACGATCAGCAGGATGCCGGCGATGGGCACCAGGCCCTTCTCGACGGTCTGCTGCAGCCGCTCCTTGCTGAACCCGGCGGGCCGGCCCAGCGTGAAGAAGCCGACGATCACGGCGGCGAGCAGCGCGATCAGCGGGGAGCCGATGACGTCGAAGACCCGCTGGGTCCGGTTCGCGGGGTCGTCGACGACGATGTCCACCAGGGCCTTCGCCAGCATCAGCACCACCGGCAGCAGGACGGTCGCCAGGGTCGCGCCGAAGCCGGGGCGGCGCTCCAGCTCGTCCGAGGCGCGCTGCGGCAGCATCCGGTCGGGCGCCGGGACGTCCACCCAGCGGGCCGCGACCTTCGAGAACAGCGGACCGGCGACGATCACCGTCGGAACGGCGACCAGGATGCCGAGCGCCAGGGTCACGCCCAGGTTGGCCTTGACCGCGTCGATCGCGACCAGCGGCCCGGGGTGCGGCGGGATCAGACCGTGCATCACGGACAGGCCGGCGAGGGCCGGGACGCCGATGCGCATCAGGGAGTAGTTGCCGCGCTTGGCGACCATCAAAACGACCGGGATCAGCAGCACGATGCCGACCTCGAAGAACAGCGGCAGGCCGATCACGGAGGCGATCAGGACCATCGCCCACGGCATCGCACGGCCCCCGGCCTTGGCGAGGATCGTGTCGACGATCTGGTCGGCACCACCGGAGTCGGCGAGCAGCTTGCCCAGGATCGCCCCGAGCGCGATCAGGACACCCACGCCGGCGACGGTGGAGCCGAGCCCGGTGGTGAAGCTGGTGATGGTCTTGTCGAGCGGTGCTCCGGCGACCGCCCCGAGCACCAGTGACCCGATGGTCAGGGCCAGGAAGGCGTGCAGTTTGAACTTGGTGATGAGCAGGACGATCACGGCGATGCCCACCAGGACGGCTATGCCCAGCTGGGCGTGTCCGGCGGAGGTGATCGGCGGAGGTGCGTCCGCTGCCAGCACCTCGACGCTGAGTCTGGTCACGGGGGTTCCCTTGCGGTTACGGGGGACGGGGGTGAGGTGTTACTCGGATGCGAGGGGAAGCGCGTCCAGTGCCCGCACGGCACGTTCGGTGATCTCCTGCGGGCTGCCGCTGACGTCCACGGCCACTCCCGCCTCGTCCGGCTGCAGGGGCTGCAGCGCGGCGAACTGGGAGTCCAGCAGCGCGGTCGGCATGAAGTGCCCCTGGCGCTGCGTCATTCGCTCCTGGATCAGCTTCCGGTCGCCCGTGAGGTGCACGAACACGACTCCGGGAGCGGCGGCCCTGAGCCGGTCGCGGTACGACCGCTTCAGGGCCGAGCTGCTGACCACCCCGCCCAGCCCGGCCCGTCCGTGCGCCCAGTGACCGATGGCGTCCAGCCAGGGCCACCGGTCGGCGTCGTCGAGCGGGGAGCCGGCCGACATCTTGTCGATGTTGGCCTGCGGGTGGAAGTCGTCGCCCTCGGCGTACGGGACGCCCAGCCGCGCGGCGAGCAGGGGACCGATCGTGGTCTTGCCCGTCCCCGCGACGCCCATCACGACGACGACCTGGGGGGTTCGCATGTACTGCCTCGCTGTCTTCCTCGACATCCGACGCCACGGCGGCGTCGCCACACTGAAACCCATTAGGTACGACGAATTCAAGACTCTGTGACGTTTAAGTCTGACTTTTTGACTCTGTGATCCACGCCGTACGCTGAGTGCATGACCACACCGGGCCGGGGGCTGCACGGCCATGTACTGGACACCCTCGGCCCCGCGATCACCGCGGGCGAGTACCCGCCGGGCAGCGTTCTGCGCACGGACGAACTCGCACAGCACTTCGAGGTGTCACGCTCCGTGATGCGCGAGGCGGTCCGCGTGCTCGAGTCCATGCACCTGGTCGAGTCCCGCCGCCGGGTCGGCGTGACCGTCCGCCCCAAGTCGGAGTGGAACGTCTACGACCCGCAGGTCATCCGCTGGCGCCTCGCGGGCGCCGACCGCCCGCACCAGCTGCGCTCGCTGACCGTGCTGCGCTCGGCCGTCGAACCCGTCGCGGCCGGCCTCGCCGCCAGGCATGCCACGGCGGAGCAGTGCGCCTCACTCACCGAGTGCGCACTCGGCATGGTGGCCAACTCACGGGGCCACAAGCTGGAGCAGTACCTGGTCCACGACATCGCCTTCCACCGGGCCATCCTGAACGCCTCCGGCAACGAGATGTTCGCCCGGCTCGGCGACGTCGTCGCGGAGGTCCTGGCCGGCCGCACCCATCACGAGGTCATGTTCGAGGACCCCGACCCGGCGGCGGTCACCCTGCACGTGCAGGTCGCCGAGGCGGTCCGCGCGGGCGACGCGGCCCGCGCCGAACAGCTGACCAGGGAGATCACCGCGGGCGCCCTCCAGGAACTGGACATCCTGGCGCCCTAGTCGGCGCCCGTCAGTCCAGGAACTCCCCGTCCACGTACACCCACGCCCCGTCCACCCGCTCGAACCGGCTCCGCTCGTGCAGCGAACCACCCCGGTAGGAGGCACGGAAGGTCACCGAGCCCGCGCTGTGGAAGGCGGACCCGTCGGCGGTGTCCAGGATCTCCAGGCCCGTCCACTTCATCCGGGGGTCGAGCTCCAGCCGCTCGGGCCGGGTCCGCGGATGCCAGGTGCGCAGCAGATACCCCGCGTTCCCCGTCACGAACGCGCTGTACCGCGACCGCATGAGCAGTTCGGCGGTCGGCGCGCTCGCGGATCCCGCGTGGAAACGGCCGCAGCAGGCGTCGTAGGGCTGGGACAGCCCACAGGGGCAGGTGCGCGAGGTCATGCCTGACATTGTGCCCGTACCAGGGGAGGCGTCCGCGGGGGGCCAGGTGCACAGTGGAAGGGCAGCCCAGCCCAGGGAGGTGCATGATGACCCGACCCATGTCCAGCCATCCCCCGGCCATCAAGGAATGGCGGCTGAACCTGTATCTCTCCGAGCACGACCCGGACACCACCGCCCGGATCGTCCTGGACACCGGCGACAACGTCCTGGAGAGCCATGCGGAGGCCCGACGCAACCCGTACGACCCGGACGTACCGGAGATCGGCGACGAACTCGCAGCCGGACGGGCGCTCATCGCGATGGGCCGGATCCTGCTGCGGGCCGCGAACGGGGACATCAAGGCGGTGGGAGCGGCCGACACCGAGAACGCCACGCCGCTGTGGCTGACCCGGGAATGACCACCCTCACCGGCCCTTGCGCAGGAACCGGCGCAGCCGGGTCAGCGGCCAGGTGTTGACGACGTCGTCCCGGGTGAGCCAGCCGCGCTGCGCGGTGCCCACGCCGTAGCGCAGCTGCGCGAGGTGCGGGACGGAGTGCGCGTCGGTGTTCACGGCGAACTTCGCCCCGTGCTCCTTCGCGCGCAGGATGTCCTCGTCGCGCAGGTCCAGACGGTCCGGCTGGGCGTTGACCTCCAGCGCGGTGCCGGTGCGCGCGCACGCGGCGAACACCTCGTCCCAGTCGGCGTCGACGCCCGGCCGCTTGCCGAGCAGCCGGGTCGTCGGATGCCCGATGACGTTGACGTACGGGTTCTCGCAGGCCCGCACCAGCCGCCGGGTCATGGCCGTGCGGTCCAGGTCGAAGTGCGAGTGCAGCGAGGCCACACACAGGTCGAAGCCGGCCAGGAACTCCGCGGGCCAGTCCACCTCGCCGTCCGGATCGATGTTGAGCTCCGTGCCGTGCAGCAGCCGCATCCGGTGGTGGGAGCCGTCCAGCTCCCGCAGCCGCTCGCGCTGGGCGAGGATCTTCTCGTCGGTCATGCGCTGCATGTACAGGCGGGGAGCGTGGTCGGTGACCGCGTAGTACGCGTAACCGCGTTCGGCGGCGGCCGCGACCATCTCCTCCAGCGGGGCGAGCCCGTCCGTGAGGTCGGTGTGGGTGTGCAGGTCACCGCGGATGTCCTTCTCGGTCAGCACCTCGGGCAGCTCGCCGTGCAGGGCCGCCTCGATCTCCCCGCGGTCCTCCCTCAGCGCAGGCGGGATCCACGGCAGCCCGAGCCGGGCGTACACCTCCTCCTCGGTGCGGGAGGCCAGCGAGTCACCGCTCTCGGCGTCGAACAGGCCGTACTCGGAGAGCTTCAGTCCCTGGTGCACGGCGATGGTGCGGGTACGGATGTTGTGCGCCTTGGAGCCGGTGAAGTACTGCATCGCGGCACCCCACGACTCCGGCGGAACCACCCTCAGGTCCACCTGGAGCCCCTTCGCGGTGCGGATCGAGGTCTTCTTCGAGCCCCGCGCGATGACCTCCGCGGTGGCCGGCAGCTCGCACAGCGCCGCCATGAACGGCTCCGACCGCTTCGCCGCGACCAGCACGTCCAGGTCGCCCACGGTCTCCCGCATGCGGCGCAGCGAACCGGCGTGGTCACAGCGCCTGCAGCCGGTCACCCCGGACAGCTCGGCGACGATCGCCTCGGCGGTGTCCAGGGCTAGCGACAGCGGCACCCGGGCGCCCGCCCGCTGGAGCAGTTCGATGCCGTGCCGGATGTTGTCCTGCGTCTTCTCGCCGAAGCCCTTCAGATCGGCCAGCGCGTCCGCCTCGATCGCCGCGGCCAGCTCGCTCACCGACGAGATGTGCAGGTCCTCGTAGAGCCGCAGCGCCTTCTTCGGGCCCAGCGTGGGAATCGTGATCAGCTCCCGGACCCCCGCGGGGATCCTCGCCCGGCGCTCCTCGACCACCGCCATCTTCCCGGTGCGCAGGTACTCGATCACCTTGTCGGCGATCGACCGGCCAACGTTCGGGATCTCCTTCAGCCCGTCCGCGTCCAGTTGCGCGATGTCGGCCGGATACCCGCCGATGGCACGGGCCGCCTTCTCGTAGGCGCGCGCCTTGAAGGCGTCGCCTCCCGTGATCGCGATGAGGTCCGCGTACTCCTGGAGGAGCGCCTCGACCTCCTCATTGGGCCGGGCCACCCCTCAAGTCTAGGGAACCTCGCGGAGCACCGGCAGCGGCGGCAGCTGCGTCCCGTGCACCCACGTCTCGAACAGCCCGTCCACCGGCTCGTCCGCGAACCGGGCCACGTGCTCGGTGAACGCCGCCGTCGTCACCGACCCGTTCCGGTGCAGCCGCACCCAGGCGCGCAGCATGCGGAAGAACGCGTCGTCGCCCAGCGCGCAGCGCACCGCGTGCAGGGCCAGACCACCCCGCTCGTAGAGCCGGTCGTCGAACATCGCCCTGCGGCCCGGATCGGACAGCCTGAGGTCCTGCGGCAGCGTGGACAGCAGCCGGTGCGCGGCGGCGGCCAGCTGCTGAGCGCCGCGGCCGCCCGAGCGCTCGGACCACAGCCACTCCGCGTACTTGGCGAAGCCCTCGTTCAGCCAGATGTGCCGCCAGTCGGCGATGGACACGCTGTTGCCGAACCACTGGTGCGCCAGCTCGTGCGCCACCAGCCGCTCCGAACCCCGCGCCCCGTCCACGTGGTTGGAGCCGAACAGCGACAACCCCTGTGCCTCGACCGGCACATCGAGTTCCTCCTCGGTCACCGCGACCGCGTACTCGTCGAACGGGTACGGCCCGAACAGCTCCTGGAACAGCTCCATCATCGCGGGCTGCCGTGCGAAGTCCCGGGAGAACCGCGGCAGCAGATGGGCCGGGATGTGCCCGTGCTGCGGCACACCGCCCGGCCCCGGGTCGCCCAGCAGGACCGTCTGGAACCTGCCGATCGCCAGGCCGACGAGATAGCTGGACGTGGGCGCGGACTGCTCGTACACCCACGTGGTCGTCGAGGCCTTCGTCGTACGGGTCAGCAGACGCCCGCCCGAGACCACCGCGTACGCGGACGGTGTGGTGACCGAGATCAGGTACGACGCCTTGTCGGCGGGCCGGTCGTTGCACGGGTACCAGGACGGCGCCCCCACCGGCTGGCTCGCCACCAGCGCCCCGTCCGCCAGCTCCTCGAAGCCGAGCCCGCCCCAGGGGCTGGGCACCGGCCGGGGATTGCCGGACCAGTGCACCTCCACGGTGAAGGCGGCCCCGGCCCGCAGCGGCTTGACCGGTTTCACCCGCAGCCTGCCGCCCCGGTGCGTGTAGTGCGGCTGCCGGCCGTCCACCCGTATCCGGCCGATCCTGAAGTCCGCCAGGTTGAGCTGGAACTCGGCGAGCGGCGCCGGGCCGGCGATGGCGTTGATCCGGGCCGTGCCGGACAGCCGGTTCGGGCCCGGGCGGTAGTCCAGCGCGAGTTCGTAGCGGTGCACCCGGTACCGGGCGTCACCGTTGTCCGGGAAGTACGGGTCCGGACCGGCCGACTGCTGAACTGCCACTGCTGTGTCTGCTCCCTGCGCTGTGCCACCACTGCGTGCCGGTGCCCCGCGCACCGGCCCCTCGCGGCCCGCGCTCAGGAACGCCATGCCTCGATCGGGTTGCCGAGCCAGCGGGTGTCGTCCGGGACGGACTCCGCGGCCATCACCAGCGACGCGGGACCCAGGGTCGTACGGGCCCCGACCGTGCTGCCGGGCAGCACGATCCCGCCGGGCCCCAGCGTGGCGCCCGCACGGAGGACCACAGTATCCGTCCGCAAGATCCGGTCGTGGAAGAGGTGTGTCTGCAGCACGCAGCCCCGGTTGACGGTGGCGGCGTCCTCCAGGGTCACCAGATCCGCCTCGGGCAGCCAGTAGCTCTCCACCCACACGCCTCTGCCGATGCGCGCGCCGAGCCCGCGCAGCCACGCCGTCATCACCGGCGTCCCCGGCACGGCCCCGGCCAGCCACGGCACCGCCAGCACCTCGACGAACGTGTCCGCCAGCTCGTCCCGCCACACGAACGAACTCCACAGCGGATGCTCCCCGGCCCGGTGCCGGCCCACCAGCAGCCACTTCGCGACGACGGAGACGACCGCCGCGACGCACCCCGCCCCGAGCAGCACCCCACCCGACAGCGCCCACGCCCACGGGCCCAGCGCGCACAGCGCCGCCACCGTCGCCGCGGCCAGCGCCGCACTGCACAGCACCGGCACGATCCGGCACAGCTCCACCAGTCCGCGCGCCCACAGCAGCCGGGCGGGCGGCTCATAGGTACGGCTCTGATCCCCGCCCGCGGCACTGCGCGGCAGCTTCACCGGCGGCAGCCCCAGGTACGAGGTGCCCTTCTTCGCCTTCTTCGGCGTCGCCGACAGCACACCGACCAGGCCGCCGTCCGGCACGCTCCGGCCCGGCGCGGTCATCCCGGAGTTCCCGAGGAAGGCCCGCCGCCCGATCTGAGCACGCCCGATCCGCACCCAGCCGCCGCCCAGCTCGTACGGCGCCGTCAGGGTGTCGTCGGCGAGGAACGCCCCGTCGCCGACGGTGGTCAGGCTCGGCAGCGCGAGCACGGTGGACACCTCGGCGCCCCGCCCGATCCGCATGCCCAGCAGCCGCAGCCACACCGGCGTGACCAGCCCCGCGTACAGCGGGAACAGCGTCTCGCGGGACCGGTCCATCAGCTGCGTCACGGTCCACGCCTGCCAGCCGACCCGGCTGTGCGTCGGATGCGTGCCCTCCCGCAGCCCCAGGCTGAACAGCCGTACGCCGACGAGGATCAGCAGGGCGTACGCCAGCCCGTAGGCGAGCGTGGCCGGGACCAGCCCCAGCGCCGCCCCGCGCAGGGCCTGGACCAGTGAGCTGCCGGGCGCCACGAAGACCCCGGCGACCAGCAGCGCGGCGACCCCCGCGAGCAGCGGCAGGGCGCCGAGCCCGAGGCCCGCCACGCCGTACATCACCCGCCAGTACGTGCCCCGCCGCGGTCGCTCCTTGGGCCAGTTGCGCTTCGCCTTGCCGAGCTTGACCGCGGGCGCGCCCACCCAGCGCTGACCGGTCGGCACCTGCCCGCCGACCGCCGAGCCGGGTGCCACCTCGGCGCGCTTGCCGACGCGGGCGCCCGGGAAGAGCACGCTGCGGGTGCCGACGGTGGCGTGCGCGCCGACCTTCACCGGGCCGATCTCCAGCCGGTCGCCGTCCAGCCAGTACCCGCACAGGTCCACCTCGGACTCGACGGCCGCGCCCCGGCCCAGTCTGAGCATGCCAGTGACCGGCGGCAGCGAGTGCAGGTCCACGTCCTGGCCGACCTTGGCGCCCAGCGCCCGCGCATACCGCTCCAGCCAGGATCCGGTGAGGGCGGTGGCCCCGCTGACCTCGGCCAGCCGTTCGGCGGTCCACAGCCGCAGATGCACGCTCCCGCCGCGCGGATACCGTCCGGGTGCCAGGCCCCGCAGCAACAGCCGTGCCCCGCCCGCCGCGAGCGCGATCCGGCCGGGCGGGGTGAAGAACAGCAGCGCACCGGCCGCCACCAGCCACCAGGGCGCGGTCGGCAGCCAGGCGTGGGCGGGCAGCAGGTTGCCGAGGGCGGCCAGGACCAGCGTCCAGCGCAGCCCGAGCAGCGTGGTCAGCGGGACGAGCAGGAAGAGCTGCAGGACCTGGGCGCGCAGCGGCACCCGCGCGACCGTCCGCCGCGCGCCGTCGTCCTGCGCCGAGGCCTCCAGCCGCCGGGCCAGCTTGCGCAGCGTGGGGTGCTGGTAGATGTCGAGGACGGCGGCGCTCGGGTAGCGGGTGCGCAGCCGCGTGGTCAGCTGGGCGGCGGCAAGGCTGCTGCCGCCGATCGCGAAGAAGTCGTCGCCGGCACCGGTCACCGCCACGCCCAGCACCTCCGCCCACTGCTCGGCGAGCCAGGCCTCGGTGCCGTACAGCTCGGCCCTCGGGGCCTCGACGCCCTCCAGGGGCCAGGGCAGCGCGTTCCGGTCCACCTTCCCCGACGTACGGGTCGGCAGCTCGGCGACGGGCGCGAGCAGCGGCACCAGCGCGGCGGGCAGCGCGGCGCGCAGCTTCTCGACGGCGGCCGCCCGGTCCCAGCCGTCCTGGGTGACGACGTAACCGACGAGGAGCTGATTGCCGCTGCGGGCGGTGCGCACGGCGGCCGCGGCTCCGGCGACCCCGGGCAGGGCCTGCAGCGCGGCATCCACCTCACCCAGCTCGATCCGCCGCCCGCCCAGTTTGATCTGCTCGTCGGCCCGCCCGAGGAAGACCAGCCCCTCCGGATCCGCCCTGACGAGGTCACCGCTGCGATAGGCCCGCTCCCAGCCCAGCGACTCGAGCGGCGCGTACTTCTCCGCGTCCTTCCCGGCGTCGAGATACCGCGCGAGCCCGACCCCGCCGATCACCAGCTGCCCGCTGCCACCCATCGGCACCGGCTCCCCGGCCTCGTCGACCACGGCCAGCTCCCAGCCGTTCAGCGGCAGCCCGATCCTGACGGGCTCCTCACCGGTCATCAGCGCGGCACAGGCCACGACGGTCGCCTCGGTCGGCCCGTAGGTGTTCCACACCTCGCGCCCCTCGGTGACCAGCCGCTGCGCCAGCTCGGGCGGACACGCCTCGCCACCGAAGATCAGCAGCCGTACGTCGTTGAGCGTCTCGGGCTCCCAGAGCGCGGCCAGCGTGGGCACGGTCGAGACGACGGTGATCTCCTGCTCGACCAGCCAGGGCCCGAGATCGGCACCGCTCCTGACCTGCGAGCGGGGCACGGGCACCAGACAGGCGCCGTACCGCCAGGCCAGCCACATCTCCTCGCAGGACGCGTCGAAGGCCACGGACAGACCCGCCATGACCCGGTCGCCGGGCCCGATCGGCTCCTCCGTGAGGAACAGGGCCGCCTCGGCGTCCACGAACGCGGCGGCGCTGCGGTGCGTGACGGCGACACCCTTGGGCTTCCCGGTGGACCCGGAGGTGAAGATGATCCAGGCGTCGTGCCCGGTGCCGGGACGGGCGGCGGGGGCGCCGGGAGTGCCCTGGACGGTGAGCGAGTGCCCGGCCCCGATGACGGCCCGCACCTCCGCCTCCCCGAACACCAGCTCGGCCCGCTCGTCCGGGTCCTCGGCGTCCACCGGGACGTAGGCGGCGCCGACGGCGAGCACGGCGAGGATCGCGACGTACAGCTCATTGGTCCCGGAGGGCACCCGCACCCCGACGCGGTCCCCGAGCCCCACACCGGCGGCCGCGAGCCGCCGCCGCAGCCGCTCCACCTCGCCGGCCAGCGCACGGTAGCTGAGACTCGTCGTACCGTCGTCCAGGGCGGGCTCGTCCGGATGGGACCGCACGGTCGCGTCGAAGACATCGACCAGCGTGCGCGGCGAGGCCGCGGGCCCGGCGGAGAAGCGTGCGCTGTCGCCGAACTGCGTGCGGATCTCTTCGTCGAGCAGGCCGAGAGCACTGCTCTCGTCTATGGCTGCCATCGGGTCCTCACGGTGGGTCCGGCTGGGTAACAATGAGTAACAAGCCGGAAATATTAGTACGACGTTAGGGGCCGCTCCTTCCTCCAGCCGCCCGGGAGGACCGTCCGGGTGACGGAAGCGCGCCGACCCCTGCCCGCTGACCTGCGGATCTTCTGAGCGCACGAGACATGCCCCACACACACCGTCAGGGGCCGGACACAAGCTGTTCAGGGTGCCTTCAGGAGAGCTGCGACGGTGCGGCGCACCTTGGAGACGACGTCCTCGTCCCCGAGGCGCAGCGCCGTGTTGGCCGCGCAGAGGACGGAGTCGATCTGGAAGACCGCGAGGTCGATGTCGACGTCCGCGACTTCACGGGCCTCGACGGCGCTGCGCAGCTCCCTCTCGATGGTGTCGAGCCATTCCCGCTGATGGCGGAGCAGGGCGTCGCGGACCGCTCCCGGCCTGCTGTCGAAACGGGCGATGTTGGCGACGCGGAAGCAACCGCCTTCGAACAGCGGGGCTGTGGCGTAGTCGATCCAGTGCTCGACCAGGGAACGCAGCCGTTCGGCCCCGGGAGCCGCTGACCTCGCCGGACGGACGACCGTGTCGATGAACAGGTCGCGTGCGTAGTCGATGGTCCCGAGCTGGAGCACTTCCTTGGACCTGAAGAGCGTCTGGATGCCCGCCTTGCTCATGCCCGTGTCGGTCGCGAGACGGCCGAAACTCACGTCGTCCAGCCCGTCGAGTGAGGCGATGTCGACGGCGCGCCGCAGTACGATCTCGCGCGCCCGCGCACCTCTGAGCAGGCGCTTGTCGGTGATCGAGGCCCTGTCCGCACGCGTGGCGAAGGCCCGCTCCTCAGTGCCCATACGGCCGAGCGTACCTTTTTGTGTGTTCCGCCCCGCCGGCCCGGCGCTCAGGGGGTGCGGTGCGCGAGGGTGGCGGCCAGTGCCTTGACCATCTCGCTCGCCATGACGGCCTGGCCCGACGTGGAGAAGTGGATGCGGTCCCCGCTCAGCAGGTTCTCCCGCGCGTTGACCGGGTGGTCCCACATGTCGACGACGACGGCGCCGTACTCGCCCGCGAGGGCGCGCGTGATGTCGTTCAGCCTGAGGACGCGCTCGGTCCAGTCGGGGAAGACCGGCACGACGTAGGAGCGGCCGAGGGTGAACGTCGTGAGCCGGGCGCCCGTCCGGGCCGCCAGGTCGTACATCCTGCGCATGTTCTGCTCGATCTCGCCGAAGTCCGGTGCGCGGCGCACGAGGTCGTTGGCGCCGCAGGGGATGTGCAGCAGGTCCGGGGCGAAGTCCCGCATGCCGTCGAGCTGGTGGTGGAGGGTGTCGGCCGTGGTGGCGCCGATCACCGCCGCGTTCAGGTAGGCCAGATCGGGCCTCACCTGCCGCAGGATGTGCGCGAACCGATCGGCCCAGCCCTGGTCGCCGTAGCCGGCGGTCCTGTCTCCCGTGCCCGCGGAAAGGCTGTCTCCGATCACGCCGTAGCGCCGCCAGGGGGCGTCGAAGAGCATCGCCGCGGCGTCGACCGTGGCCAGGCAGAACGGGTCGGTCTCCTCGGTGAGGGGTGTCGAAGGCATGGAACAAAGAATGCGGTCGGTCGTATGTAGTGTCAAGGTGCCGCCTGGGCGCGCGACAACGCAGCGGGGGGGGGGGGGGGGGGGGGGGGGGGGGGGGGGGGGGGGGGGGGGGGGGGGGGGGGGGGGGGGGGGGGGGGCCGAAACAAAAAAAGAAGACCCAGACCACCTGCGCGACTGCTTC